>NZ_JBMSDS010000001.1:0-1130913 GCF_049445735.1 Phenylobacterium sp. VNQ135 | reverse complement strand
GCAGCTCACCCGGCGGCGACGCGCTGCGCTAGCTGATGGCTACGCGCCTCGCCGCCAGCCCAGGACAACCAACAGAGGGGTCAATTTTGGACGCCGATAGGGGGTCAATTTTCAACGCCGTTTGACAATCCGGGGAAGCAACGCCGAAGCAGGATAGGGGGTCAAGCGGCCCATTGCACGCCAGTGCAAACTGGTACAAGAAGATGGTGCAAAAGGTCACCGACCTTGAGTTTCGGCTGCTGAAAAACTTAGAGAAATCGGCTTCTGTCCGTTTCCTAGTTCCCCAGCCACTTCTCCCCACCAGAGACATCAGGACGACTTGCGGCGACGGCCCCCGGTCTTGGGCTCCGCTCTGGCCTTGCCTGGCCCGCGTCTCCGGCTCAGCAGCACCGCCGCGGCGATGAGGCCGAGGCCGGCCGCCAGCAGGGTCGCATGCCCGCCGGGGCCCGCCACCCGGAAGCGGTGGATCTGGCCCGCGGCCGAGCCCCACCAAGAGGCCGTCTCCTTGTGATAGCCGCGCCGGGCGAAGACCGACGCCGCCGCCCGGGCCACGTCCGCCGCCTCCGCCGCGCTGCGCCGCGACGCCAGCACCGTCACCTCGGGCCGCTCCACTGACGGATCCTGATCCAGCCGCCACGTCTCCTGGCGGACGCTGAACACCCGGCCGAGCCCCTGGCGGGGGCGCTTTGCGACCCCTGTTCGGCCGCCGGCAGATCTTTTCGTCATCGAATCGCGACTCCCCGCCGCAGCCAACGCGCGAGGGGTCGATTCGGCTCGACGCGGGCTCCGCCAGCGCCTAACCGCCGCCCCATGAAGCCGTTCCTGGACCTGACGGGCGCCTCGGGCGCCGCCTACCGCTTCCGCCTCCTTCCGGCCGGACAGAGGCACGTTCCTATCGCCGGCAACTACGCGCTCGTGCGTCCGCGGGGCGAGGGCGTCAGGGTCGTGGCCGTCGCGGCGACCGACGACCTGTCACGCGCCGCCGAGGAGCTGTCGCCTCAGGCCCGCCGCGGGGTCCACATCTACACCCGCCTCAACGTCGCCCGCGCCACCCGCGAGGCCGAGCACGCCGACCTCGCGGCCCGCTACGCCCCCGAGGACGCCGAGCCCGACCTCAGCGAGACCGCGGACTGACGCCGGCGGCGCCTGCCGCTTCGTGGGCTAGCAAGACCCCTGCAGCGCCTCGGAAGACTCGGACCCGTCCGCCGGCCTCATCCTCATCGCCCGCCGCAGAACGCGCGTGAGATCGTCGATCGAGTAGGGCTTCTGCAGCAGCTCGAACCCGTGACGGCCCTCCTGGGCGAGCACATGGCTATAGCCGCTCGTAAGGATGACCGGCAGGTCGGGCTCTCGTCGAGCGATCTCGCGCCCAAGCTCGATCCCGTTCATCCCCGGCATGACGACATCCGAAAACACGGCCGCGAAGCGACCCTTGTCCTCTTCAAGCAGGCGGAGCGCCGCGGCGGCGTTCGCCGCCCAGGTCGTTTCGAACCCCAGTTCGGAGAGCAACTGGCTGGAGAAGGCGCCCACCTGTTCGTTGTCTTCGACGACGAGGATGTGCCCCGGGGCGATCGCGCCTTCGGCCTCTTCCTCGCGCGGCTGGTTGGCCTCCGGGGCGGCTGCGACGCGCGGCAGGTACAGGCGGAAGGTTGCGCCTGCGCCCAGCTCGCTCTCGACGGAGACTTC
Organism: Phenylobacterium sp. VNQ135; assembly: GCF_049445735.1. NCBI lineage: Bacteria > Pseudomonadati > Pseudomonadota > Alphaproteobacteria > Caulobacterales > Caulobacteraceae > Phenylobacterium > Phenylobacterium sp. VNQ135. The sequence continues at coordinate 1,129,227 of NZ_JBMSDS010000001.1, read as the reverse complement.
CCCGCCGGACTGCTTGGCGAACCCATAGACCTGCGACAGGCCCAGACCGGTTCCCTTGCCGATCTCCTTGGTCGTGAAGAAGGGCTCGAAGATCTGCGCCAGCTGATCGGCCGCGATGCCCGCGCCCGTGTCGCTGACGGTGATCTCCACGAAGTCGCCATGCGCAGCGCCATGCCCGCGGACGCGCGGAACCGCGGTCGCCGGCGACACTGAGATCGTCAACTCGCCCGCGCCGTTCATGGCGTCGCGCGCGTTCACCGCCATGTTGACGATGGCCGTGTCGAACTGGGTCGGGTCAGCCTCCACGTAGCAGACCTCGCAGTCGGTCCGCGTGGTGAGGACGATGCGCGACCCCACCACGGTCGACAGCATCTCCCGGATCGCCTCGATGCGCTCGCCGACGCTGAACACGGTCGGACGGAGGGCCTGGCGGCGGGAGAAGGCCAGCAGCTGGCTGGTCAGCGTCGCCGCTCGGTCGGCGGTTTCTGAGATGGCCTGGACGTAGCGGGCCCGGCGGTCGTCCGACAGCTCGGGGCGGCGCAGCATCTCCGCGGCCCCGCGGATCACCGTCAGAAGGTTGTTGAAGTCGTGGGCGACGCCCCCGGTGAGCTGGCCGATCGCCTCGAGCTTCTGGCTCTGGCGCAGCGCTTCCTCGGTCTGCATGCGGCCGGCGACCTCGTCCAGAACGCGACGCTCGAGGGTGTCGTTGAGGCGCCGCAGCTCCGCCTCGGCTTCCTTGCGCTCGGTAATGTCGAGCACGAACTCGACCACCTCGTCGGGGCTGACACGTCGCGGCGCGAAGAGGCCCCACCAGCGGCGGCCGTCCTTGCCGTAGTACTGCTTCTCGTAGGGGATCGCTTCGCCGACCGTGTTGACCTGTTCGACGGCTCGCTCGCTCTCGGACCAGAACTCCGGCGGCGTGAGCTCCTGCCAGGTCTTGCCGATGGCCTCCTCGCGGGAGAAGCCCGTCATGCGCAGAAAGGCGTCGTTCACCTGGGTGAGGCCGAAGTTCGCGCCCCAGTAGATGATCCCCACCGTCTTGATCGCCAGAGCGCCCTGCAAACGCCGCTCGGCCAGGTGGCGCTCCGTGACGTCGCTGCCGTCGACGAACACCCCGGCGATGGCGCCGCTCTCGTCTTTGATCGGTTGCAGGACCACGTCCACGATCCGCTCGCCGCCGGGCAGGTCGGGCGTCTTCGCGGTGGGCATCCGCGCGGTCGGGAAGTGGCTGGTCTCGCCTGAGCGGTAGGCCCGGTCGAGCGCCTGAACGGTCAGCTCGGCAAGCTCGGGCGGCAGGGCCTCGCGCGCGGTGAGGCCGGCGAGGTCCTCGCGGCCCAGGAGGCGTCGGAAAGCGCGGTTCGCGAGCACGATGCGGTGGCTCGGCTCTCTCATCAGGGCCATGAAGGAGGGGGCCTGCTCGAACATCTCGGCCAGGCGCTGCCGTTCATCGTCTTGCAGCGGGTGCGTCTCGGAAGCGGGGATGTCGTCCATTCTGCGGCAGAACGCGTCTGGACCGAGTTGGCGCCGCAGCATCGTTGCTTTGGGTTGGGGCCAGCCGCCGCGCCGGCTCCCAACCCTCGGCCGACTAGGCCGCCTGCGCGGTGTCGGCCGGCAGGCGGATCAGGTAGTCGAAGGCCGACAGGGCGGCCTTGGAGCCTTCGCCCATGGCGATGACGATCTGCTTGTAGGGCGTGGTCGTCGCATCGCCCGCGGCGAACACGCCGGGGACCGAGGTCGCACCGCGGAAGTCCGTCTCGATCTCGCCGCGGTTTGTCAGCGCGACCGAGTCCTTCAGCCACTCGGTGTTGGGCACGAGGCCGATCTGCACGAACACGCCTTCGAGGTCGACATTGTGCGTCTCGTCCGAGTTGCGGTCCTTGTAGACGAGCCCCGTCACCTTCTGGCCGTCGCCCTTCACCTCGGTGGTCAGCGCCGAGGTGACGATGCGCACGTTCGGCAGGCTGGCCAGCTTGCGCTGCAGCACCGCGTCGGCCCGGAGTTGGCTGTCGAACTCGATCAGCGTGACGTGGGCCACGATGCCGGCCAGGTCGATGGCGGCTTCCACGCCCGAGTTGCCGCCGCCGATCACCGCCACGCGCTTGCCCTTGAACAGGGGCCCGTCGCAGTGGGGGCAGTAGGCTACGCCCTTGTTGCGGTACTCGTCCTCGCCCGGCACGTTCATCTGCCGCCAGCGGGCGCCGGTGGCCAGGATGACGGTCTTCGACTTCAGGCTGGCGCCGCTCTCCAGTTCGACGGTGATCGGGCCGCCTTCCTCGGCGGCCGGGATCAGCTTCGCCGCCCGCTGGAGGTTCATCACGTCGACCTCATAGTCCTTGACGTGCTGCTCGAGGCCCGAGGCCAGCTTGGGGCCCTCGGTGTGCGGCACGGAGATGAAGTTCTCGATGGCCAGGGTGTCCAGCACCTGGCCGCCGAAGCGTTCCGCCACGAGGCCGGTGCGGATGCCCTTGCGCGCCGCATAGATCGCCGCCGCGGCGCCGGCCGGGCCGCCGCCGACCACCAGCACGTCGAAGGCGTCCTTGCCCTTGATCTTCTCGGCCGCGCGGGCGCTCGCGCCCACGTCGATCTTGGCCAGGATCTGCTCCAGCTCCATGCGCCCTTGGGCGAAGGGCTCGCCGTTCAGCAGCACGGTGGGCACGGCCATGACCTGGCGCCGCTCGACTTCGTCCTGGAACAGGGCGCCGTCGATCGACACCGCCTTGATGCGCGGGTTCAGCACGCTCATCAGGTTCAGCGCCTGCACCACGTCGGGGCAGTTCTGGCACGAGAGCGAGAAGTAGGTTTCGAACAGGAAGTCGCCGTCCAGCGCCTTCACCTGCTCGATGATTTCGGGCTCCACCTTCGGCGGATGGCCGCCGACCCACAGCAGGGTCAGCACCAGCGAGGTGAACTCGTGGCCCAGCGGGATGCCGGCGAAGCGGACCGAGATGTCCGTGCCGGGGCGGGTGATCGCGAACGACGGCTTGCGGGCGTCGTCGCCGGCCTGGCTGACGGTCACCTTGGCCGAGGCCTCGGCGATCTCGTTCAGCAGCTCGGCGAGCTCCCGCGACTTGGCGCCGTCGTCCAGCGAGGCGACCAGCTCGACGGGCTCGCGCAGGTTCTCGAGATAGGCCTTCAGTTGGGTCTTCAGGGCAGCATCGAGCATACGCAAAACTCCGGCGTCGAGGTTCGAGCGAATTGGGCGGGGGGAGGAGACCGGCGCCGCCCGCGGTCGGACGGCGCCGGCTCTTCAAGAGCAGTCGGGCTTAGATCTTGCCGACGAGGTCGAGCGACGGGGCGAGCGTCTTCTCACCCTCTTCCCACTTCGCCGGGCAGACTTCGCCGGGGTGGTTGCGGACGTACTGCGCGGCCTTGACCTTGCGCAGCAGCTCGGCGGCGTTGCGGCCGATGCCTTCGGCGGTCACCTCGGTGAACTGGATGACGCCGTCCGGGTCGACCAGGAAGGTGCCGCGGTCGGCCAGGCCCTGGCCTTCACGCATGACGCCGAAGTTGTTGGTCACCACGCCCGACGGGTCGCCGATCATGAAGTACTTGATCTTGCCGATGGCGGGCGAGGTGTCGGCCCAGGCCTTGTGCGAGAAGTGCGTGTCGGTCGACACCGAATAGACCTCGACGCCCAGCTTCTGGAACTCGGCGTAGGTGTCGGCCAGGTCTTCCAGCTCCGTCGGGCAGACGAAGGTGAAGTCCGCGGGATAGAAGAAGACGATCGACCACTTGCCCTTCAGGTCGGCGTCGCTGACGGCGACGAACTTCCCGTCCTTGTAGGCCTGGGCGGTGAACGGCTTCACCTCGGTGTTGATCAGAGACATGGCTGCTCCCAATGAAGTCCCGGTGGATTAGAGCCCTTGAGGTAGTCGCTCGGAGCGCAAAAGAAAAATTGATTTTATCAACGCGAGCCGATTGGAATTTTCTATGTTCCAGCCGGCGCCGCGTCCTCGCCGCTTCAACCGGCCGCCGCAGGCGTACGTTCCGTCAGGCGTCGCCCAGGCGGATGCCCGGACCCTCGGGCGGGCTCGCGTCGCCGCCGTTCAGCGACTTCTGCATCCAGACGATGTCCACCCAGCGGCCGTGCTTGAAGCCCAGCGACCGGCCGACGCCGGCGTCCTCGAAGCCCAGGGCCCGGTGCAGGCCGATCGAGCCCGCATTGCCGCTGTCGCCGATCACCGCCACCACCTGGCGCAGGCCCATGGCCTCGCACTGCTCCAGCACCGCCGACAGCACCGCCCGTCCCACGCCGCGCCCCTGGGCGTCGGGCGCGACATAGACGCTGTCCTCCACCGTGAACCGGTAGCCGGGCCGCGGCCGGAAGGGACCCGCGTAGGCGTAGCCCGCCACCCGCCCGTCCAGCTCGGCCACGAGGAAGGGCAGGCCATAGCCCTGGATGTCGAGGCGCTTGGCCTCCATCCAGGCGAGGCCTGGCGGCTTCAGCTCGAAGCTGCCGAAGCCGTGCAGGACATGGTGGTCGTAGATCGCCGCCAGGGCTTCGGTGTCGCGCGCCTCGGCGGGGCGGATGATCATCCTTGCTTCCAGCTTCCCTCGATCGCCCAGATGGCGAAGGCATAATCCAACGCGATTTCCTTCAGGAAATCGAAACGGCCGGAAGCCCCGCCGTGGCCGGCTTCCATGTTGATCTTGAGCAGGATCGGGGCGGCGCCTGTCGAATGATCGCGCAGCTTGGCCACCCACTTCGCCGGCTCCCAGTAGGTGACGCGCGGGTCCGACAGGCCGCCAGTGGCCAGGACCGGCGGATAGGCCTGGGCTTTCACCTGGTCATAGGGGCTGTAGCTCGCGATCAGGTCATAGGCGGCGGCGTCCTCGATGGGATTGCCCCACTCGGGCCACTCCGGCGGCGTCAGCGGCAGCGAGGTGTCGCTCATGGTGTTCAGCACGTCCACGAACGGCACCGCCGCGATGATCGCGCCCCAGAGGTCGGGGCGCAGGTTCGCCACCGCCCCCATCAGCATGCCGCCGGCCGAGCCGCCGTAGGCGGCGATCTTGCCCGGCCTGGCATAGCCCTCGGCGATCAGGTGCTCGGCGCAGGCGATGAAGTCGGTGAAGGTGTTGGGCTTCTTCTCCTTGCGGCCGTCCAGGAACCAGCCCCAGCCCTTGTCCGAACCGCCGCGGATGTGGGCGGTGGCCCAGATCCAGCCCCGGTCCACCAGGCTGAGGTTGCGGATCGAGAAGCTGGGCTCCATGGCGTGGCCGTAAGAGCCGTAGCCGTACAGCAGCACCGGCGCCGTGCCGTCCATCGCCACGTCCTTGCGCATCAGGAGCGTGATCGGCACCTGCTCGCCGTCGGCGGCGGTCGCCTGCAGGCGCCGGGCGACGTACAGCGCCGGGTCGTGGCCGGACGGCACCTCCTGGGTCTTGCGCAGCGTGCGCTCCCGCGTGGCCATGTCGTAGTCGAACCACTGCCGGGGCGTCGTCGGCGACTGGTAGACGAAGCGGGTGAGGGTGGTTCCGTATTCGAACCCGGTCTCGAGGTTCAGCGCATAGGCCTCCTCGTCGAAGTCCACCACGTGCTCGCCGCCGTCCCGGTCCATGACCAGCAGCCGGTCCAGGGCGTTCACCCGCTCGGCTCGCACCAGATGCCCGGCGTAGGCCGCGAAGCCGGTGATGTAGCGCCCGGGCGCATGGGCCACCCAGTCGCGCCAGGTCTCCTTCGCCGGCACGTCCGCCTCCGAGACGCACAGCTTGAAGTCCACCGCGCCGTCGTCGTTGGTGCGGATCACCCAGCGGTCGGTCCAGTGGTCCAGGCCGTACTTCACGCCCACCCGGCGCGGCTCGGCGACGACGGGCTGCGCCGTCGGATCGGCCGCCGGGATCAGCCACAGCTCGGTGGTCTCCTGGTTGCCGACGTGGATCAGGATGTGGCTGTCGTCCGACGTGACGCCCACGCCCAGGAACATGCCGTCGTCGTGCTCCTCATAGACCAGCACGTCGTCGCCCCCGCGCGCAGGCCGGCGGAAGACCTTCGACGGCCGGGCGTTCTCGTCCCGCCAGATCCAGAAGATCCACTGGCTGTCCGGCGAGAACGTGAAGTCGCCATAGGCGCTCTCGATGGGCGCGCCCACCTCCTCGCCGCTGGCGAGGTCCTTCACGCGGATCTGATAGTATTCGGACCCCTGCTCGTCCGCCGCCCAGGCGAACAGCGCATGGTCGGGGCTGTGGCTGGCCGCGCCGACCTGGAAGAAGGCCTTGCCCGCCGCCAGCTTCGTCTCGTCGATCAGCACTTCTTCCGCGCCGCCGCCCTTCGGCTTGCGTGCATGGATCGGGTGCTCGGCGCCCACGTCGTAGCGGACGTAGTACGCCCACGGGCCGTCGGGCGCGGGGACCGAGCTGTCGTCCTCCTTGATGCGGCCCTTCATCTCGGCGAACAGCTTGGCCTGCAGCTCTTCCGTGCCCGCGAGAACCGCCTTGGTGTAGGCGTTCTCGGCCTCCAGATGCTCGCGCACGTCGGCCCTCAGCGCCTTCGGGTCGCGCAGCACCTGCTGCCAGTTGTCGTCCTTCATCCAGGCATAGTCGTCGGTGCGCGTGCGCCCGAGCTGTTCGATCGTGGTCGGGCGCTTCGGCGCGGCGGGCGGCGTGGGGAGGCTCATGCCCGCTAGATGCGCCGCCCTGGCTGGTCGCTCAAGGTCGCTCGCGTTGACACGGCCGGTCCGCTCATGGGTTCTTGCGATGCTCGTGGTTCGCCGGGTGGTGGTCGAGGAAGCCTGATGTCTTCATCGTGGCGTGGGCGCGTCTTGCCCCATTTGGCTCGCGGCCTGGCCTGCGCCTTGTTTGCGACCCTGATGGTCGGTGCGACCGACGCGCGGGCCGCCAGCTTCGACTGCAAGAAGGCCGCGACGCCGGTCGAGAAGCTCATCTGCGGGAGCATCACGCTGGAGATGCTGGACCTGCAGCTGAAGGGCGCGTTCGACGGCGCGCTGGACCGTTCGAACAAGCCGGACGCCGTGAGGGCCGAGCAGGCGCGGTGGCTGAGAGGGCGAGACATCTGCCGAGATGAGGCCTGCCTCGAAGCCGCCTACCGCGAACGGATCGAGGCCTTGATGTCGATCTCGGACAAGCCGCCCGAGTGTGACGGCGAGACGACCCTCGGGATGAACCAGTGTGGCGCCATCTATGCCGACCGCGCGACCCGAGAGCTGGAACGGTACCTGGCCGCCGCCCGCGCGCGCCTGGTGAACGACGCGAACGACACCACCGCCGACGAGGGGGCGCGGGCCGCGCTGCAAGGGTTTGATGAGGCGCAGAAGCGTTGGCTCCTCTATCGCGAGGCCGAGTGCGGCGCGGTCTTCGACTGGTGGAGAACCGGCACGATCCGCACCTGGATGAGCCTGTCCTGTACAACGGAGATGACGAAGGCCCGGACTCGGCAGGTCTGGTCGAACTGGCTTGGGTTCGCGGACAATACGCCGCCGCTGCTGCCCGAGCCTCGGCCGGAGCGCCGTACGGACTAAGGCCACGTCGCGTCGTTCTGGCGCGGGCGTTCACGCGCATGTTCGCTTGTTGTCGGTTCCTGACTCTGATTCACTGATCCCACATCGAGATCGCGCAGAAGACGCGAGGGGCTTCTAGTATTCGGGGACCGCCATGGTCATGGATCTTGCGGTTGAGCTGATCCACGCCACTGTTCAGCTCGAACAGCCGCTGGGCGACGGCACGCGCACCGTCGGCACGGGATTCCTCATCTCGGCGCCGTCGGCCAACGGCCAGCCGCGGACGATCCTCGTCACGGCCAACCACGTGCTCGAGAAGATGCCGAGCGCCAACGCGCGCATCGGCTACCGCATCGCCAACGCCGACGGCTCCTGGAGCTACTCGCCCCAGCAGCTGAAGATCCGCGACGGCAAGGGCGGCGAGCTCTGGACGCACCATCCGACCCGCGACGTCGCCGTGATGGAGATCAAGGCCCCGGCCGAGTTCGCCAAGGCGGCGATCCCGCTCAACTACCTGGCCGCCGACGACACCTTCACCAGCTACAACGTCACCGCCGGCGACGAGATGATGGCGCTGGGCTTCCCGCGCGGCCTGTCGGCCAACCAGGCCGGCTTCCCGATCCTTCGGTCGGGCCGCATCGCGTCCTATCCGGTCGCCCCGGCCAAGCAGTTCCCGACCTTCCTGCTCGACTTCTCGGTGTTCCCCGGCAACTCGGGCGGCCCGGTGTTCGTCAGCCAGGCGCACAAGGGCGTCGGCGTCACCAAGGTCGCGGACAAGGAAGACGGCGGCTTCATCGCGGGCCTTCTCACCCAGCAGGTGGAGCTGAACTCCGAGCGGCTGGAGATCGGCATCGTCACCCACGCCAAGTACGTCCGCGAGACCATCGGCCTGCTGCAGAACCCGCTCGCGCCATCGACCGTGGCCGATGGGGGAACCCTGGTGGGCGCCCGCGCCGCCTCCGCCGAGGAAGCGGCGCGGAACTAGTCCCTACGCGCCGTAGACGACGCTGATCGTCTCGGCGACGCAGGCCGGGCGGTCCTGGCCCTCGATCTCGATCGTGCACTCGTTCTTGAGCTGCATGCCGCCCGACTTCGGCTCGGCGCCGATCAGCTTCTGGCGCAGCCGCACCCGCGAGCCGACGCGCACCATGTTGGTGAAGCGCACCTTGTCCGAGCCGTAGTTGATGCCCCGCGTCACGCCCTTGATCGGCAGCAGGCCGGCCGACAGGAAAGGGATCAGCGACAGCGTCAGGTAGCCGTGGGCGATCGGCCCGCCGATTTCCTTGGTGGCCCGCTCGACGTCCACGTGGATCCACTGGTGGTCGCCGGTCGCCTCGGCGAACTGGTTCACGCGCTCCTGGCTGATCTCCAGCCAGTCCGAGACGCCCACCTCCTGGCCGACCAGGCCGGGCAGATCCTTGATCTCGACAGGGTTCATTCGCGGTCGCTCCTCGCTTGTTCGCGACCAGCGTCTAGCATCTGCCGGCCCCGCCGCAAGGCGCCCGTGAGGTCAACCGCAGCGGGTCGCAAATCCTTAAGGCCCCTCAGGGGATAGTCGGCTTGGAGGCTCCGTCCCTGTACGGACGGACCAAGTGAACGCGAGTCGAAGATGCTGTCCGGTCGCCGCCGGGAAGCCACGCTTCCTTCGTCCTACCTCGCGCAGGCCTATGCTCCGGTGGTGAGCGGGGCGCTGCTGACGGGCGGCGTCTACTATGCCCTGATCTCCATCGCCCATTCGGTTCTCGAGCGCGGCGTGGGCCTCGCCATCCTGCTGCCGCTCGCGGCGACCACCTCGGCGATGCTGCTCCTGGGCGGCCTGCGCCTGCGCCGCGCGCCCGCCGGCATGCTGCGGCTGGAGCTGATGGCGCTCGGCGCCTTCTTCCTGGTCAACGCCAACGTGGTCGTCCACCAGTTCGTCGTCTTCCACGAGCGGCGGCTGATCTACTTCACCTTCGTCGCCCTGATCTCGGCGGCCGCGGCGCCCACGTGGCGCGTGGCCTATGCCGCCGTGGGCCTGGCCATGGCCGGGCTGACGCTGACCGGCTGGCGATTGGGCGCGGAGCTCTTCGGCGGGTACGCCTTCATGGGTCTCGCCGCCGGCTTCTCGGCGCTGGGCGTCTCGGCTCTGCTGCGCGGCGCCGTCTCCCGCGCGATCCAGGCGCGGCTGGCGTCCGAGCGGATGTCGGTGGAGGCGGTGGCCGCCAACCGGGCCAAGTCCGCCTTCCTCGCCACCATGAGCCACGAGATCCGCACGCCCCTGAACGGCGTCCTGGGCATGGTGCAGGTCATGGAGCGCGGCCGCCTGGCCAAGGCCCAGCGCGAGCACCTGGCGGTCATCCGCCAGTCCGCCGGCGCCCTGATGCAGGTGCTGAACGACGTCCTCGACATCTCCAAGATCGAGGTCGGAAAGCTGGAGCTCCAGCCCCAGCCGTTCGACCTGGAGGCCTTCGCCGAGGGGATCGGCCGCCTCTACGCCGTGCTCGCCGAAGAGCGTGGGCTGGGCTTCCGTCTGGAGGTCGAGGATGCGGGCGAGGGGGCCTGTCTCGGCGACGAGGCGCGGCTTCGCCAGGTCGTCTCGAACCTGCTGTCCAACGCCCTGAAGTTCACCCCGGCGGGCGAGGTGGCGGTCCGCTTCCGGGCTGACGGCCGCGGCCTCACCTGCACCGTCCGCGACACCGGCATCGGCGTCTCCGTGCAGGACCAGGCGGTCATCTTCGACAAGTTCACTCAGGTCGACGACGGCGCCGCCCGCAGCTTCGAGGGCACCGGCCTGGGCCTGGCCATCTGCCGCGACCTGGTGCAGCTCATGGGCGGCGAGATCTCGGTCAGCTCGGCGCCCGGCGTCGGCTCCATCTTCACCGTGCATGTCCCGCTCGCGCGCACCGGCGAGATCGTCGCCGCCCCGCCCTCCACGCCCGAGCCGGCCTCCTTCGCCGAGCGTGCGCCCCGCATCCTGGTGGTCGACGACAAGCCGGCCAACCAGCTCGTGCTGCGCATCATGCTGGAGGAGCTCGGCTGCGAATGCGGCTTCGCAGCCGACGGGGCCGAGGGCGTGGCCGCCTGGGCCGCGGGAGCCTGGGACGCGGTCCTGATGGATGTCCACATGCCCCACATGGACGGCCTCGAAGCCACCCGCGCCATCCGCGCCCGCGAGCACGCCGAGGGGCGAGCGCGCACGCCCATCGTCGCCGTCACCGCCAGCGTGCTGGCTCACGAGGCGCAGGCCTATCGGGCGGCCGGCTTCGACGACGTCGTGCCCAAGCCCATCGAGCTGGCGGTCCTGGTGGAGCGGCTCGACATCCTGCTGTCTGCCCCGCCACAAGCGGCTGAGCAGCGCCGGGCCTGAACGCGCCTCAGACGATCCGCGAGCCTTCCTTGCCCCAGTAGGCGTCGCGGATCAGGCGCTTGTAGAGCTTGCCGGTCGGATGCCTGGGCAGCTCCTTCATGAAGTCGATCACCCGCGGCGACTTCACGTGGCTGAGGTTGCTGCGCGCATAGGCCAGGAGTTCGGTGCGAAGGCTCTCGTGGCTCTCGTCCCAGTCCATCGGCTGGATCACCGCGACGACCTTCTCGCCCATCTCCTCGTCCGGGGCGCCGACGACGGCGGCGTCGGCCACCTTCGGATGGCCGATCAGCAGGTTCTCGATCTCCTGCGGATAGATGTTCACCCCGCCCGAGATGATCATGAAGCTCTTGCGGTCGGTGAGGTAGAGGTAGCCCTCCTCGTCGACCCAGCCCACGTCGCCCAGGGTCGTCCAGCCGTGCTTGTTGGTGCTCTCGGCGACCTTCTCCGGCGCGTTGTGATAGGCCAGCGGCGGGCCGTTGGCGAAGCACACCAGCCCCTCGGTGCGGGGCGGCACCTCGTCGCCGTCCTCGTTGCAGATCTTCAGCTCGCCCAGCACCGCCTTGCCGACGGAACCCTTGTGGGCCAGCCACTCCTCAGCGGTGATGAAGCAGAAGCCGTTGCCCTCGGTGCCGGCGTAGTACTCGTAGATGACCGGGCCCCACCAGGCGATCATCTGCTCCTTCACGGGCACGGGGCAGGGGGCCGCGGCGTGCACCGCCGACTTCATCGACGAGACGTCGTACCGCGCCCGCACCTCTTCCGGCAGCTTCAGCATCCGCACGAAATGCGTGGGCACGAACTGGCCGCAGTCGCACCGGTGCCTCTCGATCAGGGCCAGCGCGGTTTCCGGATCGAACTTCTCCATCACGATCACCGTGCCGCCCATCTTCTGGACGCTCATGCACCAGCGCAGCGGAGCGGCGTGATACAGCGGAGCCGGCGAGAGGTAGGTCCAGCCTTCCTGGAAGCCGAACAGCCCCTGGGCCATCATCTGCAAGGCGTTGGGGCTGTCGATCGGCATGCCCGACAGCGCCGGCTTCACGCCTTTGGGCCGGCCGGTGGTGCCGGACGAATAGAGCATGTCCGAGCCCGAGGTCTCGTCGGCGATCGGCTGGGCCGGCATCGCGTCCCGCGCCGCCTCCCAGCTCTCGTAGGACGGCCGCTCGCCGCACGCCATGTACAGCTTCACGCCGTTCAGGACGCCCGGCAGCTCGTCGACGACCGGACCGACGCCCGGCGAGGCGATCAGCACCTTCGCGCCGCAATCCTCGACGATGTACTGCACCTCGCCCGCGGTCAGCTTCGACGAGATGCAGGTGAAGTAGAGGCCCGACCGCTGCGCCGCCCAGGCGATCTCGAAATACCGGGCATTGTTGTCCATGAAGACGGCGATGACGTCCCCGGTCTTCAGGCCCAGCGACCGGAAGAGCTGGGCGCCCTGGTTCGAGCGGTCGTCCAGTTCGCGATAGGTCACCGTTTCACCGCTGCCCGCCATCACATAGGCGACGCGGTCGGCGTGGGTCCTGGCGTGGTGCGCCGGATGCATGCGTTCACTCCCGAGGGTCTCTTGGGCGGTTCGGAGCCGCCGTTCTGTTCTCTCAGGCAACGATTGCGGGTCTTGACCTACGGTCCGTCAAGCTGACGGGAATGCGCGCCCAAACGAAACGCCGAGAAAGGGAAGACGCCCGATGTCTCAGTCGACCACCAAGCCCGCCTTCGAGACCCTGGACTATGCCGTGGAGGACGGGATCGCCGTCATCACCCTGAACCGGCCCGACAAGCTGAACGCCTTCAACACCACCATGATGCAGGAGCTCATCGCCGCCTTCGACGAGACCGACGGCGACGATGCGGTGCGCGCGGTGATCATCACCGGCGCCGGTCGCGCCTTTTGCGCCGGGGCCGACCTCTCGTCCGGGGCCAAGACGTTCGACTACGACGCCCGCGGCGGCGCGGACCGGATGGCGCGTCAGCAGGACGGCGTCCACCGCGACGGCGGCGGACTCGTCACCCTGCGCATCTTCGACAGCCTCAAGCCGGTGATCTCGGCCTGCAACGGCGCGGCGGTCGGCGTCGGCGTCACCATGCAGCTGGCCATGGACATCCGCCTGGCTTCGACCGACGCCCGCTACGGCTTCGTGTTCGCCCGCCGCGGCATCAATCCGGAGGCGGCGTCCTCGTGGTTCCTGCCGCGGCTCGTCGGCGTCCAGACGGCGCTGGAGTGGTGCTACACCGGCCGCATCTTCCCGGCCCAGGAGGCGCACGAAAAGGGCCTGGTCCGCTCGGTTCACGCGCCGGAGGACCTGCTGCCGGCCGCCAAGGCCATCGCGCGCGAAATCGCAGACAACACCGCGCCGGTCTCGGTGGCGCTGACCCGCCAGCTCATCTGGCGGATGGCGGGGGCCTCGCATCCGATGGAGGCCCACAAGGCCGACAGCCGCGCCATACAGGCCAGAGGCCGTTCGGGCGATGCGCGCGAAGGCGTGAGCTCGTTCCTGGAGAAGCGGCCGCCGAACTATCCCGATCGGGTATCCTCCGATCTTCCCGACGTCTGGCCGCACTGGGAGGCTCCGAAGTTCAGCTAACCGCTGATATTCGCTCGAAGAACGCACTGTTATGCGGCGCTGCAGCATTCAAGTTGCGGCGCCGCCGACGGGCTGGCCGCCGTGAACGGCAGGCTTGCTCAGTCTCCAGTAAGCGCCTTACTCGCCGGCCGCGCAGAAGCACTGTTGAGCAGGAACGTTCTTCAATTTTCGCATGTGAAGCCCGACTAAGCTCTATTTCCGTGTTGTGCTACGCCGACGTTCCAGATATTGACCGCCTACTCTTCTAGTGAATCAATTCCGGCGCCTGCTTGTGCGTCGATTTCGCGGATCGAAAGAATGGACGAGAAGACGGAAGTCATCGAGATGACGGCGGACATCGTGTCGGCCTATGTGGGCAACAATACGGTCGCCGCCGCCGACCTGCCGGGTCTGATCCAGAGCGTGCACCGCGCTCTCGCCGGCGTCTCGTCCGGGGCCGAGGCCGTCGAGGCCCAGCCGAAGGAGCCGGCCGTGCCGATCCGTCGGTCGATCACGCCCGATTACCTCGTCTGCCTCGAGGATGGCCGCAAGTTCAAGTCGCTGAAGCGGCACCTGCGCACCAAGTACAACATGAGCCCGGAAGAGTACCGGGCGAAGTGGGGCCTGCCGAAGGACTATCCGATGGTCGCGCCGAACTACGCCAAGGCGCGATCGGACCTCGCCAAGCAGATGGGCCTGGGCCAGGGCGGCCGTCAGGCTCCGCGCAAGAAGCGCTGATCCCCGATCCGCTCCGCTCGGCGGAGCCGGCTATACAGTCTAGGGACGCCCGCCGTTTCGGCGGGCGTTTCCTTTTTGCAGTCTAGCCCGCCGCGCTTTTCTTTGAGCTTCGCCGTCATTTGGCCTTGCCGCCGATTCGCGCATCAGGCGATAAGTGATTCGTCGTGATTCCAAGTAGTTGTTAAGGAATCTGTTGATGGCGGCGCAGATCGGAGCTCCGGCCGCGGCGATCCGCGCCCACGAAGAGCTCTTCGCGTACTGGAGCTCCCTGCGTCGCGGCGCGGGCCTGCCCGCGCGCGCGGATATCGACCCCGCGGGCTTCAAGCGCCTGCTGCCCACCATCAGCCTGACCGAAGTGGTGCGCGGGCCGCCTCTGGACTACCGCATCCGTCTCGCGGGCACCGGCCTCTACAATGTCTATGGTCGCGAGATCACCGGTCGCAGGTTGGGCGAAGTCTACAATTCGGCCGCGGCCGACTACTGGCGCAGCGAGCTCGGCAAGCTGGTGGCCGACGGCCGGCCGGCGGTGGGCATCCACAACCTCGCCTGGCGCGGCGCCTCCCACCTCTCCGTGGTCTGGCTGCGCCTCCCGCTCGCCTCGAACGGGACCGACGTCGACCTGATCCTCGGCTACGACGCCGTCGTCGGACTGGGCCAGGTCCACTCCGGCATCCGCGCCGCCTAGGCCCCTCGCTCGCCTGCAGGACGAAAGTTTTTGACTTTCGCCAGCTTCTATGTTCTTCTTTTGTTCATGCTCAGCGATAGCGACATGCTGGAGGAGATCGACGCCCGCCTCGCGGCGGTGGCCGACGTCCAGTTCGCGCTGATCCAGAAGATCCAGGGGCGCATCGAAGCTTCGGACGACGCCGCCGAGCTTCAGGCTCTGGCCGAGCCGCTCGACCGCTGCGCGCGCTCCATCCGCCTCACTTATGCGCTGCGCGTGAAGCTGCGGAAGGAGATCCGCGCGCTAGACCGCGAGGAGACCCGCCGCGCCGAGGCCGCCCACAGGGAGCGCAGCCAGGATCGCTGGGACGCGGTCCGCCACCGTGTCGAGACCCTCACCTGGCGCGAAGCCGACTGGGAGGACGAAGGCCTGCTGGCCGAGTACGACCGCGTCCTCGACTTCGAAAGTCTCGACGAACGCTTCCTCGACCTCACCGTCGAACAGCAGGCCGACCGCCTGATCGCCAAGCTCGACCTGAAAGCCGAGCCGCCGCCCTCCTATCCCGAGGCGGAGGCGGCCGAAGCTCGCCAGAGCTTCCAAAGTTCCGCCTGATCCATCCGCCGCAGGATCGACCACGAACAAACACGAACCAACACGAACAGGGCGGTTGGTCGTCGTCCCTCAGAGCTTCAGCCCTGTCGCGCGCCTCCGGCGCGCCTCATCCCGCAAGCCACTGCGCTTCCGGGCTCGCGCCGCATGCGCCGTCCCGTTCGTGTGGGTTCGTGTTCGTTCGTGGTTCTAAAAAAAACCGGCGCCGCCTACGCCGCCTGCGCCAGCTCCGCATCCCGGCGGATGCGCGCCACCATCGAGGCCAGCCCGTTCGACCGCTGCGACGACAGCGCTCCCGCGAGCCCCAGCGCCTCGAACGCCGCCTTGGCGTCGAAGGCCAGAATCTCGGTCGGCGAGTGGCCGGAGTAGAGCCGCAGCACGATGGCGATCAGCCCGCGTACGATGTGGGCGTCGGAGTCGCCGCGGAAGGCCAGCGTGCCGTCGGCCTGAGGTTCGGTGACCAGCCAGACCTGGCTTGCGCAGCCGCGCACCTTGTTGGCTTCCGAACGCTCGGCGTCGGAGAGCGGCGCAAGGTCCTTGCCGAGTTCGATGACGTAGCGATACCGCTCCTCCCAGTCGCCCAGGAGTTCGAACTCGTCCTGGAGCTCGGTCAGCGCGTCTTGGATGGCGGCCATGGCGACGGGCACTTAAGGACCGCCGAGGCGTGGCGCAACCGGCTTCAGCCGGCGGGGAGGCGCACGCCGGCCGTGAGGCCCTTGCCCGGCTTCGACGCCAGCGTCAGGCGCCCGCCCATGGCCTTGCAGGTGAGGTCGGCGATCGGCAGGCCCAGGCCCGCGCCTTCGCCGCGTCGGGTGAGCGCGTTCTCGCCCTGCTCGAAGGGGTTCATCAGGCGGGGCAGTTCGGCCGGGTCGACCCCGGCCCCCTGGTCGCGGACGACGATCTGCACGCCGCCGGCCAGACGCTGGGCGCTGACGAAGATAACGCCGCCCTCCGGCGAGAAGGCGGCGGCGTTCTGCAACAGGTGAAACAGCACGGTCCGGAGGCCCCGCGGGTCGGCGGTCACGGCGGGCAGCTCGCCCCGACCGGCGACTTCGACGGTCAGGCCCGCCAGCTCGTCGCCGAGCCCGGCCATGGCGTCGTCCAGGGCGAGGTCCAGCGGCTCGGAACGCAGGTCGAAGTCCATGGTCTGGGCTTCGAGCCGGGCGATCTCCAACACCTGATTCACAAGTTTCAGCAGCTTCTGTCCGCTGCGTTGGATGATCTCGGCATATTCCTTGTACTGCGGAGCCCCGAGGGGCCCATAGAGTTCCGAACTGAGAATCTCGGAGAAGCCGAGGATCGAGTTGAGAGGCGTCCGCAGCTCATGACTGGCCATCCGCAGGAACGACCGCTTCTGCTCGTCGGGCGCGTTGTCGCGGCGCGGCCGGGCGGCGGCAGAGGCGGGTCGAAGATGCGCGGCTGGGGGCATGAACGGGGCGCGGGCCTCGGCTGGGTGGACCGCCACAGTGGCGCCTTGCGCTTACGATTTCCTTATGCCCCCGGAAGATCGCGCGTCGCGCGAGCGGGGTACCCGCCCTGCGAGCGGACGGCTAAGCTTCGACTCATGTTCTCTGGGGAAGGCCTGACCTAAGCCCGTGCCGCACGTCCGCTACAGAGCCGCGACGAGGCGCCGTCGGCGCCGGGGGGCCGGGTTCGCCCGGGCCTGGCATGCGCTGTTCGCGCTGGCGGTCGCCGGCCTGGGCGCGGCGTTGGCGGCGCTCGGCCTGCTGGCGGCCGCGGAGACCGCCGCCCTGGCGGCCGTCTTCGCGGCGGCGGTGTTCGGCGTGCTGCTCGCGGGGCTGGGCGCGCCCGGTCGCGTCATTGCGATCATTGTCTGGGCCGTGGCCGCGACCTTCGCCGTGCAGTTGACCGGCGGGGCCGGAGGGCCGCTCGCCGCCTGGTGCCTGACGCCGCTGGCCGCCGCCGCGGCCTTCCGCCGGGCGGAGCTGCTTGCCCTCGGCGCAGCCGCCGCAGTGGGTGTCGCCGGCGTCTGCGCCCTCGGCGGCGCCTTGCTGCCGCTGCCGGGCCTCGCCGGACCCGCCGCCGGCTGGCTCAGCCTGGCGGCGTCCGTCACCACCGTCCTCGGCCTGGCTGCGGCCCTGATCGGTCTGCAGGTCGCCGCCGCCCACGACGCCCGCGCCCGCGACGAGACCGAACTGGAGCTCCGCGAAGCGCTCGACCACCAGCCGCAACAGGTGCTGGCCCTCGACGCCCACGGTCGGATCCTGACCGCCTTCGGCCCTGATCTGATGGGTCTTCGCCCCTACAGGCGCCGCGACCAGCCGTTCGGCGACCTTGTCGCGCTCGAACACAGGCTCGCCGTCGACGACGCCCTGCAGACCGCCGCCCGCGAGGGTTCGGCAGAGCTCTTCCTCGCACCGGCGTCCGATCCGGCCGGATGGCTGGAGCTCTCGCTGAAGCGTCTCACCGGCAACCGCTTGGCCGCCGCTTTGCGCGACGCCCGGCCCCAGCGCGCCCGCGAACTGGAGCTGGAACAGGCCCGGGCCTCGGCCGAGCAGCAGAACGCCGGGAAGTCCCGCTTCCTCGCCAATATGAGCCATGAGCTGCGGACGCCGCTGAACGCCATCATGGGCTTCTCCGACATCATGCGGCAGCGGCTCTTCGGCCCCATGGCCGACCGCTATACGGAATATGCCGAACTGATCCACGAGAGCGGCAGTCACCTCCTGGAGCTGATCAACGACGTGCTCGACATGTCGAAGATCGAGGCTGAGCGCTTCGAGCTGGCGCGCGAGGAGTTCGACGTCCGTGATGCGGTGGGCGCGGTGCTGCGGCTGATGCGCGGCCAGGCCGAGCGAGCGGGCGTGACCCTGCGGGGCGTGCTGCCCACCGAGCCCCTCGAGGCCGACGCCGACCGGCGCGCGATCAAGCAGATCACCCTGAACCTCGTCTCCAACGCCTTGAAGTTCACGCCGCGCGGCGGCACGGTGACGGTGACCGCACAGGCGGACGGCGATGTGCTCGAACTCGTGGTGACCGACTCCGGCGTCGGCATCGCGCCCGACGACCTCGAACGTCTGGGGCGCCCCTTCGAGCAGGCGGGCGACGCCCAGCAGCGGGCGGCCGGGTCCGGCCTCGGCCTGTCGCTGGTGCGCGCCTTCGCGGCCCTGCACGGCGGCGACATGACCATCGACAGCCGGGTCGGCGACGGCACGACGGTCACGGTCCGGATGCCGGTGCTGGCATTGCCGGCGATCGAAGCGCCGGCCCCGGCGGCTGAAGCCTAGCGCGCCGCCATCTGCACGAAGGCGCGGCCGGCCGCGAAGTCGCCGACCTCGATATAGGCGGTCCGCACCCGGTCGCCCGGGAACAGGAACTGCACCGCCACCGCCTCCCGCGGGTCGAGGTTCGACAACGCGCGGACGGCCTCGGCCGGGAAGCGGAAGGCCCAGCCCGAGCGAGCGTCCTTGGGCAGCAGGTCCTCGCCGGCCGGGCTGCGCGCCTCCGCCAGATAGGCCTGCACGGCGCTCGCCGGCGGCAGGCGTGAGGCCAAGGTCTTGGCGCCGCTGGGCAGGTAGGGGCCAAGGGTCCGGCGAGTGTCGCGCAGCACCAGCCGCGCGCCGTAGGGCTGGGCGCGGTCGGCGAACTGGGCCACGGCCAGCAGCGCGCCGGGCGTGGCCTTCCCGGCGAGGCCGAAGGTCATCTGGTCGCGGCCGAACCGGACGTCCTGCGCGAGCCGCCACTTGGCCTCCCTGGCCAGGGTCCGATCGGCTCGCCAGGCGGACTGGTCGCCTGGATAGGTCATTCGCGTGATCCGCGAGAAGCCTCTGTAGGCGACCTCGATCTCGCGCGCGGCCTGGATGAGTTGCGTCGACGAGCAGTTCAGGTCCGCCGCCCGGACGCGGGCGCGGGTTTCCAGGGATTTGACCGCCCGTTCGGCCATGCCCTGGCGCAACGCCGCGCCGCGCGCCTGAGCCGCCCCGGCGGCCAGCGCGGCGCCCACCTCCGGCGCCAGCAGCTTGCAGCGTTCATCCGCCGCCTGCAGCACGGTCCGCTCGAAGTAGAGGTTCACGGCGTCCGCATGTGCGGCGCTCGGCGCGACGACTGCGGCCGCGCCCATCAACCCCAACCACCGAGACGCCGGCCGCGCCGTTCTGCGCGAGTCCCGCATCCACCGAATTCCGTATCCGACCCTTCTTTCCGGGTTTCGTGGGGAGGCGTAGCCGAGGGGTGTTGAAGTTCGGTTAGCGGCCGGGGCATGGTCGCCGCCATGCTGCTCTCCACCGACATCTGGGTCGGCGCCCTCATCCGTCGCGTCGAACTGGGAGGCGGCTTCGCCGTGGTTGCGCGCAAGGGCGATCCCCGCGCCGGCGCCGTGCTGGTGAAGGTGCTGAACCGGACGGACGGCACGGCGCGTCTTTACTCCGAGGCCACGCGCGGCGACGGCGAGCGCATCTGGATGCAGCCCGCCGCCTCCGAGCAGGAGCCGGACCTCGACCGCTACATCGAGCGCGCGGTCCGCATCGACCCGGACGTGTGGGTGGTCGAGATCGAGGACCGCGAGGGGCGGCACTTCCTGGTGGAACCTGTGGAACGCGCCTGACGCTTCTGCGGCGTGTCCCAGCTTGCCGACCTGCCCGTCCCGCTCGACCTCGCACCCATGGAGGCCAAGCTCGTGGAAGAGGTTCCGCGCGAGCCGGGCTGGCGGTTCGAACCCAAGTGGGACGGCTTCCGCTGCCTTGCGTTCCGATCCGGCGAGGACGTGGCGCTCAGGGCCAAGTCGGGCAAGCCGCTGGACCGGTTCTTTCCCGACGTCGTGGCCGCGCTGAAGACCCTGCCGGTCGAGCGGTTCGTCGTGGACGGCGAACTGACCATAGAGGTGGGCGGCCGCCTGTCGTTCGAGGCGCTGCAGATGCGCCTGCATCCCGCCGAAAGCCGCGTGCGCAAGCTGGCGGCGGAGCAGCCGGCGACGCTGACGCTCTTCGATTGCCTGATGGACGCCAAGGGTCGCTCGCTGGTCGAGGCGCCGCTGTCGACGCGGCGGTCCGAACTGGAAGCGCTTTTCAAGCGGCTGAAGGGCGCGCCTGCGGTACGGCTCTCGCCCTACACCGAGGACCGGGACCAGGCCTGCCGATGGCTGGACGAGGCGGGGTTCGTGCTGGATGGGGTGGTGGCAAAGCGTAGCGATGGCCCGTACGTGCCGGGCGAGCGGGCGATGCTGAAGATCAAGAAGATCCGCACCGCCGACTGCGTGGTGGGCGGCTTCCGCTATCAGAGCGGAACGGACAAGGTGGGCTCCCTGCTGCTGGGGCTCTACGGCGACGACGGCAGGCTGCACCACGTCGGGTTCACGTCGACCATCTCCAACGCGGAGCGGCCGGAGCTGACCAGGCGACTCGAGACGCTGAAGGGCGAAGGCTTCACCGGCGACGCGCCGGGCGGGCCCAGCCGCTGGAGCACCGAGCGAACCGGCGAGTGGGTGGCGTTGAAGCCGGAGCTGGTGGTCGAGGTCCGCTATGACCAGGTGACCGGAGGCCGATTCCGGCACGGGACCAGGCTGGTCCGATGGCGGCCGGACAAGGCGCCGCGCCAATGCACCTACGAACAGATTCGCCCGCCAGCCTGAAAAGAAACGGGGCGGCAGGGGGAGCCGCCGCCCCGAGTGTGGGCTGCTTGGGGTGTTCGGGGCGCTCGACGCCGGGGCGGAAGTGGGGGGACGTCCGGACCCATTGGCATCGAGCACACCCGATGCGGTCCGACATCACGATCGCGTCTCGCGCAATCGCCAGAGGGGCCCGGCCCGCAACGTTGAGATGAGGATCGACGGCGGCGCTTTCAAGGCCGCGACACCGAATTTCCTGCAAAGCGGCGAGGCGCCCGCTATAAGCGCCGCCCCATGAGCACTTCCCCCGCCGCGGAGGCCGCGCGCCGCCGCACCTTCGCGATCATCTCGCACCCCGACGCCGGCAAGACGACGCTGACCGAGCACCTGCTGCTGGCCGGCGGGGCGATCCGCGCGGCCGGCGCCGTGCGCGCCCGCGGCGAGAACCGCCGCACCCGGTCCGACTGGATGAAGATCGAGCGCGAGCGGGGCATCTCCGTCTCGGCCTCGGTCATGACGTTCGACCACGACGGCAAGATGTTCAACCTGCTGGACACGCCAGGCCACGAGGACTTCTCGGAGGACACCTACCGGACCCTCACCGCGGCCGACGCGGCCGTCATGGTGCTGGACGCCGCCAAGGGCATCGAGCCGCAGACGCTGAAGCTGTTCGAGGTCTGCCGCCTTCGGGACATCCCGATCGTCACGTTCATCAACAAGATGGACCGCGAGGCGCTGGACCCGATCGAGATCCTGGACGAGATCGCCTCCAAACTCGCGCTGGACCCGGCGCCCCTGTACTGGCCCGCCGGCTCGGGCGGGCGGTTCAAGGGCATGGTCGACCTGGAGGGGCAGCGGTTCATCCCGTTCTCCAAGCCCAGCGAGCAGCAGGACGGGCATCCCGATCCGGTGTCGCTGGAGGGCAATTCGGTGGCCGCCTTCCTGGACGAGGCGGAGCTGGCCGAGGCCCTGGAAGGAGCGGCCCTGGTGCAGGAGGCCTCCAAGCCGTTCGACCGGCAGTCGTTCCTGGAAGGGCACATGACGCCCGTGATCTTCGGCTCGGCGCTGCGGCACTTCGGGGTGGACCAACTGCTGGCGGTGATCGGCGAGTACGCGCCGCCGCCGAAGGCCGTGCCGGCGACCAAGGCGGGCGCCGAGGCCAAGGTGCAACCGGGCGAGAAGGAGGTCACCGGCTTCGTCTTCAAGGTCCAGGCGAACATGGACCCGAACCATCGCGACCGGATCGCCTTCCTGAAACTGTGCTCGGGCCGGTTCCAGCGCGGCATGAAGCTGAAGGTGCAGAACACGGGCAAGCAGCTGAGCGTGAACGCGCCGACCATGTTCTTCGCCTCGGACCGGGAGCTGGCCGAGGACGCCTTCGCCGGCGACGTGATCGGCATCCCCAACCACGGCGTGCTGCGAGTGGGCGACAGCCTGTCCGAGAGCGGGACCCTGCGGTTCGCCGGCCTGCCGAACTTCGCGCCGGAAATCCTGCAGCGCGTGCGGGTGAAGGACCCGCTGAAGGCCAAGCACCTGAAGAAGGCGCTGGAGAGCCTGGCGGAGGAGGGCGTCACCCAGCTCTTCCGGCCGACGCTCGGCGCCGACTTCATCGTGGGCGCAGTAGGCCAGCTCCAGTTCGAGGTCATGGCCGATCGCCTCGCCAACGAATACCAGCTCGAGGTGATCTTCGAGCCCAGCCCCTACGCGGAGGCCCGGTGGATCTCCGGCGAGCGGGCGGACGTCGAGGACTTCCAGAACAAGCACCGCACGGCCATGGCGGTCGACATCGACGAGCAGCCCGTCTTCCTCGGCAAATCCGCCTGGGAGATCGGCTACGTCCAGGAGCGCTTCCCGAAGGTGGCGTTCCATAGGGCCAAGGAAAGGGCCTAGCGCAGACCCCTACGGAACTTGTCCCCAGCCGGGGCTTTACTGTGGATGGCAACGCTTCGTTAACCATACCGCAGAAGTTAATGACTTGTTAAAGCTCTCGGCTCCGGCTTTGCTGAACCCGTTCAGGGCCCTCGCGGGCCGTCCCATCGTGGGACGGAAGGAGGGCCGGAGCGGGGCCATGTTCGAGCTGGGACGCGAGCTGAAGCGGCTGTTCGCCCATGACCGGCGGTTCGACGCCGAGGGGCTGAGCCGCGGCGATCCCGCGCTGCTGGAACTGCTGGACCTCAAGCTGCTCTCCGACGAGGCGCGCGGAGCCGACGTGGCCGCCGGCCGCATAGGCTCCAAGGACAAGCCGGTGCGCCGGCTGGAGGCTGCGATCGCCTGGCGCGAGGTGGCCCGCCGCACGGGCGACGCCGCCGCGCTCCGCAAGGCCGCCGCCATTGCCGAGACCGCCGCCGCCGGCTTCGAGGCCGAGCGCCGCACCGACGGGTGGGCCCGGGCCCGCTGCG
Source organism: Phenylobacterium sp. VNQ135 (assembly GCF_049445735.1). NCBI lineage: Bacteria > Pseudomonadati > Pseudomonadota > Alphaproteobacteria > Caulobacterales > Caulobacteraceae > Phenylobacterium > Phenylobacterium sp. VNQ135. The sequence goes on along the minus strand of NZ_JBMSDS010000001.1, from coordinate 1,105,887 downwards.
AGCAGGCGTTCTGCGCGCTGCTGGGCGCCGAGCTGTTCGGCGACCCCGGTCTGGACGCCGCCGCCGAGGTGGCGTTCCGCGAGGTTCGCGCCGCCGTTCGCGGCGGGGTCTGCGCCCCGCTTGCCGACGTCGGCCTCGCCGCCATCGAGGCGCGCCGGCGGCTGGCGGTCGCCGACGCGCAGGAGGCGCGTGAACTTTGCGGGGCTTTCCAGGCCCCCATTCTGGCTCTCGAAAACCAAGCCCGGCGCTCGACCACGGTGCGGCCGCTCGCCGCCGAGGCGCGCCTGGCGCGCGCCGACCTGCTGTGCGGCTGGGGCGCGCGCCTGAAGGACGAAACCCTGCTGCGCAAGGCCGTGGACGAAGCCGCCGCCGCCGCGGCCCGTGTCGACGCCGCCTATGAGCCGCTGACCTGGGCCCGGGCCGAAATCGCCCACGGTCAGGCCCTCTCGCTGTTGGGCGAGACGACGGGGGAGATCGACCTGATCGCGGCCGGCGCCCAGCGCCTTGCGGACGCCGTGGACCATCTGACGCGCGATCACAGCCCGCTCGATTGGGCGCGCACGCAGGTGGCGCTGGCGCAGGCGCTGCAGTCGCTGGGCGAGGCCGCAGGCGACGAGCGCGCCTTCGAGCAGGCGGTGAGCTGCTACGACCGCGCAAGCCTGGTGCTGAAGGATGCGACCACCCTGCCGCTGCGCGGCGTGGCGGCGAGCGCCCGCGCCGTCTGCCTGGCGCGCTCGGCCGAGCTGACCGGGGACCTGGCGGTGCTGGACGTCGCCGAGGCGGCGATGAAGATGGAGCTCTCGTCGAAGTCGGCCAGGCGCGATCCGGTCGGCTGGGCGCTGGCGCAGCTCCACCTGGCCAGGCTGTATGAGACGCGGCTGGCCATGACCGGCGTCGACCGGGGCGAGCGGGCTTCGGCGACGCTGGCGCTGGATGCGGCGCTGGACGTGTTCGGCGAGCATGGGTTGAGGTCCCTGAGCGTGCTGGCGACGGATGCGCTGGCGCGGCTGAGCGGCGCGGTGGTGCGCGAGGCGGACTAGGCGCGGACGGCGACCTAGGCGGCGCCGGTTTTCTTTAGAACCACGAACCAACACGAACCCACACGAACGGGGCGGCGCATGCGGCGCGAGCCCGGAAGCGCGTGCGCTTCGGGAGGAAGGCGCGCCTAAAGGCGCGCGACAAGGCTGAAGCTCTGAGGGACGACGACCAACCGCGCTGTTCGTGTTGGTTCGTGTTCGTTCGTGGTCGATCCTGCGGCGCTGGGATCAGGCGGAGCTTTGGAAGCTCTGGCGAGCTTCGGCCGCTTCCGCCTCGGGATATGAGGGCGGGGGCTCGGCCCTGAGGTCGAGCTTTGCGATGAGGCGGTCGGCCTGCTGTTCGACGGTGAGGTCGAGGAAGCGTTCGTCGAGGCTTTCGAAGTCGAGGACGCGGTCGTACTCGGCCAGCAGGCCTTCGTCCTCCCAGTCGGCTTCGCGCCAGGTGAGGGTCTCGACACGGTGGCGGACCGCGTCCCAGCGATCCTGGCTGCGCTCCCTGTGGGCGGCCTCGGCGCGGCGGGTCTCCTCACGGTCGAGGCTGCGGACGTCCTTCCGCAGCTTCACGCGCAGCGCATAGGTCAGGCGGATGGAGCGGGCGCAGCGGTCGAGCGGCTCGGCCAGAGCCTGGAGCTCGGCGGCATCGTCCGAAGCCTCGATGCGCCCCTGGATCTTCTGGATCAGCGCGAACTGGACGTCGGCCACCGCCGCGAGGCGGGCGTCGATCTCCTCCAGCATGTCGGCGTCGCTGATCACGAACAAAAAGAGAACATACAGGCCGTCCGAAGTCAAGAACTTTCGTTCTTCCGCAACCTCCGGAGCGGCGCCATTCTAGCGTCGTTGGAGGAACTCAGCATGCGCGCAACCCTGCTCACCCTGATCGGCGCCGGCGTGGCGCTCGCGGCCGGCCAGGCCGCCGCCCAGGTCGCGGCGACCTTCGTGGAGGCGCCCAGCCGGGAAGAGGTGGCGGCGGCGTTTCCGGCGAAGGCGAAGGCCGAGGGCCTGTCCGGCGCGGTGGACCTGAGCTGCACGGCGGCGCCCGGCGGCGCGCTGAAGGACTGCACGGTGATCGGCGAGAACCCGCGCGGCCGCGGCTTCGGACAGGCGGCGCGGCAACTTGCCCGCGGCATGCGCGTGGCCGGCGTGCGAACCGGCGCGGAAGTGAAGGTCCCGGTGAACTTCTCGGCCGACCTGCTGAAGGCGGACTTCACGGCGCGCACGCCCAAGTGGGCCGCGATGCCCCAGGCGGCCGATTTCCAGGCGACCATCCCTAAGCATGAGAACGGCCCGAACGCGATCCGCGTGGTGCTGGTCTGTGACGTGCAGGCGGGCGGGTCGCTGAGCGGATGCGCCGTCGACAAGGAGGAGCCGGCGGGCCAGGGCTTCGGCCCGGGCGTGCTGGCACTGGCGCCGAAGTTCAAGGTCGAGCCGTGGTCGGCGGAAGGCCTGCCGATCGTGGGCTCCAAAGTCCGGGTGCCGGTGCGCTACGACCTGAAGCCGGTCGACCAGGCGTCGCGCTAGCCTAGCGCCCCCGCCACCACTTCAGCCCGGCGCGCTCCAGCCTCTCGAGGGCGGCGTGAAGCGCCACGCCCATGGCGCCCAGGACGACGAGGGCCGCGATCATGCGGGCGGTCTGCAGCTTGTTGCCGGCGTCCTGGATCTGCCACGCCAGGCCGCTGACGCCGCCGGAGCCGGCGCCGAACTCGGCCACCACCGCGCCGATCAGGGCGAGGCCCGCGCCGACCTTGTGACCTTCGAGCAGGAACGGCACGGCGGCCGGCAGCCGCAGGCGAAGGACCCGCTGCCACGGGCGGGCGCCGTAAAGATCGAAGAGACGCTCGAGATCAGGGTCGGCGGCGCGCAGGCCGGCGACCGCGCCGGAGAAGATCGGGAAGAAGGCGACGACCACCGCCATGGCGACCAGCGCGCGCTCGGGATGGTCGAGGCCCGCCCAGATGAGCAGCAGCGGGGCGAGCGCGATCACCGGGGTGACCTGAACCACCGACGCGAGCGGGCGGATGGCGCGGTCCAGCCAGGGGCTGAGCGCCGTGAGGATCGCCAGCGCCTGGGCAAGGAGGCTGGCGACCATCAGGGCCAGCAGGGCGGTGGAAAGGGTGCGCCAGGCAGCGGCGACGAGCGTGGGGAAGTTGTCGGCGAGCGAGACGGCGACCGTGGACGGCGCGGGCAGGAAGTAGGCGGGAACCTCCAGCGCGCGGCAGGCGATCTCCCAGGCCGCCAGCAGCACGGCGGTGGAGACCAGCGGGGCAAGGGCGTAGGCGAGCCGCTTCACGCCGCGATCCCTTCGGCGAGGGCGGCGGAGACCGCCTCGGCGGTCTGGCGGAAGGCGGGCGTGGTGCGGAAATGGGCCGGGCGGGGCAGGGGCCCGTCGACGGTGAATTCGGCGGCGATGCGGCCCGGGCCGCGGGTCATCACCACGACGCGGGAAGCCATGTAGACCGCTTCCTCCACATTGTGGGTGACGAAGACGATGGCGGGCTTCGTCGCCGCCCAGAGCGCCAGGACGTCGTCGGCGAGCGCGCGGCGGGTGATCTCGTCGAGCGCGGCGAAGGGCTCGTCCAGCAGCAGCAGCCGAGGCTCGGTGACAAGGGCGCGGGCCAGGGAAACGCGCATGGCCATGCCGCCGGAGAGCTGGGCGGGGCGGGCGGTCTCGGCGCCGGCCAGGCCCACGCGGGCCAAGGCGGCGTCGGCGCGACGGCGGGCCTCGGCGGCGGGCGCGCCCGCGAGTTCCAGCGGCAGGGCGGCGTTGGCGCGGGCGGACAGCCAGGGGGCGAGGGTGGGCGCCTGGAAGACCACGGCCGTCCCGCCGCGGCTGGCGGCGCGGGTCACCTGGCCCCCGGTCGGCGCCTCGAGGCCCGCGAGCAGGCGCAGCGCCGTGGACTTGCCGCAGCCGGACGGGCCGACAAGGGCCACGACCTCGCCGTCGCCGATGGCCAGGTCGATCGGGCCGAGCGCCCGGCCGCGGGCGTAGTCGACGGTGACGGCGTTGAGAGCGGCGACCATTCTACCTCCCACGTCGCGAAGACGACGGGGGAGGGGGACCGCCCGCCGAGCGCAGCGAAGAGCGGGGGGTGGAGGGGGCGGGAGGCCGCACCAGCAGTTCCGCTGCGAGCCTGCGCACACCGTCCGCCACCTGGTTCAGGTCCTCGTAAATCCCCGATGCCGGAATCCTGTAGACGGTCACGCCCTGACTGCGAAGCCAGTCATCGCGGCGCTGGTCGTGGATGAGCTGCGCGTCGTGACCATGGATCGCGCCATCCACCTCTATCGCCAGACCGACGGCCGGACAGAAGAAGTCGAGGATGTAGGGGCCGAGAGCGTGTTGCCGACGGAAGACGAGGCCATCGTCGAGCCGCTTCTTCAGGCGGGACCACAGCATGACCTCGGGCTCGGTCATCGCGCGCCGGAGCGCCTTGGCGCGTTTCGAGGTCAGGATCGAGGATCGCATGTCTGTGCAGGCGGCCGCCCCCTCCACCACCCGCTCTTCGGCGGGTGGTCCCCCTCCCCCGTCAACGGGGGAGGTAAGATCGCTCACTTCGGCGCGAACTGGAGGGTGTAGGCGCGCTTGGGGTCGAGGGCCGCGGGATAGACGCCCTGGGCCTTGGCGAGGTCGGCGAAGGCGGTCCAGCGGGCGTCGGTCATGGCGCCGACAGGCAGGCCCTCGTCGCCCTCGACGATGCGGTAGGACTTCATCTTCTCGCGGGCCTGGTCGAGGACGTCCTGGGTCATCTCGGGATTGTCCTTGCGGATCAGGGCGTCGGCGGCGGACGGGTCGCCATAGAGGTAGTCGCGCCAGCCCTTGGCGGTGGCGTCCACGAAGGCCTGCACGGCGGCCGGGTTCCTGGCGATCAGGGCGTCGGGGGCCAGGACCATGGTGGCGTAGCCGGGGTAGCCCTCGTCGGCGAGCAGGAAGACCTTGGGTGCGAAGCCGGCCTGCTTCTGGATCGTGTAGGGCTCGGAGGTGACGTAACCCTGCTGGACGGCGCGCTTGTCGGCGATGAAGGGCGCGGGGTTGAAGGTGTACTTGCGCACTTGGTCGTCGGTGAAGCCGTACTTGGCCTTCAGCCACACCCAGAACGCCGAGACCGAGGCGTCGGAGAGCAGGATCGGCCGGCCCTTGAGGTCGGCGATGCGTTCGGCGCCGGTGTCCGGGTGGGCCATGAGGACCTGCGGGTCCTTCTGCATGAAGGCGGCGACCGCCTTCACCGGCACGCCTTCGTTCGCCAGGTTCATGACGATGAAGCTGTTGGACCCCATGCCGAGGTCGACGGCGCCGGCGGCCAGCAACTGGGGCACGTTCACGCCGGGACCGCCCTGGACGATCTGCACATCGAGGCCGCGGCGGGCGTACTCGCCCGAGGCCAGGGCCTGGTAGAAGCCGCCGTGCTCGGCCTGGGCCCGCCAGTCGGTGGCGAAGCGGATGGCGGTGCGGCCGCCTTCCGCCGGGGCCTTGGCGTCCTCCTTGGGGCCGGAGCAGGCGGCCAGCAGGGCGGCGGCGGCGAGGGCGATGGCGCGGAAGGCTTTCATGCGCCGGAAGGTAGGGCGCAGCGGCGGAGCTTGTGAAGGGCCCCAAAATGCAAGAGGGCGGCGCTCCGGTCGCCCGGAGCGTCGCCCTCTCATCCAGATCCGTTGGGGGATCTGCGCCATCGAGGCCGTCCGTGAGTTCGGTTCCGGATCGCCCTTGCAGGTCTTCCGTGGTTTTCCCTCACGGCCGATGTCTTTCCGGATCCTCGGGTCCCGGGTCGCCCCGGTTCCTTGAAGTTCCGCAAGGACACTCCGCTCACCGTCCGGTTCGGCTGTTTCCAGCTTCGCCTTGGGCTTGGCTTCGGGTTCCGCTGTCGCCAGCTTCACCTTGGGCCGGCTCGGTTTTCCGGGTCCGCTGTCGCCAGCTTTTCCGGTCCGCCGCGCCGCAGTTCCTCTCGGCGACTTGACGGTGCGCCCGAACCCGCTATGAGGCAAGCGCCCGAAACCGCCCCCGTGTGGGCGAGGCGTCAAGAATCCGTGAAGAAACTGTTAGCAACCGGGGTATCGCGCGGCGAATCCTGAGCGGTTTCAACGCGCTCGGCTTATCCACAGCTAACGGTCAGCGGCCGGCTTCGAGCGCCTCACGGCGTTCTTCAAGGGCCAGCCACTCCTCCTCGGCGGCGGAAAGCTGGGCGCGGGCGGCCTCCAGGGCCCGGCCGTAGCGTTCGAACGCCTGCGGGTCCTTGGCGTAGAGGTCGGGGTCGGCCAGCGCGGTCTCCAGCGTGGCGATCTTGCCGGGCATGTCGTGGATCAGGGCGTCCAGCTCGGCGAGCCGCCGCTGCTCCTTGAAGCTGAGCTTGGCGGGCGCGGCGGCCGGGCGCGGCGCGGCCGGGGCGGGCTTCTCGGACTTGGGCGGGGGCGGCGGCGCGACCCGTCCGAAGAAGCCTGGGTTCTGGCTCATGAAGTCCTGCCAGCCGCCGGGCGTCTCGACGACGCGGCCGCTCCCGTCGAGGCCGATGGTGGAGGTCGCCAGGCGGTCGATGAAGTCGCGGTCGTGGCTGACCAGGATGAGCGTGCCGTCGTAGTCGGCCAGCAGGTCCTCGAGCAGGTCGAGGGTGTCCATGTCCAGGTCGTTGGTCGGCTCGTCCAGAACCATGACGTTGGCGGGGTTGGCCAGCGCCTGGGCCAGCAGCAGGCGGTTGCGCTCGCCGCCCGACAGGCTGCGGACCGGCTGGCGGAGCTGCAGGTCGGTGAACAGGAAGTCCTTGGCGTAGGCGTTCACGTGCTTCGGCTGCCCGCGGACCATCACCTGGTCGCCGCCGTTCGGCGTGAGCACGTCGCGGACGGTCATCTCCTCCTTCAGCCCGGCGCGGGCCTGGTCGATGTAGGAGACGGTGAGGTTGGTGCCGAGCTTCACCTCGCCGGCGTCGGCGGGGATCTCGCCCAGCAGCAGCTTCACGAGCGTGGTCTTGCCGGCGCCGTTGGGGCCGACGATGGCGACGCGGTCGCCGCGGACGATGCGGGTGGAGAAGCCCTTCAGGATGACCCGGTCGCCGAAGGCCTTGGAGAGGCCCTTGGCCTCGACCACCCGCTGACCCGAGACGCCCGAACTGGCGAGGCCCATGTTGAGGCTGCCGCGGGCTTCCTTCAGGCGCTCGGACTTCTCCTGGCGCATTGCGATCAGCCGGCGCCGGCGGCCCTCGTTGCGGGCCCGGCGGGCGGTGACGCCGCGGGCCAGCCAGTGCTGCTCGCGCTCGATGGCCTTGTCGAGGCGGCGGGCCTCCTCGGCCTGCTGCGCCTCGATCTTCTCGACCCAGGCGTCGAACTCGGCGAAGCCGCGGTCGAGGCGGCGGACCTGGCGGTGCTCCAGCCAGAAGCAGCGGCCGGTGACGCGCTCCAGGAAGGCGCGGTCGTGGCTGACGATCAGCATGGCCGCGCGGCTCTCGGCGATGGCCTGCTCCAGGGTGTCGATGGCCAGGATGTCGAGGTGGTTGGTGGGCTCGTCCAGCAGCAGGACGTCCGGGTCCTCGGCGAAGGCGCGGGCCAGCGCCGCGCGGCGGGTCTCGCCGCCGGAGAGGCCGGTCGCGGCCTTGCGCGGGTCAAGGCCGAAGGCTTCGAGCTCGGCTTCGGCGCGGTGGGCGGGGGCGCCGCCGGCGGTGGCGTAGTCGAGCAGCGTGCCGCCCGAGATCTCCGGCTCCTGCAGGACCATCGAGACCCGCACGCCGGGCGTGATCACCCGCTCGCCGCTGTCGGCCTCGATCTGGCCGGCGATGATCCGCATCAGGGTGGACTTGCCGGCGCCGTTGCGGCCGACCAGGCAGGCGCGCACCCGCGGCTCCAGCCCAAGGTCGACGCCGTCGAACAGCATGCGCGGGCCGTCGGCCAGCCGGACGTCCTTCAGGGCGAGGATGGGCGCTCTCATGGGGGCCGGGAGATAGAGGTTCGAGGGCGTGCGCGAAAGGTCGCTCTCGCGTCGGGGGGCGCACAGGCCTACATGGGCGCGATGGCGGGTGAACCCTTCTGGCGGCGCAAGAGCCTCGAGCAGATGACCGTGGCGGAGTGGGAGAGCCTCTGCGACGGGTGCGGCCTGTGCTGTCTGGTGCGGTTCGAGGACGAGGAGACCGGCGAGGTCATCCCGACGCGGGTGCACTGCAAGCTGTTCGACGCCGAGGTCTGCCGGTGCAGCGACTACGCCAACCGCAAGCAGTACGTGCCCGACTGCATCAAGCTGACGCCGCACAACATCGAGGCGCTGGAGTGGATGCCGAAGAGCTGCGCGTACCGGCGGCTGCACGAGGGGCGCGAGCTGGCGGAGTGGCATCCGCTGATCTCGGGCGACCCGGAGAGCGTGCACCGGGCCGGCATCTCGGTGCGCGGGCAGACGATCAGCGAGACGGCGCTGGCCGACGCCGAGGACGCGCTGGACTTCGCCGCCTGGGACCTGGTGGTCGAGCGCGGCGACGATTAGCGGGGCGATTCGCCGAAGCGGTTGGGCCCGGGGTCGCCGCGGACCGAGCCGATGACGATGAAGAAGACCATGGTCAGCAGCATGGCCCCGCCGATGGCGGCCGAGAGGTTGGGGTGCAGCTCGGCGCCGGCCTGGCCGAGCGTCACGGCGCGGACGAGGGCGATGGAGCCCAGCAGCATGGCCGGCGCCTGCCACCAGCCCGAGCGGCCGAGGTCGTGGAGCCGGCGCGCGATCACGGCCCACTGGGCGATGTTGCCGGCGATGCTGATGGGCAGGGCGATCAGGATGGCGCCCGGGATGGCGGCCACGAGCTGCAGCAGGACGCCGAGCACCAGCAGGGCCAGGATGATGCGCCAGTATTCGCGACGCGCAGAGCGGCCGCGGAAGGAGAAGAAGCGGGTCCAGGCGGGCTTGTCGGCCATGGCCTGTCCCTAGCGCGACCGGCCCCGGCGGTCCCTGTGGCAAAATTATCACATGCGGGGTTGCGTGACGGCGGAGCGCGGCCAATCTAGAAGGCGCACTCGTTAGAGGGTTTTTCGAGGAAGAGGTTCTTACAGCTTGGCGCGCGATCCCTATCAGGAACTGGGCGTATCCCGGAGCGCTTCGGCGGACGAAATCCGCAAGGCCTTTCGCAAGCTGGCCAAGGCGAACCACCCCGACACCAATCCGGACAACAAGGAAGCCGAGGAGCGGTTCAAGCGCGTGAGCGCCGCCTTCGACATCCTGGGCGACGCCGAGAAGAAGAAGAAGTTCGACGCCGGCGAGATCGACGCGGACGGGCGCGAGACCTTCCGCGGCTTCGGCGGCGCAGGCGCCGGCGGCCCCTGGGGCGCACCGCCCGGCGGAGGCTTCGGCGGCCAGCGGCGCGGCGGCTATCGCAGCGAGACGTTCGAGGACGTCGACCTGGGCGACATCCTGGGCGAGATGTTCGGCGGCGCGCGCGGCGGCCGCGGCGGAGGCCCGGATGGAGGTCGGGGCGGCGGCTTCGGCGGCTTTTCGCAGCGCGGCGCCGACGTGCGCGCCAAGCTGGAGATCGACCTGGAGGACGCCATCCGCGGCGGCAAGCGCCGGATCGCCTTCTCGGACGGCCGCACCATCGACGTCAGCATTCCGAAGGGCGCCCAGGAGGGCCAGACGCTGCGGCTGAAGGGCCAGGGCGCGCCCGGCCGCTCGGGCGCCGGCGACGCCTTCATCGAGTTGTCGATCGCGCCGCACCCGATCTTCCGCCGGGAAGGCGAGGTGCTGGTCATGGACGTGCCCGTGACGCTGTACGATGCGGTCCTGGGCGGCAAGGTCGAGGCGCCGACGCCGGACGGCCCGGTGACGCTGACCATCCCTAAGGGCGCCAACACCGGCTCGAAGCTGCGGCTGAAGGGCCGGGGGCTGTCGGACGCCAAGGGGAACCGCGGCGACCTGTTCGCCCGGCTGGTGGTGACGCTGCCCGACACGCCCGATCCCGCGCTGGAGATCCTCGCCGAGGACATGCGCAAGGCCAGGCCCTATTCGCCCCGGCGCCGAACCTAGGATAAGGGTGGCGTTCAGCCGAGGTTCAGTCCTCGACCGCTAGACAGGGGCCCATGAAGCGCCTTTTCGCCATAGCCGTCCTGCTCGCCGGCGCCGCAGCCCCGGCTGCGACGCACGCGCAGGACATGGGCCGGCCGGTCTTCGGCGCGGGCCGTGGCGACCAGGAGCAGGCCCGCGAGGGCGTGCGGTCGGGACGCCAGGTCCCGCTTTCGCGCGTTCTGAGCATGATCGGCTCCCGCAACGGCGGACGCCACCTGAACACCATGCAGGGGGACGCCGGCGGCCGCCCCGCCTATTTCGTGCAATGGCAGCTCGAAAACGGACGCGTGGTGGTCTTCGTGGTGGACGCCGAGTCGGGGCAGATCATCGGCCGCCAAGGCGGCTGAGCGGGCCCAGGGACAACAGAACGGAAGGACGCGGACGTTGCGCATCCTGCTAGTGGAAGACGATCCGGACCTGTCGCGGCAGCTCAAGCTGGCCCTGACGGACGCCGGCTATGCGGTGGATCACGCCCCCGACGGCGAGGAGGCCCAGTTCCTGGGCGAGACCGAGCCGTACGACGCCATCATCCTGGACCTGGGCTTGCCCAAGGTGGATGGGGTGTCGGTGCTGGAGCGCTGGCGGCGCGACAACATGGCGACGCCGGTGCTGATCCTCACCGCCCGCGGCGCGTGGAGCGAGAAGGTCGCGGGCTTCGACGCCGGCGCCGACGACTACCTGACCAAGCCCTTCCACACCGAGGAGCTGCTGGCGCGGCTGCGCGCCCTGCTGCGGCGCTCGGCCGGACACGCTACGCCGAACCTGTCGTGCGGCGGCCTGAGGCTCGATCCGCGCGCGGCGCGGGCCAGCGTCAACGGCGAGCCGCTCCGGCTCACCTCGCTGGAATACCGGCTGCTGCACTACCTGATGATGCACCAGGGCCGGGTGATCAGCCGCACCGAGCTGGTCGAGCACCTTTACGACCAGGACTTCGACCGCGACTCCAACACCATCGAGGTGTTCATCGGCCGGGTGCGGAAGAAGATCGGCGCCGACCGAATCGAGACCGTGCGCGGCCTGGGCTATCGCCTGATCTGCCCCGAGGACGAGCTCGGGGCCGGCGAGAAGGCGTGAGCCGGCGTTGAACCTGGGGCGCGCGCTTCCCGCCGCGCTCAGGCGGCCCTCGCTCGCCCGGCGGCTGGTGCTGCTCGCGCTGGGCTGGAGCTTCGCGGCCCTCGTGATCGTCGCCGTGGTCCTGGCGCTGCTGTTCCAGCAGGCGTCGCTGCGCCGCTTCGACGCCAGCCTGTCCGACCTGATCGACAACCTGATCGCGGGCTCGACCATCGAGAACGGCCAGGTGGTGGCGCCGGCGCTGACCGATCCTCGGGCGCTCCGGGCTCTGTCGGGCCGCTACTGGCAGATCGCCCAGGTGCTGCCGGACGGCAGCGCGCGGCCCATCGAGGGGCTGACCTCGCGCTCGCTGTTCGACAGCGAACTCGCGCTGCCGCCCGACGTCGTCAGCCGCCTGCAGGCCGTCCCCGGCCAGCCCGTCGCCTACGACAGCGAGGGCCCTCAGCCCGGCGAACGGGTGCGCGTGCTGGCCCGCTGGACCACCTTCTACGGCCACGAGAGGCCGGTGATCTTCATGGCCGCCGAGGATCGGCGGCCGATCGACCGCGACGTGCGCAATTTCATGGCGACGACGGCGGCGGCCTTCGCCCTGCTGAGCGCCGGCCTGATCGGCGCCATCGTCATCCAGGTGCGGGTGGGCCTGCGCCCCGTCTACCGCCTGCGCCGCGAGGTGGCCGACGTCCGCCGCGGCAAGGCCGAACGGGTGAAGGGCGACTATCCCACCGAACTGCAGCCGCTGACGGAGGAGCTGAACGCGCTGGTCCAGCACAACGCGGAAACGGTCGAGCGGCAGAGGACCCACGTGGGCAACCTGGCGCACGCCCTGAAGACGCCGATCTCGGTGATGATGACCGAGGCCGAGCAGCGCCCCGGCGCCTTGGCGGAGGTGGTGACCCGCCAGACCGAGGCGATGCGCCAGCAGGTGGACCACCACCTGCGCCGGGCGCGGGCGGCGGCGCGGACGCAAGGGCCGGGCGAGCGCACGGACGTTTCGGAGGTGCTGGACGAACTGGCCCGGACCCTGGAGCGGATCTTCCGAGACAAGGGCGTGCAGATCGACTGGGACGCCCCAGACGACCTGTTCTTCCTGGGCGAGCGGCAGGACTTCATGGAGATCGCCGGCAACGGGATGGAGAACGCCGGGAAGTGGTGCAAGGGCAAGGTCCGCGTCCGCGCCGCGCCGCAGGACGACGAGCGCCTGATCCTGACCATCGAGGACGACGGCCCCGGCCTGCCGCCGGACCGGCGCGAAGAAGTGCTGAAGCGGGGCATGCGACTGGACGAGAGCGCGCCGGGGTCCGGCCTCGGCCTCTCGATCGTGGACGAGCTGGCGCGCGCCTATCGAGGGTCTCTCGCGCTGGGCGACTCTCCCATGGGCGGGTTGATGCTGACGCTGACGCTGCCGCGCGCGGCGGCCTGACCAGCCTTAAGCTTCGGAAAACCTTAACCTGCCGGCGGCAAGCTGGACCGTCGCGAACCGACGTTCGCCGGAGTCCAGGGCCATGGGCGCGCTTTCGCCGCGCAAGATCGAGATCGTCCGGACCCTTGTCGAGGCGGCCCCCGACAAGGTGGTCGGCGGCCTGCAGATGGCGCTGGCCGAAACCGGCGAGGACTCGGCCCTGAGCGGCGTGCGGCAGCTTGTCGAGGCGGAGGTGCGCGAGCGCCATCTGCGCAACACCGTGCTGCAGGCGGTCGCGCCGATGTGCGTCGGCGACGGCAAGGATCCACGCACGATCACCTTCCCGGCCCGCGTCCTGCCGCTGATCTGGCGCGGCCTGCGGTCGACCGCCGCGGAGGAGGTGGGCGAGGCGCAGACGGCGTTCACCGAGTTCAGCCCCGAAGAGACCTCGGCGGAGGTGTTCGACCATCTGGCGCGGATCGCGGCCTATGCGCTGCGCTCCCGCGAATATCCGGAATTCCGTGAGGCTGCGGAGCTGGCGGACGCGGCCCGTCCCGGCGGCGCCGAACAGCTCGCCGCCTGCCTGGAGCTGTCCCCCGTCGTGCGGCGGGCCACCCTGCGCATCCCCGAGTGGCTGGCCTCGTTCAGCAACGAATCCGCCGCCGCCGCCCGGCTCGCCTACAAGGACGCCGTCGCCATCTCCGAGGACGCGGGACCGCGCTTCTTCGAGATGCTGGCGGCGCAGATGACCCACCCGTGGATGGTGCTGCGAGTCATCTGCGAGGTGATGGACAAGCCGAGCGAACGCTATCTCGCCGACTCCGAGATGGCCGGGTTCGGCGAGCGGCTGATCGACGAGATCGACGAGTCCCTGAAGGCCATCGCCAAGCTCGACCTGGACGGGGGCCCGGACGCGGGCCGCAAGGCCGGCAAGATGGTGGAACTGGTCACCCTGCAGGTGGCCGAGCTCGAGACCTGCGTCGACCTGTCCCGCGATCACGGCTGGGGCCACCGCATCTCAAAGCAGAAGACCGCGCTGGCCGGCGTCGTCGAGGGCCGGATCCGCGACGCCGAGAAGTATGCCAAGCTTTCGCTGCCGATGGAGCGGGCCAGGCTCCGGCGCATCCGTCGTCCGCAGCCCAGGCTGAGCCTGCCGCCCGATGAGACGCACGTCCGCCGAGCCACGACCCTGCTGGTGTTCGTGCAGGAGGTGCGCTCCAGCGCCAACTACGGCGGGTTCGCCGCGGCGCGCAGCCGCATGCTGGAGAGCGTGGGCGAGCACATCGACGCCTATGTCGATGAGATGATCGACCTGCTGAAGACCGGCGACGTGGAGGAGGAGGATCGCGCCCAGGCCTTCCTGGCGATCGCCGCCGACCTGTCGCTGCTGCTGCGCGGCGACAAGGCGGCCGACCTGGTGCGCCGCCGCGCCGCGACGGCCGCGAACGCCGACGCGGCCACGACCTGGCGCGAGCCGGATGAGGAGCCCGGGGCGGAGCACCGCGAACGCTGGGCCTGAGGCCCCCCGGGCGTTTCGCCGCGGCCCGGAACGGGAACGTGTTTCAGGATCGTCTCAGAGACGGCCTCGCAAGGGCCGGCGCTTTCGGCTAAAGCCGCCGCATGATCGTGTTCTGGGTCGCAGCGGGGGTGCTGACGGCCGTCGCCGCCGCCCTGATCCTGATGCGCGCCGCCGCCGCGGGCGACGCCGAGTCTTCCGCCGACCCCGCCGCGCTGCTGTACCGGCGGCAGTTGGCCGAGATCGACGAACTGGCCGAGCGCGGCCTGATGGGCGAGGCCGAGCGCAAGAGCGCGCACGCCGAAGCCGGCCGCCGGCTGCTGGCCGCCGCCGATGCTCCGAAGGACGCCTGGAGCGCCGATCCCAAGATGCGCAAGCGCGTGCTGCTGGCGGTGGTCGCCGTGCCCGCGCTGACGCTGGGGCTGTACCTGAGCGTCGGCGCGCCGGGCTTCCCCGACCAACCCTACGCCAAGCGGCTGGCCGATTGGCGCACGGCGAACCTCGAGACCCTGACCCCGCCTGAGATCGCCGCGGTCCTGCGCGACGTGCTGAAGACCCGCGGCGACGATCCCGAAGGCTACCGCATGCTGGCCATGGCCGAGGGCGCGTCCGACAACATGCCGGGGGCGGTGCGGGCGCTTCGCCGGGCCGTGGCGCTGGCCCCCGAGCGCAACGACCTGCGCCGGATGCTGGGCGAGTCGCTGGTGATCCAGGCGGGCGGCAAGGTGGAGGACGACGCCCGCGCGGTGTTCCTCGAGCTGCTGCGGCGCGATCCGACCGATCCCGCCGCGCGCTTCTACCTGGCCCAGGCGAAGCTGGACGACGGCCGCGCGACCGAGGCCGCCGCCGACCTGAAGGGCCTGCTGGTCGACCTCCCGGGCGACGACGAGCGGCGGCCCTATGTGGAAGCCGCCATCGCCAAGGCCGAGGGCCGACCCGCGCCGACGCGCGAGCCGTCGCCCGGGCTGGACGCGATCCGCGGGATGGTGGCGGGCCTCGCCGCCAAGCTGGAGGCCTCGCCTGACGACGCCGAAGGATGGGTGCGGCTGGTGCGGTCCTATTCGGTGCTGGGCGAAACGGCGCAGCGGGACGAAGCCTTGACGAAGGCCAAGGCGCGCTTCGCAGACAGGCCCGATGTTCTGAAGCAGTTGGACGAGGCCGCCCGTGCGGCCCCCATGCAGTAGCGTGACGCCATGAGCTGGTTGCCGAAGTCGCCGAAAGCCCGCCGCCGCCTGACCCTGATCGCGGCCATCGCCCCCGTGCTGGCGCTGGCGGCGGGGCTGACGCTGTGGGGCCTCTCGGACTCCATCTCGTTCTTCTACACGCCGAGCCAGGCCGAGGCGGCGAAGCCCGAGCCCGGCCGCTCGATCCAGCTGGGCGGGCTGGTGGCGGCGGGTTCGGTGGTGAAGCATCCCGACGGCCGGGTGGAGTTCACCGTCACCGACCAGAAGGCGTCGGACCGCGTCAGTTTCCAGGGCGACCTGCCGGACCTGTTCCGGGAGGGGCAGGGCATCGTCGCCATCGGCTCGTTCCGCGCCGACGGCGGCTTCGAGGCCAAGCGCGTGCTGGCCAAGCACGACGAGCGCTACATGCCCCGCGAGGTGGAGAAGGCGCTGAAGGAACAGGGCGAGTGGTACGGCGACGGCCAGCGGCCCGAGCATAAGGGCGGCGCCGGAGGCTACGGCCAATGATCGCCGAGGTCGGCAGTTTCGCGCTGATCCTGGCGCTGGCGCTCTCGATCGCCCAGGCGGCGCTGTCGGCGGCGGCGCGCTGGCGGAAGTCCGCCGTGCTGGCGGGCGCCGGCGAGGGCGCGGCGCTGGGAGCGTTCCTGGGCGTGGCGGTGGCCTTCGCGGCCCTGATGCACGCCTTCGTCACCTCGGACTTCTCGGTGGCCAACGTGGCCGCCAACTCGCATTCCGAAAAGCCGCTGCTGTATCGCGTGGCGGGGACTTGGGGCAGCCACGAGGGCTCGATGCTGCTCTGGTGCCTGGCCCTGACCGGCTTCGGCGCGGCCGCCGCCGGGCTGGGCCGCAGCCTGCCGCGGGGCCTGCGGGCGGTGACGGTGGCGACCCAGGGGCTGCTGGGCGTCGTCTTCCTGGCCTATACGGTGTTCGCCTCGAACCCCCTGGCGCGCCTGGCGCAGGTTCCGGTCGAGGGCCGCTCGCTCAACCCGCTGCTGCAGGACCCGGCGCTGGCCGTCCACCCGCCGTTCCTCTACGCCGGCTACGTCGGCATGTCGGTGGTGTTCTCATTCGCGGTGGCCGCCCTGGTGGAAGGCCGCGTGGACGCCGCCTGGGCGCGCTGGGTCCGGCCCTGGACGCTGGCGGCGTGGAGCTTCCTGACCGTCGGCATCACCCTGGGGGCCTTCTGGGCCTACTATGAGCTGGGCTGGGGCGGCTGGTGGTTCTGGGACCCGGTGGAGAACGCCAGCTTCATGCCCTGGCTGATCGCCGCGGCCCTGCTGCACTCGGCGGTCGTCACCGAGAAGCGCGGGGCGCTGCCGGGCTGGACAGTGTTCCTCGCGCTGGCCGGCTTCACGTTCTCGATGCTGGGCGCCTTCCTGGTGCGCTCGGGCGTGCTGACCAGCGTGCACGCCTTCGCCGTCGATCCGACACGCGGCGTGCTGCTGCTGATGATCCTGGGCGTGACGGCGGGCCTCGGCTTCGCACTCTTCGCCTGGCGGGCGCCGAGCCTGCCGCAGGGCGGGGTGTTCGCGCCGGTGAGCCGCGAGAGCGCGCTGGTCCTCAACAACATCCTGCTGACGGCGGCCACCGCGACGGTGCTCCTGGGCACGCTGTTCCCGCTGATCCGCGAGGCGGCGACCGGCGAGGCGATCTCGGTGGGACCGCCGTACTTCAACCTGACCTTCACGCCGCTGATGACCGCGCTGATGATCCTGCTGCCCGTGGGGCCCCTGCTGGCCTGGAAGCGCGGCGACGCCAAGGACAGCGGCAAGCGGCTGTGGTGGGCGTTCGCGGCGGCCGTGGCGGTCGGCTGGGTCGTGTTCGCCGCCGTCGCGCCGCGCCAGGGCCTGGGCGCGGCCGGCGTCGCCATGGGCGCTTGGCTGATCGCGGGCGCCGTCGCGGAGATCACCGAGCGCGTGCGCCTGTTCCGCGCGCCGGGCTCGGAGAGCTGGCGCCGGCTCTGGGGCCTGCCGAGAGGGGCGTGGGGCATGACGCTGGCGCACCTGGGCCTGGGCGTCTTCGTGCTGGGCGCCGTCTTCGAGGTGACCTGGAAGGTCGAGGCCGCCGAGGCCCTGCCGGTGGGCGGGAGCCTGGACGTGGGCGCCTATCACGTCAGCCTCGACAGCATCGCCGCGGTCGAAGGCCCGAACTACGACGCCGAGCGCGGCGCCGTGACGGTGACCAAGGCCGGCAAGCTGGTCTGCCGGGCCGCGCCCGAGCGGCGGTTCTATTCGGCCGGCGGGCAGACGACCTCCGAGGTCGGGCTCTGCTATCGCGGCATGAGCCACATCTACCTCGTGCTGGGCGAACGGCGCGAGGCGGGGGCCGAGCCGGTGTGGCTGGTCCGCGCCTACTGGAACCCCTGGGCGACGCTGATCTTCATCGGTCCCGCGATCATGGCGCTGGGCGGTCTCGTCTCGCTCTCGGACCGCAGGCTCCGGCTGGGCGTGGCGCGGGCGAGCAAGCCCGGGCGCCGGGAGGCCGAGGCGTGAGGCTCCGGGCGCTCCTCGCCATCGTCTTCGGCGCGCTGTCGATCGCCGCGGCGTCCGACCCCGCCGAGCGGCTGCCCGACCCGGCGCAGGAGGCGAAGGCCCGCGAAATCTTCCGCGACGTGCGCTGCCTCGTCTGCCAGAACGAGTCGATCGACGACAGCGAGGCCGACCTCGCCAAGGACCTGCGCAAGCTGGTCCGTGAGCAAGTGGCGGCGGGCAAGAGCGAGGACCAGGTCAAGCAGTTCCTGACCGACCGCTACGGCGAGTTCGTGCTGCTGACGCCCTCGTTCAACGCCTGGAACCTGGCGCTGTGGATCGGTCCGTTCCTGGTGGTGCTGGCCGGCGTCTTCCTGCTGATGCGCCGGCTGGGCGGCCGGGCCACGGAGGCGGAGCTTTCGCAGGATGAGGCCCGACGTCTCGAAAAACTCACGGACCCCGAAACGCGCTGACACGTTTGCGCCAAAGATCAGACGCGAAGCTGAGCGCAGGCTTGCCTAAACGTAACTTGAGGGGCGTTGCACTTCCGTGCATCGAACCTAGGTTGTTCGGGCGCCCGCGACGTCGCGGGGCGCACAGGGAAAACGAAGGCTGATGACCTCCAAGAAGACGGGTTACCTGCTGGGCGCCGTGGCCGGCGCAGGCGTCATGGCCGCGGCGGTGGCGGGCGCAGGGATGCGCATGCCGGAAGCGCGCGCCGATCAGTTCCAGGGCGGCGGGCTCATCAAGGCCTCGACCGCGCCCATCTTCGCGCCCCCGCCGGGCGCGCCCATGTCCTTCGCCGACATCTTCGACCGGGTCTCGCCGGCGGTGGTGTCGATCAACGTGACCAGCCGGGTGAGCGCCGACTCGCTGCGGCAGATCCCGGGCTTCCCCTTCGGCCTGATCCCGCGCCAGCCGGGCGGTAGCGACGACGAGGAGGGCGGCGACGATCAGGGCGGGCGCACCGAGCGCGGCCAGCCGCGCCTGCCGACCCAGCAGTCGGCCGGCTCGGGCTTCTTCGTCTCGGCCGACGGCTACATCGTCACCAACAACCACGTCGTCGAGAACGCCGAGAAGATCACCGTCGTCCTGAAGGACGAGACCGAACTCGAGGCCACCGTGGTCGGCCGCGACGAGGCCACGGACCTGGCGGTGATCAAGGTGAAGGGCGGCAAGGGCCCCTATCCGTTCGTCAACTTCGAGAACGCCGCGCGGCCGCGGGTGGGCGACTGGGTGATCACGGTCGGCAACCCCTTCGGCCTGGGCGGCACCGCGACGGCCGGCATCGTCTCGGCCTACGGCCGCGACATCGGCGAGACCTTCGTGGACTTCATCCAGATCGATGCGCCGATCAACCGGGGCAACTCGGGCGGGCCGACGTTCGACGTCTATGGCCGGGTGATCGGGGTGAACACCGCGATCTTCTCGCCCTCGGGCGGCTCGGTGGGCATCGGCTTCGCCATCCCCGCGGAAGTGGCCGACGGCGTGGTGAAGCAGCTGATCAACGGCGGCCGCATCGAACGCGGCTACATCGGCGCCACCATCCAGAACTTCACCAGCGAGATGGCCGAAGCCGCGGGCCTGGGCGACCAGAAGGGCGCGATCGTCGCCGACCTGACGCCGGGCGGGCCTTCGGCGCGCGCCGGGTTGCAGGTGGGCGACGTCGTCACGGCGATCAACGGCCAGACGGTGCGCTCCTCGTCCGAGCTGACCCGGCAGGTCGCGCGCGCAAGGCCGGGCGACAGCCTGCGCCTGGACGTCATCCGCGAGGGACGGCGCCAGACCGTCACCGTGCGGTCGGGCACGCGCCCGTCCGAGCGCGACCTGGCGGCGAACGACAACTCCGGCAACCCCCGGACGCCGGGCTCCCCCGACGCGCCGGCGGCCAAGGCGCCGCCCATCCTGGGCCTGTCGCTGGGCGTGCTGGACGGGGCGGCGCGCCAGCGCCTAAGCCTGCCGGCAGACGTGCGCGGCGCCCTCGTCGAGAGCGTCGACCAGAACTCGGACGCCGGCACGAAGGGCCTGCGCCGCGGCGACGTCATCACCCGGGCGAACGACCGGGCGGTGACCAGCGCCGCCGACCTCGCCGCGGTGGTCGACGCCGCCAAGAAGGCCGGCCGCACCAGCGTGCTGGTGGGCGTCTATCGCGGCGGCCGGACGTCCTTCCTGCCGCTGAAGGTTTCAGGCTAGGCTCCCCCAAGTTCTGGGGGCGGGAATCAGATGCGGATCCTGATCGTCGAAGACGACCTGGAGGCGGCGGGCGTGATGGCCCGCGGCCTCACCGAGGCCGGCCATAGCTGCACGACAGCGGCCGACGGCGAGGAGGGGCTCGTCGAGGCCCGCAAGGCTGAGGGCGAGTTCGACGTGATGATCGTCGACCGCATGATGCCCAAGATGGACGGCGTGCAGCTCGTCGAGACCATCCGGCGGGAGGGCGACCGCACGCCGGTCCTCTTCCTCTCGGCGCTGGGCGAGGTGACCGACCGCGTGGACGGCCTGCAGGCCGGCGCCGACGACTACCTGGTGAAGCCCTACGCCTTCGCCGAGCTGATCGCCCGGGTCGAGGCGCTCGCCCGGCGGCGCGATACGGGCTCGGTGCAGACCCTGTTGCGGGTGGGCGAGCTGGAGATGGACCTGATCGCCCGCACCGTGCACCGGCAGGGCAAGGAGATCGACCTTCAGCCGCGAGAGTTCCAGCTGCTGGAGTTCATGATGCGCCACGCCGGCCAGTCGGTGACGCGCACCATGCTGCTGGAGAAGGTCTGGCACTACCACTTCGACCCGCAGACCAACGTCATCGACGTCCACATCTCGCGGCTGCGCTCGAAGATCGACAAGGGCTTCGACCGCCCGATGCTGCAGACCGTGCGGGGCGCGGGCTACCGGCTGGACGCCTAGGGCCGGGTGCGCCTGCCGCGCCTCCTGCGGACGACGCCGTTCCGGCTGACGCTGCTGTTCCTGGCGCTGTTCGCCAGCGCGGCGTCGGCGTTCCTCGCCTACATCTACGTGGCCACGGCGGGCGAGGCGACGCGGCGGACGGACCAGGAGATCCGGCGCGAGATGCGGTCGCTGACCGACGTCTACGACCGCGCGGGCGTGGACGCCGTCAACCAGTCGCTGATCGAGCGGGCGGCGAGCGAGCGGCCGTTCCTCTACCTGCTGATGAGCCACGACGAGCAGCGGATTTCGGGCTCGATCGAGGAGAGTCCGATCGACGAGTTCACGGGCCAGCCCGCCTGGGCGACGTTCCAGGTCACCGATTTCGACGTGCAGGGCCGCGAGGTGAAGCATCCCGCGCGCGGGCTGCAGCAGCAGCTGGCGGGCGGGGAGATCCTGTTCGTCGGCGCCGACGTCGGCGAGGACGAGGCCTACGTCGGCAAGATCGTCAACGCGCTGTGGGGCTCGGTGGTGCTGGTCATCATCGTCGGCATCGCAGGCGGCGTGCTGGTGAGCCGCAACGTCTCGCGCAGCATGGCGAGCCTCACGGACGTGGTGGATCGGGTGCGGAACGGCGAGCTGGGGGCGCGGGCCACCGTCCGCGGGACACGCGACGAGTTCGACGAGCTGGCCCAGGGCGTCAACGAGATGCTGGACCGGCTGGAGCGGTCGATGGCCGGCCACAAGCACGCCGGCGACGCCATCGCCCACGACCTGCGCTCCCCGCTGACGCGGCTGCGGGCGCGGCTGGAGGCGGCCTACCTGGATGTCGAGGCCGGCAAGGGCGACCCGCAGGAGGCCCTGGCCCAGGCGCTGACCGACACCGACGGCGTGCTGAAGACCTTCGGGGCGGTGCTGTCGATCGCCAGGCTGCAGGCGGCCGGCCAGGCGCCGGACCCGGTGGTGTTCGATCCCGCCGAGCTGGCCGCCGACATCGCCGAGCTGTACGAGCCGCTCTGCGAGGACAAGAACATCGAGTTCGACGCCGAGTTCGCCAAGGACCTGACGGTGCGCGGCAACCGCGAGTTCCTGGCCCAGGCGCTGGCCAACATCCTGGACAATGCGGTGAAGTACACGCCGGCCGGAGGCGCGATCATGCTGCGCGTGCGGCGGCGTTCGTCGGGCGAGGTGGAATTCTCGGTGACGGACACGGGGCCCGGCGTGCCCGACGGCGACCGCGAGCGGGTGATCCAGCGGTTCGTGCGCCTCGAGAACAGCCGCAACGAGCCGGGCGCGGGCCTTGGCCTGTCGCTGGTGGCGGCGGTGGCCGAAGCGCACGGCGGGCGGCTGCAGCTGGACGAAGGGCCGGGCAAGGTGGGCGAGATGGGCCCCGGACTGCGCGTGGCGCTGATCCTGCCGAGGGTCTAGGAACGGGGGCATGACCCTCGTCAGCCAGCTTCGCCCGTGCGGGCCGATCGCCGACGCCAAGGCCGCCGAGCGGGCGCGCGAAATCATCGCCGACACCTTCTGGACGCCGGCCATGGAGGCCGCCTGGCCGGCGCTTGCCCCGGTGTTCGGCGCCTCGGCCTATCTGGCGGGACTGGCGAGGCGCGATCCGAAGCGCCTGGGCGAACTGCTGGAAAGCGACCCGGACGCCAGGCTCGAGGACCTGCTGGCGCGCACGGCGGCGGTGGCGGAGCGCCTGCCCGAGCAGGCCGCCCTGCCGCTGCGCCTGCTGAAGCAGGAGCTGCACCTGCTGACCGCCCTGGCGGACCTGGGCGGCGTCTGGGATCTCGATCAGGTGACGGGCGCGCTGACCCGCTTCGCCGACGCTTCGGTGACCGCGGCGCTGTGGTCGGCGGCGCGCGGCGAACTGGACGGCGGCCGGCTGGCGCGGCTGGGCGAGGGCGCGGCGGGCCCGGTCCCGGGCTGGTTCTGCATCGCCATGGGCAAGCAGGGCGCCTTCGAGCTGAACTATTCCAGCGACATCGACGTCTCGGTCTTCTTCGACCCCGAGGCGCTGTCCGAGGTCCTGGCGCAGGATGTCGAACCGCAGGGCTTCGCGGTCCGGCTGACCCACCGGGTGTCGGAGCTGATGCAGGCCAAGACCGCGGACGGCTATGTCTTCCGCATGGACCTGCGGCTTCGGCCGGACCCGGCGTCCACGCCGCCGGCGGTGCCGGTCCCCGCCGCCCTGGAATACTACGAGAGCGTCGGCCAGAACTGGGAGCGGGCGGCCTTCATCAAGGCCCGGCCTTGCGCCGGCGACATCCCCGCCGCGCGGGCGTTCCTGGCCGAGCTCGTGCCCTACATCTGGCGCAAGAACCTCGACTTCGCGGCCATCGCCGACATCCACGCGATCAAGCGGCAGATCCACGCCCACAAGGTCGACGAGCGCGTCTCGGCCAAGGGCGTCGACCTGAAGCTGGGGCGCGGCGGCATCCGCGAGATCGAGTTCTACGTCCAGACCCAGCAGCTCATCCTGGGCGGGAGGCACCCCGAGCTGCGGAGCCCCCGGACGCTGGACGCCCTGGCCGCGCTGCGGGACGCCGGCCACGTCACCGAGGCGGCCGCGGCCGAACTGACGGAAAGCTACCGCACGCTGCGGGCCGTCGAACACCGCATCCAGATGCTGGCCGACGAACAGACGCACCGTCTGCCGGAGAGCGATCCGGAGCGGCGGCGCGTGGCGGCGCTGACGGGCTATGACCGGCTGCAGAGCTTCGATGCGGCGATCACCCGGATCCTGAAGGGCGTGAATGCCCGCTACGGCGAGCTGTTCGCCGAGGAGGAGCCGCTGTCGTCCAAGTTCGGCAGTCTGGTGTTCACCGGCGTCGAAGACGATCCGGAGACGCTCGCCACGCTACAGAGGATGGGCTTCTCGAACCCGCCGCGGGTGGCCCAGACCATCCGGAGCTGGCACCACGGCCACATCCCGGCGACGCGCACCGAGCGGGGCCGGGAGCTGTTCACCCGGCTGGCCCCCAAGCTGCTCGAGGCGGCGCAGGCGACGGGGGCGCCAGACCCGGCCTTCAACCGGTTCTCGGACTTCTTCGCGGGCCTTTCCACGGGCGTGCAGCTCCAGTCGCTGTTCATGGCCCAGCCGCGCCTGTTCGAACTGATCGTCCAGGTCATGGCCTTCGCGCCCCGGCTGGCCTCGACGCTCGCGCGGCGGCCGGCGGCGATCGACGCCATGCTGGACCCCGCGTTCTTCCAGCCCATCGACGTGGCCGAGGACGAGGCGGTGATGGCCGGCGCGGTCAAACGGGCCGGCGGGTTCGAGGCGGCGATGGACGTGGTGCGGCGCATCCATCGGGAGCAGGCGTTCCGGGTGGGCGTGCAGGTGATGAGCGGCGCGGCCTCTGCGGAAGTCGCCGGCAAGGCCTTCGCCGACCTGGCCGACGTGTGCATCCGGGCGCTGGCCCCGGCCTCGCTCGAGGAGGCGGAACGGCTTGGCGGGGCGTTCGCGGGCGATGTGGCGGTGGTGGCGCTGGGCAAGTGCGGCTCGCGGGAGATGAGCGCCAGCTCCGATCTCGACCTGATGACGCTCTACCGGGCGGCCGATCCCGCGGGCATGTCGGAATTGAAGGGATGGGACGCCTCGACGTTCTACGGCCGGTTCACCCAGCGGCTGATCGCGGCGCTCTCGTCGCCGACCGCCGAGGGGACGCTGTACGAGGTGGACATGCAGCTCCGGCCGTCGGGAACGAAGGGTCCAGTGGCGGTGTCGATGGCGTCGTTCGAGCCGTACTACCAGGCCGAGGCCGAAACCTGGGAGCTGTTGGCGCTCACCCGGGCGCGGGTGGTGTGGGCGACGTCGCAGACCTTCGCGGCGGAAGCCCAGGGTGCGGTCGAGGCGGCGCTGCGACGGCCGCGCGACCGGGCGGCGACCGCCAGGGACGTGAAAGAGATGCGGGCGCTGATGGAGCGCGAGCGCCCGCCCAAGGGCGACTGGGACCTGAAGCTCGGGCCGGGCGGGCTGGTGGACATCGAATTCGCCGCCCAGTTCCTGCAGCTCTGCCACGCGGCGGACGGCGGGCCGCTGGAGCCGAACACCGCCGACGCCCTCGCGGCGTTCCGGGATGCCGAGCTGGCCGACGCTGAACCGCTCAAGGCGCTGATCGAGGCCTGGCGGCTGCAGCAGAACCTCACGCAGCTCCTGAAGGTGGCCCTGGAGGAGAACGCCGATCCGACGGACGAGCCCAAGGCGTTCCGGGCGCTGCTGGCGCGGGCGGGCGGGGCGCGGGACTTCCGAAGCCTGCGAAAGAAGCTGGACGACGCGCAGGCCCGAGCGCGGAAGGCGTATCAGGTGGTGGTGAGGCCCTGATCCTTCTCCCGTTGCGGGAGAAGGGGGATTAGGCGGCCACCGCCGCCGTCGCGCTCTGGCGGACGGGAAGGCTGAAGCTGGCGGTGGCGCCTTCGCCGATGCCGGCGCTCTTCAGGTCGAGCAGGCCGCCGTGCATCTCGACGAAGGCCTTGGTGAGCGCAAGGCCGAGGCCCGTGCCCTGCTGGGTCTTGGCGTGCTGGGTCTCGACCTGTTCGAACGGGCGGGCGAGGCGTTCCAAGTCCTCGGGCGAGATGCCGATGCCGGTGTCCTGCACGCTGATGCGGACCCGCTCGCCGCCGAGCGCATCGTCGCGGCGGTCGGCGCGGAGCGTGATGCGCCCGCCGCGCGGGGTGAACTTTATGGCGTTGGAGAGCAGGTTCAGCAGGACCTGCTTGATGGCCCGGTAGTCGGCCTCCACGTCCGGGAGCTCGACGAAATCCAGCACCAGCGTGAGGCCGGCGCTTTCGGCGCGGTTGCGGACCAGGCGCAGGGCGTCCTCGGCGATCTCCTCCAGCGAGCAGGGTTCGAACCGAAGGGTCATCTTGCCGGCCTCGATCTTGGACATGTCGAGGATGTCGTTGATCAGGGCGAGCAGGTGCTGGCCGGAATTGAGGATGTCACGGGCGTAGTCGCGGTAGCGGCTATCGCCGAGCGGCCCGTACATCTCGCCGACCATGATCTCGGAGAAGCCGTTGATGGCGTTCAGCGGCGTGCGAAGCTCGTGGCTCATGTTGGCCAGGAATTCGGACTTCGCCTGGCTGGCGCCCTCGGCGCGGATCTTCTCGGCCTCGTACTTGCGGGCGAGCTCGGAGAGCTGCTCCTGGCTGCGCTCCAGGGTGACGACGACGCGGCGGAGTTCGGCCTCCTTCAGGCGGCGGGCCTCTTCCTGCGCCTTCAGCACCGTGATGTCGGCGGCGGTGACGACGAGGCCGCCCTCGGCCGTCGGCCGTTCCGAGATCTGCACCCAGCGGCCGTCGGAGAGCTCCGCTTCGCGGACGCCCGGGCGGCCGCCGGGGGCCGGATATTCCTGGCGGATCGCCGAGCGGGCGGCGCGCTCGACCTGGTCGCGGCCGACGCCGGTAGCCAGCAGGATCGGCTCCAGGCTGAAGAAGTCGCGGAAGTTGTGGTTGCACATCAGGAGCCGGCCGTGCCGGTCCCAAAGCACGAAGGCCTCGGACACGCTCTCGATGGCGTCGCGCAGGCGGCTCTCCGCCTGCTGGGCGCGGGCCTGGGCCAGGCGCTCCTCGGTGACGTCCAGGGCGACGCCGATGATGCGGGCGTAGCCGCCCTCGGGCGCGTCGCCGAAGCCGCGGCCGCGGGCGTCGATCCACACCGGGCGGCCGCCGGCGGGGCTGGGCACGCGGAAGCTGACGTCGAAGTCGCCGTAGATCGCCGCGTTGGCGAGCGCCTCGCGCAGGCCGTCCCGGTGGCCGGGCGAGACGCGGTCCAGCACGGCCTGGCCCTCGACCACGCCGCCCCGCCAGCCGAAGAGGGCGGCGGTGACCTCGGACATGAAGATGCGGTCGGTGGCGAGGTCCCATTCCCAGATGCCGCACCGGGCGGCCTCGACCGCCATCCGGAAGCGCTGCTCGCTGTCGGTGAAGGCCGCATGGGCCTGCTCGACCCGGCGGGACTCGATCAGCAGCAGGACGCCGAGCGCGAAGGCCACGATCAGCGGGGCGGCCAGCCAGACCAGCTGTTCGACGGCGCCCTGCGGCCCGGCGCGCATCCGGAAGAGGGCCGCGACGGTGTAGACGGCGAGCAGCAGCAGGGCCGAGAGCACGCCGATCCGCGCGAAGCGCTGGGTGGGCGGCCGCACGGCGGCGAGCTCGGCCGGACGCCGCTCCTCCGCCGCCTTCACCGCCCCACCGAACAAGGCCAGACGCTCCCATCCCCGACGCCGGCAGCCCGGCGCAAATCAGGAGTCTAAGCGAAGTCGAGTCGCAGCGTAACCGTGACGGATCGACTCGCCCGGCTAGCCTTCGAGCGCGCGGGTGGCGAGCTCGTACACGTTCTTCGACAGGCCTTCCGTGGCGACGATGCGCGAGAGTTCGGCCTTCATCAGCTGGCCCAACTCCGGCCGGTAGCGGCGCCAGCCGCCCAGCGGGTCGACCAGGCGCGCGGCGGTCATCGGGTTGAAGCCGTCCACGGCCAGGATCTGGTCCGCCAGGAAGCGGTAGCCGGCCCCGCTCGGGTCATGGAAGCGGGCGGGATTGAAGTTGGCGAAGGTCGAGACGAGCGCCCGCAGGCGGTTCGGGTTCTTGGCGTCGAACGCAGGGTGGGCGGTGAGGCCCATCACGCGGCCGAGCGCCGCCTCGGACGGGTCGCGCGCCTGGACGGCGAACCACTTGTCGATGACCAGGGGCTCGGACTTCCAGCGATCGTAGAAGTCGGCCAGCGCCTCGTCGAAGGCCTCGCCGCCGATGTGCATGAGGGCCGAGAGGCCGCCCATGGCGTCGGTCATGTTGCCCGCGGCCTGATAGTGCCCCAGCGCGAGGTCGGCGACTTCGTGGCGGGGATTGGCGGCGAGCAGATCGAGTGCGGCGTTGCGCAAGGCGCGGCGGCCGGCGCCGGCGGCGTCCGGAGAGAATTCGCCGAGGTCCTGCAGGCCGGTGTGCAGCCGGCGCAGCTCCTGCTCCAGGTGGACAGAGAGGCGTTCGCGCAGGGCCTCGCGGGCGGCGTGGATGGCGGCCGGGTCGGCGGGGCTCATGCGCAGCGCAAGGTCGGTCTCGGCCGGCAGCGCCAGCAGCAGGGCCTTGAACGCGGCGTCGGACGCCTGGTCGCTGAGGGCGCGGCCGACGGCTTCTGCGTACCGCTCCTCGTTGACCTCGTCGGGCCGTCCGGCGGCGCGGGACAGGATCAGCTCCGCGGCGAGGTCCTGGCCGGCCTCCCACCGGTTGAACAGGTCCGGGTCGGCGGCGAGCTGGACGTAGCGGTCCTTCGGCGGCGCGTCGGTGGTCAGCACGACCGGCGCCGAGAAGCCGCGGAGCGCGGAGACGACCGGATCGCGATCGACGCCGGTGAGGGTGACGCTGACCTTGGCCTGGTCGAGGACGATGACCGTCTCGTCCACCGCCTTGCCGTCGCGTTCGAAGGCCTGGGTGCGGCCGTCGATGTCGAGCAACCCGACGGTGACGGGGATCGGCAGCGGCCGCTTGGTCGGCTGGCCCGGCGTGGGCGGCGTCTCCTGGGAAAGCTCCAGGGTCAGGCTGCGGGCGGCCTCGTCATAGCGGCTGGCGAGCGAGACGCGCGGCGTGCCGGCCTGTTCGTACCAGGCGAAGAAGTTGGAGAGGTCGCGGCCGGCCGCCTCCTCGAAGCAGCGGGTGAATTCCTCGACGGTGGTGGCGTGGCCGTCCCAGCGCTCGAAGTAGAGGTCCATGCCGGACCGAAAGGCCTCGGGGCCGATCAGGGTCCTGAGCATCCGGATCACCTCGGAGCCCTTCTCGTAGATCGTGGCGGTGTAGAAGTTGTCGATCTTCAGGTAGCTGGACGGGCGCACGGGGTGCGCGAGCGGGCCCTGGTCTTCGGCGAACTGGCGGGCGCGCAGCGCCTTCACGTCCTTGATCCGCTGGACGGCGTGGCCGCGCATGTCGGCCGAGAAGCTCTGGTCGCGGAAGACCGTGAGGCCCTCCTTCAGGCAAAGCTGGAACCAGTCGCGGCAGGTGATCCGGTCGCCGGTCCAGTTGTGGAAATACTCGTGGGCGACGACGCTCTCGATGCGTTCGAAATCGAGGTCCGTGGCGGTGGCCGGATCGGCGAGCAGCAGGGAGCTGTTGAAGATGTTCAGCCCCTTGTTCTCCATGGCCCCGAAGTTGAAGTCGCGGACGGCGACGATCATGAAGAGATCGAGGTCGTATTCGCGCCCGAAGGCGTCCTCGTCCCACTTCATGGAGCGCTTCAGCGCATCCATGGCGTAGGCGGCGCGGGGCGCCATGCCGGGATCGACGTAGATCCGCAGGTCGACGGTGCGGCCGCTCATGGTGACGAGCTTGTCTTCCAGCACGTCCAGCTCGCCGGCCACGAGGGCGAAGAGGTAGCTGGGCTTGGGGAAGGGATCGTTCCAGACCGCGAAATGACGGCCGTCCGGCAGCGCGCCCTGTTCGATCAGGTTGCCGTTGGACAGCAGGTGGTGGAACGCCTTGTCGGCCTCGATGCGGACGGTGAAGCGCGACAGCACGTCGGGCCGGTCGGGCCAGTAGGTGATGGTGCGGAAGCCCTCGGCCTCGCACTGGGTGCAGAAGCGGCCGCCGGACATGTAGAGGCCCGACAGCGCCTTATTGTTCTCGGGGTCGATCTCGACCTCGGTCTCCAGCGTGAAGATGGAGGGCGGGTTCGGGATCGTGAGCCATTCGTCGTCGATCTGGCGCTCGGCCTCGGAGAGCGTGCGGCCGTCGATGGCGATCGAGAGCGGCTTCAGCCGCTCGCCGTTGAACCGCAGGGGCTCGGCATGCTCACCGTTGCGGCGGACCGCGAGCCTGGCCTTCACGCGCGTGGCGTTCGGCGAAAGGTCGAAGGTCAGGAAGACCTCGTCCACCAGATAGGCCGGCGGGCGATAATCGGAGAGGCGGATCGGCTGGGGCGTCTCTGTGCGCATGAGGGCCATCTAGGCGTTCGGATGGGGCGGCGCCAAGGCGGCCGGACGAAGAGTTCAGCGCCCGGCGCGTCGCGGGCGAGGACAGGGCCGCTCGGACCAGCGGCCGTCCTGCTCGCGGATCAGGAGGTAGCATTCGACGCCCATGGCCGCAGCCTCGGCCGCGAGGGCGCGGGCGTGCTCGATCGCGTGGACACGGTAGGCGTAGGCCGCGACCTCCAAGGCGTTACGCTCCACCACCCATTTGTTGTCCCGCCAGGCCACGAGAATCTGCATGGCGGTCGGCTTGGCGACGCTCATTTGAGGTGCCGAACCGGCCGCGGGGCGCACAGGTTCCGAGATTTCCGCGCGCGGGGGTCAGGAAGGCGACAGACAGCCGCCCTCTTAGATGACCAAAACGGCGGGGCAGTTCGGGGCTTGCCGTGGCGTCTTACCGGATCTACCGCCTGGGCGCCGATGGCCGGCTTCTCCTGGGCGAGACCTTCGAAGCGGCGGACGACGCCGCGGCGGTCGCCAGGGCCGGGGCCCAGCACCGTACGGGCGTGGCCGCCGAGCTGTGGGCGGGCGGACGGATCGTCGGGCGCTTCTCGAAGCTGGGCGTGTTCACCCCGGGAGCCGGCTGAGCGGCTTCTGACCTCGCGGGATGACGCGAGGTCATACTTTTCAGGGCCTTCCCCGCGCGTATGCTCGCCGCCTGGAGAGGAAGCCGCGGCCGGAAATTACCGGCGCCATGGGGCCTTAGATGAATTTCGATTTTTCAGACGACCAGAAGTTCCTGAAGTCCGAGGCGCGCAAGTTCCTCGACGCCCACTGCACGACGCAACGCGTCCGCAAGACGCTGGACGACGACGGCCAGGCCTATGACGAGGGCCTGTGGAAGCAGGTGGCCGAGCAGGGCTGGCTGGGCGCCGCGATCCCCGAGGAGTACGGCGGCCTGGGCCTGGGCCACGTGGAGCTGTGCGCCATCGCCGAGGAGCTGGGCCGCGCCGTGGCGCCGATCCCGTTCGCGTCCACGGTCTATTTCCTGGCCGAGGCGGTGATGCTGGCCGGCTCGGAAGAGCAGAAGAAGGCCCTGCTGCCGAGGATCGCGGCGGGCGAGGTGATCGGCGCGCTGGCGACGTCCGAAGGGCCGGGCCCGGTGACGGCGCAGAGCGTCCAGGCCAGCGTCTCGGGCGGCAAGCTTTCGGGGACCAAGATCCCGGTGACCGACGGCGACATCGCCACGCATGCTGTGGTTCTGGCCAAGGAGGGCGGCAAGCCCGGCCTGTTCCTCGTGGACCTGTCGGCCGGCGGCGTGACCCGCGAGGCGCTGAAGACCCTGGACCCGACCCGCGACGCGGCGAAGCTGATCTTCGACGGCGCGGCGGCCGAGCGGCTGGGCGCGGCCGGCGAGGGCCTGTCGCTGCTGGAGCAGGTGCTGGACCGCGCCGCGGTTCTGATCGCCTTCGAGCAGTGCGGCGGCGCCGACCGCTGCCTGGAGATGGCCAAGGCTTATGCGCTGGAGCGCTACGCCTTCGGGCGCGTGATCGCGAGCTATCAGGCGATCAAGCACAAGCTGGCGGACATGTACGTGAAGAACGAGCTGGCCCGGTCGAACGCCTACTTCGGGGCCTGGGCGCTGAACACGAACGCGCCCGAGCTGCCGGTGGCGGCGAGCGCGGCGCGGATCGCGGCCTCCGAGGCGTACTGGTTCGGGTCGAAGGAGAACATCCAGACCCACGGCGGCATCGGCTTCACCTGGGAGGTGGACGCCCACCTCTACTATCGGCGCTCGCGCCAGCTCTCCCTCGTCGCGGGCGCGCCCCGCGTCTGGAAGGAGCGGCTGGTGAGCCACCTCGAACGGCGCAACGCGGCTTAAGGCGGGAGGAACGACCTTGGATTTCAACGACACCCCCGAAGAAGCCGCCTACCGCGCTCAGGTGCAGGCCTGGCTGAAGGAGAACGCGCCCAAGAAGAACGCGGGCGGCGATCCCGAGGGCGGCGACACCATGGCCGCGTCGAAGGCCTGGCAGGCCAAGAAGGCGGCGGCCGGCTACGCCCAGATCACCTGGCCGAAGGAATGGGGCGGCCCCGGCGGCACGCCGATCCAGCAGGTGATCTTCAACCAGGAAGAGGCCAAGCACCCGATCCCGCCGAACCCCTTCCAGATCGGGCTTGGGATGTGCGTGCCCACGGTGATGACCTTCGCCGACGAGGAGACCAAGAAGCGCTTCGTGGGCCCGGCCCTGCGCGGCGAGGAGATCTGGTGCCAGCTCTTCTCCGAGCCCTCGGGCGGATCGGACGTGGCGGCGGCGCGCACCCGTGCGGTGCAGGCGCCGGACGGCTCCGGCGACTGGATCATCGACGGCCAGAAGGTGTGGACCACGGGGGCCCAGTTCTCGAACTTCGGCATCGTCGTCACGCGGACCGACCCCGACGCGCCCAAGCACAAGGGCCTGACCATGTTCTGGGTCGACATGAGCGATCCGGGCATCGAGGTGCGGCCGATCCACCAGATGTCGGGCGGCTCGGGCTTCAACGAGGTGTTCTTCACCGGCGTGCGGGTGAAGGACAGCCAGCGGCTGGGCGCAGTCAACGACGGCTGGCGGGTCAGCCTCGTGACGCTGATGAACGAGCGGCTGGCGGTGGGCGGACCCACGGGCGCCGGCTGGAGCCAGTTCCTGGAGGCGGCCCGCGCGGTCACCGGCCTGGACGGCGGCCCGGCCATCAAGGACCAGGCGCTGCGCGAGAAGCTGGCGGACTGGTACGTCCAGACCGAGGGGCTGAAGCACACCCGCAACCGGACGATCACCGCGCTGTCGCGCGGGCAGACCCCGGGGCCGGAGAGCTCGATCGGCAAGGTGGTCAGCGCGCTGCAGATGCAGGAGCTGGCGAACAGCGCGGTCGAGATGATGGATCAGTACGGGATCATCGCCGACGAGACGCTGCTGCCGCTGAAGGGGGCGTTCCACTGGTCGCTGATGTTCGCGCCGGGCCTGCGGATCGCCGGCGGCACGGACGAGATCCTGAAGAACATCATCGCCGAGCGCGTTCTGGGCCTGCCCGGTGACATCCGGGTGGACAAGGACATCCCGTTCAAGGACGCGCCGACCGGGCGTTGAGCCCGCGGCGTCAGGCCGTCAGCGCAAGAGGCTGGCGGCCGCGCTGGGCGACGAGGCCGGAGTAGAGCCGGGTCAGCGCCTCGAAGGTGGCGTCCCAGCCGTGCCGGGCCTCGGCCCGCCGGCGGGCGGCGCGCGAAATCTCGCCGAGGTCGCGGGCGAACAGGGCCTCGATGGCCTCGGCCAGGCCGCGGGCGTCGACGCTCTCGGCCGGCTGGCCCACGGTCTCGTCGATCAGCTCGCCGACTCCGCCGCGCTTGGAGCCGACCACCGGCAGGCCGGCGGCCATGGCCTCCAGGACCACCAGGCCGAAGATCTCGTTCTCGTTGGCGTGCAGGCAGGCGTCGCAGGAGGCGATGATCCCGGCGAGCTTCACCGGGTCGCGCTCGTAGTCGAGGCAGATCACGGAGTCGGACGGCGTCACGTCCTTGCCGGCGCCGACCAGCAGCAGCTTGTAGGGTGCGCCCAGGCGCTCCACGGCCTCGACCATGGAGTCTATGTTCTTCTCCCGCGCCGGGCGGCCGGCGAACACCAGGAGACGGGTTTCGGCCGACAGGCCGAGGCGCCGGAACAGCCTGGCGCGGTCGCCCCGGACGGGATCGAACAGCTCGGTGTCGACGCCGAGCTGCTGGATCGACAGCCGCTCGACGCCGGCGTCGGCGAGGCGCGCGGCCATGTGCTGGGACGGCGCCACGACGTGGTCGAAGCGCTGGTAGGCCTGGGCCCAGAAGTTGAAGGTCGGCGCCTCGGCCCATTCGCCGAAGTGCAGGGCCGCCAGCGCCGCGGCGTCGGTGTGGCAGAAGCCCACGACCGGCACGCCCAGCGCCTCGCCGGCCTCGAGCGCGGCGTGGCCCGGCACGAAGACGTCGCCCGCCTCGATCACGTCGGGACGCAGCAGGGTGAGGATGGTCTCCCACTTCGCGAGGCTGGCCGGCATGCGGTAGCCGTTGCCGAAGGGCAGGCGCGCGGCGGCGACGGTCACGAGCCCGGCGGCGTCGGCCTGGGTGCGGGCGCCGGGCACCACCAGCGAGTGGCGGATGTCGGGGCGGCGCTTTTCCAGCCAGGCGCGCTTGGCCATGAGGTAGCGTTTCACGCCGCCGGACTTCGGCGCGTACATCATGGTCGTGTCGAGCAGGTGGAAGCCCGCTCCGCCCTCGACGCGCGGCGGCGTCGCCAGCACGGCGGGACGGACCTTCTCCGCCAGTCTGAGGGCGGTCGCTTCGGACACTCGGCCTGCCCTTTCGTCGTTGATGCTGTTGGACGCAGCGAGGAAGAGGGCCGCCGACCGCTCGCGTCCGCCCTCTCGGGAGAGAACGCGCCTAGTGCCGATTCGGCTCGCTGATCTCTTCCAGAGCTTGGCCAGTGGTCTTGTCCTTCCCCTGCTGGGCGATGTCGCCCAGGGACACGATGCCGACCAGGCGCTGGTCGTGGTCCAGGACGATCAGCCGCCGGACCTGAAGCTCGGCCATCTTATCGGCCGCGGCGGTGATGTCATCGTCCTCGTAGCAGTACTCGACGTCGGGGGTCATGACATCCATCACGGGCGTGTCGAAGCTGCGGGCCTCGCTGACGGCGCGGACGACGATGTCGCGGTCGGTGATCATGCCCTTCACCTCGGCGCCCTCGCAGACGGGGATGGCGCCGGAGTCGATCTCGCGCATGCGGCGGGCGACATCCTGGACGGTGTCCTGGGGTCTGGCGACTTCGACGTCGCGCGACATGATCTCGTTGATGCGCATGGCGGGGGGCTCCGGGGTTCAAGCTCGCCGCCATAACCCCGTAACGCGAGCGAAGTTGCGCCTCAGCGGGGATCGTAGGCTTCGGCGATGTCGGGACGCTTGGCGAGGCTGGGCAGGAAGTCGGGTTCGCGGCGCGCCCGGCTCTGCTGCTCGTAGGCGTAACCGAAGCCCAGCAGCTTCGCCTCGGACCAGGCCGGTCCGAGGAACGAGATCCCCACCGGCAGGCCGCCGGCGTATCCCATCGGCACGGTCAGGTGCGGGTAGCCCGACACCGCCGGAAGGGTGGAGGGCGAGCCGAAGAAGCGCCCGCCGTTCACCGGATCGACGATGGATGGCGGACCGCCGCTCGGGGCGACGATGGCGTCCACCTTACCCTCTGCGAGCATGCGGTCGAGGGCGGCCGCCGCCAGCCGGCGGGCTTCGGCGCGCTTGGCCTGCATGGCGGGATCGGTTGCCGCGGGCGTCTTGGCGGACTGTTCGAAGATCTCCTGGCCGAAGAGCGCGAGCTCGCGGGGCTCGGCCTTGTTGAAGGCGATGAGCTGGTCGAGCGTGCGGCTCTTCACCTTTTGCGGGGTGGAGGCGAGGTAGGCGTCCAGGGCGGCCTTGAATTCCCAGCGCAGCAACTCGCCCTCGAGCGCGCCGACCCGGGCGAGCTCCACGTCGCTGGGGCCCTTCACGTCCACGAGCACGGCGCCCGCGGCCTTCAGATCCTCCAGGGCCTTCTCGAAGGCGGCGTCCAGCACCGGAAGCTGGCCCTTGCCGCGGTTCCAGACTCCGATGCGCACGCCCTTCAGCGCATCGCGGTCGAGCGCCTTGAGGTAGTCGGCCTTCTTCGCATCGGCCTCGGCGGTGGCGGGGTCCGCCGGATCGGAGCCGGCGATGACCGAGAGCACGGCTGCGGCGTCGGCGACGGTTCGGGTCATCGGTCCGGCGGTGTCCTGGGCCGGCGAGATCGGCACGATGAAGGTGCGGGAGACCAGGCCCACCGTGGGCTTCAGGCCAACGATCCCGTTCATGGCCGCCGGGCAGGTGACGGAGCCGTCCGTCTCGGTGCCGATTGCGACCGCGCCGATGCCGGCTGCGATCGCCGCGCCCGAGCCGGAAGAGGAGCCGCAGGCAGTGCGGTCCAGCGAATAGGGATTGCGGACCAGGCCGCCCACGGCGCTCCAGCCGCTGATCGAGCGCGTCGAGCGGAAGTTCGCCCATTCCGAGAGGTTGGTCTTGCCCAGGATGACGGCGCCGGCCTCGGTCAGGCGTCTGACGATGGGCGCGTCGCGGCCGGTGACATTGTCGGCGAGCGCCAGCGACCCCGCGGTCGTGGGCAGGCCGATGTCAGCCTCGATGTTGTCCTTCAGCAGGACCGGCACGCCGTGCAGCGGGCCGCGCAGCTTGCCGGCGGCGCGCTCGGCGTCGAGCCTGCGAGCCTCGGTGATGGCCCGGGGGCTGAGGGCGATGACGCTGTTCAGCTTGGGACCGGCGCGGTCGATCTCGGCGATGCGGTCGAAATAGGCGCGAACGAGGAGCTCGGAGCTGACGCGGCCGTCCTTCATCGCCGCCTGCTGCTGGCCGGCCGAGGCATAGGGGCTGAGCGCGGGCTGGGCCACGGCGGCCGCGGCGACGGCGAGCGCGGCGACGGCGACGACGGTGCGGATCATCAGGAAGCCCCCCGGAAACACTGAGCTTCGGTTGTAGCGCGAGATCAGAACAGCGCCACCGCCTGCCATGCGGCCAGGGCGACGACGACGAGGCCGACCAGCCACGTCAGCATCCGCAGCGGCAGGACCTTGGTGGCCCATCCGGCGATAGGCGCGGCCACGACGCCGCCGGCGATGAGACCGCCGAGCTGCCAGAGGAGGCCGCGCAGGCCTTCGGTCTCCCAGTGGCCGGTGAGCAGACTGGCCAGGAAGGCGGCGGAGGTGGCCACCGCCACGAAGACCTCGGCCGTATTGGTGGTGCCGATGGCCTTGCGGGCGTCTGCTCCGGCGCCCATCAACGAGGAGGTCACGACCGGACCCCAGCCGCCGCCGCCAATGGCGTCGAAGAAGCCGCCGACGAGGCCGAGCGGCAGGGGCTGCTTCCAGGAGAAGACCTTGGGTCGGGTCTGGCGCCAGGCGCGGTAGAGGATGACGACGCCCATGAGGCCCAGCCAGGCGACGACGAACGGCTTAACCACCTCGCCGGGGATCGAGGTGAGGACATAGGCGCCCAGCACGCCGCCCACGACCCCGCCGCCCGACAGCAGGCCGAGCAGCTTCCAGTCCACGTTGCGATGGAAGATGTGGGACAGGCCGGACGCCGCTCCGGTGAAGACCTTGGCGGCGTGGACGCTGGCCGAGGCGTTGGCCGGGGTGACGCCCGCCGACAGCAGGACCGAGGTGGAGATGACGCCATAGGCCATCCCCAGCGCGCCATCGACGAGCTGGGCCGCGAAGCCGACGGCGGCGAAGAGCCAGAAATCCGGATCCATTCGGCCGCCAGCTAAGGCACAGGTTGGCCGGGAGCCAACCAGTTTCGCTGATGGCGCGGTGAGGGAAGGTGCACGTCGCCCTTCTCCCGCGAGGGGAGAAGGGGACCAGGACGCCTAGTCCTTGGCGCGTTCCTGGTAGGAGCCGTCTTCGGTGAGGACCACGATCTTGGTGCCGGCGGTGATGTACGGCGGGATCATGGTGCGCAGGCCGTTGGAGAGTACGGCCGGCTTGTAGGACGAGGACGCCGTCTGGCCCTTCACGGAAGGCTCGGTATCGACGACCTCGAAGACCGCCGTGCGCGGCAGCTCGATGGCGATCGGCACGCCCTCGTGGGTGGAGAGCTGAACCTTGCAGCCGTCGGTCAGGTAGTACTTGGCGTCGCCGATGATGTCGGGCGAGGCGGTGACCTGATCGTAGGTCTCGGGGTTCATGAAGTGGTAGCCGTCGCCGTCCTCGTAGAGGAAGGTGTAGTCACGGTCGTCGACAGTGGCGCGCTCGACCGTCTCGGTGGTGCGATAGCGTTCCGACACCTTCACGCCGTCCGAGATGCGGCGCATGTTGAGCTGGGTGACGGGCGTGCCCTTGCCGGGGTGGATGTTCTCGGCGCTGAGCACGACGTAGAGCTTGCCTTCGAGATCGACGACATTGCCCTTGCGGAGGGAGCTGGCGGAAACCTTCAAGTTCGGTCCTCGAGGATGCTTTGCGAGTTCTTGGCGGGCTCGTATAGCGACCTTCGCCGAAATCGCCAGTCCCAGAGGCGTCGCACCCCTTGCCTGAAGCCCGTCCTTCGCCCTGGTGGAGCCCTCAGCGCCACGCCGACCGGCGGCCGTTCCTCGAGGGACGCGGGCGGATCACGCGGGCCTTCCGCGCCTGGTTCGAGGCCCACGGCTTCACCGAGGTGGAGACGGCGGCCCTGCAGGTCTCGCCGGGGAACGAGGCCCATCTGCACGCCTTCGCCACGGAGGCGCTGACCACGGCGGGCGAGGCGCGGCCCCTCTATCTGCACACCTCGCCGGAGTTCGCCTGCAAGAGCCTGCTGGCGGCGGGCGAGCGGCGGATCTTCAGCCTGGGCAAGGTGTGGCGCAACCGCGAGCGCGGGCCGCTGCACCACCCCGAGTTCACGATGCTGGAGTGGTATCGGGCGGCCGAGGCCTATGAGGCGATCATGGACGACTGCGCCGCGCTGATGCGGCGGGCGGCCGAGGCGGCGGGAACCCGCGAGCTCACCTGGCGCGAGGGCGCCTGCGATCCCTTCGCCGAGCCCGAGCGGCTGACGGTGGCCGAGGCGTTCGACCGCTACGCCGGCATCGACCTGTTCGGGGACCTGGCGGCGCAGGCGAAGGCCGCCGGAATGCGCGTGGCCGACGATGACGTCTGGGCCGACGTGTTCTCGAAGATCATCGTCGAGAAGGTGGAGCCCAGGCTGGGCTTCGGGCGGCCGACCATCCTCTGCGAATACCCGACGAGCGAGGCGGCCCTGGCCCGGAAGAAGGCGGGCGATCCGCGGGTGGCCGAGCGGTTCGAGCTCTATGCCTGCGGCGTGGAGCTGGCCAACTGCTTCGGCGAGCTGACCGACGCCGCCGAGCAGCGGGTGCGGTTCGAGGCGGAGATGGCCGAGAAGCAGCGCGTCTATGGCGAACGCTATCCCATCGACGAGGACTTCCTCAGCGCCCTGGAGCTGATGCCGGAGGCGAGCGGCGGCGCGCTGGGCTTCGACCGGCTGGTGATGCTGGCGGTCGGCGCGCGGCGGATCGAGGACGTGCTCTGGACGCCGGTCGCCGAATAGCCGGGAATGGTGTAAGGGGCGCGCCCTCATGACCCGCCCTTTGCGCACTGCTGAAGACCTGGTGGCCGCCGGCCTCGCGCCCGCCGAGGCGCTGCCCGAGCTGGCGCGGGTGGCGGAGCGCTATGCCGTGGCGATCACGCCGCCGATGGCGGAGCTGGCGCGGGCTTGCGAGGGCGTGGCGCGGCAGTTCGTACCGACCAAGGCGGAGCTTGCCACCACGGCGGAGGAGCGGGCGGACCCGATCGGGGACGAGGCCCATTCGCCGGTGGAGGGAATCGTCCACCGTTACCGCGACCGGGTGCTGCTGAAGGCCAACCACGCCTGCGCGGTCTATTGCCGGTTCTGCTTCCGGCGCGAGATGGTGGGGCCGGACGGCGTGCGGCCGCTGTCGCCGGAGCAACTCGATGCGGCCATGGCCTACATCGCCGCCGATCCGGCCATCTGGGAGGTGATCGTCACCGGCGGCGATCCGCTGATCCTGTCGCCACGGCGGCTGCGGGACATCGGCGAGCGCCTGGCCAGGATCGACCATGTGAAGGTCGTCCGCTTTCACACCCGCGTGCCGGCGGTGGACCCGGGCAGGGTGACGGACGAGTTGGTCGCGGCGCTGATGGCCTCGGGCAAGACCGTATGGGTGGCGCTGCACGCCAACCATCTGGAGGAACTGACGGCGGAAGTGCGCAAGGCCTGCGCGCGGATCATCGACGCCGGCGCGGCCATGGTCAGCCAGACGGTGCTGCTGAAGGGCGTAAACGACGATCCGGCGGTGCTGGAGGCGCTGATGCGGGGCTTCGTCGAGACCCGGATCAAGCCCTACTACCTGCACCACGGCGACCTGGCGCCCGGCACCGGCCATTTCCGCACGACGATCGAGGAGGGGCAGGCGGTGATGCGCGACCTGCGGGGGCGGCTGTCGGGCCTGGCGCAGCCGACCTACGTGCTGGACATCCCCGGCGGGCACGGCAAGGCCCCGATCGGGCCCAACTATGTGCACGGAAACCACATCGAAGATCCTGCGGGCTTGCGCCACGCATATCCGCCCGCGTGCGAGTGATATCCGTCAATCCGCCGTTCAGCGACATTGCGGCAAAGACGGTGAATCGAAATGGCTTTTCACGCGTTGATGGCGTGAGGCGGCGTCCTAGGGGAAGACCTTCAATGCGTTGGGCGTGGATGGCGGCGGTTCCGGCGGTTCTGGCGAACGCCGTGGCTGTGGCGCAGGAGCCGCCGGTGGTGACGCCGCCGCCCGCAGCGGCCGCCGTGGCGGCGCCCGCCCCGACCATCGTCCTGTCCCCCGCGCAGGCCGAGACGGCGCTCAAGGTCCTGAACGACGCCAGCCTGCATGGGCTGAAGCCGAAGGACTATCTGCCCGCCGATCCCTCCGACAATGCGGCGCTGACGCAGGGCCTGCTGCGCTACGCCCGGGACGTGAAGACCGGCCGGCTGGCGCTGGGCGACTTCCCGGAGTTGTGGGCCGTGCGGCCGGCGCCTTATGACCCTGCGCCCGAACTGGCGCGCGCCGTGGCCGAGGACCGGCTGCAGCCGTGGCTGGACGGCCTGGCGCCGCGCTACGCCGGCTATGTGGCGCTGAAGCGCGGGCTCGTCCGCTATCGCGACATCGCCGCGGCCGGCGGCTGGGAGATCATCCCGCAGGGCGGACCGATGGGGCTGGGCTCGACCGATCCGCGGGTGCCCGCGTTGCGCAAGCGGCTGGCCGTGGAGGACCCGCAGACCCAGGCGACGGGTTCGGCCACCTTCGACAAGGCGCTGCAGGATGCGGTGGTCCGCGCCCAGAAGCGCTATGGCCTGAAGCCCGACGGCGTGGTGGGCAACGGCACGCTCGCCTACCTGAACCAGCCCGTCGGCCAGCGCGTGCTGCAGATCATCGCCAACATGGAGCGCTGGCGCTGGCTGCCCGCGACCATGCCGGCCACCCGCGTGCAGGTGAACTCGGGCGCGGCCATCGTCACCCTGTTCCGGGACGACAAGCCGGTGCTGTCGATGAAGGCGGTCTCGGGCAAGCCCGGCGACGAGACGCCGATGCTTATGTCGGCGATCCATTCGGTGGTGATCAACCCGCCCTGGAACGTGCCCAGCCGCATCGCCCGTGAGGAGCTGTGGCCGAAGGAGCGGGCGCATCCGGGATACCTCGCCAGCCACAGCTACCGGATCATCCCGGTCGAGGGCGGCGAGCCCCGGCTGCAGCAGAAGTCCGGCGACAGCAGTGCGCTGGGGCGCTTCAAGTTCGACTTCGACAACCCGTTCACGGTCTATCTGCACGACACCCCCAGCAAGGGGACGTTCGACCTCTACGCGCGGCAGGCGAGCCACGGCTGCGTGCGGCTGGAGAAGGCGCGAGCCCTGGCCGAGGCCCTGCTCGGGACCGATCCAAAGTGGTCGCCCGAAGGCATCGACGCGGCGCTGGGCGACGGCTCCAAGACCCAGCGGGTCAAGCTGTCCGAGCAGGTGCCTGTGATGATCCTGTACTGGACCGCCTTCGCCGGCGCCGATGGGCAGATGCACTTCCGCTCCGATCCCTATAATTGGGACCGCCTGCTGCTGACCAAGGTGGGCGTCGTGGGCCAGGCGCCCGTGAAGGCTTAAGAGAGACCGATGCTGAAGAAGGTTCTGTGGGTCGCGCTCGCGTGCGCGGTGCTGCTGGCGGCGCTGGCCATCAGCCGCGGCGTGAGGTTCACGTCCGAGCCGGTGAAGACCGAGCCGGTGGCGACGGCCCCCGCGGCGGAGGAGGCGGCCGAGCCCGCCGCCGCCCAGGCGCCCGAGCCGCAGCCGACGGCGCCGCCTCAGCCGACGCCGGAAGAGCTGCAGGTGCAGGAAGACGCCGCGGCGGTCGGCCTGACGACGGTCGAGCCTGAGGCGGAGCCTGCGCCGGAGACGCCGGCGGCCAAGACGCCGCCGCAGTAGGCTAGATCAGGCGCCGCGCCACTGGCGGACCCGGCCGGTGTCCACGTGGACGAAGTTGGACACCGGGTAGAAGCCGACCCCGCCGGCGCCGACGGCCAGGGCGGCCTTCTGGAGGTGGGCGAGCTCGACGCCCTGGATCCGGACGTCCACGGCCTTGCCCTGGGTGTGCTGACTGGTGGATGCGACGCCCTTGCTCCTGGCGTGCAGCATGGCGTTGGTCTTAGGCGAACGGTAGCCGGAGATGATCTGGAAGGGCTGGCGCGTCTCCAGCTTGTCGCCGATGGCGTGCAGGGCGTCGAACAACCCGGGATCCATGAAGTGCTCGTCGCCGGTGCGCCAGTCGCGCAGCACCCGCTGGGCCTCGGCCAGGGCGTCGGGCAGGTAGCGGCCGTTCTCGAAATAGACGTCGTTGAAGGCGTCGCCGGTGTGCAGGTTCTTCAGCGCGGCCCGGCGGGGCGCGGCGGGCGAGAGCGCTTGGGCCCAGGCGGGCAGGGCGAAGGCGGAGAGGCCGAACGCGCCGGCGAGCGCCAGCGCATCACGACGTCGGACTAGGGTGGGCATCCCAAACACATCCTGACCGGCGAACGGGTAGAGCAAAGATGGCGGCTCGAGCCTTAGCGTCAACCTAACAAGCGCCGCGGTGCGACGAGAGGTAGCGATTGGCCAAGGTTCGGGCGGAACCAAGGCCAAGCCGCGCGGTTCTGCTCGCAGGGAAAGCCAATTTGACTGCGAGGGGTGATGGACGGTTCCCAGACCGTTTCTACGACCATGCGCGCCGCGGTGGTTTCGGGACCCGGCGAGATGCGTCTCGAGCAGGCGGCGCTGCCGCAGCCCGGCGCCGGTCAGGTGCGGGTCCGGCTGGAGGGGTGCGGGGTCTGCGCCTCGAACCTGACGCCCTGGGAAGGGCCTGAGTGGATGACGTTCCCGACGGAGCCCGGCGCGCTGGGACACGAGGGTTGGGGCGTGGTGGACGCCGTCGGGGACGGCGTGGAGGAACTGGCGCCGGGCGATCGCGTCGCCGCGCTCTCGTACAAGTCCTACGCCGAGTACGACGTCGCCGACGCCTCGGCCTGCGTGAAGCTGCCGCCGGAGCTGGACGGCAAGCCTTTCCCCGGCGAGCCGCTGGGCTGCGCCATGAACATCTTCCGCCGGGCCGACGTGCAGGCGGGGCAGACGGTGGCGATCGTCGGCATCGGCTTCCTGGGCGCGATCCTCACCCGGCTGGCCACGGACGCGGGCGCCCGCGTGATCGCCATCTCGCGGCGGCCGTTCTCGCTCGACGTGGCCAAGCAGTTCGGAGCCGCCGAGGTCGTTCCGATGGACGACCACTGGGCCATCATCGAGAAAGTCCGCGAACTCACCGGCGGCACGTTCTGCGAGCGGGTGATCGAGGCGGTGGGCAAGCAGTGGCCGCTGGATCTGGCGGCCGAGCTCTGCGCCGAACGCGGCAAGCTGATCATCGCGGGCTACCACCAGGACGGCCCCCGACAGGTGAACATGCAGCTCTGGAACTGGCGCGGCCTGGACGTGATCAACGCCCATGAGCGGGACCCGGCGGTCTATGGGCAGGGCCTGCGGGAAGCCGTGGACGCCGTGGCCTCGGGCCGGCTGGATCCCTCCTCGCTCTACACCCACAGCTATCCGTTGGAGGAGCTGGACCAGGCGCTGGACGCCACGCGAGATCGGCCGGACGGCTTCCTCAAGGCGCTGGTGACGCTGTGAACGACGTGCTGGAGAAGCTTCGGCTGAAGTCCTCCGCCACCACGCGTCCGCGGATCGGATTCTTGGGCGTGGGCTGGATCGGACGCCACCGGATGCAGGCCATGGCCGACACCGGTCTCGTCGAGGTGGCGGCCATCGCCGATCCCTCGGCTGAGATGGCCGCCGAGGCGCGGAAGATCGCGCCGGAGGCGGAGATCGTCGGCGACCTCGACGACCTCCTCGCGGCCGATCTGGACGGATTGGTGATCGCCACCCCGAGCGCCATGCACGCCGCGCAGTCGATCCGCGCGCTCGACGCCGGCCTCGCGGTCTTCTGCCAGAAGCCGCTCGGGCGGACGGCGTCGGAAGCGGCCTGCGTCGTGGCGGCCGCCCGGCAGGCTGACCGGCTGCTCGGCGTGGACTTCTCCTACCGCTTCACCGAGGGCATGCGGCGGATCCGCGAGATCGTGCAGGCCGGAGAGATCGGCAAGGTGTTCGCGGCCGACCTCGTCTTCCACAACGCCTATGGGCCGGACAAGCCGTGGTTCTACGACCCAGAGCTGTCGGGCGGCGGCTGCGTCATGGACCTGGGCGTGCACCTGGTGGACCTGGCGCTGTGGGCGCTGGACTTCCCGGACGTGGAGGACGTGCAGGCCGACCTGTTCGCCGGGGCAGCGCCGCTGGCGGGCCGGACCGACACCGTCGAAGACTATGCCGAATGCCGGCTGAGGCTGGCCGGCGGGACGGTGGTGCGGCTGGCCTGTTCGTGGCGGCTGCAGGCCGGGTCCGACGCGATGATCCAGGCCGGCTTCTACGGGTCGGACGGCGGCGCGGCGCTGAAGAACCGCGACGGCTCGTTCTACGATTTCACGGCCGATCGCTACCGCGGCACCGCTCGGGAGAGCCTGTCCGAGCCGCCCGACGCCTGGGGCGGCCGGGCCGCGGCGGACTGGGCGCGCAGGCTGGCCGAGGGACAGCGGTTCGACCCCGCGGCCGAGCGGCTGGTGGACGTGGCCCGGGTGCTGGACCGCATCTACGGACGCCAGGCGCCCGTGTAGCAGGCTAGCGGTTGAGCGGCGGAATCTCGCCGCGGCTGACGGCGAGGCCGAGCTTCAGGCTCTCGCCGATCATCTCGGCCTTGGCGATGAAGAGGTCGGCGGCTTCGGGGCGGCAGACGCGACGGGCGGCGTCGCGCCACAGGTCCAGCCAGCGGGGGAAATGCGCGACCTCAACGCCCGGGGTGCGGGCGTGAGCCGCCATGGGAGAGCCCTTGAAGCGGCCGGTGACCAGCAGGACCGAGGACCAGAAGTCGCACAGCTTGGAGAGGTGTTCGTCCCAGTCGTCGATGGCGGCGTTGAAGACCGGGCCCAGCACCTCGTCCTCGCGCACACGGGCATAGAAGGTGTGCACCTGGGTGCGGATCACGTCCTCGGTCACTCCGGCGGCCAGGCCGGGACCGATGCGCGGTCCACGCGGATGCTCGACAGCGTTCATGCTTCCCGGAGATAGCGCCGAATTCGCCGGCGCCAACTCCGGGCGCATACGGACCTAGTGCTTCAGCACGTCGCGGGCCGCTTCCTTCAGGTTGCCGACGCCCTTCTGGACCTTGCCTTCGACACGGTCGGCCGTGCCTTCGGACTC
This sequence comes from Phenylobacterium sp. VNQ135, assembly GCF_049445735.1. Taxonomy (NCBI): domain Bacteria; kingdom Pseudomonadati; phylum Pseudomonadota; class Alphaproteobacteria; order Caulobacterales; family Caulobacteraceae; genus Phenylobacterium; species Phenylobacterium sp. VNQ135. The sequence goes on along the minus strand of NZ_JBMSDS010000001.1, from coordinate 1,061,049 downwards.
CAGGCGTTCGTCCCCGGTCGCGCGGCCGGCGGCTTCCTTCATGGCGCCCTTCATGTCCTTGCCGGCGCCCTTCATCTCATCGCGGTGCATGCTGATCCTCCTCGAGCTTGCGTGGCTCAGGACAATCAAATGAGCGACGGATTGTTCCGTCGTCAGCCGGCCTCCCGCGCCGTTCGGTCCAGGAGGGCCTCGAACGCAGCCTGGGCCGAGCGCCGGGCGTCGGCGTCGCCCATGATCCGCCGGGCGTCGAGATGGCCCAGCGCGAAACTCTTCATCTGGAAGTAGGCCGCCTGGGCCTCGGGGTCGGGCAGGGGCGGTTCGCGAAGACCCTGGAACTGGCGGATGAGCGTATTCTTCCACTGCTGAAGCCGCTTCTGGAGCAGGTCGCGCACCGGCCCCGGCTGGTCGTCCAGTTCGACGCTGAACGCCATGATGGGGCAGCCCCCCTCCGCCCACTTCTTGTCTTCCCAGTCGAGCCAGAGCTCGAAGATCCGCGAGAGGCGCTCGCGGGCGGTGGGCAGGCGCTCGGCGGGACGCCAGACGAATTCGGTGAAGAGCAGGGTCACATAGTCGACGATCTCGAGCTCCATCGCCTCCTTCGAGTCGAAGTGCTTGAAGAGACCGCTCTTGGAGAGCCCGACGGCATCGGCCACGTCGGCAAGGCTCACGGCCCCCAGGCCGCGCAGCGCAGCCTGGCGCGCCGCCGCCTCGACGATCCGCAGCCGTGTCGCTTCACCCTTACGCATACAGGCCAAGCCTCCTGCTTGACAGAAAGTGACCGACCGTGCTCTTTCTGCCTTTAGCGACCGGTCGTGCTCTTTTCTATCGGAAGGATCACGAAGATGCAAAGTTTCAGAGTTGTGGGGGCGATGGCCGCAGCGGCCCTCGTCTCGGGCTTGGCCGTGGCCGGCGCGGCCCACGCCCAGGCAGCGCGCACGGGCGAGTTCGGCGGTGAGGCGACGCTTGCATCGCCGGCTCATGCCCCGCCGTCGGCGACCATCGACGGCGTCGCCTGGCGTTGCGAAGGCGACCAGTGCCTGGGCCATGCCGCCCGGCGTTCGGGCGCTGACGGCCTGGTCAAGGAGTGCAAGCGGGTGGCGGCCGTAGTCGGCCCGATCGCCAGCTACAAGAGCCGCGGCCGCGAACTGACCGCCGGTCAGGTCCGCGCCTGCAACCGCGGCGCGGTGACGATCCAGACGGCCCGCAACTAGCCGGGACGTTCGGCGCGTGAAGGTCTAGGCGTCCCGCCGTGCTCGACGGGAACGGGCCGCCTGCAGGTCGACCAGCTTTCCGTCGGCGTCTTCCTCGCCGGGATCCCCACCGGGACCGAGGAGGGCGCCGATGGCCCGGTTGAGTTCGGCCATCTTGTACGGCTTGCGCAGGATCGGGAATTCGCCGCCGATGCCCTCGGCGGCCTTGCTGTATCCCGTCGCCAGAAGCACCGGCGTGTCAGGCGCGATCTCGCGGATCCGGCGCGCGAGCCCCAGACCGTCCATTTCTCCAGCCATGACGATGTCGCTGAACACGAGGTCGGGCTTCTCCTCGTTCGCCAGCGCCGCGAGGGCCGCGTCGGCCGAGCCCACCACGACCACGGAATGGCCGAGCTGCTCCAGCATCGCGGCGGCGACCTCCGCCACCTCGGGATTGTCCTCGACCACCAGGATCAGGGCGCTGGCGGCCACGACATCGGCCTCCTGGCCCTCAATCGCTTCGGCCGGCGCGCCGCTGCGGGGGAGGTAGAGGATGAAGGTCGCGCCCTGTCCGAGTTCGCTTTCCACATCGAGCCCGCCGCCCGACTGCTCGGCGAAGCCGTACACCTGGGAGAGGCCAAGGCCGGTGCCCTTGTTGACCTCCTTGGTGGTGAAGAACGGGTCGAAGATGCGCGGCAGGATATCCGGCGGGATGCCGACGCCGGTGTCTTCCACGCGGACGGCAACGAAGTCGCCCTTGAGCCCTTCGCCGGGCTTGTCGAGGGTCACGTTGCGCGCCTGAAGGGTCAGCATCCCTCCGCCTGGCATGGCGTCCCGCGCGTTGACCGCCAGGTTCAGCAGCGACAGCTCCAGCTCGCTGGGGTCCACTTTCACGGGCCAGAGGTCGTCGGGCAGATCGAGCTGCAGGCCGACGGAGGACGGCAGGCTGGTGGCGATCAGCGCCCGCAGGTCCTCCAGGCGCTCCGAAAGCGAAATCGAGCGGGGCTGCAGACGCTGGCGGCGCGAGAAGGCGAGCAGGTGGCGCGTCAGGTCCTCGCCGCGCTTGGCGGAGGCCTCGATGGCGTCCAGCGCCCGCAGCGCCCGGGCGTCGTCGGCCAGCCGCTTGCGAAGAAGCTGCGCCTGGCCGGTCACCACCATGAGGAGATTGTTGAAGTCGTGCGCGACGCCGCCGGTGAGCTTGCCCAGCGCCTCGAGCTTCTGGGCCTGGGCGAGCTGCTCGTGGGCGCGCTGCAGCTCCAGCTGGGCGTTCCGCTTCTCGGTGATGTCGCGCGTGATTTTGGCGAAGCCCACCAGCATCCCGCGCTCGTCCCGGATCGCGTCGATGACGACGCTGGCCCAGAACAGGCTTCCGTCCTTGCGGACCCGCCAGGCCTCGGACTCGTAGCGGCCATGCTCGGTCGCGGCCTGCAAGGCGCGGGCGGGCAGGCCCGCGGCGCGGTCGGCCTCGGTGTAGAAGCGGCTGAAGTGCTGGCCGATGATCTCGTCGGCCTTGTAGCCCTTGATGTGCTGGGCGCCGATGTTCCAGCTGGAGACGATGCCGTTCGGGTCCAGCATGTAGAGCGCATAGTCCACGACGCCCGCCACGAGCAGGCGGAACTGCCGCTCGCTGTCGGCCAGGGCGTCCTCGGCGGCCTTACGCTGACTGATGTCGCGGGTGATCTTGGCGAAGCCGATGAGGCGACCGTCGTCGTCGTGGACGGCGTCCAGCACCACCAGCGCCCAGAAGCGGCTGCCGTCCTTGCGCATCCGCCAGCCCTCGGCCTCGAAGCGGCCGTCGCGGCGGGCGGTTTCGATCGCCCTGGCGGGAAGGCCGGCGGCGCGGTCCTCGGGCGTGTAGAAGAGGCTGAAGTGGGAGCCCACGATCTCGTCGGCCGTGTAGCCCTTGATGCGCTGAGCGCCGGCGTTCCAGTTGATGACGGAGCCGTTCACGTCGAGCATGAAGATGGCGTAGTCGATGACGCTTTCCACCAGCAGGCGGAAGCGGCGCTCGCTTTCGAGCAGTTCCTGCCGCGCCGCCCGCTCGGCCGTCATGTCGCGCGTGATCTTGGCGTAGCCGGTGATCTCGCCGGCCTCGCTGCGCACCGCATGGAGGACGCCTTCCGACCAGAAGCGGCTGCCGTCCTTGCGCAGCCGCCAGCCGGCGGTCCTGACGCTGCCCGCCGCGGCGGCTTGGGCAAGCAGGCTCTGGGGGATGCCCGCGTTGCGCTCCTCCAGGGTGAAGAAGCGGTCGAACGGCTGGCCGAGGATCTCGCCGGCGGTGTAGCCCTTCAGACGCTCGGCGCCGGCGTTCCAGCTGGAGACCCGTCCGCCGGTGTCGAGCATATAGATCGCATACTCGGTGAGCGCGTCGACCAGATGCTCGAAACTGGGTTGTGCGTAGGTGGGGTTGCTCACGGCCGCCATCGGCTCACTTTACACCACCACGACCGCCGCGCGATGGGGTCGCCTGCAGGTTGACAGCGGCGTCGGCGCGCCGAAGGATCGCCCCCGCAATCGCGGAGAGACCCCCCTTGGAAATGGGCGCGCACCAGTTCAGTCCCCCCGACGATCCCACCGATGAAACCGGTGGAACGCGCCCGTATGGCGATCGGTTCCCCAGCAATGCGGACGACTTCGCCTACAAGGTCGAGATCTGGGACGCGAACGGCGAGTTCGCCGAGCGGGTGGTGGCGGTGAGCCTGAGCTCTTCCATCGGCTACGCAGCGTTCTACGCGGCCACGCGGGAATTCCCCGGGCGGGTGGTCACCCTGCGGCACAGGGACCGGGTCATGAGCCGCTGGACCGGCCAGGCGCACTGAGCGGCGGCCGCCATGAACAAGCGTCAGGACGGCGAAGGACATGAGAGCGCGCTGGCTCCGTTCGTCGGGCGCGAGTCCGACGAGCCGCTCGCCTATGTGGTGGAGCTCTGGACCCTCAGCCGCGACCGGGCGGAACGGGTGATCGGACGGGCCGCCAGCGCCGCCGTGGCCCAGGCGATCTTCACGGCCGCCCAGAGCGAGCACCTGGGGCGGCGGATCGTGCTCCGCCGCGGAGCCAAGGTGCTGGCCGAAGCCGGCTGAGCTTCGGGAAGGCCGCGCCAGATCGCCCGTCGGCGTTGCGCCGGAGGGCCCGGCCCGCTATCTGCACCGCGACTTTTCCGGACATTCCAAGAAAGAGCGCGGACGCCCAATGGCGCAGCAGTACATCTTCCAGATGCAGGGCCTGACCAAGGCCTATCCCGGCGGCAAGAAGGTCTTCGAGAACATCTGGCTGTCGTTCTATTCCGACGCGAAGATCGGCGTCGTCGGGGTCAACGGCTCGGGCAAGTCGACCCTGCTGAAGATCATGGCGGGGATCGACAAGGAATTCACGGGCGAGGCCAAGGCCGCCGACGGCGTGAAGATGGGCTACCTCGAGCAGGAGCCGCAGCTCGACGAACAGCTGAACGTCTGGGGCAATGTGATCGCCTGGTGCGACGAGAAGAAGATCGTCGACCGCTACAACGCCATCGCCGCCGAACTGGGCGAGAACTACACCGACGAGCTGATGGAGGAGATGACCGCCCTCCAGGAGAAGATCGACGCCGGCGACCTGTGGGACATCGACAGCCGCATCGAGATGGCGATGGATGCGCTGCGCTGCCCGCCCAACGACTGGCCGGTGGACAAGCTGTCGGGCGGGGAGAAGCGCCGCGTCGCGCTGGCCCGCCTGCTGCTGTCGAAGCCCGACATGCTGCTGCTGGACGAGCCGACCAACCACCTCGACGCCGAAAGCGTCGCCTGGCTGCAGCATCACCTGGAAGCCTTCCCGGGCTGCGTGATCCTGGTGACCCACGACCGCTACTTCCTGGACCAGGTGACCAAGTGGACCCTGGAGCTCGATCGCGGCAAGGGCATCCCCTACGAGGGCAACTACTCCGGCTGGCTGGAGCAGAAGACCAAGCGGATCGTGCAGGAGCAGTCCGAGAGCGAAGCCCGCCAGCGGGCGATGACCCGCGAACTGGAATGGGTGCGTTCGGGCGCCAAGGCCCGGCAGGCCAAGTCGAAGGCGCGTCTCGCCCGCTACGAGGAGATGGTCCGCGAACAGGAGAACGCGCGCCAGGCCCAGACCTTCGCCGCCATCCAGATCCCGCCGGGCCCGCGCCTGGGCAACGTGGTGCTCGAGGCCGAGAACCTGTCGAAGGCCTATGGCGACAAGGTCCTGTTCGAGAATCTGTCGTTCAAGCTGCCGCCGAACGGCATCGTGGGCGTCATCGGCCCGAACGGCGCCGGCAAGTCGACCCTGTTCAAGATCATCACCGGCCAGGAGCAGCCCGACAGCGGGACCTTCCGGCTGGGCGAGACCGTCAAGCTGTCGTACGTCGACCAGAGCCGCGACGCGCTCGATCCGGACAAGACGATCTGGCAGGAGATCTCGGGCGGGCTGGACGTGCTGGCGGTCGGCAAGCGCGAGATCAACACCCGCAGCTACGTGGGTTCGTTCAACTTCCGCGGCGGCGACCAGCAGAAGAAGGTCGGCTTGCTGTCCGGCGGTGAGCGGAACCGCGTCCACCTGGCCAAGACGCTGACGGAAGGCGGCAACGTCATCCTGCTCGACGAGCCGACCAACGACCTCGACATCGAGACGCTTCAGAACCTGGAAGAGGCGCTGGAGGAGTTCGCCGGCTGCGCCGTGGTCATCAGCCACGACCGCTGGTTCCTGGACCGGCTGGCCACGCACATCCTGGCCTTCGAAGGCGACAGCCACGTGGAATGGTTCGAGGGCAACTTCGAAGCCTACGAAGAGGACAAGAAGCGCAGGCTCGGCGCCGACAGCCTCATCCCGCACCGGATCAAGTTCCAGAAGTTCGCGCGGTAGGAATCCGGTCCCCAAGGGGCTGGCCTATCTAAGGTAGAGCTTGATACCCTCGCGACCTTGAGTGTCGTGGGGGTGTTGCGTGGCTTGGCTTCTTGGGACTGGTGGGGCCGACACGCTTACGGGCGGCGCCGAGGACGATCTGATCATCGGACACGGCGGTGCGGACCAGATCCGCGGCGGCGCTGGCGATGACAACATCGACCTCTTCCAGGCTGACGGAACGGGCGTCCTCGTGGATGGCGAAGAGGGAGCCGACACCATCTTCGGCCGTGTCAGCGGAACGCTGAATGGCGGGGCTGGCGATGACTCTATCGAGGTGTACGGCGGACAGACCACGATCAACGCCGGTACGGGCGACGACTACGTAGCGTTTGTCGCGCCGTCGCTTTCGACGGTCACGCTCGGTGAGGGGCGCGACGTGATCCAGGGCTACCTGCGGGCGGGATCGCCGGCGGTGGTGACCGACTTCCAGGTGGGCGACGCGGGGGACCGCATCTTCATCCAGCCGGGCGCGGTGCGAGACTGGGATGGCGCCAGCAATCCGATTGGTCTCGGCTACTACCGCGTGATCCAGCAAGGCGCGGACACGGTGTTCCAGTGGGATGGCGATGGACCGGCGAGTCAGATCGGCTGGGTCGACATCCTTCGCCTCCAGAACGTCAACGCCTCTCAGCTGACGGCCTGGAACCTCTACGGTTGGCCGACCAGCGGCGGCGCTCCTGCTGGTCAGCTTATGGTCGATAGCGGCGGCGCCGACAGCTTCATTGGCGACAAGGGCGCGGACACCTTGCTCGGCGGGGCGGGCGCCGACAGCCTCTCCGGCGGTATCGGCCACGACTCGCTCGTCGGCGGTGCAGGCAACGACACCCTGTTCGGCTCCACAGGCGACGACCAGTTCTTCGGCGACGATGGCGACGACTGGCTGATGGACACCGGCGGCTCGAATTTCATTCGCGGCGGCGCTGGCAATGACTTCATCGACACCTCGTCGAGTTCGAACAATCGGCCGGCGTTCAATGACCTGCACGGAAACACCGGCGACGACACTGTCATGGGCGGACGGGCCGGCGAGTGGGTCGTGGGCGGTCAAGGGAACGACCTGCTCTCCGGCGGCGGCGAAGGCGACGTCGTGTACGGCAACCTCGGCAACGACACCTGCTACGGCGACACCGGGAACGACTGGGTGCGGGGCGGCCAGGGAAATGACAGCCTCTCGGCGGGTGACGGCGATGACTTTGTCGCCGGCGATCGGGGCTCGGACACCATTTCAGGTGGCTTTGGCGCAGACCTGTTCCATGCGTTCTCGGGCGTCGGGCTGGACCGCATCCTCGATTTCAACGCCGCCGACGGCGACCGCGTGAACCTGCTCGCGGGAACGACGTACACCCTGCGTCAGGAGGGGGCGGACACCATCGTCGACCTGGGGGGCGAGGATCGGGTCGTACTGGTGGGGGTGCAGCTCGGGACCCTGCCGGCTGGATGGATCTTCGTCGGCTAGTGCGACGAAAAACCACCGCCAGATCAGCAACTTAAGGTCAAGCTGCGCCCCGTTTCGGCCGCATTGCTGAACGATATGCGCGCGCTCGCCGGACGCGGGTTCGGCGAATGCTGTCACCTGATCGGCGACGGGGCGTCCCCGGGACGGCGCGCTCCTGAGCCTGGCGCAATGACGCCACGCCTGGGAGTTTCCGCATGCCGACGATCGCCTTCGAACGCGCCTACAACTTCAACGCTGGCCTGGGCGAGGGCGGCGACTGGCTGAGCTCGATCCTTGGGGATCGCTCGCGCTACACCATCGAGAGCACGACCTCCACGACCCTGGTGCTGGTGGGCAACGCCTCGTCGGGCCTGCCTGGCTACAAGGTCGTGTTCACGCCGGTGACGACCTTCGCCCAGAAGCTGTTCGGCGACCCCATCGCTGGGCCCATCAAGACCATCCAGTTCTACGACCCCGCCGGCGCCCTGGTGGCGACGGTCAGCGACCTGCCGCCGGACGTGGACTTCAGCGTCGTGAAGTCGAACATCCTGTTCGGCGCGACAGGCGTGGAGATCATCGGGTCGGCCGGCGCCGACACCCTGACCGCCTATTGGGCGGGCAGCTACCTGGAAGGCGGCGCGGGGGCGGACCGGCTGAATGGGGCCGGTGGGGACGACGCCATCGTCGCGGGCGTCGACGACACCGTGAACGGCGGCGGCGGCTTCGACATCGCCCTGGCCGAGAACGGCGCCCAGCCGGTCCTGGTGTTCCTGAACCAGCCGGCCGGCGCCGGCGCGATCAAGATCGATAACGTCGAGGTCGTCCTGGTGGGCGACGCCGGCGGCACGGTCTGGGGCGGCCTGGCCGACGAGGTCGTCCTGGGCGGGGCAGCGGGCGACCGGCTGGACGGCGGCGGCGGCAACGACGGCCTGGGCGGGCTGGGCGGCGCCGACACCCTGACCGGCTCGCTGGGCGACGACATCCTCGACGGCGGGGAAGGCGCGGACCTGCTGGACGGCGGCGCAGGCGTGGACCTGGCCGATTACTCGGCGGCGGCGGGCGCGGTCACCGTGGACCTGCGGATCGCGGGCGCCCAGCAGACCGGCTACGGGCTCGATACGCTCGTGAGTGTGGAGTCGCTGTACGGCTCGGACTACGCGGACACCCTGACCGGCGACGCGGCCGGCAACGGTCTCGAGGGCGCGGCGGGCGCCGACCTGATGGAGGCCGGCGATGGGGCGGACACCGTGGCGGGCGGCCAGGGCGACGATCGCCTGTTCGGCGGCGCGGGCGACGACGACCTCAGCGACGATGGCGGCCTGAACTTCGTGCGTGGCGGCGACGGCAACGACGTGCTGACGGGCGGAGCGGACTTCGACGACCTGCACGGCAACTGGGGCGAGGATACCGTGATCGGCGGGCTGGGCGGCGACTGGGTGGTCGGCGGCCAGGGCAATGACTCTCTGTACGGCAACGGCGGCGGGGACGTGGTCTATGGCAATCTCGGCAACGACACCCAGTTCGGCGAAGAGGGGAACGACTGGGTGCGCGGCGGGCAGGGGGACGACTCCGTCTCGGCCGGCGCGGGTGACGACTTCGTGGCCGGGGACCGCGGCGCGGACACTCTGAGCGGCGGCGCCGGCGCGGACCTGTTCCACGCGTTCTCCGGCGTGGGCCTGGACCGGATCACCGACTTCAACGCCGCCGAGGGCGACCGCCTGAACCTGCTGGTCGGGACGAGCTACACCCTGCGTCAGGACGGCGCCGACGCCGTCGTCGACATGGGCGGCGGCGACCAGGTGGTGCTGGCGGGCGTGCAGCTCACCGCGCTGCCGACAGGCTGGATCTTCGTGAGCTAGCCCGGAACGTGCGGGCGCCTCGGCGGGTTGTTGGGCCGACACCCGACAACCCAACGAGGAGGCCAAGCCATGGCTGACGGACGTCTGCAGGGACGCAAAGTGGCGGTGCTCGCCACCGACGGCTTCGAACAGGTGGAGCTGACCAAGCCGGTCGAGGCGTTGAAGAACGCCGGAGCCGAGGTGCACGTGGTGTCGCCGAAGGGCGGCCAAATCCAGGGCTACAACCACCACGACAAGGGCGACCAGGTCCCGGTCGACCGCGAACTCTCGCAAGTCAGCGCCCAGGAATACCAGGCGCTGGTGCTGCCGGGCGGGGTGATCAACCCCGACCAGCTTCGGCTGGAAGAGCAGGCTATCGACTTCATCCGCGACTTCGTGCGGGCGGAGAAGCCGATCGCGGCCATCTGCCACGGGCCCTGGACGCTGATCGACGCCGGCGCCGTGGACGGCAAGACGATGACCTCGTGGCCGTCGCTGAAGAACGACCTGCGCAACGCCGGCGCCGAGTGGGTGGACCAGGAGGTGGTGGTCGACGGCGGCCTCGTCACCTCGCGCAACCCGGACGACCTGCCGGCCTTCTGCGCCAAGATGATCGAGGAGTTCGCCGAGGGCCGGCATCACCAGGGGCACGCGCAAGCGGGCTCTGGCGAGACGCGGCCGAGCGTGTGACCGCGCCCGCCGCGGCGTGAGATGGTCACGATCTTACGCGACGCCGCCTTGCGGGTAGTATGCGCCCGTAGGTTGAACTGGAGCGTAGCGACATGGCCATCTTCACGGGGACGGGGAACGCAGACACCCTGACCGGCGGCGGCGAGAACGACGTGCTGCAGGGACTGGGCGGCAACGACGTCCTGTATGGCCGTGACGGCTCCGACCTCCTTGAGGGCGGAGCCGGCGACGACTTCCTGGGGGATTTCGGCCCCTTCGACTCCCAGAGCCTGGTCGTCACGGGCGCCGATACGCTGCTAGGGGGCGACGGAAACGACACAATCTCCGCCGACGTCTTCGATGCGCAGGTTGAAGGCGGGGCCGGCGACGACCGGGTCGGCGCCGGCCGTCCCACGGGCATGAGCCAGGCCCAGGTCCTGACGAGCGTGACGGGGGGCGACGGCGACGACGTCCTCGTCCTGGGAAGCTTCCTCCCGACCGATCGCATCGTCTTCGATGGCGGCGCCGGCCAGAACAGCCTGGAGCTGAGCAGCTGGTTCCTGCCTGAGGTCTGGCTCAACCAGGCGCACGACGGGCCGGGCGCGATCGTGCTGAACGTCACGCGCGTCGACTATCTCAACACCAGCACGCGGATGCACGGGGGCGAGGTCGCCGAGACCTATCTGGCGGACGATTGGGACGACTGGATCGACGCCGGCGGCGGCGCGGACCTCGTCCGCGGGGATCGCGGTCAGAACTTCGGCGGCGTCGTGCGCGGCGGCAAGGATACCCTGCTGGGCGGCGCGGGGGACGACACGCTCGAGGGCATGGCCAACGAAGACTACCTGCGCGGGGGCGACGGGAACGATGTGTTGTCAGGCGGCGACGCCTTCGACGATCTCCACGGCAACCTCGGCGAAGACACCGTACGGGGCGGCCTCGGTGGCGACTGGGTCGTTGGCGGGCAGGGCTCGGATCGGCTGTTCGGCGAAGAAGGCTCGGACGTAATCTTGGGCAACCTGGGCGATGACTGGGCGGAAGGCGGCGCCGGCGACGACGTGGTCCGCGGCGGGCAGGGGAACGACTCGATCTCGGGCGGCGACGGGGCCGACTACATGGCCGGCGACCGGGGGGCCGACACGATCTCAGGCGGCGCGGGCGCGGACCTGTTCCACACCTTCTCCGGCGCCGGGCTTGACCGCGTCCTGGACTTCAACTCGGCCGAAGGCGATCGCGTCAACGTGCTGGCGGGGACGAGCTACAGCCTGCGTCAGGAGGGCGCCGACACGGTCATCGACATGGGAGGCGGCGACCAGATGGTGCTCGTCGGCGTCTCCTACGCCACGCTGCCGCCGGGCTGGATCTTCACGAGCTAGCCGCGCCCTGCCGCCTCTGGCATCAGGGGCTGCCTTGCGGGAGTTCCAGATGTCCGATCCGGTGGTGATGCTGTCGCACGAGATGCTGGCGCGCGTGCGCCAGCCGCTGGAGGCGGCCGGCTTCCGCGTCGCCGCGCGCTGGGACCTCTCGGACGCCGAGCGGGCGGCGACGCGGGTGATCGTCCATGCGGGCGAGATCCGGCTGCCGCCGGAGTTCCTGCAGAGCCTGCCGCAGCTGGGCCTGATCGCCTGCGTCAGCGTCGGTTATGACGGCGTCGACGTGCCCTGGTGCCGGGAGCGCGGCATCGAGGTGACCCACGCGAAGGGGCTGAACGCCGACGACGTGGCCGACCACGCCATCGGCCTGGTGCTGGCCTCCTGGCGCAGCATCGTCGCCGGCGACCGCGTCGTGCGCGAAGGCGGCTGGCGCAACGACGAGCGGGTGAGGCCGCGGCCCGGGCTCAAGGGGCGGACGCTGGGCGTCATGGGCCTGGGCGCCATCGGCGAGGCGGTGGCGGTGCGCGCCGAGGCGTTCGGCATGGAGGTCGCCTGGTGGGGGCCGAACCCGAAGGCCGCGCGATGGCCGCGGGCCGACAGCCTGCTCGCGCTCGCGGAGGCCTGCGACATCCTCGTGGTGGCGTGTCGGGCGGACGAGTCGAACCGCAAGGCGGTCTCGCGCGAAGTCATCGAAGCGGTCGGGCCGCGGGGCCTGATCGTCAACGTGGCGCGTGGTCAGGTGATCGACGAGGACGCGCTGATCGCGGCGCTGAAGGACGGCCGGCTGGGCCGCGCGGCGCTGGACGTCTTCGAGCAGGAGCCGACCCCGCCGACGCGCTGGGCGGACGTGCCGAACACGGTACTGACGCCCCACACGGCGGGCGGCACCGTGGATTCCATCCCTCGCATGGTGGCGCAGGCGGTGGAGAACGTGCGATTGTTCCTGGCCGGGGAGCCCGTGGCGAGCCCGGTGGCGGCCTAGCGAGGTAGGGACATGGCCAAGGTCCTCGGCATCGGCGGCGTGTTCTTCAAGGCGGAGAACGGCGAGGCCGTGGGCGAATGGTACCGCCGCGTCCTGGGCGTGGACGTCTCCGAATGGGGCGGCGCCATGTTCCCGCCGCTGAAGCGCGGCTACCAAGTGTGGAGCCCCTTCAAGGCCGACACCAACTACTTCGACCCGTCGCGGTCGACGTTCATGATCAACTTCGTCGTGGACGACCTGGACGGCGTGCTGGAGACCGCGCTCGCGGCGGGCGTCGAGCCGCTGGACCGCAACGACGAAGACCCGAGCGGGCGGTTCGCCTGGCTGATGGATCCTGCCGGGGTGAAGATCGAGCTCTGGGAGCCGCCCGAGGCCGACCCCGTCTCTTGACTTAAAGACATAAAGATATCTTTATATGGGCCATGAAGCTTTCGGCGGCCCAGGCTGTTGACGTGCTCCGCGCGGCGGGCGAGCCGACGCGCTTGCGCATCCTCGCCCTGCTGGCTCGTGAGGAGCTGGCGGTGCTGGAACTGTGCCGCGTGTTGGACCAGAGTCAGCCGCGTGTCTCGCGCCACCTGAAGCTGCTGGCCGAGGCGGGCCTCGTGGAACGTTTCCCCGACGGCGCCTGGGTGTTCTACCGCCTCGTGCAGGAGGGCTACGCCGGCGAGCTGGCGGCCGAGATCCTGCGCCGGGTCGACCTGGCCGACGCGGCGCTGATGCGGGACGCCGAACGCCTGATCGCGGTGCAGGCCGAACGCGCGGCCGACGCCGGGGAATACTTCGCCCGCAACGCCGCCCGGTGGGACGAGATCCGCTCGCTGTACGTGGCCGAGGCCGACGTGGAGTCCGCGATCCTGAAGGCCGCAGGCCAGGGGCCGTTCCGCCGCCTCGTGGACCTCGGAACCGGCGCCGGCCGCATGCTGACCCTGCTGGGGCCGCGCGCCGACCAGGCCCTGGGCCTCGACCTGTCGCAGCAGATGCTGAACATCGCCCGAGCGCAGGTGGCCCAGGCCGGCCTCGAACGCTGCGAGCTGCGCCACGGCGACATTTTCGGCACGCGCCTGCCCGACGAAAGCGCCGACCTGGTCGTCGTCCACCAGGTGCTGCACTACCTGGGCGACCCGGCCGCGGCCGTGAAGGAGGCCGCCCGCATCACCGCGCCCGGCGGCCGGCTGCTGATCGTCGACTTCGCGCCGCACAACCTCGAGTTCCTGCGCGAGCAGCACCAGCACCGCCGCCTCGGCTTCTCGGACGCCGAGATCAAGCGCTGGCTTGCCGATGGCGGGCTGAACCGAATGGCCGCCGAGACGCTGCCGCCGGCCCGCACGCAGGGCCTGACCGTAAAGATCTGGACCGCCGAGCGCGCCCGCCAGCCTCAGAGGACCGCCGCATGACCCCCGCCAACACCGCCCTGGGTCCCGTCGCCCGCGCCGGCGTGGGCGGGACGCCCCGCCCGAACGTCTCGTTCGAGTTTTCGCCGCCCAAGACGCCCGAGGCGGAGGAGAAGCTGTGGGAGGCGATCCGCCGCCTCGAGCCGCTGAACCCCTCGTTCGTGTCGGTGACCTATGGCGCCGGCGGCTCGACCCGCGACCGCACCCACCGCACCGTCCTGCGCATGCTGTCCGAGACGACGCTGAAGCCGGCCGCGCACCTGACCTGCGTGGAAGCCAGCCGCGGCGAGGTGGACGAGGTGATCCGCGACTACTGGGCCTCGGGCATCCGCCACATCGTGGCCCTGCGAGGCGACCCGCCCGGCCAGATCGGCGGCCGCTACGACCCGCGGCCCGACGGGTACGCCAACGCCACCGAGCTGACGGCCGGGATTCGCGCCATCGGCGACTTCGAGGTGAGCGTCGGCCTCTATCCGCACGTCCACCCCGAGAGCCCGTCCATCGACCACGACATCGACGTGCTGAAGGCCAAGATCGACGCCGGCGCGACCCGGGCGATCACCCAGTTCTTCTTCGACGTGGACGGCTTCCTGCGCTTCATGGAGCGCGTGCGGAAGGCGGGCGTCGCCATCCCGATTTCGCCGGGGATCATGCCCGTGACCAACTACGCGGGCCTGAAGAAGATGGCCGGGCCTATCGGCATCGAGCTGCCCGCGTGGCTGGGCAACCTGTTCGACGGCCTGGACAAGGATGCCGAGACCCGCCGTCTGCTGGCGGCGTCCATCTCGAGCGAGATGTGCGCACGGCTGGCCGAAGAGGGCTTCGGCGACTTCCACTTCTACACCCTGAACCGCGCCGACCTGACCTACGCCATCTGCCGGGTGCTGGGCGTGCGCGACACCGGACCTGAGACCAAGGAGGCCGCGGCATGACGCGAGCTGAGCGCATCGCGGCCCTCAAGGCGGCCGCCAAGGAGCGGGTGCTGATCCTGGACGGCTCCTGGGGCGTGATGATCCAGAAGCGCGGGCTGGCCGAGGCCGATTACCGCGGCGAGCGGTTCAAGGGCGCGCCCGGCGAGCTGCGCGGCAACAACGACCTGCTGTGCGTCACCCGGCCCGACATCATCGCCGAGCTGCACGACGCCTATTATGCCGCCGGCGCCGACATCTCGGAGACCAACACCTTCTCGGCGACCACCATCGCCCAGGCCGAGTACGGCATGGAGGCGGCGGTTTGGGACATCAACTTCGAGGGGGCGAAGGTCGCGCGGGCCGCCGCCGACGCCTGGACGGCGAAGGAGCCGAAGAAGCCGCGGTTCGTGGCGGGCTCCATCGGGCCGCTGCCGGTGATGCTGTCGATGAGCTCGGACGTCAACGACCCGGGCGCGCGGAAGGTGACCTTCGAGCAGGTCTATGACGCCTATTCCGAGCAGGTGCGGGCGCTGCACGAGGGCGGCGTCGACCTGTTCCTCGTGGAGACCATCACCGACACCCTGAACTGCAAGGCCGCGATCAAGGCGATCATGGACCTGGAGGACCAGGGCTACGAGCCGCTGCCGATCTGGATATCGGGCACCATCACCGACCGCTCGGGCCGGACGCTGTCGGGCCAGACGGTCGAGGCGTTCTGGAACTCGGTGCGGCACGCCAAGCCGTTCGCTGTGGGCCTGAACTGCGCGCTCGGCGCCGAGCTGATGCGGCCGCACATCGCCGAGCTCGCGCGGATCGCCGACACCCTGGTCAGCGCCTATCCGAACGCCGGCCTGCCCAACGCGATGGGCGAGTACGACGAGCAGCCGCACGAGACGGGCCACATGCTGCACGAGTGGGCCGAGCACGGGCTGGTGAACATCCTGGGCGGCTGCTGCGGCACGACGCCGGACCACATCCGCCACGTCGCCGACGCCGTGAAGGGCGTCACGCCGCGGCAGATCCCGGAACGTCCCACCGCGATGCGGCTGGCGGGCCTGGAGCCGTTCGAGCTCGCCTGATGAGCCAGACCTTCGAACAGCTCGACGAGGATCTGATCGCCTTCATCGCGGCGCAGAAGATGTTCTTCGTCGGCACGGCGCCGCTGGCGGGGGACGGCTCGGTGAATGTGTCGCCCAAGGGCTACGACACCTTCGTCGTGCTGGACCCGCGGACCGTCGCCTACCTGGACCTGGGCGGATCGGGCGCCGAGACCATGGCGCACGTCCAGGAGAACGGCCGCATCACCCTGATGTTCTGCGCCTTCGACGGCGCGCCGAAGATCCTGCGGCTGTACGGCCGCGGGCGGGCGGTGGCGCTGCACGATCCGGAGTTCCCCGGCCTGCTGGCGCGTTTCCCGGGCTATGACCGGGCCCGGGCCGTGATCGTGGTCCAGCTCACCCGCATCGCCGACAGCTGCGGCTGGAGCATCCCCTTCTACGACTACCGCGGCGAACGCGATCAGCTTCGCCGCTGGGTCGAGCACCGGCCGATCGACGAGTGGACCGCCCGCCGATACGCCACCAACGCCCAGTCCATCGACGGACTGCCGGCCCTAGTTCCTCCCAAGGCAGGTTGAGTTGCGCCCCATCTTCGTGAACGTCGGTGAACGGACGAACGTCACCGGCTCGGCCAAATTCCGGAAGCTGATCGCCGAGGGCCAGTACCCCGAGGCGCTGAGCGTCGCGCGCCAGCAGGTCGAGGCGGGCGCCCAGGTCATCGACGTCAACATGGACGAGGGCCTGCTGGACTCGGTGGCGGCCATGCGGACGTTCCTGAACCTGGTGGCCGCCGAGCCCGACATCGCCCGGGTGCCGGTGATGATCGACAGCTCCAAGTGGGAGGTGATCGAGGCCGGACTGCAGTGCGTGCAGGGCAAGTCGATCGTCAACTCGATCAGCCTGAAGGAAGGCGAAGAGAAGTTCATCGAACAGGCCAAGGCCTGCCTGCGCTACGGCGCGGCGGTGGTGGTGATGGCCTTCGACGAGGTCGGGCAGGCGGACACGGCCGATCGCAAGGTCGAGATTTGCCAGCGGGCCTACCGGATCCTGACCGACCAAGTGGGCTTCCCGCCAGAGGACATCATCTTCGACCCGAACATCTTCGCGGTGGCGACGGGGATCGAGGAGCACGACAACTACGCCGTCGACTTCATCGAGGCGACGCGGCGGATCAAGGCGGCGTGCCCGCACGCCCGGATCTCGGGCGGGGTGTCCAACGTCAGCTTCTCGTTCCGCGGCAACGAGCCGGTACGCCGGGCGATCCACTCGGTGTTCCTGTACCACGCCATCGCGGCGGGCATGGACATGGGCATCGTCAACGCGGGCGATCTGCCGGTCTATGACGACATCGATCCCGAGCTGCGCGAGGCGGTCGAGGACGTGATCCTGAACCGGCCCGCGAGGGGCGCCGTCTCGAACACCGAGCGGCTGGTCGACCTGGCGCCCAAGTACAAGGGCCAAAAGGGCGAGGCCAAGGTCGAGAACCTGGCCTGGCGCGAGCAGCCCGTGGAAGCCCGGCTGACGCATGCGCTGGTGCACGGCATCACCGACTGGATCGAGGCCGACACGGAAGAGGCGCGGCAGAAGGCGGAGCGGCCGCTTCACGTCATCGAAGGCCCGCTGATGGACGGCATGAACGTGGTCGGCGACCTGTTCGGCGCGGGCAAGATGTTCCTGCCGCAGGTGGTGAAGTCGGCGCGGGTGATGAAGCAGGCGGTGGCCTATCTGCTGCCCTTCATGGAGGCGGAGAAGGACGGTCAGCCGCGGCAGACCAACGGCCGGATCCTGATGGCGACCGTCAAGGGCGACGTCCACGACATCGGCAAGAACATCGTCGGCGTGGTGTTACAATGTAACAATTACGAGGTCGTCGACCTGGGCGTCATGGTCCCGGCGGACAAGATCCTGGACGAGGCCGAGAAGTGCGGCGCGGACATCGTCGGGCTGTCGGGCCTGATCACGCCCAGCCTGGACGAGATGAGCTTCGTGGCGGCCGAGATGGAGCGACGGGGCTTCAAGGTCCCGCTGCTGATCGGCGGCGCGACCACGTCCAAGACCCACACGGCGGTGAAGATCCAGCCGCGCTATCCGTCGGGCTCGACCACCTATGTGCTGGACGCGAGCCGGGCGGTGGGCGTGGTCTCGAACCTGCTGTCGCCCACGGAGAAGGCCCGGTTCCTGGCCGAGACGGCCGCCGACTACGAGAAGGTGCGCGAGCAGTTCGCGCGCGGGCAGGGCAATCGCGCCCGGGCGACGCTGCAGGAAGCGCGGGACAACGCCTTCACGCCGGACTGGACGGTCTATGAGCCGCCGAAGCCGAGCTTCCTGGGGACGCGCACCTTCGCGCCCTACGACCTGCCCGAGCTGCGCCGGCACATCGACTGGACCCCGTTCTTCGCCAGCTGGGAGCTGGTGGGCCGGTTCCCCGACATCCTGACCGACGACGTGGTCGGGAAGGCCGCCACGGACCTCTTCAACGACGCCCAGCGGATGCTGGACCGCATTATCCAAGAAGGCCTGCTGGAGGCCCGCGGGGTGGTGGGCTTCTGGCCGGCCAACGCCGACGGCGACGACATCGTGCTCTATGCGGACGAGAGCCGGCAGAGCGAGCTCACGCGGCTGCACACCCTGCGCCAGCAGATGATCAAGAGCGGGGACGGGGCCAACGTCGCGCTCGCCGATTTCGTCGCGCCGGTCGGGACCAAGCCCGACTGGATCGGCGGCTTCGCGGTCACCGCGGGCCACGGGGAGCTTGCCCAGGCCAAGGCCTTCAAGGACGCCGGCGACGACTATTCGGCGATCCTGTTCACCGCCCTGGCCGACCGGCTGGCGGAGGCCTTCGCCGAGGCCCTGCACCGCAAGGTGCGGACCGAGCTGTGGGGCTATGCGCCCGACGAGCCGTTCGACGTCGACGCGCTGATCGCCGAGACCTATCGCGGCATCCGCCCGGCGCCGGGCTATCCGGCGCAACCCGACCACACGGAGAAGGCGACGCTGTTCGAGCTGCTGAGCGCCACGGACACCGCGGGGATCGAGCTGACGGAGAGCTTCGCCATGACGCCGCCGGCGGCGGTGTCCGGCCTCTACTTCGCGCACCCGGAGAGCCACTACTTCGGCGTGGGCCGCATCGAGCGCGACCAGGTGCAGGACTATGCCCGCCGGAAGGGCTGGGACATGCGCACGGCGGAGCGCTGGCTAGCGCCGATCCTGAATTACGAGCCCGCGTAACCCCGTTTCGAACACACCAATTGCGAGGCCGGAATCCGCGCTTAGAGTGCCGCTCGAGTTCAGTCGTGGGGGCTTTTCGATGAAGCGGGTTCTTCTGGGCGCCGTGGCGGCGCTGGCGTTCGCGGGGATGGCGCAGGCGGCCGAGCTGTCGGCGCAGGACCGGGCGCAGATCAAGGCCAGCGTGGACAAGGCGGGTCCGCGCCTCGGCGAGGTGGCCAAGCAGATCTGGGGCTTCGCGGAGGTCGGCTATCAGGAGCACAAGAGCTCGGCCCTGCTGCAGGCCGAGCTGAAGAAGGCGGGCTTCAAGGTCGAGGCCGGCGTCGCGGGCATGCCGACGGCCTTCGTCGGCAGCTTCAAGACGGGCGACGGGCCGGTGCTGGCGATCCTGGCGGAATACGACGCGCTGCCGGGCCTGGCCCAGGCGGCGAGCCCCGAACGGAAGGTCGTGCCCGGCGTGGCCGGCCACGCCTGCGGCCACCACGTGTTCGGCGCGGCGTCCGTGCAGGCGGCGATCAGCCTGAAGGAATGGATGGTCGCCAACGGCGTGAAGGGCGAGGTCCGGGTCTATGGCTCGCCCGCCGAGGAAGGCGGTTCGGGCAAGGTCTATCTGGTGCGCGCCGGCCTCTTCAAGGACGTGGACGCCACGATCCATTGGCACCCCGGCGACTCCAACAACGCGAGCCAGGGCGTCAGCCTGGCCAACATCAGCGGCAAGTTCCGGTTCACCGGCGCCTCCTCGCACGCCTCGGGCGCGCCGTGGCGCGGCCGCTCGGCGCTGGATGGCGTGGAGGTGTTGGACAATGCGGTGAACATGATGCGCGAGCACGTGCCGGACGGGACCCGCATCCACTACGTGATCACCGACGGCGGCCAGGCGCCCAACGTCGTGCCGGAGAAGGCCGAGGTCTATTACTACGTCCGCCACGCCGACCCGCAGGTGGTCCGGGACGTAATGGAGCGGGTGAAGAAGGCCGCCGACGGCGCGGCGCTGGCCACTGAGACCAAGGTCGCCTTCGAGCAGACCGGCGGCGTGTACAACATGCTGCCCAACGAAACACTGGCCAAGGTGATGGACGCGAACCTGCGCGACGTGGGCGGCGTGGTCTGGGACGGCCAGGAGCGGGCCTTTGCCGAGGCCATGCAGAAGCAGCTGCCGACCACCAACGCCAAGCTGGAGAGCGCGGCCGAGGTGCAGCCGATGAAGATCGGCGGCGCGGGCGGCGGCTCGACCGACGTGGCCGATGTGAGCTGGGTGACGCCGACCGTCGGCATGAGCGCGGCGACCTGGGTGCCCGGCACGCCCGGCCACTCGTGGCAGGCGGTGGCCGCCGGCGGCACCAGCATGGCGACCAAGGGCGGCGTGGTCGCGGCCAAGTCCATGGCCCTGACCGGGGCCGCGCTGTTGCGCGACCCGGCGACCATCGCGCAGGCCAAGTCCGAACTCGACCAGAAGCGCGGGCCGAACTTCCAGTACAAGGCGATGGTCGGAGACCGCCCGCCGCCGCTGGACTACCGCAAGAAGGCGGGCGCGGAGTAAGGCGCCGCCGGCGCGATGGAACTTCGGAGGCGTCGCGCGAGCGGCGCCTTCGTCGTTTCAAACCGCCAAGACGCCAAGAGCGCCAAGGAGCCCGCGCCGACAGAGCACATCTTCGAGACCTTGGGCGTCTTGGCGGTGAAAGACGGCTTCGCCGTTCCTACCTAGGAGGTTCAAGCTCTGCCGGAGGAGGCCATTTCCATGTTCGACCATCTTTCGCTCGGCGTGCGCGACCTGGATGCGGCGCGCAGGTTCTACGACGCCTTCTTCGGGCCGCTGGGCGTGGCGGCCTCGGTGGTGAGCGAGAAGGAGCTGGCCTACGGCCCCGGCGGCGTGGGCGGCCATCTCTATCTGTATCCGGTGAGCGGCGCGCAGGTGGCCGGGCTCGGGACCCACATCGCCTTCACCGCCGGCAGCCGGGCCGAGGTGGACGAAGCCTATGCGGCGGCGATCGCGGCGGGCGCCGAGCCCGTGCGGCCGGCCGGCCTGCATCCGGACATCTCGCCGGACTACTACGGCTGCGTGCTGTTCGACCCGGACGGCAACAAGCTGGAGATCGTCGCCGGCACGATGCACTGAGGCGCCGTCCTGCCCCCTTCCGCCATCGCTGCCGCGATGGGGGGCGGTGACTACCAGCGGCGGTACGGATAGGGCTGGGGCTGCGGATAGATCGGGTAACGGGGCTGGAGCGGCGGCCGGGCGTACTCGTCCTGCTCGTCTTCCCAGGTCTGGCGACGGCGGGCTTCGGCGTAGTCGTATTCCCGCTGGCGCGCCTCGGCGTAGGCGCGTTCGCGCTCCTGAGCCTCCTGGCGGCGCTGGCGCTCGGCTTCTTCCTTGACCCTTTGACGTTGCGCCTCGGCGGCGGCCGTCTGGGCGCGCGCGGCCTCGAGCTGGGCCTGGACGACGGCCTGCTTGCGGGCGTCCTCCTCGGCGCGGGCCCTGGCCTCGGCCTCGGCGGTCGCGCGGGCGCGCGCCTGGCTGGCGATCTGGGCGCCGCAGACGCGCAGGTCCGTCAGCCCCTGTTCCGAACCCGCGAGCGTGGTGGACACCGGCTCCTCGCCCAGCCAGGCGATGTCGAGCGTCGCGCCCTTGCGCATGGCGGCCTCGGTCTCCTCCGAGAGGACCAGCTCGCCCGTGACGCCGTCGGCGCGGCGCAGCATCAGGTTGGAATAGCGGTTGCGGTCGACCCGGATCGGCAGGAAGGCGCGCTCGGGCAGGTCGGGCTTGGCGAAGGTGAGGCTGACGATCTGGCCGTCGGAGGTGAGCGTCACCGGCGTCACCGCGCCCGAGCGGGCGACGAGCTCGAGCTCGGTGCGGCACGCGGCGTCGGCGGGCTGGACGACCCAGGGCAGGCCGGCGGGACGCGACGGGCCGGCGGCATGCGCGGCGGCGGATGTGGCGGCGGCGAGGGCCGCCAGGGCGAAGGTTCGGGTCACGTGACGCACTATGGGCGGGCTCCGGCTGACACGCGGGGGAAGCGTAACTCAGGCGGCGGTCCGGCAGGGTGCGGCGCGGTCGCGCACCCCCACTGAGCCGCCGCCAGCCGGGGAGTGAAGCGGCGGTCGGATGAACGGGGGATGAGCAGAGGGTGGTAGCTGGAGGGTGGTGGCGCGATGTTCTCCATTTGTTCTTGACATTCCCACGGGGTTGAGCCACCTTACAGATGGGCGGCGTGTGGCCGTGCTTGCGGACAATCGGCATGGAGAACGGCGGACCCGCCTGGGGCCGCGGGGGCGGGCTCCCGCGGCGGGAGCATGTGCGTTTCACCGAAGCCCTGGCCGACGAGATCGTGGCGCGGGTGGCGATGGGCGAGAGCCTGGGCGCGCTGGAGCAGGACCCGAGGATGCCGAGCCGGACGGCCATCGGCGTCTGGCGGCGGAGCCATGTGGAGTTCGGCGAGCGGCTGGCGGCGGCGCAGCGGCGGGCGCGTCTGGAACGGCGACTGGCCGACCGGGCGCGGGAGGCCGAGCGGAAAGCGCGGCGGGCGGCGCTGACCCGCCGGGACGGCGGGCATGAGCCGACCTATACGCCCGAGATCGGCGAGGAGATCTGCTTCCGGCTGGCCAACGGCGAGAGCCTGATCTCGATCTGCCGGGAGGAGCACCTGCCGACGCCCGCCACCGTCTATCGCTGGGTGAACCGCATCCCCGAGTTCCAGGACATGTACGTGGACGCCCGGCAGTTCCAGGGCGACTACCTGTTCGACGAGACCCGCGAGCTGGCGCGCGAGGTGACGCCGGGCAATGTCTGGGCCTGCCGGTTCAAGTTCGACCTGATCCGCTGGCAGGCGCCGAGGCTTTCGCCGCGCAAGTACTGCGAGCGGCTGGTGGCGCAGGACGCCGCCGAAATGGCGCAGCCGATGACGGTGATCGTGCGCAAGTTCACCGACCATCCCGACGAGACGCCGGAGGAGCGCGAGGCGCTCAGGCGAGGCAAGGTGGTGTGGAGCACCGCGCCGGGGGTGAAGCCAGGCGATCTGACGGGGGAAGGATAGATGCTCCCCCCTCGGGGGAGCTGTCGCGGAGCGACTGAACGCGAGGACGTCAGCCCGGGCGCCCGGCGTACTCCGCCATCAGCGGACCGAAGTCGTCCGGGCCGGGGAAGCGGTCGAAGCTGTGGCGGGCGGGGGTGGTCGCCCAGGGGAGCTTCTCGGCGGTCTGGGTCTCGACGAAGGGCTCCAGGCCGGAGGGATCGTCGAGGAGGGTGCTGCGCACGTTGACGAACGGTCCGATGGCGTCGGGCCGGGTGAACATCCAGCTCATGCACTTGGGGCAGAAGAAGTGGCGCAGGTCGGGACTGCCGGCGCCGCCGACGACGGGCTCGCCGGCGATGATCTCGAAAGCCTCGTCGGCGACAAGGGTGCTGAGCGAGAAGGCGCTGGCGGTCATCTTCTGACAGCCGCGGCAGTGGCAGGCCATGGTGATCAGCGCCGGACCCGACAGACGGAAGCGGACCTGGCCGCAGCGGCAGCCGCCGTCCCGCGGAGCTGACGTTCGATCGGTCATGTTGGGCTCCTCCACAGGGGCGGCGGGCTTCCGAGCTTGGCCTTGGTTCAGTGATCGTTCAAACGCGCGACGTCAAACGCGCGGACCGTCCGCTGCCCGACACAAGGAATCAATGTGCCGACCTTCCGCCTCTACAAGATGACCATCGAAGGCAAGATCGCGGTTGGGGACTGGCTGGAAGCCAAGGACGTGGCGGACGCAAAGGCCAAGGCGATGGCGCTGTGCGCGGGCCAACCGTTCCAATGCGAGCTCTGGCAGGGGGCCGAGCGGCTGGATTCCTTCTCCTGCGACGCCTCGTCCGACGCAGGCTGCTGCGGCTAGGCCGGCGAACCGCCGTTGTCTCCGGGCTGCGGCGCGTCGCGCGTGATGACGCCGACCCGGCGGTCGCGAAGCCAGAGCTCCACCCGAGGCGCGTCGGCGCGGCAAAGGCCGCGGGCGCGCGCGAAGGCCTCCTCATCGCTCTCGGCTTCGATCCAGTGCCCTTCGAGGATGCGCGCGAGCGGGCTCATCAGATAGGCGCGATAGGTCGGCATGGGCCTCTCCGCGGCGAACGATAACCGCGGTTTTCGAAGGCCGGCCTTCCCGTAATTCTACGGTCCTGCTCGACCTGGCGGCCAGGCATGGCCGACGAGCCGGCGCTCTTGCAGCGTGGCGAATTACATGTGTAACTTTATCATCCTGGAGCGGGAGGATCACCATGGCCATGACGCTGCATGCAGCCCGAAGGGGGACGCGGTTGGTCGACGGGCTGCAGACCGCCGCGATGGCGGGCGTGCTGGTGATGGTGGCCAGCGTGCCGCTGCTGGACGTCTTCCGCACCTGGTACGCGGCGCGGGCCGAGAAGGCGGCCTGGGACGGGATCTCCGGACCGGCTTGCCCGGTCGTGCAGGCGCCGCCCGCGCTGGGCCGCCGCCAGCCGATGACCTTCACCTACGGCGACGCCACCTTCACCCGCCGGCACGGCCATGCGAGCTGCGCCGGATTCCGCGAGGACGGGAAGATCTATCGGATCTGCCAGTTCAACGCGCCCTATGTGCTGACGGTGACCACGGCCCGGGGGACCACGATCTTCCAGCCGGGGCCCGTACGGCGGACGACGGTGACGGTCCGCGACGGCGTGGCGACCTGCGTGGTGGGCGGCTGGTTTCGGACCTAGGCCGGCGCCAGGACCAGGGGGAGGGCAAGCGTGAACACGCTGCCCTCGCCGGGCGTGCTCTCGACGCTGAGCTCTCCGCCCATGCGCTCGGCGAGGCGCCGGGAGATGGTGAGGCCAAGGCCTGTGCCGCCGTACTTCTTCGCCACCGAGCTGTCGGCCTGGACGAACCGGTCGAACACCTCGGCCTGACGGTCCTTGGCGATGCCCACGCCGGTATCGGCGACGCGGATGGTGAAGCGGCGCTCGTCGGCGGCGAGCGACAGGGTCACATGGCCCGTCTCGGTGAACTTCACCGCATTGGACAGCAGATTCAGCAGGATCTGGCGCAGGCGTGCGGTGGGCACGTGGAGCTCGGGCAGGGCGCCCGGCGCCTCCAGGCGCAGGTCGAGGCCCTTGGCGCGCGCCTGTTCGGCGACGATGCCCAAGGCCGTCTCGGCGATCTGGCGGATGTCGGCCTTCTCAGGCGGCTCGTCCTCGGCGCCGGAGTCGAGGCGGGTGAGGTCGAGGACGTCGTTGACGATGGCGAGCAGGGCCTGGCTCGCGGAATTGATGCGCTGCACGAAATGCCGCTCGCGCTCGGGCAGGGTCTGGGCGGCGGCGAGGATGCCGGAGTAGCCGATGATGCTGGTGAGCGGCGTGCGCAGCTCGTGGCTCATGTTGGCGAGGAACTCGGACCGGGCCTCGGCGGCGGCCTCGGCCACCTTGCGGGCCTGGTCCAGGCGCTGATTGGCGAGCCGCAGGTTCAGCTCGCCGACGACCGCGGCGGCCAGGATGGCGAGGCGGCGGCGATCCTTTTCGCTGAGCGGCGGGCGCGGCTGGCGGTCGATGACGCAGAGCGAGCCGATGCGCAGTCCGCTGGGCAGGGTGAGGGGCGCGCCGGCGTAGAAGCGGATCAGCGGATCGTCCAGCACCAGCGGATTGTCGCGGAAGCGGTCGTCGGCGGTGGCGTCGGGCACCACCATCACCTCGTCCGTACGGATGGTGTGGTCGCAGAAGGCGTAGGCCCGCGGCGTCTCGGAAACCGGCAGGCCGATCGCCGACTTGAACCACTGGCGGTCGGCGTCGACCAGCGAGACGAGCGCGATCGGCGCGTCGAAGAGCTCGGCGGCAAGCTCGGTGATGCGGTCGAATGCGGCCTCGGGCGGCGTGTCGAGGACGCCATATTCACGGAGCGCCTGGAGGCGTGCGGGCTCGGAGGGACTCAAAGGCGATGGATTCCGCAGCGTTCGACGAGGCGGGATGGTAAACCATCGCACGTCACGGAGGATAGCGCGGCATGGGCGAAACCGACCGACCCGACCCGCTGGCGCCGCTGAGGACACGGTTCCTGGCGCGCGCCGCCGACGACCTGGCCTGGATCGAGGCCGGCGGGACGCCGCAGGACGAGCTGCTGGTGCGCGTGCACAAGCTGGCCGGGATCGCCGGCACGTTCGGCTATGCCGAGGTGAGCCAGGTCGCGGCCGCCCTGGAGGACGATCTGCGCGAGGGCCGCGCGGCCGATCTCAGGCCCCTGATCTCGGCGCTCCGGGCGCTGGCGTCGCCGAGCTGAAGCCCTTGCGGGTCATGTTCCCCCAGCCGTGCTGCCTGGTGAGGAACTGCCACGTGCCGCGGATGCGCCAGATGTTGTTGATCTGGCGGTAGCCGAAGTTCTCGAGGATGGCCGCCAGCATCAGGATGACCAGCGCGCGGGCGTTGGGGAAGCGGCGCAGCTCCACCTCCTCGAGGGCCAGGGCGCCCACGCTGATCACCACGCCATAGGCGAAGCTGACGGCCAGGAAGGCCAGCAGGTATTCGGTGTTGAGGATGCCCAGGAGCCAGAAGGCGGGGATCAGCAGGTAGCCCATCAGCTCGACGAAGGGGCCGAGCACGTCGACCAGCAGGATGTAGCCGAACCCGAGGAAGCCCAGCCGGCCGTAGCGCGGGCTGAAGAGCATGTCGCGGTGGCGGAAGAAGGTCTCCAGCGCGCCGCGGTGCCAGCGGGCGCGCTGGCGGCCGAGGATCCGCAGGTCTTCGGGGCATTCGGTCCAGCAGACCGGCTCGTGGACGAAGGCGACGCGGTAGGGACGCTTCTGCTGGCGGAAGTGCTTGTGGAGCTTGACGACCAGCTCCATGTCCTCGCCGACCGTGCCCAGGCTGTAGCCGCCGACCTCGAGGACCGCGCTGCGGCGGAAGAGGCCGAAGGCGCCGGAGATGATGGTCAGGGCGCTCATCTCGCTCCAGGCGATGCGCGCCATGAGGAAGGCGCGCAGGTACTCGATCGTCTGGACCAGGGCCACGAGGTTGCGGGGCAGGCCGATCCTGACGACGTGGCCGTGGCGGATCTCGCAGCCGTTGGCGATCCGGACGGTGCCGCCCACCGCGATGGTGCGGTCGGGATCCTCGACGAAAGGCCGGACGGCGCGCAGCAGGGCGTCGGGCTCCAGCAGGCTGTCGGCGTCCATCGAGCAGACGATGGGCGCGCGCGAGAGGTTGATGGCGGCGTTGAGCGCGTCGGCCTTGCCGCCGTTCTCCTTGTCGACCACCAGCAGGCGCGGCTGGTTGGGGGCGACGTAGATGCCGCGGATCGGCGCGTGCGGCGCGATCGGCTCCCAGGCGCGCTCGGTGGGCTGGAGGTCGAAGGCAGCCTTGAGCGCCTCCATCGTGCCGTCCCTGGACCCGTCGTTGACCACCACGACTTCGAAGCTCGGGTACTGCAGCGCCAGCAGCGAGCGGAGGCTCTCGCCGATGGTCATCTCCTCGTTGTAGGCTGGCACCAGCAGGGCGATGGGCGGGGCGGAGTCGGCGTAGCGGCGCCACAGCATGCGCGCCTCGACGACGCCGCGCTCGCGGCGCAGGGCGTCGGCGGCGACCACGAGCTGCCAGATGTGGAACAGGTTCTGGGCCAGGCCCGCGGAGATGACGACGAGGGCGATCGCCTGGGCGAAGCCGGTGAGCGCCTGGGCCGGCGCCGTCAGGTCGAGCGGCAGGTCCATCACGCCGCCCCCAGTTCGGCCAGGGTGAGGGCGGCGGCGCGCTGGGCGCGCGGATCGGCGAGGGCGGCGGCGCGGCGCAGGCGCTCCAGCCCGGCGGGTCCCAGCTTGCCCAGCGACGCGGCGGCCTGGAAGCGCACCCGCCAGGCGTCGTCGAAGAGCCGTCCGTAGAGGGCGTCGGCCAGCTTGGGCAGGCGGGCCTCGCCGGCGGCCTCGGCGGCGGCCGCGCGGACATCGCCGTTCGCGTCGTCGAGCGCCGTGGCGATCGGAGCCTGGCCGGCGGGATGCTGCAGGCGCCCCAGCGCATGGACGGCGGCGGCGCGCACGGCGGCGTCGGCGTCGCCGGCGGCCCCCGCCAGGGCCGCGATGGCGCCGTAGTCGCCGCTGGCGCCCAGGGCCTCGATGACCAGGACGCGCAGCTCGGGGCGGAGGTCGCCGCGCGCCAGGGCCTGGACGGCGGCCGGCGCGTCGAGCGCCACCTGCTCGCGCAGGAACTCGGCGAAGCGGCCGGAGGCGCGCAGATCGCCCTGGGCGGCGGCGTCGAGGAGCTGGTCGACCGAGACGGCGCCGCCGGCCCGGGCCAGGGCCTCGAGGGCGGTCAGCCGCGCTTCCGGCGTCGCCTCGGCCATGCGCCAGAGCGCGGCCTGGGTCTCGGGCCCGGGGAAGGCGGCGAGCGCCTCGGCGGCGGCCAGCCGGCCCGCCCAGGAGCCGCGGGTCAGCCGCGCCCGCAGGGCGCCGGGCACCCCGATCGCCTCGAGCGCCTCGATCACCACATCGCGGTCGCGGCCGCGAACCACGCCCAGGAAGTCGAGCAGGGTCTCGGCCAGCAGGCGCGGCTTGCCGCGGAACTGGCGCAGCGCCAGGGCGGCGTCAGCCCGGCCCTGCATCACGGACAGAAGGGTCATCTCCACGGCCCGCCGCTCGGCCAGGCGCCGCTCCCGGGTGCGCGCCTGCAGCATCCGCTGCAGGATGAGGCCCGCCATCCAGGCGATGGCCGCGACCATCATGGCGATGGCGACGAGCCAGATGAGGAGCAGGGTGCTCACCTCAGAAGCGCCGGGTCACGCCGAGGCTGACGAGGTCCTGGTCGTAGGCGGGGCGGTCCTCGTGGACGCCGTCGATGCGCAGGGTCAGGTCGTCGGAAACGTCGTAGGCGAGGCCGAGGCTGACCGCCTTCACCCGGACCGTGACGCCTTCGCTGGACTCGGGCGCATGGCTCCAGCCGGCGGAGAGCTGCAGGCGACCGACGGGGCGCCACGCGCCGCGCAGCGCGTAGCCCGTGCGGTATTCGTCGGTCTCGTCGATGACGTTGATCCAGCGGGCGGTGAGCGAGACCGCTTCGCCGCGCGCCACGGTCAGCGAGGGATGCAGGCTCCAGACGCCGCCGGTGACGTAGCGGGCATGGCCGCCGTCGACCGCGAGCTGGGCGCTCCAGCCGGCGCCGACGGGGCGGGCCCCGGAGACGAGGCCGGCGCGGATCGCCCATTCGGGGCGGAACTGGGCGTTGGGCGTCCCGCCCAGCGCCAGATAGCCGAAGCGGTTGGCCGCCACGCCTTCGAGGTAAGTGTCGGTCGCGCCGAACTGGCGGGCGTGCTCGACCGAGCCGCCGAGGGTGAGGCCGTCCTTCGTGCGGCTGAGCGAGGCCTGGCCGATGCGCGTGGACGAAAGGCCCTTGGAGCGGTCGCCGTAGGTCGCGCCCAGGTCGAGGCGCCAGCGGGCGTCGTCCTGCGCCGGCGGGGCGCGGCGCGCGGCGGCGACCTGGGCCTGAAGCGCCCGGGCGTCGGCGTGGGTCGGGGCGGCGGCCAGGATGGGCGCGAGACGGCGGTCGGCCTCGTCGTAGTCGCCCCTGTAGAAGGCGACCCGAGCGCGCGCGACGCCCACGTCGGCATAGTCGGGCGCCAGCCGCTGCGCCTCGGCCAGGGCCCGTTCGGCGTCGTCGAAGCGGCCCACCGCGGCGTAGGCCAGGCCGAGGTTCAGCCAGACGTCTGCGTCCGAGGCCTGGGTGCGACTGGCCGTCTCCAGGTGCGGGATCGCCTCGGCCGCACGGCCGGCGCGGCGCAGGTCGACGCCCGTCGCCAAGGGATCGGCCGCCGTCGGCTGGGCCAACGCCGGCAGGGCGAATGCGGCGAGAACGGCCGCCAGAACCAGTTGCCTCAAGCCGATCCTCCGCGCAGACCGGTCATCAAACGGTCGAGGCGCGCCACCAGTTCGTCGGGGTTGAACGGTTTGGCCACGTAGTCGGCGGCGCCGAGCTTGAGCGCGCTGACGATGTCGGCCTCGCGCTTCAATGCCGTGAGCATGATGATCGCCACGTCGGCGAAGCGGGGATCCTGCTTGAAGCGGCGCAGGGCCTCGAAGCCGTCCATCACCGGCATCATGGCGTCCAGCACGACGATGGCCGGTACGTCCTCGGCGGCCGCTTCGAGCGCGGCCTGCCCGTCCTCGACGCTCTTCACCGCGTAACCGGCGGCCTCCAGCTTGTGTTCGAGGATCGCGCGGAGCAGCGGATCGTCGTCGGCGATCAGAATGTACTGGCTCATCTGTCGAAACAGGTCCGTGTAACGCCGGGCCGGGTCAAGACCGCACGCTTCATTTTGCAACCATGCCGAGAGAAAACCTCAAGCACGACGCCGCGGCCCAGCTCCGATCATCCGGTCGGCTGGTCGGCCAGATCTATCCAGACCGGCGCATGGTCGCTCGTCTTCTCCCAGCCCCTGACATCGCGGTCGACGCCCGCCGCCCGCAGGCGCGGCGCCAGCGACGGGCTCAGCAGGAGGTGGTCGATGCGCAGCCCGGCGTTTCGCGCGTAGGCGTTCCGGAAGTAGTCCCAGAAGGTGAAGATCTGCTCGCCCGGATGCAGGTGTCGCAGGGCGTCGGTCCAGCCCTGGGCCAGCAACCGGGCGTAGGCCTCGCGCACCTCGGGACGGAAGAGCGCATCGTCCAGCCAGCGCTCCGGCTTGTAGACGTCGAGCTCGGTCGGCATGACGTTGAAGTCGCCCATCAGCAGGGCCGGCGCGCCGCTGTCGATCAAGGTGCGGGCATGGGCGTACAGCCGCTCGAACCAGCGCAGCTTGTACTCGAATTTCGGCCCCGGCGCGGGGTTGCCGTTGGGCAGGTACAGACCGCCGATCAGCAGCCCGTTCACGGCCGCCTCGATGTACCGGCTCTGGACGTCCTCAGGGTCGCCGGCCGGGCCCGACGGCAAGCCGCGGCGGATCTCGATCGGCTCGCAGCCCTTGGCCAGGATGGCCACGCCGTTCCAGCTCTTCTGGCCGTGCCAGACGGCGCCGTAGCCGAGGGCCTCGATGGCGGCGGCCGGAAAGCGCTCGTCGGGCGCCTTGAGCTCCTGCAGGCAGACGACGTCGGGCTGGGCCTCCTCCAGCCAGCGCAGCAGGACGGGGAGGCGTCCGTTGACGCCGTTGACGTTGTAGGTGGCGATCCTCATGCCCGCGGCTGAACGGCCGGGGGCGGCCAAGGTTCGCGCGGCCATCCGAAACCATCGCCTCGCTGGAGCTTTCCGCTGGGCATGGATGGATCGGCGAAGCTGAACGACCCCGACCTGGCGCTGACCGGCCTGCTGGGCGAGTTGGACCGGCGAGGCTACGACTTCACGCCCCCGACGCCGGCGACCCACCGAAGGGTCGCGGCTCGCCGGGACGTGGCGCAGGGCGGCGACCTGCGCGACATCCTGGGCTGGAGCCTGCCGTTCTCGGCCGGCGAGGCGCCTCGGTTCCTGACCGCCGCCCTGACCGCCGCCGGCGTCCTGACGAGACTGGGCGACGGGTGGATGAAGAGCCGCCTGCGCGTGGCCCGGCTGAAAGGGCGACTGTTCCTCCATTCGGCGTTCCCGACCGAGGACGAGGACTCCGTCTTCCTGGGGCCCGACAGCTATCGGTTCGCCGACTTCATCGCCCGCGAGCTCGATCCGACACTGGCCGGACGGGTGGTCGACGTGGGCGGCGGCGCGGGCGTCGGCGCGCTGACGGCGCTCCAGTCGGCGGCTGCCGCCGAGCTGACGATGACCGACATCAACCCGACCGCGCTGCGGCTCGCGCGGATCAACGCCGCACATGCGGGCGCGACGCTGGCGCTGCGGCGGACCAGCGGGCTCGACGGCGTGGAGCCGGGCCTGGCGGCGGTGCTGGCCAACCCGCCGTACATGGCCGACTCGCACCAGACCTATCGCGACGGCGGCGCCATGCACGGCGGCCGCCTGTCCGTGGACTGGGCGGAAGCCGCGCTGGCCAAGCTGGCCCCCGGCGGCCGGCTGCTGCTCTACACCGGCAGCGCGATCGTGGCGGGCGGGCGCGACGAGCTGGGCGAGGCGCTGGCCATGCTCGCGCAGGCGAACGGCGCGAACCTCGACTACCGCGAGATTGATCCCGACGTGTTCGGGGAGGAGCTGGAGACCCCGGCCTATGCCGACGTCGAGCGCATCGCGGTGGTGACGGCGGTGATGACCCAGGGCCGCTAAGGCAGGGCGATCGCCGCACGCCGGTTTTCGGGCGCGCGGGGTTGACCTCGCGCACCCTGGCCTGCACCTCGATAGCTCCCCGACAAGATGGAGCGCAGATGCCGCACGACGACAGTCTGATCCTGATGCTGGTGGGCGGCTTCGTGCTGGCCTTCGTCCTGGGCATGCTGGCCCTGCGGTTCAAGCTGTCGCCCCTGGTGGGCTACCTCCTGGCGGGGGTGGTCGCGGGGCCGTTCACGCCGGGCTGGGTGGCGGACGCAGGGCTCGCCCAGCAGCTGGCGGAGATCGGCGTCATCCTGCTGATGTTCGGCGTGGGTCTGCATTTCTCGCCGCGGGACCTGCTGCAGGTGCGCAAGGTGGCGGCGCCCGGCGCGCTGTTCCAGATCGCGGCGGCGACCGGCCTCGGCTGGGGCGTCGGCCGGTTGATGGGGCTGGGCGACGCGGAGGCCGCGCTCATGGGCTTCTCGCTATCGGTGGCCTCGACCGTCGTCCTGCTGCGCGCCCTGGAGGAGCGCAAACAGGTCAAGACCGAGACGGGGCGCATCGCGGTCGGCTGGCTGATCGTCGAGGACCTGGTGATGGTCGTCGCCCTGGTGCTGATCCCGCTGCTGGCGACGGCCGGGGGCGGCGGCGAGGGGCCGAGCGACTGGACCGGCGTCGCCCTGAAGGTCGGCGGGACGCTGCTGTCGATCGCCGTCTTCGTCGCCTTCATGCTGATCGTGGGCGGCCGGGTGCTGCCCTGGGTGCTGGTGCGGATCGCCCACACCCGCTCGCGGGAGCTGTTCACCCTGGGCGTGCTCGCGATCTCCCTGGGCATCGCCTACGTGGCCTACGCCGTCTTCGGCGCCTCGTTCGCGCTGGGCGCCTTCATCGCGGGCCTGGTGCTGAACGGCACGCCGCTGGGGCACAACGCCGCCGAGCGGGCGCTGCCGCTCCGGGACGCCTTCGCCGTGCTGTTCTTCGTGTCGGTGGGGATGCTGTTCGACCCGCGGGTGCTGGTGGAGCAGCCGGTGGCCGTGGCCGCCGTGGTCGCCATCATCGTGGTGGGCAAGGCGCTGGCCGCCCTGGTGATCACCACGGCCTTCCGGCTGGAGCGGACGCCCAGCCTGCTGATCGCCGCGAGCCTCGCGCAGATCGGCGAGTTCTCGTTCATCCTGGCCGGCGTGGGGCTGAAGCTGGAGGTGCTGAGCCGCGGGACCCATGACCTGATCCTGGCCGGGGCCCTGATCTCGATCGTGCTGAACCCGTTCGTCTTCAAGCTGGCCGACAGGCTCAGCGGCAAGCTGCCGAGGCCCCCGGAGGCCGATGCGCCGCCGCAGCCTTACGGCTAGGCTAGACGGGGTCCAGGCTGCTGGCTTGGACGCCGCCTTCTTCGATCCGGACGCCGAGGAAGCGCATCACCCCCGCGGCGAAGCTGATGTCGGTCACCGCCAGCGAGCTGTCGCGCTTGAGGTGGCTGACGTCGGAATGGGTGAGCTTCAGGACCATGTCCTCGCGGGCGGCGCCCTCAGCCTCGGCGGCCTCGATCTGGCTGCGCAGGCGGCTGGCGACGGACCCGCGGGCTGCGGCGGTGCGGGCGGGAAGGCGGGTCATGTGGCGCTCCAGAAGCCGTGTTCCCCATACACCCGGACCTGGCAGGCGCGGCCGCCGTCCTGGATCTCCCGCGCGCGGCGATTGGCGGCGGCGCGGGCGATGTCCTTGTCGCGGGAGTGGCCAAAGGTGTCGCCTTCGAGTTCGACGGCCCAGCCGCCGTCCCGAGGTGTGACGGTCAGAACCGCCCGATCTGGTGTCATGCGCATAAGTTTTCCTATAGCACGACTGTGGTGCGGCCGCAGAATTTAGAAAATAAAACTTGCTGATGGCCCGTGAGGCGCCCATCTTGGATAAATCAAATATCGTTCTGGCTCGCGCGCCATTCCCGTCGAGGATGAAATCTCGACCCGGATTCGTCTTCCGACCCTTTCCGAAAATTTGATCTCATGACCCATTTTCGGGCGTGAGAACTTATGTCCGAAAGGGACGACAAATGAGCACCGGTACTGTGAAGTGGTTCAACGGCCAAAAGGGCTTCGGTTTCATCCAGCCCGACGACGGCGGCAATGACGTGTTCGTGCACATCTCCGCCGTGGAGCGGGCCGGCATGGCCAGCCTGCACGAAGGCCAGAAGCTGAGCTTCGAGCTGGAGCGCGACCAGCGCAGCGGCAAGATGTCGGCCGCGCAGCTCCAGAGCTGACCGCAAACGGGCGGGCCTTACGAGGTCCGCCCGACCGCGCGTCCCGACCCTTCTACCAGGAGCCGGCGATGACCCGCCAATACGACACCCGCCGCGACGCACGCGGCTGGACCGTCTTCGACCGGTGGACGGGCGAGACCGTGATGCTGGGCCTCTGCGCCCAGGCCGGGCTGAGCTGGCTTGACGCCGACGACCTGGCCGAGCGCCTCAACCGGCGTCGCCTGGCCGGCGACCGGAGCATCCTGCAATGAGCCCCGATCAAGCCCACCGATGCGAGGTCCGCCAGGGTCGCAGCGGCGCCGTGTTCCTGGCCTTCTTCCCGTCCACGCGGGAGACGTCCTCGTACAGCAATTCGCTGTTCACCCTGGATCTGAAGCCCGGTGTGGGCCAGGACGACGCCGACGTCCTCGCGGCGCACATCAACCGCCTGCTGCTGGGCGTCTCCAGCACCATCTTCTAGGCAAGGGCAGCGCTTCGCCGGGACCGGCGATCGAAGGTTGACAAGCTTCCAGCCTGTCTATTTAACAAAGTCGCTAATTAACCACTTGGGCAAATAGCGTGGAAGGAGATTCCCATGCGGACGCCGCCGATCGTATCGCCGGACGCCTGGGACGCTGCGCGCCGGGCGCTGCTGGCGACGGAGAACGCCCACACCGGCGCGCGAGACGCCCTGGCCGCCGAGCGGCGGCGGATGCCGTGGATGGCGGTGGAGAAGGACTACAGGTCCGAGACCGCGCGGGGACCGGCAAGGCTGCGCCGAAGGCCTGAGCCTGGCGGCCGCGCCCACCTTCGCGGCCATGGCGGCGGCGACGGCCGTGGCCGGGCGGCCCCGCCCAGACGCTGTGCCTGCCCGGCGAGAGCTCGCCGCTGAGCGGCATGACGACGATGTACCTGCTGATGGCGGCGTTCCACGTCGCGCCGTGGCTGAGCATGAGGACCTTGCGAGGGAAGAACGATGCAGGCTGAGGCCGACCCCCTGAGCGCCACGCTGTCGGCGCTAGCGGATCCGACGCGACGGGCGATCCTGGCGCGGCTAGCCCAGGGCGAGGCGACGGTGAACGAACTGGCCGAGCCGTTCGAGATCAGCCTGCCGGCGATCTCGCGGCACCTGAAGGTGCTGGAGCAGGCGGGCCTGATAAGCCGTGGCCGGGAAGCCCAGTGGCGGCCGGCCAGGCTGGAAGCCGGGCCCCTGAAGGAGCTCGACGGCTGGCTCGCCCACTACCGCCGGTTCTGGGAGGGCAGCTTCGACAAGATGGACGCTTACCTGGCCAAGCTGACGAAGGGAGATCCGAATGGACGCAAGACCTGACGCGCGGCCGGGCGTGGACCCGGGCATGCCGCTGCGCGACGACGAACTGCTGATCGTCCGCCACTTCGACGCGCCCCTGGCGCTGGTGTTCCGCATGTGGTCGGACCCGGTGCACCGGGCGAACTGGTGGGCGCCCAAGAACTGCCGGTGCATCCACTTCAGTCACGACTTCCGCGAGGGCGGCAAGTGGCGGGCGGGCTTCGTGTCCGAGCAGTACGGCGAGAACTGGCACGAGGGCGTCTATCGGGAGATCGACGACGAGCGCCGGATCGTCTTCACCTTCACCTGGGACGAGGGCCCGGCCGCTGGCGTCGAGACGACGGTGACGGTCACCTTCGCCGAAGCCCACGGCGGCACGATCCAGACCTTCCACCAGACCCCGTTCACCGATGTGGAGCGGCGCGACAGCCACATCGCCGGCTGGAGCGGACTGCTCGACAAGCAACAGGCCTACGTCGAGGCCAAGCCCATCCAAGAGGGAGACGACCGATGATCACGCTCTATGCCTTCAAGTGGGTCCCCGACTTCGCCCAGGGCCTGGTCCGCGACCTGCGCGTGCGCTGGGCGCTGGAGGAGGCCGGCATCCCCTATGCGACGAAGCTGCTCGGCCTGGGCGACCAGGACAAGCCGGAGTACCGGGCGATCCAGCCCTGGGGCCAGGTGCCGGCCATCGAGGAGGACGGGCTGACGCTGTTCGAAAGCGGCGCCATCGTGCTGCACATCGCCGAACGGTCCGAGGCGCTGATGCCGCGCGACCCGGCGGGTCGGGCCAAGACCGTCCAGTGGGTGATCGCCGCCCTGGACAGCCTGGACAGCTACATCGGGCCGCTGTCGGATATCGACCTCTTCCACGCCGGCGAAGCCTGGACGGTCGAGCGGCGACCGCAGGTGATCGCCACGATCGAGCGGCGGCTGGACGCCCTGGCCAAGCGGCTGGGCGGGCGCGAGCACCTGGAGGACCGCTTCACGGCCGGCGACCTGATGGTGGCCACGGTGCTGCGGAACCTTCGCGACACCGACATCGTCACCGGCCACCCGGTGCTCGGGCCGTACCTCTCCCGCTGCGAGGCGCGGCCGGCCTTCCAGCGGGCGCTGGAGGCGCAGCTCGCGCCCTTCCGCGAGAACGCTCCGGCGATCGAGACCGCCTGATCGGCAACGGCGTCGCAGCCGGGCCGTTGTCGCTTCGCCAGAGGTGACCGTCCCGAGCGCGATGCCCCGCCGCGATCCCATCCCGTGGCACGAGTACCAGGAACGTCTGCAGCCGCATGAGCGGCCGACGTTCCCGGGCTCGCCCGCCACGCCCGACCATCCCACGCGGCTGCGGATCGCCTATGCCTGCGTGGCGGTGCTGGTCTCGGTGACCTCGTCGCTGGGCAGCGCCTTCGTCACGGCCAACCTGCAGAACCTCCAGGGCGCGCTCGGCCTGGCGCCAGTCGAGGCGGCGTGGATCCCGGTCGTCTTCGTGATGACCAACGCCTGCCTGGGCCTGATCCTGGTGAAGTTCCGCCAGCAGTACGGCCTGCGGCTGTTCACCGAGATCTTCCTGATCGCCTTCGCGGCCGTCGCCTTCGCCAACGTCTTCGTGCACGACTTCGGCGCGATGCTGGGGGCGCGAGCCGCGGCCGGCATGGCGGCCTCGGGCCTGTCCACGCTGAGCTTCCTCTATTTCATCCAGGCCTTCCCGCCGGCGCACCGCCTGAAGGGAATCGTGCTGGGCATCGGCATGAGCACCATCGCCGCCCCGGTCGCCCGGTTGATCGGGCCGACGCTGCTGGAGCTGGGCGGCTGGCGTGCGTTCCACATCATGGAGCTGGGGCTCTCGCTGATCTGCCTGGCGGCGGTGTTCTCGCTGCGGCTGCCGCCGTCCGAGAGGATGAAGGCCTTCGACCCGCTGGACTTCCTGACCTTCGCCCTCTTCGCACCGGGCGTGGCGCTGCTGGCCGCCGTGCTGGGCCTGGGGCGCATCGTCTGGTGGACCGAGGCGCCGTGGATCGGCTGGGCGCTGGTCGGCGCCTGCGTGCTGTTGGGCGCGGCCCTGGCCATCGAGGTCAACCGCAAGAACCCGCTCATCAGCCTGGCCTTCCTGGCGAGCGCGGACGTGGCGCGGCTGGGCCTGGCGATCCTGCTGGTGCGGGTGGTGCTGTCGGAGCAGACGGCCGGGGCAGTCGGCTTCCTGATGCAGATGGGGCTGGGCGTGGAGCAACTCCACGGCCTGTTCACGGTGATCCTGCTGGCCACCATCGCCGGCGTCCTGGTGAGTGCGTTCACCATCGCACCCGAGCGGGCCATTCGCCCGATCGCCGGCGCCCTGGCCCTGATCGCGCTGGGCGCCTTCCTGGACAGCCACGCCACCGCCCAGACGCGGCCGGTGAACCTCTATTTCAGCCAGGCCCTCACCGCGTTCGCCGCCGCGGCCTTCCTGGGACCGGCGATGGTGGCGGGCATCGGCAGCGTGCTGCGCAAGGGGCCGCAGGTGCTGGTGAGCTTCATCGTGGTCTTCTCGGTGGCCCAGAACCTGGGCGGCCTGGCGGGCTCGGCGCTGGTAGGCTCGCTGGAGACGGTGCGCGAGAAATACCACTCCAACCAGCTGGCCGAGAGCATCAGCCTGAGCGACCCGGCGACCGTCCAGCGCCTGCAGCAGCTCGCCGGCGCCTACGCCCGGACGATCCCCGACCCGGCGCGGCGGCAGGCCGAGGCGACACGGCTCCTGACCCAGCAGGTGACCCAGCAGGCGCACGTGCTGGCCTACAACGACGTGTTCCGGATCATCGCCGCCATAGCCGCGTTGGGAAGCGTGTGGGTCTTCGCATACTACTTCCGGACGCGCCGGGCGGCGCGCAAGGCGGCTGCGGTCGCCATACCGGCGGAGGCGGCCGGTGACTGAAGCCAGCCAGACCCCGACGGCGCCGAGGCGGCGCGTCCTCTGGACCCTGCTGATCGTGAGCGCGGCCCTGCTGGGCGTCGTGCTGGTGCTGTACGCCTGGAAGCTGCCGCCGTTCAGCCGCGGCGAGCAGCGCACCGACGATGCCTATGTGCGCGGGCAGGTGACGGTCATCAGCCCCCAGGTCGCCGGCTATGTGGCCAGCGTCGCGGTGCAGGACTTCCAGGCCGTGAAGCCGGCGCAGCTCCTGGCGGTGATCGACGACCGCATCTACCGCCAGCGGGTGGAGCAGGCGCGGGCCGACCTCCACGCAGCCCAGGCGGCGCTGGCCAATTCGCGGCAGAGCCGCGCGACGGCGCAGGGCACGGTGAGCGAGACCCAGGCGGGCCTCGCCGGCGCCCAGGCGGAACTCGCCCGCGCCCAGGCCGAGGCGCGGCGGGTGCGGCAGCTCCGCGCCGGAGGCTGGGTCGCCCAGGCGCAGGTGGATACCGCCGAGGCGGCGCTGCGGGCGGCCCAGGCGGCGGTGTCGCGGGCGCGGGCCCAGGAGAACGTCGCCGAGACCGGCGTCACGTCCACCGAGGTGGGGCGCGGCTCGCTGGACGCTGCGGTGGAGAAGGCGCAGGCGGCGCTGCGTCTGGCCGAGATCGACCTCGCCAACACCCGCGTTCAGGCGCCGGCGAGCGGCAGGCTGAGCGAGGTGGCGGTCCGGCAGGGGCAGTACGTGACGGCCGGCACGCAGCTCATGTCGCTGGTGCCCGACCAGGTGTGGGTGGTGGCGAACCTGAAGGAGACCCAGATGCGCGGCGTGCGCGTGGGCCAGCGCGCGCGGCTGGAGGTCGACGCCCTGGACCGCACGCTGACGGGGCGGGTGGAGCGCATCTCGCCGGCGGCGGGGTCGGAGTTCAGCGTCATCCGGCCGGACAACGCCACCGGCAACTTCACCAAGGTGGCGCAGCGGATCCCGGTGCGGATCGCGCTCGATCCGGGCCAGCCGGAAATCGATCGTCTGCGGCCCGGCATGTCGGTGGTGGCGAAGATCGAGACGCGCTGAGGCGCAACGAAAAGCCCCCGCCTTGCGGCGGGGGCTCGTCGGTCGGGCCTGGCTCTTACCAGCCGTTGGCGATGACCTGGGCGATCAGGCCGGTGGCCAGCGACATCAGCACGAAGTTGCCGTCGGCGTAGACCCAGCGATGACCGGGCGGCGGGGCGCGCAGGCCGTAGTAGCCGTAGTCCTGCACATAGTAGCTGCGGTAGGCGCGCGGAACGTAGCCGCCCGTCCGCCAGGCATAACCCCGCGTGTAGGGGTGATAGCCGTAGCCGGGCGCGTACCAGTAGCCGGCGCGGGCGCCGCGATAGCCGCGCCATTCGGCCCGGTTGCGCCAGGTGTCGGCGCGGCGGCGGTCGTAGCGGTCCTGACGGGCGTCGCGGCGGGCCTCGCGCACGTCCTGACGCTCGCGCCGGATTTCGCGGCGCTCGCGCTCGCTCACATAGCCGTCGCGGCGGGCGTCGCGGCGTTCGTCGCGCAGCTCGCGCTGTTCCTGCCGGACTTCACGCGGCTGAGCCGCCGCCGCAGAGGCGGAGAAGATCGGGCCGGCAGCAGCCGCCGCAGCCGCGGCGACAAGGAGAAATCTTTTCATCGGGTGCTCCAGTCTGGTTCACCCCCCTCGGTGAACGCAAAGTACACCCCCCGCCTGAACGGCTACTGAACTCGCCAGGCCCCGTTCGGTTCAGCTTGTTCCTCTGCTAGGGTCGGCCAAACAACGTTCGAGGGAGGCCCCCATGGCCCGCAAGATCCTGCTTCCGCTCATTTCCGTCCTGATGGTCGGGGCCGCCAGCGCCGCCCTGGCCCAGGCCGTGCCCGCCAGCCTCACCGCGGCGCTGGCCGACAAGGCGCGGCCCGAGGCCGACGTCGGCCGCGACGCGGCCCGCAAGCCCGGCGAACTCCTGGCCTTCGCCGAGGTGAAGCCGGGGCAGAAGGTGGCCGACTTCATCATGGGCGGCGGCTACTTCACCCGCATCCTGTCGGCCGCGGTGGGTCCCAACGGCCACGTCTATGCCTACCAGCCCGACGAGTTCATCAAGTTCCAGGCGAGCTATGGCGAGAACCAGAAGAAGGTCGTGGCCGACTACAAGAACGTCACGGCCCTGACCCAGAGCCTGGGCGCGCTGGACCTGCCCGACGGGCTGGACCTGGTGTTCACGGTCCAGAACTACCACGACCTGCACCTGCAGCCGTTCCCCAAGGAATGGGCCGGCCAGGTGAACGCCGAGGTGTTCAAGTCGCTGAAGCCGGGCGGCCTCTATGTGATCGTCGACCACGTCGCCGCGCCGGGCTCCGGCCTCGAAGCGGCGCAGAAGGTGCATCGGATCGAGCCCTCGATCGTGCGCCAGGAAGTCGAGGCGGCCGGCTTCAAGTTCGAGGGCGAGACCCAGCTCCTGCGGGCGAGCGCCGACCCGCATACGGCGAGCGTGTTCGACCCCTCGATCCGCGGAAAGACCGACCAGTTCGTGATGAAGTTCCGCAAGCCGAAGTGATGTGAGCGCCTTCTCCCCTTGCGGGAGAAGGTGTCAGCCGCAGGCTGACGGATGAGGGGTCGCACGGCGTGTGCGGCCCCTCTTCGTTTTGGGAACGGAGAAACCCCTCATCCGACCGGCTCCGCCGGCCACCTTCTCCCGCTAGGGGAGAAGGTCAGCGGAGCTTCCGGTCGAAGAAGTCGACGGTCTGCATGGCCCGGTGCAGGCGGTTCATGGGCGTCCAGCCGCCGCGGTGGCGCAGGCCGGGATAGACCATGGTCTCAAAAGCCGTTCCCTTGGCCTGCAGGTCGAACATGACCCGTGTGGAATGGTCGAAGGTGACGTTGTCGTCGGCCATGCCGTGGACGAGGAGCAGGCTGCCCGGCTTCAGGCGGTCCAGCCTGCGGACGACTTCCGACGCCTCGTAGCCCCGGGCGTTGTCCTTGGGCGTGCCCATGAAGCGCTCGGTGTAGTGGGTGTCGTAGAGCGTCCAGTCGGTGACCGGGGCGCCCGCGACGCCGGCCGTAAACGGAGTGTCGGGCGCCGTGAGCAGCAGCAGGGTCATGTAGCCGCCGTAGGACCAGCCGGTGACGCCGATCCGGTCCTTGTCCACGTAGGGTAGGGTCTGGAGATAGCGGGCGCCGGCGATCTGGTCGTCGACCTCCAACTGGCCGAGCCTGCGGTCGATGGCGGTCTTGAAGGCGACCGAGCGGTTGGGCGTGCCGCGATTGTCGAGCTTGAAGAGGACGTAGCCGGCGTCCAGCAGGATCTGGTCCTCGGGCGACTGCCAGCCCTTGAAGACGCGGGCGCTGCCGGGGCCGCCGTAGACCTGGACGATCACCGGATACTTCTTCGCCGGGTCGAAGCCCGGCGGGGTGCGGAGCGAGTACCACAGCGGGCTGCCGTCGGCCGCCTCGATGGTCCCGTACTCGGGCGCGCGCAGCCGATCGACGTAGGGCCAGAACGGATGGCCGGCGGCGAGCCGGTTCTCTTCGATCCAGCGCACGCGGGAGCCGTCGGCGCGGTAGAGCGCCGTCTGCGGCGGGGTCCGGGGATCCTCGTATGTGCCCACGAAAGCGCCGCCGGCCTTGGCCACCTCGGCGCTCCACCAGCCGCCGGCGGGGGTGAGCGCGCGGGGCTCGGCGGGACGCCTGTAGGAGGCCTCGTAGAGGCGGCGCTCGACGGCGGCGTCCTTGTTGGCGCTGAAGATGGCGACGCCGCGGGCCTCGTCGACGCCGAGCAGCTCGGCGACGGGCCAGGCGCCCTTAGTGACTTGCCGGAGAACCTTGCCGTCGGCGCGGTGGAGGTAGAGGTGGCGGAAGCCGCTCTTCTCGGACGACCAGAGGAAGGTCCCGTCCGCCAGCGGCCGGAAGTCGTCGGTGAGGTCGACCCAGTGCGGGCTGGTTTCGGTGAGGAGCACCTTGCCGTTGCCGGTGGCGGGATCGACCGCGATCAGGTCCAGACGGCGCTGGTCGCGGGACTGGCGCTGGACGTACAGCGTGCGGCCGTCCTTCGACCAGGCGACGCGGCCAAGATAGACGTCGGCGTTCTCGCCCAGGTCGACCTTCACCCGCTGACCGCCGGCGAGATCCTGGACGTAGAGGTCGACGACCGCGTTCGCGCGGCCGACGCGGGGATAGCGTTGGGCCACGACCTTGGCGCCGGCGGCGCCCACCTCGGGACGGTCGACAACGTCGACGCCGGTCTGGTCGACGAAGGCGATGGCGATGCGGCTCTCGTCGGGGCTCCACCAGTAGCCCGTGTGGCGGTCCATCTCCTCCTGGGCGATGAACTCGGCCGTGCCCCAGCTCTTCAGCTCCGTGCCGCCTTGGGTGATGGCCTGTTCGGCGCCGCCGGCGACGGGCGTGACGTAGAGGTTGTCGTCGCGGACGTAGGAGACGAAGCGGCCCTTCGGGCTGACCTTGGCGTCGATCTCGTCGCCTGGCGTGCGGGTGAGCTGGCGGACCTGCCGGGCGGCCAGGTCATAGACGTAGAGGTCGCCTTCGACCGGCGCGAGTATCAGCCGGCCCTGGTCGTCCCAGGAATAGTCGACAACGCCTCGGGTCGCGACGCCGGCCCGTTCGCGGCGGGCCTTCTCGGCTTCGGAGAGTTCGCGGGCGTCGGGCGCGAGCGTCTTGCCGTCGATGAGCCGGCGCGGCTCGCCGCCGGCAACGTCGGCGACCCAGAGGTCGGTGACGGTCAGGTCGTCGGAGCGGACCTTGATGTAGGTGACCGCCTTGCCGTCGGGCGACAACTTCACGCCCCGCGCGCGGGGGCCGTTGAGGTCGGGGCTTTCGAAAATGCGCTTGGCGGGAAGTTGTTCGGCCATGGCGGCGCCCGCGAGCAGGGTGGCCGCGGCGGCGGCGATGAGGAGCTTCATGGCGCCTGTTGAACAGGGTGCGGCCGCGGTTGGCAATCCGGCCGCCGATTTGATGGAACCACGAACAAGCACGAACCAACACGAACGGGCTCACGCCGAACACGCATCGGTTTCATTGCGCCTGACAAACAAGCGCGCGCCGTCGGCGCGCCATCGATCCGTCAGCCGCGCATCAGGCGAACGGTTCGTGTTGGTTCGTGTTGGTTCGTGGTTGCAGTCAAGACTTCTGCGCCGCGATCCAGGCGGTGACGTGGGCGTCGAGGAGGTCCAGGGGGATCTCGCCGTTCTCCAGGGCCACGTCGTGGAAGGCGCGCAGGTCGAACTTCGGCCCGAGGTCCTTCTCCGCCTTGGCGCGGAGCTCCCGCAGCTTCAACTCGCCGAACTTGTAGGCCAGCGCCTGGGCCGTATCGACCATGTAGCGGTTGACCTCGGCCTCGATGTTGCCGCGGGAGAGCGCGGTATTGTCGAGCATGAACTGGATGGCCTGGTCCTTGGTCCAACCCTTGGAATGCAGACCGGTGTCGACCACCAGCCGGCAGGCGCGCCACATCTCGTACGAGAGCCGGCCGAAGTCCTTCTCGGGCGTGTCGTAAAGGCCCATGTCGATGCCGAGCCGCTCGGAGTAGAGGCCCCAGCCTTCGGTGAAGGCGGTGAAGTTGACGGCGTACTTGCGGAACTGCGGCAGGCCTTCGAGCTCGTCCTGGATGGAGAGCTGCTGGTGGTGGCCGGGGACCGCTTCGTGGACGGTGAGCGCCGGCATCTCGAACAGCGGCCGCTGATCCAGCTTGGAGGTGTTGACGTAATAGACGCCCGGCTGGCCGCCCTTGTAGGAGCCGGAGTTGTAGTAGGCGGTGGTGGTGCCGGGGGCGATGGCGGCGGGCACCTCCTTCACCGTATAGGGCGTGCGCGGCAGGCGGCCGAACAGCTTGGGCATCTCGCCGTCAATGCGCTTGGCGAGCACGCTGGCCACAGCCATCAGCTCTTCCGGCGTCTTCGGATAATACTTCGGGTCGGTCCGCAGGTGCTCGACGTAATCCGCGCGGTCGCCCTGGAAGCCCGAGCGTTTCACGACGGCGTCCATTTCGGCGCGGATGCGGGCGACCTCGGC
The DNA here is from genome assembly GCF_049445735.1 of Phenylobacterium sp. VNQ135. Lineage (NCBI taxonomy): Bacteria > Pseudomonadati > Pseudomonadota > Alphaproteobacteria > Caulobacterales > Caulobacteraceae > Phenylobacterium > Phenylobacterium sp. VNQ135. Next base: position 1,016,512 of record NZ_JBMSDS010000001.1, on the reverse strand, counting down.
CAGGCCGAGCTGGTGGATCTCTTCCGGCGTCTTGTCGGTCGTGGTCATCAGCCGGACCCGGTAGGCGTACCAGGCGCGGCCGTCGGGCATGGCCGAGGCGCCGAAGGTCTTGCGGCAGGCGGGCGCGTACTCGGTCTCGTAGAACTTCAGGAGGTCGCGGTAGGCGGGGACCACGCCGTCGGCGATGAGCGGTTTCGCGCGGGCGGCGAGGTCAGCCCATTGGGCGTCGGTGAGGTTCGCGGGCTTGGGCTTGCGGAACGGGGCGTAGAGGTCGGACTTCGCGGGATCGTCGACGATGTGGGCGGCGATGCCGCGCTCGAAGCCAACCATGGCGGCGCAGGGGTGGGTGGACTTGGCCTTCACCAGGGTGCGCGTGGTCTCGATGGCCTTGCGGTTGTAGTCGGGATAGGCGGCGATCCGGGCCAGGTAGCTCTCGTAGTCGGCCAGGGTGAAGAGCGGCATCCGCTCGGACAGGCGCGCGAAGCTCAGGTGCCAGCCGCGGCGGTTGGAGAACAGGATGGCGCGCTGGACGTACTTGCCGCCCTCGACCTGATTGGCGAGCTCGCGGCGCAGGATGTCGCGGTTGAGGCGGTCGGCTTCGGTGAGGCCCTCGGCGGGGATAGCATCCAGCCGCTTCAGGAAGGCGCCCGCCTCGGCGGCGCGGCGGTCGATGGCGACGAGCGAGGGATCGCCCAGCTCCTTGTCGTAGGTGTGGACGCCCAGCGAGCTGGCCTCGACCGGATTGGCCTTCAGGTACCAGGCCCAGTGGTCGTCCAGGAGCTGCCTGAACTGGGCCGGCGCGTCCTGCGCGAAGGCCGGCTGGGCCACGAACAATGCGGCCGCGACGGCCAGACCCCGGATCATCATCGACAACTCCCCCGAACAGCGGCGCCGAACAGACGACGGGCTGGGGAGGCGGTCAACCGAGAGGAGTGATGTTCATGTATTGTTCCAATCTGAAGCGTAGGCTACGGTTTAGCCATGAGCGACGGCATGAACGGTCTTCTCTTCGCTGAAGAGGTATTCCGGATCCAGGGCGCGGTCTTCGAGGTGAACCGCACGGTCGGCGGCGGCTTCCTGGAAGCCGTCTATCAGGAATGCCTCGGTCTGGAGTTCGGCGCCCAGAGCATCCCGTTCAAGGCCAAGCCTCCGCTTCGCCTGGCCTACAAGGGACGTTGGCTGGAGCAGACCTATGCTCCGGACTTCGTCTGCTTCGAGTCGGTCATCGTCGAGCTGAAGGCTGCGCGGGAGATCGCGCCGGAGCACCGAGCTCAGGTGCTGAACTATCTCAGGGCGACGGCCTGAGGCTGGGGCTGCTGGTGAACTTCAGCGCCAACTCGAAGGCGCAGGTGGAGCGGTTCGCGCTGTAGGCTTCGAACCACGAACGAACACGAACCAACACGAACAGGTTGGCCCTGAACCTACGTTCGCGCCCGCCCGCTGATGGATCGATCGCGCGCCAGGGGCGCGCCTTGCCTGGCGCAACTGGGCGCCCGCAGCCCGTTCGTGTTGGTTCGTGTTGGTTCGTGTTCGTTCGTGGTGGATCCAGACGACCGGCGCCATTTGGCAAGGCGGGCGCCTTGGCCGCGCTTCACGCGTTGGTGGGGCATGGACGATGCATCGATGATCCGGACGCCGGCGGAGCTGGCGACCCCGCAAGTGCGGCTCACCGGCGAGGTGGGCGACGAGATGCTGCGCACGTTCCTGGACGGCGTGGCGGCGGTGGAGGCGGGCGAGGGCCCGCTGGTGCTGGAACTGACCACCACGGGCGGCGACGCGGATGTGGGACGGCGGATCGCCACCGACGTGCGGCTGTTCCGCGAGCGGACGGGGCGGCGGACGATCTTCCTCGGCAAGGCGGTGGTCTATTCGGCCGGCGTCACGATCATGTCGAGCTTTCCCAGGGCCGATCGCTGGTTGAGCCGCGGGACGGCGCTGCTGATCCACTGCCGGCAGCTCAACAAGACCGTGACCTTCGAAGGACCGCTGAAAGGCGCGCGGATGAAGGTGGAGGCCCTGCTGGGCGAGATCGACACGGGGCTGGACCTGGAAGAGCAGGATTTCGAGGCGCTGATCGAGGGCAGCGACGTGCGCATGGCCGAACTCCTCGAGCGGGCGCAGGTGAACTGGTACGTCCATTCCGACGAGGCCCTGAGCCGTGGGCTGGTGGCCGGCTTGATCTGAACGGCGCGCCGTGCCACCTCGCGCGCCATGAGCGAGAAGACCGATACCCCGCCGGACCGCCTGTCCGTCGACCCGACGAGCCCCTACTACGACGCCGACGTCCTGGCGCGGAACGTGGGCGTGCGCTTCAAGGGCGAGGACAAGAACAACGTCGACGAGTACTGCGTCAGCGAAGGCTGGGTGCGGGTGACCGCCGGCGCCGCGCGCGACCGTCGGGGCAATCCGCTGACGATCAAGCTGAACGGCCCCGTGGAGCCCTATTTCCGCGAGGGCTAGACCCTCGGCTGCGCCGCCGTGTCGCACACGTGCGACGCGAAATCCCCGCGCGTTCGCACCGCCGATCCGGGATAACGGCGGTAGGGCGAGGGGAGCCTTTTCGATGTTCGATCTCAGCGTGGTGGCCCAGGGCGGCTTCTGGGTCCTGCAGGACGACGACGGCGGCGAACTGGGCCGCTTCGACAGCCGGGCCGAGGCTCTGGCCGCGGCGCGCGACTACACCCGCGTGGACGAGGAGAGCCGCGTGGTGCTGGTCTGCGACCACGAGGGCGAGTGGGACGAGGCGGTGGTGGAGCCCCCGCCGCTCCACTAGCGAAGCCGGCGATCATTACCGGATGTTCAAGTATTAAGTCCCTGTAACTTTCTTAAATCGGCGTCATTACCTCGTATTCACGGGAATTCTGCGAGGCCCGGAAGTATTCGTATCCCTGTCGACGGACGCAACGCCCGCCGCGCACCGCAAGAGGGATCGAACATGCAAAAGACCAGCCTCACCAGCCGCCTCGCCGGCCTCGCCACCCTGGCTCTCGCCGCCCTGCCGATGGCCGCCCTGTCCACCGCCGCCCAGGCCGCCCCGGCCACGGTCGCGGTCAAGGACCTGAACCTGCTGACCGCCCAGGGCAACGCCGCCCTGAAGGACCGCATCGATGCGGCCGCCTTCCGCTACTGCGCCGAGCGCAAGGCCATCACCGACCGCAGCGCCTGCCGCTCGGGCGTGCGCGCCGAACTGAACCACAAGGCCGACCGGGTGCGCAGCGCCCAGCAGGCGGCCCTGACGCACAGCTACGCCGCCCGCTAAGCTCTCCCTTACAACGCGGATGTGCGGAACCGGGCCGCGGCGGCGACGCCGCGGCCCGGCCACTTCTAGGCCGCGTCGACGAGGACCACTTCGGAGTCCTCCAGGGCCGTGACCGTCAGGACGGCCTCGTCGCGGATGGCGGCGCCGTCGCGTGCGTCGAGCCGGACGCCGTTGACCTCCACCGCACCCACGGCCGGCACCAGGTAGACGTGGCGGCCCTCGCCCAGCGGATACTCGGTCGTCTCGCCCGCATTCAGCGTCGCGCCGGCCACCCGCGCATCGGTGCGGATCGGCAGGGCGTCGTCGTCGCCGGAGAGGCCGCTCGCCAGGGTGACGAACTTGCCGGCGCGGTCGCCCTTCGGGAAGGGCTTGGCGCCCCAGGCGGGCTGGCCGCCCTCGGTCTTCGGCATGATCCAGATCTGGAAGATCTTCGTCACCTCGTCCTCGAGGTTGTACTCGGCGTGGCGGATGCCGGAGCCCGCGCTCATCACCTGCACGTCCCCCGCTTCGGTGCGGCCCTTGTTGCCCAGGCTGTCCTGGTGGGTGATCGCGCCCTGGCGGACGTAGGTGATGATCTCCATGTCCGCGTGCGGGTGCGGCGGGAAGCCGGACTGCGGGGCGATCTCGTCGTCGTTCCACACCCGGATCGGGCCCCAGCCCATCTTCTTCGGGTCGTAGTAGTTGGCGAACGAGAAGTGGTGACGCGCCTTGAGCCAGCCGTGGTCGGCGCCGCCGAGATCGGCGAAGGGCCTGCGTTCGATCATCGTGGTCTCTCCCGTGGGCGGCGCGGAAGGTTGAGGGCGCGCCGCCGCTTTCGGAGGTCAAGATAATCTCGCCGGACCGGAGACAAAGCCGATCCGAAGTAGAAGATTGCTTCCAATTCGGAAATGAACGGTGGATGAAGCGACGCCTTCAGCCGCCGTTCAGCACGGTCAAGCTTTCCTGGGACCCGACAGGCAGATGGAGGCTGACATGACGAAGACGATGGTCCTGATGGCGGGCGCGATCGCCGCCCTGGCGTGCGCAGTCGAGGCTGCGGCGCAGTCGGGTGCGCGCGGCGGCGGCGCGGCGACGCTCTACGAGCTGCCGGACTTCCAGGGGCGCTCGGTGACGATCACCGGCTCGACGCCGGACCTCGGCGACTGGCGGTTCAACGACCGGGCGCAGAGCGCGCGGTTCTCCGGAACCTGGCGCGTGTGCGAGCACGACGACTTCGGCGGCCGCTGCCAGGAGATCCGCGGGGAGGTCCGCGACCTCACGCAGTACGGCCTGATGGCGCAGATCTCGTCGCTGGAACCCGCGGGCTGGCAACGTCCGCCGCGCCCGGGCCCCGGTCCTGGTCCGCGGCCTGGGCCCGACGACGGCTGGGGTCCGCGCGGCGGCGACAGCCGGGGCGTGGACGGGGTGCGGACGGTGTTCTTCGCCCGGCCGACGGTGCGCGGCCTCGACGTGGCGGCCGGCAAGACCGGGGCCGACACCTTCTGCCGGCGCCAGGGCCTGGGGCCGTCGGTCTGGTACGACTCCAGCGAGCGCGCCGGCCGCGCTATCGCCCCCGACGGTCAGGTCATCGGCCGCTCGACGGTGCTGCGCGACCTGCTCTGCGCGAAATACTGACCAGGATCAGGACCGGACGGGGACCAGCATCCGCCGCAGGACCCCGTCGCGGTCGATCACGAGGTGCTTGAGCGCGCCAAGCACGTGCAGCCCGAGTAGCGGCCACAGCAGGTTGGCGGTAAGCTTGTGAACGGTCTCCGCGGCCTCGTGCAGCCACTCGACCTTCACCGGAAACGGGCTGGGGATCGCGAACCAGTCGAACACCGGCAGCGGGCGGGCGTTGGCCCAGATGACGAGGGGGCCCGAAATGATCTGCACCGCGATGAAGAGCAGGAAGGCCGTCTGCACGACGCTGGCCAGCAGGCGCAGAGGTCGGTTCCTTTCGAGCGGCGCGGGCTTCGGCTGCGAGGCGCTCCAGAGCAGGCGTGCGGCCAGGAAGGCGAGGAGCAGGACCCCGACGGAGACGTGGTTGGTGAACGCCGCCAGCTTGGCGACGCGTCCCTCCGCCTCCTCGAGGCGTTCGCCCAGCAGGTAGAGGGCGATGACGCCCACCGCGGAAATCCAGTGGAGGGCGATTGCGGCGGCGCCGTAGCCCGCCCGGGTGTTGGCGATCGACATGGCTGCAAGCTAGGCCGCGGCCGCGGCTGGATCGTTGATCCAGATCAGTTCAGCGGTGGGCGACCAGCCAGTCGCGCACCGTGCGGTTCACCTGGTCCCGGGCGTCGTGCTGCACGAAGTGGGCGGCGTTCGGGAACATGACGACCGTGGTGTCGGCGTCGACATAGTCCCAGGTCCCGGAGTGGCCGGCGGCGTTCAGGGCGGTGTCCTTCATGCCGTGGATGACCAGCGTCGGGACCTTCACCCGATTGCTCATCGCCATGGTCGGCGGGGGGGCGGTCGCCTGACCCGTCCCGCGCGGATAGTTGGCGCGATAGTAGTTCAGCATGGCGGTGAAGTCGGAGCGCTTGAACGCCTCGACATAGGCGGGCTTTTCGGCGGGATCCTTGACCCAGTTGGCCAGCCCCTCGGCGGTGAGGTTCTTCTCGAAGCCCGGCTGCTGGAAGTTGCGGGCGTACTGGCTGTTCTCCTGCTGGGCCTTGTTGCCGGCCATCTCGCGGGCGAAGCCGGCCGGGTGGGGCACGCTCATGATGACGAGCCGATTCACGACGTCCGGGCGGTTCATGGCGACCTGCCAGGCGATCGCCGCACCCCAGTCGTGGCCGACCACGACGGCGTCCTTCTGGCCCTCGGCGGCCACGACGGCGGCGACGTCGCCGATCAGGTTTGGCATGGCGTAGGCCGCCTCGCCCTCGGGCTTGTCCGAGAGGTTGTAGCCACGCAGGTCGAGGGCCGCGGTGCGGTAGCCGGCCTTGTTGAGCTCGGCCATCAGCGGCTTCCAGGTGCCCCAGTAGTCGGGGAAGCCGTGGAGCAGGACGACGAGGGGACCCTTGCCTTCGACGGCGTAGTGGATCTTCACCCCGGCGTTGGTCGCGTACTTGTCCTGTGGGGCGGCCTGGGCGGCGGCTCCGGCGAGCGACAGCGCGGCCGCAGCGGCCAGCATGATGCGGATCATCGGAGCCCTCCCGTATTATTTACGGCGTAGATTAGCACGCCGCGCGAGGAGGGCGATCCCCGTTCTGCGATTGCTCAGAAACTGTGTCCCGCCCGCGCGGCGACCGCGATGGCGCTCGCCAGCACGGCGAGCGCGATGAGCACGTGACGCATCGCCTCCCCCTATCCCTGCGGGGGAGTAGGCCCAAGGCCAAGCTTGTTGGCAAGCGGAATGGACGGCGGCGGGGCGGCCCCGCCGCCGTCGGACTACTTGTCGTCGACCTTGCCGGCCGCCGTGCCGACCGCAGCGCCGGCCGCGGCCCCGACCGGTCCGCCCACCACGGCGCCGGCGACGGCGCCCGTGGCGGCCTTCTGTTCGGTGGTGTGCCCACAGGCCGAAAGCGTGAGGGCCATGCCCGCGGCGGCCGCGAGCAGGAGCGTCTTGGTCATGGTGGAGCCTCCAGAGGTTGCGCTGCGGGAAACACCCCCCGGCAAGATCAGTTCCGCTCAAGCTTCCTCTCGGCGTCCAGGTAAATCCGCCGGTCGAATAGTAGGTAATGCAAGGATCGGAAGTCCTTGTTCCTGAAACGACTGATTCCCGAGGATGAAGGTAAGTGGATCGAATGTTGCTCGGCAGAATTCAGAATGTATCATATCGGAACAGCGAGGGGCGCCGTCACCAGTCCTATGCTGCGGTGCAAAAATGACTTGCCAAGCGCCCTGAGTTCATTCATACATCCTTCACCATTTGCCGTCGCCTGCCCCACATACGGATCCGGGGCCAGGCCTGCCGGCGGGCGCTGCCAGCATGAGCAGGAGCGACCGCGGCGACAATTGTCGGGGGGCGTGTCGTCGCCCTCGCGGTCAGGGAACCGAGTGTCTTGAATTTTGGAACGCAGGCGCGCGCCGACTGGCGCATGCTGATGAGCGCCGCTTTGATCGGTTCGGGCATCGGCCTGAGCCTGGGCGCAGCCTATCTGGCGGGGGGCATGGCCCAGCACGCCGCCGACCACAGCCGCGTCGAGCGGATCGCCCAGGCCGCCGCCGGCGGCTATTCCGGCGCGATCCTGCAGGATGCGAGCGTCCTGCGGCTGACCGACATGCCGGGCCAGGGCGCCCAGGCGCGACAGCTCGCGGAGCTGACCGCGCGCCTGGACAACCAGCAGGGCGACAAGAAGGTTTCCGCCCAGCGCGATCTCGATTGCCTGACCCAGGCGGTCTACTACGAAGCCCGGGGCGAGACCCCGCAGGGGCAGTTCGCCGTCGCCCAGGTGGTGATGAACCGGGTGAAGCACCCGGCCTTCCCGAAGACCGTGTGCGGCGTGGTGTTCCAGGGCGCGGGCCGCCGCACCGGCTGCCAGTTCAGCTTCGCCTGCGACGGCTCGATGCGCGGCGGCCGCGAGAGCAGCGCCTGGAAGCGCGCCCGCAAGGTGGCCAGCCGCGTGCTGGCCGGCGCGGCGATCGCCGACGTCGGTTCGGCGACCCACTTCCACACCACCGCCGTGGCCCCGGCCTGGGGTCCGCAGATGCGCCGCGTGGCGCAGGTGGGCATGCACGTGTTCTATCGGTTCAGCCCCCGCAGGGCGATGCAGGCCGCCGCCCAGGCTCCGCTGCAGCAGGCCGTCCTGACCTCCGCCCTGCCCGAGAAGCCGATCGAGTACCGGCTGACCAACGCTGTGGTGGTGGAGAAGCCCTCCGAGGCCGCCCCGGCCGCCCCTGCCGCCCCGGCGGCGGACGCCGCGGCGATCCCGGCGGTGGAAGCCAAGCCCGCGCCCGCCCATCCGGGCAGGGGAGCGGACTCGGCGGCGCTGAAGGCCTCGCCGGCCAGCGCGGTCACGCCGACGGCGACCGCCTCCTAGCTCAACGGCCGCTTGCAGTCGGGCCCGAGTCCGCCTGATGCTCCGGCAGCCGTCGCCCAGGAACGCCAAGTCATGTCGGAGCTGCCCCGTGAGCACCTGTCCCAGGAACTGCTGGGGTGCGCTTACGCCGAGCTGACGCCGATCCAGCGCAGCGTGATCGACCTGATCGCCACCGAGGCGCCGAGCGCCGCCGACCCCGAGCTGAAGCTGGACGAGCGGACGCGGGGGCAGAAGCTCGCCGACCGCATGGCGGCGATCGGCGGCTCGTGGGGCTTCATCGGCGGCTTCGCGCTGTGCCTGGCGCTGTGGATGGGGTGGAACGCCTGGGCCCAGCCGCACCACATGGCCTTCGACCCCTATCCCTTCATCTTCCTGAACCTGGTGCTTTCGACGCTGGCCGCCGTCCAGGCGCCGATCATCATGATGAGCCAGAACCGCGCCGCCGAGCGGGATCGCAAGGCCGCCGAGCAGGACTACATCGTCAACCTGCGGGCCGAACTCGAGATCATGCACCTGCACGACAAGATGGACTCCCTGCGCTACCGGGAGATGGCCGAGATGATCAAACGGCAGAACGAGAGCCTGCGCATCCTGCGCAAGCAGCTCACCGGACGGTCGGACTAGGCGCGCGCGGCGCGCCGCAGCGCCTGGGGCGGCTGGCCGAAGGCCCGCAGGAAGGCGCGGCGCATCCTTTCCGGATCGCCGAATCCCGCAATTTCTGCCACTCGATCGATGGGCGTGCGGCCGGTTTCGACCTCGGTGCGGGCGGCCTCCAGGCGCAGGCGCTCCACGGCCTTGGCGGGCGTCGTCCCGGTCTCAGCGGCGAAGGCCCGGGCGAAGTTGCGCGGGCTCATGCAGGCCCGCTCGGCCAGTTCCTCGACGGTGAGCGGCCGGGCCAGGTTGGCCCGCATCCAATCCATCAGCTCGGCGAAGCGGCCGCTGCGGCCGCCCAGGTCGATCAGCGCCGAGAACTGCGACTGGCCGCCGGGGCGGCGCTGGTGCACCACGAGCTGCTGGGCGGTCCGGCGGGCGATATCGACGCCCAGGTCGTCCTCGATGAGCGCCAGGGCCAGATCGATCCCGGCCGTGATGCCGGCCGAAGTCCAGACGTGGCCGTCCCGGATGAAGATGCGGTCGGCGTCCAGCTTCACCTTCGGATAGCGTCGGGCGAAGTCGTCGGTGCGGCCCCAGTGGGTGGTCGCGCGGCGACCGTCGAGCAGCCCCGCTTCGGCCAGCAGGTAGGCGCCGGAACAGACGCTTGCGACCCGGCGAGCTGGTGTCTTCTTCAGCCATCCCACGATTTTTGCCAGATTGTCGACCGACCGCGTGCCGTCGCCGCCGGAGACCAGGATGGTGTCGTAGGGTCCCGCGTCCAGCGGCTCGGCCGCGAAGGCGACGCCCGAAGAACTCTCCACGGTTCCGCCGCCCGGCGCCAGGACGGTGGCGCTGTAGAAGCCAGGACGGTGCCGCTCGGCGATCTCGAAGGCGGCGATGGGGCCCGCGGCGTCCAGCAGCTGGAATCCGGGGAAGACGACGATGGCGAGGTGATGCGTCATGGCAGAATGTGCCGGAACATTGTCATTCCTGCCGTAAACTGCGCCGCTTAGGCTGGTCGCGTCAATCCCCTCGGAGACCCGCCAATGTCGAAGCTCAGCATCGTGATCGCGCTCTATCCCGGCGTCACCCACCTGGACTTCACCGGCCCGCACCAGGTGCTGAGCCGCGCGCCGGACGCCGAGGTGGTCGTCGCCTCGATGGGCGGCCAGGACATCGAGGCCGAGGGGCTCACCTTCACCAACCTCGCCGACCTGAAGGGCGTCATACGCTGCGACGTGCTGCTGGTCCCCGGCGGCTTCGGCTGCACGGACGCGATGCTGGACGAGGCTTTCATGGCGGAGATCCGGCGGCTCGGGAGCCAGGCGAAATACCTGACCAGCGTCTGCACCGGCTCGCTCGTGCTGGCGGCGGCCGGGCTGCTCGACGGCCGGCGGGCCGCCTGCCACTGGGCCTGGCGCGACCTGCTGACGCCGTTCGGGGCGATCGTCTCGGAGGCGCGGGTCGAGCGCGACGGCGACATCATCACCGGCGGCGGCGTGACCGCGGGCCTGGACTTCGCCTTCACTCTCCTGGCGGAGCTGGCCGGCGAAGACTACGCCGAGGGCGTGCAGCTGGGGCTGGAGTATGCGCCGGCGCCGCCGTTCCAGTCAGGGAGGCCGGAGCTGGCGCGGCCCGAGGTTCTGGCGCGGGTCCAGGCGCTCATGGCCTCGCGGCTGGGCGATCGCACAGCGCAGGCGCGCGCGGCGGCGGACCGGCTCTCCGTGCCGGCGTGAGCGGCTACTCGGCGGCGGGGCGCGTCACGGCGCGCTGCTCGGACAGCTCGCGCAGGCAGGCCTCGTAGAGGTCGGCCAAGGACTCCAGATCGTAGCGCGTAGCCGTCGTCCTGGCGTTCGCGGCCCAGCGGGCGGCGAGGCGGCGGTCGGTGAAGGGCCTGGCGATCTCGCCCGCCATGACGCCGGCCATGGCCTCGGGCGAGAGCGCGCCCGACACCAGCGCTCCCGGCCGCGCATCCGGCTCCGCCCCCATGATCGCCGGGATTTCGCCGAGGTCGGTCGTCACGACCGGAACGCCGGCCTGGAGGCATTCGAGCAGGAACAGCGGGAAGGTCTCGCCGGCATAGGTGCTGGGGAAGAGGCCGAGGTCGAAGGCGGGCAGTATCGCCTGCAGATCGGGCACGTGGCCGAGGAAGCTGACGAACGGCGCGCCCGACCAGACGCCGCGGAGCGCGTCGGCGGCCGGCCCGTCTCCCGCGAGCGCGAGGCGGACGCGCCGCCCCTGCTCGTGAAGTCGCCGGCAGGCCTCGATGGCGACGGCCCAACCCTTCTGCGGAATGGCGCGCGAACCCAGCACCAGGGCGAACGTGTCCAGAGGCAGGCCGAGGTCGCGACGGATATCGGCGCGCTCGCGCACCGCTTGCGGCCGCTCAACGGCGTTGAAGCTGCGTCGGAACCGCCGGGGATCGAGGCCGCGGGCCACAAGCGCCGACCGGCCCGCGTCGCCCAGGTCGAGCCACAGATCGACCCCGCGCAGGTACGACAGCATGGCCGGCGTCAGATACTCCGGGGCGTTCTCGTACGAGCCATGCAGCGAGACGAGGTAAGCGGTCGGCGGGCGGATCCCCCGGTAGAACAGCCGGTGATCGATGCTCACGTTGTGTGAGTTGAAGACCTGGATGCCGCGCTCGCGCAGGAACGCGTTCAGCCGCCCGTCGACCTCGTCCCAACGCACCACCGGGATCTCGCGCTCGAGCCGGGCGCGGAGGTGCGGGCGTTCGCTCGGCTCCTCGGCCGCCACCGTGAGATAGGTGACGTGGTGGCCGCGGCGGTGAAGGGCGTTGGCGATCTGCAGCGGCATGAGCTCGCCGCCGCCGACCTCGAAGCTGTCGGCCGCCACGCAGATGCGCAAGGGCTCCGACGAGGGCGCTCGGCGACGCGTCTGTACCGCGCGGGCGCGCTTCACCGCGCGGGCCGTCGCGTTGAGGAAGGCGCCGCCGAAATGCACGTCCGGCTCCAGGTAGGCGCCCTCGGCCCACTCGTTCCAGGCGTTGACCGCGACGATGGCCCGCCCGCCGACGCGGTTCGCCGTCGCACGGTCGAACAGCGCGCCCAGCCAGGTCTCGTACTTGGCCGGCGACATGCCCGTGAGGCACGAGCCCCGCCCCGGCCTCCGGGCGTCGTTGTCCCACATGGGCACGGCGGTCTTGATCAACGGGAACGGCGGCGCGGGCTCCTGAAGGGAGGCGCCGATGAAGGCGTCGTAGTCGTAGGCGATGCCCGCGAAGTCGGCTGAGAAGGCGTCGACCGTCCGGCGCGGCGCGATGGAGCCCAGCTTGTGGGGCGGGAACTCCAGCGCTCCATCCAGCCCGAACGGTCGCGGATCGTGGCGACCGAACGTCTGGGCCATGAAGATCAGCGGCTCGACGCCCATCGCCGCCCACTTCGCCCGCCAGCGCGCGAAGGTCTCGCGGGGCCTCGGTACGTCGCCGGCCTTGTAGATCACGAAGAGCGGCCGGCCCTCGAGACGAACGTAGCGCGGGTCAGCCATGTGCCGGGCGAGATCGGCGAGCAGGGCGTCCTCGTGCTCGGGCTCGTAATCCTGCCGCAACAGGACGTCGGAGGTGGAACCGGTCCAGGTGCGGCTCCAGTTCTCGTTCGCCCAGATGAGCAGGAACGGCATCTCGATGTCGGACGCGAGCAGGTTCTCCAGCGGGCGCTCCAGGACCCGCTCGCCGGCGAAGGCGTAGTAGTAGAAGGCGAAGGCTCCGACGCCGGCTGCGCGGGCCATGCCCGCCTGTCGCCTCAGGATGTCGGGGTCAGAGAGGTCGTAGAAGCCCAGGTCGCGCGGGATGCGCGGCTGGTAGTGGCCCGGGAAGCGCGGCGCGCCGCGCGCGAGTTGCCGCCACTCGGTGAACCCCTTGCCCCAGAAGCGGTCGTTCTCGGGGATCGCGTGGAACTGAGGAAGGTAGAAGGCGATCAACAGCGGGTCGGCGCTGGTCGGCGCGGCGGCGATGTCCTGCAGGATGTCGGCATCGACCTCTTCGAAGTCGGGAGACGGCGCCGTGAACCGGGCGTGCTCGTCGAGAGGGCTCGGGCCGGGCGATCCCGGATCCGGCCGGCGGCGCAGCCGATGCCCTCCGAACTCGCCCCGCTCGGCGCTCCAGCTCTCGGCCAGCAGCAGGTCGGACCTGAACGCCTCGTCCAGCACGTCGGTGCGGCCGGCGGCAAGGTGGACCCGAAGCGACGCCAGGCCGCGCCTGAGCAGGGCCAGCTCGCCGCGGCCTTCGCCATGACGAGCATAGAGTTCCTCCAGCACCTGGAGCGCCGGCAGCGCCGCGGCCGGGGCGAGCAGGCCGGAGACGACCGCGCCGCGGAGCAGCGCTTCCCACTCGAAGATCCGCTGCCCCTCCAGGTCGGGGTCGCGCTCGCGCACCATGGCGAGGACCTCGGCCGAGCCCACCGCAGGCGCGCCGGCGGCGTTCATCAAGATGGGCAGGCTGGAACGGGTACGGATCGATACGCCGGCATAGGTCGTCAGGGCGCGCGGATCGCTCACGGCCGAGCGCCGGAGGAGCATCGGGGTCCAGCCGTCGACCGGATCGACGAGGCGGGCGGCGACGTACCGGGGGAGTTCGCCGGGGACGAAGCGTTGCGGCGGTCCCCCGGCCGGAGCGCGGCGCAGCACGAAGTCGTCTTCGTCGACGATCATCCGGCGGCAGAAGGCGAGCGCGGCGTCCGGCTCCTGCTCCAGCAGCGCGTGCAGGGTCTGGAGGGCGTTGGGACGCAGGAGGTCGCCCTCGTCCACGATCTTGAGAAGGGGGCCGTCCGTTTCCTCCCAGATGCGCAGGAGCGCCGCAGCCGGGCCGCGCCGGTCGCCGTCGATCACCTTGAGCCGAGGATCCGCCAGGCGTCGCGCCGCGTCGGCCGCCCGTCCGTCGGGGCTATCGTCGACCACCAGCAGGTCGAAGTCGGAGAAGGTCTGGGCGGTCAGGCTCCTGAGCGTGGCCGTGAGGAACCGAGGGCTCTCGATGCGCAGCCCCACAGATATGCGGCGCATCTAGCCCTGCCCTGGCGAGGCCCGGAGCGCCGGCGGGGCGGGCGGACGTGGCGGATGACGCAAGCGCATGGGACGCCGGACAGGAGATGACACGGAGCGCCCTCTCGAGGGCGGCCGGCAATCTGTCGGGTCATTCGCCGCACGCCACGCCGCGTCGTTGGACGCCGTCCGTTTTGCGACGAAGCAGGCTCAGCGCGTCTTCGGGGCGTAGGCGATCATCTGGATTTCGACGACGCCGTCGTCGACCAGCAGGCCCGTCGTGCCGACGGCCGTCCAGGCCGGGTGCGGGGCGGACATGAACTCGTCCTTCACGGCGCTGACCGCGGCGAACTGCTCGTCCCGCGTGCCGGCGAAGCCCGGGCCCTGCCAGACGTGGAAGGAGTTGATCATCACCACGTCGGCGAAGGTCAGCCCCTCGGCGGCGAGGCTGAGCTTGATGTGGTTGAAGGCGCGGCGGACCCCCGCTTTGAAGCCCTCGACGTCACGGCCCTGGTCGGGAGCCGGCCCTACGACCACGCCCGAGATGTAGAGGAAGTCGCCGGCCCGGCGGGCGGGGGCGTACCTGTACTCGTCGTAGGCGCGCTGGGCGCCGGCGGCCGGGATGACCACGTGGCCTCCGGGGGCCGGGATCTTCTTCGGATAGTCCTGGGCCGCGGCGGCGGCGGGGATGGCCAGCAGGGCGGCCGTGAGGGCGTGGAGCTTCAGCATGGCCCGGACTTAAGACGGGGGCCGCCGTCCGGGCCAGTGAAGCCTGTGTAATGCGACGGATGCGGTCGGAGCCGCGACCGGTCAGTGGGCCGTGCGGGGCGGCGTCTCGTGCTTGGCGCGCTGCTCGCTGTTCTGCTCGCGGTCGGCCTTGTGGTCGGGATCGTGGCTGTGGTGGCGGTCGCGTTCGCCGCCGCCGCCGGACACGCCCGAGAAGGCGGTGTTGGTGGGCTCGCCGTTCTGCCGCGTCGGCTGCGGCTTGGGCTTGGGCTCGGTGCGGTCCTCATGGCTCGCGCCGGGACCGCCGTAGCGGTCGGTGTTGGGATGCTTGTCCGGCATGATCAACGGTCCTGCTGGTAGCCCTGGTGATGGGTGTTCTGGTTCACATTGCCTTGGCGGCCCTGCTGGTCGATGTTCACGTCATCGTCGCCGGGCTGGCTGGACTGGGCGCCGGTGACCGCGTCGCGGCGGCCGACATCGGAGCCCTCGATATGGGGCTTCTCGCCGGGACGGGACTGCTGTTCCGGCGGGATCGGGGGAGCTTTCGACATGGGGTCTGCCTCCTTGGTTCGGAGGGTGAACCCCGGCCGTAGGGCTCGGTTCCTACGGCTCAGGCCGCGTCCAGGCCGATGTCGAGCACCTTGGCCGAGTGGGTGAGGGCGCCGACACTGATGACGTCGACCCCGGTCTCGGCGATGGCGCGAAGGGTCTCGAGCGTGACGCCGCCGGAGGCCTCGAGCACGACGCGGCCAGCGACCAGGCGGACGGCCTCGGCCATGTCGGCGAGGCTGAAGTTGTCGAGCATGATGACGTCCGGCGCCTCGGCCAGCGCCTCGTGCAGCTGGGCCAGGCTGTCGACCTCGACCTCGACCTTCATCAGGTGGCCGGCGAAGGCCTTGGCGCGGCGCACGGCCTCGCCGACGGAGCCGCAGGCGGCGACGTGGTTGTCCTTGATGAGGATGGCGTCGTCGAGGCCGAAGCGGTGGTTGACCGCGCCGCCGCAGCGGACGGCGTACTTCTCGATATGACGCAGGCCGGGCGTGGTCTTGCGCGTGTCGGTGATGCGGGCGCGCGTGCCCTCGACCGTGTCGACGTACTCGCGGGTCAGGGTGGCGATGCCGCAGAGGCGGCCGAAGAGGTTCAGGGCGGTGCGCTCGGCCGAGAGGACGGCGCGGGCGTTCCCGCGGACCTCCGCCAGCACGGTCCCGGCTTCGACCCGCTCGCCGTCGGCCACGCGCGGCGTGAACGTCGCCGCGGGATCCAGTTCGGCGATGGCCAGGCGGGCGCAGGCGAGGCCGGCCACCACGCCGCCGCGCCGGGCGCCGAAGGTGCAAGCGAGCTCGGCGTCGGCGGGCACGCAGGCCTGGGCGGTGACGTCGCCGGCGCGGCCGAGGTCTTCGGCGAGAGCCTGACGCACGGTCGGCAGGATGAGCAGGTCGGGGATGGGCTCGATCATTCGGCGGCGTACCTCAGGCCGACCTGTTCGACGTCGGCGAGCTTGACGAAGGTGCGGGCGGGCGCGACCTGGCCCGGGAAGTCGGCGCGATAGTGGCCGCCCCGGCTCTCGCGGCGGGCCAGGGCGGCGGCGGCCGTGAAGCGGGCGGCCACCAGCGGGGCGCTGCGGCCATAGGCGGCTTCCAGACCGTCGATCAGGTGAACGAGGCGCGCGAGGCCTTCGGCGTCGCGGACGACGCCGGCATGGCGGCTCATAGCCTGACGAAGCGCCTTCAGGCCCTCCGGCGGCAGCTCGGCGGCGGTCACCGCCTCGTAGCTTCCGGCCCGCGGCGGCTCGGCGGCGGCCGTGCGTCCGGCCCGGGCGCCGAAGACGGCGGCTTCGAGCAGGGAGTTGGAGGCCAGACGGTTCGCGCCGTGCACGCCGGTGGCGGCGCACTCGCCGGCGGCGAACAGGCCGGGCAGGGACGTGCGCCCCTCCGCGTCCGTGGCGATGCCGCCCATGTGGTAGTGGCAGGCCGGCGCGACGGGGATGAGCTGGCGGCGCGGATCGACGCCCCCGGACAGGCAGGCGGCGAAGACCGTCGGGAACTCGTCCGGGAAGTGCTCGCCCACCGCCTGGCGGGCGTCGAGGAAGGCGCCGCGGCCGGCCTCGCGCTCGGCGTGGATGGCGCGGGCGACGACGTCGCGCGGCGCGAGTTCTCCGGCCGGATGGTAGCGGGCCATGAAGCGTTCGCCCGAGGCGTTGACCAGCAGGGCGCCTTCGCCCCGAAGCGCCTCGGTGGCGAGCGGGGCGGGATCGCGGGCGATGTCGATCGCCGTCGGGTGGAACTGCACGAACTCGGGGTCGGCGATGGTCGCCCCGGCGAGCGCGGCGAGACCCAGGCCCTCGCCCTTCAGCTCGGCGGGCGTGGTGGTGACGGAATACAGGCCGCCGATCCCGCCGGTGGCGAGGACGACGGCGTTGGCGGTGATCTCGGTCGGTCGGCCGTCGAGCTCGGCCAGCACACCGACGATGCGGCCGTCCTGCGCCTGAAGCAGGCCGGTCAGCCTGGCGCCGGTGCGCACCTGGACATGCGGCGCGGCGAGCACGGCCACGGAGACGGCCTCCATGATCGCGCGGCCGGCCTGGTCGCCCTTCACCCGCGCCACGCGCGCCTTGCCGTGAGCGGCCTCCAGGCTCTGGGCGAAGGCGCCGTCGGGCGTGCGGTCGAACGGCGCGCCGAGGTCGGCAAGCGCGCGGACGGCGGCGGGGCCTTCCTCGGCCAGCAGGCGGGCCATCGCCTCGTCCACGAGGCCCGCGCCGGCCGCCACGGTGTCGGCGGCGTGCAGGGCGGGCGCATCTTGGGCCGACAGCGCGGCGGCCATGCCGCCCTGGGCCCAGGCCGACGAGCAGCCGGCGTTCAGCGCGGCTTCGGTGAGGACCAGGACCGGCGTGGGCGCGGCGGCGAGGGCGGCGGTGAGGCCGGCCAGGCCCGCGCCCACGACCACGATCCCGTCGTGGCGCAGGCGGTCCGGCATCAGATCAGCTCCACGTCGACGTGGTGGCGGGCCTTCACGAGGTCGTAGCGGGCGGGCTGGGCGGGCGGCGGCAGGTCGACCATCCGCTGGACGGCCAGGCGGGCGCGTTCGGCGACGGCTTCGTCCACCGTGACCTCGTAACGGTCGTGGAGCAGTGCCTCATAGATGTTCTCGAGGCTGATCATCTTCATGTGCGGGCAGAGGTTGCAGGGGCGCACGAACTCGGTGTCGACCGCGTCGGCCGCGACGTTGTCGGCCATGGAGCACTCGGTGATCAGCACCACGCGCTTGGGCTTCCGCTGCAGGACGTAGTCGTTCATCGCGGCGGTCGAGCCGGCGAAGTCCGAGACCTCCAGCACCTCGGCCGGGCACTCGGGGTGGGCCAGGACCTCGGCGCCCGGATAGGCGGCCTTGATCTCCAGGATGTCGGCGGCGGTGAAGCGCTCGTGCACCTCGCAGCGGCCCTTCCAGGCGATGATGCCGATGTGGGTCTGACGCGCGACGTTGCGGGCCAGGAACTCGTCGGGGATCAGGATCACGCGGTCCACGCCCCAGAGCTTCGCGGCCTCCTCGACCACCTGCACGGCGTTGGCGGAGGTGCAGCAGATGTCGGTCTCGGCCTTCACGTCGGCGGTGGTGTTCACGTAGGTGACCACCGGCAGGCCGGGATAGCGCTGCTTGATCAGGCGCACGTCGGCGCCCGTGATGGAGCTGGCCAGGCTGCAGCCGGCGCGCAGATCCGGGATCAGGACGCGCTTCTCAGGGCTGAGGATCTTGGAGGTCTCGGCCATGAAGTGGACGCCGGCCTGGACGATCACCCTGGCGTCCGAGCGGGCGGCTTCCTTGGCCAGGCCCAGGCTGTCGCCGACGTAGTCGCCGACGCCGTGGAAGATCTCGGGCGTCATGTAGTTGTGGGCGAGGATGACGGTGTCCTTCTCGCGCTTCAGCCGGTTGATCTCGGCGATCAGCGGGGCCTGCCGGCGCCACTCCATCGGGGTGACGTGCCGCTTCACCTTCTCCCAAGCGGGACGGGTCTGGGCCTCGACCTCGGGGGTGAAGTCGAACGTGAAACCGTCGGCGGCCATCGCATCCTCCCTTATGCTCAAAGTGAGCATTTGTAGGGCCTTTAAAAGGCGCCGGAGCAGGGCTTCGGCGCGGCGGGCTGCTTTTGCTCATTTCGAGCAAAACCGTCTTGAAGACATATAGCGCCGCTACGCCGGCGCGCAAGGGATGATTCGCGAAGTCGGTCGGGTCAGGCTCTCGAAGCGTCGGGCAGAACGTCGGCGATGGCCTGGGCGAGCTGGTCGGACCCGTAGGGCTTGCGCAGCAGCGGCCAGGGCGCGCCGTCGACCGGGTCGAGCGCCTCGCCCGTATAGCCGGACGACAGGATCACCGGCAGGCCCGGCCGCAGCCGCACCGCCTCGCGGGCGAGATCCACGCCGTTCATATCGCCCGGCATGATCAGGTCCGTGAGGAGGAGGTCCACCTCGATCCCGGCCGCCAGCACCTGGAGGGCGGCGGCGGCGTCGGGCCGGCGGACGATCGAATGGCCGAGATCGGCGAGCAGGGCCTCCACCAACTCGCCCACCTGGGCGTCGTCCTCGGCGAGCAGCACGCGCAGCCCGGGACCGCGTTCGGGCTGCGGCGCGGCGGGCTCCTCCGGCTGGGCGACCGGCGCATCGCTGAGGGGCAGGTAGAGGTGGACGGTGGCGCCCTTGCCGGGCTCGCTGTCGACGACGGCCGAGCCCCCGCTCTGGCGCGCGAAGCCATAGACCTGGGACAGGCCCAGCCCGGTGCCCTTGCCCGGAGCCTTGGTGGTGAAGAACGGCTCGAAGACGCGCGCGGCGGTCGCCGCATCCATTCCCGACCCGGTGTCGTGGACGCCGACGCAGAGGTAGTCGCCGGGCTCCAGCTCCTCGACCTCGCCGGCGTCGACGCGGCAGCGGCGCGTCTCCACCCGGATCATGCCGCCGGGCGGGGTAGCGTCGCGGGCGTTGACCACCAGGTTCATCACCGCGGCCTCGAACTGGGCCGGATCGAGGTTGACCACCGCGCCGTGCGAGGCCGGCGCGATGGTGAGCGCGACCGACTCGCCCACGGCCCGGCGCAGCAGCGGCTCGGCCTCGGCGAGCAGGGCGTCGACGCGCACGGGCTCGGGCTTCAAGGCCTGGCGGCGGGAGAAGGCGAGGAGTTGCTGCGTCAGGCGCTCGCCTCGGCGGGCGGCGCCCAGGGCGGCCTCGATCATCCGGTCGCGGCGGGCGGCGTCGGCCGGGTGCCGCTGGATCATGTCGAGGGCGCCGATGACGACGGTCAGCAGGTTGTTGAAGTCGTGCGCCACCCCGCCGGTGAGCTGGCCCACGGCCTCCAGCTTCTGGGCGCGGCGCAGGGCGTCCTCGGCGCGGTCGCGGTCGGCCAGGGCCGCCTCGATGCGCTCGGCGAGCAGCTCGTTGATGCGCTTGAGGTCGGTCTCGGCGCGCTTGGCGTCGGTGATGTCGTAACCGACGCCGATGAAGCCGTCGAAGGCGCCCTCCGGCGTGTAGCGCGGCTGGGACACTGAACGAATCCAGCGGTATTCGCCCGAGGCCACGCGGTAGCGCGCCTCAAGGGTGAAGAGCTGTCGCGAACCTTCGCCGGCCACCTGCTCCTGCAGGATGCGCCCCAAGTCCTCCTCGTGGAGGATCTTGCGCCAGTCGAACACGAGCGCGTCCTCGTAGCTCGCGCCCAGCCATTCGAGGTAGGTGCGATTGACGAACTCGCGCGTCCCGTCGGCGCGGCTGACCCACATCAGGATCGGGGCGCTGTCGGCCAGGACACGGAAACGGGCTTCGGAGTCGGCGGACGCCTTGCGGGCGTGTTCGCGCGCCACGCTGGCTTCGTCGAGGCGCAGCAGCGCCTCGCGCAGGGCCGCCGAGAAGATCAGGGTGATCGCGCCTGACAGGGCGAACATGGCGATCACGGCGCCATGCGACGCTCCGCTTGGCTGGACGACCGGGAAGAGGCCGCTGCCGAAGAGCATCGTGAAGAGCAGCGCCGCCCAGCCGAACCGGGGGCCGGCGTAAAGGCAGATCACGATGAGGGCGGGCAAGGTCGTGGAGCCGAGGCCCCCTGTGTGCTGCAGGCCCAGCAACAGGCCGCGCAGCGACATGGCGACCGCAAGGGCGACGATGGTGATCGCCAAGGCCAGCCATAACGGCGGAGACCGCCGCGGGATCACGCGCAGCGGCCACTCCGTCGGGTGCATCATGGATACTCGAGGGAACATAGGCCCGCCCCATGGGACCGGCGAGGAGCATGCGGGGCCTTGGAGGCGGGCGCAACCCCGGCTGAACACGGGGCCGGTTCACGCGTCATGGCTGAAGTTTAATCGGCCCGGGACCACTTTTTCGCCCCCCAGGGGTCCAAAGAACGCCGGTCCACGCCTATATCGGTCGGCTCAATGCGAGGGGACGCCCTGAACAACCGCCGCGACATCCGGAACGGAGTGGTCGCCCTGGCTCTGACGGCCACGGGCATGGCGGTGGCGGCGTGCGCGCCGAACGCCGATCCCGTCGGCCGCGCGCCGGCGGGTCTCGCGACCAACGACCTCTCCGAGGCGACGCTGGCGAAGTTCGCCTCGTACATGGATCCCGCCATGCGGTCGCTGGCCCTGCGTCACGATCCCGGCCTGCGCCGGGCGGACCTGTGGAACCGCCCCGAAGGCTGGGCCAGCCTGGACATCGGCGACGTCCCGGACCTCGGGTTCGGCACGCAGGACGGCGCGACGGCCGAGGACATGAACGAGCTGCGGCCGTTCTCCGACCTGCCGATCCGGCCCATGAAGCCGTTCGTGCTGAAGGCCGGGACAGAGGACCGCAAGCGTGCGCTGCAGTGCCTGACGGAAGCCGTCTACTACGAAGCGGCCCGCGAGCCGGGCGTCGGCCAGGAGGCGGTCGCCCAGGTGGTGCTGAACCGCGTGCGCCACCCTGCCTATCCGAAGTCGGTGTGCGGCGTCGTCTACCAGGGCTCGGCCCGGGCGACGGGCTGCCAGTTCACTTTCACCTGCGACGGCTCGCTGCGCTGGGCGCCGGAACCGGCGTTGTGGCGCCAGGCGCAGCGCGTCGCCGAACGCGCGCTGAGCGGCCATGTGGCCAAGTCGGTGGGCTCGGCGACCCACTACCATGCCGCCTATGTGGCGCCCTACTGGGCGCCGACCCTGGTGAAGATGACCCAGGTGGGCGCGCACATCTTCTACCGCTGGACCGGTCCCTGGGGCGAGCCGCCCGCGTTCACGGGCCGCTATGCGGGCCGCGAGGCCTATCTGTCGCCGACCATCCTGGGCGGTGTGGACCAACGCACCCAGGGCGGCCTGCTGTCGCCGGAGGCGCAAGGCGTGCCGGCCGAGCGCAAGGTGACCCTGGCCGTGGCCGGCGAGGTGCGCACCTACACCGTGGCCGACGCGACGGCGAAAGGCGGCGAACGCACGCGGGTGCTGGGCACGATCGCGCCCGCCCGTCGCAAGGCCACCGCCGACGAGATCAGAGAGATCAACCAGAAGCTCGAAGCCTTCGACAAAGGCCTCGAAACGCCCGCAGCGGCCGGCGCCCCGCCCGCCTAGCGCTTCGGTCTAGACCCGGGAGAAGGCGTCGGCGAAGGCGGCGGTCATCGGTGCATCGAACGCGCCGGGCTCCAGCGCCAGGGCCATGAACGCCGGGTTCCCTACATATGGGCTGCGCACCTGCCGGGCCGCCTCGGCCGAGAAGCCGAAGCGGGGATAGTAGCTCGGGTGGCCCAAGAGGATCACGCCGTGGACGCCGAACTCGCGTGCGACCTGGAGGGCGGCGTTCGTGAGGGTGGAGCCGAGGCCGGTCCGCTGGATCTCGGGCCGCACCGCCAGCGGGCCCAGTGCGGCGTACAGGCCCTCGCGGTCGGCCCACATGCGGCTGAAGAGGATGTGACCGTCGACGACCTCCCCAGTCAGCGAGACCAGTTCGAAGAGCACGTCGCCGTCGGCCCGCAGCATATCGACGAGCTGCGCCTCGGCCTCACGCCCGAAGGCCTGGGTCACCAACTGGGCGATGGCGGGTCGGTCGGCGGGGCGGGCGTAGCGGATCACGCCCGGCAGTCTAGCCCTGCGCCTGGCCTTCGTCTTCAACCGCGCGCCGGCCCCGGCGCGCTGGGCCGTAGTCGTGCCGTTCGTTGCGGATCGCCTCGGCGGCGAGCTTGCGCCAGCCGTCGGCGATGTTGAGGTAGACTTCGCGCTCGGCCTCGCTGGCCGCGCGCGCGGCCAGGCGGCTGACCGCCTCGGCCTGCTCCTCGTATCGCTTGCTGTTCCGCATCGTCCGCGCCCAACCCGTGAAATGCGGGTCGAGTTTCAGCGCGGCCGTACAATTCCCGGTGGAGAGCCTACCAGGCGCCGATCTTCTGGGCCTCGTCGTGGCTGATCGGATGGTGCGCCTTCTTGTGGTCCTCCTCGGCCAGGAACCGCACCGCCTCGAGCGCGGCCATGCAGCCCATGCCGGCGGCGGTCACGGCCTGGCGATAGACGTCGTCGGTCACGTCGCCGGCGGCATAGACGCCCTGGATCGCGGTCGAAGCCGTGCCCGGCTTCACCTTCAGATAGCCCGAGCCGTCCATCTCGAGCTGGCCCTTGAAGAGCTCGGAGGCGGGCGCATGGCCGATGGCGATGAAGACGCCGTCCGCCTCGACCTCGCGGGTCTCGCCCGTCTTGACGTTCTTCAGCCGGACGCCCGTGACGCCCATGGGATCGGTCCCGCCCAGCACCTCGTCGATGGCGCTGTCCCAGATCACCTCGATCTTCTCGTGGTTGAACAGGCGCTCCTGCAGGATGCGCTCGGCGCGGAACTCGTCGCGCCGGTGCACGACGGTGACCTTGGCCGCGAAGTTGGTGAGGAACAGGGCCTCTTCCACGGCGGTGTTGCCCCCGCCCACCACGATCACGTTCTTGCCGCGATAGAAGAAGCCGTCGCAGGTGGCGCAGGCCGAGACGCCGAAGCCCTGGAACTTCTGCTCGGATTCGATGCCGAGCCACTTGGCCTGTGCTCCGGTCGCGATGATCAGGGTCTCGGCGAGCCACACCTGGCCGCTGTCGGTCTCGAGCCGGAAGGGCCGCTGCGAAAGGTCGGCCTTCACGACGATGTCGGTGACGATCTCGGTTCCGACGTGCTCGGCCTGGGCCTGCATCTGCTCCATCAGCCAGGGCCCCTGGATGACGTCGGCGAAGCCCGGATAGTTCTCCACGTCGGTGGTGATGGTGAGCTGGCCGCCGGGCTGGATGCCCTGGATCAGCACGGGCTTGAGCAGGGCGCGGGCGGCGTAGATGGCGGCGGTGTAGCCGGCCGGGCCGGAGCCGACGATGAGGCAGCGGACGGAACGGGGCGTGGTCTCGGACATGGCCCCTATGTAAGTTGGATTCTGGGCGGTTGCGACGGGATCAAGCCATGAACCTCGGTATCGGCATAGCGCTCGGGCTCGCGATCGGCGCGGGGATCGGGACGGCGATGGACAATCTCGCCAGCGGCATGGGCATCGGCCTGGCGCTGGGCGTCGCCCTAGGCGTCGTCTTCCAGAACCGGAATCCGCCCAAGGCTTAACGCGCCTTTCAGGCCCTGCGGGCGTAGAATGGCCCCATGTCGACTCATCCGCAGGTCGAGATCGCAGGGCGAAGGATCGGCGCCGAGCACGAGCCGTTCGTCATCTGCGAACTGTCGGGCAATCACAACGGCAGCCTGGAGCGGGCGCTCCAGATGATCGACGCGGCGGCCGCCACCGGCTGCGACGCGATCAAGATCCAGACCTATACCGCCGACACCATCACCATGGACGTGGACGCCCCGGCGTTCCGCATCAAGGGCGGGCTGTGGGACGGGCGCAGCCTGTACGACCTCTATCAAGAGGCCCAGACGCCCTACGAATGGCACGCGGCGCTGTTCGAGCGGGCGCGCGAGCTGGGCGTCATCCTGTTCTCCAGCCCCTTCGACGAGAGCGCCGTCGACCTGCTGGCCGACCTCGGCGCGCCGGCGTTCAAGATCGCCTCTTTCGAGGCCGTGGACCTGCCGTTGATCCGCTATGCCGCGGGCAAGGGAAGGCCGCTGATCATCTCGACCGGCATGGCGAACCTGGCCGAGATCGACGCGGCGCGCGACGCGGCGCTGTCGGCCGGCGCGCCGGGCGTCGTGCTGCTGCATTGCGTGTCCAGTTATCCGGCGCCGCTGGAGGACGCCAACGTCCGGACGGTCGCCGACATGGCGGCGCGCTTCGGCTGTCCGGCCGGGCTCTCGGATCACACGCCGGGAACGGCGGCCTCGGTGGCGGCCGTGGCTCTGGGCGCCAGCGTCATCGAGAAGCACTTCACCCTGGCCCGCGCCGACGGCGGGCCCGACGCGGCGTTCAGCCTCGAGCCTTCCGAGTTCACGGCCCTCGTCGCCGACTGCAAGGGCGCCTGGCGGGCGCTGGGCCGGGCTCAGTACGACCTGGTGGGCTCGGAGCGCGGCAACGTGCAGTTCCGCCGCTCGCTCTATGTCGCCGCCGACGTGAAGAGGGGCGAGCGATTGACGAAAGCCAATGTGCGCTCGATCCGCCCGGGCGACGGTCTGCCGCCGGCGCAGCTCGACGCGGTGCTGGGCAAGCCCGCGGCCCGCGACCTGAAGCGGGGCGAACCGCTGGCCTGGGACATGATCGGGGAGGCTGTGGCGACATGACGGTCAGGCTGCGATCGGTGGAGCGTGCGGACAGCGCCCGGCTGCTCGCCTGGCGCAACTCGCCCGAGGTCGCGGCCTACATGTACACCGACCATAGGATCAGCGAGGCCGAACACGACCGCTGGTTCGCCGGCGCCCTGACCGCCGAGGACCGGCGCTACTGGATCATCGAACTGGACGGCGAGCCGGTGGGGCTGGCGAACCTGGCCAAGATCGACCCGATCGTGCGGCGCTGCGACTGGGCCTACTACCTTGCGGAGGCTTCGACTCGCGGCCGGGGGGTCGGCGCGCAGGTGGAGTACATCGTGCTCCGCCACGTCTTCGAGAGCATGGGCTACCACAAGCTGTGGTGCGAGGTGCTGCTGGAGAACGAGGCCGTGTGGAAGCTGCACGAGAGCTTCGGGTTCCAGCGCGAGGCCTGCTACCGGCAGCACGTGTGCAAAGGCGGCCGGTTCCAGGACGTCGTGGGCCTGGGGATGCTGAAAGCCGACTGGGAAGCGGCGAAGCCCGGCATCGAGGCGCGGCTGGCGGAGAAGGGCGTGCGCGCCGCGGACTTGCCCGACGCGCCCTAGACCCTGGGTTCGCCGCCGTAGCGGGCGAGGTCGGGCCGCGACGCCACGAACGCCCTGACGTCATCCGAGCTGAAGGCGGGATCCCGCGGATAGAGCGCCTCGTAGACCGCGGTCACGAACTCGAAGTCGTCCGGACGGTCGACCGTCCAGCGGACATGGCCCCACTCCTCAGGCGGCATGAGACGCACGATGCGGTAGCGGTCGGGCCGGCTCCAGACTCCCCAGGTGACGTGCTCGCGCTCCTCCCGGCTGTCTGCAAGCTGCGCGGCGCGGCGCAGGGTGGCGGCGGTCATGGCCTCCACGTCCTGGCCCTTCGGGTATCCGGCCTCCTGGGTGCGGCAGTGGGCGTAGTCGGCGCCCGTCTCGGCGAGCAGCGCGATGGTGGCGTCCAGCACCTGCGGATCGATCAGGGGGCAGTCGGCGGTGAGGCGGACCACGGTGTCGGCAGGCCAGCGGTCCAGGGCGCCGATGTAGCGCGCCAGGACGTCTTCCAGCGGCCCACGGAAGACGTCCAGTCCCTCGGCCTCCAGCATCTCGGCGAGGGGATCGTCGCTGGGGTCCGTGCTGGTGGCGACCACCAGGCGATCGAGGCGGCTCGTGCGGCGAGCGCGCTCGATCTGGCGCAGGATCATTGGACGGCCGAGCAGGGGCTTCATCACCTTGCCGGGCAGGCGGGTGGAGCTCAGTCGGGCCTGGAGGATGGCGAGTGTCAGGGCGGCTCTCCGTCGCAGCCGCAGGGTGCCCGCCGGAGGGGTAAGCTAGGGTTAACGCGACTCGGCTGACGTGCGGGCTCAAGCGCGTGTGTGATCGGAGCCCCCATGACCGCGATGGCCAAGCCCGCCGCCTGGAGCCTGTCGGACCAGGTCGTGTCGGATTTCATCCGCCAAGGCGCCCACCTCTTCGACGCCAAGGTGGATCAGCAGGCGGCGTCCGACCTGCTGGCGGCGATCCGCGCGACGCGGAGGTTCGACGAGACGCTGTTCCTCAGCGAGGCCGAGTTCGACGCCGATCCGCAGTACACCGGGGTCAATCCGAGGCCCGGTCGCAACCTGCTGGAGCAGTTCGAGGATCGGCTGGGGTTCGTCGAGCAGGCCCCGCACATCGTCGAGGCCATGACCGCCCTGCTGGGCGAGGGCTACGAGATCCTCAACAAGAAGCTGGTCTGCGGCGTGCCGGCCAAGAGCGTGCCGGCGTGGCTGCGCGAGCGGATCCACGGCAATCCGGTGAACAACCTGGGCGCCTATGTGAAGCCGCAGAACCGTGACGTGACCTACTTCTACGGCATCGACTTCCACCAGGACCTGATCGACTACAAGGAGCGGGAAGCCGACTTCCTGACGCTGTACGTCTACCTCCACCCGGTGACGAAGTCGGACGCGCCCCTCTACCTGCTGGAGGGCAGCCACCGGCTGGGCGGTTCGGTCTTCCCGCACGACCTGACGCGGACCGGCGAGGAGAGCTGGCTCTACCGCAACGGCGAGCACGGCGAGGCGAACGTCCGCCAGCGCATCCTGACGGGCGACGGGGGCTTCGCGGCCATCTGGCACGCCTGCACCCTGCATGGGACCCAGCCGGACGCCGCCGACCACGAGCGGATCTCGCTGCGCTATCTGATCGCCCGCGGCGCGGCCCGCCGGTCGGGGATGGATGCGGTGAACGCCACCCTGACAGGCCCCTTGAGCCTCTCCGATACCCGCAAGGACCTCGACGCCGCCGGCGCCGCGGTGATCCGCCAGAACACCGTCCTGAAAGCCTGAGCCGATGAGCAACGCCGGGCGCGCCGCCCTTCTCGCCGCGGACGCCGAGACGGCGCTGGCGGCCTTCTCCGAGGCGGTGGCCCAGGACCCGAGGGACTATGAGGCGCGCTATGGCCTGGCGGCGGCGCTGATGCAGGCCGGCGAGCCGGCGCACGAGGCCTTCGACGACGCGCGCACCCTGCAGGCCCTGTCGATCGCCCGGGGCGCCGGCGCCGACATGAACCGGCTGATGGCCGATGCGAAATACGCCCGGCAGATCGGCGTCCAGCTCTACAACCAGCAGCACGTCGCCTGCGCCTCGGTCGTGATGGGCATGGCGCTCAGCAAGGGCGAGATCGACCCGCTGGGCCTGCTGGACTATGCGCTGTCGCTGCAGCACCAGGCACGCGGCGAAGAAGCGGCGCAGTACATGGCCGCCGCGGTGCAGAACTTCCCGTCCGCGGCGATGCACAACTACCTCGCCTATGCGCAGCTCTTCTGCGACGACGGGGAGCGGCGGTATGCCGAGGAGGCCAGGGCCTGGGCCGCCCGCTGGGCGGCGATCCCGCCGCCTCCGGCGCATGCCAATCCTCCGCTGGCCGGCCGAAAGCTGCGCGTGGGATATGTGGCGCCGAAGTTCGCGGACTCGCAGCTGCGCCAGTTCATCACGCCGATCCTCGAGGCCCATGATCCCGATGCGGTGGAGGTGGTGCTCTATCCCACCGAGGCCGAGACCGAGACCGGCTGGCCCGCCTGGGTCGCGGTGCGCGCCCTGGGCAACCTCGACGACGCCAAAGCCGCCGAGCTGATCCGCAACGATCGCATCGACGTGCTGAACGACTGCTGGGGCCACACCTCAGGCAGCCGCCTGGGGGTGTTCGCGCGCAAGCCCGCGCCGGTCCAGGTGGCGTGGATCAACTTCTTCCACACGACCGGCCTGCCGCAGATGGACTATGTGATCCAGGGCGCGGCCGAGCAGGCCCCGGACTTTTCCGAGCTGTTCACGGAAAAGCTCTGGCCGATCGGGCCGGTCTATTCGCCGTTCCGCCCGGCCGCCGGGCGGCTGGAGCCCGTCGCAACCCCGGCCAAGGCGTCGGGCACGGTGACCTTCGGCTCGTTCAACCATCCGGGAAAGCTGTCGGACGGCGCCCTGGCGGCCTGGGCCACGGTGCTGCGGAACGCGCCGCGGAGCCGGCTGCTGCTGAAGTACCGCTACTACATGGACCCGGTGCTGCAGAGCTTCACCCGGGCCCGGTTCCTGGCCCATGGCGTGGCCCCCGACCGGATCGTGTTCGCGGGCCACAGCGCCGGCGAGGACTACTTCAAGGCCTTCCAGGAGGTCGACCTGATGCTGGACAGCTGGCCGTACACGGGGTCGACGACGACGCTGGAGGCGCTGTCCAACGGCGTGCCGGTGCTGCTGATGACCGAGCGGCCGGCGACCATCGGCGGCTATTACGGGGCGACGATGCTGCGGGCGTGCGGCCTGCCGGACCTGATCACCGAAACGCCGGAAGATTTCGTGGCCCGGGCTCTGGAGCTGGCTCGCGACGTGGAGGCGCTGGACGCCGTGCGGGCGCGGGTCCGGCCGGGCTTCGACGGCAGCGCCCTTCGGGACGAGATGGGCTTCGTGCGGCGGCTGGAGGACGGCTTCCGGGCGATGTTCGCGCAGTGGCAGGCGGAGCAGTCGCCGCCGCTGGCGGTCGCGGCCGGCTGATCGTCCGCTCAGCGGCCGAAGAACGCCCGGACCTGGGCGACGACGTAGTCGATCTCGTGCTCGGTGTGCGTCGGGTCGAGCGGCAGGCTCAGCACCGAGGCGGCGAGCGCCTCCGCCACCGGGAAGTCCCCGGCCTGCCAGCGGCCCGCGTAGCACGGCTGCAGGTGGATGGGCGTCGGGTAGTGGATGTTCACGCCGACACCCCGTTCGGCCAGGAAGGCCTGCAGCCTCGCGCGCTCGGCGACGCGGACCGGAAACACGTGCCAGACGGGTTCCGCCCAGGGGCGCACCGCGGGCAGCTCGAGGCCCGGCAGGCCGGCGAGGCCCGCGAAGTAGCGGAGCGCCAGAGCGCCGCGGCGCGCATTCCAGCCGTCGAGCCGATCCAGCTTGGCGTCCAGCACGGCGGCCTGGAGCGGGTCGAGACGTGAGTTGCGGCCGGAAAGCTCGTGCTCGTACTTCACGCGCGAACCGTAGTTGCCGAGCATCCGGATGGTTTCGGCCAGCGCCGGATCGTCCGTCGTCAGCCCGCCGCCGTCGCCCAGGGCCCCGAGGTTCTTGGTCGGGTAGAAACTGAAGGCCGCCGCATCGCCCAGCGCGCCGCAGCGGCGGCCTTTGTAGCGCGCGCCGTGGGCCTGGCAGGCGTCTTCGAGGATGCGGACGTCATGGCCGGCGAGGGCGGCCTTCAGCGCGTCCATGTCGACCGGCAGGCCGTACAGGTGGACCGGGATCACCGCCCGGGTGCGCGGGGTCAGGGCGGCCCCGACCTTGGCGACGTCCATCAGCCCCGTGTCCGGCTCGACGTCCACAAGGACGGGCGTCGCGCCCACCTCGTCGACGGCCAGCGCCGTGGCGACGAACGTGTGGGCGGGCAGGATCACCTCGTCGCCGGGCCCGACGCCCCAGGCGCGCAAGGCCAGCACCAGGGCGTCGAGACCGTTGCCGGCGCCGACCGCATGGGCGGTCCCGCAGTAGGCGGCGAAGCGCGCCTCGAACCGCGCCACCTCCGGGCCGCCGATGAAGTGGCCCGAGCGCAGCACCCGGCGCATCACCTGCTCCAGCTCCGGCGCCATCTCGCGGGCGCTGCGGGCGAGGTCCAGGTAGGGCACCGAGGCGATGGGGTCGCCCTCCGCCTCCCAGCGCAGGAAGTTGTCGTACTTCCGGATGTAATCGGCCTCGTCGTACTCGTCGGACGCCAGGACAATGACGACCGAGTCCTCGGAGAAGTGGCTGAGGTCGCGCCAGCAGCCCGGCTCCACGACGGCGGCCACGTCCGGACGGTCGAGCAGCACAGTTTCGCTCACGCCGCCCTTCTTGATTGTGAGGACGAAGCTGCCGCGCAGGCACAGGAAGCACTGGCGCAGGGCGCGATGGCCGTGGCCGCCGCGTCCCGAGCCCTCGGGCACGTCGCGGATGTAATAGGCCCTGTGGACGGGGAAGCCGATGTGCCGGGAGACCTCGGCGACGCCGAGGATGCCGTTCTCCATCGGAATGGTCTGGAGATGCACGAGGCGCACGGCGCCGGTCGCAGCGGACGCGCTGTCGATCCTGGATTCCGCCGCTTCGCTCATGCGAGTCCGCCTCCGACTCACTGAAGCTAGAGGCGCCCGCGTTCGGAATGGTTAATGCGCGCTCAGGCGGAGGCGCGGGCGGCGATCAGCTTGAGGAAGGTCTCGGCCGCGCGGCCGGCGCCCAGGCCGTCGCAGAGCCCGGCGCTGGCTGCAGCCAAACGGCGGCGCAGGTCGGCGTCGCGCAGCAGGCGCATGACGGCGCGATCCAGGGCGTCGTCAAAATCGGCCTGCGCCGCGTCGATGACGAGGGCGGCGTCGCGGTCGGCGAGGGCCTTGGCGGCGGCGCGCTGGTTCTCGGCAAGCACGATCATGATCGAGGGCAGGCCCAGCGTGCAGCGCTCCCACGTGGACGAGCCGGCCGCGCCCACCCCGATGTCGGCCTCGGCCGTGAGCCTGGCCATGTGCGGGGTGTCGACGTGGAGCATCAGGCGCGAGTCGCGACGTGCGATCTTGGTGAGACCCGGGAGGCTGGGAGCCGAGGCGCCGAGGACGATGTCGAGACCGGCGTCGCCGACGCGGGGACGGAGCCGTTCCACCACGCGGGCGGTGATGCCGCCGACATCGGTCATCCCCAGCGCCACCAGCAGGCGCTGGACCGGCTCGCCGCGCCAGGCGAGCGCCGGCTCGCGCAAGGCGGCGAACTCGGGTCGGACCGGCGCGAACCCGGGTCCCAGCAGCAGGCGGGCGCCGTCGGGGATCAACCCGTCGTAGTCGGCGGCGGTGCGCTCCGGGCCGGAATCCAGCACCAGGTCGGCGCCCAGCGGTCGATCGGCGAGGTCGTCGATCACGAGCACCGGCCGGCCCTGGGCCATGGCCCGGTGATCGCGCTCGCCGAGCTGGTAGTGGTCGAAGACGATGGCGTCGAACTGCTCGCGACCGACGGCCGCGGCGAGGTCGCGGGGCTCGGGGGACGCCGCCGACAGCCGCGCGGCGCCCGGGGCGAAGGTCTCCAGCACCTCGTCGGCGGCCGGGGGGCCCAGGAAGGCGAAGCTCGCGCCCTGGGCTTCCAGCGCCCGGGCCAGGGTGAGCGAGCGCATGACATGGCCGCCGCCGACCTTCTGGCCGGCGTCGACCACGAACAGGATGCGGGGACCGCTCGGGAGACTCATGGGCGCGGAGGAAAGGCCATCGCGGCCGAAATGCAAAGAGCCTCAGGCGGAAATGCGGCCTTGGGCGAGCCAGGCGTCGTAGCGGCGAAGCACCTCGGCCGCGGCGCGGTCGGTCTCGGCAAGGGGCGGATAGGTCCAGGTCGCCAGCCGGCCCTCGAACGGACGGGCCACGCCGCGGGCGGCGAGCTCGGCATGGAAGCGGGCGAGCTTGGCGCTGTGGCCCGCCATCGGCAGGACGTACAGCGGCTTGCCGGTGGCGGCGGCGTCGGTGGCGAGGTTGGTCGAGTCCTCCGTGACGAGGACGGCGTCGGCCGCGGCCAGGAAGGCGAAGTACGGGTTCGGCGGCCGGTCGTCCCAGATCAGGCCGGGCAGGTCACGCAAGCGGGCGGTCATCGCCTCGCGCGCGGCGGCGGGCGTGCGGCGGGTGAACGACAGCAGGAGCGAGCCGCCCGAGCCGAGGACGACCGCGGCGACGCCGTCGGCCAGCGCCGCGGCATCTGCGGGCGGCAGGTCGTGGGCCTTGGATTTGCCGCCGATGATGACCGCAATCCGTGGGCCGGGCAGGGCGGCAAGCTGCGGGAAGGCGGCGAGTTCGCCGGCGAGCTTGGCCGGCGTCAGGCGGTTGGGCGCGCCGAGGATCGGGAAGACGTTGGGCCCCGTGAGGCCGTCGTGCTCGGGCGGCACGATGAGGTCGAAGCAGCCGAAGGCGCCGCGCGGATCCTGAGTCTGGACGACGAAGGTCCTCCCCTTGAGCCGCGTGGAGAGCGGCAGGGTGGCGCGGCCGGCGGCGATCCAGATGTCCGGGAGGGGCGCGCCGAGAGGCTCGACAAGGGCGCACGGCGGGATCATGCGCCACGGCAGGCGCCCGAGGCCCCATCGCCAGGCGACGCGCTTCACCTCCACCTGCGCCGGCCGCAGCCGCGCGACGGCCTCGGCGAGGCCGAGCGCCTGGGCCTCGATGCCCGCGCGGCCGTCAGAGACGGCCCAGATTGTCAGAGGTGGCGAAGTCGCCCCCATCGGGAGTGGGTCAGACCCACTCCACCTTGAGGATCTCGTAGGACTTGGCGCCGCCCGGCGTCGTGACCTCGACGACGTCGCCGGTCTCCTTGCCGATGATCGCGCGGGCGATCGGCGAGGTGATGGAGACGCGGCCGGCCTTCACGTCGGCTTCGTGCTCGCCCACGATCTGGTAGCGGGCCTCTTCCTCGGTGTCCTCGTCGACCAGCGAGACGGTCGCACCGAACTTCACCTGGCTGCCCGAAAGCTTGGAGACGTCGATCACCTGGGCGCGGGCCATCTTGTCCTCGATCTCGGCGATCTGGCCTTCGATCCAGCCCTGGCGTTCCTTGGCCGCGTGATACTCGGCGTTCTCCGAGAGATCGCCGTGCGAACGCGCTTCGGCGATGGCGGCGATCACGGCGGGCCGCTCCACCGTCTTCAAACGCTTCAGCTCTTCGTCGAGGGCCTTGTAGCCCTCGGCGGTCATCGGGACTTTTTCCATAGAGGTGATGACTCGAGTTCGCCCTAGTTTCTGATCCGTCTGCCGGCCGCGGGCGCAGGCGTCCGGGGGCGGAGAGGTTAGGATTGTGCGGCGCAAAATTCAAGACCGGACGACGAGCGGCGTTATGATGAGAGGGCGACTGGCGGCCGCGCCCGGGCCAGCCTAGCTAAAGCTTGCAAACCAGGAGACGCCGATATGGCCGCCAAACGCGGGATCACGCTGTACCACTCCCCGGCCAGCCGGGCGTTCACCGCCTACTGGATGCTGGAGGAGCTCGGCGTCGCCTTCGACGTGAAGTCGGTGGACATCCGCAAGGGCGAGCAGAAGTCACGCGAGTACCTGAAGCTCAATCCCGCCGGGAAGGTGCCGACGCTGACGGACGGCGACGTGGTGGTCAGCGAGAACCCCGCGATCGCGATCTACCTTGCCGACCGCTACAGCTACGGCCAACTCGCGCCCAGGATCGAGGATCCCGACCGGGGCGCCTATCTGAAGTGGATGGTCTATTCGACGGCGGTGGTCGATCCCGTGGCCGTGCTGCACCGGCAGAACGTCGACGTGTCGGGCTTCTCGGCCGGCTTCGGCACCTTCGACGACATGGTCGAGGTGCTGTCGTCGGTGCTGATGGACCGCAAGTACCTGCTGGGCGAGCGGTTCTCGGCCGCCGACGTGGTGCTGGGCGCGACGGTGTCGTTCCTGCTGCACCGGCGGGTGCTGCCCGAGCATGCGGCGCTGGTGGACTACAACGCCCGCCTCACGGCTCGGGAGGCCTATCACCGCGCCGCCGACGCCACCTGGCCCGCGGCGATCTTCCAGTCGGTCTAGCGGCTACTCGCTCTCAGAGACGACCATCCCCCGCCGCTCGGCGGCGTCGGGCACCTCGAAGATGCCCTCGACGAACTCGAACATCTCGGGCGTCACCGTGATCGAGAAGTTCTCGCCGCGGACGACGTTGCGCTCGGCCACCCGAGCCCGGCGAACCTCGGTCGGCGCCGTCACATAGTGGAACTGCAGCGGCAGGCCCGCGCCCTCGGCGATCTCGCGCACCCGGTCCCGGTCGGCCTTCCGCATGAGGCCGAGGTCCAGGATGACCGGCCGGCCGGCGGCCAGGACGCCTGCGGCCGTCGACCAAATCTGCGCCTCGCAGCGCTGCACCCGCTCGATCATCCACTCGTACTCCAGCGGGTCGGGCATGTCGGGGGCGAAGAGGTGCGCCATCCACTCGTCGAGGATGAACGGCACGGCGGCTTCTCGGCGGGCGAAGGCGTGGGCGTAGGTGGTCTTGCCGGCGCCCGAAGGGCCGAAGATCGCGTGGATCGTGGGAGGCGTGTCGGACATGGGCGCGGGCTCTAGCGCGCCGTGAGCCCCCCGTCGATGACGAGTTCCGTCCCGGTCACGTAGCGGCTTTCGTCGGAGGCGAGCCACAGCACGCCTTCGGCGATGTCCTTCGGGAAACCCTTCACGCCCAGGGGCACGAACATCGAGGTCATCGCGTCGAGGTCCGGCGGCTCGTTGGCTCCGGGCGTCCCGCCCATGACGGTCGTCCAGATCGGGGTCTCGATGACGCCCGGATGGACCGAGTTGACCCGCACGCCGTCCTTCAGGGCCGCGCACTCAAGCGCCACGGCCTTGGTGAAGAGCCGCACGCCGCCCTTGGTGGCGCAGTAGCCGGCCAGGTTCGGCGCGCCGTTCAGGCCCGCCACCGAGGAGATGTTGACGATGCTGCCGCCCCCGCCCGCGCGCATCAGGGGCAAGGCGTGCTTCACGCCGAGGAACACGCCGTCCAGGTTGACGGCGATCTGGCGCTTCCAGTCGGCCAGGGTCATTTCGGTGACCGGGCAGCCCAGGCCGATGCCGGCGTTGTTGACCAGGATGTCGAGGCGGCCGAACCGCGCCTTCACCTCGCCGATGACGCGGCCCCAGGCGTCCTCGTCGGTGACGTCGTGGCGCAGGTAGGCGGCCTCGCCGCCGATGCCGCGCACGACCTCCTCACCCAGATGATCCTGGATGTCCGTGACGACGACCTTCGCGCCGTCCTGCGCCAGCCGCTCGGCGCAGCCGCGCCCAATGCCGCTCGCGCCCCCCGTGACCAGCGCCACCTTGCCGTCCACGCGTCCCGCCATGACGTCCTCCCGTGAGTGTTTGCGCTACGGCTAACACGGGTTCCGCCACGTCCGCTAAGGGCGCGGTGAGCAGGCGTCCGGAAGAGGCCCGGGAGCCCGGGCGCAAAGCTGTCCAGCCCCGTCCGCGCCAGGGAAGACGGGCGTCAGGCCGCAATGTCGAACGCGCCGCCTCGGATCAGGCCGGGGCGCTCGTCACTCAGGTCACTGCAGGTAGCTGGGCGTGCCGCCGCTACCGCTCATGATCCCGTAGATGAGGCCGACGGCGAGCAACACGACGACGACGATCATCGCCGCGCCCAGCAGGCCTTCGAAACGTTCCGCCAGATGCTTCGGCTTGGTGTGGCGGACTTCCCCGTGATGCGGTTCGGTATGCATGACGCTTCCTCGCAAGCTGTTATGGAGCTCCACACTCCACGCCAGGCTGCGGCAGGCGCCGCTGGTCCGCCCCGAACGAACTCACGCATGGGCCGCCGGGGCGAGCCCTCAACGCCCAGCTCAACCGGGCGATGAGCGGAATCTGCGCCTCTGCTCAAAAACGGTCAATCAAAGAGCGAACACGGGTCTGTGATCGTCGTCAGGCGTAGCTCTGCAACGGACGCACCTCGAGGGGGGCCTCGGCGGTGGCCGCAATCGCGCGCGCGGCGGCAAGCGCACCTGCCGCGGTGGTGAAGTAGGGGATCTTGCCCATCAGCGCGGTGCGGCGGATTTCGAAGCTGTCCAGCAGCGACTGCTTGCCTTCGGTGGTGTTGAAGACGAGCTGCACGTCGCCGTTCTTCATGGCGTCGACGATGTGCGGCCGACCTTCGAGCACCTTCTTGACCAGCTCCACCTGCACGCCCTGTTCGGCGAGATAGGTCTGGGTGCCGGCGGTGGCGAGCACGCGGAAGCCCTGGTCCAACAGGATGCGGACCGGCTCGACGATCCACGGCTTGTCGGCGTCCTTCACCGAGACGAAGACGCAGCCCTTGCGCGGCAGAACCGTTCCGCCGCCGAGCTGGCTCTTGGCGAAGGCGCGGGCGAAGGCGAGGCCGATGTCCTCGCCCGGACGCACCCAGTCGAGGCCCATGACCTCGCCGGTCGAGCGCATCTCGGGGCCCAGGATGGTGTCGACGCCGGCGAAGCGGGCGAAGGGGAAGACCGCTTCCTTGACGGCGACATGCTCGTACTCGCCGACGGCCAGGTCGAACTCGGCCAGCGTCCTGCCGGCCATGACCTTGGCGGCGATGGCGGCGATCGGTCGGCCGATGGTCTTGGCGACGAAGGGCACCGTGCGGCTGGCGCGCGGATTGACCTCGAGGACGTAGATCCGCGGGTTGTCGCTCTGCGGCTCCTCGATCGCGAACTGGACGTTCATCAGGCCACGGACCTCGAGGGCCTTGGCCATCGCCTCGGTCTGGCGCTTCAGTTCGGCGACCGTCTCGGGCTTCAGCGAATACGGCGGCAGCGAGCAGGCGCTGTCGCCCGAGTGCACGCCGGCCTCCTCGATGTGCTCCATCACGCCGGCCACGAAGACCTGACCATTCGAGTCGCAAAGCGCATCGACGTCGACCTCGGTGGCGCGGGACAGGTACTGGTCGATCAGCACCGGGCTGTCGCCGGACACCTGCACGGCGGTGGTGATGTAGCGCTCGAGCTGCTCGTCGTCGCGGACGATCTCCATCGCGCGCCCGCCCAGCACATAGGAGGGGCGGATGACGACGGGGTAGCCCACCTTGTGCACGGCGGCGAAGGCCTCGTCGCGGCTGCGGGCGATGGCGTTCACCGGCTGGGCGATCTTCAGCCTGTGCAGCAGCTGCTGGAAGCGCTCGCGATCTTCGGCCAGGTCGATGGCGTCGGGCGAGGTGCCGAGGATCGGGATGCCCGCGTCCTCCAGCGGCTGGGCGAGCTTCAGCGGCGTCTGGCCGCCGAACTGGACGATCACGCCGATCAGCTCGCCGTTGGCGCGCTCGGTCTCGATCAGCTCCAGCACGTCCTCGGCCGTCAGCGGCTCGAAGTAGAGGCGGTCCGAGGTGTCGTAGTCGGTGGAGACCGTCTCGGGGTTGCAGTTGACCATAATCGACTCCACGCCGATCTCGTCGAGCGCGAAGGCCGCGTGGCAGCAGCAGTAGTCGAACTCGATCCCCTGGCCGATCCGGTTCGGGCCGCCGCCGAGGATGATGGCCTTCTTGCGGTCCGACGGCTCGCTCTCGCAGTCCGGGACCTGGCCCAGAGCGCCCGTCTCGTAGGTCGAGTACATGTAGGGCGTATCGGCGCGGAACTCGCCGGCGCAGGTGTCGATGCGCTTGAACACCGGGCGCACGCCCAGCGCGCGGCGCTGCTCGCGCACCTCTTTTTCGGTGAGATGCGTCAGCTTGGCGAGGCGGGCGTCGGAGAAGCCCATGGCCTTCAGGCGGCGGAAGGCGACGGCGTCGGTGGGCAGGCCCTCGGCCGCGATGCGGGCCTCTTCCTTCACGATCGCTTCGAGCTGGCGCAGGAACCACGGCTCGTAGCTGCACGCGGCGTGGATCTCGTCGCAGGTGAGGCCCGCGCGGAAAGCCTGGGCGATGACCCGCAGGCGGTCGGGCGTGGGCGTGCCCAGCGCACGCACGATCGCCGCATGGCCCATCTCCGGGTCGTCGGCGTTCTCGATGGCGATCTCGTCGAGGCCGGAGAGGCCGGTCTCAAGGCCGCGCAGGGCCTTCTGCAGGCTCTCGGCGAAGGTGCGGCCGATGGCCATGACCTCGCCCACCGACTTCATCTGGGTGGTGAGATAGGGCTCGGAGCCCGGGAACTTCTCGAAGGCGAAGCGCGGGATCTTGGTGACGACGTAGTCGATGCTGGGCTCGAACGAGGCGGGCATGGCGCCGCCGGTGATGTCGTTGGCCAGCTCGTCCAGGGTGTATCCCACGGCCAGGCGCGCGGCGACCTTGGCGATCGGGAAGCCGGTGGCCTTGGACGCGAGCGCCGAGGAGCGCGACACGCGCGGATTCATCTCGATGACGACCATGCGGCCGTCGGCCGGGTTGATCGCCCACTGGACGTTGGAGCCGCCCGTCTCGACGCCGATCTCGCGCAGCACGTCGATGCTGCCCTTGCGCATCCGCTGATATTCCTTGTCGGTCAGCGTGAGCGCGGGGGCGACGGTGATGCTGTCGCCCGTGTGGACGCCCATCGGGTCCACGTTCTCGATCGAGCAGACGATGATGCAGTTGTCCGCCTTGTCGCGGACGACCTCCATCTCATACTCCTTCCAGCCGAGGACGCTTTCCTCGATCAGCACCTCGGTCGTCGGCGACAGGTCGAGGCCGCGGGCCACGATCTCCTCGAACTCTTCCCGGTTGTAGGCGATGCCGCCGCCGGTGCCGGCGAGGGTGAAGCTGGGGCGGATGATCGCCGGCAGGCCGACGAACTCCAGGCCCTCCAGCGCCTCTTCCATCGTATGCGCGGCCTTGGACTTCGGGCTCTCCAGGCCGATCGCGTCCATCGCGTCGCGGAATTTCTGCCGGTCCTCGGCCTTGTCGATCACGTCGGCGCGGGCCCCGATCATCTCCACGCCGTACTTCTTCAGCACGCCGCGCTCTTCCAGGGCCAGCGCGGTGTTCAGCGCCGTCTGGCCGCCCATGGTCGGCAGCAGGGCGTCGGGACGCTCCTTCTCGATGATCTTCTCGACCATCTCGGGCGTGATGGGTTCGATGTAGGTGGCGTCGGCGACGTCGGGATCGGTCATGATCGTCGCCGGATTGGAGTTCACCAGGACGATCCGGTAGCCCTCGGCGCGCAGCGCCTTGCACGCCTGGACCCCCGAGTAGTCGAACTCGCACGCCTGGCCGATGACGATCGGGCCGGCGCCGATGATCAGGATCGAGGAGAGGTCGGTGCGTTTGGGCATCTGTTCTCGCGCGCAAGGGCGGCCGCGCGGATTGGCGCGCCCGACACCGTCTGGAACTGCAGGTTAAGCGGGCGATTTAGACGGCAAGGTCCCCGCGCGCAACAGGCACGCGCGAGATGAACGGGGAATCCGTCGGGTTCCCGGAAATTTATGTGTCGAATCACGCAACTAAGTCGGCCGTCGAGCTCTCTTTTGATGACCGCGCGCCGGAGCGGCGCTGCAATCCATCGGAGTGCCCATGACCCTGCTCGAGAGAATCCCCACCCTCAGCGATGAGGAGGTGGTGAACCTCCTGGCGAACGCCCGCCGGCTGAGCGACCAGGGCGACGAGAAGCAGCAGGCCGCCGCTGCCGAGCTCCTGCCGGCGCTGGAGGAAGAGGCCGAGACGCGCAAGCAGGCGCGCCTGGAGCGCACCAAGGCCAAG
Source organism: Phenylobacterium sp. VNQ135 (assembly GCF_049445735.1). Taxonomy (NCBI): domain Bacteria; kingdom Pseudomonadati; phylum Pseudomonadota; class Alphaproteobacteria; order Caulobacterales; family Caulobacteraceae; genus Phenylobacterium; species Phenylobacterium sp. VNQ135. The sequence goes on along the minus strand of NZ_JBMSDS010000001.1, from coordinate 976,686 downwards.
CGCGCCGCGGCGCGCAAGCCTCGCGCGGTCGCCGCAGCCTAGTCATATAGTGAAGCCTGGTTGTGGCCTCAGATGAGGCTGCGACCAGGAATTGTTACGGGAAGTCGTAACAGAGCAAGTCGCATCGCTCGTCATCAGTGTAACGGCGTTCTGAACACACCTGCACGACATAACGTCGTCGCATTTCGGTCAATCTATTGACGCGCAGCGAAATCCTCTGAAAGGCTCGCGCCCTAACGTTTCGGCGGGGCCGGGATTGATCGCCAACGTGTGCGATCCCCTGTCGAACCTGAGGGGATCGTATGACGTCCATGAAGACCCGCCTGCTCGCCGGATCGCTCCTGACCGGCGTGCTGGCCATCGCCGCCGCGCCGAGCGCGTTCGCGCAAACGGGCAACGAAGTCGACGAGCTGGTGGTCACCGGCTCGCGCATCGCGCGCCCGAACCTCGAGCAGCCGACGCCCATCACGACGCTGACGTCGGAAGCCATCCAGAACTCCGGTACGTCCAGCCTCGGCAACGTGCTGGCGCAGCTTCCGGCGCTGTCCTCCTACGGCACCGCCCGGGCGAACTCGGACGCCGGCTCCAACGTGGGCGGCCTGAGCTTCCCCGACCTGCGCAGCCTCGGCACCGCGCGGACCCTGACGCTGGTCAACGGCCAGCGCCACGTCGGCGGCGACGCCGGCAGCACCGCCGTGGACCTGAACACCATCCCCACCGCTCTTGTCGACCGGGTCGAGGTGATCACCGGCGGCGCCTCGGCCATCTATGGCTCGGACGCGGTCACCGGGGTGATCAACATCATCCTGAAGGACAACTTCGAGGGCTACGAGTTCAACATCCAGGGCGGCACGCCGCTCAACGGCAACTACGGCCAGAACTACTCGGTCAGCGGCACCGGCGGCTGGAACTTCCAGGACGACCGGGGCAACGCCACCCTGACGGTGTTCGCCGACAAGCAGGAGCGCATCCGCGCCCGCGACATCGACGGTCTCGCCGACTGGGGCATCGTGCTGAACCCGGACGACACCGGCCCGAACGACGGCATCCCGGACACGATCTACCGGCCGCACATCCAGACCGAGTACTTCCACCGCTACGGCTCGCTGGTGTCGGCGACGAGCTTCGCCCCGATCACCGGCTTTGACGCCGCGGGCAACCCGATCGGCTACCCGCCGCGCACGGGCGAGAACAACTTCTACTACGGCTCCTTCGCCGAGCACTGCGTCGTCTGTTATTCGGGCGACGAGGAGTCGGTCCTGGCGCCGCGGCAAGCCCGCTATGGCGCGGAAGGCACCATCCGCTACCAGCTGACGGACAACATCCGCTTCCGCGGCGACATGAAGTTCGTGCAGAGCGACCTGATCGACACCTTCTCGTCGTCGTTCACCACGTTCGAGTACGTGCTGGATCCGGACAACGCCTTCATCACCCCGGCGATCCAGGCGGTTCTGGACGCCAATCCGGGCGACTTCTTCTACGTCAACCGGACGAACGAAGACATCGGCGGCCGCAACGACGACACCCGTCGCCGGACCTTCCGCACCGTCCTGCAGCTCGACGGCGACTTCGACGCCGGCTTCTCGGACGTGAAGTGGGACCTGACCTACAACTTCGGTCGCACGAAGAATAAGTTCGACAGCTACAACGGCCTGATCCCGGGCAACTTCCTGGCGGCCGTGGACGCCGTGCGCGACCCGGCCAGCGGCCAGATCCGCTGCCGCAAGGACGTGCCGTCGACGTGGTACCCGGGCTATGCCGCGCCCGACGCCTCGACGCTGACCAACGAAGCCTGCGTGCCGTTCAACCTGTTCGGCGCCCAGAACAGCCGCGCCGCCATCGACTACGTGACGTTCGAGGCGACCCGCACGCACACGATCACTCAGCAGGTGGCGACAGCCACGGCGGCGTGGGACACGGCGCGCTTCTTCTCGTTCCCGGGCGGCGCGCTCGAGTTCGCCGGCGGCTTCGAATGGCGCCGTGAGGAGTCGAAGAACGTCAACGATCCCTTCGTCCAGTCGGGCATCACCGAGACCGCGCCGCAGCCCGACGCCAAGGGCGGCTTTGAGGTCAAGGAAGCGTTCCTCGAAGTGGAAGCGCCGCTGCTTCGCGACGCTCCGTTCGCTCACGAGCTGACGCTGAACGGCGCCATCCGCGTGGCCGACTACAGCCATGCCGGCAGCGCCACGGCCTACATGGTCCGCGGCACCTGGGCCCCGGTCAGCGACCTGACGCTGCGCGGCACCTACTCGAAGGCGACCCGGGCTCCGAACATCACGGAAGCCTTCCTGCCGGCGACCCCCGGCTTCAGCGCGGTGTTCGATCCCTGCGACGTCAACTCGATCGACGTGGATCCCGAGCGTCGCGCCAACTGCGCGGCCCTGGGCGTCACCTTCGACCAGGCGACGGACAATCAGTTCCCGGGCGTGACCTCGGGCAACGCGGACCTGCGCTCGGAGAAGGCGGAGACCTGGACCGTCGGCTTCGTCTTCCAGCCGCGCTTCGTGCCCGGCCTGTCGCTGACGGTCGACTACTATGACATCCAGATCGACGACGCGATCAGCTTCCTCGACCCGCAGGACGCCGCCGACAAGTGCGTCGACGGCCCCGAGCTGGCGCTGGAATACTGCAACCTGATCATCCGCGATCCGGCGAGCAAGCAGATCACGTCCTACATCTCGACCTACCTGAACCAGGCGAAGATCGAGACGGCCGGCTACGACATCCAGCTGGCCTACTCTTCGGATGTGGCGGGCTGGACGGAAGGCATGGGCGCGCTCAGCCGTCTCGACGGCCGGGTCACCGCCTCGCTGACCGCCAACTACACCGAGAAGCTCCGGCAGTTCGCCTTCCAGGACTACCCGGACCAGGTGGACCGCGAAGAGGGTGAGATCGGCGATCCGCGCTGGTCGTTCATCTCGAGCCTGGCCTACACGCAAGGCCCGGTGACGCTGACCTGGGAAAGCCAGTTCATCGACAAGTCGCGCCGCAACAAGGACCGGCTGCTCGAGCGCTACGACCGCCCGTACGTGAAGGCGGTCTGGTACCACGACCTCATCGCGCGGTACCGGTTCGAGAACATCGGCGAAGGCCTCGAGGTCTATGCCGGTGTGAACAACATCTTCGACCAGACCATCCCCGTGGGCCTGACCGGCAACGGCGCGGTCAGCGGCGACACGGCCTACGACATCTTCGGCCGTTACCTGTTCGCGGGCGTTCGCGCGCGCTTCTAGGGCCGGTCGACGAAACGACGGCGAGGGCCGGAGCGGCGACGCTCCGGCCCTTTTCGTTTCCGAGGTTTGCGGGACGCGCCGCCGCAGGCCATCGTGCGGCCATGCGCACTGCAATCCTGCTCTCGACGATGATGTTGACGGCGGCCAGCGCCGCGCTGGCGCAGCCCGGACCGGTGACCAAGCCGGTCGCGACCGTCGACGCCACGCTCACCGGCCAGCCGATCATGGCCCCGGCGGGGAAACTCAGGGTGACGGTGTCCGAGACGACGCTGGCGCCGGGCGGCAAGCTCGCCGCCCACAAGCATCCCTATCCGAGGGTCGTGCAGATCCTGTCGGGGCGGCTGCGGGTCACGAACCTGGACACGGGAACGGTCTCAGAGCCCAGGCCCGGGGACTGGATGGTCGACGCCGTCGACCAATGGCACGAGGCGGTGGTCGTCGGCGACGAGCCGGTGCGGATCCTGACGATAGACCAGGCGCCGCCGGGGGCGGCCGTGACCATCCCCCGGTAGAGCCCGGGCGCCTTAGCTGTCGAGGAAGCTGCGCAGCTTCCGCGACCGGCTCGGGTGCTTCAGCTTGCGGAGCGCCTTGGCCTCGATCTGGCGGATCCGCTCGCGGGTCACGCTGAACTGCTGGCCGACCTCTTCGAGGGTGTGGTCGGTGTTCATGCCGATGCCGAAACGCATGCGCAGCACGCGCTCCTCGCGCGGCGTCAGCGACGCCAGCACGCGGGTGGTCGTCTCGCGCAGGTTCGACTGGATCGCCGCGTCGATGGGCAGGACCGCGTTCTTGTCCTCGATGAAGTCGCCGAGGTGGCTGTCCTCTTCGTCGCCGATCGGCGTCTCGAGCGAGATCGGCTCCTTGGCGATCTTCAGGACCTTGCGGACCTTTTCCAGCGGCATCGCCAGCTTCTCGGCCAGCTCTTCCGGCGTCGGCTCGCGGCCGATCTCGTGCAGCATCTGGCGGCTGGTGCGGACGATCTTGTTGATCGTCTCGATCATGTGGACGGGGATGCGGATCGTGCGGGCCTGGTCGGCGATCGAGCGGGTGATCGCCTGCCGGATCCACCAGGTGGCGTAGGTCGAGAACTTGTAGCCGCGGCGATACTCGAACTTGTCCACCGCCTTCATCAGGCCGATGTTGCCCTCCTGGATCAGGTCCAGGAACTGCAGGCCGCGGTTCGTGTATTTCTTGGCGATCGAGATCACGAGGCGAAGGTTGGCCTCGACCATCTCCTTCTTCGCCTGACGGGCCTCGCGCTCGCCCTTCTGCACGGTCTGGACGATGCGGCGATAGTCGTCGATCGGGACGCCGGTCTCTTGCGCCAGGGCGGCGATCTCGGAGCGGATGTCGCCGATCTGGCCGGCGTCGTTCTCGGCGAACTTGGTCCAGCGGACGCCCAGCTGCTTGACCTGGTCGGACCAGTCGGGCGCCATCTCCTGGCCGAAGTAGGCCTTCAGGAATTCGGCGCGGCTGATGCCGTAGCTGTCGGCCAGGCGCAGCAGGCGGCCTTCCAGCACCATCAGGCGCTTGTTGATCGCATAGAGCTGCTCGACGAGCGCCTCGATGCGATTGTTGTTGAGCTTCAGCGTCTTGAGCTGCTGGACGATGGCGCCGCTGGCGGCCTGATAGGCCTTGCGGTCGGCGTCGGACAGGTCCTGACCCTTCAGGCGGGCGGCGACCAGCTTCTCCTGCAGGAGGCGGAAGCCCTCGAACTCGGCGGCGATGAGGTCGAGCGTCGCCATGACGCCCTCGCGCAGTTCGGCTTCCATGGCGCTGATCGTGGGACCCGCGCCGTCATCGAAGTCGTCGTCGCTCTCGCCTTCGCCCTCGGCCGCGGCTTCGCCCTCGGCCTCTTCCGGCTCGGCCTCGGCGGGCGCAGCTTCGGCCTGCGGGTTCTGGCCCCCGTAGGTCTGCTCGAGGTCGATGACCTCGCGCAGCAGGATGCGGCCGCCCTCGAGCTCCTCGCGCCACACCATGATGGCTTCGAAGGTCAGCGCGCTCTCGCACAGGCCGCGGATCATCGTGTCGCGGCCGGCCTCGATGCGCTTGGCGATGGCGATCTCGCCCTCGCGCGACAGCAGCTCCACCGAGCCCATCTCGCGCAGGTACATGCGCACGGGGTCGTCCGTGCGGTCGTAGGCCGGTTCCTTGGTCGTCTCGACGACGGCGTTTTCCTCGCGCACGGCCACTTCGCCGCCCTCGGCGTCCTCTTCGGACTCGACGACGTTGACGCCCATCTCGCTGAGCATCGCGAGCGTGTCTTCGATGGCCTCGGAGGTGACTTCCTCGGAGGGCATGACCTTGTTCAGCTCGTCCATCGTGACGTAGCCGCGGGCCTTCGCCTGCTTGATGAACTTCTTGACCGCAGCGTCGGTCAGGTCGAGCAGCGGGCCGTCGCCAGTGGTGGTTTCGGGCGTTTCGGCTTCGGCTGTGTTCGAGCTCATCTAGATCTCCGGCGTGGGCTCCCGCCTCATGCAAGAGGCGGGCCCCAGATAATGGGCGACGGCGAAAGGCGAAGGGGCCGCGACGTTACGACCCGGTTCCCGCCAATTCGTTCCGTTCTGATCGTGCGTGTTCAGGACTCGACGCTCCTGCATGGCCAAGCCACGTCCGAGCGACCGCGAAGGTCGCCCCCCGCAGCGCAAGCCCTGGGATCACCACGCATCGAGGGAGGCATCGGCTTCGAAAGTGGGCGCGCCCGAGAAGGTCGCAGCGGCCCGGTGGATGCCTGTCGACAGCGCGCTAAATCCGCACGCCGCCAGATGGCGTGCTGGATAGCCCAAGTCAAGATGCCCCCACGCCGCGTGAGGGAATGATTTCGTTCGGATATTCGGCGCGGACCGTCGCGAAAGCGGATCGGCCGCAGTCGCTAATGCGGAAGAACCGGCTTGTCGCCGGTCTGATTGGCCCAGTCGGAATTTATCAGCCGGCGCAGGTGGTCGCGCTCGGCCTTCAGGTTGACGAGGGCGTGATGGGCGCTGGGATCGCGGGCCATATCGCCGACGGCCGATTCCACGGCGCGCTCGAGGGCTTCCAGCTTCATCAGCAGGTCGAAGGCCTCGCGCCACAGCGCGCGGACCCGATCGCGGGCGGCGCCGGCGTCGAGGAAGGGGGCGGCGACGCCGGCGCGGCGGGCGTCCTTCTCCAGCTTGGCCAGGACCTCGTCCGGAACGCCCCGGCTATGCAGGCGCCGGACCACGGCGTCGAACTCGGCGCCCTCGGCCTCGTAGCGCAGGCTGACCAGTTCGCGGGCGATGGCGTCCAGCTTCTCGTCGCCGAAGCCGCGGGCGCCCACCAGCTCGATGGAGTCGTCGATGAGGCTCGGATCATGCAGCGCGGCGACGGCCAACGCCGCCGCCAGCGGACGGGCCGTCCCCTTCAGCGCCGCGGCGGCCCGCTTGCCCTCGTCGGTCGCTCCAGCCAGGGCGGCCTTCCGCTTGGCCCAGCCGTGCTTGGCGAGCGCGCGCCCCGCGGCGCCCGGCTCGTAGACAGGCGGCGTGTTCCGGGGCCAGAGCTGCTCGAAGCGGCCGAGCAGGTCCTCCTTGTAGGCCTGGGCCAGGTCGCCGTCAGCGATCGTGGCCGCCAGCTTGCGCAGGCGGACCTTGAAGGCGGTCTTCCGTTCCGGGGTGTCGAGAGGCTCGAGGTCGCGCTCCCGGATGAACAGCGCCTCGGCGAAGGGCGTCGTCTTGTCGAGCTGCGCCTTGAGCGCCGCCGGTCCCTGTTCGCGAAGGACGTCGTCCGGGTCCTTGCCGCCCTCGACGATGGCGAACCGGAAGCTCTTGCCGGGCTTCAGCAGCGGCAGGGCCCGGTCGATGGCGCGGCCCGCCGCCTGGCGGCCGGCGCGGTCGCCGTCGAAGCAGAGCGTCGGCTCGGGGTGGTGGCGCCAGAGGACCTCCATCTGCTCCTCGGTCAGGGCCGTGCCCATCGGCGCGACCGCCGCCACGCCGGCGCGATGGCAGGCGATGACGTCCATGTAGCCTTCAACCACCACCAGAGGCGGATGCTCGTCGCCGCGGGCGGCGGCGAGGATCTTCCGGGCCTCCGAAAGGCCGTAGAGGTTGTTTCCCTTGTGGAAGACGACGGTCTCGGGGCCGTTGAGGTACTTGGCGCGGGCCTCGGGATCCATGGCCCGGCCGCCGAACGAGACCACCCGGCCCCGCGCATCGAGGATCGGGAAGATGATGCGGTCGCGGAAGCGGTCGTAGGGGGCGCCGCCATCTTCGGGGGCGATCAGCAGGCCGGCGTCGACGAGTTCGGCGGGCCGGGCACCCTTGGCGACGAGATAGTCCTTCAGCGCGGTGCGGCCTGGCGGCGAGAAGCCGAGACGGAAGCGGGCCCACTCCGTCTCGGGCAGGCCGCGCCGTTCGAGGTAGGCCCGGGCGTCGCGGCCCGGCGGACGCTTCAGCTCGGCCTCGAACCATTGGGCGGCAAGCTCCAGCCAGTCAGCGAGGCCCTGGCGCTTCTTCTCCTGCTCGGCGCCGCGGGGATCCGCGGCGGGCAGGGCAAGCCCAGCCTCGGCGGCCAGCCGCTCCACGGCCTCGGAGAAGGAGAGCCGCTCGGTCTCCTGCAGGAAGGTGATGATGTCGCCGTTCTTGCCCGACGAGAAATCGAAGAACTGGCCCTTGTCGTCGTTCACGTAGAACGAGGGCGTCTTCTCCTTGTTGAAGGGGGACAGGCCGACGTACTCGCGCCCCTGCTTGCGCAGCTTGACCCGCTTGCCGATCACGTCCGACGGACGGAGGCGCCCCTTGATCTCTTCAATGAAGCGTTCGTCGAACCGCCCGACCATGGAAGACCGCTAGCAACCCCCGGCCCGGAAGCCCCTGTGGATGTGTGGATGCTTTCTACGGACCTGTGGATGATTCTAGCGGTTTGAGTGCGACAAAGTCGGTCGTCAGCCGATGTGCGCCAGCTTCTCGGGATTGCGCATAGCGTAGATGGCGGCGATGCGGCCGTCCTCTCCGTGCTCGAAGGCCATGGTTTCCGGGCCGTCCGGCAGGTGCAGCAGCAGACCCGGCGCGCCGTTGACGCGGACTGCCTCGAAGGAGCCCTGCTTGGGAAAGCCGGCGCGCCACCGAATGCCTTCGAACAGTCCGATGATGTCGTGGCGGCCGACCAGGACCCGCAGCGCCGCCGGCCGCTTGCCGCCGCCGTCGGTGACCATGATGGCGTCCTCGGTGAGCAGCGAGGCGAGGCGGCCATAGTCGGCCTCGGCGGTGGCGATCATGAAGGCCTCGGCCAGCTCCTTCGCCCGGCTCTCGTCGACGGAGAACCTGGGGCGGGCGTCCTGGACGTGTCCGCGCGCCCGGCTGGCGAGCTGGCGGACGGCGGCCTCTGAGCGGCCCAGGGTTTCAGCCACCTGGGCGTACTCCTGATCGAAGACGTCGTGCAGCAGGAAGACGGCGCGCTCCAGCGGCGACAGCCGCTCCAGCGCCAGCAGGAACGCGACCGAGACCTCCTCCGCCTTCTCGACCGGATCTTCGGTGAGCGGCTCGATCAGCGGCTCCGGCAGCCAGGGGCCGCGATAGGCCTCGCGCTCGGCCTTGGCGCGGCGCAGGCGGTCGATGCAGAGGCGGGTGGTTGCGCGGACCAGCCAGGCGGCAGGGTCGTCCACCTTCCCGGCCGCGCGGGTCCAGCGGAGCCAGGCGTCCTGGACCGCGTCCTCGGCTTCGGAAACCGAGCCCAGCATCCGGTAGGCCAGGCGCCGCAGGCGCGGCCGCTGGGCCTCGAAGGCGTTGACGAGCGCCGGGTCCATCGCCGTCATCCTATGCGGCAAGCTTCAGCGGCGCGACGGCTTCGCCGGCCACCGTCACCCGGGAGCAGGCCTTGCCGTAGCCCAGCGCATACTTGAGCGTCGGGTACATTCGCGAGCCGGTCAGCGAGAGGCCGATGGCGACCAGCGCCTTGTCGCCCCAGCGCCGGACGATCTCGTCGCGCAGCGGATCACAGGTCTCGAGGTCGCGGGCGAGGCTCGCCCTGGCGAAGCGGTAGGCGAGGGCGGCGGTCTCGCCCATGGCGGCTTCGTCGCCGGCGAGGATGGCGCGCAGCACCGCGGGATCTGCGCCGTTCTCCGTGGCGATGTCGCAGGCGATCTGGGTGCAGGGGCCGCAGTCCTCGGACATCGTGCCGACCAGGCCCGCTGCGATCAGGGCCTCATGCGGGGCGGCCTTCACGTCGGCGGCCCGCGCGCCGAAGGCGAACTTCATCAGGCTGGCCGGGCTCACGCGCAGTACGTGACGCATGTAGCTCGCGTCGTAGGCGTAGCGAGCCTCGAAGCCGTCGATCCAGCGGGAGAGATAGGCGCGGAGCATGAGCGTGTTCTCCTCAGTCATGGGCGGGTTTGCGGAAGAGGGCGAGCGCCAGCGGAAGGGCGGCGAAGAGGTAGACGCCGACGAAGTCGCGCTTCACGTCGTCGAGCGGACTGGCGCCGCACGTGGCGTCATAGACGTGGATGGCGGCGTGGACGGTCAGGAAGGCCGCGCCGGCCGCCAGCGCCGGCCAGCCCTCCCGGGGCTTCCAGGCGAACCAGGCGAGACCGAGGGCGGCGACGAGGTAGGCCGCGCCGATGTCGCGGACGAAGTGAGCGTTGTAGGGGCCGGTCGACGTGACGCCCGGCACGGCGCCGTACCAGGCCAGGCCGTTGAACAGCATGGCCAGCCCGTTGGCGCCCAGCGCCAGCGCCAGCGCGCCTGCCAGCCAGCGATCCCAGGTCCGCAGCATCTCCCGCCCTCCGTCGTTTCGCCCCAAGGACGGAGGGCACGGTTCGGTCGTGACATATGAACCGCGGAAAACGCGGAAAGTCGCGGAAGTTCCTGTATTGTTCCGATCTGGGGGTGGCGCTAAGCTGGCCACATGCGTTCGCGCGACGAAAACGACCTGCTCCTCTATCGGGAGGAGGCATTCAGAATCCGAGGCGCCATCTTCCAAGTCTACAAGGCGATGGGAGCCGGCTTCCTTGAAGCCGTTTATCAGGAATGTCTGTCGATCGAGTTCAGACGGCGGGGCATCCCCTTCGAAGCTCAGAGGTCACTTCATCTCAGCTATTGTGGCGAGCCGCTTCGGCAGGGCTATGTCGCCGACTTTGTGTGCTTCGGCTCGATCATCTTGGAGATCAAAGCGCTGCGCGCCATCGCTCCCGAGCATCGGCGCAGCTCGTAAATTACCTACGAGCCACGGACATGAAGCTTGGCTTGCTAGTGAACTTCGGCGCAGTTCCGCGGGTCGAGATCGAACGCTTTGCGCTCTCCCATTCCGCGCCGTCCGCGTTTTCCGCGGTTTCAACTAGCTGAGCGAGCGGACCCACGCCGGGAGGTCGGTGATGCTCGCGAGTTCGGCGAAGCGGGGATGGCCCTCGGGCGCATCGGCCATCTCGTGCTCCCAGATCAGCGGATAGGGCACGTGGGCGGCGTAGGCGCCGGCCTCGAGAGCCGGGAGGATGTCCGAGCGCATGGAGTTGCCGCACATCACCGCCTGGGCCGCCCCCGTGCCGTGGCGGGCGAACACGCGCTCGTAGGTGGAAGCGTCCTTCTCGGAGACGATCTCGACCGCGGCGAAGAGCTCGCCGAGGCCCGAGGCCGCCAGCTTCTGCTCCTGGTGCAGCAGGTCGCCCTTGGTGATCAGGACGAGGCGGTAGCCGTCGGAGAGTTCGGCCAGGGCCTGGTCGACGCCGGGCAGGGTCTCGACCGGATGGGCGAGCATCTCCCGACCTGCGGCCAGGAGCTCGGCGATCAGGCGACCGGGGGCGTTGTTTTCGGTCAGCTCCATCGCCGTCTCGATCATCGAGAGCGTGAAGCCCTTCACGCCATAGCCGTAGAGCCGCAGGTTGCGCTTCTCGACCTCGCGCAGCTTGGCCTCCAGCAGCGGCCCCTCGGCATGCTCGGCCATGAGCTCCAGGAACCGGGCCTGGGTCAGGCGGAAGATGCCTTCGTTGTGCCAAAGGGTGTCGTCGGCATCGAGGCCGACCGTCGTGATGCGCATGGCCGGGCTCTTAAGCGAGCCCGCGGCGTCCGCCTAGGCCGCGCAGGCCTCGTGGGGCTTCAGCACGCGCTCGGTCGAGGCGGGAAAGCGGGCGAGTGCAGCGGCGGGCCGGATCGGCCGGTGCACCAGCTCGCCGCCGCAGTTGGGGCAGGCGCCGCCGAGGCGCGCCTCCACGCAGTCGACGCAGAAGGTGCATTCGAAGGTGCAGATGCGCGCGTCCAGGCTCTCGGCCGGCAGGTCGCGGTCGCAGCACTCGCAGTTGGGTCGCAGGGCCAGCATGGCGGAACGTTGCCTCAGGACCAGCGGGGCGGGAAGGCCAAGCTTCCCGCCTTTCCGGACAGCTACTCGCCGAAGCCTTCCCCGGGTTCGATCGGGCTCATGCGGATGAGGCGGGAATCGGCGACGCCGGCCGTCCGGTGCTGGACGAGTTCCCGGTATTCGGGATCGCGGACCATGGCGATGAAGGCCTCGGCGTTAGGGTATTCGGCGATGAAGGCGATGTCCCAGGCCTCGGAGCCCGGGCCGGTGAGGGTGACCTGCGGCTTGCCCACCCAGACCTGCCGGCCGCCCAGGCGCTTGAAGATGTGGGCGGTGGTGCGGCCGTAGGCGCGATAGGCGTCGAGGCCGGTCAGGGGCTCGCCGTGATTGGGGTGTCCCTCGGGATATTCCGCCGCCGGCTTGAGCTTGACGAGGTTCAGCATGTGGATCGGCTGGTCCTGCGGCAGGGTCTTGAAGACCTCCCAGGCCTCGCGTTCCGGATCGATGTGCGCCATAGGGTCCCCACGTGATTGACCGCGTGAGGCCGAGTCACTACCTAGCCGCCCGTTTGCCCACAAGGAGAGTTGCCGATGACCCGCGAACTGCTGCCTGGCGTCACCGGCGTTCTGGTGCTGGCGGACGGCACGATCCTGCAGGGGATCGGCGTCGGGGCGACGGGCGAGGCGGTGGGCGAGGTGTGCTTCAACACCGCCATGACGGGCTATCAGGAAATCCTGACCGACCCGTCCTACATGGCCCAGATCGTGGCCTTCACCTTCCCGCACGTGGGCAACGTCGGCACGAACATCCAGGACATCGAGCAGATGTCGGGCTCGGCCGAGACGGCGGCGCGCGGCGCGATCTTCCGCGACATGCCGACCAAGCCGGCCAACTGGCGGGCCGACAGCGACCTCGAGACCTGGATGAGCCGCCGGGGCGTCGTGGGTCTGGCCGGCGTCGACACCCGGGCGCTGACGCGCAAGATCCGCGAACAGGGCATGCCGCACGCGGTCATCGCCCACAGCCCGGAAGGCAAGTTCGACCTGGATGCGCTCGTCGCCAAGGCGCGCGAGTGGAACGGACTGGTGGGCCTCGACCTCGCCAAGGACGCGAGCACCCTGCAGCCGTTCGTCTATGACGAGGGCCTGTGGAGCTGGGAAGACGGCTACGCCAAGCCGCTCGAGAACCCGAAGTACGAGGTGGTCGTCCTCGACTACGGCGTGAAGCGGAACATCCTGCGGGCGCTGACCTCGGTCGGTGCGCGGGCCACCGTGGTGCCGGCCAACACGCCGGCGGAAGACATCCTGAAGCGCAATCCGGACGGCGTGCTGCTGTCGAACGGTCCGGGCGATCCCGCCGCGACCGGCGAGTACGCGGTGCCTGAAATCCGCAAGCTGGTGGAGAGCGGCAAGCCGGTGTTCGGCATCTGCCTCGGCCACCAGATGCTGGCCCTGGCCCTGGGCGCCAAGACGGTGAAGATGGAGCAGGGCCACCACGGGGCGAACCACCCGGTGAAGGACCTGACGACGGGCAAGGTCGAGATCGTCTCGATGAACCACGGCTTCACGGTCGACCGCGACAGCCTGCCCGCGCCGGTGGTCGAGACGCACGTCAGCCTGTTCGACGGCACGAACGCTGGCATCGCGCTGAAGGACAAGCCCGTCTTCTCGGTGCAGCACCACCCGGAAGCCTCGCCCGGCCCCACCGACAGCCTGTACCTGTTCGAGCGGTTCGCCGAGAACATGGACCGCGCCAAGGCGTAAGCGACGGCTGAGGGAGCCGGGCTGGGGGGTGTGAAACCCGGCCCCCTCTCACGCGCCGGTCGGCCCCTACGGCATCAGGACCGTGTCGACGACGTGGATCACGCCGTTGGACTGGTTCACGTCCGCGATCGTGACGCGGGACATCCCGCCCTTGGCGTCGGTGAGCCAGACGGCGCCGTCCTTTGCGGTGGCCGTGAGCGACTGGCCTTCGACCGTCTTCAACATCGCCTTACCGCCGCCCGACTTGATCTTGGCCGTGAGGTCGGCGGCGGACACCCGGCCGGGCACCACGTGGTAGGTCAGGATCTTGGTGAGCGTGGCCGTGTTCTCCGGCTTCACCAGCGTGTCGACCGTGCCGGCCGGCAGCTTGCCGAACGCCGCGTCGGTCGGGGCGAAGACGGTGAAGGGGCCCGCGCTCGAAAGCGTGTCGACCAGACCAGCCGCCTTCACCGCCGCGACGAGGGTGGTGTGGTCCTTCGAGTTCACCGCGTTTTCGACGATGGTCTTGGACGGATACATGGCGGCGCCGCCCACCATCACCGTCTTCTCGGCCGTCTGGGCCATGGCGAACGACCCGCCGGCCAGGGCCATGGCGCCGGCGACAGCGGCGGCGAGGATCTTCTTCGACATCTGGACTGCTCCCTCTGCATCTCAGCGCCTGAAGCGGCGCAGGCGAGATACGGAGGCTTGGCCGCGCCGGATGCGCCGGGCCGCTAGATCGGCGCCAGTTTGCCCTGGGCGGCGATCGGGCCGCTGGGGCCCTGCGGATTGGTGGAGCCGCCCGGAGGCTCGACCGACACGGCCAGTTCGGCGCCTTCCGAGATCATGTCGGTCATAGGCTGCGGCATCGGCATGGCCTTGGAACGGCCAGGCTCGACCATGCCCAGAGAGCGGGGCCGGCCATCCTCGGGGATCAGCCAGAGCTGGTGAACATGCAGCGGATCGGTCCCTGGCGGGACCAGGGAGGTGACGATCAAGGCCTTCCGTTGCGGATCGTAGGCGGCCACGAACAGCGGCTGCACGCCGCCGGCGTTGGGCATCAGGCTGGCGTTCAGCAGCGCGCCCGGCGCGGCCGCGGGCGGCTGCACCACCACGGGCGGCCGGTTGGCGAGGAACATGACGCCGCCCAGGCTGGCGGCCGCCAGGGCGAAGCCGCCCACGGCCGCCCCGCGCCAGAAGCGCAGGCGGCGCACGACCGCGCCGTTGTCGTTCGCGGGCAGCCGGGCGGCGATCCTGTCCCACGCCTGCTGGGGCGGGGTGACGGGCTCAACCTCGTCGGCCAGCGGCGCCAGTCGGATGCGCCAGGCGTCCACCAGGGCCGCGAATGCTGGATCACGGGCCATGCGGGCCTCCGCCCGCGCGCGTTCGGCGCCGGTCAGCACGCCCAGTGCATGCTCGGCGGCCAGGGCCTCCAGGCCTTCGAGTTCGGGACCTTCGCTCATCGCTCGAGGCACCCCCTGAGCCTGGCGAGACCCCGACGGATCCAGCTCTTCACCGTACCGAGGGGCGTTCCCAGTCGCTGGGCCAGGGCCTCGTAGGTCACGCCTTCGAAGAATGCGGTGCGGATGACGCCCTGGGTGCGCTCGTCGAGCTCGCCAAGGCAGGCCCCCAGCCGTGCGGCGTCGTCGGATGCAGACAGCAGGGCTTCGGCGGAGACCTGGCCCTCGTCGGCGATCTCCAGGTCCTCCACCGGCTCGGCGCGGGCGAGAGGGCTGCGGGCGCGCAGCCGGTCGATCGCGCGGTTGCGTGCGATAGTCGCGATCCAGGTCATGACCGAGGCGCGCGCCGCGTCGAAGCGGTCGGCGCGTCGCCAGATCGTGACATAGACCTCCTGCAGCACGTCCTCCGCCTCCTCGCGGTCGGAGAGGATACGCAGGCAGACCCCGAAAAGCTTCGCGGACGTGGCCTCGTACAATTGTCGCAGGGCGTCGCGGTCGCCGGCGGCGATCCGCGGCATCAAGCCGGCCAGGGAGTCGGAAGGGCGCGCCACCGCGGCAAGCTGCCCGCAGGCCCGGGCCGGCGCAAGGGCGAAGCTTGCAGCCGCGCCTCACCGCCGCCTAGAACGCCGGGACAGGTCCCGGGGAGTTTCCATGCGTTCCAAGATGTTCGTGGCGGCTGCGGTTGCGGCGCTTTCGTTTGCCTGCGCCGCCCACGCGCAGCCAGCGGCGGGAGCCTCGTCCGCCGAGCGGGTGCGGGCGCACATGACCTTCCTGGCCAGCGATCTTCTGGAAGGCCGGGAGGCCGGGACCCGCGGGTTCGACATCGCCGCGAACTACGCCGCCGCGCAGTTCGCACAGCTGGGATTGAAGCCCGCAGGCGACGCGGGCACGTATTTCCAGACGACCCCTATGGTTTCCTACCGGGCCGCGGACCAGGGCAAGGTCACGCTACGCGACGCGAGGGGCGCCGAGACGCCGCTGGCGGCGGGCCAGGATTTCATGATCAGCAGCAATCCGAGCCAGGCCGAGCTGAAGGTCGCCGCGCCGCTGGTGTTCGTTGGCTATGGCGTGGTCGCGCCCGAGCGCGGCCGCGACGACTACAAGGGTCTGAACGTCAAGGGGAAGATCGTCGTCGCGCTCGACGGCGCTCCGCGAGCGTTCCAGTCGGAGGAGCGCGCCTACTACCGCAGCGCTCGCACCAAGCGGCTGGAAGCGGAGAAGCGGGGCGCGGTGGGCTTCGTCACGATCTACACGCCGACCACCGAAAAGATGCGGCCCTTCGCGGAATCGGCGAAGCACTGGCGCAACTGGAACATGACGTGGCGAGCGCCCGCGGGCGGCCCGTTCGTCGTCGCGCCGAAAACGCCCGGCCTGGCCACGCTGAGCGTGCCTGGGGCGCAGAAGCTCTTCGCCGGCTCCAAGGTCCCGCTGGACCAGATCTATGCGGCCGCTCAGACGCCCGAGGGCGTCACGCCCCGTTTCGCCCTGCCTGGCAGGCTTTCGGTCGAGGCCCGCACCGAGCTGACCGACAGCGAAAGCCGCAACGTCGCGGCGCTGCTGGAAGGTTCGGATCCGGCGCTCAAGGCCGAGACGGTGGTGCTGTCGGCGCACCTCGACCACGAAGGCGTCCGCGACGACGCCAAGCCGGGCGAGGATCGCATCTACAACGGCGCGCTCGATAACGCCGGCGGGGTGGCGACCACCTTCGAGGTGGCGCGCGCGTTCGTGGAGAGCGGGCGGCGGCCGAAACGCTCGGTGCTGTTCCTGCTGGTGACGGCCGAGGAGAAGGGCCTGGTCGGCGCGGAGTACTTCGCCCGCAACATGGGCGCGCTGAACGCCGTGGCGAACGTCAACCTCGACATGCCGATCCTGATCTACGACTTCACCGACGTGGTGGCGTTCGGGGCCGACCGATCCAGCATCGGCCCCGCCGTGCGGCGGGCCGCGGGCCGGGTCGGTGTGGCGCTGTCGGGCGATCCGCTGCCGGACGAGGGCCTGTTCACCCGCTCGGACCACTACCGGTTCGTCGAGGTGGGTGTGCCCTCGGTGTTCCTGATGACCGGCTTCCAAAACGGCGGGGAGGCCAAGTTCACCGGCTTCCTCAAGGACTGCTACCACAAGGTCTGCGACGACCTTTCCCAGCCCATCGACTACGCGGCCGGCGCCAAGTTTGCGCGTATCAACTACCAGATCGCGCGCGAACTGGCCGACGGAGACGAGCGTCCTTCCTGGAACAAGGGCGACTTCTTCGGCGGCAAATTCGGCGACGGGCGGCGCGCCGCCGACCGCTGAGACCGGCGGTCATGTCTTCGGCGCCGACCGTCATGGCGCGGCGCCGAAAACCCAGCCACTCTGAGGTCCGTGAGCTCAGCGCCAGCCGTAGTTGAAACTGACGGAGACCCGCGGGGTCTTCGCCCGGTTCGCCGGGACCTCGTGCCGCAGCCAGCTCTCCCACATGTAAAGCGTGCCGGCCTGGGGTTGGAGATAGACGAACGGCTGGGCTTCCTCAGGGGCGTCGGCCGCCCTAGGCGGGGCGGCCATCATCAGCGGCAGGCGAGGGTCCTCGATCTTCAGCGCGCTCGCGCCGTCGGGAACCTCCACATAGTAGGTGCCGGAGATGACGCTGTGCGGGTGGATGTGCCCGCTGTGCGCGGCGCCGGGCTTCAGGACATTGACCCACAGACTGTCCAGCTTGAGCCGTCCGCGGCCCAGGTCGAAGTGCAGCGCCTGGGCGAAGCTCTTGGCGTGCCGGTCCAGCCGCGACTTCAGGTCGGAAAAGGCGCTGACCCGCTGCGGCAGGTCGTCCAGCGAGGCGTACGAGGTATAGCCGCCATAGCCGTGTTCGCGGCACCAGGCGCGCCCGGCGGCGTCCTCGGCGGCCAGCATCTGACAGGCGTCGAAAATCTCGGCGTTGAAATTTTCGAAGCTTCGGTCTGTTGTAAGGCTGGCTTCGTAGATCGGGGTCACGAAGAGCGGTCGCAGGGCCATGCTGTCCGCTACTAGCCGACGCCGGGCGTGTCAAAGCGGCGCCGCAAGCTGGCGCTGCGACTGAACGTTGATTAGGCTTGATTCAAAGAGGGCTGCGCCGGTTCGCCGGACGCGGCGTTGGGGGAAACGAAGAGCATGATCAGGATTGCAGCGGCGCTGGCGGTGGCCGGTCTGGTGGTGAGCGGCCCGGCGGCCATGGCCCAACCCAAGGCAAAGGCGGGCGCCCAGGCGACCTACAAGGCGCCGCGGCTGACGGGCACGAAGCTCCCCGACCTCAATGGCGTCTGGCAGGTGATGAACTCGGCCGGCTGGGACGTCGAACCCCACGCGGCGCGCGCGGCGCTGCAGATGCGGCCCGGTCCCTACATCCCGGTGCCGGCGAAGGACGTGCTGGCCCTGGGCGCCGTGGGCGCCGTGCCGGGCGGCCTGGGCGTCGTGGAAGGCGGCGAGATCCCCTACACGCCGGACGCCAGGAAGATGCGCGACGAGAACCGCGCGAACTATCTGGATCGCGACCCGGAGGTGAAGTGCTACCTGCCGGGCGTGCCGCGGGCGAACTACATGCACCTGCCGTTCCAGATCTTCCAGTCCGAGAAGTCGCTGATGATCGCCTACGAATACGCGGGCGCGGTGCGCAACGTGATGTTCGACGATCCGGGCCCGGCGCCGGTCGATAGCTGGATGGGCCAGTCGGTGGCGAAGTGGGACGGCGACAGCCTGGTGATCACCGTCACCGGCCAGAACGACCGCACCTGGTTCGACCGCGCGGGCAATCACCATTCGGCCAATATGACGGTCGTGGAGCGCTATACGCCCACCGGCCCGAACACCATGCGCTACGAGGCGACGATCACCGACCCGGACACCTTCACCCGTCCGTGGAAGATGAGCATGAACCTCTACAAGCGGGTGGGCGAAGACGCTCAGCTGAACCAGTTCAAGTGCGTCGAGTTCGTGGAAGAGCTCATGTACGGGCACCTGCGGAAAGAGCCGCTGAAATAATCGAGACCGCCGTTCACCCGGCGGTCAGGGAAGAGACGACAGGATTGCATCCGGCGTTGGAGGCGCAAGATGGATAAGAAGCACTGGATCATTGGGGCCGTGGCCGGCGTGGCTCTCGGCGGCGCGATCGCCGGCGGCGCAGCCGTGGCGCACCACGCCTTCGCGGCGGAGTTCGACGGCAAGGCGCCGGTCCTGCTTCGCGGCAAGGTCACCCGCGTGGAGTGGATCAACCCGCACGCCTGGGTGCACATCGCCAACACCAACCCGCAGTATGCTCAGGGCGCCTGGATGGTGGAAGGCGGCACGCCGAACACCCTGCTGCGCGCCGGCATCGACCGCAACTCGCTGAAGCCCGGCACCGAGATCGTGGTCCGCGGCTACCAGTCGAAGGACAAGCTCTGCAAGCCGGCCTGCAAGGCCAACGGCCGCGACGTGACCTTCCCCGATGGCCGGAAGATCTTCATGGGCTCGTCGGGCACCGGCGCGCCGAAGGACGGCGCGGACGCCAGCGAACGGTAGCGTCCGACCGGATCGGATACGGAAAGGGGAGCCGAGAGGCTCCCCTTTTTTTTGTTGGTCTCTCTCCTGAAGCGGCGGCGCTCAGTAGTGCTTCGTCGCCGCGGCGGGCAGGGTCGGGATCACCGCTCCCCCGGGCGCCGTCGCCGGCTGCGGAAGGGCCTGGGGCGGGGGCACCGCGACGGGCGCGCCGCAGGCCTTGCCGGCCGACATGCCCGCCAGCATCGCCCGGCGTGTCTCGGCGACGCGGATCTGGTCGGCGGCCTGCTGCTGGGCGGTCGCCGCCCGCTGCTTGGCGGCGTAGGAGGCCTGGTTCGCCAAGCCGCCCAGGCCCGGCGCCCGGCTCAGGAGACCGCTCCGCATCAGGCCCTCGACCGCCAGCGTGCCGGCGGCGCCGGCGCCGCGCGCGGCGCCGTTGGCGCTGGAGATCTTGTTGTTGGCGTCGGCGATGGCCTGCTCGGCCCGCGCCAACTCGGCGGCCAGTCCGCTGCAGTCGAGGCTGGCGTCGGTCGGATAGCTGACCTGCAGCTGAGACTCCGCGCCGACAGCCGGCGCGGCGGCCAGCGCCAGGACAGCCGCCAGGCTGACCGCTTTGACGATATGCATCCCGAAATTCCCCCTGAACACCAGGCGCCGCGCCGTCGCGGCGTCCCCGTGCTGCCTAGGCGAGCCCGCCGGGGCGACGCATGACGCAAATGAACTAGACGGAGGCGTCGTCTGGGCGTGCGGCGCGGGCGAGGATCTCGGGCCAGCGTCTGGGGGTCATCAGCATGCCGGCGTCGTCGAAGACGCGGAGTTCGGCGGGCGCTGCGCCAAGGGCGTCCAGCAGGCTGGCCAGCGGCGCCGCGTCGCCCTGTGCCCCATGCCACACGGCCACCTGGGTCGATGGCGCGAGCGGCGGCGGCCTGTCGCGGCCGCGCCGGAAGGCGACCAGCTCCTGAACGGGTCCGCGGGAGCCGCGCGCCAGGCACTCCCCGACGTACTGGCAGACATAGTCGGCGAACTGCGGATTGGTTCTCAGCCACGCCGCGTCGCCCGGCGCCGCCGAGGCGACGCGGGTGATCATCTGACGGATGAGTTCAGGGGAGCGGCGGAACTGCAGGATGGCGAAGATCGCCTCCATCGCCCACGGCTGCCGCTCGAACCCCGCGCGCAGGCGGGCGAAGAGGCTGGAGGCGCGGTCGGTGGACGTCGGTTGCGGCGCCCGACCCGAGCACAACAGCACAAGGTCGACGCGCTCGCCCAGCCGTGCGGCCGTGTGCAACGCCGAGGCCGCGCCGGAAAGGATCGCGCCGATCCGCAGCCGCTGAACGCCGCGCTCGGCGAGGAAGCAGACCATGTCCTCGGCCACGGCCTCGAACCGGTAGGCGTGGGGCAAGGGATCCGACTGACCGAAGCCGGGCCGTTCGGGCGCGAGGAGGCGCAGACCCAGCGCGCGGGCGAGATCGTCGGTGCCGGGCGGCATGAGGCTGGAGCCCAGCCCTTCGTGGAAGGCCAGGAAGGCGCGTCCAGCGGGATCCCCATACTCGCGGAAGCCGAGCCAGCGGCCGTCAGGCAGCCGCATCCGCTGGAGGGGCGGGGCCTCCACAGCGGGCGCTTCGAAGGCCGGCGTCCCGCCCGCCATGCGGTCGAACTGGTGCATCGCTCGGACGAGGTCGGACTGGCGCTGGACGCCCACCTTGTCGAACACCGCCCGCAGCTGGTTGCGCGCCGTGTGGACCGAGACGCCGGCGGACTGCGCCGCCCGCTGGAGCGAGAGGCCGTTCGCCAGGTCCCGGGCAAGGCGCAGTTCGGCGTCGGTCAGCCGGAAGCTCTGGCGCAGCAGGTCCGAGGTCGCCTCGCCGCCCGCATCGGCAGAGAAGACGAGCAGGGCGCCCACATGCGGGGCCGCGTCGCCGATGAGGGCTCTGGCGGGTGCAGCGCTGGCGAACAGCGGGCCTTGGGCGGTGTCGAACCGCACGCCCACCCGCCGCCCCGTCCGGCGGGCGGTCTCCAGCGCCGCGGACGCCGCCCGGCCGTTGGTCTCGTCATCGAAGGCGAGCGGCTGGCCCGGTTCGGCCCGGCCAAGCGCGCGCAGGGAAGCCGCGGCCGCGCCGTTACAGGCGAGCACCCGCCCATTGGGAGCCGTCAGCACGACCCCCAGTTCGCCCACGGCAGGCGCGGTCGGCTCGCCTTCGCCCCGGGCGCGGGACAGGGCCGCCAGGGCGGCCACGGAGGCGATGTGGCCGGCGCCGTCGGAGGCCGTCCTAGGCGCTTCGCAGCCTGGCAGAACGTCGGCCAGGCATTCCCACTGGGCCGGGTCGCCCGCGATCCGGAGGAGGGCGCTGACGATGGGATCGCGGTCTGCCGAGATCATGACCGATCGCAACGGCCTGGCGGCCTCGCGTCAAGAGGGGCGGGGCTACTTGCCGGCCTTCTTCTCGGCTTCGAGCATCGGCTGGATCACGTATTTCTCGTGGCAGGCGACGCAGACCTCGTACAGGCGCCCGCCCGTGTCGAAGACGGCCTTCTTGTCCTTGGCCTCGGCGGCGGCCTTGGCCTCCAAGGCCCGCTCGGTCAGGAGCTTGGCGTACTTGTTCCACTCGTCGGCGGGTTCTCGCCCGCGCCCGGGAAGCATGAGCAGGTTGCCGGCCTCGGCGACGGTGGCGGCGCCGTCCTCGACGACCTTCCAGCCCTCGTCGGTGGTCGGCGCCAGGTCACGTTCGCCCTCCTCGGTCAGCTCGAAGCCCGAGCCGCGCCAGAAAGCGAAGGCGGCCGGGTCGACCACGTGGACCATGAGCTCCTGCATATCGAGGCCGGAGTACTGCGGCTCCTCCGCCTTCTTCTGGCACGAGGCGAGCAGCAGGACGGCGGCGGCCGCGAGGGCCAGCTTGGGCGTCAGACGGTGCAAAGCGTATCCCCCGACAAGCGCGCGATCGTTGCGTCGCGCGTCGTGGCCATTCTGCGCCACGGCGGCGCTTTGGTCCACAGATCGAGAGGCTTCAGCGTACCTGAATTTCGAGAAGCGACGTCCACATCTCGTCGGCGAACCGGACGACCTTCAGGTTGGCCGAGAAATGCTGCTTGGCCTCGACCAGCTCGACCATCTCGCGGGCGAGATCGACGCCGTCGTCCGACGGCGCCTGGACGACGCGCGAGGCGGCCGCCTCGAAGCGGCGTTCGGCGGCGGCCATGCCGCCACGGGCGATGGAGATCGCGTCCATGCAGCCTTCATGAGCCCGTCGGGCTTAAGGTCTTGCTGAAGGACATGGTGAACGCGCGCCGCTCGGGCGTATGATCACGAGCATTCCCGAGGAGGCTTCCATGCGCGTCCCGACCCTCGTGCTGCTGACCGCGTTCGCCGCCGGCGCGGCGCAGGCCCAGCCCGCCAGCGAGCGTCCGCCCACCTGGACGATCCAGTGCATCGACGTGAGCGGCGACACCGTTCCGGCCCGCTGCAACGTGCCGGCCAGCCGCGTCGATCAGAGCGAATTCATCTGCACCTGCCCCGCCGGCGGCATGCGCACACGCGTGCCGATCTGCGCGCCCGGCCAGAAGCCGCCGCCGGAAAACCTCGCCCTCAACAGGGTGCGCCGCGAGGCCTCTCGTGACGGCACGCTGGAGGGCGACAAGGTGGACGGACGGCCGATCTGCGTCGCGCCGCGGCGCTAGGCGCGGTCGGCTGCTACTTGCCGAGCGCGGCGTACACGGCCTTCTGGAAGATCGGCAGGGCCAGGCGCCCGCTCGGCCGCTGGCCCTGCATCGCGGTGACCGCCTCGGGGCCAAGGGGCATCGAGTCCTGGATCAGGAAGATCAGGATCATGTCCTCGGTGGGATCGGCCTGCCACCAGGTGCCGAAGGCGCCCGGCCAGCCGAACGCGCCTTCGCCGCCGGCGCCCATCCACTGGTGCTTCTCCGGGTCGAGGATCATCGAGACGCCCAGGCCGAAGCCCTGGCTCAGCCAGAACGGCATGCCGAGGAAACCGTGGCCGCGCTGCTCGTCGGTGAGCCGGTTGGTGCGCATCAGCTCGATGGTTTCGCGCTTCAGCAGGCGCACGCCGTCCAGTTCGCCGCCGTTCAGCATCATGCGTGCGAACTTCAGGTAGTCGTCGGCGGTCGAGATCAGGCCCCCGCCGCCGGCCTCGAAGGACAGGCGCTGCGGCGGCTCGGGCCAGGAGACGTCCTTGAGCGGCCCGCCGTCGGCCGGCGCCTGATAGAGGCGCGCCATGCGGTCGGCCTTGTCGGCCGGCATCCAGAAGTCGGTCTCATGCATGCCGAGCGGCGCGAAGATCCGCTCGCGAAGCACCTCGCCCAGCGTCTTGCCCTCGAGACGCGCCACCAGGAAGCCGAGGACCTCGGTGGCGTGGCTGTAGTGGAAGCGTTCGCCCGGCGCGTAGCTGAGCGGCAGCGTGCCCAGCTTCTTCAGCCACTCGTCCGGCGTGACGCCGTGCCCCAGCGGCGGCCCGAGCACATCCTCGTGCGCCTGGGCGATCGGGCCCACGGAGGTGAAGGCGTAGGCCAGGCCGGAACGGTGGGTCAGAAGGTCCTCGACCGTGATGTCGCGCGGCGCCGGATAGGTCTGGTCGATCGGGCCCGCCGCGTCCTTCAGGACCTGCATGTTCGAAAGCTCGGGAATCCAGCGGGTGATCGGATCGTCGAGCTTCAGCTTGCCTTCCTCGACCAGCATCATGGCCGCGACCGAAGTCGCAGGCTTGGTCATCGAGGCGATGCGGAACAGCGTGTCGCGCTGCATCGGGGCCTTGGCCGCGAGATCTCGGTAGCCGAGGGTGTTGACCTGCACGACCTCCCCACGCCGCCAGACGAGGGTGACCATGCCGGAAAGCGCGCCCTGATCGATCAGCCCCTGCAGGGCGGCGGGGACCTGCCCCAGGGCCTCGCGGTCGAAGCCGCCGGTGATCTGCGCGCCGTCCATGCCTGAGCTTCCTGATCCTGACTTATCGTTGGTCAGGCATACGGCCCGAGTGACGCGGGGTCCGTCAAGCCGAGGACGAGCGCGCTATTGCTCGGTCGGCGCCTCGTAGGTGGCCATCATCTCGCCCTTGGCCAGGGTGCGGGCCTTGAGTGCGTTCAGCAGTTCGTTCAGCGGGGTGTCGGGCCCCATCTCGATCCAGTCGTTCAGGGCGAAAACCTGGAAGTAGTAGCGATGGACGCCGTGGCCCGCCGGGGGGCGCGGACCGAACCAGCCGTAGCCGCCCATGTCGTTCTTTCCCTGGATCGCGCCCTGCGGCGAGATCAGCTTCGGGTCGTTGCCCAGGCCTTCCGGGATCGCCTGAACCTCGCCGCGGATGTTCCAGAGCATCCAGTGGACGAACGGCTCCTCGCGCGGCGCGTCGGGATCCTCGACCACGATCGCCCAGGCCTTCACGTCGGGCACGCTAGACCAGTTCAGCGGCGGGGAGATGTTGTCGTGATAGGCGGAGTGGCGGTCGGGCAGGCGGCCGTCCGCCTCCTGCACGGGGCAGGTCACCAGGACGCCGGTGTCGTAGATCGGGTCCACCCGCATGATGGTGATGGACTCGCCGGAATGCCGTTCGGGCTCGCTCATCGCTGGTCTCCTGCGTCGATGTCCTGAAGGGATCCAGACTAGAACCGAGAGCGAGGCTCGATGGTTGCGGGGCGTGCGGCGCCCGTCCGTGTTGCAGCGCACGCGATCTCAGCGTCTTCCTGAAGGGACCGGCGGCGGCAACGCCTTACGGGGCAAGGGCCCCTGCCGCTGCGGCATCGTCGCTGCAATGCGGCATTGAACGCGCTCGCCTTCGTGCGTATATGCGCGTCGCCTTCCGAGCGGGGCCCAGATTGGCTTTGGGGCTTTGTGCGTGTCGCCTCCCGCGGCTCACAGCGTTTGACGAGGACGATCTCCGCCATGCTGCTCACCCTGATGAAGTCCAAGCTGCACCGGGCGACGGTCACGCAGGCCGACCTGGACTACGAAGGCTCCATCGCCATCGATCGCGACCTGCTGGACGCCTCGGGCATCCTGCCGCACGAGCAGGTGGATGTGCTGAACATCACCAACGGCGCGCGCTTCACCACCTACGCCATCGAGGCGCCGCGCGGGTCCAAGGTGATCGGGGTGAACGGCGCGGCCGCGCGCCTCGTGCAGAAGGGCGACAAGGTCATCGTGGTGACCTATGGGATGCTGCCGGCCGAAGAGGCCCGGAACTATGCGCCCACGGTCGTACTCCTGGATGATGGCAACGAGATCAAGAAGGCCGCTTGAGGCCCTCCTGGCCGCCGCGTTCGCCGGCGGCCTGCTTTCCGCCTGCTCGCCCGACGCGCCGCCCGGCGTGGACAAGGCCGCGCTTGACGCCGCCATTTCCCGGGCGATTGGCGACCCCAACACCTGCGTGCTGATCGCCGAGAAGGGCGGGCGGACGCTCTATCGCTACAACACGGCCACCGCCTGCGCGAAGACGTACCCGGACTGCGAAGGTCCCGGCGAGATGTCGGTGGGCGAGTTGCTGGACGCCGTGGCCAAGGACGGGCGGCCCAGATACCTGAGCTGCCCGACCCTGGCGGACCGGTCGCGAGGCGTCGGCTGGGCCGCGGGCCCGGTGGCGGGGAAGCCACAGATCTACGCCGCCGTCATGGAGGGCGACCGCAGCTTCCCCGGCCGGATGATGGCCGACCGCCTGGAGGGCGCCTTCCGGCGCGCCGGCGTCTCTAGCGAGTGAGTTCGTAGAGGCCGCTGACGTCGACCCTGACCTTCAGTTCGCCGGCCGAGACCGACGTCCCGGCGTCCATCTCGCGCTTCACCATCATGGCCGCGGGCGGCATGATCGGCGGCGGAGCCGAATAGCCGCCCCCTTCCGTCAGGCTGACGAGGCGCAGGACCCGATGGCCGGTGGCGCGGGCGTAGAGGTCGGCCTTGGCGGCCAGCGCCGTCACCGCCTGTTCGCGGGCGGCGTTCTCGGCCGCGGTCGGATCCTTCAGGCCGAAGCTCACACCTTGCATCTGGTTGGCGCCCGCGTTGACCGTGGCGTCGACCACCGGGCCGAGGCGCTTCAGATCGTTGACGGTGACGGTGACGTTGTTCGACGCCTGATAGCCGACGAGCTGGGGCGGCTGGTTCTCGACGTAGCGGTACTGCGGGTTGAGGTTGAGGTTGGAGGTCTGGATGTCCTTGTCCGGCACGCCGGCCTTGCGGAGGCTCGCGACGACCGCGTTCATCCGCACAGCGTTCGCCTGCATGGCCTCGGCGGCGGTCTTGCCTTCCGTCATGACGCCCAGGGTGATGGTCGCCATGTCCGGCGCGATCTTCGTCTCGCCATAGGCGGCGAGGTTCAGCGTGGTGGCGCGGAACATGGTGTCGGCCGCCGGCGGCGCAGCCTGGGCCAGGGCGGCGGGGGCCGCGGCCGAGCAGGCCAGGGCGAGGGCGACGGCGGACGCGCGCATCAGGGTCTTCATCGAGGTCTCCTTCAGGTCCCGGGGGAGCGGACCTTGGCCCTGAAACTCCCAAGCTCAAGCTGAACGCAAGCTTTAAGGTGCGTGCAGCCCGTGGT
This sequence comes from Phenylobacterium sp. VNQ135, assembly GCF_049445735.1. Taxonomy (NCBI): domain Bacteria; kingdom Pseudomonadati; phylum Pseudomonadota; class Alphaproteobacteria; order Caulobacterales; family Caulobacteraceae; genus Phenylobacterium; species Phenylobacterium sp. VNQ135. The sequence continues at coordinate 950,005 of NZ_JBMSDS010000001.1, read as the reverse complement.
AACCGGCCGGACCGCTGCTGGGGCCTGTAGCTCAATGGTTAGAGCCGGCCGCTCATAACGGTCTGGTTGCAGGTTCGAGTCCTGCCGGGCCCACCAGCGCCGCCTTTGACGCATGCCCGACACGTTCCACTTTTCGTTGCGGTTTTTCGACGGTCGGTCGTCCTGCTCAATAGCGTGACGCCTTGAGATAAGCTCAGCACGTCGGCTTGGAGCGGTCATGGGCCCTCGTACCCGGATCACGTCGGAGGAGGACCCTGGCTTGGCTGCGCGTCTGGACGCGCGCTTCCGCCGCCCGTTGATGAGCTATTTCCTGCGCCGTATGCGGGACCATGCCGAGGCTGAGGACCTGACCCAGCAGGTGTTCCTCAGGCTCCTCGCAGGGCGGAACGGCCTCGGCGACATCGAACATGCCGAAGGCTTCGTCTTCACCGTCGCCGCCAATCTGCTGCGCGACCGCAGCCGGCGCGCCTCTCGCCATTACGAACGGCCTCTGGACACCATCGACCTCGATCTCGTCGGCGAGGTGGTGGCGGACGCGGTCGAGGCCCGCTCCCCCGAACGCGTGCTGCTCGGCCGCGAGTCCCTCGCCGGCGCCTTGAAGGCGCTGGATCGCCTGGGCGCCAAGACCCGGGACATCTTCATCCTGCACCGGCTCGAGAACCTGAAGCATCGGGAGATCGCCGAGCTCTACGGCCTGTCCGCCAGCTCGGTGGAAAAGCATGTGATAAAGGCGACCCTTTTCCTGGCGCGCCGCTACGGAGGCGGCTCATGACCCGCGACGCTGAAGGCCTGCGCGCCCTGGCCGAGGCGTCGGCATGGCGCGTGCGGCTGACGGAACTGGAGGTCGATACGACCCCGGCCTTCGAGGCCTGGCGCGCCACGCCGGCGCATGCCGAAGCCTGGGACCAGGTCTGCCGACCGCATGCGTGGTGGGGAGAGCAGGCGGTCCAGCCGGAGGTGATGGCGTTGCGCGCCGCGGCGCTCGATCGCGCGCGCCAAGCGCAGGCCGCCCGTGGTCGACCCGGTGCGCGCCGCCGCCGGGCTTTGGCCCTGCTGGTGGCGAGCCTGCTGGTCGCCGTCGTCGGCGTCGGCGCCTGGTGGAGCACGGCGCCGCAGGTCTATCGCACCGCGCTCGGCGAGCGGCGGACGGTGACGCTGAAAGACGGCTCGAAGCTCGCCCTGGACGCCGGCACGGAGGTGCGGGTGCGCCTGGCGCCGCGCGCGCGACGCCTCGCCTTGATCCGCGGCCAGGCCCGTTTCGATGTCGCGCACGATACGGCCCGGCCCTTCACCGTCCGCGCAGCCGGCGCCGTCGTCGTGGCCACCGGCACCAGCTTCAACGTCGATCTTCTGGGCCGCGCGGTGACGGTCACCCTGATCGAGGGGCGGGTCAGCGTCCTGCGTGACGACGCAAGGGGGATGCTGCCCCTGGCGGTGGCGCCGACCAGACCGGGCGCACCGCTGCTGGCGAGACTCGTTCCCGGCCAGCAGCTGACCGTCGCCGCGGCGCCGGCGCCCGCGTCCGTCGACCCGGTCTCGCCCCCGATCCGGCTGGCGGTGGTCGACGCCGACAAGGCCGTCGCCTGGGAGACCGGACAACTCGTCTTCGACGACGAGCCGCTCGCCGCGGTCGCCGCCCGCGTCGGCCGCTACGCGCCGGCGAAGGTGGTGGTGGAGTCCTCCGCAGCTGATCTGACCCTGTCGGGCGTCTTCAACGCGGGAGATCTTTCCACCTTCCTGGATGTGGTGCAGCGCGCCCTGCCGGTCACCGCCGCCCAGGACGCCGATGGCACGATCCGACTGTCCCATCGCTGATCCGAACCCGAGGGCGCGCGGTGACGCCGGCGTGACGATTTTTCTGAGGATTCGCGACATCGCCTCGTCCTGCTCTCGTACAGGGGCCGCCGCAAAGGCGCCCGTGAGGGGGACGACGATCATGACCATCCAGCGTCGCACGCTGTTCCGCAGCGCCGCGCTTGCCGCGGCCTTGAGCGCTGGCCTAGGCCTTGCCGCCCCGCCGGCCGCACAGGCCCAGGCCCGCGACTACAGCTTCGACATCCGCGCCGGCACGCTCTCCGACACCCTGCGCGCCTTCGGCAAGACCACGCACCAGCAGCTGGCCTTCACCGAGGCGCTGACCGCCGGCAAGCGGGCTCCTGCCGTCCAGGGCCGCCTGAGCGGCGACGCGGCGCTGGCGCGGCTGCTCGCCGGCAGCGGGCTGGTCGCCGAGCGCACCGCCAGCGGCGGCATCGTCGTCCGCCGGGAGGAGCGCGCCGGCCCCCAGGGGCTCGCGGCGGCCCCCGCCGCCGCTGAGCCGACCGATGTGAGCGAACTGACGGTCACCGGCAGCAACATCCGGGGCCTGAAGAACCCGACGAGCCCGGTGAGCCTGTTCGACGCCGCCGCCATTGCCGACACGGGCTCCAGCACGGTCCAGGAGTTCCTGCGCAGCCTGCCGCAGAACTTCAGCGGTGGCGGCGCCGGCGCCAGTCAGGACGGCATCCTGGGCGGCGGCCAGAACCGCAACGCCAATAACGAGGCGGCGAGCGGGGTGAACCTGCGCGGCCTCGGGAACAAGGCGACCCTGGTGCTGCTGGACGGCCATCGGATGGCGCCGTCGGCGTTCGGCGCCTTCGTCGACGTCTCCGCCATTCCGCTGGCCGCCATCCAGCGCATCGATGTGCTCACCGACGGCGCCTCGTCGGTCTATGGCGCAGACGCCGTGGGCGGCGTGGTCAACCTGATCCTGCGCAAGGACTTCGACGGCGCGGAGACGGCTGTCCGCGTGGGCGCGGTCACCGACGGCGGCTACCGGCAGCAGACGCTCAGCCAGCTGATCGGCCGGGCGTGGAACGGCGGCGGCGTCCTCGCCAATGTGCAGTACGACCACCAGAAGCGTCTATCGGCCACCGAGCGGTCCTTCACGGCCGCGGTGCCGCGCCACACGGACATCCTCCCCACCTACGACAAGCTGACCGCGGTGCTCAGCGCACACCAGGATCTCGGAGCGGGCTTCACCGTCTACGGGGACGCGCTGCTCGGCCAGACGCTGCTCTGGCGCAAGAGCACCTCGGGCCCCACCGCCGTCGAATACGGGAAGGTCCGAACCGAAGGGACGAACCTGCACGGCGGCTTGCGTTACACCCGCGGCGACTGGCGGGCGGATCTCTCCGGAACCCTCAGCAGCCAGGTGCTATGGCGCCGTGCGCTCGTACAGTCGCCGCCGCGCGCCGGCTATCGCCTGGGCGATATCGGCCTGAAGAACACCCAGGACGTCTCGTCTATCGATCTCAATATCGACGGGCGCCTGTTCGACCTGCCGGGCGGGCCGGTGAAGCTCGCCGTCGGCGGCGGCTATCGCGAGGAGGAGTTCGCCAGCGTCCTGCCGTATTCGACGGCGGCGAACCGCCTGCGCACCGTCGACCGCACCGTCCGGTCGGTCTATGCGGAAATGGCGGCGCCGATCGTCGGCGAGGCCAACGCCAGGCCGCTTGTACAGGCGCTCGATCTGTCGGCCGCCGTCCGCTACGACCGTTACTCCGCCTTCGGAGGGACGACCAACCCCAAGATCGGGCTGCGCTGGGAGCCGGTCGAGGGCTTCGCGCTGCGCGGCGCCTGGGGCACGTCCTTCCGGGCGCCGGCCGCCGACGAACTGCTCAACCAGACGCAGGGTATCCTGCTGGCCAGCCTGACGTTCACGGCGCCGAGCGGCGTCGGCACCGTGCCGGCCTTCATCCAGCAGGGCCAGGCGCCGGGTCTCGGCCCGGAGGAGGCGGAGACCTTGAGCTTTGGCGTCGACTGGAACAGCCGGCGCTGGCCCGGCGCGCGCCTGCAGCTGAACTATTACGACATCGACTATCGCGACCGCATCGTCACGCCCACCTTCGACACCACGGCGCTTGCCCGCCCCGGCATCTACGGCTCCCTGATCTCGACTTTCGCCAACGATGCGGAGGCGCAGGCCTACGTCAGCGCCCACGTCGCCGCGGGCGGCCAGTTCCTGAATCTGGCGAACACAACGGGCGCCGGGGTGCGCTACCTCTACCGGGCCAACACCATCAACGCGGCCATCGTCCGCCAGAACGGTCTCGACGGCTCGGCCGGCTATGCGTTCGAGCGTGGGGCCGACCGTTACGATCTGGGCATCGACGCCAGTTACATCCTGAAGATCACCTCGCGGCTGGCCGCGGGCTCGGACCCGCAGGACGTGCTCAACAATCTCGGCGAGCCCAACCGCCTGCGCGTGCGCGGTCATGCCGGCTGGTCGCGCGGCCCCTGGCGGGTCAACGCGGCGGTCAACCACGTAGGACCCTACCACAATAGCTTCACCCTCCCGGCCGGCGAGGTGAAGGCGTGGACGACGGCGGATCTGGTGGTCGCCTACAGGTCCGAGGCGCGGGCGACATCGCCGGCGCACGGCCTCAGCGTCTCGCTGGCGGTCATCAACGCCTTCGACGCCAAGCCGCCGTATGTGGCGACCGCCGGGACGATGACCACAGGCGTCCACTACGACGCCGCCAACGCCGATCCCCGCGGCCGCTATGTCACGCTGGAGGTGCGCAAGTCATGGTGACCGCCCGTCGTATGGCTCTCGGAGCGACGTCTGCTCTCCTCGTCGGCGGTTTGGCGCTGGCGCCGGTCGACGCCCGGTCGGCGGAGGTCAGCCCCAGGCCGCCCGCCGTATCGCCTGAAGCCGCCCCGGCGGCGGCCCAGGCCGTCCTCAAGGCTGAGCTCGAAGCCCTGAAGCTTCCCTACGGCCAGGCTCACGCGGTTTCGCCGGACGGCCGTTGGCTCGCCTACGGCGTCACGCGCGCCGATGTGGAAGCCAACCGCACGGTGCTGGAACTGCGGCTGCAGGATCTTGTCCATCCCGACCTTCCGACCCGGGTGCTCGCGCGTCATGAGGCTGATGGCGCTGCGAGCCTCAGCTCCTTGCGCTTCTCGGCAGACAGCCGAAGCCTCGTGTTCATCGATCCGGCCGATCGCAAGCGCCTGCGTCTCGTCGATCTCGCGACCGGCGCGGCCAGCTCGCTCGCGCCGCCCGTGACGGGCGAGGGCGACGGCTACGTGTCCATCGCCGATGTGGACTGGTCTGCTGGCGATCGGCGCCTTGCGGTGATCGTCAACCGCACCGTGCCGGCTCCGGCGCTGCAGCAAGGTGTCTCCGTCTCGCCGGAATGGAACCACCGCACGCCTCTGCAACCGTCTGGCGAAAGCCGCCTGCTCGTGCTCGATCGCGCCACGGGCGCCGTGCTTGCCCGCTCACAGACAGGACTCCTCCTCTCGGAGGTGAACGGCTCGCCGGCGACCGAGCTCGTGGCGTTGGCGGGCTTTGCGCGGCGCGGTGTGGGCGAGGCCGCGACCACCGATGGCCAGCTGTTCACACGCGTGGGCCTGTTCGATCCGAAGACCGGCGCGATCGACTTCGTCGGGCCGGCTTACAGCGACAACCCGAGGTTCTCCCCGGATGCGAAGACCTTGGCCTTCCGGACGGCGGTCGACGGGGACGTCTACAAGCCCGCTCAGGTCGGCCTTTACCGGATCGCCGACCGACGCATCGCGCGGTTCGGCGAGACCTGGGATGGCGGCGCGCCCCAGGATTTCGAGTGGATCGACGGCAAGACCCTGGCCGGGTGGGGCTATGAGGGACTGGGCTGCGGCATCCAGTTTGTCGACGTGACGGCGAGGCGCACCTGGTCGGCCGGTTCTCGCAGCCTTGCGTGCGATCAACGCCCAGCCGTGGCGCGCGCCCGCGGCGAGGTGGTCTTCGTCCGCCAGCACTATGAAAAGATGCCGGATCTCTGGGCGTCGTCCGCCGCACGCTGGGCGCCGCGCCGTCTCACCAACCTCAATCCCGACCTCAATGTGAGACTGGAGGCTTCCGCACAGGTGCGCGAGTTGACCTGGCCCAGTCGGGATGGGCGCTTCACGATCCATGGCGTGCTGCTGACGCCCCGGGATCGACCCGGGCCGTTTCCGCTGATCGCCTCGATCATGGGTGGTCCCTCGCCGGTCACCGCCGCGCTCATGGGCGACGGCAATGCGCAGCATCTCAACCAGCCGAGTCTCGCAGCCGGCTACGCGGTTCTCCTGCCCGCCACGCGCGGCCGCGGCGGGTTCGGCCGCGCCTTCGCGCACGGCATCCGCAACTACAGCGACTACATGGCCGGTCCCTTGACCGACGTTCTGGAGGGCGTCGCGCTGGTGGAGAAGATGGGACTTGCGCGCCCCGACGAGACCGCCTGGATGGGCTTCAGCTATGGCGCCTCGCTCGGCGCCTACGCCACCACCCAGACAACGAAGTTCAAGGCGGCCTTGCTGGGGGACACCGGCGAACAGGACTACCTGAACACCGCCTTCCGGCGCATCGGCAGCTATGGTCACCACATCGCCGAGATCAATACCGGGCAGGAGGACCCCTTCACGCCCGAAGGCATCGCCCACCTGCGCAGCATCTCCTCTGTGACCTATCTGCCGAGATCAACGACGCCGACCATGCTCCAGTGCGGGGTGTTGGCGCCGGCGGTCCAGCAGGGCTGCATGGTGGTCTTCCAGGGCTTGTCCTACCTGAAGGTGCCGACCGAGATGGTGGTTTATCCCAGAACCGGTCACGGCATCACCGAGCCAGGCCTGCAGTACGACGCCGAGAGGCGTCGTCTGGCATGGTTCGATCGCTGGATGACCGCGCCCCGGTGGACGCCATCGGCCGCCGTCGACGAGCGCCTTAGAGGCGGCGCTCGCCAGTAGAGCCATAGCGGGGCGGTTTCCCTGGCGGCGCAGCGGTCCTTCGCGAGGGGGGCGCCGGCGCTGCCGCCTAGGTCGGCTGCGGGGCGCTGCCGGGCCGGGCGCCGACGTGGATGGTCGCCTCGGCGAGGCGCAGCGGGGCGGGCCGATGGCTGATCAGGACCAGACCCTGGCCGGTGCGTCGCAGCCGCGCCTCGAGCGCCTCCACAACGGCCGCCTCCGTGGAAGCGTCGAGCCCCTCGGTGGGCTCGTCGAGCAGCAGCCAAGGCGCCGGCCGCAGGAGCGCGCGCGCGAGGGCCAGCCGCCGACGCTCGCCGCCCGAAAGCACCTCGCCGCCATCGCCGATCCAGGTGTCGAGCCCCTGTGGGAGCCGTTGGACCCTGGCCTGGAGCTGGGCGTCCGCGAGCGCCTGCCAGAGCGCCGCCTCGTCCGCGTCGGGCGCCCCGAGGCGCAAGTTGTCGGCGACCGAGCCCGTAAGGAGGCGAGCGTCCTGCGGCGCATAGGCGAAGAACCGCCGGGTCCAGCCCGGAGGCTCCTCTTCGAGGGCCCGGCCGTCGACCCGCAGCCGGCCCGGCGGGGCAGGGCGCAGGCCGAGCAGCGCCTGCATGAGCGTCGTCTTCCCGGCTCCCGACGGCCCGGAGAGGGCGACCCGCCGCCCGGGCGGGAGGACCGCACCGTCTATCTGTAACTCCCCCGCGGCCGGCGTCGGACGCGGGCGTTCCCCGGCGGGAGCGCCGGCGACGGCGTCGAGGCGCGTGATGGCGGCCGAAGCGGCGCTGTGCTCCCGGGCCGCACGCACGAGGCTGCCGACGCCCTCGAACCCCGCGAAGGCGGAAAGGACCGCAAGCGCGGCCAGCGGCAGCCCTGAGGACGCGGTGAGCGCGGCCACGGCCAGGAGGGTCATGGTCGTCAGAAGGGCCTCGGCGAGGTCTAGAAGGCCTTCCGCATCCCGGCGGCGCAGGACGGCGGCGGACAGGCGCGTGTCGCGGGTCATGACCGCCTCAAGCGCCTGGTCAGTCATCCCGAAGCAGCGCAGCTCCGCCGAAGCCGGTGCGTAGGCGCCCAGCGCGTCCTTCAGCTGTCCCGCGGCGGCCAGGTGCTCCGCCGCGGGGCCGGCGGTGAGGCGGCGGCCCCAGCGCCGCATCGCCAGGATCTGCAGGGCCACCCCCAGCACGAACACCGCAGCCGCCGGGCGGGAAACCACCGCGATGGCGCCCGCCCCGGCGAGGGTCGCGGCGGCCGCGGTCCAGGCCGCAGGCCGGCGGACGAACAGCGTCTCCACCGCGTCCACGTCCTGCACCAATCGTGCCGAGGCTTCCCCGCTGGAGAGCGCCAGCGCCCGCTCGGGCGGCGAGGCGGCGATGCCGGCGAAAAGGGCGGGGCGCAGGACGGCGAGGGCGCGGAGCGCGGCTCGATGGGCGAAGAGGCGCTCTCCGTATCGGCCGACGGTGCGGAGGATGGCGAAGGCGCGCAAGCCCGCGCTGGGCAGGAGATAGTTGAAGGCCTGGACCGCCGCCGGCCCGGCCGCGCCCGCGAGGGCGGCGCCCGCCAGGAACCACCCCGACAGGCCGAGCATGAGGGCGGCGGCGGCCGCCGCGGCCGCGCCTCCCGCGGCCGCGATCGCCAGATCGCCACGTCGGCGCTCCGCCTGCTGGCGCAGCAGGGCGCGGATGGACGAGGGGCCGCTCATGCCAGCCTCAGCACATGATCGGCCGCGGCGGCGAGGCGCTCGGAGTGGGTGGCGACGAGCACCGTTCGCGAGCCCGCCGCGGCGCGGATCAAGGCGATCACCTCCGCCTCCGCCGCCTCGTCCAGATCTGCGGTGGGCTCGTCGAGCACCAGGAGCGGCGCAGGCTTGAGCAGGGCGCGGGCCAGGGCAAGCCGTCGCCGCTCGCCTCCCGAGAGGCCCGATCCCCGCTCGTCCAGCAGGGTGTCCACCCCGTCGGGACGGGACCTGAGGGCGCCGGCGAGCCCGACGCTTTCGAGCACGTCCAGCATTTCTCTCCGGCTCACGCCTGGACTCGCCGCCCTCAGATTGTCGAGGACGGTGCCGGGCAGGAAGGCGGGCGCCTGACCGGCCCAGGCCGCGGCGTCCGACGGCCGCAGGTTTTCGCCGGGCGACAGGTCGCCCAGCTGCACGGTTCCGGTCTCGGGCGCCTCGAGCCCCACGATGGCGGCAAGGAGCGACGACTTGCCCGAGCCCGTCGGCCCCACGAGGGCGGTGACCCGGCCCGCAGGCAGGATGTCGTCGATGGGCCCCACGTGGACGTCGCCGAGTCGCAGCGAGAGGTTGCGGAGCCGCACCTGCGGCGCGGTGGGCGAGGGGCGCGCCGCAGGCCGGTCCGCCGGCGGCGGCTCGCGCTCCAGCAGCGTCAGCAGGCGAGCGGCGGCGGCCTCGCCCAGCTGCTTCTCGTGATAGGCGCCCGCGAGCCGCCTGAGCGGGGCGTAGAATTCGGGCGCGAGCGCCAGGGCGATGAAGGCGCGACGGAAGTCGAGCGTCTCAGGGGGCGGGAAGGGCAGCAATCCGAGGAGCGCGAATCCGCAGTAGACCGCTACGAGCGCCACCGCCAGGGCGGCGAAGAATTCCAGCGCGGCCGTGGAGATGAAGGCGATCTTGAGCACCTGCAGGGTGCGGCGGCTCACGTCCTCGGCGGCGATCGCCACACGCTCGGTCTCCCGGGCTTCCGCCTCGAACGCCAGGATCACCGGCAGGGCGCGGACGCGGTCCACGAAGTGTCCGGAGAGCCGCGCCAGGGCCTCGAACTGCCGCCGTGAGGCCGAGGCCGCCGCGCCGCCGGCGAGGGCGAGCGCCACGACGAACGGGATCAGGGTCGCCAGCAGGATCGCCGCGGCGACGGGGCTCGCCAGGGCCGCCGCCCCGGCAATCACCAGCGGCGCGAGCCGTGCGTCGAGCGCGGCAGGCGCGAAGCGGGCGAAATAGCCGTCGAGCGCCTCGACCTCGTCCACCGCCGCGGCGAGGCCTTCGCCCACCGCGTCCGGCGTCCCGCGATGGCGATGGAGGACGGCGGCGACCGCCCGGCGCCGGAGCGCGGCCGTCACCCGCCGGGCGTGTCGGGCTGCGAGCCGGCCGGCGGCCCAGGCGCAGAGGGCGCGCAGTCCCAAGCTCCCGCCGACGAGGGTCAGCCCCCCCGACGTCCGACCGGTGAGGAGCAGCGCCAGACCCACGGCGAAGCCCGCGGCCGCGGTCGAATTGACCAGCGTCAAAGCGGAGAGGAGGGAAACGGGAGCATCTGCCGTCCGGCCCCAGGATTTCAGCGCCGCGGGCGCGGCGCCCGCCCCAGGGCCGCTCATCGGGCTAAGACCGCATGATCGCGCATCTTAGCCGGCTTGGATGCCGGGGCGGCGCCCCAGCGTCCGACGCGAGGCAAGGCAAAGGACCGCGCCATGGACATGAGTGTCGTCGAGCTCTCCCGCCTGCAGTTCGCACTTACGGCGATGTACCACTTCCTGTTCGTCCCGTTGACGCTCGGGCTGTCGTTCCTGCTGGTGATCATGGAGAGCGTCTATGTGATGACCGGCCGGCCGATCTGGCGGACCATCACGCGCTTCTGGGCAACGATCTTCGGCATCAACTTCGTCCTCGGCGTCGCGACCGGACTCACCATGGAGTTCGAGTTCGGGACAAACTGGTCCTACTACTCCCACTACGTCGGCGACATCTTCGGCGCGCCACTTGCGATCGAAGGCCTGATGGCCTTCTTCCTGGAGGCGACGTTCGTCGGGCTCATGTTCTTCGGCTGGGAGCGCCTCTCGCGGGTCGGGCACTTGGCCGTGACCTTCATGGTGGCCCTGGGCTCCAACCTCTCCGCGCTCTGGATCCTCGTGGCCAACGGCTGGATGCAGAACCCGGTGGGCGCCACGTTCAACCCCGACACCATGCGCATGGAGGTGACCAGCTTCAGGGAGGTCATCTTCAATCCCGTCGCCCAGGCCAAGTTCGTCCACACGGCGAGCGCCGGTTATGTGACCGCCGCGGCCTTCGTCCTGGGCGTTTCGGCCATCATGCTGCTCGCCGGAAAGTGGCCGCGCGTGGCCAGGCGCTCGTTCGCGGTCGCCGCCTCCTTCGGCCTGGCGTCGGCCCTCTCCGTCGTCGTGCTGGGCGATGAGAGCGGCTATGCGCTCACGGACAACCAGAAGATGAAGCTCGCCGCGCTCGAGGCGATGTGGGAGACCGAGCCGGCCCCGGCCGGCCTCGCGGCCTTCGGCATCCCCAGCATGGCCGACCGCACCACCCACGCCGAGGTCAAGATCCCCTATGTCCTTGGCCTGATCGCCACCCGCAGCATCGACAAGCCGGTGGCCGGCATCTTCGAACTCGTCGCCGTCGCCGAAAGCCGCATCGAGAATGGGGTGAAGGCCTATGACGCCCTGGAGCGGCTGAAGGCGCGTCCCTCCGACGCCGAGGCCCGGGCCGCGTTCGAACTCACCAAGCGTGACCTGGGATACGGGCTGCTGCTGAAGCGGTATGTCGCCGATCCCCGGATGGCGGACGCGGCGACGATCCAGAAGGCCGCCTGGGATACGGTGCCGAATGTCCCGGTGATGTTCTGGGTCTTCCGGGTCATGGCGGGCATCGGCTTCCTGCAGATCGCCGTCTTCGGGGCCGCCTTCGTCCTCGTGGCGATGCGCCGGTCCGAGACCAAGTGGATCCTGTGGCCGGCCGTCGCGATGATGCCGCTGCCCTGGATAGCCGCGGAATCCGGGTGGGTCCTGGCCGAGATCGGCCGCCAGCCGTGGGCGGTCGAGGGCGTGCTGCCGACGTTCCTCGGCGCTTCCAGCCTGACCGCCGCACAGGTCTGGATCACGATCATCGGGTTCACCCTGCTCTACGGAACCTTGGCGGTCATCGAGGTGAGCCTGATCGTCCGCACGATCCGTCGCGGGCCCTACGCCCACCATGACCATCCCGAGCCTGCCGCAGCGGACGCTGTGCGGCTGGCGGCTGAATAGGACGTTCCCCCATGGACCTCCCCTTCGACTACCCGACACTCCGCATCATCTGGTGGGGATTGATGGGCGTGCTGCTCATCGGCTTCGCCATCACCGATGGTTTCGACCTCGGCGTCGCCTCGCTGCTGCCGTTCGTGGCGCGCACCGACGGTGAGCGTCGGATGGTGATCAACACCATCGGTCCGACGTGGGAAGGCAACCAGGTGTGGTTCATCCTGGGCGGCGGGGCGATCTTCGCGGCCTGGCCGTTCGTCTACGCGGTCAGCTTCTCGGGGTTCTACCTGGCGATGTTCGCCGTGCTGGCCGCCCTGATCCTGCGCCCTGTCGGCTTCAAGTACCGTTCGAAGCGGCCGTCGAAAGCCTGGCGCGGCGGTTGGGATTGGGCCCTCTTCGTCGGCGGCTTCGCGCCGGCGCTGGTTTTCGGCGTCGCGGTCGGCAACGTGCTGCAGGGCATTCCCTTCCGCCTGGATGGCGACCTTCGCGCCACATACGAAGGCGGCTTCTTCGGCCTGTTCACGCCTTTCACCCTGCTGTGCGGCCTGCTGTCGGTCGCCATGCTGGCGACCCATGGCGCGGCCTGGCTCACCATGAAGGCGGAGATCGGCCCCGTCCGTGACCGCGCCCGCGCCTTCGGCACGGTCGCGGCGCTGCTGGCCCTGATCCTCTTCGCCGCCGGCTACGGCTTCGTCGCCTTGGGCGGGCTTGGCTTCCGGCTGGACGGCGCGGCGGATCTCGCCGGGGCATCCAATCCGCTCCGCTCCACCGCCGTGGCCGCGCCCGGCGCCTGGCTGGACAATTTCACCGCCCATCCCTGGATGTGGATCGCCCCGGCCGCGGGCTTCCTCGGGACCGCCGTCGCGCTCTTCGGCATCCGCGCCGGCCGCGAGGCGCCCGCCTTCCTGGGCTCGTCCGTCGGCGCGTTCGGCATCATCTCGACCGTCGGCCTCTCGATGTTCCCCTTCATCCTGCCCAGCAGCATCGACGGGCGCTCAAGCCTGACGGTGTGGAACGCATCCTCCAGCCATATGACGCTCTTCATCATGCTGGTCGTGACGGTCGTCTTCCTGCCGATCGTGCTGGCCTACACCGCCTGGGCGTTCAAGATCATGTGGGGCCGCTCCAGCGTGGACGCGCTCGCCACGAACCCTGACCTCTACTGAGGAGTCGCGCATGTGGTACTTCACCTGGGTCCTCGGCCTCGGTCTCGCCGTCGCGTTCGGGATTCTCAACGGCCTCTGGCATGAGTTCCACCTGCTCGACAGCGGCGACCAGGGGCAGGACGACGCCTGACGCATGTCGCCCGGGGCTGGAGGTCGAGCCGCGGGCGTCGAAGCGGATTTTGTAACGCATTCCCGATCGCGATCGGCTTCGGTATAGGCACGCCGATGGCACGGACCTCATCCTGGTGGCGCAAGGTCGGCATGGCGCTCGCTGCGCTGGTGCTGGCCGTGCTCACCCTGGGCCCCGGGCTCGACGGCCTGCTGTGCCAGGACGAGGGTGGCTTGAGCGCCGTCGCCGCCGAGATGCCGGCGGCTGAGGCCTCCGCCGCCGATGACCACTCCGGCCCACGGGATGAGGGTTCGGGAGTCTGCGTCCACGGTCATTGCCATCACGCCGCGCCTTGTGTGTCGGCATCGCCAGCCGCGACCGAGCAGCCCTGCAATCCGATCGGCGTCGCCCATCCGCTACCGCGCGATCGGGCGCCCACGTCCGATCCCAAGTTCGGCTTGATGCGACCCCCGAGAGCCTGACGGCCGCTCCGCGCACCCGCGCGGCCAGACCGTCACGCTCACGAGGGACACCATGTCTTCGAACCTATGCAGGCCGCCCCTGGCGGTGCTGCTCATCCTGGCCAGCTTCGGCGGGGCAAGCGCCGCCGTGGCCGGTCCTGCACCACCTTTCACAGCTCTGCTCGCCCAGGCCCAGGCCAGCGCGCCGCGTCTCGCGGAAGCCCGCGCCAACGTCGCACGCGCCGAAGGGCTCGCGCGCCAGGCCGGGGCCATACCGAACCCCACGCTCGGGCTGGAGATCGAGAACTTTTCCGGCTCCGGTCCCTTCCGCGGAACGAGCTTGTCCGAGACGACCGCGACCCTCGGCCAGACCCTCGAACTGGGGGGAAAGCGCTCGGCGCGCGCCGCCGCGGGGCGGGCCGAGGTCGAGGCCGCCCGCGCCCAGGCCCGCCGGGCCGAGGCTGAATACGCCTTCGACCTCGCCGCCGCCTATGCCGAAGCCGAGGCCTCGGATCGGAGATTGCAGCTGGCCCGAGAGGGGTTGGGCCTGACCGAGGAGGACGCCCGCATCGCGTCGGCCCTGGTCGACGCCGGTCGCGAGGCTGAGCTGCGGCGGCTTCAGGCGCAGGCCGCCGTCCAGTCGGCCCGAGCCGCCGTGGACCAGGCCCAGGCGGCGCGCGCCGCGGCCTTCGGCAACCTCACCGCCCTGGCAGGCGCGCCGGCGCCAATCACCTCGATCCCGGTCAGCCTCCTGGACACGACAGCGCCGCTCTTCCCGGACACGAACCCCGCGGCGACAGCGACGGCAGCCTTCGTAGCGGCTCAGGCCGAGCGTGAGGCCGCCGCCCGGCGCCTTCGCGTCGAGCGCCGCCGTGCCATGCCCGACGTCACCGTCTCAGTGGGCGTCCGGCGCTTCGAGGAGGACGACGCCACCGCCCTTGTCGCGGGCGTCTCGGTCCCCCTGCCGCTGTTCGACCAGAACCGGGGGAACATCGCGGCCGCCCGGGCGGAGGAAGCGGCGGCGGAGGCCCGGCTCAACGCCGCGCGTCTCGAAGCCGAGGCTGCGATCCGGACCGGCACGGCCCGGGCGGCCGCGGCCGGGAGCCGCCTGGCCGCTGCGCGCGACGGCGAGCGCACCGCCGGTGAGGCCTATCGCCTGTTCCGCATAGGCTACGAGGCCGGCAAGCTGCCGCTGGCCGAGCTGGTCGCCGCCCGCCGCGCGCTCGCCGAAGCGCGCGAACAGTCCATCGCAGCCGCCGTCGAGCGGATCAGCGCCCAGGCCGCCCAGGCGCGGCTGACCGGCGCCGTCACCCCCGGAGAACAACGATGACGCGGGACAACACCCGTCTCTACGGCGCCGTCGCGGCCGCCGTCCTGCTGGCTGGCGCCGGCGGCTTTGCGCTGTCCGCGCTCATCAACCGAGCCGCAGCGCCCGCCGAAGAAGACCCGCACGGCGAGGAAGCCGGACACGCCGAAGGCGGCTGGATGGTGAAGCTGACCCCGCAACAGGCGTCGGCCGCGGGCGTCGCGGTGGTCACCGTCTCGCGCGGCGGCGCCGGCGACCTGCGCCTGACCGGCCGGGTCGAGGCCGCGCCATCCGCGCGGGCGGCCGTCGCCGCCCCGGTGTCGGGCGCCGTGGTCCGGGTGCTTGTCGCGCCCGGGACCAACGTCGAAGCCGGCGGCGGGCTGGTCCTGATCCGCAGCGCGGAGGGAGCGGCGGTGCGGGCCGAGTCCGTCGCCGCCGGCGCAGAGGCTGAAGCGGCCCGTGCGGCCCTGGCCCGTGAGGAACGCCTGTTCAAGGCCGGCGTCACTGCACGGCAGGATTTCGAGGCCGCGCGCGCGGCGGCGGCCCGCGCCAGCGCAGAGGCCGTGGCGGCCCGGGCCAAAGTCGCCGCCGCGGGCGCCCCCGAGGCCTCGGGCGAAACCGTCGTGCGCAGCCCGATCGGCGGCGTGGTCACGGCCCTTCAGGTCGCCCCCGGCGGCTTCGTCGCCCAAGGCGGCGCGGTGGCCGAGGTGGCCAATCCGGCCAACGTCGAGGTGGTGTTCAACGCGCCCGCCGAAGCCGCCGCCAAGCTGCGCGTCGGCGCGCCGCTGAAGGTGATCGGGCCGGATGGCTCCGAGGCCGGCGCGGTCATCGTCGGCATCGCCCCGCTGGCCCAAGGCGCCACCGGCGCCGCCGTCGTGCGGGCGCGGCCCAGCGGCGGCCGGCTGACGCCCGGCGCGGCCGTCAGCGCCGCCATCGCCACCGAAGCCGGCGGCTATCCGACGGCGCCCTCCGAAGCCGTGCAGACCGTGGCCGGGACCCCGGTGGTCTTCGTCGCCGAGGCGGGCGGATTCCGCGCTCAGCCCGTGACGCCGGGCCGATCCGGCGCCGGCTATACCCAGATCATCGCGGGGCTGAAGGGCGGCGAACGGATCGCCGGCCGCGGCGCCTTCGTCCTGAAAGCCGAACTCGCCAAGGGCGAAGCCGGACACGGGGAGCACTGACCATGCTCGGCAGGCTCGTCTCGCTTTCCGTGCGCCACCGCATCGTGGTCGTGCTCGTAACCGGGTTGGTGGCCGCCTTCGGCGTCACCCAGCTCTTCCGGCTGCCGATCGATGCGGTGCCGGACATCACCAACAAGCAGGTGCAGGTCACCACCATCGCCCCGGCGCTGTCCCCGGAAGAGATCGAACAGCGGGTGACCTTTCCCGTCGAGACGGCGCTCGGGGGCATCCCGGGTCTGGTGGAGACGCGCTCCATCTCGCGGAACGGCTTCAGCCAGATCACCGCCGTCTTCCGGGAAAACACCGACATCTATTTCGCCCGGCAGCAGGTGAACGAGCGCATCGAGGCGGTGCGCGAGGACCTGCCGGCCGACGCGCGTCCCGAGATGTCCCCGATCACGACGGGCCTGGGCGAGGTGCTCATGTGGACTGTCGAGTTCAAGCCCGACGTCCGCGTTCGCGCCGGGGCGCCGGGACCGCAGCCCGACGGCTCCTACCTTACGCCCGAGGGCGAGGGGCTCGTCACCGAGCGGCAGAAGGCGACCTATCTGCGCACGGTCCAGGACTGGATCGTCACGCCACAGCTCCGCACCACGCCTGGCGTCGCCGGCATCGACACCATCGGCGGCTATGTGAAGGAGTACGTCGTCTATCCCGATCCGGCGCGGCTCTCGTCCTATGGGGTCGGGTTGAACGAACTGGTGGAGGCGGTCGAACACGCCAACACCGTGGCGGGGGCCGGCTACGTCTCCCGCGGCGGCGAAGCCTTCGTGGTCCGCGCCGACGCCAGGGTCACCTCGCTGCAGGATCTTGCGTCGGCTCCGGTCACCAACCGCAACGGCCTGGTCGTGCGGGTTTCGGATGTGGCGCAGGTCGAATTCGGCCAGGCGGTGCGCCTCGGCGCGGCGCAGGAGAACGGCCACGAGGTGGTCATCGGCACGGCGCTGATGCTGGCCGGCGAGAACAGCCGGACGGTGGCCCATGCCGTGAGCGAGCGGCTCGCCGAGATCGCGCCCTCCATGCCCCCCGGCGTGACGGTGAAGACCGTCCTCAACCGGACCGACCTCGTCGATCGCACGATCCGCACGGTCCAGCGCAACCTGGCGGAGGGAGCGCTGCTCGTCATCGCCGTCCTGTTCTTCCTGCTCGGCAACGTGCGGGCGGCGATCATCACCGCGCTGGTGATCCCGCTGGCCTTCCTGATCGGCGTGATCGGGATGAACCGCTTCGGCGTCAGCGGAAACCTGATGAGCCTTGGCGCCCTGGACTTCGGCATCCTCATCGACGGGGCCGTGGTCGTGGTGGAGAACACGCTTACCCGCATGGGCCTGCGGCGCGACAGCGCCGGCCGGGACCTGACCCTGGCCGAACGGCTGGAGGAAGCGGCGGGCGCGGCGAAACAGATGGTCCGGCCGGCGGCGTTCGGCCAGGCCATCATCCTTCTGGTCTACGCCCCGCTCCTGGCCTTGGAAGGCATTGAGGGGAAGATGTTCCAGCCGATGGCCGCCACGGTCATGCTGGCGCTCGCCGGCGCCTTCGTTCTCACCTTCACCTTCGTGCCGGCGATGACGGCGCTGCTCATCAAACCATCGGCCAAGCCGCACGAGAGCAAGGTCGAAGCCTTCGCGCGCCGCCGGCTTGAGCCGGCGACCCGTTGGGCGGTGGCGCGCCCCCGGACGGTCGCGATCGGGGCCGGGGCGGCGGTCCTCGTGGGCCTGCTAGCCTTCCTGGCGCTCGGGCGGGAGTTCATCCCGACGCTCGACGAGAAGGACGTGCTGGTTCAGGCGTTGCGCGTGCCGAGCGCCTCCCTGGAGCAGTCCATCGAGATGCAGGCCCGGCTTGAGAAGGTCCTGATCGAGACGCCGGAAGTGGCCTTCGTCTTCTCCAAGACCGGCACCGCCGAGGTTTCGACCGATCCCATGCCGCCCAGCATCAGCGACACCTTCGTGGTGCTGAAGGACCAGAAGGACTGGCCCGACCGCAAGCTGTCCAAGGCCGAGGTGGTCGAGAAGATCGAAAGGGCCGCCACCACCCAGATCGGCAACGCCTACGAGATCACCCAGCCCATCCAGATGCGCTTCAACGAGCTCATCTCGGGGGTGCGCTCGGACGTGGCGGTGAAGGTCTACGGCGACGATTTCGCCGCCATGGAGCGGACGGCCAACGAGATCGCCCAGGTGCTGCGCAGCACGCGCGGCGCGGCGGACGTGCGCGTCGAGCAGGTCTCCGGCCTGCCGATGATCACCGCCGAGGTCGACCGCGCGGGCGCATCGCTCTACGGCCTGCACGCCGCCGACGCGGCGGACGCGGTGCAGATCGCGCTGGCGGGCCGAGAGGCCGGCCGGGTGTTCGAAGGCGACCGCCGGTTCGACGTGGTGGTCCGTCTGCCCGACGCCATGCGCAACGATCTCGCCGCGGTGGCGCAGACGCCGCTGGCGGTGAACGAGGGTCAGAGCTTCGTCCCCCTGGGCTCCGTCGTCCGCTTCCGGGAGGGCGAGGGGCCGAACCAGATCAGTCGGGAGAACGGCAAGCGGCGGATCGTCGTGCAGGCCAACGTCCGGGGCCGCGACCTCGGCGGCTTCGTCTCGGAGGCGCAGGCGGCGGTGAACGGCAAGGTACAGCTGCCCGCGGGCGCCTGGCTCGACTGGGGCGGCCAGTTCAAGAACCTCCAGCGGGCGGAGGCGCGATTGGCGCTGGTGGTCCCGGTCGTCTTCGTCCTGATCGCGGTGCTGCTCTACTTCGCCCTGGGCTCAGCCGCGCAAGCGGCCCTGGTGTTCGCCTGCGTGCCGCTGGCGCTCGTCGGCGGCGCGCTGGCGCTGCTGCTCCGGGGCATGCCGTTCTCGGTTTCCGCGGCGGTCGGCTTCATCGCGGTGTCCGGCGTGGCCACGCTCAACGGGTTGGTGCTCATGCAGGCGATCCGCGACCGGCTGGACGGCGGCGTGGACCCGGCCACCGCCGCCGTGGATGGCGCCCTGGGGCGTCTCCGCGCGGTTCTCACCACCGCGCTGGTGGCGATCCTCGGCTTCATGCCCATGGCCCTGGCTCATGGCGCGGGGGCGGAAGTCCAGAAGCCGCTGGCGACCGTCGTCATCGGCGGACTGATCACCGCCACGATGCTGACGCTTGTGGTTCTGCCCACCTTCGCCGGCCGGGTCCTGGCGCGCCGCCGCCCGGCGAAGCTGGAAGGGGGCGTCATGGCCAAGCTGACCTGAACGCCCTTCCGACGCTGAGGCCTTCTGGGGTCCCACGTCGATCGACGGCCGTCGTCGGCGCCGGAAGGCGTGCGGCTCAGTTATTGACCAAATGTCAGTAACTGAGTAGGGGCTGCTGCTCGCCGCCTCGCGCCGTCGGGCGAGCCGCTCCCGCGCAAGCTCAGGACAATTCGAATGATCAACGCCGAAACAAAGTCCGTGTCCTCCTCGGCTTCCTTCCTTACGGCGTCGTCGGCGCTGCGCGAGGCGGTGCACATCGGCGCCGACGATCTGCCCTTCGTGAAGCGGTCGGACGCCTCGGAACTGCAACTGCTGCAGGTCGATCTCACCAATGGGCTATGGGTGGTCCGTTCCCGCTTCAAGCCCGGTTGCCGCCTGCCGACGCATTATCACACGGGCCCGGTATTCGCCGTCACCAGCAAGGGCGAATGGAGCTACCTGGAATATCCTGAGCAGATCAATCGGCCGGGCTCATTCCTGTTCGAGCCCGCGGGATCGGTTCATACGCTGGCCGTGCCCGAAGCCCAGGCTGGCGAGACCGAGGTCTGGTTCGCCATCTTCGGAGCAAACCTGGACGTCGATGCGAACGGCGCCGTGACCCGTGTGGTCGACGCCGGCACCATCCTGAAATCCTACCGGGAAAGCTGTCGTCAGGCCGGCCTCTCGGCCGAGAGGGTTCTGGTCATCGGCGAATAGGCGCACCGTCCCGCCCGAGCCGGTCCGCGAACACGTTCCGCGCTCCCGCACCGGGGAGACAGCACGCACCGGCTCTTGCGGTGGGGCATCGTTGCCTGCAATTACCGACCATTCAGTATTCTGAATGCCCCTCTGTGCGAGGTATGTCGGTGCGAAAAACTCCCGCAAAAGAAGCGCCGTCGGTCGGGGCGGTGGTCAACGCGATCGCGATCCTGCGACAGGTCGCGTTCCAGCCCACGCCGCTGGGCGTCAATGCGCTGGCGCGCGCGGCGGGCGTGAGTCCCAGCACCTGCTATAACATCGTCAAGACGCTCACCGCGGAGGGGATGCTCGAGTTCGACGCGGTGTCGAAGACCTACACGGCCGGCTCGCTCCTGCTGTCGCTCGGCCTTCGGGGAGCCGAGGGACGCCGGGCGTTCGCCCGATGCGCCTTTCTGCTGGAGCCGTTCGCCGAGGCGCAGGGCGCGACCGTCGTGCTGTGGCAGGTGACCTCCCAGCGGCTCGTGCTCATCGGGTTGGCCGAAAGCGGCGCGGCCACACGCATCCACATGACGGCCGGGTTCCGTCTGCCGCTGCTGGCGGGCGCCGGCGGGCGCTGCGTGGCGTTCGCGCTGCCCGTGCCGAAGAGCACGATCGAGGCCCAGTTTCCCCAGCTGCGATGGGACAACCCGCCGACGCTCGAGAAGTACCTGCGTGAAGTCGAGCAGTCGCGGAGGCGCGGCTGGGCGCTCGATGACGGCGACCTGTTCTCCGGCATTTCAACGGTCTCGGTTCCGCTGCTCGATCAGCACGGGCGCCCCGCGTTCATCCTGGCCACCAGCTTCTTCCGTGGGCAGCGATCGAAGGCCGAACTCGCGAAGGTGGGGGCGGCGCTGAAGGCGCTGGCGCCGAGGGTGACCGCCGCGATCGCGGTTTGAGTGCAATCGCCTGAGGCTCGGCCGGCCCTCATAGGGCCTTCGGCTCAAGCCCCGCCGCAGCGTCAGGGGTCCCCCATCCGCTGCGGCGGGATCGTGAGTCAGGGGCCGCAGCGCGAGGGGGCGCCCTGTCCGTTGTCTTCGCCGCATTCGACGAGTGCGTCGGCCGGGCCCATGTCCTGAGGATCGTCGCTGACGATCGCCTCTTTGGCGTCGACGCCGTTTGACCATTGACCCATGTCGGTCAGGTCCACGTTGCAGTTGGTCCCGAAGCGGGCGCAGTCCGCGAGCGCCTGGTAATTCCGGTGCACGCCGTACCAGTCCAGGTAGTTGGCGGCGCCCTCCGTCGGCGTGGCGTGGTCGGCCACATAGGAGCCGTCGGACTGGATCTGGATGTGGTCCTTCTGGCTGTCGGGAATGTCGTAGGCCTCGAAGACGTCGATGCCCACGTTATGATCGGTCTTCGTGTCCTGATCATAGGCGATGACCTGGGCGTGAGCATGGCTGGGGATGTCGATCGGCCCCGTCAGCTCGACCCAGAAGGCCCAGGACGTGGCGTTCGACGACAGCCACAGGGAATTGCTGCCGGCGCCAAGGGCGGAGATCTCCTTGGCCAGCCAGGGCACCATGCCTGCGCCCAGCGAATGGCCCCAGATCCCGATGTTGGCGAGATCCATGCGGTTTCCGATCTGGCTGTTGAACTTCGTCGTGGCCACCTTGTAGCCGTCGAGAACCTGCGCGTAGTTCACGTCCGGCCGGATCGGATAGAGTGAGAAGTTCACGTAGATGACGATGAAGCCGTTGCTGACCATGTCGCTGACGAGGTTCGGGTAGTTGCTCGGCGCCAAGGCGCCCCAGCCCGGCGCGATCAGCACCACGGGGCGGTTCGCATCGTTACACGTTCCGCCGGTTCGCGGACTGCCGGTCCCGGTCGGGACCTTCACCCAGATGTACTCTGCGCGGTTGCCGTAGCCGGACTTGCCCGTGCCTTCCGTGCAGGGACCCGCGCCGCCGAGCTGGCCCATGGCGGGCTTCGTCGGCGGCGACTGCGCCGCCGCAGGGATCGCTACGGCCAAGGCCGTGAGCGCAAGGCTGCAGGCGACGAACGCGCCGCGAATGGTCTGCTTCATTGACGTCCTCCCATGTCGCTATTCTATTCAGTATTCTGAATGGAATAATCATAATACGAGATGGTCGCGGCGTCGACGATTTGTTGGCGATACGTCAATAGGGATTGGGCCGGGGCCGCGATGAGATGGGCCGGCGGACGAGCCCGCGCTGCACGTTGCGAGCGCCGTCCCTCTACGTCGGCCGTCCTCAGTTCTGAGCTTGTGTCGAAGCTGTCGCTCGACGCGACGGGGCGGCGCCTCGGCGCGTGCGGGCAGGGGCTCCCGAAGAGTTCCTCGGGAGCCTCGTCCAGCGGGCGTCCAGACGTCCTCTACGGCCTAGACGGCGGAGCCTTGGGGCGACAGTCCCACGAGTTCTCTGAGTACGCGTTCGGTGTCCTCGCCGTAGCTCGGTCCCGAGCGATCGAAGCGCCCGCCCATGTAGGCTGGCGTTTCGGAGAATTGCACCGGATGCTCCCGCACCGGCCAACGCCCGATCTCAGACTGATCGAGCTCCACCAGCCAGCCCAGGTGGCGCAGCTGCGGATCGTGATCGCAGCGGTCCTCGGCGGTCTGACAGACCCCTGCCGGGACGCCGCGCTTCTGGAGCGCCTCCATCAGCTGGAACGGATCGAAGCAGGTTGTCGCCTCGTTGATCAGCCGATCCAGCGCGTCCTGGCTGGCAAGCCGGTCGGCAAGACGCGCGAAGCGCTGGTCGGCCCGTAGCGATTCCAGCCCGAGGATGTCGGTCACGGCCAGCCAGTGCTCTTCGGTGAAGGCTGCGATGGCGATCCAGCGGTCGTCGCCGGCGGCACGGTAGATGCCGTGAGGTGCGGCCGGCTTGTAGGGCGAGCGGTTGCCGAACCTCGACCAGCGGCGGCCATTCACGGAATAATCCAGCGTCGCGGTCGACGTCAGGTAGAGGCCGGCGTCGCCCTGTGAGGCGTCGATGTGGCATCCAAGGCCCGTGGCGTTACGCCGGTGCAGGGCCGCCAGCATGGCGGTCGCCATGTTGTAGGCGCCGCACCAGTCCAGGTACGAGTAGCCGATACCCGCGGGCGGATAGGGCTCGGGCAAGCCGGACATTTCGCTGATGCCGGTGATCGCCTGGGCGCTGGGGCCGAAGGTGCGCATACGGCCGTAGCGGCCATGTTCCCCCAGGCCGCTCTGCTGAACATAGATGATGCTGGGGTTGAGTTCCTTCAGGCGCTCGTAACCGAGCCCCATGCGGGTCAGGGTGCCCGGCGAATAGCCTTCGACGATCATGTCGGCGTCGCGGATGAGCGCCTCGAGGCGGCGCCGGTCCTCGGGGTCCTTGAGGTTCAGGCCGACGCTCAGCTTGCCGGCGTTGATCTCCATGAAGCAGCCGCTGCGGTTCAGGTCCGGGGCCCACGTCGGCGCGGGGATCGGGCTGGTGGCGGCCTCCCGCTGCGCACGGCCGCCCGGCGGCAAGGCGCCGGCGGGGCTGAGCCGCATGCCGTCGGGCCGGCTCTCGTGCTCGACGCGGATCACCTCGGCCCCCATGGCCGCGAGGAACCGGCCGGCGCCGGCGCTGGCCAGCATCCAGCCCAGATCGATCACCCGGACATCGGAGAGCGCGAACGGACGGCCGAGCGCGCTCTTCAGGGGCGGAGCCTGCATACGCGCATTGGCGTGCACGCGCGGCGGCTCCCGGCGCGGCGTCCACTCGGCGGGGATGGTCGCGTTGTGCTCGCCCACCAGAGGCGCGCGCGGCCCGCGCCGCCACGCCACCTCGTCCGAGTACCACTTGGCGCCGCTGTACTTGAACGTCTCGCCGAGTTCGGGATGGTGAACATCGAAGAATGTCCCACGCTCCAGCCAGTGCGGATCGGCCAGGTTCTCCTCCGGTCGCCGGATGGGCGCCCAGGGTAGTCCGTGCCGCTGTGCATCGAGCCAGACGTCGCGATCGAAGGGCAGGCGGCCGACGAGCCGTTCCGTGAGGAACTCGAGCCTTTCGCGGGCGACCGGCGTGTCCCGGGCCGTCTCGTAGTGGGGATCCTCAAGATCGGCCTGCATGCCGTAGTCCCGCAGGACCGCGACCGTGTCATCCCAGATGTTGAACCCGGCCATAAGGTAGGTCCGGTAGGGGAGGACGTAGCGGCCGTCCTTGGTCGCCGCCAGCGAAGGACTGCGGGCGACCGTCGCCGAGTGCCGACAGGTCAGGCGGCGATGTACGGCGCGCAGGAACAGCCAGCTGGGGATGTCGGTCTCGGTATTCTGGCTGACGGCCTGGTGGACGCTGGTCGACAGCGACTGGCCGTGCCCGGACTTCTGGCGATAGATCAGCGCGGCGATGATCGACATCGCCATCATCTCGCCGGCGATATGATAGGCCTGCCAGATCTGCGGCGCGACCGGCGGCGTGTCGTACTTCCCCGCCGGGTCGGGGTCGTAGCCGCAGTTCATGGCGACGCCGCCCAGTGCGAGGTGGACGAGGTCGGAGGCCTGGCGATCGGCCCAAGGTCCCGTGTCCCCGAAGGGGCTGATCCGCGCGTGGATGAGGCCGGGGTTGGCGCCGGCCAGAGCTTCGCGCCCAAGGCCCCGCCCGTCCAGATAGCCGCGTGGCCGGCTGTCGAGAATCACGTCCGCCGCGATGGCCAGGTCGCGGAAGCGCGCCTGGTCCGCCGGATCGCCGAGGTCGAGCTCGAGGCCGCGCTTGCCGAAGTTGTAATGCCAGAAGTACAGGCTGCGATCGGGGTGCGGCTGGTCGTGGTAAAACGGCCCATACCCGCGCGTGATTTCTCCGCCTCGGGGCTCCACCCGCACGACGTCGGCGCCAAGACCGGCCAGGATCTTCCCGCAATACTCCCCCAGCTCGTCGCCGATCTCGAGAATGCGGACGCCGCCCAGGTAGCCTTCGTATCCTTCCCTCGCGTCAAGCCGCCCCGCATTCATTTCACCCGGCGAAGTCATTGACGGCTCCCCAACCCTGCTTGCTATTGACACATCGTCTGGAATACTACTGACAAAGCGTCAGTTCGCAACCGCCGCCGTGACTGGGCGAGGCGGAATTCGCGCCGTGCCCAGGAGAGCCAATGATGACCGCCGAGCCAATGCCGAGCTACAATTCGATCGACGTGAAGCTCGACGGCTCTGTCGGCATCGTGACGTTGAACCGGCCCGACCAGCTGAACGCGTGGGACTGGGAGATGGCGGCGGATCTCAGCGACGCCTACCGGCGGCTCGACGAGGACGACGGGATCCGCGCTATCGTGCTCACTGGCGCCGGACGGGCTTTCTGCGCCGGGGCCGCGCTGCTGCCGGGGGCCAAGAACTTCAACAGCGGCCGTCGCGAGGAGGTCGCGAAGGACTATCCCGAAGGCTTCCGCTCCGCCGACAGTCTGCGTACGCCGGTGATCGCGGCGATCAACGGCGCGGCCGTCGGCGCCGGGATCACCATGGCCATGAGCGCCGATATCCGCGTGGCCGCAGAGGATGCGACCATCGGGTTCGTCTTCCATCGGCGGGGCGTCATCCCGGACGGCGATCTCCTTTGGAGCCTGCCGCGCCAGATCGGTTACGGCGCGGCGATGGAATTGCTCCTCACGGGGCGGAAGATAAACGGCGTCGAAGCCCACCGACTGGGGCTCGTCTCGCGCATCGCACCCCGCGACAAGATCGTGCAGCTCGCGCTCTCCGTCGCCCATGAGATCGCGGAGAACGTCGCGCCGCTGCCGGCGGCGCTGACGAAGCTCGCGGCGCGCAAGCTGCTGCAGGAGCCGGACCGCGCGGTGGCGCGCGCCTTCCAGGACCGTCTCTTCGCCTGGTCGGTTCGACAGGCGGACGCGGCGGAGGGCGTGAACGCCTTCATCGAGCGCCGCCGGCCGAGCTGGCGCCTGTCGGCCAACGACGACTTCCCGCAGGAACTGTTCGACGTTCAGGACTAGGGGCGGGCGACAAGCCCCGGTTCCCGCAGGTTGTGCGGTTCCAACCAGGGTCCGTGCGCTTGGTGCGCCGGCGGGCGCCAAACGGCGCCGAGAGCCTTCTATGCCTTGATCAGGTCCCGCTGCAGGGTCCGCATCGCGAACAGCAGCAGGATGCCTGGCGCCACGTAGAAGCCGGCGAGCGAGAGGATCGCCTGCCGCAACGCCTTCGGGTCGGCGGTGGCGCAAAGCTCCCGCATCTCCGGCGACAACGCAGCGAGCGCGAGGCCCCGACACTGGCTTCGCGACAGCTCGCCGAGCCCGGCGCTGGCGACCTGCATCTGGAAGTAGAGGTCGGACAAGCCGCCGGCCACCACCGGGCCCAGTCCGAGGCCGACGAGGTTCAGCGCCAGCAGGAGTATGGCCGTGGCCGTGGCCCGCATGGCGCCGCCCACGACCCCCTGCACGATGGCGTACTGAGCGGCGACATAGCCGTACTTCACCATGGCTCCGGAGCTGACCAGGGCGATGGCGACCCAGGGCGTGTCGGAGGAGAAGCCGATCAGATAGAGCGGCGCACAGAGGAACAGCCCCAACGCCGGCAACCAGGTGATCGCGTTCGGATGACGGTGAGCCATGCGTTCCACCAACCAGCCCGTGACCAGCACGCCGATCGACGCCGCCACGGCGGAAGGGATGTTGAAGAAGAGCGACGCCTCCACTTGGGAGAAGCCGTGAACTCGCCGCACGAAGGAGGTCTGGAAGGTGTTGATGCCGTAGGTGCAGAAGCCCGCGGTGGTCGCCGCCGCCGTCATCCACCAGAACGTGGGCTTGCCCGCCAGAACGCGGATGAGCTCCCGCAGCGTCGCGCGCGTCCGGGGCGCCGCGCCTGGCGGGTCGGTATAGCCTCTCGGCGGCTCCTTGACCGTCAACTTGAAGCCGACGGCCGAGATGACGCCGACCAGGCCCATGAGGACGAAGCAGCCGCGCCAGGCCATCGAGGTTCCGTCCCGGCAGGCCTCCGCAGCGGCGTCGGTGAGATTTGGAAGGTTGTTGGTCGAACAAGCCGCAGCCGAGAGGGACTGGGTGACGCCGCGCGCCGCGGCGGCTGCGGACGTGAAATGGCTGCGCAGGAGCTCGTTCACCGGCCCGCCGATCAGGTTGGCCGCCAACGCGCCCAGGGTGCCGCCCATGGCGAAGAAGCCCACCGCCGTGGAGCGTTTGGCAGGCGGATAATAGTCGGCGATCAGGGAGTTGGTCTGGGGCGTGCATCCGGACTCAGCGATGCCCACCAGCATTCGACACAGGGCCATCACGGCAAATCCTGAGATCGCCAGGCCGCCGATGTCTATCGGATAGGCCAGCCCCATGAGTGCGGTCGCGAGCGACCACATGACGATGCAGGCCGTCATCACCCACACGCGCGAGCGGGTCTCGGACAGGAAGGCGATGGGGATGCCGGCGAAGGAATAAAGGACGGCGAAGGCCAGTCCCTTGAGCAAGCCGAACTGTGTGTCGCTGATCTTCAGATCTTCGATGATCGGTTCAGACAGGATGGTCGGCAGGGCGCGGTCGGAAAGGTTCAGCACCGCCACGAACAGCAGCGCGCAGAGCACGTAGCTGCGATAGGCGCGCGTGCCGTAGCCGGTCACGTGGGCGGCGGTCTGCTCTGTGTCGCTGGCCGTCGGGTTCGTCATCGCGCCCACCGGTCCTTCCGCAGTTGCTCGAAGCCGGCATGCTCCGGGATAATTATACACGGTGTCAACAACGTTGGAGTGGCGGGGCCCGAGGCTGCCCGCCGTCAAATTGGCGCGCAATCTCACCGGACATCTATTGACGAGATGTATAATATGCTACTGACATGTCGTCAGCCTGGTCGTTCTCCTTGACCCAGGCAGGCGGGGCGCGCGCCCGTACAAACAATCTTGGGGGTTTAGGGATGAAGCTCTTCGGTACTGCCTCTTGGGGCGTGTTGGCCTCGGCGCTGTTGAGCGGGGCTGCGCACGCCCAGACCGCCGCGCCGCAATCGAACACATCCGAGGTGGAGGCCGTGATCGTCACGGCCAACAAGCGGGCGGAGAATCTCCAGAAGGTCCCCCTGAGCGTCGTGGCCGCGACCGGCGACGCGCTTCGCGAGCGCGGAATCACCAACCTCCAAGACCTGCGCCAGATCGATCCGAGCCTGAACTTCCGCATGTCGATCTCCCCGCAGAGTTCGGCGTTCGCGGTGCGCGGCGTGGGCACGTCGACCTATTCGGCCGGTCTCGAGCAGAGCGTCTCGACGCTGATCGACGGCGTCATCCTGAACGACGCCTCCGCCGCGGCGATCCTGGCGGATATCGACCGGGTCGAGGTGCTGCGCGGGCCGCAGGGCATGCTGTTCGGCAAGAACGCCTCGGCCGGGGTGATCAGCATCACCACCAAGGACCCGAAGATCGGCGTGTTCGAAGGCGAAACCCACCTGAGCTTCGGGGAAAACAACGAGCGCGTGCTCCAGGGGATCGTCAACGTTCCGATCAACGACGACCTCGCGGCCCGGCTGGTGGTGACGCACAACCATCTCGACCCGTGGTTCCACTACCCGGTCTTCAACAAGGATGTGGGCGGGATCGACATCAACGGCGTCCGCGCCAAGCTGCGCTGGCAGCCCAGCGACAAGTTCAACGCGGTCCTGTCCTTCGACGCCAACTACTCCGGCGAGTACTGCTGCAACAACGTGACCCGGTATGTGCCGGCCGCCAATTCGCCGACCGGGGTCGCCAACGCCCAGTACGGGATCGTCGCCAGCCCGAACAATTTCTCCGCCGCGGCCGACAACCTGCCGGAAGGCAACGGGCGAGTGGCGGGCGGCGCGCTGAACCTGGAGTACAAGCTGCCGGGCGGCTACACCCTCACGGCCATCACCGGGTATCGTCAGACCAACCGGCGGGCCTTCTACGACGCCGACTACGCCACGTTCAGCAACGTGGACCGCAACGGCGGCGCGACGAAGAATGCGAACTTCAGCCAGGAACTGAGGATCACTTCTCCCGTCTACGAACGCTTCGACTACGTGGCGGGGCTCTACTATTTCAACTCGCGCGTCCGCTCGCTCTCCACCCAGGAGGGGTCGTTCCACACGCCGCCGTTCGGAAGCGCGACGACGCCGCCGAACCTGCGGGTCCTGTACAGCGGCTCCAACGACGCGACCGTCACCTCGGACCACGCGGCGGTGTTCGGTCAGGGGCGGCTGCGCGTGACCGACACCCTGACCCTGACGGCGGGCGCCCGCTACACGCGCGACGATCTCAGCCTTCAGTACCTGGTGTATCCGACCAATCCGACCGGCGCGCTCTATCGGCCGACCACGCCCTTCTATGTCGGCTACGACGGGCCGTATCCCTCCAATGTGCCCTGCATCACCAAGGCGCAGGCGCTGGCGGCCAACGCCCCGGCGACGGAGAACTGTTTCCCCGCCTATCGGGAGAAGACCGACGCCGACAACCTGTCCTGGCGCGTGTCCGTGCAGAACCAGTTCACGCCCGACATCATGGTCTACGGAACCGTTGCGCGCGGCTACAAGGGCCCCGGGTTCAGCGCGCTTGGCCTGTCCGCGCCGCTGCTGCGGGCGGGCAACAACCCTCAGCAGGTCCGGCCCGAGATCCCGACGACGTACGAGGTCGGGGTCAAGGCCTCGTTGTTCGATCGCCGCCTGGTGATCAACGCCGACGTCTTCCAGACGGACTACAAGGACTTCCAGCAGCAGGTGTTCTCGGCGACGCCGGCTGGCTTCGTCACCCTGGCCAAGAACGCGGGCGACGTGAGCGTCAAGGGGCTGGAGGTGAACGCCACCGTCCGTCCCGTCCCCGAACTCACGATCTCGGCCGGGACCACCGTGCTCGACGCCCACTACGGCGACTTCGCAGGCGTGCCCTGCTACGTCTATCTGACCAACCCCGCGACCGGGACCACCGCGCGCCAGGCCGGGTGTGACCCGGCCTCGAACTCGATCAACGCGTCGGGCAACCGTCTGGCGGGAGCGCCGGAGGTCCAGGTGAACCTGTCGAGCGCCTATGACCGGCCGAACATGTTCGGCGCCTACTCCGGCCACATCCGGTTGAACTACGTCTGGCAGAGCGACGTGTTCTACAACCCGAACGGCGACCCTCTGCAGCGGCAGGAGCCGTTCGGCCTGCTGGGCGGCGAAGTGGGCATCGGAGCCGACGACGATCGCTGGCGCCTGACGCTGTACGCCACGAACATCCTCAACAAGCACTGGGCCGCGGCCATCAGCGCGGCGCCGAACCAGGCGATCAATCCGGGGGGGACGGTCCACTACTTCGGGCCGCAGGCCTTCCGGCACGTGGGGGTGAGGCTGGACGCCCGCTTCTGAGCCGGTGACGCGGCCGATCTGCACGACCCGTCGCCGGGACGTGCGGTATCGGCCGCTTCTCCGACCGAACCCGTGAGAGGCGCGACCGCGCCGGCGGTTCGGTCTAAGGGTTATCCGGAACCCGGAAGCGCGGCGCTGGGCGCGGCCGCACCTCTAGGCCATGACCCCGCCATCGATGACGAAGGCGGCGCCGGTGCAGTAGTTGCTCTCGTCGGACGCCAGGAACAGGACGAGCGGCGCGACTTCGGCGGCCGAAGCGTGCCGGCCGCCCAGCGGCACCGTCGAAGCCAGGCGGCGGAAGGTCTCCGCCTCGCCGTCGGTGACGACATCCATCATATCCGTCTCGATCATCCCCGGATGGACCGAATTGACCCGCACCCCGTGCGGGCCGAGCGTGCGCGCCGCCGACCGGGTCATGCCGGTGACGGCGGCCTTCGATGCGCCGTAGGCGAAGCCGTTCGGAGCGGCCCGAAGGCCGGCGATCGAGGACACGTTGATGATCGAACCAGAGGCTTGCTTCATCATCACGGGCGCGACGGCCTTCATGCCGAGGAAGGCGCCCACCTGATTCACGTCGATGACCTTTCGGTAGAGGTCCAGGCTGGTGCCGAGGAGATCGCCACGGGCGAAGATCCCCGCGTTGTTCACGAGAATGTCGACCCGGCCATACCGAGCCACGGCGGTGTCGACGACCTCTTGCCAGCCCGCCTCGTCAGACACGTCGTGACGCACGAAGACGGCGCCGAGCGCGTCCGCGGCTTCCGTTCCGGCCTCGAAATCGATGTCGGTGATGACCACCTCGGCCCCCTCGGCGCGGAAAAGCGCCGCCTCCGCTTTCCCCTGCCCGTGCGCCGCCCCGGTGATCACGGCGACCTTGTCCTTCAAGCGCATCACGGCCTCCTTGTCGTTTCCGATCCGAGCGGCCTTGCGCGTCATCCTCTTCGGAGACCGGGCGCCACCCAGCGATTGCTATTGTCGGTTTGTCTAATATACTACTGACATGATGTCAGCGGCCGGCGGAGCAATCGCTCTCACGGATCGACATGACACGCGATGGGGGAGGGTGGACGATGAGAAGGGCGCTTTGCGGCGCGTCGAGGATTGCGCTGATCCTCGGGCTTGTAAGCGGAGGTTCGGCGGCATGGGCGCAGGAGGCGCTCGACGCCGCTCAGGAAGGCAATGTGGAGGCCGTCGTCGTCGTCGGCTCGCTGATCCGCACGGCGGCGGAGGACGCGCCCAAGCCGGTGGAGGTCTTCACCTACGACGAACTCAAGAAGCAGGGTTCGCCCTCCACGACGGAGTTCATTCGCACGCTGCCGAGCGCGGCGCTGAACACGGACAACATGGGCGGCGCCACGGCGGGCGCCCTCGTCGTCGCCAACGGCCGCCAGCGGATCGATCTGCGGGGCGTCGGCGTGGACGGAACCCTCGTCCTGCTGAACGGCCGCCGCCTGACCGCCGCCTCGGGCGGCGGCGACATCAATACGATCCCCATGGACGCCATCGGCGCGATCGAGGTGCTGAAGGAGGGCGCGTCCGCGACCTACGGCGCCGGCGCGGTCGGCGGGGTGGTCAATTTCCGCACCCGACGAGATGTCGACGGACTTGAGATCACCCTGGGCCGCACGCTCTACAAAGGCAGCGAGGGGGCCTACCGGGCCAACGTCCTGGGCGGATGGACGGGCAGCGGCGGCAACGTCCTGCTGTCCGGTACGTACGAAAAGGAAGACTCCATGCTCGCGACCAAGCGCGACTATGGCGATCTCCCCTTCGCGGTGAATCCGTCGGGCTGGGCGCTCTCCAACACCACCGCCCGTTTCCACCGGTACGCCAACTGGGCGGCGGCGCAGCCCTCGAACGCCGCGCTCGGGTCCGGTGGCGGCGTGGTCGGCGCGCACTTCAACGACTTCAGCAGCGACAATGACTGCGCGACTGTCGGCGGCGCCCTTATCCGGGACCTGCAGCCCGGCGGCGGCGGGGCGACGCAGACGCTCTGCGCCTTCAAGCCCGCGCCGTGGACGGACATGGTGCAAGGCTTCACGCGGTATCAGGTCTATGGCGAAGCCAACGCCAACCTGTCGGACACGATGCGGTTGCACGCCGAGGCGACCTACAACAGGTACGACAGCACGGGCGTTCGCCCGCCGGGCGCGAGCCCTATCGCTGCCCGGGCGATGGACCCCGCCATCGCGACGGTCTGCGCCACGACGAGCTGCCGCTACCTGGTGCCGTACGAGCAGGCCGTCTACACCGTCGGCGGCCAGGCCACCGGCACGCTGGTGCAGAATCCCTTCATCGCGGACTTCAACCGCCGCCAGGCGGGGACGGCGAACGACGTCGGGCCCGGCATGGCGCTGCTGACGTCCTCGATCTATCGGCCCTACCTCTTCGGCGGGCATCCCCAGTACGATTACGGGCCGATCAAGTCGAGCGTGCGGCGCGAGGAGTACAGGGGCGCCCTCGGGTTGAAGGGGGAATTCGGCGACAACACGATCTTGGGCGCCGTCTTGAACGGCGTGACCTACGACTATTCGGTTCAGTTCAGCCGTTACAAGCAGACGAACCTCGACAACGGCGACTGGTTCGCGAACCGCCTGCAGGATGCCCTGATGGGTTACGGCGGGCCGAACTGCAAGGCCGTCGATCGCGTCCCCACCGACTATTCGAGCGCCGCGGCCTTCAACCGCACGATCGGGATCCAGTCCGACACGGCCCCCGGGACGAACGGCTGCCTTTGGTTCAACCCGTTCCAGAGCAACTTCCAGACCTCGGCGGCGAACGGAGCCGTCAACCCCAACTTCCCCACGTCGGGTTCGCCGAACTGGGGGGCGGGGGCGACCCAGGCCTCAAGCACGGGTCCGGCCGGCTTCCTGAACGACCCGACGTTGATCGACTGGATGTGGAGCGAGCGGAGCACCAGCCTCACGGACACCTCCCTGGTGTTCGACGCCGTGTTCACGGGCAAGGTTCCCGAGAGCCTGTTCACGCTGCCGGGGGGCGCGATCGGCTGGGCTGCGGGTACGCAGTGGCGGCGGTACGAGCGATCGGGCGCGGTGCTCGCTCCCGACGAGGAGGAGCAGCGCCTCCTGTCGCAGCTGTGCCCCTACTCGCATACCGGGCAGACGCCGCAGCCGCCGATCCCGCCCAATGTGCGTCCGACGTCGCGGGGCTGCCCCGGCGACCAGGGGACCGGCAACTTCTATTCGCTCTCGCGCCGCATCTACCCGGGCGAACTCGTCACGCAATCGACCGAGTTCGACACCGAGGCGCTCGCATTCTTCGGCGAATTGAGCCTGCCCGTATTCGACAGGCTCCACGTCAGTGCGTCGGCCCGCCAGGAGTCCTTCAACGGGGGCGACCTCAAGGGGACGATCTGGAGTGTCGCGGGCAAGTGGAACGTGACGGACAGCGTGTACGTGCGCGCATCCTACGGCACCAACTTCCGGGCGACGGATGCGCTCTACCTCACGCCAGGCTCATCGCAGCTCATCCTTGCGTTCGACAACACGCGGTTCGGGACGGGGTACAACTATCCCACGCTCACCACGGTCGATGAGGACATCCGGCCCGAGAACGCCATCACCTATAACTTGGGAGTGGGATTCCAAGGGGAGGTGCTTGGCGGCTATCTCCGGGCCAGCGTCGATTACTGGGGAATCCAGATCAAGGACCAGGTGGTCACGTCGCGCAGCCTCGCGGTCATCGACGACGTCTTCCACGCCGGCGTGCCGGGGGTCGGCACCACCGCCCATGTTGCGGACTGCTCGGCCCGCCTGATCTCGTTCATCGCGTTCAACAACGGGCCCTGCCAGCAGGGGGTGACGACCGCGGCCAACGTGTCCCTGGTGGACATCGTGGTCGGCAACGGTCCTCGCTTCGATACGAACGGCCTCGACTATGACGTCTCCTACATCCACCCGCTGTTCGGGGGCGACGTCACGCTTTCGGCGAACGCGACCCAGACCGTGAAGTACGAGGCCGGGGACTTCGTGCTGAACGGCGTCGTCTTCGAAGCCGGCGGCGACCGGCTGGGCTACAGGAACTCGAGCCAGACGGGATCGCCAAGCCAGAGGTGGCGCGGCAACGCCTCGGTGCGCTGGGCCAACGACGAGCACAGCATCGGTCTGCGGGCCAACTACTTCGACGGCTTCAAGGACGAGCCGGCCGAATCGCGGACGCCTATTGTCGACGCGCCGGGGACAGTCAACGACGTGTTCAGCGAATACGGTCGCGGTAAAAAGGACTACATCACCGTCGACCTGAACTACATCTACAATCCTGCCCGATGGAAGGATCTGACGCTCCGGGCGAACATACTGAATCTGTTCGATCGAGATCCTCCGCCGTTCCAGGCTTTCGTGGGTTACGACACCCTGGTGGGCAATCCTCGTGGTCGGATGCTGCGGCTCGAGGCGACTCAGAAGTTCTAAGATCTCTCGGTCCGGATCCCTCCCGTCCGGATCGGATCGTTCGGCTTCACGGCTGAGCGTCCGTCTCCGAGTACCCTCGCCCCCGCCCTCGCGGCGGGGGCGCCTCTTCTCAAGTACGCCGCGGACCGCCTGCAGGCGGCGCGGTCTTCGTGGCGAAGCCGGAGCGCCCGGCTTCTGAACGGCAACGAGACCAAAGGAGAACTGCAATGCGGCGGATTGGGATTGCAGGAGCAGCGCTCGGGCTGGCGCTGGCGGCAAGCGCCCAGGCGGAGCCTCAGCGGCCGGCGGCCAACGACTATTCCAGACCGGAAGCCTGGCTGTGCCGGCCCGGCCGTTCCGGCGACGCTTGCGACATTGACCTCAGCGCGACCGTGGTCGCGGCCAGCGGCGCCTATTCCGTCGAGCGCGCGAGACGCAGCCAGAACGCTCCGATCGACTGCTTCTACGTCTATCCGACCGCCTCGAGGGACCCGACGCC
The DNA here is from genome assembly GCF_049445735.1 of Phenylobacterium sp. VNQ135. Lineage (NCBI taxonomy): Bacteria > Pseudomonadati > Pseudomonadota > Alphaproteobacteria > Caulobacterales > Caulobacteraceae > Phenylobacterium > Phenylobacterium sp. VNQ135. The sequence continues at coordinate 914,981 of NZ_JBMSDS010000001.1, read as the reverse complement.
GAACTCCGACATGATCCCTGGGCCGGAGGAGATCGAAACGGTCGCGCGGCAGGTGGCCCGGTTCGGCCTGGTCTGCCGGGTCTTCGCGCCCATCTACCGGCAGGTCACCATCCCGGCGCTGAGCGCGGCGGCGGCGGGGAAGCCGATGGCCGTCGATCGTGACCTCACCTACGGCGACGTCCGCGACGCGTGGCGGGATTACCTGAAGCGGGACAATGCGGGTCGGGGCGTCGTCCTGATCGGTCACAGTCAGGGCGCGTACGTGCTGAAGCGTCTGATCCAGCAGGAGATCGACGGCAAGCCGGACCAGGCCAAGATCGTCTCTGCGCTGCTGATCGGGAACGATGTCGTCGTCCCTGCAGGCAAGGACGTCGGGGGCGACTTCAAGGCGCTGCCGCTGTGTCGCGCCAAGGGCCAGACCGGCTGCCTGATCACCTATGCGACGTTCCGTGAGAGCACGCCGCCGCCGGAGAACAGCCGGTTCGGGCGGACGACGCGGCCTGGGATGCAGGTCGCCTGCACCAATCCCGCGGCGCTGGAAGGCGGCTGGGCGGTGATGGAGCCGGTCTTCGGGGCGACGTCGATGCATCCGACCGCCCTGCCGCCGAAGCCCTGGGTGACCCCGATGCGGCCGATCAAGACGCGCTACGTGAAGGTCCCCGGCCTCATCAGCGGGGGGTGCGTGACGGACGCGGCCGGCACGCGCCTGGCCATTCGGGTGAACGGCGATCCGGCCGATCCGCGCACCGACGAGATCACCGGCGACCACACGGGGCCGGAGGGGTTCCGCACCGAGTGGGGCCTGCATTCCCTCGACGTGCCCGTGGCGCTGGACAGCCTGATCGAGGCCGTCCGCGCACAGGCCGCCGCGTGGATCCGCCGCTAGACGCGCCTTCGCCGCGAAGGGCCTCGCCAGGCCGGAGGTGATGGACCGCGGGCGACGGGGTCCTCGCCGTCCACGCGACCTTGATGGCTTATTGACGAAACGTATAATAAATAGACGGACGCGCGTCGCCCTCTCGCCGGGCCGACCGGAGGAATAAGCTCAGCATGACCATCGCCCCTCCGATCGCGCCCGACGCGCCACCCACGCCCGCCATCCCGCTGGTGTCCGAACGGTTCCGCCGTTACGCGCTCCTCATCCTGATGCTCACCTACACCGTGAACTATCTGGACCGGCAGATCGTCACGATCCTGGCCGAGCCGATCAAGAACGAGCTCAAGATCACGGACACGCAGCTGGGCCTGCTCACGGGGTTCGCCTTCGGCATCGTCTACGTGGGCCTTGGCCTGCCGCTCGCCAGGCTCGCCGATCGCATGAACCGCGTGTGGATCATCACGGGCTCGCTCGTGGTCTGGAGCGGCTTCACCGCGCTTTGTGGGCGAGCGGTGAGCTTTCCCACCCTGGTGGCCGCCCGCATGGGCGTGGGCGTCGGCGAGGCGGGTTGTGCGCCGACCTGCCACGCGCTGATCGCGGATTACACGCCCAGGGAGAAGCGGGCCTCGGCCCTGGCGATCTTCCAGATGGGCGGACCGATCGGCGGCTTGTTCGGCCTCGCCCTGGGCGGGGTCATCGCCGATGTCTTCGGTTGGCGCACCGCGTTCCTGCTCGCCGGCCTGCCGGGGCTTCTTCTGGCGGTGGTCGTGTTCTTCACGCTCAAGGAGCCACGAGACGCCATGGCGGCCGAGGCCGCCCAAGCGGCTCGCGCCACCCGCATGACCTTCCGTGCGACGCTGACCTATCTGATGCGCAAGCGAACCTTCTGGCTGATGAGCTTCGCCGCCTCGATCAAGGCGTTCATCGGGTATGGTCACGCGCCGTTCACCGCCGCGTTCCTGCTGCGTGTCCACGGCGACGAGGTCGCCACGCTCGCCAGCAACTTCGGCCTCAAGCCCGTAGGCTTCATAGGCATCAGCCTTGGTCTGCTGAGCGGCGTTTTCGGCGCGACCGCCAGCTACGCCGGCGGCGTCATCGCAGACCGCTTCGGCGGCCGGGACCTGAGGGCCTACGCCTCCGTGCCGGCCATCGCGTCGCTCGCCACCGTCCCGTTCTTCACGATCGCCATGACGGCGGACAGCCTGGTGGTGGCGCTGCTCTTCCTGATCCCCAACTACGTGCTGGGAGCGCTCTCTCACGGGCCGGTGTTCGCCTCGGCTCAGGGCTTGGTCCCGCCGCAGATGCGCGCGACCTGCGCGTCCATCGTGCTCTTCATCATCAATATGATGGGCCTTGGCCTGGGCGCCCTGGCGGTGGGCGCGCTCTCGGATCTGTTCAACTTCGGCCTTGGACTAGGCAAGGCGGAGGGCGTGCGCTGGGCGCTGATCGTCTCGGCCTATTTCGGCCTGATATCAGCGGCTCTCTTCTGGCTGGCCCGCAAGTACATTCGGGAAGAGATGGTCTCGTGAAGCCTCCGGGGAGGTGACGTCTCTAGCGGAGGCGGTCGGGCGCAAGTCAGGCGGAGGAGGCGTCACGCTCGGCGCGTGGCACGGCCTCCAGTACGCTGCGGAAGCCGCCGAGCTGATATCTTACGCAAAGCTCTTCCACCTCGGCGCGGTCCAGCCGGTCGCGCTTCCAGAGCAGGGTGCAGCGGGCGACGACGTCGATGAAGACACGAGCGAGGATGCGCGACTCGATCGGCGAGAGACGCAGTTCTTCTCCGACCAGCACCCCGACATACTGCTCCCACGCCCGAAAGCGCTGGCGCCGATCGCGTCGGAACTGTGGACCGTCCATGGCGGTGTTGAGCAGCGCGAAGAGTTCGTAACGGCTGGCCACGATGTCGAAATAGGCTTGCACCGCAGCCCGGACGCGTTCCTCCAGGTTCTGCCCGGCCTCGAACGCCGGAACCATGGCGTCGTAGAGGCGGCCGAACTCGCGATTGTACAGCGCACGCACCAGTTCGGCGCGGCTTTCGAAGTAGAAATAGCTGAGGGCGCGGCTGACCGACGCCCGCTCCGACACGGACTCCATGGTGAGGGCATCCAGGCCCGACTCGACGATGACCTCAGCTGCGGCGTCCAGGAGGTGCTGGGTGCGCATTTCGGGGCTAAGCCGTGTGCGTCGCGGCTTGGCCTTTGGCGTTGTGACGATGGTTGCCTCCGCAGTCCCGACGCTACCGTTACCCGTAGCCGCGACATTTAGCCGAGAACATCGGGGCAGGCCAGATGTGTGGGCCGCTCAGTCCGCCTTTCAGGCGCCTAGCCTGTCGCGCCTTCGCTCCGCCCGCAAGCGACGGTATTGACACTTCGTCCAAATATCTTACTGACATTGTGTCAGGGACTCGGATCGCGCCGTGCGGACGGAGCGATCGTCGGGGGACAGAAAAAAAGAAGAATCTTTGGGGAGGAAAACGGCGATGAGACTCTTCGCAACGGCGTCCTGCGGCGTACTCGCGACGACCCTGCTGTCGGGGGTGGCCCATGCCCAGGCGACGGATCCCGCAGACCGATCGCCGGCCGCTGTCGAGACGGTGATCGTCACCGCGCAGAAGCGCGCGGAAGACGTCCAGGACGTGCCGGTCTCGATCTCGGCCTTCAGCCGGAGCACGCTCGAAGCGGCGGGCGTACAGGACGTGCGGGATCTGCGTCGCATCACGGCCAATCTCAATCTGACGACCTCCCTGCAGGTCACCAATACGCGGGTGATGATCCGAGGGATCGGCACGGCGGCGAACAGCGCGATCGAACCCAGCGTCGCGACGTTCGTGGACGGCGCCTACGTGGCGCGGGTCGGGTCGCTCCTCGCGGGATTGAACGACATCGCCTCCGTAGCGGTGCTGCGGGGCCCGCAGGGCACGCTCTTCGGCCGGAACGCCTCCATGGGCGCCATCGACCTGCGGACCGGGGATCCGTCCAGCACCTTCGGCGGGGAGGTGCGGGGCTCGATCGGCAATTACGGCAGCCGCCGTCTGACCGGCATGATCACCGGACCGCTGACCGAGAACATCTCCGGTCGCCTGTCCGTCCTCGCCTATACCCTTGACGGCTACGGGGTGAACGACCTGGACGGCCGTCGCATCGGTCAGCAGGATTCCTTCTCGGTCCGGGGCGGCCTGCGTTGGGAGATCGCGCCGACGCTGACCTGGACGGTGAAGGGCGACTATCAGCACATCACGGGCAACGGGCGGCCGGTTCTGACGGTGCTCGCCAGTTCGGTGACCCCGACATTCGCCGCGAACTGGAAAGCCCGCCTCGATCCCGATGGGCCCGGGCCGCTCGTCGGGCAGACGCCCTATCTGGACCGCACCTACAGCCGACATGTCTTCCAGGAGCAGTCGGGCAACCTGAACGACTACCAGACGGGCGTCGTCAGCGACCTGACCTGGGAAGGGCCGCTCGGCCACGAGATTAAGCTGATCAGCGCCTATCGCGATTGGCATGACCTGCAACTGGAGGGATCGAGCGCGATCGTGCCGATCGCTCTTCAGTCGCGCCTGAGCACCTTCGACAGCGCCAGCCATTCGGAAGAGCTTCAGATCGTCTCGCCGACCGAGCTCTTCGGCGGCCGGATCAACTATGTCGCCGGTCTTTACTACTTCAAGGAAGACTACGACATCGATCAAGCCACCGATCTGTATCCGGCGTACTGCAACGTCTTCCTGAGGAATACGAGCACCGCCGCCAGAGTGACGGCATGTAACGCCAATCCCCTGCAGAATGCGGCGGTCTCCTACTTCGATCAGATCACCAAGTCCTATGCCGCCTATCTGCAGGGCACCTACCGCATCACCGATGCGATCGGCGTGACCGGAGGCGTGCGCTACACGAAGGACAAGAAGGACGGATCGTTCCGGGCGCTGTCCGTCAATCCGACCGCCTCCCAGGCGAACGAAGTGACGGCGCTGTCGGTCGACCAGGACAAGGTCACATATCGCATCGACCTGACCTATCGGCCGTCGGAAGACATCATGCTGTTCATCAACCATTCGACCGGTTTCAAGTCGGGCGGCTTCGACTCCAGTCCCGGCACCACCGCTGTGGGCGCGGCGAACAGGACGTTCCGCCCCGAGACCGTGTCGGACTGGGAAGTGGGCGCGAAAACCGAGCTGTTCGACCACCGGCTGATCGCCAACGTCAACTTCTATCGGACCGACATCAGCGACTACCAGTTCCGCACCTTCGACGGCGTTCGCTCGCGGGTCAGAAACAACGGGGAGCTCCGGCAGCAAGGGATGGAGTTCGACCTGGTCGCTCGTCCGAGCACGCCGCTCACGCTCACCCTGTCCGGCGCCTACCTGGACTCGAAATACCTCGACTTCCGCGGGGCGCCGGCGCTCCCCGGTTTCGGGACCCCGCAGGACCTGACGGGAACCCGCCCTCCCTATGCGCCGAAATGGCAGGGCGCCGCGTCCGCACAGTACATCGGTGATCTTGTGGGCGGCATGACCTGGCTCGCGCGTGGCGACCTTTCGTTCACCAGTTCGCAGAACCTCAGCGCGTCCGCCGACAACAACCCCCAGGCGATCCAGAAGGGTTATGCGCTGCTGGGCGCCCGCCTTGCGATCCGGGGGCCGCGTGAGCGCTGGGAAGTCGCCCTTGCCGGACAGAACCTCACGTCCAAGGACGTCTGTGTCGGCATCTTCAACCAGGGCAACCTCGCGGCCTACGGGATCGTCAGCAACGTCACCGGTCTCGGCGTGCTCCGTTGCACTCTGAACGAGCCGCGGACGGTGGCTCTCGAGGTGAAGTCGCGCTTCTGAGCCGCCAAGGACGCCGTCAGGCGCGATGGGGATCGTTCGCCCGATTTCCGAGAATAGAAGGAATGCGACGATGAAGTTCGGAAAGCTCCTGATCGCGCCGGCGTCATTCATCGTGGTGGGCGGGGCCGCCCTGGCCGTCTGGCAACATGGCGACAGCGCCGCCGCACGCGCCACCGCGGCCAGATCCGAGCGGGCCACCGCGCCGGGCGAGACCTACCGAAGCCGCATCGCGCCCGCCCAGCGGCGGGCGTTCTTCGGCGAGTTGCACCTGCACACGACGATGTCGTTCGACGCGTGGACGAACGCGGCGAGGATCACGCCCGACCAGGCCTACAAGTTCGCACAGGGCGAAACGGTGATGGTTCCGGCCCTACAGGCGTCGAAGGACCTGGGAACGTCCGTGCCAGGCCCGGCGCCGGCCAAGCGCGCCTGGCCGCTGGATTTCGCCGCGGTGACGGACCACGCCGAGTACCTCGGCGCCATGACCGAGCTGGATGACCCGGAAAGCCAGTTCTCCAAGAGCGTGACGGGCCAGGGGCTGCGAAAGGGCGGGCGCGAGGTCTTCGCGGCGGTGCGCGCCACCATCGTGGGCCATCCCAGTCCCTTCGTCGGCGACCTGAAAGCCGCCGAGAAGGCCGCCGACGGATGGGCGAAGGAGATCCGGGCGGCCAACGCCAACTATCGACCGGGCAAGTTCACCACCTTCGTCGGCTACGAGTGGACGTCGCTGCCCGACGAGAGGACGCTGCACCGGAACGTGATCTTCAACGGGGATCGGGCGCCGGCGCCCTTCACGTCGCTCCAGTCTCAGAGGCCGGAGGATCTCTGGCGGTACCTGGAATCGGTGAGGGCGCGGGGAACCGACGTGATCGCCATCCCGCACAACTCCAACCTCTCCGACGGGCGGACCTTCGACTGGAACACCTCGGATGGCCGGCCGATCGACGAGGCCTACGCCCTGGCGCGGGCCGCGAACGAGCCGCTGGTGGAGATGGCGCAGATCAAGGGAAGTTCCGAGACCACGCCCGTGCTCTCGCCGAACGACGAGTTCGCCAACTTCGAAGTCATAGATCGGATCTTCAGCGGTGAGCCCGGGCCGAAGCGGCCGGGCTCCTACGTCCGCGACGCCTGGGGCAGGGGCCTCGTCGTGCAGTCGCGGACGGGAGCGAACCCGTTCAAGATGGGCGTTGTCGGCGGTTCGGATATCCACACCGGCCTCACGGTGAGCGATGAGGGCGCCACGCCTAACGCATCCTTGCAGGTCGACGCCAAGGTGCTGGCGGCCGCCCAGCCCGAAGCGCGGCGGCTGATCACCGCCCGGGCGCCCGGAGAACGTCCTCCCGGTCCCCAGAGCATGGAGCCGGTGCAATACAGCAGCGCCGCTCTGACGGGCGTGTGGGCGGAGGAGAACACCCGCAACGCCATCTTCGCCGCCCTGAAGCGCAAGGAGACGTTCGCCACGTCCGGCACCCGCATCCGGCTCCGGATGTTCGGCGGCTGGGGCTACGATCCGAAGATGATCCGCGAGACGGCCTGGGTGGCGAAGGCCTATGCGACCGGCGTCGCGATGGGCTCCGACCTGCCGGCGAAGCCCGCGGCGGCGCGAGCGCCGCGGTTCATACTTCAGGCCGTGAAGGATCCGGACGGTGCAAACCTCGACCGGATTCAGGTCGTGAAGGTCTGGCTGAAGCCCGACGGGACCTACGGCGAGAAGGTATTCGACGCCGCGCTGGGTGGACGCGCCGCGGTGAACGGCCACAGCCCGCCGGTGGGAAGCACCGTGGATCTGAAGACCGGCGCCTACCGAAACACCATCGGCGCGCCCGTGCTTACAGCGGTGTGGACCGATCCCGAGTTCGACGCCGGCGCTCCCGCCGTCTACTACGCGCGCGCCCTGGAGATCCCGACGCCGCGGTGGTCGACCCTGATGGCGATCCGCCACAAGCTGCCGGTTCCGACAGGCGCGCCGTCCACGATCCAGGAGCGCGCCTGGTCTTCACCGATCTGGTTCACGCCCTCCGGACTCAGGAGCGCATCTGCGAAGGCGGTCCCCGCGCGGTCGTGACGCCGACGCGGCGACGCGGGCGACCCTCGGTGTGAGCAAGGGTGATAGCGTCGGTGAAGCGATGAACGGACTGAGCTATTCTCGTCAGCCTGAGGACGAACCGGCCCCAGGCGAGGCCACCTCGGCTTCTTCCGGAGCCGTAGCCCGCCTGCGCCGGATCGCCGCCGAGCCGCTGCTTCACTTCGTGGTGGCCGGGCTCCTACTGTTCCTCGCAGGACGCGTCTATCAGGTCCACACCGACACCCACCGGATCGTCGTCACGCCCGAACGCGTCGGCCAGGTGGCGGGGCAATACGCCATGCAGTTCGGCGCGCAGCCGGACGCCGCCACTCTCGAGGCGCTCGTTCGCGCGGACATCAAGGACGAGATCCTCTTCCGTGAAGGTCGCGCGCTGGAACTGGATGAAGGCGACGAGATCGTGCGCCGCCGCGTCATCCAGAAGATGCAGTTCCTCATGGACGATACGCGCGCCCCGGCCGAGCCGACGGCGATCCAGCTGAAGGCTTTCTACGAGCGCCACTCTGGACGCTACCAGTCCCACCCGAAGGCCACCTTCTCGCACATCTACTTCGCGCCCGATCCAGGCGGCGACGCCGTGACCGCCGCGCGCGCTCAGGCCTTGTTGGCGGCGATTCCAAACGGCGTCACCCGCGCACCCGACCGAGGCGACCCGTTCCCCGACCTGTACGATTTCTCGGCCGCCGACGCGGCGCAGGTGGAGCGGCTGTTCGGCCGCACGGCCTTCGCTGAGGCTGTCTTCCAGGCGCCTGTGGGGCGCTGGTCGGGCCCGTATCGCTCCGGTTATGGCTGGCATCTTCTCTATGTGAACGCCCGCCAGGCCCCCGGGCCGGTTCCGCTGGAAGCCGTGAAGGACGCCGTGCGAGCCGACTATCTGCGGGATGCGCAGGAGCGCGCCAATCGCGAGGCCTTCGACAAGCTGGCCCGGCGGTTCACGGTGATCCGCGCCGACCGCGAGGCGCGTCCGTGAAACGCGGATTGCTCGCGATCCTGACGCTTGTTCTGGCCATGCTGTCGGGAGCGGCTGCGGCTCATGAGGTGCGTCCCGCCTATCTCGAGATCGTCGAGACCGCGCCGGCGGAATACCGCGTCAGCTGGAAACAGCCGGTCATGGGCGACGTGGCGCTGCGCCTGACGCCCCACCTGTCCAGCGGCTGGCTGGAGCGCCCGCCCTCGGACCGCTACGCCACGCCCGGCTTCATGATCAGCGTGTGGACTGTCAGGGCCCCTGAGCCGCTCGATGGCCAGACCGTCTCGGTGGAAGGGCTGTCCGGCACGATCACCGACGTCTTCGTTCGCGTGAACCCGCTCGGCGCGGACCCGCGCGAGACCATCATCCGTCCCGAGACGCCCTCCTACCGCATAGCGCTCAAGCACGGGAACGCGGCCGGTATGCTCGCGCTCGTTCGGCTCGGGATCGAACACATCCTCACGGGCCCCGACCATCTGCTGTTCGTGCTCGGTCTCATGCTGATCGTCCGGGATCGATGGGCGCTCCTGAAGACGGTCAGCGCGTTCACCTTGGCCCACAGTCTGACGCTTGCAGCCGCAGCCTTCGGGCTGATCTCGCTGCAGCCGGCGCTGCTCGAAGCCCTGATCGCGCTGTCGATCCTGTTCCTCGCGCCCGAGGTGTTGCGGGCCCAGCGCGGCGAGACCAGCCTCGCGATCCGCTACCCGTGGATCGTGGCCTTCGCATTCGGCCTGCTCCACGGCATGGGATTCGCCGGCGGCCTCATGTCGCTCGAGCTGGAGAAGTCCGCCCTGCTGTCCGCCGTGGTCCTGTTCAACCTGGGCGTGGAGTTCGGGCAACTCGCGTTCATCGGCATGATGCTCGCGCTGGCGGCGCTCCTGCGCCCGCACCTGGTCCGTTGGCCGAGGATCGCTCAGCTCGCGCCGGCCTACGTCATCGGGATCGCGGCCGCGGCCTGGACCATCGAACGAAGCGCTGCCGTCTTCGGCGTCTGAAACGGACGCCGCCGGGCGCCCTCAGCGCCCCTTCCAGACCGGATCGCGCTTTTCGACGAACGCCTGCGCGCCTTCTTTGGCGTCCACGCTGTTGAACACCCGTTCGCGCCATTCGGTCTGGCGCGTCCGTGCAGCCTCGGTGTCCGTCATGGCGAGTTTCACCAGATCGCGTGACGCGGCGATCGCCAGCGGCGCGTTACGCGCGATCTTCTCCGCGAGATCCAGCGCCATCGGCATGACCTGGGCCGGCGGGACCACGCGGTTGACCAGCCCTAGCTCATAGGCTCGCTGAGCGTCTATCGGGTCGCCGGTGAGGGCCAGTTCGAGGACGATCGCCACCGGGATGCGCGAGGACAGGAACATGCCGCCCCGCGCCGCGAACAGGCCGCGCTTCGCCTCCGGCAGGCCGAACCGCGCGGCCGATGAGGCCACGACCAGGTCGCAACCCATCAACATCTCGAAGCCGCCCGCGACAGCCGTGGCGTTCGCCGCTCCGATCACCGGCTTGGCGAGCTTGCCGTCGACCAGCCGGGCGACGGCCTGACGGTTCTCGTCCGGCGGCCCTGGCGTCGTCTGTCCTGCTGCGAAGGCGCGCAGGTCCATTCCGGCGCAGAAGGCCCTGTCCCCCGTCCCCGTGAGGACGACGCAGCGGATCTCATGGTCATTTTCCGCAGCGAGCAGCGCCCGCCCGAGTGCGGCGCTCAACTCCGGGCTCATGGCGTTGCGAGCTTCCGGGCGGTTCAGGCGCAGGACCACGACGTGCCCCAGCCGTTCGGTCACCAGGACGGGTTCGCGCGTGTCTTCCGTCATTTGCTCGGCTCGCCGCTAGGCGTCGCCCACGACCCATCCCACGACGTCGCCGGGCGCCAGCGTGACGCCCTTCTCGACGCCATGCTGAACCTGGCCTGCGGCTTCCGCCTCGATGTCGACGGTGGTCTTGTCGGTCTCGATCGTCAGGATCGGATCGCCCGCGGCGACCCGGCCGCCGTGCGGCACCAGCCATTCGACCACCGTCGCCTCGGTCATGGTCATGCCGATCATGGGGATGAGGATCTCTGAACGCATTGAGCTTTCCTAGCTTTTGCGCCAGGCGAGGGCGGCGCGAACCGCTTCCACCACATGGTCGCTGTTGCGGACATGCAGCCGTTCCAGCTCTGGAGCGAACGGTACGGGAGCAAAGGGCGCGCCTACCCGGCCGACCGGCGCCTTGAGCCGATCGAAGGCTTCTTCCTGGATCTGAGCCGCGATTTCCGCGCCGAAGCCTGCGAAGCGGACAGCCTCGTGAGCCACGACGGCGCGGCCCGTCTTTCGGACCGACTGGATGATGGTTTCGCTGTCGAGCGGCGAGGCCGTGCGCAGGTCGACGACCTCGATCTCGACGCCTTCCGCCGCAAGCCGGTCGGCGGCGGCGAGGCTTTCGGCCACCATCCGCGCTGAGGCCACCACGGTGACGTCACGGCCGGTGCGCACCACGCGAGCCTTGCCAAGGGGGAGCTCGTAGTCCTCCTCAGGCACATGAGTGGAGACGCCGAGCGTCCGCTTGTTGAAGATCACCAGCGTCGGGTTGTCGTCGCGGATCGCCGCCAGCAGCAGGCCCTTAGCGTCGTAGGCGTTCGACGGCATGACGACCTTGAGGCCCGGCACATGGCAGAACCAGGCCTCGAGGTACTGCGAGTGCTGGGCGGCGGACCCCGTTCCGGCTCCAGCGACCGTGACGATGGTCAGCGGCATGCGCAGGCTGCCGCCGAACATGTACTTCATCTTGGCGGCCTGGTTGACCAGCTGGTCCATGGCGATGCCGATGAAGTCCATGAACATGATGTCGATGACCGGCCGCAGCCCGGTCGCGGCGGCGCCGACGCCGAGGCCGGCAAGTCCGGCTTCCGCCACGGGGGTGTCGACCACGCGCTTCGTGCCGAACTCCTCTGCAAGACCCCGGTAGATCGAGAACACGCCGCCGACGGCGACGTCCTCGCCCGCCAGGAAGACGGTGGGATCGGTCCGCATGGCTATGGCGAGCGCTTCGTTGATGGCCGCGCCATACTTGAGAGGCCGCTGGCCGGCCGCTGGCCGGGGGTCGGTGTGGGCAGGCTGGCTCATGACGCCTCGCGGTTCGTGTAGACGTCCTGCATGAGTGCGGCCGGATCGGGAGGCGGGGCGGCGCGTGCCGCCGCGATGGCTGCGGCGACCTCCTCTTCGAAGGCCTTTCCGACCGCCGCTGCCTGCTCTGCCGAAAGCACCCCGGCTTCGGCCAGCCGGCGCTCGACGGCCTCGATCGGATCGCGCGTCTGCCACTCGGCGACTTCGTCCGCAGACCTGTACTTCAGCCTCAGCCCCTTGAAGCCGATGTGGTCGTAGAAGCGGTAGGTCTTGGCCTCGATGAAGGTCGGGCCGCCGCCCTTGCGGGCCTTCTCCACGGCGGCGCGCGCGGCTTCGTAGACGGCCATGACGTCCATGCCGTCGACCACCATCGAGTCCATTCCCCAAGCGTCGGCCATGGTTGCGATATCCGCGATCTTCTGGTGCCGGGCTCGCGGGGTGAATTCGGCGTAGCCGTTGTTCTCGCAGACGAAGATGACGGGCAGCTTCCAAAGGGCGGCCATGTTGCCGGCCTCGTGGACCGATCCCTGATTGCTCGCGCCGTCGCCGAAGAACGCCACGGTGACGCGGTCGGTGTCCTTGAAGCGGTTCGCAAAGGCCGCGCCCACGGCGATCGGCGGACCTGCTCCGACCACCCCGTTGGCGCCGAGGGCGCCGATGCCGGGATCGCTGATGTGCATGCTGCCGCCCTTGCCGCCGCAGGAGCCGCTTTGGCGACCGAACAGCTCGGCGATCATCGGAGCGATCTGCCCGCCCTTTGCGAGCATGTGGCCATGGCCGCGGTGAGTGGATGTGATCTGGTCGTCAGCGCGCAGGAGAGCGCAGACGCCGGCCGGCACGGCTTCCTGCCCCACGGAAAGATGCACGGAGCCGGGGATGAGCGCCTTTTCCATCAGCTCCCCCGCGGCGAGTTCGAACGCGCGGATGCGGCGCATCTGTGCGTGGAGGTCGATGAGCAGCGCTGCGTCGTTCACTACCAGGCGCTCCCAAGGCCACGTCTTCTTCTTTTCGGACGGGCGCGTGGTCGGGCGACCAAGGACCCTTCTGCGCTCCGCCGATGGCTTGCATAGCTATTGTTGTACTGACATTCTGTCAACAGACGCGGGGGCGGTTCACGGACTCCGGCTGATCGGAAGCGGCGGGTCGTCCAGGGCCGCGGCAGAAACTGGGAAGACGTTCCACGCGATGAAGACGCGGATCACCTCGCTGCTCGGAATCCAGCACCCCATCGTCCAGGGCGGAATGCACTACGTCGGCTATGCCGAGATGGCGGCCGCCGTTTCGGAGGCGGGCGGGCTTGGGATCATCACGGCCCTGACGCTGGGCTCGCCCGAAGCCCTGGGCGCCGAGATCGAGAAATGCCGGGCGATGACCAGCAAGCCGTTCGGCGTGAACCTGTCGTTCCTGCCCGCGGTGAACCCTCCCGACTATCCGGGCTATGTCCGCACGATCATCGATCACGGCGTTCCGGTGGTGGAGACCGCCGGCAACAATCCCGAGCGCGCCGTGACCCCGCTGAAGGCGGCCGGCGTGAAGGTGATCCACAAATGCACGTCGGTGCGGCACGCGCTGAAGGCCCAGCGGATCGGCTGCGACGCCGTCAGCGTCGACGGCTTCGAGTGCGGCGGGCACCCGGGCGAGGATGATGTCCCGAACATGATCCTGCTGCCACGGGCCGCGGACGAGCTGGACATCCCGTTCATCGCTTCCGGCGGCATGGCGGACGAGCGCTCGCTCGTCGCCGCCCTGGCCCTGGGAGCGGACGGCATCAACATGGGCACCCGGTTCATCGCGACGCGGGAGGCGCCCGTCCACGAGAACGTGAAGCGGGCGATCCTCGAAGCTACCGAGCTGGACACGCGGCTGATCATGCGGCCGCTGCGCAACACCGAGCGGGTGCTGGCCAATGCCGGGGTGGAGCGCCTTCTGGCGACTGAGCGTCGGCTGGGAGGGGAGGTGACCTTCCAGGACATCGCTCCCGAGGTCGCCGGCGTCTATCCCCGGGTCATGAAGCACGGCGAGATGGATGTCGGCGCCTGGTCCTGCGGCATGGTGGCTGGCCTGATCGACGACATCCCGACCGTGCGTGAGCTGATCGAGCGGATCGTGGGTGGGGCCGAAGAGCTGATACGGGGCCGCCTGACGGCCCTGGCTGAGACCTGACGAGGCGCAGCCGGACCGCGCAGCCTCCAACCAACCGAACATCAGCCGGCCTGGTGCGCCAGGGCGGCCGTGACAAAGCCTGTGGGCATGAGGAGCATCCATGAAGATCGAAGGCGCAGTCGCCATTGTCACCGGTGGCGCATCCGGCCTGGGCCGCGCGACGGCTGAGCGTCTGATTGCGGGCGGCGCCCGGGTCGTCGTCATCGACCTGGCGACATCTCAGGGCGAGACCGTCGCTCGCGAGATCGGCGCGACCGCCTTCGCGCCAGCCGACGTCACCAGCGAGGCCGAGGTGGTCGCGGCCATCGAGGCGGCGGAAAGCCTGGGCCCCTTGCGCGCTGTCGTGCACTGCGCGGGTCACGGCGGGGCGCTGCGGATCCTCGACAAGGAGGGGCGGCCGGGCTCGTTGGAGGCCTACGCCCGGATCGTCAACGTGAACCTCGTCGGCAGCTTCAACGTCCTGAGGCTCGCCGCCGCCAGCATGGCCAGGAACGAGCCCGCGGCGAACGAGCGCGGCGTGGTGATCATGACCGCCTCCATCGCGGCCTACGAGGGCCAGATCGGCCAGATCCCTATGCCTCGGCGAAGGCCGGCATCGTCGGCATGACGCTTGTCGCCGCCCGCGACCTGGCTTCGCGCGGCATCCGCGTCTGCACCATCGCCCCCGGGCTCTTCGATACGCCGCTGCTCGCCCGGTTGTCTGAGGATGTCCGCGGGGCCCTCGGCGCCTCGGTCCCGAACCCGGCCAGGCTTGGCGAACCGGAGGAGTTCGCCATGCTCGCCGAGCACATCGTCCTCAATCCGATGCTCAACGGCGAAACCATCCGCCTGGACGGCGCCCTGCGCATGGCGCCCCGTTAGACGCGCGCAATTTCGCTCACGATCGTCCCGGCCGCCTCGCCGCGACGGACTCTATTGACTATACGTCAACAACTGTTGACGCCACGTCAATAGAGTCCGATGCTCCGCAACCGTAAGCGTAGAAGCAACAACCTAGGCGAGGAAACAATGATCGAACGACTATATCGTCTGGCTACAATCTCTATCGCGAGCGGCGTCGTCATCGCCGGCGCGCTGGCCGCTCCGGCGGCTGCGCAGACTCCGCCCCCGCAGCCGGGTCTGAACCAGCTGGGAGGGCCCGGGCCCTGCACACAAGGGACCCGTGTGGGCGGCTACGGCAGCTTCAACCAGTACAACTGGGTCCACGTTCCGGTGGGGACGGGCACGCCGCGCACGGGCGGGACCTGCAACGACTCCAATCGCCCGGTGATCTTCATCGCGCCAGGCAACCTTCTCGTGAACTCGCTGCCGAGCCTCTACGGCAACCTCATCGAGAACATGGTCAGCAATGGCTATATTGTCGTGTATTCGAACTATGCCGGCAAATCGCCCGATCCGGCCTACAACAAGATCTTCACCGGCTTCCAGTACGCAGCGTCGACGCTGAACGCGAATTCCGGCTACCGCATGGATCTGTCCAACATCGGCGTGTGGGGCCATTCGTTCGGGGCGGGCGCGATCCCCTGGCTGGCGCAACAGGTCGCCACGACGGGCTGGGGCTCGAACTCCATGTGGTTCGCGCTGAACGCGACCTCGTATGTGTATCTGAACGGGTCCCTTCCGCAGACGGGGACGATCACCATGCCGTCGAACGCCCACGTGCAGATCGTGGCGTACAATGACGACAGCGTCGTCGATCAGGGATGGGCGTTCGACGTGTTCAACTCGATCTCCACGCCGGCCAGCCAGAAACACATCATCCAGATCGAGCCTGATGGCACGTACAAGGCGGAGCATACCCTGCCGAGCGGAAACAACAGCAACATCAACTACATGACCTACTACGGGGTCTATAAGAACTACCAGGCGGTCGCCGACTGCGCCCGCTTTGGGACCAACTGCGCGACGAGCGTGCTGAAAGACATGGGTCAGTTCTCCGGCCGGCCCGCGCCGCTCGCGGCGACCCCTGCGCTTGTGGACGAACTTCCGCTGCAGGAAATCTATCATAGCGGTGGCCCGACGGGCCCGAAGTGCGACGTTCCCCCGGACACCGGCAAGCCGGTCCGGACCTGCTAGGTCGAAAACAGGTCCTCATTTCCTGGTTTGAGCGACCTGCTCGACCCCGATCGCCGGCGCAGCATCGTCTCGCCGGCGATCATCCGGGCTCGGGCGGCGGATCACGCCGGCCTTTGGTCTCCGGACTCGCGCAGCCCCCTCAGGACGACCCGCCATCCACGTCCAGACAGAGTTATTGTCACGTCGTCAATAACCTATTGGCGTATTGTCAGCCGATGCTACAGTTCTGACATCGTGCGCAGGTGAGGGGCTTCTCGAAGCCGGCGCCAGCGCCGGCCGCCGGCATGCTCCGCGGCCGCGAGCGCGATCAAGAAAGACGACGCCGTTCGGAAGGCGTTCGAAACTGGGAGTGAAATGATGCGCGGGCCATCGTCATCGAAGTCGAACCCGGCGGCGTTCCTGCTGGCGATCGCCGCGGGCATGCTCAGCGCTAGCGCGGCGGAGGCCCAGTCGCTGGATCCGGCCGGATCGGGACCGATCCTCAACGCGGTGAGCTGGCTTGAAGGAACCCTGCTCGGCAACGTGGCGACGACGCTGGCTGTCATCGCCGTGGGCGCCACCGGCCTGATGATGCTGACCGGACGGATCGACTGGCGCCGTGGCGCCGTCGTCATCCTCGGGTGCTTCATCCTGTTCGGAGCCGCCTCGATCGTCGCGGGCATCCGGTCGGTCTCGGCGGGATTCTGAGTCGTGACGGAACTGGATCGCGATCCGGTGTTCGGCGCGCTCACCCGTCCGCAGATGTTCGCCGGTGTGACCTACAGCTACTTCGTGCTGAACGCGGTGATCACCCTGGAACTCTTCCTGGTCACGCGGTCGTTCGCCGCCTTGCCGATCGCCCTCGTCGTGCACGTGGCGGGCTATCTCGCCTGCCTGCGGGAGCCTCGCTTCTTCGACCTCTGGCTGGTCCGCATGACGCGCTCTCCGCGCGTGAAGAACGCCAGCTTCTGGCGTTGCAACTCCTACTCCGCCTGACATGGCTGACACCCTCTCCGGCGGCATAGCCAAGCCCCGCGCTGACCGTGAGCAGTCCGCCGGATCGCGCCTGCCGTTCGCCCACCACCTGGACGATGCGACGATCGTCACCCGGGATGGCCGCCTCCTGCAGGTGCTGAAGCTTGACGGGTTCCTGTTCGAGACGGCCGAAACGCGGGAGCTGAACTATCGGAAGACCGTCCGCGAAACGATGCTGCGCGGAGTGGCGGATTCAAGGTTCGCGCTCTACCACCACGTGGTCCGCCGCCGGGTCGATCCAGCCCTCGAGGGCGAGTACGAGGATCCATTCAGCCGCTCGCTGCACGAAGCCTGGCGCGAGCGCCTGTCGACGCGACAGCTCTACGTCAACGACCTGTTCCTCACGCTCGTTCGCCGCCCCCTGCAGGGACGCATCGGTTGGCTCGAGGCGCTCTTTTCCGGGATGCGGGCCGCCGCGTCGCCGCAGGACGCCGAAGCCGCCGTGCGTCGTGACCTGGCGGCGATGAACGGAGCCCGCGAAACCCTGGTCTCGGCTCTGTCGGCCTATGGCGCGCGGCTCCTCACGGTGTACGACGGACCGCAGGGCGCCTGTTCCGAGCCGCTGGAGTTCCTGTCGACGATCTACAACGGCGAACTGGGTCCGGTGCGCCTGCCGGAAGCCGACCTGGGCCATTATCTGCCCTACCGCCGCATCAGCTTCGGCGCCGAGGCTATCGAGATGTCGGCGGCGGGACGCATGCCCCGCAGCTTCGCGGCGATGATCTCGGTGAAGGACTATCCCGGGCAGACGGCTCCCGGGATGCTGGACGACCTTCTCCGGTTGCCGGCCGAAATGGTGCTGACCGAGAGCTTCGCCTTCGTCGAGCGCCAGCAGACGCTGAACCGCATGAACACGGCGATCCGCCGCATGCGGGCCGCGGACGACGAGGCGCTCACGCTTCGGAGCGACCTCACGGCGGCGAAGGATGACGTCGCGGCCGGCCGAGCCAGCTTTGGCGAGCATCACCTGAGCGTCATGGTCCGGGCGCAGAGCCTCGACGAACTGGCCGAGGCGGCGTCCGACGTGCAGGCTGCCTTCACCGAACTCGGCATCATCGCCGTCCGCGAGGACGTGAATCTGGAGTCCGCGTTCTGGGCCCAGTTCCCGGGCAACTTCAAGGATATCGCCCGGCGGGCGCTAATCTCGTCCGCCAACTTCGCCGGTCTGGCCAGCCTGCACAGCTTTCCGGTGGGGCAGGCGAGGGGAGGGCATTGGGGCGCAGCCATCACCCTGCTGGAGACGACCTCGGCGGGACCCTACCACTTCAACTTCCATCACGGCGACCTGGGCAACTTCACCCTGATCGGGCCTTCCGGCTCCGGGAAGACCGTCGTCTTGGCCTTCCTGCTCGCGCAGGCCCAGAAGCTGGCGCCGCGGACGATCTATTTCGACAAGGATCGCGGCGCGGAGATCTTCCTGCGGGCGATCGGTGGGACCTACGCGATCCTGCGGCCCGGCGCGGCGACCGGCTTCAACCCCCTGCTCCTGCCCGAAACGCCTGCCAACCGGCGCTTCCTCATCGATTGGACCGCCAAGCTTGTCAGCGGGTCCGGGCCTGCTTTGGACGTGGAGGACATGGCGGCCATCGCGGAGGCGGTGGACGCCAACTTCGCCCAGCCGGCGGAGTACCGGCAGCTGCGCTGGTTCGCCGAGCTGTTCCGCGGCGGGCGGCGGCCATCGTCAGGGGATCTCGCCGCGCGGCTCGCCCCGTGGCACGGCGAGGGCGAGCGGGCCTGGCTGTTCGACAACCCGCCGCCCACCGCCGGGGAGGCGCACGACAGCCTGAACCTGGACGCCCGCACGGTGGGTTTCGACTTCACCCAGATCCTGGATGATCCGGCCGCGCGCACGCCGGCGATGATGTACCTGTTCCACCGGATCGAGGAGCGGCTCGACGGCACGCCTTCGATCATCGTCATAGACGAAGGCTGGAAGGCGCTGGACGACGACGTCTTCGTCCAACGGATCAAGGATTGGGAAAAGACCATCCGCAAGCGCAACGGGATCGTCGGCTTCGCCACCCAGAGCGCCGCTGATGCGCTCACCAGCCGCATCGCCTCCGCCATCATCGAGCAGGCGGCGACGCAGATCTTCATGGTCAATCCGAAGGCGCAGCGCTCCGACTACTGCACGGGCTTCGGCCTGACCGATCACGAGTTCGAACTGGTGCGCACCCTGCCGGACAGCGCGCGCTGTTTCCTCATCAAGCATGGCGCGGACAGCGTCGTGGCGCGGCTGAACCTCTCCGGCATGCCTGGCCTCCTGAAGGTTCTGTCGGGGCGCGAGAGCGCGGTGCGCGAGCTCGACACCCTGCGCGCGAAGTACGGCGACGCGCCCGAGGCGTGGTTGCCGCGCCTGGTGGAGGGGCTCGCCTGATGCCTCAAGCCTGCCCGCTCCCGAGCCCCGAAGACCCGCTGGTCTCCAGCCTCCTGCGCTCGACGGACTGCCGCGTGGGGACCTTGGCCCGCTCGGGATATGACGCCCTTTTCACGCCCTCGGGGACCTTCACGTCGGTCCTGACGGTGCTGCTCACCGTCTATGTGGCGCTGATCGGCTACCGTCTGCTGCTGGGCCGGTCGCCGATGAACGTCAGCGAGCTGGCGCTCTCCGCGGTCAAGATCGGCGCGGTCGTCGCGCTCGCCACCCAATGGGGAACGTACCAGACCGTCGTCTATCGCCTGCTGTTCGACGGACCCCAGCAGATCGGGACCGCCATCCTCCACAACCTCGGAGCCTCCGGGGCGGCCTATGGCGGCGACGTCTTCAGCGGCCTCCAGCGCGCGTTCGACAACCTGACCGCCTTCTCGCCGGCGGCGCCGCCCGGCTCTCCGGCCGCAGCCGAGCCGCAGCTGCCCATGGCGGGCGTTCCCGCGCCGGCGCCCGCTTCCCCTTCCACAGGCGTCGGGGTGTCGAGCCTCCTGAGCAAGCCCGGGTTCGACTCCCTCCTGTTGCAGGGCTCGGCCATCATCCTCCTGATCTCGACTCTCGGCGTCCTGCTCGCGTCCAAGATCGCGCTTGGCCTGCTTCTGGGGCTGGGGCCGATCTTCCTCGCGTTGTTCCTGTTCGACGCGACGCGCGGACTGTTCGAGGGGTGGCTGCGGGCGACGCTGGGCTTCGCCTTCGCGCCGCTGTCGACCACCCTGGTCCTGGGTCTCGGTCTCGCCTTGCTCTCGCCAGCGCTCGCCGCCATCGAAACGATGCGCGAGACGCGGACCTACATGCCGGGCGTTGCCTACGGGGTGCTGATCCTGGTCGTCGTGCTCGCCGTAGCCACGCTCGGCCTCAGCATCGCCGCCGGCGTGATCGCCACCGGCTTCCGGTTGCCGCGCGCATCACGACCGCCTGCCAGGCAGGAGGCGGTCGAGCGGCGGCAGACGCCCGCTCCCGCCACTCAGACCCGGGCCGAGCGGGTCGCCGCGGCGGCGGTCTCCCAGGATCGCCGCACCGCCACCACGCTCGCGCGGTCGGTCGCCGCCTTGTCCGTGCCCCAAGACCGCAGCGAAGGGCCAGCGGCGTCAGGGTCCCGTCCGCGCGATGGGATCGCTCCGGACGTCCGTTTGGGTCAGGCGCCGCGCCGCAACGCTCAGCCCCGCCTTGGCCGTGGCCTGCGAGGTGAAGCATGAACGGCCCCGGTGCGGACAAGGCTGCGCGCGAGCGCTACTACAAGGAGGCCGGGAGCTGGGCGGCCGACATCCACGGTTCGCTGCGCGCGTCCCGAAAGCTCGCCTGGATCGTCGCCGCCGCGGCCGTGGCGATCGCCGCCCTGGAGGCCGTGGCGCTCGCCGCCCTCGCGCCGCTGAAGACCGTCGTTCCCTACACCATCAGCGTGGATCGTCAGACCGGCTACGTCGAAACGGTGCAGCCTCTGGCGAAAGGTCCGCTGACCCAGGATCTGGCGGTCACCCAGGCCAATCTCGCGCAGTACGTGCTCGCGCGCGAGACCTTCGACGCGACGGACCTTCGGGATGCTTACCGCAAGGTGCTGGTCCAGTCGGCCGGGTCGGCGCGCGCGGACTACGTGCGGCTGATGCAGAAATCCACTCCGGAGAGCCCCCTCAACGTCAACGGGCCCACGACGGTGGTGTCCACGACCATCAAGAGCATCTCGCTCCTCAGCCCGACGACGGCCCTCGTCCGGTTCGACACTGTCCGCAGCGAGGCCGGCGGCCCGCCCGCGCCCCCCGAGGCCTGGGCCTCGGTGATCGCGTTCCGCTACAGCAATGCGCCGGCCCGCATGGGCGAGCGGCTGGCCAATCCGCTGGGCTTCCAGGTGACGCGCTATCGGCGCGACGCCGAAACTGCGCCAGGCGCGGCGGCCGCGATGGCGGACCTGCCCCTATGAAGTCGACGGCGGTCGCGCTCTCCTTCCTGGGAGCATTGGTCATAGCGGCCAGCGCGGCGGCGGCGGATGCGCCGGCTCCGGTCGCCAACCTGCAAGATCCGCGCATCCTGGTGGTTCCTTACGATCCCGATCAGGTCGTGCGGGTGGACGCGGCCTTCGGCTTTCAGATCATGATCCAGTTCGCCCCTGGCGAGCGGATCGAGAACGTCTCGATCGGCGATGGCGCATCCTGGCAGGTGACTCCCAACAAGGCGGCGACCTTGCTCTTCCTCAAGCCGATGGACAGGGCCACCCAGACGAACATGACGGTGGTGAGCGACCGCCGCGCCTATCTGTTCGACCTGAATGCGCGCCCTGCCGACGGGACCACGGCCGCGCCCTACGTGATGCGCTTCACCTATCCCGAGGAGAAGCAACCCGCCGACGATGCTGCGCCGCCTGAACGGCGCAACACCGCCTACAGCTACACCGGATCGCGGGCGATCGTGCCCGCCGTGGTGTTCGACGACGGCCGCTTCACCTACTTCCGCTGGCCCGACGCCGTGTCGGTGCCGGCCTTGTTCCTGGCGTCCCCAGACGGCGGTGAAAGTCTGGTCAACTACAGCGTTCGGGACGGTTTCCAGGTGGTGGAACAGGTTGCGCCCCGCTTCGTGCTGCGCAACGGCAAGGACGTCACCGTCCTGATCAACGAGGCCTGGCGCGAACCTGCCCCGGTCGCCGGGTCGCCGAGGCCGGCGAGCTCCCGTAGACGGTCCGCGCTTCGAGGCCTGAGGCCATGAGCGACGCCTTCGATCTTCCTCCCCCGCCGCGGCAGGCGGCGCCGATCAAATTCGACGGCGACCCGCGCCCGGCGGTCGGCGGAAGCGGACGTCGGGGCGGCTGGCTCATCGGCGTCGGCGCGGGGCTCGTCGGGCTAGTCGTGTTCGTCGGCCTTTCGACCCATCGAACGGCGTCGCCGCCCTCGATGCGGGTGGAGCCGTCAGGCGCCGCCGCCGCTCCGGCTCCTCCTCCGCCCCCGCCGCCCGAGCTCCTGGCGATGCAGGCTGCGGCGCGGGGGGTGGCGTTGGCGCCGCCCTCCGAACCGGCGCCGGAGTTCGTCGCCGAGCCGTTCCCGGAGCCTCCGCCGATCACGTTCGAGCCGGCGCCCGCGCCGCCGCCGACACCGCCAGCTCCGGCGCCCGCAGTCGCCAGGCCGATGGGCGATCCGCGGGGTCTGGCGCCGATTCTGGTGATCGACTTCGGCGACAGCCCGAACCCCGGGGTCCCTCCGGCCAAGGCAGGCTCGCAGCCCGACGCTGGTCGCGGCCCCGGTCAGAACGCCGACGAGCAGTTCGCGGCCCGCGCCGAGGCGGCTCCCGCCGAACGATCGCGCGCCGTGATGCTGCACGACACCTCTTCCGTGGTGGCGCAAGGCGCGATGATCCCGGCGGTGCTCGAAACCGCCCTCAATTCGGATCTCCCAGGCTTCACCCGCGCGGTGGTCAGCCGCGACGTGCGAAGCTTCGACGGGCGCACCGTGCTGATCCCCCGCGGCAGTCGGGTGATCGGCCAGTACCGCAATGCGCAGGCGCTTGGCGCCTCGCGCGCCTTCGTGATCTGGACCCGTATCCTGCGGCCCGACGGCGCCTCGATCCAGATCGGCTCGTCCGGCGCCGACGAGCTCGGCCGGGCAGGTCTGGCCGGCAAGGTCGACCGCCATTTCCTGCAGCGTTTCGGCGGCTCGATCTTGCTGTCGGTGATCAACGCCGGCGTCGCGGCGGCGGCGGGGCCGCCGGCAGCCCAGATCGTCATCGGCTCGTCGCAGGACGCCAGCTCCATTGCGTCTTCTGCATCTTCTCCTCAGGCGATCTCGCCGACGATCCGGGTGGCGCAGGGCACCGCGATCCGCATCTTCGTCGCGCGGGATCTGGACTTCTCCTCGGTCGGGGCGGCCCCGCCGTGAGCGCCCGTACGATCTCGATGGAGCGCGGCGCTTACCTGTCCGCTTATCTGAGGCCGTTGTCGGCTTGGCTGGAGCGCCCCGACGTCACCGACATCATGATCAATGCTCCGGGCGAGATCTGGATCGAGACCCTCGGGCGCCCGCCGGAACGCTTCGCCGCCCCCGAACTGACCGACACCGCGCTGCGGCGGCTGGCGGAACAGATCGCTGCCGCCTCGCATCAGGGGGTCAACCGCGAGAACCCGCTCCTGGCGGCCACCCTGCCGAACGGGCCGCGCGTGCAGATCGTCGCTCCGCCAGCGACGAGGGGGCCTATGGCCATCGCCATCCGCAAGCAGGTGGTGAGCGATCTGGGCGTCGACGACTACGAGGCAGCCGGCGCCTTCGCCGAGGTTCGGATGGCGCATTTGGACGCTCCGCCGGACGCCGACGCCCAGCTCCGCGCGCATCTGCGCGAGGGCCGCATCGGGGCGTTCTTGAAGGCGGCCGTTCTCGCCCGGAAGAACATCGTCGTCTCGGGTGGGACCTCTACGGGCAAGACGACGTTCCTGAATGCACTGCTCAGGGAAATCCCCGCCGAGGAAAGGCTGGTGCTGATCGAGGACACGCCCGAGCTCGTGCTTCGCCACGCCAACGCGGTCGGCTTGGTCGCGGTGCGCGGGCGGTTGGGCGAGACGAGCGTCAGCACCGACGATCTCCTGCAGGCGTCGCTTCGCCTGCGTCCGGACCGGATCATCATGGGGGAATTGCGCGGGGCCGAGGCCTACAGCTTCCTGCGCGCAGTGAACTCCGGCCACCCAGGGTCGCTGACCACCGTGCATGCCGACGGGCCCGCGGCCGCGGTGGAGCAGATCGCGCTGATGGTGCTTCAGGCCGGCTCCAACCTGCAGCGCAGCGAGATCATCGAGTACGTGCGGGGGGTGGTGCAGGTTGCGGTCCAGCTCCGCCGGCTCAATGGACGCCGGATCGTCTCGGAGGTCGCGTTCAACTAGATGGCGGCCCCGCGGGCGGCCGTCAGAACTTGGCGAGGACGTTCAGGAACAGGCCGCGATTGCGGTAGGACAGGTCCGTCAGGTCGTCGGAGTAGTCGGTGAAGTTGTAGCCGACGCCCACCTTGGCGTTGTCTCCGACGTGACGGTAGATGGCCACCAGCGCGCCTGTGCGGTCGTCCTTGGTCTCCTTCACCCGCAGGTTCCGGAGCTCGAGCGTGGCGTCCCATTCGCGCACGAAGTGGAGGTCGGCGCGGCCCACCAGGAGCTGGGCCTGGCTGTCGTACCAGGGGCCGCCGGTGCGAGAGTCCCGCAGCTCGCCGATACGCAGGCCGTACTTGGCGCCGAGGGAGAGCCAAGAGGTCACGTCGTAGATCGCGTCGACGTTCAGCACGTGGCTGCGCTGGGTGTAGTCGATCGGCCGGCCGCGGGAGCCATCGATCTGGCTGCTGGCGGGCAGATTGTAGAAGTAGGTGTACTTGAAGAGGGCGTTCAGGCGGTCGCCGGCGGCCGGCCGGTAAGCGGCTGCGAGGACGGCCTCAGTATAGTCGCCGTCGTAGAAGGCGCCTTCGCTAGACGCGCTGCGCGA
The DNA here is from genome assembly GCF_049445735.1 of Phenylobacterium sp. VNQ135. Taxonomy (NCBI): domain Bacteria; kingdom Pseudomonadati; phylum Pseudomonadota; class Alphaproteobacteria; order Caulobacterales; family Caulobacteraceae; genus Phenylobacterium; species Phenylobacterium sp. VNQ135. The sequence continues at coordinate 890,018 of NZ_JBMSDS010000001.1, read as the reverse complement.
CAGGTTGAGGGCCGCGAGCGCCCGCCAATCCGGCGTCGCCTGGTAGCTGAGGCTGGTTCGCGACAGCACGGTCTCGCGAGTATCGGAGCCCGCCGGCGCGACGCAGGGGCTGGCCGCAGGCGTGGCCGCGACGGCGCACGATCCGTCCGCAGTCCCCAGCCGGGTGGTCTCGTCGCGGATAAGCTCAAGCACCGTCGCCGCCTTCAGCCGCTCGTCCTTGTAGCCGAGGTTGAGGCTGACGGCCTTCCGGTCAACGTCGCCCGAGAGCCTGTCGCTGAGACGACCGAACTCAGCCTTCACGCCGGTGGTCCAGGCCTGCGCCGGCGCGAAGTCGACGCCGAAGGCGCGCGTGAGGCTGGAGGGGCCTTCGCCCGACGCCTGGCGGGTTTCGGCGAAGAGCCCGAGCTGGTCGGTCAGGCGCGTACGTCCGCCGGCCGTCAGCACGCCGCGGCGGCCGCCGTAGTTGAGCTCGGGCGACTCCGATTCCCGCGCGTAGGTCAGGTACAGGGTGCTGCGGTCGTTGAGCGCGTAGTCGGTGGAAAGCTTGCCGCCGACGCCGCCGGTCCCGTCCGACACCTGAGCGCCCAGACGCAGCCGTTCGCTCACCTGCCAGCCCAGGCCCACGCCCGCACGGTCGTTCGCCTCACGGTCGCCGGTGCGCGCCAAGGTGCCCTGCGCGAAGGCGTAGAGATTGTAGGGCCGGTAGGCCAGCCCAGGCGTCCGCGTCGCCGCGACACCCACCGTCGCGGCGGGATCGTCGAGCGGATTGAGCGCGCCGGGCGCAGTAGGTGACGTGGTCGCGAGAAGACTGCCGGCGGGACCCGGGGCGGAGCCGACAAGGCCCGGGATGGAGGTCGCCAGGGTTGCGGTGGCGGGAGCGGGGGGCGGCAGGGCGGCCGGGCCAGTCTCCGAAGCCGCTTGCGCAGGCGCGAGGGGGCGGAAGTCCAGCCGCACAACCGCGTCGGTCCGCTCACCGCTGCGGTTCAGGGTGGGGCTTGCGCTCTGCAGGCCGCCGAGACCGCTGGCGCCCAGCGTGCGGTCGTCGTGCCGCACGCCGGCGGACAGGCCCCATTCGTCGTTGAGCTTCACCCGCACGGCCGCCTCGGCGCTCTCGGCGCGGGCGTCGCCCGCCTTGAGCGCGTCGGCCTTGACTGCGATCTCGGCCCGCTCGGCGATCGGCACGACCGCCGCCACGCCTTCCTGGCGCAGCCCCTCGCCGCCGGGGGTGAGGAGGCCTGGACCCGAGAAGCCGGCGTCACGCTGCTGGGCGTAGGCGGTCACCCGGCCGCGAGCCCGGGCCATGAAGTCGTTCAGGTCCATCGCGGCGTCCAGCCGCCAGGCGTCAGCCTTGCGCCGGGTCGCGGCCGTGTTCTGGCTGAAGTCGAACCCTCCGGTCAGGGAGGTAAGCGCCCCGGTCCCAGCGCCTTCCGAGCGGGCGACCTCGCCCCGCAGCCAGCTGCCGGCGCTGCGGCGGATGGTGACGTCCAACCCGCTCAACTCGTGGCGGGCCGCGTCATCGCCTTCCCGGTAGTGGCTGGCGCCCAGGCGCAGGACGTCGTTGAGCCAGTGGCTGGCCCGCACGCCCACGGCGGCCCCTTCCACCTCGGTCAGCCCCGGGACGTATTCGTACGAGGCCACCAGGTAGACCGGGTTGCCGTCGAGGCTCGACGCCGCGACCAGGCCGCCGCCCTCGGCGGTGGATGACAGGGGCGCGCGCAAGGTCAAGCGGCCCTGGAGGTAGTCGATCTCGTAGTCCTGCGCGGGCTCGAGCAGGGTCCGTTGCAGCACCAGGCCCGAGTCGGCGTCCCGCACCTCGACCCAGATGCGCTCCGAGCCCTCGGTGAGGTCCTTGCGTCGCAGGTAGTAGAGCGAGCCGCCGGTGCCGCGGAACTCCTCCCGCGACTGCAGCGTGCCGGGTTCGGCGGCGAACAGCTCGACCCGCGTGCGGCGCTCGCCGGTCTCCATCTGCTCGGCGGAGTTCCAGACCAGCTGACCGCCGTACAGGCCCCGCGTGTACTGGGTGAGCTCCGTGCCGGTCCAGGCCGTGTGGAAGTTGCCGAACAGCAGGTGCGAGGCGCCGCGTTCGGCCCGGACGTAGAACTTTCCCTGGGTGGGGGCGTCGTCCACCACCGTGCTGTCGTCGCCGTACACCGGGTAGTAGCGGTTCGGGTCGATCCGGCGCAGCAGGTAGTCGGGATCCTTGCGCGCGAAGTTGGAGAACAGGTCGCCGATCGGCTGCTCGCGGGTGTCGGCGCTGGCCGTCACCCGGATGTCATCCAGGACCTTGCCCTTGAGGTAGAAGGCGATCCGGCCGTCGAGCGTGTCCGCGTCGTCGTAGCGGCGGTCGTCGCCGGTCACCAGGGCGGCGGGACCGGTCGTCCGGCCCTTGGCCGCGGTCACCTCGGCGGTGACCACGTAGAACAGGTCCTTGCGCGCCACGGCCAGGTTGCGCGCGAAGCTCTGGGCCACGCCGTCGGCGCCCTTGACCTCCACCTCCACCTGATGCGCGCCCTCCGGCAGGATCTGGCGCACCACGAAGGCGCCGTCGGCGTCGACGGGGACCGCCGCGCCGAGCGCCGAGACCGTCTGGTCGCGCGCGACGCCCTTGCCGCTCACCGTGACCGCCGCGCCGTCGAGCGGGATGTTGCTGAGCTTGAGGCTGGACTCGCCCCAGCCGGCCAACGCCGCTTCGGCGGCTTGCCGAGGCGCGGGCATGTCGAGGCGGTCGACGGTCTTGAGCGCCGTCTCGTCGAACCGGCCCTCGGCGTCATAAACCCGCAGCACATAGCCTATCGTGTCGCCGACGTCCGCCGGAGGACGCCAGGTGACCGGCTGGCCGATCTCCACCGGCAGGACGGCGACAGGCGTATCGTCCGTCGTCTGGCCGGAGGTGAACACCCGCACCTCGGCCGATTTGATCCACCAGCTGTAATTGGCCTGGGTCAGCCAGGTGACGGCGCCGTCACGGCCCACCACGCCCGTGGCCGGCCACACGTTGAGGCTGCGGGCGGCGTCCAGCGGATCGTAGCGGACCTGGATGTCGGATTCCTGCAGGGCGACGTCCACGCAGCGTTGGCGGTCGGCCTCCTGTTGGGTTGTGTCGCCCGTCTGGGGGACTCCGTCGATGCTGATGGCGAAGGGCTGGCCGCCGGGCGCCGCCGGCGCGCAGGGGTCAGCGGTGACCACAGGCGCAAGCGGTGGGGGCGTCGGTGGCGGCGGCGGCGCGGGGACCGGAGCGGGCGTCTCGTACCAGACCTGGATCACCACCCGGCGGTTCGCGGCCCGGCCCTCCGGCGTATCGTTGGTTGCGGCGGGATCGCTCTCGCCGCGCCCGGAGACGGCAATTTGCGCCGACGAAATCTCGAGCGCCTGGGCCAGGTGCCGTGCGACGGCCGCGGCGCGAGCTTCCGACAGCGCCTGGTTGCTGGGCATCACGGGGCGGAGGCGGGCCGAGATCGGCTGGTTGTCGGTGTGGCCGACGATCTCAAACCGTAGACCGGGCTTGCCGCGGACCCGGGCGACGAGGGCCTGGAGTTCAGCGAGCGCTTCCGGGCGCAGGTCGGCCCGGCCCGACGCGAAACCGGCGCCGACGACGCGGTCGCTGATCACCAGCGGCGGCAGGGTCGGTGCGGGAGACGCCGGTGGGACGCTTAACGGACGCATCTCGCGGACGACGGCCGCCGAACCGCCTAGCGGCGCAAAGGCGCGGTCCTCGCGCTCGGTGTTGGGACCGGGCGGGGCGACGCGCACCTGACTGCGGTCGAGGCGGCGTCCCTGCGGCTCGCGCGACCCGGCCGCCTGCAGCGCGGCGGTGGAGGCCGGCGCGGCGAGGGCGAGGCAGAACACGCTTGCGGCGGCCATCAGGCGGGTCTTGGAGGAGGCCGGCATCAGCGCGTCTCCTCCACTTCGATCTCCAGACGATAGGCGCCCTTCAGCTTCGACCAGGCGGCGGCGAGCTGCTCGCGGACGGCCCGGGTGCGAGCCTTGCGCAGGGCGGCGTCGGCCCCGGGCGCATAGGCGATCCGTACGACCGAAGGACGCTCCAGCAGGGTCCGGGGCAGGGCGTCGAGCTGTGCCCGCCAGGTCGGCAGCAGGTCCAGCCCGCCCGCGGCGAAGGCGGCGTCCGTCAGCTCGATGCGAACGACCCGATGGATGGTGGCCCCGAAGTTGAGGCGCGCCATCTTGCCTCGCGTCAGCCGCACCTCGCGTGGATTCTCGGTGGTGACCCGGAAGCCGGTCGGCAGGGTGCGGGCGTCGAGCTTGAGGGTGTAGTTGGACCCCCGGTCGGGGTCCGGCGCGGCCGGACAGGGGACGTGGAAGCGTCCCTCCGCGTCGGTCGTGATCAGCAGGCCGTTGGGCGCGGCCAGTCGCACCGCCGGGATGCCGTGTTCGTCGGCGTCGGGATAGCCGTTGGCGTTGGCGTCGTCGAAGACGCGGCCGATGACGTCGGCGCAGTCGAAGGTCGGGTCGGGCGCGAGGCGGACGCTGGCCGTGGCGACGTTCGACAGCGGGTCGGCGGCCGCGGGCCGACCCACGAAAGCGCGGTTCACGTAGTCGCCGTCGCCGACGCCGGCGCCGACCACGAGGATCAGCCCGTAGGTCTTCTTCTCGTTGGGCGCGAAGTCTTCGACCGGCCAATCCACGGTCCCGCCCGAGACCACCGGCGTGGCCTTCTGGCCGTTACGCGTGGCGCTGCCCTCCCGATAGCGGAAGCCGGCGGGCAGCTGGTCGCGCACCCGGACCCCGGTCAGCGCTGTCGGCAGCGGGTTGGCGACGGTGATGACGTAGGGCACCAGGTCGCCGCGGGAGACCGTGACCATGGGCGTGGTCTTGGTGACCATCAGCAGGGCGCCGGCGAAGGGATCCAGCGGGATGTGGTTGTTCAGGATGTCGGCCGAGCCGCCGTTGGTGATCCCAAAGGCCAGATAGTACTGGGTGGTGTTCGCACCGCCGGGGACCAGCCCCGGGCAGGCGTTGGGGTCGAGTTGCGAGGTCACGGCCGCCGAGGGCGCGGTGAGCCCCGCCTGAACCAGCGCCGGGCTGGGGATCGGCCCGACGTTCAGCGTCCCCGTGCAGGGCGGCAACAGAGTGGAGGGGCCCGGGCGGTAGCCTTCGGGCGGCGTGACGGCGAGCGTGTAGACGCCGGATGGGAAGCCGTTCTGCAGCAGGAATTGGTACATCCCGTCGCTGCCGACCACCTGGCTGCGGGCGGCGAGGCCGCCGACCAGGTGGGTGGCGGGATCGAAGCCGGCGGGTCCGCTGATGACCACGACCGCCCCGCGCACCGGCGCCCGGGTCTGGGCGTCGTAGACCACGCCGGCCGGGTCGAGCGGCAGGTTCTGTTCCACGACCTGATCGGCCGGGCCGAGGGTGATGTTGAGGATCTGGCGGCTGACGGGGGTCCCGCGGTTGCCGCCCGAGGTGGGCTCGGCCGGCAGACCGCCGCCATCCTTCTCGAAGGTGATCGAGTACCCCGGGCCGAGCGGCAGGCCGCTGACCTCGTAGGGCGGGCAGTGCAGGTTGTCGAATTGATAGAAGCCGCGGCTATCGGTGGTGGTCGTGCAGATCACCGTCCCGTTCTGCCGCAGGATCACCGTCCAGCCGGCCTGGCCCACGACCGTGCCGTCGGTCGGCCGCACGCGGGTGCGATCGCGGTCGAAGTAGACGTAGCCGTTGACGATGGGCGGCTTCAGTTGCGGGACGCCGATCTCGCCGAAAAGGTAGTCGGCGAGGGTGGAGGTGGCGCCCACGACGATGCCGGTGATCCGATCCTGATCGCCGACGCCAACCGGCTTGCCGCTGACGGCCTGGCCGGGCAGGCCCTGGCCGGGGCCGGTCTTCCCGTCGCGCACGCCCGACGGCTGCAGCTCGGTCAGGGTATAGCCGGCCGCGCCGCTGGCCGGCAGGCCTGCGAAACGGAAGCGTCCCGCGGCGTCGGTCTGGACGGTGCGGTCGACGGCGGCGCCCGTGGCGTCCGCGCCGGAAAGCCGGATCGGCACGCCGGCGATGCCGGTCTCGCCCACGTCGCGCGCGCCGTCGTCGTCTGCGTCGATGAAGACGTAGCCGGTCAACTCGGCGCCGGGATTGAGTTCGGCGAAGTCGTAGCCCGGCCGGTCGTCGCCGGCGGCGAGCACGAGGCCGGTGATGCGGTCCGCGTCGCCCGCCGCGACGGGCTTGGTCGAGGCGGCCGTACCGGGCTGCCCCGCGGCGACGAGGGTGACGCCGTCGCGATAGGCGGCGGGCTGGGTCTGGGTCACGGTGTAACCGGCGGCCCCGCTCGCCGGCAGGCCCGAGAAGGCGTAACGGCCTTCGGCGTCGGTCACGAGGCTCCGGTCCACGGCGGCGCCGGCGGTGTCTGTCCCGGTCAGGCGGATGGCGACGCCCGGAAGGCCTGTGTCGCCGGCGTCCCACGCGCCGCTGGCGTTGGCGTCCAGATAGATCCGGCCGCGCACAGCCGCACCGGGCGGCCGCTCGCCGAAATTATAGCCGCTGCGGGCCTCATCCGGGCCGAGCGCGATGCCCGTCACCGTATCCTGCGCGCCCGCCGCAACGGGCTTGGCCGAAGCCAGGGCGCCGGAGGGGGCGGACGTCTTGCCGTCGGCATGGCTGGCGGGCTGGGTCTCGGCCAAGGTGTAGCCGTCTGCGCCCGAGGGCGGCAGGTTGGCGAACAGGTAGCCGCCTTCGGCGTCGGTGAAGACCGCCAGGTCCACCGGCGTTCCGTTGCTGGCCAGGCCGGTGAGGCGCAGGCTGACGCCCGCCAGGCCGGCTTCGCCCGCGCTCGGCTGACCGTCGTCGTCGAGGTCGATGAAGACGCGACCGGAAATCGACCCGTTGCTCGGGATCGGCGCCGGGCCGGAGGGGGCGGCGCTGCGCTCGCCGAAATTATTCCCGGTCGACACGAGGGCGCCGCCGGTCAGGTTGACGCCGCCGATCGTCGAGGGCGTGACCGCGGGGTCGCTGCCCAGGCCGCCCGTGCTGCCCGGATTTGTCGGGCCGCTCAGGGTCGACGCCGGCTGGGCGGGCTGCGTGAGCGTATAGGTGCCGGCCAGCAGGTTGGTGAAGATGTACTGGCCAGCGGCGTCGGTGAGCTGGCTGACCGGTCCGACGGAACCGTTGATGTCGGTCCCGGTCAGCACCACGGTCTGACCGGGGATGCCGGTGTCGCCGCCGTCGAACACGCCGCTGTTGTTGACGTCGAGATAGACCCGGCCGGAGATCTGCCGGCCGGCAGGCCGCTCGGCGAAGTTGTTGCCCGTGGAAGCTGCCCCGGGGGGCAGGATCAAGCCCTGGATCCGGCTGGGGCCTGCCGCGACGACGCCGGGCGAGCCGCCGCCGCCGACGGCTCCAGGGCTCACGATGCCGTCGGTGGTGCCCACCGGCTGGTTCGGCTGACGCAGGGTGTAGGTCCCCGGGCCGATATTCGTGAAGGCGTAGGCTCCGGCGGCGTCGGTCACCGCCGTTGCGACCACAGCTCCGCCGCCGTCCAGCAGTTCGATCGACTCGCCGGCGAGCGCCAGGTCGGCCGGATCCTTCAGCCCATCGTTGTCGAGGTCCAGGAACACGACGCCCGCCAGGCTGGAGACCGGAACCTCGGCGAACAGGTTGTTGGGCGAGCTGTCCACCTGGCTGGCGGCGAAGCCGAGGCGGATGTTGGCGACCACGCTCGACGTGGCCGTGGGGTTGCTGGCCGCGCCTGTCGCGCCGCCGCCGGCGCCGACGATGGAGCCAGCGGTGGTAATGCCGTTGACGGTGCCCGCCGGCTGGCTGGCCTGGGTCACCGTATACTGGCCGGCGTTCAGCCCTGTGAAGGCGAAGGCGCCCAAGGCGTCGGTGGTGGTGTTCCGGGACGCGATCGTACCAACGTCATCGGGGGTGCCCTGGGTCCCATCCGGTCCGAAGTCGAGACCGGTGAGGGTCAGCGTCACGCCCGCCAGGCCGGTGTCGGCGCCGTCGAACAGGCCGTTCGGGACGAGGTTCCGGTCTCGGAACACGCGCCCGCTGATCACGCCGAGCGGGCTGATCGACAGATTGGCCGTCGCCGGCTGGACGTTGACGCCGCGGTTGGTGACGAGGGCCCCGGCGTCGATGGTGTTGACGTGGGTCCCCTGGACGGCGCCCGTGACGTCGACCGTAAGCTGGCAGCCGCCCGCCGGGATGATCGCCCCCGCCGGCAGGGTCACCGAGGCTGCGCCCGCCGTCGGCGCGAAGGCGGTCCCGAGGCAGGTGCTGGTGGCCGCGGGCGCGGGAGCAACCAGGATAGCCCCGGGCGAGACCGGCAGCAGGTCGGTCATCGGCGCCGTCAGGGTCGCGGGCCCGACGTTGTTGTTCGTCAGGGCGATGACCAGGGTGGAGACCCCGCCGGCCGCGATCGCCGGCGGTCCGAAGGACTTGGCGACGGCGGGCGGCTCGTTGACCAGGAACTGGTCGCTCGTCGGCAGCTCGTTGGTCACGCCCATCAGCGTCGACAGACTGTTGGCGGGGATGGTGTTGACGTAGGCGCCGGGTGTGTTGCTGCGCACCCAGACGGTGACCACGCAGCTCGCGTTCGCCGGCAGCGTCGCCCCCGTCAGGGCCGCGCTCGTCGCCGAGACCGGAGCGCTGACGACGCCGCCGGGGCAGGTGGTGCTCGCCGCCGGCGCGGGCGCCGGGGCGACGGTGACGCCGGCGGGGAAGTTGTCCACCAGGCTCGAATTGGTGAGCGCCACCGAATTCGGGTTCGCCAAGGTGATGGTGAGCAGGTTCGCCTGGCCGGGCGTGCGCTCGTCGTCGGCGAAGGCCTTGGTGATCACCACCGGGTCGCGGACCTGCAGGATGGCTTCGGCCTCGACGACGTTCTGTACCGGCGTGCCGCCGTTGGTCGTTCCGGTCACGCCGCCGATGCCGATGGTGTTGACGTAAGCGTTGCGGGTGGCGGAGACGACATCCACCTCAACGAGGCAGATCTGAGCCACGCCGGCCGAGGCGGCGAGCTGCCCGCCCGTCAGGCCGATCGTCGTGCCTCCCGCCGCCGCGCCCGTGATGCTGCCGCCGGCGCACGTCGTGGTCGCATTGGGGGTTGGGGCGATCACCAGTCCTGCGGGCAGGGTGTCGGTGAACTGGATGTTCTGCACCGCCGTGGTCAGCAGGTTGTAGACCGTCACCCGCAGCCGCGACGGGACGTTGGGGCGCACGACCGTCGGGCTGAACTGCTTCACCACGCCGATGTCGCCGGACAGCGCCAGGTTCGTCGTGGCTTGGGCCGTGTTGGTGATGTTCTGGTCGTTCTGGACCGCGCCCGCTGGGATGATGTTCGTCCGGGTGCCCAGCTCCAGCAGCGTGACGTCCACCTGGAAGGTGCAGGACTGGTTGCCGCCGGCCAGGGTCGCGCCGTTGAGCCGGAAGCTGCGATTGTCGAGCACTGTGACCGTGCCGCCGACGCAGGTGGTCACCGGATTGGCATTGGATGCGATGACGAAGCCCTGCGGCGCGCCGCCCTGCAGCCCGTTGGCCGTGAGGTAGTTGGTCAGGCCGAGGTTGGTCAGCGTCACTGAGCCCGGATTGGTGAGGGTGACCGTGAGGGTGGAGGTCTGGCCCGGCGCGGTCAGCGAAGAGGGCAGGGTGGCGTTCACCACGGTCACGCTGGCCGAAGCGCTGTTGTTCAGTGTGGCGACGATGTCCGTGACGTTGCTGATCCCGCCGTCGGCCGTGATGGCGCCGACCGGGATGCGGTTCTCCCAGTTCGACCCGCCGGTGGCCACGACGTTGAACTGCAGGTCGCAGACCTGACCCGCGGCCAGGATCACGCCCGAGAGCGAGGCGCTCGAGGCGCCCGCCGCCGCCGTCACAACAGGCGCTCCAGGACAGGTGGTCGCCGCGTTTGGCGTGGGCGCCACGACCATGCCGGCGGGTAGCGGGTCGGTGAGCTGGATGTTGTTGTAGGGACCGGTGCTCGCGTTCTGCAGGGTGATCGTCACCCGCGACTGGCCGCCGCTGGCGATGGTCGCCGGCAGGAAGCTCTTGGAGGTGTTGAGCGCCGCCTCGAAGGTGATGGTCGCGTTCACCGGCTGGCCCGCGCTGGCGATCGGCAGCGGCGGGCCGGACGGCTGCGTCTGCAGGCCGGTGAAGCCACCGCCCGCGATGGTGTTGGTGTAGACCCCCGGCGTGCCGGTGACATCGAGGGCGATGGTGCAGCTGCCATAGGGCGTGCCGAGGCCGCCGTTCGCGCGGGGGCCGACGGAGCCGCCGGTCAGGGAGACGCTCGTGGCGTTGGCCACCGCGTTGAACGTCCCGCCGCAGGTGCTGGCCACATTGGGGACGGCGGCGACGCGCAGGCCGGACGGGAAGGCGTTGGTGAAGGCGGCGTCCTGCAGAACGGTGCCGCCGAGGTTGACCAACGTGTAGGTGAGCCGGACCGGCGAGCCGGTGGCTGCCGTCGGCGTCGAGAACTGCTGGCTGATCGAGACCGGAGCGGCGAAGCCGCCGACGGTGCCCGTTCCGCGAAGCGCACAGGCGCCGGTTCCGGCCGACGGGTCGGCGCCGCCGCTGGTGGGGTTCGGCAGTGTGGTGGTTCCGATGCGGAAGTCGCACGGATCCATGATGTTCCGCAGGTCCGTCCCGTCGGGGAGGCTCAGCGGCACCTGGGCGTAGAAGAAGATGTCGCAGCGCTTGGCGTCGAAGGTGGTGGCGCCGGGGAAGCCCGCGTATGTGAACACGGGGCGGTTGGCCGGACCGGAAAGCGTGACATTGGCGCAGTCCGCGGTGTCGCCCTGGTAGGTCGGCTGGAAGCCCGGCACGTTCAGGATCTGCATGCCGCCGGGCAGGCGATCGGTCACCACGAGCGCCGCCTGGGGACCGAAGTTGCCGATCGTCAGCTTGTAGCGGACCACCTGACCGCCGCCGAGAACGAGCGCGGGATCGGTGATCGGATTGCCGCCAGCGTCCAGCAGGTATTTGTCGGCGAGCAGGCTCTTGTAGACGTTCACGCTGGCGCTGGAGAGGGTGTTGGTGACCCCGGCGGTGGTCTGCACCGCGCCCGGCATGATGAAGTGGGTGAACGTCTCGGCGCCGCGCGTGTCGACGGTGATGATGCCCCGGTACTTGAACGTGATCGTGCAGGTCTGGCCGGCCGCGAAGGTGACGCCTGAGAGGTCGTACGACTTGCCGTTCGGCGCCACGACGATGCTGGCGCCCGGGCAGTTGGTGATGCTGACGGGAGCCGTCCCCTGGATGATCAGGCCCTCGCCCGGATCGCCTTGGGGTCCGGTCTCGCTGATGTCGAACCGCCCGATGATGTCGGTGAAGACGCCGCTCTGGGTCAGGTCGACGCCGCCGAGGTTCTCGAAGCGGACGGTGAACTCGCTTTCCTGATCGATGGCGACGGGGTCGTGGAGGAAGCTGGTGGTCACCGCCAGGGACGAGCTGACGCTGATGGAAGCCGATGCGTTCGCGCCCGGCGGCACGCCGCGCACGCTGTGGAAATCAGTCAGCCGGTCGATGGTGTTGACCTTCGTGCCGGTGCTGGTGGCGGCGACGTCGAAGGTGACGACGCAGGTTCCGCCGGCGGCGATGCTGCCTCCCACGACCTCCGCGAAGCCCGCGCCTGCTGCAGCGTTCACCGTCGCGCCGCCGCAACCGGGGCTCACCGTGGGATTGGGCGTGGGCGCGACGACCAGGCCGGCGGGCAGTGTGTCGCGGACGCCGTAGGCCGGGGTGGCCGACGCGCCATTCAGCGGCAGGCTGGCGACGCTGCTGTTGTTCTGGATGGTCAGCGTCGCGGTGGCGGTGCTCCCAAGGACGATCGAGGGCACGTTGAAGGACTTGCTGATCGTCGGCGCGGTGAACGCAGCCGGCGTGATCGTCTGCGGCGCGGCCTGGCTGTTGCTCTGGGCCGCGCCGTCGTTGCCGGTGACGGCCGCCGCCGGGATCACCACGTCGTTGCCGCCCGGCAGCGTCGAGGTGACCAGCACGGTGAGCACGCAGCGTCCCGCCGTGCTGTTCGGCGGCTGGGCGCGAACGGGGATGGTGGCGCCCGAGAGCGTGATCGTCGTTCCGCCCGCGGGCGCCGACACAAGGCCCGCGCCATTGTTCCCGGCGGGCAGCGCGGTGTCGCCATCGGCGCAGCGGAACGCGTCGACCCCGCCGTTGCCCTTGCCAGCGTCGACGATGGTGATCTGCGAGTTCGCGTTCGACCGCAGGTTCAGAGAGAAGCCCGTCCCGGTGATCGCCGCGTTCGGATTGCCGTTGGTGATGGTGATCTGCAGGGCGGTCGTGTCGCCCGGCTGGATGTTTGGCGTATAGGGCGGCGGGACCGTCATCGAGACGGTCAGCTGCGCGAACGCCGGCGCGGCCATGCACCAGAGCACGGCCGTCAGCATCAGCCGCACGAGCAGGCTGAGCCCGATCGCTCGAGATGTCCGCGTCCTAGTCAGCACTAACCCCGACACCTTGTGTCGCCGCCTGACCGGTCGCCCGGCGGCGGCGTTCTTAAGTTTTCATTCACCCTTAGTGGCCGTCCCCGGCCGCCTACAGCGACCTTAGGTTGCAGGCCCCGAGGGGTGTCTGGGGCATGCCGATGCGAAGACCTTGCCAGCAGCGCGTGGGCGGTCGTTCTGCAGCAAAAACAATGATCTAGGCTGCCGTTTCGGCGATGGTTCGGAGGCGCCGCAGGACCTTATGCCGCGCTGGACGCCGGTTCGGTTCGGGACCTGGCGGGCGACTGTGCCAAGATGGGAAGGCGGAGAGCTCCGCGCGTCTCCATCTGGCGCGGCTGGATTCCCGCGCCACGCGAGTTGGAACTGTCAACAATTGTAAAAGCTGCCCCGGCCGGCGGCGTCGTGGGGAGTTCCGGGGCGCGTGACCGGCGCCGGCTCACGCGGCGGCCGACAGGACCTCCGAGCCCGTGCGGCTTATCGCGTAGTGCAGCCGGGGCATGTCGCAGCTGGCCATGTAGGCCTCCAGCTCCGCCCCGGGTCCGGGGGTGAAGAGCATGAGGAAGCCGCCGCCGCCGGCCCCGATGATCTTGCCGCCGGTGACGCCGTAGTTGGCGCGGACATGGTCGTAGAGCTGATCGATGTGCGGCCAGCTCACCTTCGAGGAAAGTTGCTTCTTGCTGAGCCAGTGCTCGTGCAGGAGGCCGCCCCAGCCCTCCAGGTCGCCGGCGCGCCAGGTCGCCAGGATGCGGTGGCCGAGTTCCTTGATGGCGTCGAGGCTCTGCGCCACCGTGGCATGCTTCGGCGCCTCGGCGCCCAGCATCGCGGCGTTCTGATCCTGGAGGATGACGCCGGCGTCCCGCCGACGGCCCGTGTAGTAGATGTGGGTGTGGGCGACGAAGGCGGCTTCCGTCTCGCGGTCCAGAGCCACCGAGCCCACGCGGACCTCGCCGTCGGGGGCGATGTCGAGGGTGGTGAGCCCTCCGAAAGCCGCCATGTACTGGTCCTGCTTGCCGATCCCCTGCTGCAGCACGTCGATCTCAAGGGTGCAGGCTTCCTCGGCCAACGCCTGGGGCGAGGGCGACTGCCCCTTCAGCGCGTGCAGCGCGTTCAGGAGCCCGACGAGGAAGCAGCTCGAGGAGCCGAGCCCCGTGCCGCCGACGATATCGGCGAGCGAGGCCATCTCGAACCGATCGTCTATTCCGTGGCTCGTCAGGGCGGCGCGCACGAGCTTGTGCCGGATATCCCGCGATGTCGGCGCGGCCTCGGCGTCAGGCCCGTGCAGAACGACGCGCTCGTCGTAGAGCGGCCGGTGGGCGCCGACGTGGATATACTTGTCGAGCGCCATGGCGAAGATGAAGCCGCCATTGCCCTGATAGTAGCTTTTCAGGTCGGTGCCGCCGCCGCCGAGGGTGACGCGCAGCGGTGTGCGGGTCCAGATCATCGTCGGCTCAGCCGTTGACCGCCTGACGCGCGCCCGCGGCGACCAGCTCCCAATGGCCTTTGCTCTGGGCCAGCGCCGGATGTGACACGAGCATGTGCCAGACCACGGCGGCGAGACCTTCCACCAGAGGCGTGACCAGCTCCGGATCGACCGTCGGGATCACCACGCAGGCGTCGGCGACCTCGGCCGTGTAGCCGCCGTTGCGGCCCACGATTCCGGTGACCGCCGCGCCGCGCGCCTTGGCCAGCTCCATCGCGCGCACGAGGTTCGCGCTCACAGGCGGGTTCACGGAGCCGCCGCCGACCGAGAAGATCAGGAGGCCGTCCTCGGCCCGCAGGCGGCTGGTGGTCAGCCAGGCCGCCAGAGCCCCCTCCCAGCCTTCGTCGTTGATGCGCGCCGTGAGCTCCGAGACGTTGTCCGTCGGGCAATAGGCCTCGAACCCGCAGATCTTGCGGAAGTCGTTGGTGGCGTGGCTGGCATGGCCCGCGCTTCCGCCGACGCCCAGCAGGAACAGTCGGCCGCCGCGGTCGCGCACGTCGGCGAGGACGTGGGCCATCCGCTCGACCGCCTCGCGGTCGAGCTGGGCCATAGCCTCGGCGGCGGCATCGAAGAACCTGTCGGCGAACATCGGGTCACTCCACGTGCTCTGGGCCCAGCCGCTGGGCGGGGTCTGGATCTGCGGCCAGGATCGCGGCCGCGGCCTCGGAGAGGCTCTCGACCACGAGGTCGGCTTCCGCCGCCAATCCGGAGTTATACGTACGGCGGAGCAGGATGGTGCGGCAACCTGCTGCGCGGCCGCAGGCGATGTCTCGATCCTGGTCCCCGACCATCCAGCTTCGGGCGAGGTCGATGCCGTGGCGCTGCGCGAGGTCCAGCAGCAGCCCCGGCTTGGGCTTGCGGCAAGCGCAGGCGTCAGCGTTGTCGTGCAGGCAGGCGGCGATGTCGTCGACCGGGAGAGCGCTGCGGAGGCGACGATGGATCTCGTCCAGGGCGGCCGGCGTCATCAGGCCGCGCCGCACGTCCGGCTGGTTGGTGACCACGAACAGCGGCAGGCCGCGGCGCTTGAGGGCGCGCAGGGACGATTCCGCCTCCGGCTCGAGGACCAGCTCCTCCGGCGTGCGGGGCGAGGAGATGGTCTCCCCACGGCGGACGATGGCGTTGAGCACGCCATCCCGGTCCAGGAACACGGCGGGGGTCACGACAGGTCGACGGCGCCGCGGGCGATCAGGGCCTGGCCGTTGGCGAAGCTCTCGGGGGTGTCGAATCCCAGGCAGAAGCCGGCCGGTTCCATCACGTGGCCGCGCAGACGGCGGCCCTGCGCAAGCATTGCAGGAAAGACTTCGCGGCCGAAGTCGACGAGGCGGCCGGGGGGGATGAGGTCCAGCACCGTGGGTTCGGCGAGGTAGACCCCTGCGTTAACCAGGCCGGTCGTCGCGGCCGCCCCCTCGACGAAGGCCTCCACCGAGCCGTCAGCGGCGAGCCGCACCCGCCCGCCGGCGATGCCGGTGTTGGCATGAGTGTCCGGGTCGAAGAGCGCGATCGTAACCTCGGCCTTCGCCGCGCGATGGGCGGCTTCAAGGGCAGCGAGATCGAAGCGAACGAGGTTGTCGCCGTAGACCACCCACATGGGCTCCTCGGCGGCAGGCGGCAGGTTGCGAAGCGCCCCCGCGGTGCCGAGCAGGTCCGGCTCGAACACATAGTGGACCTTGAGGCCGAACGCCGCCCCGTCTCCGACGGCGTGGCGGATCAAATCGCCCTGGTAGTGCAGGTTGATCCAGACCTCGTCGATCCCGGAACGGGCCAGCCAGGCGAGGTTGTGCGCCAGGATGGGCGCGCCGCCGATCGGCGCAAGAGGCTTGGGGACCGCGCCGGTCACGCCCCGGATGCGGCTTCCAAGGCCCGCCGCCAGCACCAGAGCCTTGGTCACGTTCGGATCTCCGGGGTCCCGCCGCTTGGCGGCGGGGCGGTACGCTAGAGCGTGTAGCCCGCCTGGACGGCTTCCTGGCGGAACATGGCGACCGTCTCGAGCGACAGGGCCTCGAGGTCCTTGCCGCCCATCTCCATCTTCTTCAGCACGTCGGGCGTCGAGGTGACGATGTGGCAGCCGCAGGCTTCGGCCTGATAGATGTTCAGGGCCTCGCGGACGCTGGCCCACAGCACTTCCGCCTTCGGGCGGGAGGCCGCCATGGCGACGGCGGCGCGCATGATCGGCATCGGGTCGACGCCGGTGTCCGCGATGCGGCCGGCGAAGACGGAGACGATCGCCGGGGTCTGGGGATCGAGCGCCTCGAGGGTGGCCGCGACCTGGGGCAGGGTGAGGATCGCCGTCACGTTCACCTTCACGCCGTCGTGCGACAGGCGGCGCACGATGGGCAGGGTGCTCTCGCCGCGCGTATTGGTGATGGGGATCTTGATGAAGATGTTATCGCCCCAGCTGGCGATCTTCCGCGCCTGGCGCTCCATCTCCTCGAGCTCGTCGGAGAACACCTCGAACGAGATCGGCATGTCGGTGATCTGCGCGAGCAGCTCCTTGGCGAAGCCCTCGTAATCGGTGACCTGCGCCTTGCGCATCAGGGTCGGGTTCGTGGTGAAGCCGGTCACCCGGCCTTCGTCGTGGAGGCGCACGAAATCGGCGACGCTCGCGCCATCGGCGAAGATCTTGATGCCGGCGGGACCGCACGGGGTCACCGTGGCCATCGCAGTCGTGGTCTGAATCATCATCTACCCGTCCCCGAAAGTCGCGTGGAAATACGGGGCTTTGATGATGAAGAAAAGTCTGCGAACAGTGTTGTTCGCGCGTTGATTGTACTCAAATTGGGGCGCGCTTCTCTCAAGTTGATCGCTAGCGCCGTGTTTTCCACTGATTGGTGTATCGACTTAACTAAAGGTTGCAGTGCAGCATAGTGAGGCTTGAAGCCGCTAGGCTGCGAAACTGCTCGGGAGATCAAGGCCTTGGACTGGTCCGAAGCTGGTCGCCGCCGTCCCCAGGCGGCTGCGCAGCGGGTGCGACAATGCGCCTGACGCCCGCAAGCGGCCTCCTTCTACGAGGCTGAGCCGGACGGAAGGCGAGCCGGTGGCTCTGCGATGTAGCCCACGGGCCGGCGCCAGAGCAGCTTGCCCAAACCATGCGCCATCAGCTGACGTCCCGCGATGCGCCGGGTCGATCCGAACTCCCACGTGGCCGTGGCGAGGACCAGACCGACCGCCAGCTGCAGCAGACCCTTGGCCATCAGGCTCAGCCAGACACGGCCGGGATGCGGCGCCACGTCGAGATAGATCGTGACGTAGTGCTGCGCTTCGCGCTGGGTGCGGATCAGCCGGTAGGCCGTCGACGTTCGATGCGGCAGGACCGTCTCGGTGACCACGGCCCGGGACGCCCAGACGATGCGGCGGCCCGAGCGGTGGAGCCGGACGAACATCTCAAAGTCCTCGCCGCCGGCGTCGCCGAACTCGGGACGCATGGCTGGAGCGCCGTCGGGGAAGCAGCGGGCCATGTCGAACAGGGAATTGCCCGTGCCCAGGCCATGCTGCGGCTTGCCGCGGGCGTCCAGCAGCGGAATGTCGGCGCCATCGGGCAGACGGAGGTCCCGCATGAAGCCCGTTCCCGCCGGATCATAGGGCGGGGGCGCCTCGGCGAACACCGCAAGCCGGGGACCGACGGCGACATCGGCGCCGGTGCGACGAAGGGCGCCCACCAGCTCGTCCGTCCACGCGGGATCGGCCACCTCGTCATCGTCGATCAGGGCGACCAGCGGGGCGGCCGCCTCGGAGAAACCGCGGTTGCGCAGCACGGACATGTTGCGTGTGGTCTCGGTGACATACCGCACCGGGACGGCCGTCTCCGTCGCGAGCTGGGCGACCACGGCCGCAGCGCTGCCCGACGGATGATTGTCGACCACCACCACTTCGAAGCGCAGGCCCAGCGCGTTCCGCTGCGCCAGACAGGAGCGGAGGGTGCGGGCGAGCAGCTCGGGCCGGTCGTAGGTGCAGATCGCGATCGTGAGGTCGACGGGGCCGCTCACGCCGCCCGCTCGTCGATGAAGCCGATCGGGGCGCGCCAGGTCAGCTTGCCGAGCCCCTTGGCCATGCCGATCCGATGCCGGTACGAGCGTTCGCCCAGCCACTCGCCCGATCCGGCGAAGAGCAGGGCGTGCACCGCCCACTGGGCCATCCCGAGCGCGGTGATCTTGAGCCGCGTGAGTGTCGGCGTCGGGCTCGTGGCGATCCGGCAGGTGGCGTAGTGCTGCGAGCCCCGCTTCATCCGGGTCAGGATGTAGCCGGGGGTGGACCGAGTGCGCTCCATGTACTCCCGGACGATCGCGGTCGGACACCACACGAAGCGCCGGCCCTCGAGCGCCAGGCGGAAGAGCAGGTGGGTGTCCTCGCCGTTGGCGTCCCCGAAAGCGACGCTGAACGGTTCCGGTCCCTGCAGGCAGGTCGCGACCCGGAAGATGGCGTTGCCGCTGCCCAGTCCCTTGCCCCGTCGCCGCAGGCGACCGAACATCACGAGCTCGGTGTCTGGCGGCTCCCGGAAGTCGCAGGTGAAGTTCCAGGCTTCGGGGTCCCAGGCCGGCGGCGCGCCCGCCTCGAACTCCGGCAGCTTCGGCCCGAACGCGGCGTCGGCTCCGGTGCGGTCCAGGCAGGCGACCAGCTCGTTCAGCCAGCCGGGCTGCGGCGCTTCGTCGTCGTCGATGAAGGCGACGTAGCGGCCGTGCGCGGCCTTGATGCCGAGGTTGCGCACGATGGAGATGTTGCGTCGCGCATCGTGCAGGTAGCGCAGGCGCCGACCGGAATGGGCAGCCAGCTCGGCGACGAGCGCCTCCGCCAGCCGGTCCGGGTGATTGTCGACGACGATAATCTCGTGCCGAACCTGGCCGGCTACGTCGTCGCCAAGCGCCGCGCGCAGGGTCCGCTCCAGCAGGTGAACCCGGTCGTAGCTCAGGATCACGACGCTCGCGTCGAGCTCGGCGCCGTTCATTGCCCGGTCCCCCGCAGGACCGCCGGTAGGGTGCGGACCAGGATCTTGATGTCGAGCCACAGGGACCAGCGCTCGATGTACTCGAGGTCGAGGCGCACCCAGTCGTCGTAGTCGTTGATCCGGTGACGGCCCTCCACCTGCCAGAGGCACGTGATGCCGGGCTTCACCGCCAATTTCCGCTTCTGGTACTCGGTGAACCGCTCGAACTCATGGACCCGCGGCGCGCGCGGTCCGACCAGCGAGAGATCCCCCTTCAGCACGCTCCACAACTGGGGCAGTTCGTCGATGCTGTACTTGCGCAGGAAGCGGCCGAGCGGGGTGATCCGCGGGTCGTTGGTGACCTTGAAGGCCGGTCCTCGCATCTCGTTGCGGGATTGCAGGGTCGCCTCCATGTCGGCGGCGCCCGCCTGCATGCTGCGGAATTTGTAGCCACGAAAGCGGCGGCCGCCTTCTCCCACCCAATCGCAGGGATGGAAGACCGGCCCCCGCGACGTCGCCTTGACGAGGATCGCCACCAGCAGCAGCAGCGGGCTCAGGAGGACCAGGCCCACGGCCGCCCCGACGACGTCGATCGCCCGCTTGGCGGCCCGAGCGAGCCTGCTGCGCCGTGGCCCTGCGGGGCCCACGCCGGCCATGGCCTCGTCGTCTGTCTCGCCGCCGTTAGGCATTTGTCCGCAAGTCGCTTCTAAGGTTTGATCGATCCCCCATGCCGGAAGTCCGTCCCGCGAGCAATCAGTCCCCAAGCGACGTGCGGTTCGCCGGCGTGCGGTTCACGCCGCTTGGGATGGAGGAGGCGGCCGCCGCGCTCGCGGCGCGGCCGGCCGGGGCGCCCTTCGCCTACTATGTGACGCCCAACGTGCAGCACATCGACCTCCACCGCGCAGACCCCGCCTTCGCCGATGCGTATGAGCAGGCGCTGATCAGCACCAACGACAGCCGCATCCTGCACCGGGTGGCCAAATGGGCCGGGCTCGAGCTGAAGTTCGCCGCAGGCTCGCACGTGACCCGCGAGCTGCTGGAGGCGTACATCCGTCCGGGGGACCGGCTCACCCTGGTGGGCGGCACGCCCGAGATGGCCGCCGCCCTGCGCGAGCGCTACGGCTTGCGCGCGCTGGTCCAGCACATTCCGCCGATGGGTTTCATCCACGATCCAAAGGCCGTCCGGGAGGCTGTCGATTTCGTCGCCGCCCACCCGGCGAGGTTCGTCTTCGTCGCCATGGGCCCGCCGCAGTCGGAGCTGTTCTGTCGGGAAGTCCGTCGGGACGGCCGCGCCACGGGACTGGGCCTTTGCATCGGCAGCTCGATCATGGTGCTGAGCGGCGCCTACCGGGCGGCGCCGCAGTGGGCCGAAGCCTCGGGCCTCGTCTGGCTCTACCGCCTGACGCAGGAGCCGCGGCGGCTCTGGCGGCGCTATCTCGTGCAGAACTTGCCAACGCTGGCGTTCTGTCTCGCCGAAGCGGCCGCGACGCGACTGAAGGGGAGGCGGTCCGCTGTCCGCGGCTGAGGACCTCCGCCTTCGCGCCTGGCAGGCCTCGTTGGAGGCCGCCCAGGCCGCGCGCGCCGTGCAGCTGGAGCGGCTCACCCAGCGCTGGTCCGCGGCCGTGCTGGTGCTGACGCTGCTCTACATCTTCATCGGCCCAACGCCCTTCTCCCGCGAGATCGCGCTGGACGCCGCGACCGGCGCCGCAACGGTCTCGCCCGTCAACCGCTTCATCTGGATCGGGCTGCTCGCCCTGGCCGCGCCGCTCCTTTGGATCAGGCGGGCGGAGTTTCCTGCGGCGCTTGGGCGGCTCGCGCCGCTGATCCTGCTGTTCGGCTGGTTCTGGCTGACCACGTTGTGGGCCATCGATCCCGGCGTCGCGAGCCGTCGCTTCATCCTCTATGTCGTCGCGCTCGGGGTCAGCCTGGCGGTCGCCCTGGGACTAGGCGGGCTGCGCCGCATGCACGCAGTGCTGGCTCTGGCGTGTGGGATCATGGTCGCGATCGACCTCGTGAGCACGGCCGCGGCGCCCGGCCTCTCGATGACCCCCTTCGGGCTGGCGGCGATACACAACCACAAGAACACGCTGGGCGCGGCCATGCTGTTCTCGTGCATCGTGCTAGGGCCCTTCGCCCTGGCCCGCGAAACCTGGGGCCAGCGTCTGGGATGGGGCGCTCTCTTCCTGGGCGCGGTCGGCCTGCTGATCGCCAGCCAGTCCAAGACCAGCATCGCGCTGCTCGCCGTCACCGTCGCGACCGCGCCGGTGCTTCTGGTGCTGCTCCGTGCGCGGGTGGTCGTCTTCTACGCCGTCCTGGCGGGTCTCGGCCTGGCCGTGCTGGCCGCGCTGCTGGGGTGGCTCGCCTGGTGCACCTACATGGCGCGCGACCCGATGGCGCCGCTCCAGGGCATCACCTTCACCCGCCGGACGGAGGTCTGGGCCTTCGTGTTCAGCCAGATCGTCAAGCACCCGATCATCGGCTCCGGCTTCGGGTCGTTCTGGGACATCGATCCCCGGCTGCAGCCCAGCCTGCAGTCGAACCTCTGGTTCGCGCAGTCCGACGCCTTCACCAACCAGGCCCATAACGGCTACCTCGATCTGCTCGCGACTACCGGACTGGTGGGCCTGACGGGCGGGCTGATCCTCCTGATCCGCTGGGTGGTGCGCGGCCTCGGCCTCATCCGCGGCGACCTCGGACGAGCCGATGCACGCGCGGACCGCGCGCATTTCGCCGCGGCCGCCGCGCTTGGCCTCTTCCCGCTGGTCCTGTTCGGCCACAATTGGATGGAGAGCAGCTACTTCACCGCCAACGCCATGTTCGGCACGATCATCCTGCTGGTGGCGGTGCAGCTGGAACTGGAGGGCCTGTCTGTAACGGGCGCCGCCCGCTCAGGCCGCGCGTCGCCGCGCCGCTAGGGCGGAGGCCAGCACCGCCCCCATGGCGGCGAGGTCCACGACCTGACCGGCCGCCATGCCCCAGATCGCGCCGGTGGGGCCGAGGGCATGGCTGAGACCAAGCACGGCGGTCGCCGCGATCGCGGCGGCGGCGGCGTTGGCGAGGGCCAGCGGTCGAAAGGCCTTCAAAGCCTGCAGCGCCGGATTGAGCACCGACTGCGCCAGGCTGAGCGCGGAGCTTACGCCCCACAGCAAGGCCACCCCTCCGAGGTCCATGTAGCGGCCGCCGAACGCCGCCTGGGCAAGCACCGGCCAAGCGCCGGCGACCACGGCGGTCCAGACCGCGGCGATGGTCAGTCCGCCGACCATGGCGATCAGGATGAGACGCCGGAAACCGGACCAGTCCGCAGCGTCACGCCGCGCGGCGAGATCGGCGCGGCCCACCATGCCCCACGCCAGGCCCATCAAAGGGACGGGGCGCAGGAGGAGCTGGGCCGCCGCGAGCCCAGCCAGCGTCTCCGCGCCGAAGCGGGCGGCCACGACGAAGGCGTAGAAGCGGGTCAGGAGTTCTGCCGCGGAGACCCCCAACAGCACCCAGCCGGTGCGCCGGGCGTAGCCCGCGTAGGCGGAGAGGGGAGGCAGTTCGCCTCGCAGCTGGCCGCGGCAAAGCACCAGGGCGCCGCCCAGGCCCACGATCCCGTAAGCGGCCCCGAGCAGCCAAAGGAAGGCGTCCAGATCGGGGGAGGCGCCGCTCGCCCACAGGACCAGTCCGCACAGCACGGCGGCGACAAGCACCAGGCCCGTCTGCAGGGCGGCGGCGAGCGGATGTCCGCGCGAGAAGGTCAGAGCGCGAACGTACTGCTGCAGCAGGAAGGCGGGCAGGTAGAACGCCGCCGCGGGCGACCGGAGGGCTGATGTGGCGGGCAGCAGGGCGACGGCGGCGAGGGCGCCCAGCGCCGTGAGGACGAGGAGCGCGGCGGTCGCCAGATGCATCAGCCGCTCGGTGTCGCGCCGGTGCGGAGCCTGGCCCGGACCGGGGGCGAGCACCTGCAGGTGGCACACGCTCACGGCGTTCTGCACGCTCGACAGCACGAAGGCGCAGCTCGCCCAGAAGACGAATGCGCCGAAGACCTCCGGCGCCGCCACGCGCGCGAGCAGCAGGCTGACCCCGAGGTTGGTCAGAGACCACAGCGCCTGCTCGACGGCCGAGGCGGCGTAGCGCCTCATGCGGCGTGGCGGCCCGCGGCCTCAGGGCACATCGCGGCTGAGCTCGTAGTTCATCGAGAACGGCAGGCTGTTGGTGATGTACTGCCGGACGATGCGGTTGACCTCGGCCACCGCGCTGCGCGGCACGAACACGACGTCGCCGGGCAGGAGCCGCAGGTCGGAGCCGTCGGCCCCGCGCAGGGCCGCATTGGCGTCGAAGGTGCGCA
The DNA here is from genome assembly GCF_049445735.1 of Phenylobacterium sp. VNQ135. Lineage (NCBI taxonomy): Bacteria > Pseudomonadati > Pseudomonadota > Alphaproteobacteria > Caulobacterales > Caulobacteraceae > Phenylobacterium > Phenylobacterium sp. VNQ135. The sequence goes on along the minus strand of NZ_JBMSDS010000001.1, from coordinate 866,883 downwards.
TCAGGACGCGGGTGTCGCCGGTGCGCTTGCGCAGGACCACGATCTTGCGCGTCCGGGCCGTGTCGAGGAAGCCGCCGGATTCCATGATGGCCTGGATCGCCGTCATCTCGCCGCGGATGTTGCGCGCCCCGGGCTCGCGGACCTCGCCGCCCACGTACACCTGTCCGGCCGCATAGTTGTAGATGAGGGTGTTCACCTGAGGATTGCGCAGCACCCCGGCATAGATCTGCGACAGCTTGGCGTCGGCCTGGCGCACGGTGAGCCCGGAGAGCTTGACGCTCGAGATCAGCGGGAACACCGCGCTGCCGTCCGGCCCAACGGTCACCTGCGCGTTGAGGTCAGGGTTCACCAGGAAGCGCACGCCGAGTTCGTCGCCGGCGCCGATCCGGTATTCGAAGTCCTCGGCGCGCCAGGTCTCGTCGACGAGGGCGGAGAGGGGCGGATTGTCCCCGGTCTGCGGCGGGGTCGCGCATCCCGACGACACGATGGCCGCGCCCAGCACGACGGCGACGACCCGCTTCAACTTGCCTGAGGCCATACTGTGGACACGTTCCCGATGGCCGCTTCCCTTGGGCGGGCGCTGAGTCGACGGCCGAGTCTATGGATTTACGTCTGCCGACCGCTACTCAAATTTTGTTAAGCGAATCTGCCCTCACTCCTGGAGGGTTTGGGCCGCCGCGGCCCGGACCGCCAGCAAGGCCAGTTCGTGAGTCCTGAGAGCGGCACCGTTGATCGCCGGTTGACCGGCACGCCGCCCGCACGTCCGGTCGGCGCCTTCACCCTGCGCGATCTCCTGCGGCCTGTCTTCTTCTTCCGCCGCCGGGTGCTTGCCGCCTTCCTCATCCCCTTCCTGTTCGCGCTGGCGGTGGCGCTGGTGACGCCGCCCGTCTACGTGGCGCAGTCCAGACTGCTGATCCTGCTCGGCGACGACTACGTGTTCCGCAGTCCGCTCGGCGGAGCCGTGCCGGGACTGAGCTTCGACCGCAGCCAGATCGTCAACGCCGAGACCGAAATCCTGCGCTCGCGCGAGGTGGCCCAGCAGGTGGTCGAGGCGCTCGGCCCCGGACGGATGTACCCCGGGACGTTCGCCGACGCCGCGGGCGTGGACGCCGCCGTGAAGCGGTTCCAGGCGGACCTCACGATCGAGGACATCGGCCAATCCAACGTCGTGAAACTGTCCTATCGAAACGGCAACCGCGACATCGCGGTCCGCGCCCTGGCGAAGCTGACGGAAATCTACCTTGAACGCCGCCGTTCGGTCTTCGAGCAGGCGGACCAATCGTCCATCCAGCAGCAGACCGACGGCGTGAAGCGTCAGCTGGCCGAGGTCGAGGGCCAGATCGCGGCGTTCTCAACGCGTAACGCCTTCGCCGACTACGATCTCGAGGTCCGGTCCGTGCAGACCCAGCAGGCGGCGCTCCTCGCCCAGCTGGAGAGTCTCAATCAGGAGGTCGCGGTGCGCGAGGGCCGGGTCGCAGCCCTCGAGGCGCGCAAGGCGGTCACGGCGCCCGAGCTCGAACAGAGCACGGACCTCGGCCGCTCTCAGAGCCTGGACGCGCTGACCCAGTCGCTGATGACGCTGAGGGCGCAGCGACGGGAAGCCGCTGCCGCCTACGTGGAGGGCAACGCCCTCGTGGCCGACCTCGACAGGCGAATCCGCAATGTGGAGGCCGAGATCGCGGCGGCGCCGAAGGAGCAGGTCACCAACGTCCGGCGGGCGGTGAACCCGGTCTATCAGCAGCTTCTCTCGCAGCTGGAGGACGCCCGTGCCGACGCCGGCGGGTTCCGGCGCGGGCGGGCAAACACGCTCGAGGCGCTCCGGCGCACCAACGAGGCGCTCGACCGCCTGGTGCAGATCGGGCCGGAGTACAGGGACCTCGTCCGCACGCGCACCCTGCTGGAGAGCGCGATGTCGGAGCTCACGAAACGGGCCCAGGACCTGCAGCTCACCCAGGCTGTCTCTCCGTCCCAGGCCAACGTCCGCGTGCTCGAGGCGGCCCAGGCGCCGCTGGAAAGCCATTCCGGGCGCATGCTGCTCGTCGTGGGGGGCTTCGTGGTCGGGCTGGTCAGCGCCGGCGCCGTCCTCCTGTTCTCCATCGCCGTCTTCGAGGGCATGCTGACGCCGCGCGAGGCCGAGGAGAAGCTCCTGGTGCCGGTGCTCCTCTCGCCGCTGCTGCAGCCCGGCCGGCCGCTGGAGCCGGCGGTGGCTGGCGTGCCCCAGGCGCGCTTCGCCGACGCCGACGACATGCAGGCGCTCGTGCTGCTGCTGGAGGAAGAGGGCCGCCCGCGGCGTAGCATGATGTTCATCGGCCCCGACGATGGCGTGGGCGTCACCAACCTGCTCATCGACCTGGGACTGGCGAGGGCGCGCGAAGGGGTGCGCACCCTCCTGCTCGACCTGGAGCCGCTCGAAGGCCGAGCCGCCGCCGATCTCCTGCGCGAACGCGGCGCGCTGCTGCATGTGGAGACCGGAGGCAGCTTCGCCCAAGTTGGCGCGTCCGGGCTCGATGTTCTGCTGCCCTATCCCGGGCCGAGGCCCAACCTCACCGAGGCCGAGTGGCGGATGCTGATGGACCAGGCGCGCAAGGAGTACGACCTGGTGCTGGTCGACGGCCCGCCCCTGTCGCGATCCTACATGTCGCTGTTCGCAGCCCCGGTTGTCGAGAGCATCGTCGCGGTGATCGCCGCCGAGAAGACCCGCGCCTCGGTCGCCCGCAACCTGATCGAGCGGATCCAGGCCGCCGGCGGGCCGGTGCTCGCCGCGATCCTGAACAAGCGCCGCTACCATCTGCCGGAGCCGCTCTACCGGCGGCTCTAGAGGCGCGGCCTCACCGGTCGCATTCGGCGCTCTGGGACGTCCGCGGCTGCGGGATGATGATGCCCGTGTCGGCGCCCGAACGGCCCGGCCGGATCTTCCAGGTTCCGTCGTCGATGTCGCCGCGCGGCACGCTGAAGATGTCGGCCAGCACGCGGATCTCGCCGCGTTCGAGCCGGCCGTGGCGCAGCGTCATGGGCGGAGAGATCTTGAAGGCGAGCGCCTCCGTCCGGCGGCGGTCGGGTTCGGTGGGGCGCCCTCGTGGGTCGAACAGGGTCACCCGCGGCACCGCCGGGCCGGAGAGGCCGTCCGGCCCGCCGTTGCGCACGGTGTAGACGACCATCACCAGCTCGTCGCCGCGCTCGGCGCAGTAGGGCGGCTGCCCGCTCAGGCCGGCGCCGCGATAGACCGCCCGCACATCGTAGACGAGGCCGCCATAGCGGAGCGAACCGATGGGCGGGGCGGCGGCCTGGAGTTGCCCTCCGGCGGCGACGATGGCGGCGGCGACCCCCACGAGCGTGGGCATCTTGGGTAACTCCGGGCTTCCGTGCGGGCGGCGCGTGAGCCAAGAAGACGCCTCGGCTCAGCCTGTTGCGGCCGAACATCCGGAAGTTCGCCGCTGAAGTCCATGCACCCGATCGCCACACGCCTGTCCGCCGCCGCCCGAAAGCGCCGGGCGGGCCGGCTCCTGGACCTCATCGCTGAGATCGTCGCCGCGCGCGGCCGCTGCCGCATCATCGATCTCGGTGGCGAGGTCCGCTACTGGCAGGCCTTCGATCAGGCGAAGCTGAGGCTTCCGGGCGTCTCGATCCTCTGCGTCAACCTGCAGGCCCAGGTTTCGGAGGATCCGTTCATCGATGTCCTGCAGGGGGACGCCTGTCGGCTTCCGCAGTTCGAGGACGGCGCTTTCGACCTGGCGCATTCGAACTCGGTAATCGAGCATGTCGGCGAATGGTCGAACATGGAGGCCTTCGCAGGCGAGCTGCGGCGGCTTGCGCCGTTCTACTACGTGCAGACGCCGTACTTCTGGTTTCCTATCGAGCCGCATTTCCTCGCGCCGATCTTCCACTGGCTGCCGGAGCCGATGCGCATCCGTGCGATGCTGCGGCGGGGGCACGGCCATCATCCCCGCGAGACGACGGTCGCCGGGGCGGTGGCCGCCGTTCGCTCGGCGCGTTTGCTGGACAAGACCGCCTTCCGGTCACTCTTCCCCGACGCCGACCACGAGGACGAGCGCGTCCTGGGCCTGGTGAAGTCGCTCATCGCGGTGCGCGGCGGCTAGGGCGGCTGCCTGGGTTTCGTGAGGGTCGTCAGGCGGGCGAAAGCCGCTCAAGGACCCCGCGCGCGATCACCACCTGTTCGTCGGTCGGGATCACCAGGACCTGCACGCCGCTGTCCGGCCTGCTGATGGACCGGGCGCCGGCCTCGTTTGCGGCGTCGTCGAGCCGCACCCCAAGCCACCCGCTCAACTCCGCCACACGGCGGCGGATCGCGGGGGCGTTCTCGCCGACGCCGGCCGTGAAGACGAGGGTATCGAGCCCGCCCAGCGCGGCCGTCAGCGAGCCGATCTCCCGCGCCAGCCGATACGTGTAGACGTCCAGCGCCTCGCGGGCGTGCGGGTGGTCGCTCGCCAGGAGGGCGACCATGTCGCCGGTGAGGCCGGAGAGGCCGAGGAGACCCGAGCGGTGGTAAAGCAGGTCTGTGACCTGGTCGACGCTCAGGCCCTTGGCCTGCAGCAGATGCAGCACGACGCCGGGGTCCAATGCGCCGCTCCGCGTGCTCATCGGCGGCCCGTCGAGTGCGGAGAACCCCATGGTGGTCGCGACGCTTCGCCCGTTCTGCAGCGCGCAGAGCGACACGCCGCTTCCCAGATGCAGGACGATGGCTCGCCCGCCCGCGGCAGCGCCCATCGCTGATCGGAGCTGGTCGGCGATGTAGGCGTAGGACAGCCCGTGGAAGCCATAGGCCAGGACGCCTTCCTCTGCGAGGCTGCGAGGCAGGCCGTACAGCCGGGCCGTGCGCGGCTGGTCGGCATGGAAGGCGGTGTCAAAGACCCCGACCTGGATCGCGGCAGGATAGCGCGCCGCAGCGCGTGAGCACGCCCGCAGATTGAAGGGCTGATGAAGCGGCGCAAGCGCCGAGAGCCGGGCGAGCTCGTCCACCACCTCGGGCGTCAGGACGATGGGGCGTCGGAACGCCAGGCCGCCATGCACGATCCGGTGGCCGACCGCTTGCAGGTCATGGTCCCAGCCGCTCGCCGTCAGCCATTCGAAGAGCCGTTCGAGCGCCGCGTCGAACGCACTGACGTCGGACCAGGGTTCGTCGGCGAGCACCGTGGCGCCGGCGCGGGCGCGGAACCTGGCCGCTCCGCCGAGCCCGGAAACCTGTCCGGCCAGCAGGAGCGGGAGCTCCGCGGCGCTGCCGTAGACGCCGAACTTCAGACTGGAAGAGCCGGCGTTCAGGGTCAGCAGGCGCCCTGGGCTCATCGTGCGTACTTGCTCGGACGGTGCTGCGCCACCAGCATCGCCAGGGCGCAGGAGGCGAGGCGCGAGGCCTCGGGATCCGAGCGGCTGGTCAGCATGATCGGCACCCTGCCGCCCATGACGATACCTGCCGATTGCGCGTGGGAGAGGTAGGAGAGCTGCTTCGCCAGCATGTTGCCGGACTCGATGTCCGGAACCACGAGGATGTCGGCCCGGCCGGCGACCGGCGATGCAATGCCCTTGGTCCGCGCGGCGGCCTCCGAGATGGCGTTGTCGAAGGCGAGAGGTCCTTCGAGGACCCCTCCGACGATTTGGCCCCGGTCGGACATCTTGCACAGCGCGGCGGCGTGGATGGTGGACGGCATCTTGGGATGAACCGTCTCGACGGCCGAGAGCAGCGCCACCTTCGGTTCGGATATCCCCATCGCCAGTGCGCAGTCGATGGCGTTCTGGACGATGTCCCGCAGCACCATCAGGTCGGGTGCGATGTTGAGCGCAGCGTCGGTGATCAGGAGCGGACGCGGGAAGTCCGGAACGTCGAGGACGAAGACATGGCTCATCCGTCGATCGGTCCGGAGACCCGACGCGGGCGCGACGACAGCTTCCATCAGCTCGTCGGTGTGCAGGGCGCCCTTCATGATCGCGGCCGTCTCGCCGGCGGCGGCGAGGGCGCAGGCGCGTGTCGCCGCTTCGTGGCTGTGTTCGACATCGATCAGCCGGAAGGGCGCGATGTCTATGGCCGCCGCCGCGGCCGCGTCGCGCACGCGCGGAGCGGGGCCCAGGAGGATGGGCTCGATCAGTCCGCGTTCGGCGGCCTGCACCGCCGCGCCCAGCGAGAGCGCGTCCACCGGATGGACGACGGCCGTCCTCAAGGGCGGCTGCCCCCGCACCAGCCCCAGGAGACGCTGGAGTTGAGCTCCATCCTCTTGCGCGGCAGGCGGGCCATTCATGTGCGGATCCTCGCAGGCTCGGGGCTAGGTGTTGAGGCTCATGGCGTCACGTCGGTTCGGGCCCGATGGCCCGGGCCGGACCGCCTGGATCCAACGTTCGGGCGCATGACGCACGTAGCAGTCCAGGACGGCGCCTCTCAAGACGGCGGCGCTCAGCGTCTCGCATCTCGTCGAGCCCGGGCGCGCGCGACGTTACGTGGCGTCGCGTTGGCGCGGCGCTTTCTCTTTCAGTAGGCTGGGCCGATGGGCGAGCGGGCGGACGATATCGACGTACAGGACGCCGCCTCGAGGCGGCGGGGACCGACCCGTCGTTTCGAGGCGCGCCGCCACGCGATCATCCGGTCCGCCGTGGTCGAGATGAACCGCAAGGGCGTCCGCGGCATGACGCTGGGCGAGGTCGCCGCCCGGCTCGACCTCGTGCCGACCGGGGTGATCTACTACTTCAAGAACAAGGAGGAGCTGGCCTCGGCGGCCCTGCTGCAGGGGCTGGAGTCCTTCGACGCCCTGGTGGCGGCCGGTGACGGCGCGCGCGACGCATCGACGGGCTTGGCGGCCTTTGTGCGCGCCTGGTTCGACTACCGCCGCCGCGTCAGCGCGGGCGAGGCCGACGAGATCCCGGTCTTCAACGACATCCGCGCCCTGAACTGCGCGCCGGTGAACGAGGCCTACGTACAGGTCTTCCGCCACGTGCGGACGCTATTCTCGCCTGGCGGGCGGCTGCTGCGGCCGCACGCCAACACGCGCGCCCACCTCCTGCTGTCGCAGATGCTCTGGGCGCCGGCCTGGCTGCGGCGCGTGGAGCCGACGGACTATCCCCGCACCGCCGAGCGGACGATCGACATCCTGGCCAACGGCTTCCTGGGCGACGGCGCGGCGTGGCCGAAGGTGCGGTCGCTGAACCTGGAGCGCGCCGGCGATCCCAGCGCCCAGGCCTCGTCCGAGCTGTTCCTGAGGGCGGCGACGGAGCTGATCAACGAGGAGGGCTATCACGGCGCCTCGGTCGAGCGCATCTCGGCCCGGCTGCACGTCAGCAAGGGCGCCTTCTACCACCACATCACCAACAAGGACGAACTGGTCGCGGCGTGTTTCCAACGGACGTTCGACATCATGTGGCGGGCCATCCAGGCGGCGGACGAAGTCGGCGGCACGGGGCTTGAGGTTCTGGCGACCCTCGCCGCCACGCTGATCGAACGGCAGGTCCTGGGCGCGCCGCTGCTGCGCAGCTCGGCGCTCACCACCGTGCCCGAAGGGCTTCGGGAAGGGCTCCTCGAGGCCTTCGACCGCGTGTCCTACCGCTTCGCCTCCATCATCTGCGACGGTGTCGCGGACGGCTCGATCCGGCCCCTGGACGTGAACGTCGCCGCCCAGACCTTGACGGCGGCCATCAACGCCGCGGCGGAATTGCGCTCGTGGGTCCCTGGCCCGCCAGAGGCGGTCGCGGAGCTCTACGTGCGTTCGCTGTTCGAGGGACTGGTCTCCCCTGTGAGCTGAGGCTTGACGTTCCCCGGCGGCAGGCCCCCACGCTTCAAAAGGGGCCGACAGACGCCTCGCTCGGCGGAGGAAGATTTGGCCACGCATCCCCAGGCCCCCGCGCGCCTCAGCTTCGCGACGCGCATCTTCTACGGCGTCGGCTCGGCGGCTTTCGGGGTGAAGGACAACGGCTTCTCGTACTTCCTGGCCTTCTTCTATGCACAGGTGGTGGGCCTCCCGCCGGCGAAGGTCGGATTAGCGATCATGGTCGCCCTGCTCATCGACGCCTTCATCGATCCTGTGCTGGGCCAGCTCTCGGACAACACCCGCTCGCGGTGGGGCAGGCGCCATCCGTTCATGTACGCCGCGGCCCTGCCGGTGGCCGTGTCGTACCTGTTCCTGTGGAATCCGCCGGTCGGATGGAGCGAGAACGCGCTGATCGCCTATCTCATCGTCGCCGCGATCCTGATCCGCACCTTCATCAGCGCCTACGAGATCCCGTCGGCGGCGCTCGCGCCGGAGCTGACCGCTGACTACGACGAACGGACGCGGCTCCTGTCGTACCGCTTCCTCTTCGCGTGGCTCGGCGGCTTGGCAACCTATGCGGCGGCCCTGACGTTCTTCCTCCGTCCGACGGCCGAGCATCCGGTCGGGCAACTCAATCCCGACGGCTACGCCAACTACGGCCTGTTCGCGGCAGCCGTGATGTTCATCACCATCCTGATCTCGGCGATCGGCACCCACCGGGAGATCAAGCGCCTGCCCAGCGCGCCGCACGAGAAGATCAGCCTCGGCCGCTTCTGGGCCGAGATGGGCGGCACGCTCGCCAACCGGTCGTTCCTGATGGTGCTGGGGGCGGCGTTCTTCCTGGCCATGGCCGTCGGCCTGGGCTTCGCCATCAGCCTCTACTTCGCGACGTTTTATTGGGAGTTCAGCGCCTGGCAGATCGCGGGCTTCACCGGCTCCAGCCTGCTGGCGGCGGTGATCGCCTTCACCATCACGCCGCACGTGGCGTCGCGCTTCGACAAGCGTCCGGCGTCGCTGGCCCTGGTCCCGGTCGCGGCGGTGTTCGTGCTGGGGCCGGTGGTCCTGAGGCTGCTCGGCCTGATGCCGCCGAACGGCAGCGGGACGTTGTATGCGACGGTGTTCGCCGCCAACGTGATCGGCATGTCGGCGGCGACGACGGCGGGCATCCTGTTCACGTCGATGATCGCCGATGTGGTGGAAGACGCCGAGCTGAAGACGGGCCGGCGCCAGGAGGGCCTGTTCTTCGCCGCCGCCGCGTTCGTGAACAAGGCGGTCTCGGGCCTGGGCATCTTCGGCGCGTCGCTCATCGTGGGCGCCATCCGCTTCCCCCGCGATGCGGCGCCGGGGCGGGTCGATCCCGAAATCCTGCGCGACCTCGCGCTGGTGTATGTGCCGGTGCAGGTCCTGCTCTACGGGCTCGCCACCCTGTTCCTCCTGGGGTACGGGATCACCCGGGCGAGCCATGCCGAGACGTTGCGCCAGCTCGCCGCCCGGGCGGAGCTTGTCCGGGAGGGCGCGCCGACTGGCTGAGGAGTAGACCGTGACCGTCGAGGAACTGCTGTCGCAGGATTTCGGGACAATCGCCGACGTGATCCCCGCCCAGGCGCAGGCGCTCGGGGACAAGCCGGCGATCATCGACGCCAAGCGGACGATCCCATACGCCGAGCTGGACAGCCTTATGGACCGCATCGCGGCGGCCCTGCAGCGCGACGGCGTCGGCAAGGCCGAAGTGGCGGCGATCTGCGCCACGACCTCGGCGGAGTACGGCGCCGCCTTCTTCGGGATCCTCCGCGCGGGAGCCATCGTCGCGCCGCTGGCGCCGTCCTCGACCCCTGAGAGCCTGGCCCTGCAGCTCAAGGACAGCGGCGCCAAGGTGTTCTTCCTGGACAAGGGCGTGGCTGACGCCATGGCCGGCGTGATGGGCGAGGTTACGGCCAAGCGTGTGTCGCTGGACGGTTCGGACGTGGGCGTCCCCTTCGAGCAGTGGCTGGCGCCTGAGGGGGCGAAGCCCGAGCTTCACGAGATCGACCCCGACCAGGGCTTCAACATCATCTACTCGTCGGGCACCACGGGCGCGCCCAAGGGCATCGTCCAGCCGCATCGGATGCGATGGGGCCAGATCCGGCGCGGCGTCTATCCGGAAGACGCGGTGAGCCTGATCTCGACCCCGCTCTACTCGAACACGACGCTGGTCTCATTCCTGCCGACCATCTCCAACGGCGGGACGGTGGTGCTGCTGCCCAAGTTCGACGTGGAGCAGTTCCTGAAGCTCTCGGAGAAGCACCGGGTCACACACGCGATGCTGGTGCCGGTGCAGTATCGTCGGCTCATGGCCTATCCGGACTTCGACAAGTACGACCTGTCGTCGTTCCAGATGAAGTTCTCCACCTCGGCTCCGTTCCCGGCCGAGCTGAAGGCGGAGGTGCTGCGTCGCTGGCCGGGCGGGCTGGTCGAATACTACGGCATGACGGAGGGCGGCGGCTCGTGCGGGCTGCTGTGCCACGAGTTCCCGGACAAGCTGCACACGGTGGGCAAGCCGCTGCCCGGCCATGACATCCGCCTCATCGGCGAGGACGGTCAGGAAGTGCCGCAGGGCGAGATCGGCGAGGTGGTCGGCCGCTCAGGCGCGATGATGGTCGGCTACCACAACCAGCCCGGCAAGACGTCCGAAGCGGAATGGTGGAGCCCGGAAGGCCTGCGCTACATCCGCACCGGCGACGTGGGCCGTTTCGACGAGGACGGCTTCCTCACGCTCATGGACCGCAAGAAGGACATGATCATCTCGGGCGGGTTCAACATCTATCCGAGCGATCTGGAGGCGGAGATCGTGCAGCACCCCGCGGTCCTGGAAGTCGCGGTGGTGGGCGTGCCGTCCGATCAGTGGGGCGAGACGCCGGTGGCGTTCATCGCGCTGAAGCCAGGCGCGGCGGCGACCGCCGAGGAGCTCAAGACGTGGGCGAACGCGCGGCTCGGCAAGACCCAGCGCCTGGCGGACCTCAAGATCGTCGACAGTCTGCCGCGGAGCCACATCGGCAAGGTGCTGAAGCGGGAGCTGCGGGACAGCTACAAGGCGCCCGCGAACGTCTGAGGGTGACCGCGGCGGCCGGCAGGCCGCCGCAATTCTCAGGCCCCTTCCGAGACGGTGCGAACCAGTTCGAGCAGCTTGCGGCGAAGCGCCGGCTGACCGATCCGCGGAAACGCGGCCATCAGCTCGAGCCCCTCGGTCGTGAGCATGAAGTCCTGAGCGTCCTGGGCGGACGGCGCAGCCGCTTCATCGCCTAGGCCCTCGTAGAAGTAGGTGACCTGCGTCTGCAACGCGCGGGCGATCTCCCACAGCTTCGAGGCGCTGACGCGATTGGCGCCGCGTTCGTACTTCTGGACCTGCTGGAAGGTGATCCCCAGCGACTCCGCCAGGCGCTCCTGGCTGACGCCGATCTCCTTGCGCCGCATGCGGATACGCAGGCCGACATGACGATCGACGGGATGGGGCCCGTCGCCCCGGTTGTCCAGCACGTCCTCCACCGACACCAACGCCCCCATGATGCCCTGTTGCACCGGCTTGTTCATCGTCCGAACTCCTGCGGCGGACCTGATGCAGCCGCGACGACCTCCCCCGAGGTACGTCCAGAGGTTGCGAGAAGATGCTGCGCTGCGAAAGCGCAGCCCTACCCATTTTGGGGTGGGTGCGAGTTCCTGTTTTGATCGTCCGCCGCCGAGGAAGCGGGGCCGCTCTCGGAGGAAGTCCTGCGGAGAACCGCGGCCGCGGGTGGAAGCGCCGACGGCGGGTGCGTCCGATTGTCTCGCCTAGGAACTGCGCCGGAGCGCGGCGGCGGCTGCAAGCGAGATGCAACCGCGGATAGGGCCCCTGGCCCGGGCGCGCCCGCGCCAGGGGCTGGCGTCACTTGTAACGGTCGAACCAGGCCAGGATCGCGGCGGCCTTGGCGGCCGATTGGGAAGGCCGAGCCGCCAGGCCGCCATGGCCCGCGCCCGGCACCCGCACGAGCGCCGTCGGCACGCCCTTGAGCTGCAGGGCCTGGTAATACTGCTCGGCCTCGGAGACGGGCGTGCGCAGATCCTCTTCCCCGACGACGACCAGCGTCGGCGTGGTCACGTTCCCCACCAGCGACAGCGGCGAGCGGGCCCAATAGCCCTGCGGATCTTCCCACGGCATTTTGCCGAACCAGTTCTTGGTCATGCCCACGTAGCCGTCCGCGGTGAGCATCTGGCTGGTCCAGTTGATGACCGGCTTCTGGGTGGCGGCCGCCTTGAACCGGTTGGTCTTGCCGACGATCCACGAGGTCAGCACGCCGCCGCCCGAACCGCCCGTCACATACAGGTGGCCGGGATCCACGTAGCCCTTGGCGATGGCGGCATCCACGACGCTCATCAGGTCGTCGTAGTCGTTGCCGGGGTACTTCTTGTCGATCTCGTTGGCGAAGGCGTTGCCGTAGGACGTCGAACCCCGCGGGTTGGAATAGACGACCACGTAGCCGGCCTGGGCGTAGAGCTGGACGTCGGTCGCGAACGCCGGGCCGTAGGCCTGGTGCGGCCCGCCGTGGATCTCCAGGATCAGCGGGTACTTCCTGGACGGGTCGAAGTTCGGCGGGGTGGCGATCCAGGCGTCGATCGGCTTCTTGTCGTAGGACGAGGTGACCGGCAGGTGCTCGACCTTGGCCAGCGTCTTGCCGGCGAACAGGCCGTCGTTCAGGCGGGTCAGCCGGGTGGTCTTGCCACCGCGCATGACGGCCAGGTCGGCCGGGTGCTCAGGCGTGCCGAGGGTGTAGGCGATCACTCCGCCGCGACCGACCGAGAACTCGCCGCCGGCGTAGGGGCGGTCGAGACCGCCGCCGTTCAGGCCCGTCACCACGGTCTCCATCCGGCCGTCGAGGCCGACGCGGCCCACCTTGGTGACGCCCTTGTCGACGTAGTCAAAGTAGATGGAGCGGCCGTCCGCCGACCATTGGGGCACGCCCACGCTACGGTCCAGGTTGACGGCGAGTTGGCGGATGTTCCCGCCGTTCGCGTCCATGACGTAGAGCTTGTTGTCCTCGTTGCTCAGACCCCGGTCGTCGCTGCCGATGTAGGCGATCTTCGAGCCGTCGGGCGAAGGGACCGGCGCGGCGTCGGGGCCGACGCGGGTCGTGAGCTTCGTCATCTGCCCCCCCACGACGTCGACGCGCCAGATGTCGCTCTCGTTCGGCTCGCGCTCCCAGGTCGGGTTGCGGTTGGAGGTGAAGAGGATCGCCCGCCCGTCGGCCGTGAAGTTGATCGGGCCCGCACTGTCGAACTTGCCGAAGGTCACCTGCCGCGGCTGACCGCCGTCGGCCGAGACGACGAACACCTGCCGGAAGCCCGGCTTGAGGTAGCCCTGGCCGTCGAAACGGTAGGTGACGCGGTCGATCACCTTCAGCGGTTCGGCCCACTTCGCGCCCTCGGGCCTCTTGAGCGGCGCGCCCAGCGGCTTGCCCTCGTCGAGTTCGATCATGGTGAAGGCCAGCGTCTTCCCATCGGGGGACCAGGCGATGTCGTCGGGCGCCTGCTCCAGGGTCGCGACCTTGGCCGAGCGGCCGGTCGCCACCCAGCGGACGAACAGTTGCGGCTGCGTGCCCGGCTGGGCGGCCACATAGGCGAGCCGCGTCCCGTCCGGTGACCAGCGCGGCGCGAAGCTCGTCCCCTCGTCCACGACCAGCGGCGACTGCGCGCCGGTCGAAAGGTCCGCCAGCCAGATCGACCGCTGGGTGCGGTCCGTCATGATGTCGTTGCGGCCGCGGACATAGGCCACTGCCCCGCCATCGGGGCGCACCTGGGGGTCCGAGACCTGTTGAAGACCGAAGAGATCGCGGGCGGAGAAGGTGCGGGAGGGCCCTTCCGCCACCTGGGCCGAGACAGTCGTCGCCGCAAGCGCCAGGATCGACGCCAGAACCGCTGCACGCATCTAGTTAAGTCCCCCAAAACCGGAACGCTGAACGAGGCGGGCAGAGAAAGCCGCCGCCGGGGCTTTGTCCAGCCGCGCGGGCTCGCTACATGCGTGGCCATGGCCGAAGCGTTCAACGATCTTGCCCTCCCAGCCGCGAAGGCCGCCCGCTATGCGGCGGTGGCGGAGGAGATCGCCTCGGTGCTGGCGGGGGAGCCGAACCTTACGGCTCGAATGGCGACCGTGGCCTCGATGCTGGCCAACAGTTTCGAGGACTACTTCTGGACCGGCTTCTACCTGGTCGATCCGGCCAAGGAGGGCGAGCTGGTCGTCGGCCCCTATCAGGGCACGCTGGGTTGCCTGAGGATCGCGTTCGGCCGGGGTGTCTGTGGGACGGCGGCTGCGACGCGGGAGACGCAGCTCGTCCCGGACGTGCACGCCTTCCCAGGGCACATCGCCTGCGACAGCCGCTCGGCGAGCGAGATCGTGGTCCCGGTGCTGGACGCGAGCGGCGCGCTGATTGCGGTGTTCGACGTGGATTCGGAGCGGCCGGCGGCGTTCGACGAGACCGATCGGGAATGGCTGGAGAAGATCCTCGGGGACACCTTCTCGCGAGGGTGATTGTCTTACGCTGCGTCGCCCCCATACATCTATTTCGACGCGCCCGCTCTCGAGGGCGCAGCTGAACGAACGGAGCTGTTGAGATGGGCGAGGCCTATATCGTTGCCGCGACGCGGACTGCCGGCGGGCGCAAGGGCGGCCGCGTGCGCGGCTGGCATCCTGCCGACCTGGGCGCAGTGGTGCTGAACGAGCTGGTCGACCGCTCGGGCGTCGCGCCCGACGCCGTCGAGGACGTGGTCATGGGCTGCGTCATGCAGGTGGGCGAGCAATCCACCAACATCGCGCGCAATGCGGTCCTGGCGTCCAAGCTGCCGGAGAGCGTGCCGGGCACCTCCGTCGACCGTCAGTGCGGCTCCTCGCAACAGGCCCTGCACTTCGCCGCCCAGGCGGTGATGAGCGGCACCCAGGACATCGTCATCGCCTCGGGCGTCGAGAGCATGACCCGCGTGCCGATGGGCCTTTCGGTGTCGCTGCCCTTCAAGGAAGGCTTCGGTCATCCGAAGAGCCCCCGCCAGGAAGAGCGCTATCCGAACATCCAGTTCAGCCAGTTCATGGGCGCCGAAATGGTCGCCGAGAAGTATGGCCTGACGAAGGATCAGCTCGACGAGTACGGCTACCACTCGCACCAGCGCGCCATCGCGGCCACGCAAGGCGGGGCCTTCAAGGACGAGATCCTGGCCATCGACGGCCTGGACGCCGAGGGCAACAGCGTCCGCCACGACAGCGACGAAGGCATCCGCTTCGACGTCAGCCTGGACGGCATGCGGGGCGTGAAGCTCCTGCGCGAGGGCGGCCGGATCACGGCGGCGACCTCGAGCCAGATCTGCGACGGCGCCTCGGGCGTGATGATCGTCTCGGAGAAGGCGCTGAAGGAGCACAACCTCACGCCGATGGCCCGTATCCACCACCTGTCGCTGCTGGGCCACGATCCGGTGATCATGCTGGAAGCCCCGATCCCGGCGACGGAGCGGGCGCTGAAGAAGGCCGGCATGTCGATCGACGACATCGATCTCTTCGAAGTGAACGAGGCGTTCGCCTCCGTGCCGGTGGCGTGGCTGCAGAAGACGGGCGCGAACCCCGACAAGCTGAACGTCAACGGCGGGGCCATCGCGCTGGGCCACCCGCTGGGCGCGTCGGGCACCAAGCTGATGACGACGCTGCTCTATGCGCTGAAGTCGCGGAACAAGAAGTGGGGTCTTCAGACGATGTGCGAAGGCGGCGGCATGGCCAACGTCACCATCGTCGAGGCGCTCTAGTCGCGCTATAGCGGCGGCATCATGGCCGACCGCATCATCGCAATCACGGGCGCCGCCGGCGTCCTGGGCTCCGCCGTGGCGCAGGCTGCGGCGGAGCTTCCGTGCAAGCTCGCGCTCATCGACCACGCGAAGGCGTGCCCCGGGCCGAACGGCGCCTTCATCCAAACCGGCGTGGACCTGACCGACGCCGGCCAGGCCGGCGCGGCGATCGACGCCGTCGCGGACAAGCTGGGCGGTCTCGACGTGCTGCTGAACATCGCCGGGGGTTTCCGCTGGGAGACGATCGAGGGCGGTTCCTCCGACACCTGGCCGCAGCTGTACCGGCTGAACGTGCTGACGGCGACGAACGCCAGCCGCGCCGCCATCCCGCACCTGAAGCGCAGCGCCGCGGGGCGGATCGTCAACGTGGGCTCGGCCGCGGCCCTTAAGGCCGGGCTCGGCATGGGCGCCTACGCCGCCTCGAAAGCGGGCGTGCATGCGCTCACCCAGTCGCTGGCCGAGGAGCTGAAGGCCGATGGCGTGACCGTGAACGCCGTGCTGCCCTCGATCATCGATACGCCGACCAACCGCGCCGACATGCCCGACGCCGACTTCTCCGCCTGGGTGGCGCCGAAGGACCTGGCTGCGGTGATCCTGTTCCTAGCCTCGGAGGCGGCGACACCGGTCACCGGCGCCCTCGTTCCGGTCACCGGGCGCGTCTGAGCCCCGCGTCGGGGGCCGTGTCACAAGTCCTTATCAAATCCGGCTTACGGCCCCGCTTACGCATCAAGCGTAGGGGATAGTTCCATGTACATCTCACGTGCGCGGCTGCTGGCCGCGGCGAGCCTCGTCGTGCTGTCGGGCGGCGCGGCCCAGGCGCAGGAGTCGGTCGCGGTCGAGGAGATCGTCGTCACCGCCCAGAAGCAGCAGCAGCAGGCGATCGACGTTCCGATCGCCCTGACCGCCTATGGAAGCGAGCGGCTGGAAGCCCTCGGCGTCCAGGATTTCGCCGACCTGTCCCTGTTCACGCCTGGCTTCGAGGTCCAGGACCAGTCGCCGAACAATCCGGGCTTCGTCATGCGCGGCATCACCTCGGACTCCACCGACGCGTTCGCCGAAGCCCGCGTATCGGTGTTCCAGGACGGCGTCTCCATCTCGAAGGCCCAAGGCAGCTACGTCGAGCTGTTCGACCTGGAGCGGGTCGAGGTGGCCAAGGGGCCGCAGTCGACGCTGTTCGGGCGAGGGGCGCTGATCGGAGCCGTCAACCTGATCCAGGCGAAGGCGTCCACGGCTGAGCTGGACGGCTATGCCAAGCTGGAGGTCGGCGATTATGCGTACCGTCTGGGAGAGGCGGCGCTGAACGTGCCGCTCACCGAGCAGCTGGCCGTGCGCCTGGCGGGCCGCGTCCGTTATCGCGACGGCTATGTGGACAATGCGCTGGGCGGCGACGCCTTCCAGTCGGTGGACACCAAGGCTTTCCGCGCCAGCGTCAGGTTCGAGCCGAGCGACCGGATCAGCGTGGACGTGATCGGCAATTACCAGAAGGACGACCCTACCGGCACCGCGTTCAAGTCGGGCGGCTTCTCGCCCACCAATCCGACGACGGGCGCGGTGCTCGGCGACCGCCGGCCGCAGAGCGCCGCGGCGCTGGTCACGCCGGCCGGGTTCCAGGGCGGCAGGAGCCTCGGCATCGACCGCGAAGTCTGGGGCGTCACCGGCCTCGCCAGCTTCGAGCTGACCGACGCCCTGACCCTGAATTCGATCACCGCCTATCGCGAGTACCACAGCGACGAGGTGTTCGATCCCGACGGCCTGTCGCTGCCGATCCTGACCGGGCTGAACGACGGCGACGGCGAACAGTGGAGCCAGGAGCTGCGCCTGAACTACGACGCCGGGGGCCGGCTCCGCGGCTTCATTGGCGGCGGCCTCTTCAAGTCGGACGACAGCCAGCGCACGCCGATCCAGTTCGACGAGCGGATCGCGCTCGCCGTCGTCACAGGACAGCTGAACGCCGGCGCGGCCGGCCTCGGCCTGCCGGCGACCACGCCCGCTCCGGCCGCAGTGTTCGGCAACACGGCCTTCACCGGCGCGCTTCTGCGCGGCCTCGTGGCGGCTCAGAGCGGCAACCGGCTGATCCTGACGCCGGCCCAGGCCGCGGCCATCGCGGCGAACCTGCGTGCGAACCACGTGGAAGAAACGCTGGCCACATCGGATCTCGACGCCTTCGACGTCTTCGCGGACGTGAGCTACGACGTCACCGACCGCCTGGAAGTCTCGGCCGGCGTACGCTTCACGCGCGACGAGAAGACGACCGGTTTCGGCTCGCGCGTGGTGGGCGGACGCAGCGTGCTGGGCGGCGCCATCGGCGCGGCGCAGCTGGCCGCCAGCGGCACGCCCCAAGGCATGGCCCAGGCCCAGGCGATCATCGGCGCGCTTTCGCTCCCGATCGTGCAGCAGATCCCGGAAAGCCAGCTTCCCCTGTTCGGCCTGACCTTCCAGCCGACGACCGGCAATGGCCAGGTCACCGAGCAGGACCTCAAGGACGACGGCGTCACCTGGCGCCTAGTGGCCCGCTACGAGGTTTCGGACGACGCCAACGTCTATGCATCGTACGCCCGAGGCCGACGGCCCGAGGTGCTGGCGGCGTCCGGTCCGGCCAGCCCCGGAACGGCCGGCCGCTTCGCCGCTGTCGAGGCCGAGACCGTGGACAGCTACGAGATCGGGGCGAAGGCGGCCTTGATGGACCGCCGTCTGCGCCTGGACGCGTCGGCCTATCGCTACGACTACGACAACTTCCAGACGGTCGAGCAGCGCGGCACGCTGTTCGTGACCACCAATGCGGGGAAGGCCAAGGCGTACGGCATCGAAGGCCAGGCGGACTTCGCGGTCGCCTCGAACTTCGACCTGCTGGCCACCTACGCCTACAGCCACGCACGGTTCGAGACCGGCGCCTACGACGGAAACCGGTTCCGCCTGTCCCCCGACCACTCGGTCTCGCTGGCGGCGTCGTTGCGCCTGCCGCTCGGCGACGGCGAGCTCGAAATGCGCCCGAGCTACACCTGGCAGTCCAAGGTCTATTTCGACAACAGCAACGACCGGGCGATCTTCCAGCAGCCGCCGAACGCCTTCGTGGCCGACAACCTGCAGGACGAGTTCCAGAAGGCCTACGGCCTGCTCAACCTGCGAGTCGCCTGGACGTCCGACAGGGCGCCGCTGACGGTGGAAGCCTTCGCCACAAACCTCACCGACGAGGACTACATCATCGACGCCGGCAACACCGGCGACAACCTGGGCCTGCCGACGTTCATCGCCGGCGCGCCGCGCATGGTGGGCGCCGGGATCACCTGGCGCTACTGACGCGCAGCGAGCGGCGGCGGGGCCAACCCGCCGCCGGCCTTGGCGCCATGCTCCCCGGCGCCTGTTTCCCCCGACCGGACGGCGACAGGATCTGCGTCTTCAAGACGGGGCGCCGGGCGCAGGCGGCGGGGCGACGGCTCCGGCGGGCGCGACCCGCCAGACGACGCCGCCCACGTCGTCCGCCACCAGGAGGGCGCCGCGCATATCCACCGTGACGCCCACCGGCCGGCCCTGGATCTTGTCGTCCTTGTTCAGGAAGCCCGTGAGGAAAGCCTCAGGCGGCATCTGCGGCCGTCCGCTCGCGAACGGCACGAACACCACCTGATAGCCGTTGAGCGGCTTGCGGTTCCAGGAGCCGTGCTGACCGACGAACGCGCCGCCGTGATAGCGGGCCGGGAAGGCGCCGCCGCGGTAGAACGTCAGGCCCAGGGAGGCCGTGTGCGGGCCGAGCCCGTAGTCGGGCTTGATGGCCGAGGCGACGAGGGCGGGGTTCTGCGGCTTCACCCGCTTGTCCACGTTCTGGCCCCAGTAGCTGTAGGGCCAGCCGTAGAAGCCGCCGTCCTTTACGCTGGTGAGGTAATCGGGCGGCAGGTCGTCGCCGATCTCGTCCCGCTCGTTGGAGACGGTCCACATCACCCCGGTGGTGGGCTCGAAATCGAGGCCGTTCGGGTTGCGGATGCCGCTGGCGAACACCCGCGCCCGGGCGGTCATGATGTCGTACTCCCAGATCGCGGCGCGGCCCTGCTCGTTCTCGATGCCGTTCTCGCCGACGTTCGAATTGGAGCCGACGGTGGCGTACAGCTTCGCGCCGTCGGGGCTCGCCACCACGTTCTTGGTCCAGTGATGGTTGATCGGCGGGCCCGGGAGGTCGAAGACCTTGGTCCCGGTTCCGGGCACGGCCGTGGCGCCGGGCTGATACGGGAAGGCCACCACGCCGTCGGAATTGGCCACGTAGAGCAGACCGCCGACGAGGGTCATGCCGAAGGGCTGCTTGAGCCCCTGGGCGAAGGTGGTGCGGGTTTCGGCGATCCCATCGCCGTTCGCATCGCGCAGCAGGATGATCTTGTTCGGACTTGGCCTGGCGGAGCCCACCTTCTTCATCAGCAGCTTCTGGAAGAAGCCCTTGATCCCCTGATTGGTCTTGTCGGCCTTGCTGGGCTCGGAAGCGGATTCCGCGGCCAGCACGTCGCCATTCGGCAGCGCCAGCAGCCAGCGCGGATGGTCGAGGCCTTCGGCGAAGCGCGTGACGACGAAGCCGGCCGGCGCCTTGGGCGCCGCGCCCGCCGGCCAGCCGACGACGTCCGGAACGCCGACGGTCGGCAACAGGCTCTTGCGTGGCGCGGGCAGTTCCGGATCGGGTCCGAAGCCGACCCAGGGGTCCGACGATCCGGTGGAGCAGCCGGCCAGCAGCATGCCGACGGCGAGGGCGGGCCAAGGGCGTGTCATCGGCGATCCTCCGTTTGGGCGCACCATAGCTGACGTCGGGGCGCCGTTGCGCGCGGCCGAGAATGAGGGTCCGATCCCGGCGGGAGGAGACCCATGGATCTGACGCTTACCCCGGAACTGGAGGCCTTCAGAGACGAGGTGCGGGCGTTTCTTGAGGCGCATCGGTCCGACTACGAGGCCGGGCAGCCGAAAGATGCGCTGGCCTGGCAAAGGTTGCTGATCGAAAACGGTTTCGCTGCGCGAACGATCCCGCGCGAGTACGGCGGCTATGGCGCGGCGCCCGACATCCTGAAGAGCCGGATCATCGCCGAGGCCTTCATCGCCGCCGGCGCGCCACGTGGCATCGCCAATCAGGGCGTCTCCATGCTGGTCCCGACGCTGTTGGAGGTGGGCTCGGAGGACCAGAAGCGCCGCTGGATCGCGCCCACGCTGCGGGGCGAGGTGATCTGGTGCCAGGGCTATTCCGAGCCGGGGGCAGGCTCGGACCTCGCAGCGTTGCAGACGCGCGCTGTCGAGGACGGCGAGGACTTCGTCATCTCGGGCAGCAAGATCTGGACGTCGACCGCCCACCTCGCAGACATGATGTTCTGTCTCGTGCGCACCGAGCCGGAGAAGCCCAAGCATGAGGGCATCTCCTATGTGCTGATCCCGATGGACACGCCCGGCATCGAGGTGCGGCCGCTGAAGACGATGACGGGGCACGCCGAGTTCAACCAGGTCTTCTTCACGGACGTGCGCGTGCCGCAGGCCAACGTGGTGGGCGGGCGCGGACGCGGCTGGATCGTGGCCAACACCACCCTGAAGCACGAGCGCGGCATGCTGGGCGATCCCAACGCCACGGAGGCCCGGCTGCAGGCGCTGATCGAACTGATGAAGACCGAGTCGGTCGGTGGTCAGCGGGTGATCGACAACCCCGTGCTGCGGGACCGGCTGATGCAGCTCCAGGCGCGGGTCTTCGCGATGAAGTTCAACGGCCTGCGCGTGATGACCGACGACGGCGCGGGCTTGGCGCGGCTGGTCGTGAAGCTGCAGGGCTGCGAACTGAATCACCAGGTGGCGGCGCTGGCCATCGACGCCCTGGGCGAGTTGGGCGTGCTCTACCACGACGGGCCGCACCTGCGGGCCAAGGGCGGCTGGCAGCGGAACTACATGTTCGACCTCGGCCTGATCATCGGCGGCGGCACGGCCCAGATCCAGAAGAACATCATCGCGGAGCGGGGCCTGGGATTGCCTCGCGAGCCCAAGACGGTGGAGGCGTAAGGCCATGCGGTTCGCACTGTCGGAAGACCAGGTGCTGCTGCAGGACAGCCTGACGAAGGCGCTGGCCGAACTTGCGCCGCTGGAGCGCGTGCGCCGGTTCGCGGACGAGGCCGAGCCTTCTGCGCCTGACATCTGGGCAGGGCTGACCGAACTCGGCCTGCCGGGACTGTTGATCCCCGAGGCTTATGGCGGCTTGGGGCTGACGCTCGTGGAAGCGGCGCTTGCGGCCCAAGCGCTTGGCCGGGCGGCGGCGCCGACGCCCTTCCTCGGCTCGACGGTGCTGGCGCCCCTGGCGTTGACGACGGCCGGGACGGAAGCGCAGCAGGCCGATTTGCTGCCGAAGCTGGCGGCCGGAGAGCTGACGGCTGCAGTCGCGATCCACGAACCGGTCGCCGGCGCGCGTGACGGCGCCGGCGTGACGGCCAAAGACGGCAAGCTCACCGGGCGGGCGCTATTCGCCATCGGAGCCGGCGGCGCAGACCTGCTGATCGTGGCCGACCGGACAGGCGCCTTGCACCTGGCGCGGCAGGCCCATGTGATCGAGGCGATGACCACGATCGACGCCACGCAGCAGGTGACGGAGATTAGCTTCCGAGACACGCCGGCCGAGCCGTTGATCTCCAATGGAGCGCTGGAGCGGCTGCGGGACGCCGCCTGGACGATGATCGCCGCCGACACCCTCGGCGCCTGCGACGCGATGCTGGAGAAGGCGGTCGCCTATGCCAAGGAGCGGCGCCAGTTCGGGCGGGTGATCGGCTCGTTCCAGGCGGTGAAGCACCTGTGCGCCGAGATGGCCGCCGAGATCGAGCCGGCGCGCGCGCTCGTCTGGTATGCGGCCTACGCCTTCGACCACGCGCCTGAGGAGGCCTCGCTGATGGCCGCGCACGCCAAGGCTCACACCAGCGAGATCGGCCGGTTCGTCGCCCGCACCGCGACCGAGGTGCACGGCGGCATCGGGATCACCGACCTCTTGGGCCTGCACTACTGGTTCAAGCGTATCGGCCTGAACCGGCAGCTGCTGGGCGGCCCCGAACGCGTCCGCGACACGGCCGCGCGGTTGCAGGGGCTCGCCGCCTAGGCGTGGATGGGCGGAATGCGGCCGGCCCAGGGCTGCGCCGCTTCGAGTTGATAGGCGAGCTGGAACAGCAGGTGCTCGTAGCCCACGCGAGCCGCGAACTGGCTGCCGACCGGGAGGCCTGACGGCGTCCAGTTCAGCGGCACGCTCATGGCCGGCGCGCCCACGACGTTGTGATAGGTGGTGTAGCCCACGTACTCGGTCAGACGGGCGACCAGGGTGTCGAACGGCACGTCGGGTCCCACGAAGCCCAGTGGCGGAGGCGGCGCGGCCAGCACCGGTGAGAGGATGACGTCGAACCGGTTGGCCACGAACCAGGGGTCGTAGGCCATCGCCGCCCCATGCAGGCGCTGGAGCGTGGCGTCGAGCGCGCCGGGCGGCGCCTTGGCGAACATCTCGGCCATGCCGAGGCTGAACGGCTCCAGAAGCGCCGTGTCGGGCCTGCGGCCGACAGCCTGTCCGATCGCGCCCGCGAGCTGAGCGGCGCCCGAGGCCCAGAGCAGCAGGAAGTCGTCGATGAACTCCGGCCCGGTCGGCCAGCGGGTCTCGTCCACCGTGTGCCCCAGGCTCTCCAGCAGGCGGACGGTCGCCAAGGTCGCCGTCCGCACCTCAGGCGTCGGCGCGTTGCCCGCCATGCCCTCCATGACGAGGCCGATGCGGATCTTGCGGCGCAAGGGCGTGGAGACGAAGCCCACCGCCGGAAGCTGGGCTCCCGCCCCATTGTCTTCGCAGGAGGCGAACATGGCCGCAGAGTCGCGGACGCTGCGCGTGAGCACGTGGTCGACGGAAAGATCGGTGATCTTGGTGTCGTTGCGCGCGCCGATCATTCGGCCGCGCGATGGCTTCAGCCCGAAGAGGCCGCAGCAGGAGGCCGGGATGCGGATCGACCCGCCGCCGTCGCTGGCATGGGCGAAGGGGACGACGCCAGCCGCCACCGCGACCGCGGCCCCGCCCGACGAGCCGCCGCTGGAGCGGGTGGCATCCCAGGGGTTGCGGCTCGGCCCGAAGGCGGCGGGCTCCGTGGTGGGCAGGAAGCCGAACTCCGGCGTGGAGGATTTCCCGATCGGGATGACGCCGGCGCGCTGAACGAAGGCTTCGACGATCGCCGCGTTCCGGGCGGCCGGCGGCAGCGGCAGCTGCGAGCGGGAGCCGGACCGCGTGGGCAGGCCCGCGTAGTCATCGAGGTCCTTGATCAGGAAGGGCACGCCGGGGAAGGGCCCGGAGCTCGGGCTCCGCGCCGCGCTGGCCAGCGCACGGTCGAAGTCCGACGCGACGAGGAAGTTCAGCTTGGGCTGCAAGGCGAGCGCCCGGTCGACGGCGGCGCCGACGGCTTGGGCGGGCGTGAGCTGGCCGCTGCGGATACGTGCGGCGGTCTCGGTGGCGTCCGCCCAGCCGGGCGCGGCGGAGCCGGGCTTCGGAACCGTCGCACAGGCGGCCAGAACCAGCGGCGCTCCCGCAAGCGCGCGTCGAGTGAACTGGATCATCGGCTCCCCCCAAGATCTGTTTGAGGGGAGCTTGGCCTAAGGCGTCTCGTTGCGCAAAGGCTGCGCCGGCGTCAGCTGCGCGCGGCGTGTTCGGGCTTACCCTTGCGCTTCGTGTGGGCCATCTTCTCGAGCTCCTTCTCGCTCATGGACTCGGCCATGTGCTTGGAGGGCCCCTTCAGCTTGCTCTTGGGCGTGTCGCCGCGTTTCGCCGACAGAGCGGCGCCGGCGGCCTTCTGCTGGGCGGCGGACTTGGCGGGCATGGCTTGTCTCCAGGACTGCGGCGCGCGAGCGTGCGCGGCCGCCTCCATGAACTCATGGCGCGGCGCGGGGTTCATCACCTGGACAGGAGAGACGGCTTGGCGGATCCAGCTCTGGCGACGGCGCATCGGCGGGCATTGCCTCGGCTGCGCGTGCGCCTGCGCGAGCTGTACCACGGCTCGTCGCCCAGGGCCGTGCGCTTCCGCCTGAGCGTGATCGCGCTCGACTTCGTGCTGATCGGCTTCTTCGTCGCCGCGCCGTTCCTGCGCGAGTACCCCGTCTACCTGGCGATCGACTATTTCGTGGCCTTCGTGCTGGCGGTCGACCTGGCCGCCCGGGCCCTGTCGCATTCCAGCTTGCGCGACTGGCTGCGCCGACCATCGGTCTGGGTCGACATCTTCGTGCTCGTCACGCTGCTGTTCCCGCTGTGGCTGTTCAACCTCGGCTTCCTAAGGGTGCTGCGCCTGTGGTCGCTGTTCCACTCGGACTTCTTCTGGGAGACGGTCGGCCGGCGGTACGACGAGACACGGTGGGAGGACGTGACCAAGAGCGTGGCGACCCTCGTCACCTTCGTCTTCGTCTCGACAGGGTTCGTGTACGCCAGCTTCGCCCGCAATCACCCGGGCATCGAGGGCTATCTCGACGCGCTCTATTTCACGCTGACGGCGCTCACGACCACAGGTTTCGGCGACATCACGCTGCCGGGCGCCTGGGGCAAGCTGCTCACCATCGTCATCATGGTCAGCGGCATCACCCTGTTCGTGCGCCTCGCGCAGACCCTTATCCGTCCGTATAAGGTGCGGTTCACGTGCCCCACGTGCGGGTTGATGCGGCACGACGTGGACGCCGTTCACTGCAAGGCCTGCGGGCAGCTGCTGAACATCCCGAACGACGAGTCGTAATCGAACCTTCGCACAAGTGTCACAGAGCGATGTTAGCGCCCGGGTCGCCGCAGACCGGGAGCACGTCATGCGATTCCAAACCTTCACCGCCGCCGCCGTACTGTTGGGCGCAGCCGTCGCACTGTCCGCCTGCGGACGCAACGAGCAGGCGGCCGCGCCGCCGCCGAAGGCCGCGCCCCAGGGGCAGGTCTGGGCGGCCGGCTCCTCCACGGTCTTCCCCTTCGCCACCCGGGTTGCGGAGACGGTGGCGCGCACCACCGGCGGCGCGCCCGCGAAGGTGGAAAGCCTCGGCACCGGCGGCGGATTCAAGCTGTTCTGCGGCGGCGGCGGAAAGAACTTCCCCGATGTCGCCAACGCCTCGCGCGCCATGAAGAAGTCCGAGTGGGACGCCTGCCAGGCGAACGGCGTCACCGACATCATCGAGATCAAGATCGGCTATGACGGCATCGTCATCGCCAACGCCAAGGCCGCGCCGACCTTCCACATTACGCGCGAGCAGATCTACAAGGCGCTGGCCGCCGACCTGCCGCAGGGCTCGGGCTTCGCGACCAACGCCAACGCGAACTGGAACAACGTCGCGCCGACCCTGCCCAATGAGCGTATCGTCGCCTATGGGCCGCCGCCGACCTCGGGCACCCGCGACGCCTTCGTCGAACTCGCCATGGAGAAGGGCGCCGAGAAGGTGCCGGCCATGGCCGCGCTGAAGAAGAGCGACGAGGACAGCTTCAAGCAGCGCGCCCACACGCTGCGCAAGGACGGAGCCTGGATCGACGCGGGCGAGAACGACAACGTCATCGTCCAGACCCTGGAGAAGACGCCCGGCGCCGTCGGCGTGTTCGGCTACTCCTTCCTCGAGAATAATCTGGACAAGGTGAAGGCCGCCCAGGTGGAGGGTGTCGCTCCGACCCTGGAAACCATCTCCAGCGGGCAATATCCCCTGTCGCGCTCGCTCTACATCTACGTGAAGAAGGCGAACCTCGGCGTCACGCCGGGCCTGAAGGAGTTCGTGAACGCGTTCGTGTCGGAAGCCGCCATCGGGCGCGGCGGCTATCTGCTTCAGCGGGGCCTGATCCCGCTGCCGGCCGCCGAACTCGCCGCCCAGCGTGAGGCGGTCAAGGCCCTGACCCCGATGTCCGCGCCGACCAAGTAGGCGCGCCAGCCGGTTTATGATGAAGGCCCGTCGGACTTCCGGCGGGCCTTTCTGCTGCCTGGCAAGGGGAAGTGACGGCCACGACCGCGCACCTCGGCGGGACGCCCGCCGCGGTCAGGCCGCCGGGCGGCTGACGACGTAGGCGCTGACGCAGGCGAGCACGATCGCCACGCCGCCCACGATCCAGGCGTTGCGCGTGGCGAGGGCGACGACACCCACGCTGGCCGTCATCATGGTCACGGCGAGGATCTTGGCGCGGGTCGGAATGGCGCCTCGTTCTTCCCAGTTGCGGATGAATTCGCCGTACGTCGGGTGCTGGCGCAGACGCTCGGCCCACTCCGGAGATCCGCGCGCGAAAGCCCACACCGCGATCAGCAGAAACACCGTGGTGGGCATCACGGGCAGAGCGACGCCTATGGCGGCCAACCCCAGGGCGATGAGGCCGATGCCGCGATAGATCAGCACCCGCCGCGGCGGAGGTTCGCGGGGCGGCGGCGTGGTCATCGGGTCGGGCTCCGCCGCGCAAGCTGCATCGCCCAAGTGATCGGGGGAAAAGCTCGACGACGCAACGGCGTTGACGCCGCCTCAGATCGCGCAGGCTTCGGCGAGGCGGCGGGGCTGGATAGGTTTGGAGACCACCCTGGCGCCGGGCGAGCCACGAAGCATGTCGGCGTTGGCGGTCACATAGACCACGGGGAGGGAGCCGAGTTCCCCTGTTATGGCGTCCACGGCTTCGAGGCCCGTGCCGCCGATGATCCTGAGGTCAGCTGTGATCAGGTCGGGACGCCGATGGCGGGCGCACGCCAGCGCGCTGGGCGGACTGTCGGCCCAGTCGAACGAGTCGTAGCCGAGGTCGCGCAACAGCTGCTCGATCTCGAGTGCGATCAGCATCTCGTCTTCAATGATCAGAGCATGCATGCAGACCTCCAACCACAGGTGGAATGACGCGCGCACGGCCAAGGTTCCGGGATTCGCCGGCCCAGCCCAACTCCGTAGTTATACGAACCGGCTCGCCGGGCGAGTCCCCGCCGACGTTCAGTGCGACGTCGGAGCGGTCCGCGGCGAGGCGACAAGCACCGCCAGGGTCGCGCTGACGAGCTGTTCCTCGGGCGTGGCGAACAGGGCGGGGCGGCTGCGACGGCGGGCGGCGCGGCGTGACGTCCAGACCGCGATCGGAGCCGCGAACAGAAGCGGCAGCACGACGGGGGCGAAGCACAGCGACAGGTCCGGCCGGAAGCAAAGCCCGGCGAGGAACACAAGGCCGGCGACCATCTGCCACTGCATGGCCTTGAAAGCCACATCCCAGGGTAGTTCCTCGGCGTCCCGCTGTTGCGGCAGCCAGCCGGCGTCGTGGCCCCGGAAGAATTGCATCACCGAGTGGGTGTTGGCCACCATCTGGATCGGCGCCAGGACGGCCGACAGCAGCATCTCCAGGCCCACGCTCTTCAGGATGGAACCGGTCCCACCGAAGGCGCGCCGTTCGCGCGGCCGGGTCAGGACAAGCGCGGCGCCCATGATCTTCGGGCTCACGAGCAGCACGGCCGACAGCACGGTGGTGAGCATGAACGGCGTGAACTCGGGGTTCAGCAGGTACCAGAACGAGTTCCAGTCCACCGGATACTGGAGCTGCATGGCCAGCCCGATGACCAGCGCCGCGAACCACAGCGGCGAGGCCAGATAGCTGAGGCAGCCGAAGAAGAGCTGCAGCCGGCTGATCGGATGGAGGCCTTGGGCGTCCAGCAGGTTGAGGTGCTGCAGGTTGCCCTGGCACCAGCGCTGGTCCCGGCGCATGAAGTCGAAGATCGTCGGCGGGGTCTGTTCGCAGCTGCCGTCCAGCGCGGCGGTCAGATGCACCGCCCAGCCGGCGCGACGGAGCAGGGCCCCCTCGACGACGTCGTGGCTGAGGATGTGCCCGCCGAACGGCTTGGCGCCCGGCAGGATGGGCAGGCCCGACGCTTCGGCGAACGCGCGCACCCGCACGATGGCGTTGTGGCCCCAGTAGCTGGACTCCGCGCCTGTCCACCAGGCGAGCCCGGCGGCGGCGACGCGGCCGTACATCTGCACGCCGAACTGCGAAAGCCGGGCGAACAGCGTCTGCGCGCCGACGATGGCCGGCGTCGTCTGGATGAGCCCCACGCCTGGATTACGTTCCATCGCGTCGACCAGGCGCAGGACGGTCTCGCCCGCCATCGTGCTGTCGGCGTCCAGGACGATCATGCACTCGTAGGCGGCGCCGTAGCGGCGGACCCAATCGGCGACGTTGCCGGCCTTGCGCTCGGTGTTTTCGGCGCGACGGCGCAGATAGACGTTGCAGTGGGCGTGGCTGCGCAGGGCGACGTAGGCCATCCGCTCCTCGGCGGCGATGTCCTCGCGGCGCGAGTCGCTGAGCACGAAGATGTCGAAGGCGTCGGCGACGCCGAGGCGGCCGAGCGCCCCGTCGAGCTGGCTCAGGCGCGCGAGCGCGGCATGCGCGTCTTCGTGGTAGAGCGGCATCAGCAGCGCCGTCCGGGTCCGTGGCGCGCTGGGATGCGGCGAGAAGGCGAGGTCATCCTGCTCGCGGCCCGTCGCCAGGACGTAGAGACCGGCGATGGCGTTGCAGAACCACACGCACATCGCCGAGCCCAGCAGCACGAAGACCGCGAACCCGAGGGCCTCGAGCGGCTGCCAGCCTTTGCGGGCGTACAGGACGAACGGCCCCCACAGCAGGAGGGCGGTGAGGATCAGCGCGCCGCCGAACAGGACGGCGCGGCGCTGGTTGATGTTCACGGGCGATGTGGCCGGAGCGGGCGCGAGTTCCGCGGGTTCGGCGCGGCCCAACGGCTGGCGGGGCATCGCCAGCGGAGACTCGTCCGGCATCCACGGCGCGCCCGGCGTTTCTTCCGGACGCCATGGCGCGACGGGCTGGAAGAGACTGGCAACGCTGTTCATGTACCGCTCGCCCCCGAAACTGCACCCGGCGGCGCGATCCTCGCGGACTGCGCCGACCTAGCCTCGGCTAGATTCGACACTCTTCAATCACGGACTCGTGATGAAAGCCAGTCTAACGAGAGCGTGATCGCACTTTAGGCGCGATTTGCCTCAGGCGGCGGCGGTCTGGGCCGTCGAGGCGGTCTTCAGCCGGCGATCGAGCAGCCATGCCGCGACGGCGACCCAGCCCACGAGGATCACGGCGTAGGTGCGTTCCCACCAGCCCACGTTGGCGTCGTTGACCAGACCCGGCATCACCAGATGCTTGGTGATCACCGTCAGCAGGCCCATGGCGACGAAGGCGGCGCCCAGGAACCACTTGAGCCCCGGCATGTCGCGTTCCGAACGGAGCGACCACAAGAGCAGCAGTGGGGCGAGCTGGATTCCAAGCGCAAGATTGATCGCCAGGTGCCGAGGGTCGGGCCACGGGTAGATGGCTGCGGCCATGAGGCCGTAGCCGGCGAGCAGGAAGACGATGGCCACCAAGGCCCCCGCATAGCGGGCTCCCGTCAGCCGCTGGATCGCGAGACCAAAGCCGATACCAGCGAGGCCGGCCATGAGCCCGGCGGCGAGGACGCCCAGGTTGAAGATCAGCGGCTGCGGCGCGGTCGCGCCGCCCAGCTCGCTCAGGTACTGCCGGGCGTGGTTGAAGCCGGGGTAGGCCAGGGTCGCGGCGAGCACCGCCGAGGCCGCGAAGATCGGGGCCGCGATCCCCACCTTCAGCAGCGCCTGCCCCGCGTCCGCGCGCCGAGCCGCGCCGTCGAGCGGTTTGAGACCCCACAGAGGACGCATGACCGGAATGCGGCGGACGAGTTCATAGACGAGCAGGCTGCCGCCGAACGTGACGCTCGTCAGGATCAGCGCTTCCGCCACAGCGGGCAGGCCGGCCGGTTTCAGCAGGAAGACCGCGGCGACCAGGATCGTCTGATGGGCGAGGTAGCAGGGGAAGATGCCGTCGTTGAGGTAGCGCAGGACCGGCGGATTGACATGGCGCAGGTAGCGGCTGCCGAAGCCCAGGATGGCGGCGATCGTCATCCACTGGGCGACGCCGAACACCGCGTTGCGCGGCACATCGAAGAAGGCGCCGCCGCCCGGATGCCACGCCTGGATCATCACCAGAGACAGGCTGCAGACCGACAGCGCCAGGAACGGCCGTCGGCGCAGCTCGAGTTCGCGCCAGATCGCCTCGCGGTTCACGACCAGGAACCCGAAAGCGAAGGCGCCCAGGGACAGCGCGTGATTGTACCAATCCAGCGAGAGCTTGTTGGTCACCCCGAAGAATGGGAACAGCGCCAGGCGAATGACGACCAGATAGGCCGCGGGAACCCACAGGACGCGCCAGCCGGAGAGGGCGCGCTCCAGCGCATCGCCCGCACGCTCCATCAGATCGGGGCGCGCCATCAGCGGCAGGATCGCCAGCGTGTAGGCGGTAAGATAGACGAGGAACCAGAGATGGTTGACCGGCACGCCATTGGCGAGGCCGGCTGGGCTGAACTCGCTGGCCATCCAGGGGAGCAGGCCTGCCTCCCAGTAGCCCTTGTCGACCGCCTCGATCCAGGACTGCAGCGGAACCAGCGCGACGATGCCGAACAGCAGGGGCGGCATCAGGCGCGCGAGCCGGCCGGAGGCGACCTCCGCCGTCGTGCGCCGCCCGGCCATGAGGCGCAGCGCCGAACCGGCGACCAGGAACAGCAGGGTCAGCCGCCAGGGGCCGGTCAGCAGGATCGCCTCGCGGATCCACTCGAACCGATGGACGCTGCGGATGTGCCAGTCGTAGGGCGCGTAGACGAGCGCCACATGGAAGAGGATCAGCAGGCCGAAGGCGCCGACGCGGATCCAGTCCAGGTCTGCGCGCCGCACCCGCGCAGGCGCATTCACGTCCGCGGAGCGCACGTCGCGCTCCGGGGCGGTGATCGCAGCTGGAACCGGCGCTGTGGCTGTCAGACTCATGGCTACTCCCGACACCGCGGCAGGAACCTCATCACGCGTTCGTGTGCAACGGGAAACCGAAGGAAGGGCCGGTTGCAGGCCAATGGGCCGCGGCTGGTCCAGGCAGCTGCCGCGGCCGGAGCGGGCGCCTCAGATCCGGTCACGAGCGCGCCCCGGCGCCCGCGCCATGGGCGCCCGGAAGGGGCCTTGCCCGATCCGACGCGTTGAGGGCTGCGCGGATGCCGCGCGGGCGGCATGTCGGAGGCGTCGCCGACGTTGGTCATTGCGGAGCGCGCCGACGACTGCGGAGGCCGCCGCCCAGGCTCCCTATCCAAGGCGGCGGCCTCCTTGCTCTCCTAAGTAGCGGTACGGAAGCGCGGAGCGCCGCCGTTCGAGGCATGATCGGCCGACCTCACGGGAGAAGAGCCATGCCGCGCCCGCTGCAAATCCTGATCGCTGCTTCGGTCCTGCTGTCCGGCTGCGCCTCCACCGGCCCGACGCCGGTCGCCGTGAGCGACCCCGCGGTCGACCGCGGTCAGGCGTTCGCCGCGCGGCGCTGCGGCGGCTGCCATGCGATCGGGCTCGACGCGAGCCCGGCGGCCAGCGGTCCGCCTTTCTGGAAGCTGCAGCGGCGCTACAATCCGCTGTCGCTGCAGAAGCGTTTTGCGGAGGTGTCCGAGCACGGTTCGGGCGAGATGCCGCCGATCGAGATCAGCCGCGCCGAGGCGGAAGACCTCATCGCCTATTTCCGGACGCTGGACCGCTAGATCACGCCCGCAGCGGCGAGCTTCTCCAGGGCGGCGTCGTCAAGGCCGAGCCGGCCGCCGAGCACTTCGGCGTTGTGCTCGCCCACCGTCTGCGGGGCCATCGCGCGCACGCCGCCCGGCGTCTTCGAAAACTTGGGGAACGCGCCCTGCATCTTCAGGCCCGGCCAGCGGGGGTGATCGGTCATCTCGACGATGGCCTCGCGCGCGGCGAAGTGCGGGTCGTCCAGCATGTCGGCGGGGCCGTAGATGCGGCCGGCGGGGACCCCGTGCTCCAGCATCAGCGCCTCGAGCTGGTCGACCGTCAGGGTCCGTGTCCAGTCGGCGATCAACTCGTCGAGCTCGGTCTGCCGCTCCCCCCGGGCTGCATGGGTGGCGTAACGCGCGTCGTCGGCCAGCTCCGGCCGTCCCATCGCTTCGCAAAGCCGCCGGAAGACGCCGTCTCCGTTGGCGCCGATCAGGTACTCGCCGTCCCGGCAGGGATAGACGTTGGACGGCGCGATGCCGGGCAGGATGGCGCCGCTGCGCTTCCGGGCATGACCCGTGGCGACGTACTCGGGGATCAGGCCCTCCATGACCTGCAGGACCGACTCATAGAGCGCGCAGTCGACCACCTGGCCCTTGCCGGTGGCGTCGCGGGCCCTGAGCGCCGCGAGCGCGCCCATGGCGCCATAGGTGGCGCACAGCGAATCCCCGATCGAGACGCCCATGCGCGACGGCGGCCGGTCGGGTTCGCCCACGATGGCCCGCCAGCCGCCCATCGCCTCGCCGATGCCGCCGAAACCGGCCCGCTGGGCATAGGGTCCGCTCTGGCCGTAGCCGGACATGCGGACGACAATCAGGCCGGGGTTCGTCTCCTGCAGCCGCTCCGGCCCCAGACCCCAGCCTTCCATCGTGCCGGGCCGGAAGTTCTCGACGAAGATGTCGGCCGTGGCGATCAGCCTGCGTGCGAGGTCCTGCCCCTCGGGCTTGCGCAGGTTCAGCGACACCGACTTCTTGTTGCGGGCGATCACCTCCCACCAGACCGGCGCGCCCTGGCCCCACTGGCGCATGGGATCGCCGGCGCCCGGCGGCTCGAGCTTGATCACCGTCGCGCCCATGTCGCCCAAAAGCTGGCCGCAGAAGGGGCCGGCGATGAGCTGCCCGGCTTCCACGACGACGAGGCCCTCCAGCGGGCCGGTCTTGCCGGTGAAGTCGGAAAGCTGGGTCATGTGCGCTCCTTGCCTGGGCGGAACGTGGCGGCGGATGGAAAGCGTCAACTAAACTGACAACTTTGGCCGCGCAACAGGCCTCGTCCTCATTGCATATCGTGCCCGTGCGCGACATGCTTAGATTTCAAATGATTGATGCGGACGCATACGCACGGGAGGATGAGGAGGCGCAGCCGCCGCTTCTTTTCGCGCCCTATCGCTCCACCGCCTTGCGGGCGCCGAAGATGCCCCCGGTGCGGATTCCGCAGACGTTGACCGAAACCACCGGGCCCGGCGAAGCCTGGACGGCGGCGGGCGGACCAGCCGCCGCCGACCTGACCCGCCAGCATGCCGGCGAGCCTCTGGGCCAGCGTATCATCATGGCCGGGCGCGTGCTGGACGAAGCCGGCCGGCCGCAGCCGCGGACGCTGATCGAGGTCTGGCAGGCCAACGCCGCCGGCCGTTACGCCCACGCTCGCGATCAGTGGGACGCGCCGCTCGATCCGAACTTCACCGGCGCCGGCCGCCTCGTCACCGACGACGAGGGCCGTTATCGGCTGACGACCATCCGCCCCGGCGCCTATCCGTGGGGCAACCACGACAATGCCTGGCGTCAGGCGCACATCCATTTCTCTCTGTTCGGACCAGCGTTCGCCACACGGCTCGTGACGCAATGCTACTTCGAGGGTGATCCGCTGATCGCCATCGATCCCATCGCGGCCTCGGTCCCCGAAGCGGCGCGCGAGCGGTTGACCGCCCGCTTCGACCTGGGCCTCACCCAGCCGAGCTTCGCCCTGGGCTATCTCTTCGACATCGTCCTGCGGGGCCCCGCCGCCACGCCGATGGAGGACCCGGCATGAAGCTGAGCCAGACCCCGTCGCAGACCGTGGGGCCGTTCTTCCACTACGCCCTGCCGTGGCCCGGCTGCGCCGACGTCGCCGGCGGGGGCGCCGAGCCGATCGGCGGTCGTCTGGACCTGGTCCCCGAAGACCACCGGCAGTTCGCGCCGCAGCCGTGCGCCGCGGCGGCGGGCGAGGTCATCGAGCTGATCGGGCGCGTCGTCGACGGCGCTGGCGAGCCCACGCCTGACGTCCTGATCGAGACTTGGCAAGCCGATCCTGAAGGCCGCTACGACGCGCCGGGGTTCCAGGGGCTGGGGCGGGCGGCGACGGCGGACGACGGGAGCTTCCGCCTTCGACTTGTGAAGCCCGGCCGTACGCCGGGCCCAGGCAACAGCCTGCAGGCGTCCCACCTGGCCGTGGGCGTGCTGGGCCGCGGCCTGCTCAAGCGGCTGGTGACGCGCGTCTATTTCGAGGGCGACGAAGGCCTGGACGAGGATCCGGTGCTGGCGCTTGTTCCGCCAGAGCGGCGCGCCACCCTTATCGCGCGCGCCGAAGGACCGGGGCGCTTCCGTTTCGACATCGTCCTGCAGGGGCAGGACGAGACGGTGTTCTTCGAGTTCTGACGGCGATGGTCTCCCGCATCCGCGAGCTGGCCGCCGGCACGGCCGAGATGCTGGAGATCTTCGGCGACGCGGCGCTGGTCCGGCACGCGTTGGCCTTCGAGGTCGCGCTCGCCCGCGCCCAGGCTGGCGTCGGCCTGATCGCCGAAGAGGAGGCCGCCGCGGTCGTAGGAGCCTGCGCGGCGCCGCTCGACATCGATGCGCTGGCCGAACAGGCGGCGCATGCGGGGACCTTCGCCATCCCGCTCGTCGCCGAACTGAAGGCCCGGGGCGCCGCCAGGGTCCACCTCGGCGCGACCAGCCAGGACGTTGCCGACACGGTGCTGATGCTCCAGGCGAGGGAAGGCCTCGCCGCACTCGAACGCGACCTCGGCCGGAGCGAGGATGCTCTCGCCAAGCTGGCGCGTCGCCACGCCCGGACGCCGATGTTGGCCCGCACCCTGCTGCAATCGGCGCTTCCAACCACCTTCGGGTTGAAGGCGGCCCAGTGGAGGCGGCTGCTTGTGGACGCCCGGGCACGGTTACGGCGCGAGGCGGACCTGGCCCTGCGGCTGCAGCTCGGCGGGCCCGCCGGGACGCTGACGGGCATGGATGGCCGGGCCACGGAGGTCGTTGCAGCCGTCGCCGCCGAGCTCGGCCTCGCGGTTCCGCAGGCGCCGTGGCACGGCCGGCGCGACACCATGGCGGGCCTGGGCGCAGGCCTAGCCATCGTGGTGGGAGCCCTGGGCAAGATCGCGACCGACATCGCCCTCATGAGCCAGGCGGAGGTTGCGGAGGCCTTCGAACCGCAGCTGGCCGGCCGGGGCGGCTCCTCGGCCATGGCGCACAAGCGGAACCCGACGGGCTGCCAGGTGGCCCGCTCGGCCGCGGTGCGCACGCCGCATCTGGCGGCGACGCTGCTGGCCGCGATCGCAGGCGAGCACGAGCGCGCTCTGGGCGCGTGGCAGGCGGAAGCGCCGGTGCTCGCCGATCTGTTCGTGGTCGCCCATGGCGCGGCGGCCGCGATGGCGCAGGTGCTGGAAGGCCTGGAGATCGATGTTGAGGCCATGCGCCGGAACCTCGAGGCCGCCGCCGTCGGCAGCGACCTGGGCGAAGCGGAGGCGCTGGTGGAGCGCGCGCTCCGGGACGACCTCGCATGAAGCGGATCGTCGCGTCAGACGGCTGCGCGCTGGCGGTGCGGGTGGAGGGGCGGGAAGCGGCGCCCGCCGTGCTGCTGCTCCATTCCATCGGCTGCGACCATCGGCTGTGGGACTCCCAGGCGGCAGCGCTGATCGCCCGCCGCTACCGGGTGATCCGGCCGGACATCCGGGGGCACGGCGCCTCGCACGCGCCGGCCGGCGACTACACGCTGGACCGGCTGGCGCAGGACGCGCTCGAGGTCCTGGACGCGCTGCGCGTCGGCGCCGTCCATGTGGTCGGCCTGTCCCTCGGCGGCGTCATCGCCCAGCGCCTGGCGCAGGCGGCGCCCGAGCGGGTGATCTCCTTGACCCTGGCCAACACCTTGCCGCGGATCGGCGATGCGGAGGGGTGGCGGACCCGCGCCGCAAAGGTGCGCGCCGAAGGGTTGGCGGCGATTGCGGACATGGCGATGGCCCGGTTCTTCTCGCCCGGCTTCTGCATCTGCGCGCCCGGTGTGGTCGCGGCGGCGCATGCGACGCTCGTCGCCGCCGACCCGGAGGGCTACGCCGGCTGCTGTGCGGCCCTGCGCGATGCCGACCTCACCGACGCTAGGCCCACGGCGCCCACACTGGTCGTCGCGGGCGCCCGGGACGTCTCGACCACCGCCGAGGCCATGGGGGCGTTCGCCCTGACCCTGCCGAACGCCCGCTTCGTGGAGCTGGACGCCGGCCACCTTTCGAACCTCGAGCAGCCGGGCGCCTTCAACGCCGCGCTCCTCGCGCACTTGGAGGCGCACGATGGATGAGGCTGAACGCCACCGCCTCGGAATGGAAGCCCGCCGCAAGGTGCTGGGCGACGCCTACGTGGATCGTGCGCAAGCCGGCGCCACGCCGTTCACCGCGGATTTTCAGGACCTGATCACGCGTTACGCCTGGGGCGAGATCTGGACCCGGCCCGGACTCGATCACCAGACGCGGCGCCTGATCACCATCGGCATGATGGTGGCGCTGGGGCGCGAGCAGGAGCTGCGCCTGCACATCGAGGCCGCCCTCGACGGCGGCGTGACGCCCGACACGATCAAGGAAGTGCTGCTGCAGAGCGCCGTCTATTGCGGCGTGCCGGCGGCCAACGCCGCGTTCCACGCCGCCGCCGACATCCTGGCCAAGCGCGCCTGAGGGAGAGCCCATGGACAGCCTGCCCGTCGAACATCTGTGCGACGTCGACATCCGCCTGGAGGAGGGCCACCCGCTGGTCTTCGGCCGTTCGCCCTGGCGGAACCGCCGGCTCAGCGTGATCTCGGGCGGCGTCGTGTCAGGCCCACGGCTCTCCGGCGAGGTGCTTCCGGGCGGCGGCGACTGGTCGGAGGGCGGGGCTGACGAGAACGGGGACGCGCTGACGCTGGTTGACGTGCGCTCGGCGTGGCGAACTGAAGACGGGGCGCTGATCCACGTGACCTACCAGGGGCGGCTCGTGATCCCCGCCGCCGTGATTGAGGATTTCCGCGATCCGGCCCGGGTCGAGGCGCTCTCGACCGACCGGTACTACTTCCGCATTCAGCCGCTCTTCGAGACCGCTGACGCCCGTTACGGCTGGCTCAACCGGACGGTGGCCGTTGGGCTCGGCCACCGCACGGGAGCGGGCGTGCGCTACCGGATCTACGGCCTGCGCTAGGACCGCCTAGAGCCTTGCCCGGGCCCAGTCGGCCACCAGCGAGGCCGCAGCGTTCCGCACCTCCGGGCTGTCCTCGAAGTAGTGGGCGCCGGGGATGAGCTCGAGGGTCTTGTCCTTCGAGCCCAGGAAGCTGTGGATGTCGCGGGCGTCTTGCGGGAAGACGCCGGTGTCGGCCGTGCCCTGCACCACCAGCGCCGGCTGGGTGAACTTCTCCAGGTGCGGACGACCCTGGCACTTGGACGTCTCGAGGCTCCACATCGACAGCCAGGTCTTGATGTTGTTGGCCCGGCCGATCGAGGGCGTCTTGTTCGCCACTGCGGGGTGGCCGCGGTAGCACATGGGGGTCGCCCGATCGGACGGGTCGATGGTGCCGTCCATCATCCGCAGGTCGCCCCAGCAGCGGAACATGGGGAACAGGCGGTCGGGGATGCCGGCCTCGTTGAGCCGCTTCAGCTCGGCCTTGGCCCAGTCGGTGATCCGCTGGTTCCGTGCACGCTGCGCCGCCCGGTACTTGGCGATGAATTCCTGGGAGTAGGGCGGCTTGTTGGCCTCGCTGAACGGATCCAGTTCGGGGTCGGTGGCGATGGGATCGAATTCGTCGACGACCGAGGCGTCCATCCAGTCGGTAAGCACTTCGGGGCGGCCCTGGTGGGCGTTCAACGAGACGTAGAGATCGGCCTTTGGCAAGTTCTGGTACTGCTCCTGCGCCGCTCCGGTGAGCAGATTGGCCATGGTCGGCGCGATCGCCTCGCCCTGGTAGGCGCCCATCAGTGAGCCGCCGCCGGAATTGCCCAGGATGATGATGGTCTCGACGCCGGCCTGCTCGCGCAGCCAGCGCATGCCGACGCTGATGTCGAGGATGGCGTGCTCCAGCAGGAACTGGTCCTCGAAGCCGCGATAGCGGGTGTTCCAGCCCAGGAAGCCGAAGCCGCGGGTGGCGAGGTAGGGCGCGATGTAGTGCTCGGAAAAGTCGACGTTATAGTGGGTGGCGATGAAGGCCGCCTTCGGCTTCTGGCCCTTGGGAGTCCAGTAGATGCCCTGGCAGGGATGGCCGCCGGCCTGGATCCGGGGCGCGGTCGGAGATGGGAACCCCAGGAACTGGGTGTCCACCTTCGCCAGCAGTTCGCTCAAGCCTTCCATCGACGCATCCCCTCATCTTATAGTTCGGTATCTAAGCAATAATGGTGGGAGGCCCTGATGCAAGGCCTGATGCAGGACATTCCGCTCACGCTCGATCGGCTCATCGACCATGCCGCCCGCTGGCATGGCGACCGCGAGATCGTCAGCCGCGACGGACAGGGCCGGATTTCCCGCACCACCTACGCGCAAGTCCACGCTCGCGCCAAGCGGGTCTCGAACGCCTTGAAGGCGGCCGGCATCGCGCCTGGCGACCGCGTCGGCACGCTCGGCTGGAACGGCTACCGCCATTTCGAGGCCTGGTACGGGACGATCGGCATCGGGGCGGTGCTGCACACGCTGAACCCGCGGCTGTTCCCCGAGCAGATCGCCTATGTCGCCAATCACGCCGAGGATCGCCTGCTGCTGGCCGATCCGGCCTGCCGTCCGCTTGTGGAGCAACTGCTCCCGCAGTGCCCGAGCATCGAGCGCGTCATCTATCTGGACGAGGAGTTCGACGCCTGGATCGCGCCGCACTCCACCGAGTGCCGCTGGGGCGGCTTCGACGAGCGGACAGCGGCGGGCCTCTGCTACACCTCGGGCACGACGGGCAATCCGAAGGGCGTGCTCTACGGCCACCGGTCGAACTACCTGCATGCCTTGATGACGCTGCAGACGGATGCGCTGGCGCTGTCGGCGCGCGACACCGTGCTGCTGGTGGTCCCGATGTACCACGCCAACGCCTGGGGCGTGATCTACTCGGCGCCAGCGGTCGGCGCGAAGCTGGTGATGCCGGGGCAGCGGATGGACGGCGCCTCCATCCACGAGCTGATCGAGACCGAGGGCGTGACCTATTCCGCGGCCGTGCCCACCGTCTGGCAGATGCTGCTCACCCACCTGAAGGAGACGGGCGGCAAGCTCACCACGCTGCAGCGGGTCACCATCGGCGGGTCGGCCGTGCCGGAGAGCCTGATCCGGACCTTCCATGACCACTATGGCGTCGAGGTGATCCAGGGCTGGGGCATGACCGAGACCTCGCCCCTGGCGACCATCTCCGTGGCCGATGCGAAGGTGGGCGAGCTGAGCTTCGAGGACCAGGTGCCCTACAAGCTGAAGCAGGGCCGCCTGCTCTGCGGCCTGGACCTCAAGCTCGCCGATGACGCTGGCCGCACCCTGCCGCACGACGGCAAGACCTTCGGCCGGTTGATGATCAAGGGGCCGACCATCGCGTCCGGCTACTTCAAGGGCGAGGGCGGGCAGGTGCTGGACGAAGAAGGCTTCTTCGACACCGGCGACGTCTCGACCATCGATCCCGACGGCTACATGCAGATCACCGACCGCGCGAAGGACGTCATCAAGTCCGGCGGCGAATGGATCAGCTCCATCGACGTCGAGAACGTCGCCGTGGGGCATCCCCAGGCCGAGCTCTGCGCGGTCATCGGCGTCTCGCATCCGAAGTGGGACGAGCGGCCGATCCTGCTGGTCAAGCTGAAGCCGGGGGCGACCTGCACCAAGGACGACGTGCTGCGGTTCCTCGACGGCAAGATCGCCAAGTGGTGGATGCCCGACGACGTGCTGTTCGTCGACGACATCCCGCTCGGCGCGACGGGCAAGATCGACAAGAAGCTGATCCGCCAGCGCTTAACCGACTACAAGCTGCCGTTCGGCGAGCCGGTCCGCTAGGCCTTCAGCCGTTCGGCGAGGAAGATCACCCGCTTCACCATGATGGGCAGGAGCTGCTTGGGCATAGCCTCGGTCAGCTCCGGTCCGTCGAAGGCCTTGTCGGCGAACGGCACCAGCACCTGCTCGGTGGCGACGATGGTCTGGACCGTAGCCAGGATCTGACGGAGGGCCAGCAGTCCGCGAAGGCCGCCGAACGGACTGATCGAGGCCGACATCAGGCCGGCGACCTTGCCGCGGAAGGCGGGCAGGGCGACGAGACTCTCGCCCTCCCGTGGCCGTGACGCCCAGTCGATGGCGTTCTTCAGCACGCCCGACACCGAGCCGTTGTACTCAGGAGAGGCGATCAGGAGGCCGTCGGCGTCGATGAAGTGCTGGCGCAGACGGTCGGCGACCTCTGGGAAGGCCTGCGCCTCCAGGTCGCCGTCGTACAGCGGCAGATGCAGGTCGCGGAGGCTGATGCTGGTGACCTCGGCCCCCTCGCCGCGGGCGATCTCCACGGCGACGTCGAGCAGGCGCTGGTTGAACGATCCGCTGCGGGTGCTTCCGGCCAGGGCCAGCAGTTTCGGCATGTGTCGCTCCAGGGACCGCTATCGCTTAGCTATCTATGCAATCCCGTTGGGGCAGCCAAGCTCAGACGGGCGCATCGAGGGGCGTATCATCGCCTTCCGGCGCGAGGTTCCGGCCGACGTGCTGCAGCAGGCGGCGCAGGGTGGCGACCTCATCGTCGTTCAGGCCCTGCAGGGCGATCTCGTTCACCTCGGCCACGCATGGCGCCAGGGTGGACTGCAACGCCCTGGCCTCGGACGTGAGGTAGACGTGCGTCTTGCGACGATCCTCGACGCTCTGGCGGCGGACGACGAAGCCGCTTCGCTCGAGGCTCTTGAGCGCGGTGACGGTCGTGGGCTCGCGCATGCCGACGCGGCGCGACAGCTCGCGCTGGGTCAGGCCGTCCTCTCGCCAGAGCACGCGCAGGAAGCGCCACTGCCCGGCGGTGACGCCGTGCGGCAGGGTCCGCTTCTCCAAGGCGCGCGAAAAGCTGCGGAAAGCGATGCGGGTGAGGTAGCCGATGCTGTTGTTCGGATCGGCGTAGAAGTCCGTCGGACGGCCTTTGCTCATGCCCGTTCCTTCGCATCCAAACCGACTTCTCGCAACGGGAGGTGGCGCTTAGGCATCGCTGAACCAGTCGGCGAGCAGGCGGGCGGTGGTCGCGGGCTTCTCGAGCGTCGTGAGGTGGCCGCAGTCCTCGACGACCTCCAGCCGCGCGCCGGGGATGCCGCCGGCGATCTCGGTCGCGTGCTGTTCGGTGGTGATCCCGTCCTGCCGCCCCCACAGGACGAGAGTCGGGCAGCGGATCGCGGTCAGGCCGGGGCGGCTGTCGGCGCGGGCCATGATCGCCCGCTGC
This sequence comes from Phenylobacterium sp. VNQ135, assembly GCF_049445735.1. Taxonomy (NCBI): domain Bacteria; kingdom Pseudomonadati; phylum Pseudomonadota; class Alphaproteobacteria; order Caulobacterales; family Caulobacteraceae; genus Phenylobacterium; species Phenylobacterium sp. VNQ135. The sequence continues at coordinate 825,133 of NZ_JBMSDS010000001.1, read as the reverse complement.
TGCGTCAGGAAGGTCTCGGCGCCCGTAGCCTCGGCCATGCGACGAACCACGCCCAGCAGTGGCCGGTCCTCCCGGCGGGCCGGATGGACGAGGATGGGGATCCGCTCTTCGACGACATCGGCGTAACGGCCGCTCTCGACGAGCCGGATGTAGCCCATGCGTCGCTCGGTTTGGGCCGGGCCGTCGTTGGGCGCGAGGGTGGACAGCAGCGCAAGCCGGCGCACCCGCTCCGGCGCGCGGCGCAGCACTTCGAACGCCACGAAGCCGCCCATGGCCTGCCCGACGAGGTCGAACTCGGCCGGCGCCGCGGCGAGCAGGCGTTCGGCCATGCCGCCGATCGTGTCGTCGTGGGCGTGGTCGGCAAGCACCACGTCATGGCGCTGGCGCAGGGCGGGCAGGCTGTCGCCCCAGGCGTCGTGCGTCAGGAGCTGGCCGGTGACGAGGACGACGGTCATCAAACCACCTGGTTCTTCAGCGGCCGGCCGTCGCGCAGCCGCCGGCAGTTCTCGAACGCGGCGTCCAGACTGCGTGAGAGCGTTTCCGGTGTGAGCCAGGCCATGTGCGGCGCGACCACCACGTTCGGCAGGGCGAAGAGCGGGTCGGCCGGATCGACGGGTTCCCGGGCGAAGACGTCGAGGCCCGCGCCGCCGAGGCGGCCGGACGCCAGCGCGCGATGCAACGCGGCCTGGTCGACCAGCTCGCCGCGCGCGGTGTTGATGAGGATCGCGCCGGGCTTCATCCGCCCGAGCGCCTCAGCGCCGATGATCCCGCGGGTCACGTCGGTCAGCGGCGCATGCAGCGAGAGGATGTCGGACGTCGTGATCAGCTCGTCGAGGGACACCGCGCGGCCCTGCGCGTCGGGCTTCGGGGCGCGTGCCGTGTAGATCACCTCGGCGCCAAGCGCCTTGAACACCGGGGCCAGCCGCGCGGGAACGCCGCCGTAGCCGAGGAAGCCCACCGTGCGGCCGGCGATCTCGCCGGTTGCGTCGATGACGGCGAGGTCCGGTCGCCAGCCTTCGCCGGCCCGCGTGAGCGCGTCGAAGTAGTTGATCCGTCGCAGGACGGCGAACAGCAGCGCCAGCGTCATTTCCGCGACGGCCTGGCTGTTGGTCCCGGGCATGTTGGAGACCGCGATCCCCCGGGCGCGGGCGGCCTCCAGGTCGATGGTGTTCACGCCGACGCCCAGCTTCTGGATCAGCTTGAGGCCGGGCGCCTGGTCCATCATCGCCGCGGTCACGGGCTTCAGCACGTGGAGCAGCACCTGAGCGTCGGCGATCTCGCGCGCGAAGCCGGCCTCGTCCGTTTCGTCGACCGACGCCCAGTCGAAGCCGTCCGCAGCGGCGCGGCGCTCCAGCTCGGCGATGAACCCGGGGCTCGCCCGGTACTGCAGGACCGCCTTCATCGATGGGAAGCGGCCACGGAGGCGGGCAGGGCGTCAAGGCCCGCGAAGACCGCCTCGGCGCCCATCTGCTCCTCGATCCGCAGCAGCTCGTTCCACTTGGCCATCCGCTCGGAACGGGTGAACGAGCCCACCTTGAGCTGGCCGGCGTCCCAGCCGACGGACAGGTGCGAGATGCTGACGTCCTCGGTCTCGCCCGAGCGGGCCGAGACGATGGCGCTCCAGCCGAGCTCGCGCGCGGCCTCCAGGGCGGCCTTCGCGCTTGTGACGGTTCCCGCCTGGTTCACCTTCACCAGGACGGCGTTGCAGGCGCCCTCGGCGGCGGCGCGGCGCACCCGCGCGGCGTTGGTCACGAGGAAATCGTCGCCGATGAGCTGCACGGTCCTGCCGAACCGTTCGGTGGCGAGCGCCATGCCGGCCATGTCGTCCTGGCTGACGGGATCCTCGATGGACAGGATCGGATACCGCGCCGTCCACCCGGCGACGCGCTCAACGATCTGCTCCGAGGTGAGTTCTGCGCCGTCCAGCGGCAGGCGATACCCGTCGCCATGGGAGAGCTCGTTGGCCGCGACGTCCAGCGAGATGAAGACCTCTTCGCCAGCCTTGTGGCCGCTACGATCGATGGCCTGCGCCAGCGTCTCGAGCGCTTCCTCGTTGGACGCGAACAGCGGCCACCAGCCGCCCTCGTCGGCCACGCCGGCCAGGCGCCCGGTCTCCTCCATGATCGCTCCTGCCGCGCGATAGACGTCGGCGGTGATCTCGAAGGCGCGACGAACGGTGGGCGCGCGCGGGCACATGACCATGAAGTCCTGCACGTCGGTCCGACGGCCGGCATGGGCGCCGCCGCCGAAGATCTGCACCTCGGGCAAAGGCACGCGGACCTTCCGGCCGCCCGCAAGGTAGCGCCACAGCGGCAGGCCCTCGGCGGCGGCGGCGGCGTGGATCGCGGCGAGCGAGACGGCGACGGCGGCGTTGGCCCCGAGCTTCGAGAAGGCCGGCGTGCCGTCGAGTTCCTCCAGCACCGCGTCGAGGCCGGTCTGGTCCCGCACGTCCCGGCCCCTCAACGCCGAGGCGATCGGGCCGTTCACCGCTGCGGTCGCCTTGCCGACGCCGAAGCCGCCGAAGGCTTCGCCGCCGTCACGCAGATCGATCGCCTCGTGCGCGCCGCGTGACGCCCCGGCCGGCGCCATGGCGCGACCGACCGCGCCGCCCGCGAGCTCGATCTCGGCCTCGACCGTCGGACGGCCGCGGCTGTCCCAAAGCTGGCGGCCGCGGACGGTGGTGATCTCGTACTTCATCGGGCTCCCAGCCTCTCGAACAGCGCGCGCCGCACGTCGGCGAACCGCGCAACGTCTCTGGTTAGGACGCCGGTCGCGACGTCCCGGACCAGCGTCTTGTCGGCGTCGGCCGTCAGGTATTCGACAGGCGACTTGCCGTCGATCCGCGCCAGCAGCAGCGCGGCGAGCAACGGGGCGGCGCGCCTTTCCAGCGCCTCGGCCGGCTCCCATGTCGTTCCGGAGAGGTAGGCCTGGACCAGGGCGTCGAAGGCGTCGCCGCATGCCTTCGCGTGCGCGGGTTTCCAGACAGCCTTCAGAAGCAGGTGATTGGCGCAGAACGCGATGTCGAAGGCCGGGTCGCCATACCAGGCGCACTCGGCGTCGAGCAGCACCGGGCCCGCGGGCCCGACGAGGATGTTCTTGGGGCTGACGTCGCCATGGACCAGGGCGAGGCGGGCGGTCCGCGTGGTCTCGGCGATGGCCTCGATGCGTCCCGCAAGCAACGGGTGCGCCTTGGCCGTATGGGCGAGGTAGGGCTCCAGCCGCAGCGCCTCGAACATGTCTGTCGTGTCGAACCGCGCGGCGATCTCGTCGCGTCCGGCGGTCGCGCCGTGGATCCGCGCGAGCCCTCCGCCGACCGCCTGCGCGACCGTCGGATCCACCCGGCCCGCGGCGAGCTCCGCCTTCCATACCGGGTGATGCGCCGGCTCGAACCAGCTCATCGCGAAGATGTGCCGCGCCGCATCTTCGGCCAGCACCGAAGGCACGATCAGGCCGCCGAGGTCGGCGGCGGCGCGCAGGTAGTTGGCTTCGTTGGCGGAGCGCTCGACCGGCGCCCGCCAGTCGGCGGCGACGCGCAGCTTGTCGAGCGCCGCCTTCACGCAGATCGGCCCGGTCCGCAGGTCGACGCGGAACACGTCGCTGGACACGCCGCCGGTCAGCGACGTGATCGCGGGCGCCTCGTCGCGCGCCGCCAGGCCGCTGGCCTTCAGCCAGCCGAGGATTTCAGCCGTCGCCCCCATCCCGGGGCGTCAGAAGGTCTGCCGGAAGACCGCCACGTGAGCGCTGTCGATGTACTCGTCGAGCCGCGCGATCTTGCCGTCGCGAAGCTTCACGATGATGGCGGCCGGCAGGCTGACCCGCTTGCCGTCCTTGCGGGTGCCGCGGAGCACGTGCTGCTGCACGAAGCCGTCGGCGAACACCTCCAGGCGACGGTTGTCGTACAGGCGGTCGCTGATGCGGCCGACCATGCCCTTCAGGGTCTCGACGTTCTGCTCGCGCGTCTGGATGAGGTCGTCGAAGTTGTGCCAGATCTCGACGTCCGGCGTGTAGCTGCTCTTCACGGTCTCGACGTCGCCCTGTTCGATGGCGTCGAAGAAGCGCTTGGCGAAGGCGCGGATCGCGGCCTCATCCATCCCTGGTCTCCCGATGTCGTTGGTCGTCCGCTCTATTCGGCGGGCTGCAGCTTGCGGCGCTTGGCCAGGGGCGTGATCACGCTTTCGTCGCGCACGCCGTCGGCGCGCATGGGCGCATGGGCCACGTCGTCTTCGGTGAACGGCTTGCCGACCCACGAGGCGAACTCGAGGCAAACACCGTCCGGATCGAAGAAATAGACCGAGCGCACGAAAACGTCGTCGGTCAGGTCCGGGGTGGAGCCCGTCGGCGAGTTGTCGTGATTGAGGATCTGGGAGACCGCGATCCCCTTGTCCTTCAGCTTCTGGACGTACTCGTCGAATTTCTCTTCCGGGACGTCGAAGGCGATGTGGTTCATCGAGCCGTGGGCGCTGACGAACGAACCCTGGGTCGGCAGGGCGCTCGGCGAGGCATGGCCGGGCTGCGCCGGCGGGGCGTCCTTGAACCAGAAGAAGGCCAGGCTGTCGCCGTTGCCGATGTCGAAGAAGAAGTGCTGCCCCAGGTCGCGCGGCAGGTCGATGGTCTTCGTCAGCGGCATGCCCAGGATGTCCCGGTAGAACTTCACCGTCTCGGCCATGTCCTTGCAGACGAGGGCGAGGTGGTTGACGCCCCGGATTTCGAACTCGGTGTTCTGCGCCTTAGCCATGGTTTTCCTCCGGATCTCGTCGTCTGCGCGACGTGGCTGGGGTCCCTGAAGGAACAATACCGGCCTCTCGCCCGCCGCGCAGCGGCAAATGGGTTCTGATCGATAAGAAATCTAAGGATTAGAGCCGAAACGTCAATCTAGTTGATGTTAATGCCGATCACAGTTCCGCGACATCACCGCCTCGCGCCGCTCAGGAAGTCGGTGGCGGCGAAGCCTTCGGGCGCGGCGACCTCGACGATCGGGTCCTCACGGTTGTCGAACTCCATCCGCAGGGCGCGGGTGATCACCGCGTGCATGGAATAGAGCGTGGTGATGTAGGTGAACTCGAAGATCTCCTCGTCGCCCCAGAAGGTGCGCAGCTTCTCGAAGACTTCCAGGGGCGTGCGGCCATCGCCCAGCGTGAGGCAGTCGGCGTAGGCGAGGACGGCGCGCTCCTTCTCGTCGTACACGTCCGAGACCGTCCAGTGCGGGATGGCGGCGATCTTCTCCTCGGGCGCGCCCAAGGCCCGCATGGCCTTGCAATGCTGGGAGAAGACGAACTGGCTGCCCTTCACCCAGCCAGCGCGCGTCTGGCCGAGCTCGCGCAGGATCGGGTCGATCTTCCTGCTGGGATGCCGATAGACGGCGAAACCATCGACTGCGTGCTGGAAGATGTCGGGCGCCAGCGCATAGACCGTCCACCAGTCGCCGGGCGTCCCGGTGGCGGTGCCGGGCTCGGCGACGGGGTCGCGGCCGGGTCCGAACAGGCGGTCGTAGTAGGCGTGGACCACCTCGGCGGTGACTTCCGAGCGCGGGACCTGGCGGACGACGGGCATGGGTTTGGGTTCCTTGGAGTTCGGATGATCAGGAGGCGACGCCGGCGGTAAGCCGCTTGGCGCCGTTCGCGGCCACCAGGCCGTCCAGGTCGTCGCCGGCGTAGCTGGGGTCGGCGGACTCGCCGAAGGCGGAAAGCAGGTCGGCGAACTGCGCCTCGGCCAGGGGTTTCCACTCGGGGTGAGTGAAGATGTAGAACTCGTCGGCCTCGATGGCGCGGACCACCCGCTCGCCGATCTTGTCCGGAGACATGCCCGAGGCCAGCACGGAGCCCATGTTCTGCGCGGTCTGCGCTGCCTGACCTTGCTCCGAGGCGCCGGGACGCAGCTTCTGCGTCGTCTCGACGATCCGGGTGGCCGACATCCCGGGGCAGAGGACGGAAAGGCCCACATTGGTGTCGGCGAGCTCGTTGCGGAGGCCGAGCGCGATGCCCAGCGTCGCGAACTTCGAGGAGATGTAGGCGACGGAGATCGGCGGCGGGACGATGCCCACCATGGACGAGGTGATGGCCACATGCGCGGGCTTGCCGCTGGTCTTCATCGCGCCGAGGAAGGTGCGGCAGGCGTAGAGGTGCGCATGGGCGTTGACGGCGTAGGCCCAGCGCCAAACGTCGGTGTCGTAGGTCTCGAAGGCGCCTGACCCACCGCCGACGCCGGCGTTGCTGAACAGGATGCGGACGTCGCCGAACTTCGCCGCGGCCTCGCCGGCGTCGGCCCATTCGGCCTCCTCGGCGACATTCAGGCGAACCGCGATGGCGTCGGCGCCCTCGGCTCGAAGGTCCTTGGCGGCGGCTTCGACCCGCTCGGCGTCGAGGTCGGCCAGGATCAGCCGAGCGCCCCGGCGGGCGAGCGCGCGAGCGGTGGCGAGGCCGATGCCGCTGGCGCCGCCCGTGATGAAGGCGGTCTCGCCGGTGATCTCTTTCATCGTCCGGTCTCCTCCAGGACGTTACGGGTGTCCGTGTCCGCCGCCTCGGACGGGCTAGACCTCGACGCCGGCGCTCTTGAGCATGTTCTCGCCGAACAGGTTGGACCACTGCTCCGGGGTCAGCACGGGCCGGGCGCTGGAGAGGTTGGCCGCGTTCTTCACCTCGGTGCCGCGCTGGACGGCGGGCCGCTCGGCGATGGCTTCGAACCAGCGGTGCACGTTCGGCCACTCGGCGACCTCCAGGCCGATGGCGCGGATCGCCCGCGTCCAGGGCCAGGTGGAGACGTCGGCGACGGAGTACGCCTCGCCCGCCAGGTACTCGGCCTCGCCCAGCCGGCGGTCCAGAACGGCCAGCATGCGGCGCGTCTCGTTCATGTACCGCTGGACGGGATAGTCCTGGCCCTCGGGCGCGTAGCGGACGAAGTGGTGCGCCTGGCCCTGCATCGGACCGAAGCCGGCCATCTGCCACATCAGCCACTGGATCGCGCGCGAGCGACCGCGAGGGTCCTTCGGCATCAGCGCGCCGTCGGCCTTGTCCGACAGGTAGAGCAGGATCGCGCCCGACTCGAAGACGCAGAACGGCTCGCCGCCTCCGATCGGATCGTGGTCCTCGATGCCCGGAAGCCGGCCGTTCGGATTGATGCGCCGGAACCCGGGCTTGAGGTGGTCGCCCGCCAGCATGTCGTAGGGGATCAGCCTATAGGGGAGGCCGATCTCCTCCAGCATGATGCTGACCTTGTTCCCGTTCGGCGTGGGAACGAAGTGGACGTCGATCATGCCCGCCTCCGGGAAACGCAGGCGGCGCGCTCCCCGCCGGGGGCGCGCGCCGTCCGCAACGCGTCGCTAGAACTTCAGGCCCGCCTCGAGAGACACCGTGCGGCCTTCCTCGAGGTACAGGATGGCGCGCGGCACGGCCGTGATCGGCGCCGGCAGGTTGAAGCTGGAGCCGCTTGTCAGTTCGTTGGTCAGGTTCTTGCCGACGAAGGCGACGTGCCAACGCTCGTCCTCGGGGCCGTATTGAACCCGGAAGTCGATCTTGGTGTAGCCCTTCTGGACGCCGAAGGTGGGCGCCTGATTGTCGGCGTTGAAGAACTTGGAGCGGCCCGACGCGGCGGCGCGCCAGTCGATCATCATGTCGTTGTCGAGTTCGATCTTCTGGTGGACCTGGAGGGTGCCGCTCCACTTCGAGGCGTGCTGGAGCGGGGCGCCGGCGATGTTGTTCGCCGCGATGCTCGCCGGGACCGCCGGGTTGCACACGGTGATCGGCTGGCTGGCGAGGCAGGCCGCGCCCGGATAGTCGTCGTACTCGGCGTTCTGGTAGGCGGCCGCGAGCGTGATGTCGAAGTTCCGGACGGGGAACAAGGAGATCGAACCCTCCACGCCCTTCGAGCTGGCGCTGGCCGCATTCGACGTCTGGTAGGTGGAGATCGTCGGGTTATAGACCGACACCTGCAGGTCCTTGAAGCTGGTGTCGTAGGCCGCGAGGTTCAGCACCATTCGTCCGTCGAGCAGGGTCGACTTCAGGCCGATCTCGTAGTTTTCGGACTTCTCCGGCGCATAGACGAAGGTCGCGTCGGTGGTGCCGTACGTGTTCGACACGAAGCCGCCCGACTTCGAGCCGCGCCCGTAGGTCGCGTAGACCATGATCTGGTCCGTGATGTCATACTGGGCGGTGATCGAGGGATCGATGTTGTCCTCGCCCTTGATCTCGCCGTTGGCCGTGGTGTTGACCGGCCGCAGGGCGAATGGCCCATACCGCAGGCGGCCCCAAAACGCGCCGCGCTTGTCGATGGTCGTGTAGCGCAGGCTGCCGATCAGGCGCAGGTCGTCATTCACGTTGAACGTGCCCTGGCCGAACACCGAGAAGCTCTCCGCGCGCTGGCGGAACTCGGTGTTGAGCAGGCCGAAGTAGTTCAGCGACGCGATGTTGAAGCCGCCGAGCTGGGTGAGCTGGTACAGCGAGGTGTCGTAGTAGGCGCCGACGATGTACTCGAAGCGCCGCCCGGTCGGGGACAGCAGCCGGACCTCCTGCGACCACTGGCGGAAGTGCTCGGGATAGCTGTTGTAGACGCTGTTGGCCGTGAAGCCGCCCGTCGGCAGCTCCTGGTCGAAGTTGTTGACGATGTTCGACCGGAAGAACGAGTAGCCAGTGACCGAGGTCAGGGTGAAGTCGCCGAGCTCGAAGTTGCCGGTGCCCGAGATCAGCCAGGAGGTGGCCTTCGTGCCTTCCGGGCCGATGGGGTTCTGGGTGCTGTAGCGGGTCCGCTTCGGGCTCTGGGCCGTGTTGACCGGGCTCGACACGTTGACGCCGCCGGCCACGTCGCGGTTCGCGTACTCGACCTTCAGCGTATAGTCGATCGTGTCGGTGGGCCGCCACTGCAGGGTCAGGCGCGCGAGCGCCTGTTCGTTCTGCGGCTCGCGCCGGTCGAGCGCCAGGTTGCGCAGGAAGCCCTTGTTGTCGGTGACCTTCACCGCCAGGCGCGCGCCGAGGGTGTCGCTGATCGGGCCCGAGACGTGACCCCAGACGTCGTAGCCGCGGAGGCTGAAGTTATAGAGGCCGTTGACCTCGCCCTCGAACTCCGAGGTCGGTCCGGCGGAGACGATGCTGACGGCGCCGGCCGGGGTGTTCTTGCCGAAGAGCGCGCCCTGCGGACCGCGCAGCACTTCCACGCGCGCGAGGTCGAAGAAGGGCGACTGGGCCTGCCGGTTCCGGCCGGCATAGACGCCGTCCATGTAGAGGCTGACGGCCTGGTCGAAGGAGAAGTTGGCGGGCGGCGAGCCGAAGCCGCGTATGTAGATGGTGTCATTGCCGGCGGTGGTCTGCACCGCGACGTTCGGCGCGAACGAGACCAGCTGCTTGAAGTCGTTGGTGTTGAAATCCTCGATCTTCTCGCCGGACACCACCTCCATCGAGATCGGGACGTCCTGGAGGTTCTGCTCACGCTTCTGGGCGGTGACGACGACCTCGCCGAGCGTGGAGCCTCCAGCGTCCGCTGTCTGGGCGGCGGCCGCGCCTGCGGCCAGGCTGACGAGCATTGTGGTGCAGAGCAGTACCCGAGCGGCCATGGCCGTCTCCCCCTATCAACTGGTCATTCGCCCGTTGGCCGGGCTTTGGCGGGGAGAGTGGCGCCGCACGCCTTAAACTGTCAATTCACTTGACGCTTAGATCTCGAAGAACTGTGCCCTTGGGTGAGGGGCCGTGGCTGCGCCGTCGGGATGACAACCCGAGGTCGCAAAACTGAGGCCGCCTTCGCTCAGGAGCGGCCGGCGCCGGCGATCTCCCGCGCTCGCGCGAAGGCCTCCTGGAACGCCTGGGCGCCGTTCTGATGGCCGCGCAGATGGAACGTCGCCTTCCGGATCCGCCAGCCGCCGGCCGTCAGCACGAACTCATGGACATACACGCCGCAGGCGTGCGCCACGTGATTGCGGCCCCCGTCCGTGAGGAAGTGCAGGGCGTCGACGTAGGACGTGCACGTCGCCCGCTCGCCATCGACCTCGACGCGGAAGTTGGTCACGACGTGCTGCGTGGCGTCGAACCCACTCAGCGTGTTCAGCCGGCGCAGCCAGTCCTCGACGGCGAGGGTCTCGCGGATCGAACCCATGGAGCTGTAGTCGATCTCCACCGGATCGGTCAGCAGGCTGCGCATCAGTGGCCAGTCACGGCTGTCGAGCGCGGTCGCGTAGGCGATCACCATGTCCGTCAGAGTGGTTCGAGTGACGGAATCCGCGGCGGGGCTCGGCATGCGGCAAGCCTCGCCCGGACGTGCGGTTTCGTCAATTTGATTGACGATGAGCCCGCGCCCACCGGTTGAGGTCCTTCGGTAAGGCGCATCGCTCGCCGTGGGAGGGCGCGCGAAGGCGGGAGCCAAACGTCTGGACGATCGTCGCTCACCCATTTAAGAATGCGAATTGTTCGCAACATGGCCCCGCCCGCGTGACCGATATCGCCGACCTCCGCCGCCCCGGTTCACGGCTCTGGCCCGCCATACGAGCGGCCTTGCCGGCGGCCAGCCGGCATCTCGCGGCGCTGTTCGGCGGATGGTGGTTCGCGTGCGGCTTCGTGGCGCTGGCGACGTTCGGGCTGACCGCCTCCGGGATGTCCTTCGACGACGCCCGGCTGTTGTCCTGGATGCTCGGATTCCTGGTGCTCCTGGCGGCTGTCTGCTGGGCCTACGTACCTCGGAGCTCTTGGCGTCCGTGGCTGGTCCTGGGCGGCGGAGGAACGAGCATGGGCGTGGCCGCCTGGGCGCTCGCACGAACGGCGATGGGCTGAGGGCGGCGGCGATGCGGGAAACCTTCCGTCAAGCGATGGCCTACATGCACACCTGGCTGGGCCTGGTGCTCGGCTTCGTGCTGATGGCCTGCTTCTTCTTCGGCTCGCTGTCGGTCTTCGATCGCGAGATCGATCGCTGGAGCATCCCCGAGAGTCGTGGGGCGGCCCAGCCGCTGCCTTCGTTCGACCGGGTGATCGCGCCGATGATCGCGGGCGTACGGCCCGATCCGGCGGATCTGCGGCGTGCCGCCGGCGAGGTGGTGGGGCCTGCGCCGCCCGGCGAGCCCCTGCAGGCGACGCAGGTGTTCGTGAGCATGGGTCACCGCGACTCCATGCTGAACGTCTACACGACCTACGACCTGCCGAACCGGCCCAGGAACCCGAACGTCGATCACGTCCACGCGTTCGGCCACGCCATCATAGACCCCCGGACCGGCAAGCGCCTGCCGCCCGAACTCGAGGAGCGCCTTGCTCTGGGGACGGGTTTCTTCTTCCCGATGCACTATGCCCTGACCCTGCATTGGAAGGGCGTCGGCTATTGGATCGTCGGCGCGGCGGGGCTGGGCATGCTGGCGGCGCTGGTCTCGGGCGTGGTCATGCACCGGCGCATCTTCCGGGAATTCTTCACGTTCCGGCCGGACAAGGCTCGGCTGCGGTCCACGCTCGACCTGCACAATATGACCGGCGTGCTCGCACTGCCGTTCCTGTTCGTGATCACGCTGTCGGGCCTCTTCATCTTCGCGAACATCTACCTGCCCAGCGGCCAGCTGCTTATGCGCGACTGGTCCGACGCGCAGGCCTCGGCCTCGATCGCCTCGACCCGCCTGGCCGAGGAAGCCGCGCACAGGCCAGGCGGCCTGGCCTCGGTGGACGCCATGATGCGTCAGGCGGAGGCCCGTTGGGCGGCTGAGGGGGTGGGCGGACGCGTCGGCGCGGTGGAAGTGGTGCATCTCGGGGACGCCAACGCCTATGTCGGCATCAGCCGCGACAGCGTCGACCGCGTCGCCAATCCGGAAACCCTCTACTTCGACGGCGACACCGGGCGGCTGGTCTATGTGGAGCCGAGGGCCGGCTTCGTCGAAGCGACCTACGACTTCTTCTACGGGCTGCACTTCCAGTTCTTCAAACACTGGACGCTGCGCTGGCTGCTCTTCGCCTCGGGTCTTACGGGCTGCGCCTGCATGGCCACGGGCTTCCTGTTCTACGTCGAGAAGCGGAAGAAGAAGCACGCCGCCGCCGGCGCCTCCGGCGCATGGGTGGTGAGTGCGCTGGCGGTGACCACGGTGACCGGCATGCTGGTGGCCACGGGCGCGGTCATGCTGGCCAACCGCCTGCTGCCGACCGACCTGCCGGACCATAGTCTCATGCAGAGGCTCGTGTTCTGGGGCGCCTGGCTGGCCGCCCTGGCCCACGCCCTTGCACGCTCGCGGCCTGTGGCCGTGGGGCGGAACAATCCGGCCTGGGCCGAGCAGTGCTGGGCCGCGGCCGGGCTGGCCATCGCCGCGGCCGTGGCGAACTGGGTCACGACCGGAGATCACCTCGCAGCGACGGTGTCGGCGGGCTACTGGCCGGTCGCGGGCGTCGACCTCGTGCTGATCGTCGGCGGGACGGTGGCGGCCTGGGCCGCGTGGCGCCTCCAGCGGCGCAAAGCCGACGTTCCGGCCGCGACGCGGCCAGCGGCCTACGACCTTCAGGCTGCGGAGTAGGCGGTGAGCGACGGCGCCTTCCACGGCCTGGCCCTGGTCCTGGCGATCGCCGGGATGGCGGCGTTCGCCTTATCGCTGGACGCGCACTGGCGGCAGATCGCCCGGCGCCGGCCGCCCTCAGGCTTGGTGCGGATCGGACTGCGCATCGGAGGCGGCGCCCTGCAGGCCGGCGCCTTCGCCGCCTGCCTGGCCGCAGATCCGCCCACCATGGCGGTGCTGGTCTGGACGACGACGCTGACGATCGCCGCGGCGCTGGTCGCTGCGGCGGTCACGGTACAGGCGCGGCTGAGCGCCGATTGAACGCCTCCCTCGGCCGGCAGCCTCGACAACCTTCTTCCTAGATGAAAATGAGTTGCAATTGCGATTAGCGAGGATTAGTGCCGCTGAAGCTGAGCCGAGGGACGGCTCCTGAGTGGATGCGGGGCGGAGGTTTCGAGATGAACTTGAAGGGGTGGCTGCTTGCGGGGGCTGTGGGCTGCGCGATGGCTTCGCCGGCGATGGCCCAGGACGCCGCGGTCGAGGAGCTGGTGGTCTATGGCCACGCCGACAAGTCGACCGACGCGGCCATCGGGCTGGAACTGACGCCGCGCGAGACGCCGCAGTCGATCATGGCCATCACCGAGCAGCAGATCGAGGACCAGGCGCTTTCCACCGTCTCGGACGTTCTGGCCTTCGCCACGGGGATCTCGGCCAAGGCGGTCGATCGGGGCCGGAACACCCTTTCGGCCCGCGGCTTCGAGATCACCAACTTCCAGATCGATGGCGCGCCCTTCCAGACCGGGAATGTCGGCTTCGACGAGACCTCGACGGCCATCTACGAGCGGGTCGAGATCGTGCGCGGCGCGACCGGCCTGCTCAACGGCGCGGGCGAGCCGTCGGCCTCGATCAATCTCATCCGCAAGCATGCTGACAGCGCCGAACTCACCGGGAGCCTCCGCCTGGAAGCCGGAACGTGGGATCGCTTCGCGGCCACGGGCGACGTCTCGTTCGCACTCAACTCCGCCGGCACGGTCCGCGGCCGGATCGTTGCGCAAGCTTATACCCAAGACGCCTTCGTCGACCTGGAGGAGACGCAGGGCTACGTCTTCTACGGCGTCGTCGACGCGGACCTGAGCGAGCGCACCACCCTCAGCATCGGCGGGGCCTATCAGCGGGACGAGCGCAGCGGCGTGATGTGGGGCCAGCTGCCCTACTGGTTCAGCGATGGGACGCGCACCGATTGGCGCCGCTCGAAGACCACGGGGACGGACTGGAACCAGTGGGACACCGAGGACCAGACCGCCTTCGTCATGCTCAAGCATGGCTTCGCCAACGGCTGGTCGCTGCGGGCCGATCTCGGCTATCACCGCCAGGTCGAGAACTCGAAGCTGCTCTGGATCTCCGGCTATCCCAACGCCGTGACGGGCCTAGGGATGGAGGCCGGCGGCTACTGGTACGACAGTCGGCCGCGGCAGTGGAACGCGCGCCTGATGGCGCAGGGGCCCTTCCGTCTGTTCGGTCGCGATCACGAGCTCGTCGCGGGCGCCATGTACAACCATCTGCGCGGCGGATGGACCAACCGCGACCCGACGCCCGGATGGGGCCCGGCGCCGAACTTCCTCACCTGGACGGGCGCGTCCTACCCTGAGCCTGCGTGGGGGCCGCGCTACGAAATGTCCGACAAGGGCGTGACCGAGCAGCTGGCCGTATATTCCGCCGGACGCTTCAACCTGACCGACGACCTGAAGGTGATCCTCGGCGGCCGCCTCAGCAGCTACAAGCGCAAGGAGGAGGTCGCCGTCTATACGCCCGCGGCCTACACCATCTCGCACGACGGCATCTTCACGCCGTACGCCGGCGTCGTCTACGACCTGACCGAGGCGATCTCCGCCTACGCCAGCTACACCAGCATCTTCAAGAATCAGACGGCGCGCGACCGCAACGGCGACTACCTGGATCCCTTGGAAGGCGACGCCTACGAGGCCGGCCTGAAGGCCGAATTCCTCGGCGGGCGGCTGTTGGCGTCGGCGGCCGTTTTCCGCGTCGAGCAGAACAACTTCGCCGTTCCCGATCCGGGCTTCTTCGTGCCGGGCACAACGACCCCGGCCTCGCGCGCTGCGAAGGGGAAGGTGTCCGAAGGGTACGAGATCGAAGTCTCCGGGCAGATCACCCCGCAGTGGGAGATCAACCTCGGCTGGACCGACTACGACGCCGAGGACGCTGACGGGGCCGATGTCGTCGCGCACCACCCGCGCCAGATGCTGAAGCTCGCCACGGTGTACGACCTGCAGGATGTGGTCCGAGGCCTGCGGGTCGGCGGCTCACTGCGCTGGGAAAGCCGTCCGCCTCAGGTCGCGACGAACCCGGGGACGGGGGCTGTCGAACGGGTTGGCCAGCCTGCGTACGCGATCGTCGGGCTGATGGCCGAATACCAGATCAATGAGCGGGTATCGGCCCAGGTCAACGTCAACAACGTCTTCGACAAGACCTACTTCAGCAACAATGCCTGGTTCGCCGGCTACATCTACGGCGAACCGCGGAATGTGCGCGTCACTCTGGAATACAAGTTCTGAGACGCGGTCGACTTCTAAAATGCTTGCGTGAAGCGGCTCTCAGGCGTCTGAACCGGCGAGCCCGGGGCCGAAGGTGACGGCGGGGCCCCACGCGCGGTTCAGGATGCGGGTGAGGTGCCGGTAGTCCTCCTCGCCGATGCGGGCGATGAGTTCCTCGGTCTGGATGACCATCGCCTGCTGGGCGTCGAACCGCATGGTCTCGCCCAGCTTCGTCGGCGTGACGATCTTCACCCGCCGGTTCACCGGATCGTCGGCGAGGGCGACGACGCCGCTCTCGACCATCTGGTTGATGGTGGCGTGGATCGCCTGGCGGCTGATGCCCATGTTGCGGGCGATGTCGGACGGCCGGTTCACGCCGAGGACGATGTTGGACATCACCATGGACTGGGGCCGCGTGACCTCGGGCCAGCCGCGTGAGCGAAGGTAGTTCTGCAGGCTCTCGTCGCACCAGTAGAACGCCTGCAGCAGCGCCAGCAGCAGAGGTTTCCGATTTTCCTGCGCCGCCACCGTTACGCCTGCCCCAAGGTCCGAACGAAAATTCGTCTGCGATTCCAGTGGAGCGCTTCACCTGGATTGTCAAAACCGTTGACACCTTGCCCGGGCCTGACGGCAAATCGCTTCGACACCTAAGCAAATCGTAGCGTGAGAATCCGGCAGATGACCCCACCCGAAGGCCAGACGTCCGGAAGCACGCCGCAGCCGCCGAGCGAGGCCTACGGGTTCTATGTCGTGGGCGTCCTGATGGTCGCCTACATGTTCTCGTTCATCGATCGTACGCTGCTCAGCTTGGTGATCGACCCGATCCGCAAGGACCTGGGCCTGAGCGAGACGCAGATCAGCCTGCTGGTCGGCTTCGCCTTCGCCGCCTTCTACACCCTGCTGGGCCTGCCGTTCGGCCGGTGGGTGGATACGCGCGGCCGGCGCAACCTCATCGCGATCGGCATCGCCCTGTGGAGCGTGGCGACCGTGTTCTGCGGCCTGGCCACCAGCTTCTGGCGTCTGTTCTTCGCCCGCATGGCGGTGGGCGTCGGCGAGGCGACGCTGTCCCCGGCGGCCTATTCGATCATCCCCGACTACTTCACGCCGAAGCGGCTCGGGTTCGCCATGGGCATCTATTCCTGCGGCGTGACCCTGGGCGGAGGCCTCGCCATGCTGGTCGGCGGGCTCGTGGTGCAATGGGCGACGACGGCCCACCCGGTGCTGCCGGTGGTGGGCCAGGTGGCGGCCTGGAAGATCCCGTTCCTGGTGGTGGGCCTGCCGGGCCTGGTCGTGGCCCTGGTGATCGCGCTGACCGTACGCGAGCCTGCACGCCGCCTCGAGCGCGGGGAGGCGACCTCGACGGCGCCCAGGATTTCGGAGGTGGTCGGCTATCTCTGGTCCCATAAGCGGGTCTTCGGACCGCTCTTCGCGGGTTTCGCCTCGATCGTCATCGCGGGCTACGCGTTCAACGTCTGGGGGCCGGCTTACTTCATGCGCGTGCACGGCTTCTCGCCGGCCGGTGTGGGCGTGATCTACGGCATCGGCTTTGCGCTGTTCGGCACGCTCGGCGTTCTCAGCGGCGGGGCGATCTCAGACCGGCTGGCCGCCAAGGGCGCCTACGATGCGCCCATCCGGGTGTCGCTCTGGTCGGCGGTCATCCAGGCCCCGCTGTTCGTCGGGGCCTATCTGGCGCCGGCCCCCCTCGCGGCGGCGGCGCTGTTCATCGTGGCGCTGTTCTTCGGCAGCATCTACGGCGGGCTTCAGGCCGCCGCGATCCAGGCGTTGACGCCGAACCGCATGCGCGGACAGGTGGCGGCCCTCTACCTGACCATAGCCAACATGATCGGCCTGGGACTTGCGCCCACCTGGACGGCGTGGATGACCGAGCACCTGTTCGGCGGCCCGCAGATGGTCGGCGTGTCGCTCGCGGTGACGACGGTGATCTCGCTGTCCCTGGGCGTGCTGCTGCTGTCCCTGGCGCTCAAGCCCGCGCGGCGGCAGATGGCGAGCCTGCTCGAAGCCGCGTAGAAACACTTAGTATTCTATGTAATCCGGTGTAGCTTCCTCCCAACAGAATGCCCCGGGTCTTCGTGCGACGGGGCGCAATCGGGGAGGAGTGCTATGACCACGCGTCTTGCGTATGGCGTTTCCGCGGCTGCGATGGCGGCTGTCCTGGGGGCTGCGGCGCCCGCCTTCGCCCAGAGCGGCGCCGAGGTCGAGGAGATCGTCGTCACCGCCCAGCGGGTCGAGGAGAACCTTCAAGACGCGCCGGTGGCGGTCACCGCCTTCAGCGCCGCGGCGCTGGAGCGTTCGAACGTCGAGACGCTGGACGACGTCGCCATCCGCACGCCTGGCTTCAGCATGGGCAAGGTCGACCCGATCCAGCAGAATTTCGCCATCCGCGGCATCGGATCGGCGCAGGGCATCAGCCAGAACGCCGGCGGCGACCCGTCTGTGGTGGTCTTCGTGGACGGGGTCTACGCCGGTCGCGGCGGCACGCCCGACCTGGACGCTCTGGATCTGGAGCGGGTGGAAGTGCTGCGCGGCCCGCAGGGCACTCTGTTCGGCAAGAACACGATCGGCGGCCTGGTGCAGTTCGTCACCCGCAAGCCGGGCAGGGACCCGGCGCTGCGCATCCAGGGCCAGCTTGGCAACTACGACCGGCGGGCGATCAACGTCCGCGGCAACTTGCCGATCAGCGACACGCTCTCCGTCGCCGGCGGCGTCTCGATCAAGAAGCGTGACGGCTATGAGCTGAACGAGACCACAGGCAACCACGTGAACAACGAGGACCTGAAAAGCCTGCATGCCGCGCTGCGCTATGCGCCGTCAGACGCCCTCGACGTCGTGCTGTCGTACGACGTGGCCGATCAGGACCAGAGAGGCAATCCTCGCGACAACATCTGCGACACCACCTTCCAGGGCGGAATCCACTGCGTCGGCGTCAACCCCGACCCACGGGTGATGAACGCCTACACCGACGGCGTCATGCGCCGGCTGCTGAAGACCTACCGGGCCGAGGTGAACTGGCAGACGCCCTTTGGGACGCTGACGTCGTTGACCGGCTATCGCGACGTGAAGCTGAACTACGTCACGCCGTTCTTCTCCAATCCGGTGAACCCGCCCGCTCAGATCGAGTCCACCGAGACCGGTTATGAGAAGGACCAGCAGTTCAGCCAGGAGTTCCGACTGGCCTTCGACCTGCTGGACGAGCGGCTGCGCGGCCAGGTCGGGGCCTATTTCCTGACCGAGGATATCAACCGCACGGCGTGGCTGCTCCAGCAGTTCCCAGCGCCGGCCCAGACCGGCTTCGCCACCTATCCGCAGGCCGTGGACTCCAAGAGCACCGCGCTGTTCGGCCAGCTCAGCTACGACATCCTGCCCGAGCTGACCGCCACCGTCGGCGCGCGGATGACGTGGGAAGAGAAGGAAGGCCACTTCATCGGCCGCAAGATCAGCGGCCCTGGCCAGCCGCCGCCGCTGGGCGCCGACTACGACGTCCGCGCCGAGGAGAAGTGGCACGCGTTCACGCCCCGGTTCGCCCTGGATTGGAAGCCCATGGACCAGGTGCTGGTCTATGCCTCGGCGGCGCGCGGGTTCAAGAGCGGCGGCTTCCAGGGGACGGCAGGCACGGCGGCCAGCCAGTCGACGCCGTACGACCCGGAGTTTGCCTGGAGCTACGAGGTCGGGGCCAAGACCCAGTGGCTGGCGAACCGCCTTCGGCTCAACCTCGCCCTCTTCAAGACAGACTACAAGGACCTGCAGGTCAGCCAGCTGGTGCCGCTCTGCTGCGTCGTGGTGGGCAACGCCGCGACGGCGAAGATCGAAGGCGCCGAGCTGGAGTTCGTGGTGCGGCCCTTCGACGGCTTCCAGATCGACGGCAGCTACGCCTGGCTCAACGCCAAGTTCGAGAGCTTCGCCAACGGGGCCCAGAACAACTACAGCGGCAACCGCCTGCCGCGCTCGCCCGAGGATAAGATCAACATCGGCGTGCAGTACGACACGGAGCTTGCCGGCGGCTGGAGCCTGCTGGCGCGGGTGGACTACTCGAACCAGTCGAAGATGTATTTCGAGGCTTCGAACACCCCGCAGCAGAAGCAGCAGGGCTACATCAACTGGGATGGCCGAGTGGCCCTGAGCTCGCCGGACGACCGCTGGGAAGTGGCCGTCTGGGGCAAGAACCTGTCGGACGAGCTGGTGGCGACCTACGTCACCTACTTCGGCCTCTACCGTCAGACGCTCGTGCCCTACACCCCGCCCAGGACCTACGGCGTGACGCTGACCTGGAAGATGTAAGCGGCCGGCGGCGCCCGCCCGGGCCGGGAAGAGGTCTCTACTCGGCCGGTTCGGCCTGGCGGGCGTTCCGCGTCGTGAACGTCCGCCAGTCGGCGGTCTTCGGCACCACGCCCTCGAACGAGGCCAGGTCGACCTGACGGGACTTCGAGGTCGTGCCGATGGCGGGTTCGCCCTTTTGCACGGCCTTGGCGGCCGCCACCATCTGGCGGCGGAACTGGATGATGGCGACGTCGGACGAGCCGAGGTGGTCTTCGGAACGGTCGGCGATCGGGCCCATGCTCTCCCACATGGCCATGTCCTGGGCCGGGATGCCTTCGATGCCGGTGAAGTCGCCCGCCGCCATCGCGGCGCGATCCTGCAGAAAGTTGTTCTGGAGGTTGCGCTTCTTGGTCCAGTCGGGGTTCAGGTCGACGCCCGGAACGGCGGCGCAGAATCTCCGCCACGCGTCCTGGCCGATGCCGCCGGTCGGATGCCAGGCGATCCAGTAGAACATACAGTTCTCGTCATCGATCGGGACCAGCATCTGGGCCAGGTTGTACTTGTCGTTCGGCGGGATCAGCACGGTGAACGGTGCGATGAAGACCGTGCTGCGCACGTAGACGTGGGTCTCGGGATCGCGGATCGGCCGGCGGAGCGCCGCGTAGTGGAAGCCGTAGTCCGTGACCTCTGCCTCCAGCCGCGGGGCCTTGTCGTTGGACGGGCGCAACCAGGCGGTCTCGGTGGCCGTGGAGCCTTCGACCTCGGCCGTGGGCATGTTGGTCGAGTGCAGGCTGGACGAGTGGGCGCTATCGATCGAGCCCTCCAGCACCTGGGCCCAGTTGCAAGCCGCGTGCATCTTGACGATGGCGATCTTGGTCGTGGGCGTCGGCGCCCAGGCCGGCGTCTCGAACGGTCGGACCGCCTCGGGGTCGCCCAGCCACGCCCAGACGAAGCCGCCGGCCTCGTGCGCGGGATAGGCGCGGGCGCGCAGGTTCCGCATGCGGCTGTCGGCGGGCTCGGACGCCATGTCGACGATCTCGCCGTCGGTGGCGAACTTCCAGCCGTGGTAGAGACAGCGCAGGCCACAGTCCTCGTTGCGGCCGAACGCGAGCGAGGCGCCGCGGTGGGGACAGCGCTCGTCCAGCACCCCGACCTTGCCGGCCGTGTCGCGGAAGGCGACCAGATCCACGCCCACGAGACGGCTTTTCACCGGCGCTCCGTCGGCCTCGAGCTCTTCACTCATGCAGACGGGCAGCCAATGCTGGCGCATGATCCTGCCCATGGGGGCGTCGCCTTCGACGCGGCAGAGGAGGTCGTTGTCGGCTGGTCTCATGGAGCGGTTCGGCGCCGTCGTTGCAAAGAACTTAGAACTCGAAGTATTTAATCAGCCGGTGTCCGCGGAGTCCAGCGGGCGTAAGGGGGCGCATGGCGGACCGCATTCTCCGTTTCGGGGTCATTGGGCTTTCCCGCGGGTTCGTTCTGAGCCGCGCGATGTTCGCCGATCCACGCGTGCGGCTGACCGCGGCGGCGGACCCCCGACGGGAAGCGCAGGCGGCGTTCGAGGCCGAGTTCGGCGGGCGGGCCTATGCCGACGCCGGGGCGTTGCTGGCCGATCCTGACGTGGACGCCGTCTACGTGGCTTCGCCCCACGGACTGCACGCCGAACAGGCGATCGCGGCGGCGCGGGCCGGCAAACACGTCCTGGTCGAGAAACCGATGGCGTTGAGTCTCGAGGACTGCCGGGCGATGCGGCTGGCGGCGGAGGCGGCGGGCGTCATCCTGCTGGTGGGCCCCAGCCACGGCTACGACCTGCCGATCGCGAAGACGGCCGATCTCATCGCCGGCGGCGGCTACGGACGGCTGCGGATGCTGACGCTGATGACCTTCACGGACTTCATGTATCGGCCGCGGACGGCCGAGGAGCGGCAGGCTGGCGCGGTGCTCAGCCAGGCCGCGCACCAGGTCGACGTGGCGATGCGCCTGGCGGGCGCTCGGGTCGCTCGGGTGCGGGCGCAGGTGCAGGGCTGGGACGCCGCGCGCGGCGGGGCCGGCGCATGGCAGGCGCTGCTGGAGTTCGAAAACGGCGTCTCGGCCCAGCTCACCTACTCAGGCTACGGCCGCTTCGACACCGACGCCCTGATGGATTGGACGGGCGAACTTGGCCAGTTGCGGACGGCTTCGGACTACGGGGCCGCTCGGCGCAGGCTGGGCGAAGCCGACGAGGCCGACCTGAAGCGGCTGCGCTCCTATGGCGCCGCGCCCGCCGCGGAGTTCGAGCGCATCGGCCACGAGCACTTCGGCTTCGTGCTCGCGAGTTGCGATGGCGCGGACCTGAGGCCGACGGCCCACGGTGTCGAGGTCTATGGCGAGGCGCGGGAAACCCTCCCGCTGCCGCCGCCGGCCGTGCCGCGGCAGGGCGTCGTGGACGAACTGTGGGATGCGATCGTCGAGGGGCGGCCGCCGCTCCACGACGCCGCCTGGGGCGAGGCGAACCTGGCGGTCTGCCTTGCCATCGTCCGATCGAGCGAAGAGGGGCGCGAGATCGCCCTGGGAGGAACCTGATGAGCCGTTTGGCCCTGACCCTGGCCTGCTGGGACTACGATCGGACACGGGCGCTGGCCGATGGCCGGGTGAGACCCGAGGGGATCGAGCTCAACCTCCTGCCGCTGCACGTCGAGGAGACCTTCTTCCGCATGCTGCGCGGGCGGGAGTTCGACGCCTCCGAGATGTCGCTGTCGTCCTATTGCGTCTCGCTGCAGAAGGACGACCCGGCGTTCGTGGCGATCCCGGTCTTCCCGTCCCGGTTCTTCCGGCATTCCTGCATCTTCGTCTCGGCGAAGAGCGGGATTTGCGAGCCGAAGGATCTGGTGGGCAAGCGGATCGGGGTGCCCGAGTACCAGATGACGGCGCCGGTCTGGATCCGCGGGATCCTGTCGGACGAGTACGGCGTCGATCCGGCGAGCGTGGAATATTTCACCGGCGGCGAGGAGGAGCCCGGCCGGGACGAGAAGCTGAAGCTCTCGTTGCCGCCACAGTTCAGGGTGACGCCGATCCCGGCGGACAGGACGCTGTCGCAGATGCTGGCCGACGGCGAGATCGACGCCCTGCACACGGCCCGCACGCCCTCGACCTTCTACTCGCGGCCGCAAGACGTGAAGCGGCTGTTCCCGAACTTCCTGGAGGTGGAGAAGGACTACTTCCGGCGCACCGGCTTCTTTCCGCCGATGCACGTGATCGCCCTGCGCCGCGATGTCTATGAAGAGAACCGCTGGATCGCCCGCTCGCTCCTGAAGGCCTTCGAGGCGGCCCAGGCCATCGCCTACGAGAACCTGCGCGTCACCTCGGCGATGATCTCCATGCTGCCCTGGCAGGTGGCGGCGGTCGAAGAGGCGGTCTCGGTGCTTGGGCCGAACTGGTGGCCCTATGGCGTCGCGGAAAACCGGGCGGTGCTCGACACCTTCCTTCGCTACCATCACGAGCAGGGGCTTTCGAAGCGAAGGCTCTCGGTCGAGGAGCTCTTCGCGCCCGAGACCTTCGAAGCGTTCAAGATCTGATGGAGCTGAAACCCGAAGAGAGCCTGGGCTTCCAGGTCCGCCGTTGCCACCGCGCGTTCGAGCGGGCGCTGAACGAGCAGCTCGCGCCCCACGGCATCACCGCCGGGTTCTGGGGGTTCCTGCGCGCCCTGTGGCAGGAGAACGGCGCCACCCAGAAGCGGCTGTCGCAGCTCAACAACGTGACCGAGCCCACGGCGGTGACGACCCTGAACGCCATGGCCAAGGCCGGGTTGATCGATCGCCGCCGGAACGCCGAGGATCGGCGCAAGCTCAACGTCCATCTTTCGCCCAAGGCCGACGGTCTGAAGGGCGAGCTGATGCCGATCGCCAGCCGCATCAACGCGATCGCCGCAGACGGCATCAGCGCCGAAGAGCTCCACACCACCCTGCGCGTGCTGCGGCGGATGGCGGAAAACCTGTCACGCGAAGCTCGGGAGGACGCCGCATGATCACCTTCTACGGCGGGCCCACGCCCAACGGCCGCAAGGTCGCGATCCTGCTCGAGGAACTGGGCCTGGATTACGAATACCGGCTGGTGGACATCCTGGCGGGCGACCAGTTCAAGCCCGACTTCCTCAAGCTCAACCCCAACAACAAGCAGCCGGTCATCGTCGATCCGGATGGGCCCGGCGGCGAGCTGGTGCTGGCGGAGTCGGGGGCGATCCTCTGGTACCTGGGCGAAAAGCACGGCGCCTTCGTGCCGGTGGAGCCCCGGGCGCGCGCGATCTGCCATCAGTGGCTGATGTTCCAGATGGCGGGCGTGGGGCCGATGTTCGGGCAGAACGCCCACTTCAGCTTCTATGCCAAGGACAAGCACCCCTACGCCATCGAGCGCTACGCCAACGAGGTGAGGCGTCTGCTGAAGGTGCTGGATGAGCGTCTGGCGGAGAGCCGCTTCCTGGCCGGCGCCGACTACACCGTGGCCGACATCGCGACCTATCCCTACGTGCTTCGGCAGATCGAGTTGCGGCCCGAAGAACTGCCGAATCTGGCCCGATGGGCGAGGGAGATCGGCGCCCGGCCGGCCGTGCAGCGCGGCATGGACGTCGGCCGCTCGGACCTCCGAAAGGAGACCATCGAGGGCGGGCTTTCGGGGCTCTCGGACGAGCAGCGCTCGATCCTCTTCGGCGCCCGGCAGTACGCCCGTGGCGAGCCGTGAGCGCGGCATGAGGCCCGCCCACAAGCTGCTGCTGGTCTTTGGGGGGCTGTCGCTGATCGCCGTGGCGCTCGGCGCCTGGGTCTGCGCCCAGCATGGAATCGCGCCGGGCGTCTGGGCCCGCAACCTCGTGGCGTGGGTGATCGGCGCGGCGGCGGCGGTTGCGATCGGGCGCTGGGCAGGTCCGCGGTTCTTCGGCGCGGTCCTTGTCGCAACCACGATCGGCATCGGCGCCACCCTGGTCGGCGCGGGTCAGCTCGGCGTGCATCGTTGGATCGCGCTGGGGCCGCTCACCATCAACGTGGCCATGCTTATCGCGCCGGCGGCTGTGGTCGCTGTCGCGGTGTCTGGCTGCCGGCTTTGGCCGTGGCTGGCCGCGCTCGCCTGCCTAGCCTTGCTGGTCTGGCAGCCCGACGCTTCCCAGGCCACCGCCTTTGGCGCGGCCCTCGTCGTCCTGTCCTTGAGAACAGGGCGCGGCGCGGCAGTCCGGCGGGGCGTCGCCACCTTGGCCGCGGCGGTGGCAGCGATCGGCTGGCTGAGGCCCGACCCCTTGGCGCCAGTGCCGGAGGTCGAGGAGATACTTTGGCTCGCCTACGGCGTCTCGCCGGCCGTCGCGGCCGTCGCGCTCGCGGCGCTTGTTGCATCGGCCCTGACGCCAGCAACCTTCGGCCGACCGCGTGAACCTGACGTCCGGGCCGCCGCGGTCGCGCTCAGCGTATACTTCCTGCTCGGCGCCGTGATGCCGTTCCTCGGCGCTTTCCCGACGCCCCTGGTCGGGGTGGGCCTCAGTCCGGTGCTGGGCGATTGGTTGGGCGTCGGCGCGCTGGCGGCGATGCTGCGGCTCCGCGAGCCCGGCGCGCGCTGATCGGAGCGGCGCCAGCCTCGCTTGCGCCGGCGATCAGGGCTTTGGTCCAGGGGCTGAACTGGTCTAGTGGCCCTGCCTGGACACGTCCGGAGGACCCATGCCGACCCGCGAGGCCGCCACAACCGCCGCCCAGAAGGCCGTCGTCGTCGCGCCCAAGCTGAACGTCTCGCCCGAGCAGATCTGGCGCGATCTGGTCGTGTGGGTGCAGGCGCATGGGACGCAGATCCTGATCGCGCTGGCCGCCGGCCTGGTGATCTATCTGGCGCTAGGTGTGGCTCGCAGCCTGATGAGCCGGCTTCGCGATCGGGCCACGGCGCCGCTCGGCTTCCGGGCGCTGCTCGGCCGGGCGGCCAGCAAGACCAGCCAGCTCTTCCTCATCCTCGTCTCGGCGCGGCTGGTCGGCGGCTACGCCAATCCCCCGGCGCCGGTGGCTCAGACCATCACCTTCCTGTTCACCATCGTCGCCGTCTTCCAGGCCGCGGTGTGGATCCGCGAAGTGGTGCTGGGCCTGATCGAGCGGCGCACGGCGGAGGAAGGCCAGAGCGAGACCCTCGCCAACGCCACCGGCATCATCCGCCTGCTGGTGACCGTCGCCATTTTCGCCGTCGCGGCCATCGTGGTGCTGGACAATGTCGGGGTGAACGTCACCGCCCTGGTGGCCGGCCTCGGCATCGGCGGCATCGCCATCGGCCTCGCGGCGCAAGGCATCTTCTCGGACCTGTTCGCAGCGCTTTCGATCATCTTCGACAAGCCGTTCCGCGTGGGCGAGACCATCGCCTACGACACCAGCACCGCCACCGTGGAGCGGATCGGCCTGAAGAGCACGCGCCTGCGGGCTGTCACCGGCGAGCGGAAGATCGTGTCCAATGCGAACCTGCTCCAGAAGGAGATCACCAGTTTCCAGACGCTGGATCATCGACGGCTGAAGTTCGCCATCGGCGTGATCTACCAGACGGCGCCGGCCCTGGCGGAGCGGATACCCGACATCCTGCGGGAGATCGTCGAGGCCGAGGGCGGGGTGTTCGTGCGGGCGGGCTTCGTGAACTTCGGCGCAAGCGCGCTGGACTTCGAGGTCGAGTACGACGTCTTCCGCCCCGATTGGGATGAGGTCTACGCGGTTCGCCACCGGATCGGGCTCGCGATCCTGCGCCGGTTCCGCGCAGAAGGCGTGGAGTTCGCCTATCCGACCCAGACGACCTTCACCGCAGCGCCGGACGGCCGCATGATCATGCCCTATCCGGAAGGCGGCTTCGGTCCTCAGCCCGAGCGCTGACGTACCCGGCCGCGACGGGTACGATGCGGCCATGATCGGGGGACCGGAGTGGATCGCGCGGGCAGAACGCGCGGCGCACAGCCTGAAGGCGACGACGCGCGGGGCCCGCGGCGCCGCGCAATCCGTCTATGTGGTTCTGCTGCGCAACCCGGACCGTGGCCTCGATCCGTTCGGCCTCTATGTGGGGCAGACCGCGCGCGATCCCGACTGGCGCTTCGACCAGCACAAGCAGGGCTACAAGGCGAGCGGGGCGGTCAGGCGCTTCGGCGTGCGCCTGCTGCCGGCGCTGGTTTCGCACCTGAATCCCATGCGCCGTTGGGAGGCGCTGGACCTGGAGGAGGCTCTGGCGGAGGCTTTCCGCGCCGCCGGCGTGCCGTGGGTGGAAGGCGGCCACTGAGGGGAGCATGAGCGTGGGGGCGAGATCCTGGCTGCGGAGGGTCGCGACGATCGCGGCGGTGACGGCGGCGGCGATGCTCTCGTCCGGCTGCGCCGTCTGGCGCTCGGGCGGGCTCTTCGACAGTTCGCAGGCCATCGGCGGACCCTGCCGGCGGATCGCGACGCCTGCGGGCGGACCCGAAGATATCGCCGTGGATCCGCGCGGCGGCGTCTTCGTCTCGGCTTCGGACTGGCGCACGCGGGCAGCCCGGAAGCTCCCCGCACGCGGCGCGATCTATCGCCTCGACTTCGACGCTCGCGGAGAACTGCGGCGGACGGACGTGACGCCGGTCGCGCCGGCCGACTTCCAGCCGCACGGCATCGATCTGTGGATCGGGCCCGACGGCGAGGCCCGCCTCTTCGTGATCAACCATCCCCTGGCCGCTCCGTCGCGGGTCGAGATCTACCGGCTCGGGGAGGGCGGCCGACTCGAGCAGACGGGCGAGGGCGGCGCCTGGGACGAGCTGCACCGGCCGAACGATATCGCCGCCACCGGGCCCGCCAGCTTCTTCGCCACCAACGACCACGACGTCCCGCGCATTGGGTGGTTCCGACCAAGCCCCTGGGAGCGGATCGAGGACATCACCGGCTGGCGCGGCGGCTCTGTCGTCCGCGTCCGCGACGGCAAGGCGAAGGTGGTGGCGCGGGGCTTCGCGCTGGCCAACGGCATTGCGCTCTCGCCCGACCGCCGACTCTACGTGGCCGAGAGCGCGCTGGGCTATGTGCAGATCCTAGAGGATCTCGAGGCCGGCGACCTGCGACGCGTCGGCGAACTGGACGTGGGTCCCGGTCCCGACAACCTGACATTCGATGCGGAAGGCGCGCTGTGGATCGGCGCGCACAACAACGGTCTGGCTCTCCTGCGCCATGCCGGGTCGGATCGGATCCCGTCGCCAGGACGCGTGGCGCGCATCGCGTTGCCGCAGAAGACCCCCACGATCGTCTATCAGTCGGGCATGGCGGAGCTCAGGCGCGAGCCGCCCGTGGGCCTCTCGTCGGTCTCGGTCGGCGCGCCCGACGGCCGGGGCGGCGTCATCGTGGGCAACATCTTCACGCCCGCCGTGGAGCATTGCCCCGCCGCGGCGCGGCCTCAGCAGACGGCGGCGAGGCGGTGAACCAGTTCGACCTGCCGGCCGACGCCTACTTTGGCCAGGATGGTCTTGACCTGCGCCCGGACGGTGGACGCCGCGACGCCCCTGCGAACGGCAATCTCGCCCAGCGGCGTGCCTTGGGTGACGGCAAGGGCGACCGAAGCCTCGGCGGTCGTGAGGCCGTAGAGCTGCTTCAGGATCGGGGCTCGCTCACGGGCGTCTGTCGTCCTGCCGCGCAGCAGCACCAGGGCGTGCGGCCGCAAGGCGCGCGCGGCCCCGGTCAGGGCCGGCAGCACGTCGACCACCGCGGGCGCCTCGCTGTCGCGGCCTAGCAGCAGGACGTGGTCGCGTCCGAGCACGACGGCGTCGCGCAGGGCCGCCCTGAGGGCCGCCTCGTCGGCCGGCGCCGCGCAGACCCGCCCGTTGGCGACCCGCAGCGGCCCATCCCGCAGCACCTGCGGCCCTCCCTCGTGCAGCAGGGCGCCGTCGGGACCGCAGACCAACGGCTGCAGTCCGGCGCGGCGCAGCATGGCGATGGCGAGGCGGATCGCCTCGGCCTCAACCGTGAACTGGGTGCGTGCGGCCTGGCCGATGACGGAGGCCAGGGCGGCGAGCGCCGCGCCGGCGCGCTCGACGGCGGCGGGCGCGCCGGCCACCGTGATCTGCACTTCGGGCAGCGGGTCGCGGACGAGACTGAGCAGGAGCTTGTGCGGCAGGTCGCCCGCCGAACCCCGCTCTGCGATGGCCCACCGGTCGCCGGCCTGTAGGGCCAGGACGCGCGCCGCGCGCAGGCCCGTGGCCTCCATGAGCACCTCCAGGGCCTCCGCCCAGCCGTTCGGCTCGTGCGGCGCGCTCTCGAAGGCGGCCGCAAGCTGCGTCCACGCTGTGCTTCCGGCCATCGCCGGCCGTGGGAAGTGGATCGACATGCGGTTTCCCCGAACGACCTGCAGCGACGCGAGGATTCCGCGCCGGCGGCCGGCGGCCCATGAACAGCGTGTTGACAGGAACGCGTTCGGCGAACGAGATCGTTCGGGGGTCCGGCGGGCGAGGTAGCGTCCGCTCGGACCGCCGCTCGTGGGGGGCGAGGGCAGGTGTCAGGCGCGTTGCGTATCGTGGTTGTCGAGGACGAGCCTCTGACGCGAGCCACGCTGGTGAGCTTCCTGGCTCAGCGAGGCCATCAGGTGCGGCCGGCGAGTTGCGTGGAGGCGTGCCGCGCCGCGCTGCGCCAGGAGCGAGCCGATATCGTCCTGCTGGACCTGGGCCTGCCGGACGAGGACGGCCTGAGCTACGCCCGGGAGCTTCGCGAGAACGGCGAGTGCGGGGTCATCGTGGTCAGCGAGCGAGGCGAGGTGACGACGCGCATCACGGCTCTGAACGACGGCGCCGACGACTATCTGACCAAGCCCGTGCACCTCGACGAGTTGGCCGCGCGCGTGGGCAGCGTGGCGCGTCGGCGCACCGCGGTGGGCGGCGCCCGGCTGCGCCTCGGGCCCGTGCTCTTGGATGTGGCGCGGCGGCGCGTGGAGGCTGAGGGCGCAGAGGTGGCGCTCACACGCGGAGAGTTCGACCTGCTGCACAAGCTGGCCGAGGCCGGCGGCAAGATCGTCTCGCGCGAAGCCCTGAGCGAAGCGGTGGCGCGAGGCGAGGGCGATTTGCGCTCCGTGGACGCCCTTGTCAGCCGTCTGCGACGCAAGTTGCCGGCCCCCGGAGAGACGGCGCTTATCGTCACGGCTCCCGGCTTCGGTTATCGGCTGGGCGTGCCGGTGCGACCGGATTGATGGTCAGGCTCCCCCAAACGGGAGATGCCGCTCTGCGGCCGGGCGGGCGATCACGGTCGACGACCATGGCCCCGCGTCCCGCGACAGATCCGCTGCAGCCGCCGGCGCAGCTCCACGGCCGAGAGGTCGAGCTGGCCGCCCTGCGCCTGGCGTTGGGGGAAGGCGGCGCACGCTGCCTGATCGTGCGCGGCCCGGGGGGCGCCGGCAAGACGGCGCTGATGCAGCGGGTCCTTGCGGAGGCGCGGGAGGCCGGCAGCCTGACGGGTACGGGCAAGCACGCGCAGGGCCAGGCGGCTCGCGACCTCGACCCGCTGATGTGCGCTTTGGAGGAGGCTCTGAACGCCGGGCTCGACCAGCTCTTCGATCCGATGGCGGGGGTCGAGGACCTTCGGCGGGCTCTGGGCGACAATGCGCCTGTCCTCGCCGCCCTCGGCGCGGGCGTCCTGCGGACCCTGGCGCCGGCGCGCACCCTTGGCCCACTCACCGCGGAACGGGCCGACGAACGGCTGATTCAGGCGGTTATCCGTGCCCTGCGGTGGCTGGAGGGCTTCGGCGCCCCGGTGCTGCTGCTGATCGACGACTGGGGACGCGCTGGACCGCAGGCGCAGCGGCTCTACGCCCGCATACTCGCGGAGCCCGCCCTGACGCTGACGCGCCTGCTGGCGACGGAGCGGGATGAGGAGCAATTCAGCGCGCCCCCGGCGGCCGCGGCTGTGGTCGAGCTCGGTCCCCTGTCGCCGACGGCGCAGCTGGTCCTGGCGCGCGAACTGCTGGGCGCCCGCGCCGGCGCGGCGGAGGGCGTCGTGGGCTTCCTGGGACCGGCCGCCGGCATGCCGTTCGATCTGGTGAGCTCCGTCCGCATCCTGGCCCCGACCGCGCTCGCCCTCTCTGGCGGCCGATGGCGGCTCGATGCTGTCAGGGCGCGCCATGCGCTGGCCGGCTCTGCCGCGCCGTCGCTGGTGCGGCAGGCCGCCGAACTCGAGCCGCGGGCTTTCGCGCTGGCCCGGACGCTGGCCGTCTACGGCGACGACGCCGACGTGGCGGACCTCGCGTGCGCAGCGGGCCTGGAGCCGAGCGAAGCCGCCGCCGCCGCCGACGCTCTGGCTGGGCTCGGCATTGTCCATCGCGACGG
This sequence comes from Phenylobacterium sp. VNQ135, assembly GCF_049445735.1. Taxonomy (NCBI): domain Bacteria; kingdom Pseudomonadati; phylum Pseudomonadota; class Alphaproteobacteria; order Caulobacterales; family Caulobacteraceae; genus Phenylobacterium; species Phenylobacterium sp. VNQ135. The sequence continues at coordinate 794,592 of NZ_JBMSDS010000001.1, read as the reverse complement.
ACCCAAGGTGCGCTACGTCCACGACCGGCTGCGCGCGGCGGTTCTGGACGGCCTGGCGCCGGACCATCGCTCCGACTGCGCGGGGGCGCTGGCCGAGGCGCTGCGCCGATCCGGCGCGGCCCCGGGTCAGGGCGAGCGCGGCATGACGATGCTGATGCGCCGCATCGAAGGCGGACTGGCGTCGGTCGACGACCTAGCCTGGTGGCGGGACGCATTCGCCGTCGGCGCCTTGGCGGCGCGACAGGTCGGCGATCGCGCGGCCGCCGAAGCCTGCGTGCACGCCGGCCTGGAGGCAGCGCGCACCACCGGCGAGACCTACGAACTCCTGACCGAGGCGGCCTCGGCCGCGATCAGCCGCGGCGATCACGCCGAGGCTTGCCGGCAGGCGGACGCGGCCCGCGGCCTGGCGGCGACGCCGGCCGAACAGGCGGCCGCCGACGAGATGCGCGTTTTCGCGCGGCGCGTGTCCGGCGACCTTGAGGCGGCGCTGGAGGTCGCCTCGGAAGTGCTGGCCAGGGTCGGCATCGTCCTACCCCGCCGGGTGACGGTGCCCAACCTTGTCCGCGCCGTGTCTCGGGTGTTCACCCTCGATCCGCGCAAGGCGACGAGGCCGCTGCCGCCGGAGGCCCTCGCCGTCGAGGCGCCGATGATCCGAGCGATGAACGGCATCGGCTCGCTCCTGTTCGAGCGGGAGCCGTTGCTGGTGGTGGTGCTGGTCATGCGCTTCCTCTCAGTCCCGGTGATCTTCGGCACGGCGGCCGGCGCCGGAACCATGGCGCTGATCGCCAGCGCCTTCGGCCAGTACCGTCGCGCCGCGGAATGGGCCTCGGCGGCCGATCGCCTGCAGGCGCCCGGCCAGCCGCTCAGGGCCATCGCCAAGCAGTACTCCATGAACTTCGGCCATGTGTTCGTGAAGCCGCGGCCCGAGACCCGCTCCCGCGGCGAGGAGATGGCGAGCCTGGCCTATGCCGAGGGCGATCTCGCGGTCGCTGTCTATGGCAACCGCGACCGCGTTCTGGACAGCCTCTTCAGCGACGACAGCTTGCAGGAGGCGGCGCGCCTTGGGGACGAAGCCGTGCGCGCGGCCGAGCGACTGAGTGATACGCCAACCATTCCGCACGTGCGCGCGCTCCGGCAGATGATCCAGCAACTGCAGGACGGCGGGCCCAACGGCTGGCGCCTGCACGGCGAACATCTCGACGGCTCCGGCTCGGCACGCGAGCTGGAAACGGCGGGCCTCGCCAACACCGCTCGCGGCATCGCGGCCTTGGAGGCTCTGCTGGGCGTCGCCTATGGCGAGTATGGGCGGGTGGCCGCCATGGCCGACCGGCCTTGGCCGAAGTTCAGAGCCGCCCCTTTCCAGGCCCAGACGCAGATCTGGACCTTCGCCACGGGCCTGGCGCTCTACCGCACCGGAAGACGGCCTCCGGGGCTGGCGCTCTGGAACTTGCGTCGGCTGGCCCGGCTGAACCCCAACGATTTCCTGCACCGGTGGCGCCTGCTCGAGGCCGAGTCGCTCCGGGTCCGAGGTCGGCGTCGCGCCGCGCTCAAGGCTTATGCGCAAGCGGTGTCGGCGGCTTGCGCCTCGCGTTGCCGGCTCGAGGAAGGCCTCGTCGCCGCCGCCGCCGCCGAAGGCGCTGAGGCGCTGGACGACCTCGCGGCGTCGCTTACCTGGCGCGCCACGGCGATCGCGGCGTGGCGCGCGCAGGGAGCGCACGGGCTGGTGGAGACGCGTTTCGGCCTCGCGCCGGTTCGCGCTTCGGAGGCCCTGGAGAGCCAGGTGGCGGCGCTCGAGCGCCAGCACGCCGAGCACGCGCGCGAGCTGGACGTCGCGCGGGACGCGGCCGAACGCGCCAACCGCGCGAAGTCCCGGCTGCTGGCCGCCGTCGGCCACGAGCTGCGCACGCCGCTGCAGGGCGCCCTGGGGCTCCTGGACCTGGCCGCCGGGCCGGGCGAGACCGTGGATGTGGAGACGCTGCGGCGCGCGCTGATCCATCTGGCCGAGGTGGTGGGCGACCTGACCGACCTGGGGGCGCTCGAAGGGGGCGTGCTGTCGGTCGCCCGGGCGCCGTTCGATGCGGCGGCCGCCGCTGCCTCCGTCGCGGCGCTGCACCAACCTACGGCGCGGGCGACCGGACGCGATCTGGTAGTCGAGGGGCTGTCCGAACCGCTGTGGGTGGCTGGCGACGAGGGGCGCGTGCGGCAGGTGCTGGGCAATCTCGTCGCCAACGCGCTGCGACACGGCGCAGGCCGGGTGACGGTGAGCGTGCGACGCCTCGCGGGCGCGACGGACCGGCTGCTGTTCCAGGTGAGCGACGAGGGCGCGCCGTTGAGCGACGCCGAGGTGTTGCGCATCTTCGAACCCTTCGATCGCGGCGGCCGCGAGGCGGATAACGGCGGACTGGGTCTTGGCCTGTTCCTGGGTCGCCACCTGGCCCGGGCCATGGGCGGAGACCTGCGGGTCGCCGCGTCTCCAAACGGCGGCAAGGCGTTCGAGCTTGAGATCGCGGCTCCCGCGGCGGCGCCGGCGGCGAACATCCGCGCTGGGCGCGAACTCATGGGCGTGCGCGTGCTGCTGGCCGAGGACACCGACCTCAGTCGCCATGTTCTGGCGGAGCTGCTGCGTCGCGAGGGCTGCTACGTGCGGGCCGTCGCCGACGGACAAGCGGCGCAGGCCGCCTTGGCCGAGGACGCCTTCGACCTGGTGCTGCTGGACCAGCGAATGCCGGGGGCCACCGGCCTGGACGTGGCGCGCGCGCTCGCCGGGGCGGGCGGCGGGCGGCCGCGCTGCGTGCTGATGACCGCGAGCCTCGATACGGCGCTCGAGGCGCAGGCCCGCGAGGCCGGCGTCGACCAGCTTCTGCAGAAGCCGCTTGGGATCGCCGATCTCCGCAGCTTGGCGCCCGTGATTCCCGCCGCGGTCTTCCGAGCCGCAGGGTTCGTCGGCCGCGACGGCGTGCGCGCGGCCGAGCTGCGCCGACAGCTCGGACCCGAGGGCGACGCCCTGCTGCGCGAGGTCCGCCCGGCCGTCGAGATCGAATTGCAAGCTCTGGGCGATGCGGTCGCGGCCGAGGACGCCGAGCGGCTCGAAGCGCGCCTGCATCGCCTCCGTGGTCTGGCGCGCCATTTTGGCCTGGAGACCCTGCTGCAGTCGCTGGATTGTCCAACGCCCGAGACGGCGGAAGCCGCGGAGATGCTGTCGCGCATCCGCGAAGGCGCGGCGGCGACGGACTGGTCCGCCTTCGAGACGCACTAGGCGTGTGAGTTGCGGCGCACAACCCGCGGGCCGTGGCCCTTGATCCAGGGTGGTCCTACATCCTTCTCATGGTGAGAGTGCTTCCTCGTCCTGACAGGGCCTCGGGTCTGCTCGCCCGCTCGTTCGCCGCGGCCTGACGGGGTATGGACCTCCGCCGTATCCGCGTCCTCCTGGTCGAGGACAACCGCGAGATGGGGACCATCGTCCGCGCGGTGCTCGCCAGCTGGGGCTGCACCAACGTCCGCACCGCGGAGACCATCAAGGCGGCCTTGGATTGGCTGGACCAGGAGTCCTTCGACCTGATGGTGGTGGACCGGAAGCTGCCGGACGGAGACGGGTTCGCATTGGTCCGACAGCTCCGTCGCAGTCCGCTGGCCTTCCTGCCGGTGTTGGTGTTGACCGGCCATGCGTCGGCAAAGGCGGTTGCGGAAGCGCGGGACAGCGGGGTGAACGAGTTCCTGGCCAAGCCATTCACCGCCCGAAGGCTCTACGACCGGCTCCATCGTCTGATCTACCAGGCCCGGGGTTTCGTGACGTGCGACAGCTATGTGGGCCCGGACCGCCGGCGGCGAATGGACCTCGAGTACAAGGGGCCGGAGCGGCGGCGCTCTTGAGCGGCCGGACGGACGCCGTCTCCCGCGCGCGGCGGCGATCGGGTAAACAGCAGCTTCATCTGGAACCTTATGGCCAAGCTTGTGTTTCCGGTGACGGAGGGGCTTGGTGCGCGGACTTGGGGCCGCGCGTTCTCGCGCGTTCATTATCGGCGCCGCGGGCGCGGGGGGGGGGGGATCGACATGGCGCTCGTCAAGCGCGCGACCTTGGCCAAGCGGACTACGAAGGGCGCTGCGGATGCGGCGGCCGAGCCGCCGATCCCGGCGCCGGTGCGGCGGAAGCCACGACCCGCGCGGCCGCAGAACGCCGCCGAACGGATAGGCGCGGCGACGCAGGAACTGGCGAGCGGCGTCGCCGAGGCAGCATCGGCCGCCGAAGAACTCCGCCGCTCGCTGGAGCAGATCTCCAGCGCCGCCGAGGAAGCCGCGGGCGCGAGCCATCAGTCGCTGGAGGCGGTGAACGCGCTGGCGGTCGCTTTCGCGCAGGCCCGGGAGCGCGCCGAGACGGCGCGCCGCCGGACCGAAACCTTGCAGACCCTGATCGTCGAGACCGCTACCCAGACCGAGGCCTCGGTCGGCGCCGTGCAAGCCAACGCCCAGCGGCAACTCGCCTCTGTCGAGATCGTGGCCAGCCTCGAGGGTCAGGCTGCCGCTATCGGCGAGATCACCGTCGCCGTGGCCGAGATGTCGGACCAGACCAATCTCCTGGCGCTCAACGCCGCGCTTGAAGCGGCGAGGGCCGGCGACCAAGGTCGCGGCTTTGCCGTAGTGGCCGACGAGGTGCGCGCTCTCGCCGAAACGGCCGAGCGCCGATCCCGCGAAGTCGAAGCGCTGGCTGGGGAGATCCTGGACGAGGTTCGGGCCCTGGCCCAGCAGATACGCGACGCTGCTGCGGGCGCCAGTAGCGAGGCTGCCGCCGGCGCGGCGGTCTCCAAGATTCTCGTCGAAATCCGTGAGGAGATGACCACGCTCGTCGACGGCGCGCAGGATATCCTGCTGGCTGCCGTCGAGGCGGACGCCGCGGCGCGCGAAGCGCAGCGGGGGGCGGAGACGATCTCGAGCGCCGCCGAACAGCAGTCCGCGGCCGCCGCTGAAGCCCAGCGGGCTGTCCAGCAACAGGCCGGCGCGCTGGAGGAGAGCGACCGTACCGCGCATGCGCTGGCCGAGATGGCCGAGGCGCTGCAGGCGGGGGACGCCGCCGCGGTGCGCGTCCAGGAGGTCGGGGCGGCCGCGGAGGAACTCTCCGCGGCGGTGCAGGAGCTCTCGTCCGCGGCGGCCGAGATCCTGGTGGCTATCGACCAGATCAGCCGCGGGGCCCAGAGCCAGGCGTCGGCGACCCAGCAGGCCAGCGCCGCCATGGCGCAGATCGAACGCTCCGCCGCGCGGACCCGGGAGGTGGCGGAGAGCGCGCTCGAGACCGTGGGCGACGTCCAGCGCCGGCTGGCGGACAGCCGCAACGCCATCGAGACCATGATGAAGGGCGTCGGCTCCGCGCTGAGCGACACCCGCGCGGGCTCGGCGCGTGCCGCAGCCCTCGAAGAAGCCGGCCGTCGCATCGACAAGCTGGTCGACGCCATCGCGCTCATAGCAGTGCAGACGACGATGCTCGCCGTCTCCGGCGCGGTCGAGGCGGCGCGCGCGGGCGAGGCGGGTGCCGGTTTCGCCAACGTTTCCGGAGATATCCGGTCCTTGGCCCGGGAGTCGGCGGAGAACGCCGACCGGGTGAAGGACGTCGTCCGGGTGCTGCACACACAGATCGCCGCCGTGCGCCGCGATCTCGACCAGTCCGCGGCGGCTGTCGAAGCGGAGGTGGCCAAGAACGCGGCCATCGTCGAGCGCTTGGGCGTTGTCACCTCCGAGATCGAGGTCGTGCGCCAGGCGGCCGAGGAGACGCTGAAGGGCGCTGACGGGATCCTGCGCTCGGTCGCGGAGGTCGCCGCCGGAAGCCAGCAGATCGCCGCCGCCGCCGAGGAAGCCGGGGGGGCCGCCGCCGAGTGCGCCGCCGCCGCGCGGCAGCAGGCGCAGGGCGCCGAGGACCTGGCTGCAGCCATCGAAGAAATCGCCGAACTCGCCGACGCCCTCCAGACGGCGGAGGCCTGAGCCGCATGTCGCCCGATCGGGCGCTCCTGACCTTCCGGGTCGGCGGCCGGCGCCTCGCGGTCGCGGCCGGAGAGGTCGTGGAAGTCGTGCGCCGCCCGAAGGTGACGCGTGTGCCGCATGCGCCGCGGGCCCTCGCCGGCGTGACCAGCCTTCGCGGCCAGGTGTTGCCGGTGATCGCCCTGGACGTGGTGCTGGAGACCCAAGGCCAGGCGGGCTCCGCCTCGCGCCTGGTGGTGCTGAACGGCACGCCGCCGATCAGCTTGGCCGTCGACGAGGTGACCGGCCTGGCCGCGGGTTCGGCCGAGCCGGGCGCGCTGATGCTTGCCGGCGACGGCGAAGCGCGGGTGCTGCCGCTCGAGGCGCTGCTGCAGGCGGAGTTCGCCGGCCTGACCCGGACGCGCGAGGCCCGTCCAGCCGCCGCGCCGGCGCCCACGCAGGAAGGTCCGGCAAGCGCGACCGACGTGGCCCTCCTGGGCTTCGAGCTGGCGGGACAACCTTACGCCTTGCCGCTGGAGCAGGCGCGTGAGGTCATGGCGCTGCCGGCCGACGTGGCCGCGCTGCCGCGCACCGACGGAGCGATGGTGGGCGTCATGGCCCTGCGCGGAGCGCTGTTGCCGCTCGTCTCGACGGGCAACCTGCTTGGCCTTGAGACGCAGCCCCTCGGGCCGGCCTCCAGGGTGATCGTGGCCGTGCTGGGCGAGGCGCGGATCGGCCTGGTGGTCGACCGGCTCACCGCGATCCTCAGGGCGCCGCCCGATGCGATCGGTCCAGTGCCGCGGGTTCTAAATCGCGGAGCGGGAGAGGCGCACATAGACGCCATGCTTCGCCTGCCTGGCGGCGGCCTGGTCTCGGTCCTCGCGCCCGAACGACTGTTCCGCGACGAAAGCGTCGCGCAGATCCTGGAAGATGGTCGGAGGGCCAAGGCCATGGAGACGACGAACCGGAGCGCGCCGGCGGCTGTCGAACGTCTCCTGGTGTTCGCCCTGGGTGATGAGACCTACGGCCTGCCGATCGCGGCCGTCGAGGAGGTGGTTCGTCTGCCGGACACGCTGACCCGGCTGCCGCGCGCGCCGGCCTACGTGTCGGGCGTCATGAGCTTGCGCGGGGCTGTGATCCCGGTGATCTCCCAGCGTCAGCGGTTTGGACTCGGGACGGAAGGGGCGGTCAGCCGGCCGCGGGTGGTGGTCTGCCGGGTCGGCGAACTCGTCGTCGGCTTCGCCGTGGACGCGGTCACGGAAATCCTCGAGGTCGCGCAAGACCGGCTCGGCAAGGCGCCTGACCTGACCGGCGTTGGCGGCGTGTTCGACCGCATCGCCCGCCTGGAGGCGGACGGCCGGGTGCTGTTGCTGGTCGATCCCCAGGCGCTGCTGGAAAAGGCCGAGGCGGACCTTCTGGCCGATCTACTGCGCGAGGCGCCGGCAGCCTCGTGATCCGCCTGCTGGTCGTCGACGATTCCGCCCTGGTGCGCCGCGTGCTGGGGGACCTGTTCCGCGAAGCCGGCGACTTCGAGGTGGCGCTCGCGCGTGACGGCGTGGAGGCGCTCGAGGCGCTCAAGACCTTCGCGCCCGACGTCATCACCCTCGACATCCAGATGCCGCGCCTGGACGGCCTCTCGTGCCTCGACCAGATCATGGTGGAGCGACCGACGCCGGTCGTCATCCTGTCGTCCCTCACCGCCGAAGGCGCCTCCGAGACGGTGGAGGCGCTGGCCCTTGGCGCGGTGGACGTCATGGCCAAGCCGGCTCGGGCGCTCTCGCTGGAGAGCGACGCCTTCGCGCCTGGCCTCGTGGAGACCGTCCGGAACGCCGCTGGCGCACGCCTTCGGCGAACTCACAGGCTGACCGAGCGGATCCGCCGCCTTTCGATGCCGGCGCGCAGCGCCTCGGCGGGTCGGGGGAAATCCAGACCGACGAAGCCGGCGTACGTGCCCTCCGCCCTGGCGGAGCCCTCCGAGGCTGAAGGCCTGGTCCTCGTCGGCTGCTCGACCGGCGGCCCGCCCGCGCTCGACGCCCTGCTGGAACCGCTCCCCGCCGACTTCCCCTGGCCGATCGTGGTGGCCCAGCACATGCCGCGCGCCTTCACCGGCGCTCTGGCGCGGCGGCTGGACGGCCTCTGTGCGCTGGATGTGGTCGAGGTCGTGGGGCCGACGCCGCTTCGGGCCGGGTGCGTCTATATCGGCCGGGGAGACGCCGACGTCATTGTAACCCGGCGCGGCCGGGAGCTCCTCGCGCTCGCAGCGCCGGCCGACGCCGCCTATCGATGGCACCCGAGCGTGGACCGCCTGGTCGAGAGCGCGCGCGCCGTGCTCGCGGCGGAACGGATCGCGGCCGTGCTGATGACCGGCATGGGCTCGGACGGCGCCGCCAGCCTGGCGCAACTCCGGGCCGACGGCGGCTGGACCTGCGCCGAGGCGGAGGAGACGGCGGTCGTCTGGGGCATGCCCGGCGAGCTTGTCCGGGCGGGGGGCGCCAGCGTTGTCGCACCCCTCGACGCGCTCGCCCACACTCTGCGCGCAGCGGTGGCGCCCCGATGAGCCAGGCCCCGCTCTCCCCCAACGATCTGGAGCGGTTCTGTCGCTATCTCTACGACCGCACCGGCATGGTGTACGGCGAGAGCAAGCGCTACTACGTCGAACGCCGGCTGGCCGACCGGATGCGCGCCGTCGGCGAGACCCAGTTCCCCAGCTACTTCAGCCTCGTGCGCAGCAACGCGGCCGAGCTTGCGGCCTTCATCAACGCCTTCACCGTCAACGAGACCTACTTCTACCGGGAGGAGCACCAGCTCCGCTGCCTGTCGACGGACCTGCTGCCCGAGATCGTCCGGCGCAAGGGCCCGGGCGACAAGATCCGCATCTGGTCGCTGCCCTGCTCCACCGGGGAGGAGGCGTATTCGATCGCCATCTGGCTGCTGGAGAACTGGCCGATGGTCGACGCCTACAACGTCGAGATCGCCGGCTCCGACATCGACACCGCCGCGCTCGACGCGGCTCGCGCGGGCCTCTACGGCGAACGCGCCCTCAGCCGCCTGCCGCAGAGCGTCTCCGAGGCCTACTTCGAACCGCGGGGGCAGGGCCTGCGCGAGATCATCGGCGACCTGAAGGAGTCGGTGAGCTTCACGCCCGCGAACCTGATGGAGGGCTCGACGCTCTCGCCCCACGGCCGGTTCGAAGTCATCTTCTGCCGCAACGTCCTTATCTACTTCGACGAGGCTGCGCGCGCCCGGGCTGCGGACAATCTCTACACCGCCCTTCAGCCCGGCGGTTTCCTCTGCCTCGGCCACAGCGAGTCGATGACGCGGATCTCGGACCGCTTCACGGTGCGGCGCTTCAAGGACGGGGTCGTGTACCAGCGTCCGGAGGACGGCGCATGATCGACGACCTGCTGTCGGCCTTCGTGGAGGAGGCCCGCGAGCTCCTCGACCAGGCGGCGCAGGACCTTGCGGACCTGGAGCGCTCGCCGTTGGACACCGCCGCGCTGGAGAGCCTGTTCCGGGCGACGCACACGCTCAAGGGCTCGGCTGGCCTGATCGGCTTCGCGGCCATGGGCGAGGTCTTCCACGCCGCTGAGGATCGGCTGAGCGAGCTTCGCCGCGGCGAGCGCGCGATCGACGCGGCCCTCGCGCGGGCATTGCTGGCGGCCGTGGACCAGACGGCGGCGTGGGTGGAGAGCATCGCCGCGCGGGGTGAACTGCCGCAGGACGCTACCGCGAAGGGCCTGGTCCGAGACCTGGGGAGCGAAGTCCTGGGCGGGGGAGCCCCACAGGCCGCGGCGGCCGCGGCGCCCGATGCCGACTGGGTTCACGCGCTGCGCGAACGCGGCCAGGGGCTCGCCGGGCCGCTCGTAGCCTTCCGGTACACGCCTGCGGCGGACTCCTACTTCGCGGGAGACGATCCCGTGGCGGTCGTGCGCGCGGTTCCCGACCTGATGCGCCTCGAGCTCGCAGCCCGCACGCCGTTCGGGGGGGCGGAGACCTACGATCCTTTCACGTGCAACCTGGTCCTGGCCGGCCTCAGCGGCGCGCCGTTGCCGGCGGTGCAGGCCGCCTTCCGCTTCGTCGCCGACCAGGTCGAGTTGGTCGAAACGACGGTCCCCGCGGCCCCCGCCGAGCCGCGGCCCAATACCGAGGGGGCCGCGCGCGCGTTGAGGGTCGATGCGGCGCGCGTCGACGCCCTCGCGGCGGCGGCCGACGACCTAGTCGTCGCCAAGAACGCGCTCAACCACCTGATGGGCGAGGCGGCGCATTGGGCGCCGCCCGCGCTGGCGCGCAGCCTGGCCGCGGCCCAGGCGGACCTCGACCGCCGCGTGGCGCGCCTGCACGAGAGCATCGGCCGGATGCGGCTCGTGCCCCTGGCCCCGCTCTTCCGCCGCTTCCCGCCCATCGTGCGGCAGACCGCGGCCGGGCTTGGCAAGTCGGTGGAACTGGTGCTGGGCGGCGATGGCGTCGAGGTCGACAAGAGCATCGCCGACGGCCTTTACGAGCCGCTGCTGCACCTCCTGCGCAACGCTCTCGATCATGGCGTCGAGGCGCCGAGCGAGCGCCGCGCGGCGGGAAAGCCTGTCCCGGCCGTCATTCGCCTGGCGGCGATGGTCTCGGGCGACGAGGTGGTCATCGAGTTGGCCGACGACGGGCGGGGCCTCGACATGGCTCGGCTGCGCGAGACCGCGGCCGCCAGGGGGCTCGCCTCCTCAGAGGAGTTGGGCGCGATGTCCGACGCCGCGGCGGCGGACCTCATCTTCCGGCCTGGCTTCTCGACTGCGGCGGCCGTGACCGACCTCTCGGGACGCGGCGTGGGGCTGGATGCGGTCCGCGCCAGGGTCGCGGCCTTGGGCGGCCGGGTCGAAGTCCACAGCGCCCGTGGACGCGGAGCGCGCTTCCTCGTTCGGCTTCCGGTGCGCGTGCGGCTGGCGCGATTGATGATGGTGGAGGCCGGAGGCGAGACGTTCGGCGTTCCGTTGGAGAGCGTCTTGGCCGCGACGCGCGTCGGACAGGCGCAACTGACGCCGGTGCGCGCCGGGCGCGCGCTGGTGTGGCGCGGGCGGCCGGCGCCGCTGATCGCTCTGGCGGACCTGCTCAAGATGGAGCGCGCAGAGGTCGCCACGAGTGGAAGGGATGCCGACGAACTGCAGGTGATGATCGTTGAGTCCGGCGAGGAGCTCGCGGCGGTGAGCGTGGACGGCTTCGGCGAGCGCATCGAGGCGCCGCTGCGACCGTTGACCGGCGTGCTGGCCCGGGTGCCGGGGCTGCTCGGCAGCAGCCTGATGGGCGACGGCCGCGTTCTGATGGTGCTGGACGTGCCGGAGCTGATCGGATGACGGTGCGGCGGGACGGCGATGTCGCGATCCTGGAAGGCGCCTGCCGCGTTGAGCAAGCCGAGATCCTGGCCGGCCTCATGTCGGGCGGTGTCCAGGCTGTCGACGTCTCGCGTTGCACGGCTCTGCACGCCGCGGTCGCGCAGGTGTTGCTGGCCTGGCGGCCGGCGATCCGAGGCGCGCCGGACGATGCGTTCCTGCGCGATCGCCTGCTGCCGGCCTTGACCAGCGTCGAGGCGACAAGCGTCGGCGTGGACGATACAAATGATAAGCCTTCCGCCGAGGGGCGCGAGGGGACGAAGGAGTAGCGATTTGACGACTGTCCTCATTGTCGACGACAGCAAGCTTGCCCGGATCGTGGTGGGCAAGGCCGTGGCGGCGCTGCAGCCCGAGTGGACCAGGCTGGAGGCCGGCAATGCCGACGAAGCGCTGGCTGTGTTCGCGGCGAACGCCGTCGACGTTGTCGTGCTCGACTTCAACATGCCCGGCCGGAACGGCCTGGAACTGGCCGAGGAACTCCGGGCCAGCTATCCGGACATGCCGATCGCCCTGGCGACCGCCAACGTGCAGGACGAGGTGATCGGCCGCGCCCGCGCCGCCGGCGCCACCTTCGTGCCGAAGCCGATCACGGAAGACGGGCTGCGCGGCTTCCTTTCCGGGGCGGCGCTCAAGCTGCGCCAGGCGGGCGGATGAGCGCCGCGCCCGCCTACCTGAACGATCTCGAGATCGACGCCCTCACCGAGCTGGTGAACATCGGTGTCAGCCGCGCGGCCGCGAGCCTGCGGCAGATGGTGGATCGCCAGGTGTTCCTCTCTGTGCCGTCGGTGGAGGTGGTCAGCCGTCGAGAGGCGGTCACGCTGATGGCCGAGCGCGAGATCGGCGACCTGGTGGCGGTGCGGCAGGACTTCACCGGCGCCTTTTCAGGCCGCGCGCTGCTCATCTTCCCCGAAGCCAACAGCCTGGCCCTGGTGCGAGCGGTCACCGGGGACGAGCTGAGCGATCCGGAGATGCGGGCGTTCGAAGACGAGGCGCTCGCCGAGACCGGCAACGTCGTCCTGAACAACTGCCTCGCCACGATGGCGAACATGCTGCAACGGCCGCTCGACATGTCCTTGCCGGGCGTTCTTCGGGGCGAGGGCGCCAGGCTGTTCCAGCTCGACGAGGCGCCTGCGTCGGACGGCGTGGTGCTGTTCCTCTACATCAATTTCGCGATCAGCGAGCGTGACGTGCGGGGTTACATCGCCGTCCTGATGGACTTGCCTTCGCTGGACGCGCTTAAGACCTTGATCGGAGAGTTCATCGCTCGGGTGGTCGGCGCGCCTGCCGCCGACGGGGCCTGATGCGGTGAGCGGTTCCGGCGCCGAGAAGGACGTGGAGCTGTCGCCGCCGCTGACGGGCGCCCTCGGCCTCTGGGCCTGGGACCTGGTTGGCGAGCGGGTGCAAGGCGACGCTCGCTTCGCCGCCCTGCTGAAACTCCCGCCGGAGACGGCGCGTCACGGCGTGCCCGCCGCCGAGGTCTATGGCCGCGTTCATCCCGACGATCGGCTGCGTTTGAGGATCGCCGTGGCGGGCGTCGCGCAAGGCGCAGAGGTTTTCGCGCGGGACTTTCGCATCGTCTCCGACGAGGGGGTTCGGTGGGTCAGCGCCCGGGGTCGGGCCAAACACCGCGCGGACCGGCGCCCGCGGACCTTCACCGGCATCCTCACCGACGTCACCGAGCAGAAGCGGGCGGAGGAGCGCCTGCGCATCGCTCAGAGCGCGGGCGGGGTGGGGACCTTCGAGTTCGTGGAAGGCTTCGGGACCGTCGACGTCTCGGACGAGTTCTGCCGGCTGCTGGGGCTGCGCGTCGCCGCCAGCCTGCCCGTGCGCACGATCAACGCCCTCATGGAGCCTGGCGATCCGCCTCTGATCGGCGGGTCGGCGGCAGGCGGCGAGACCTTCCGCACGGAGGTGCGCATACGCAGGGCCGATGACGGCCAGCTCCGCTGGCTTGCGGTCCAGGGCGAGCGCCGGCCGGCCAGCGACGCGGCGGAGCCCACGATCATCGGCGCGGTCTACGACATCACCGCCGCCAAGACGGCCGAGGCGCGGCTGCGAGAGCTCGCCCAGACGCTCGAGCAAAGGGTGGAGGCGCGGACCCAGGAGCGCGACCGGCTCTGGAACACATCCCGCGACCTGTTCGGCGTCGTGGGCCAGGACGGTGTCTATCGGGCCGTGAACCCGGCTTGGACCGGTGTGCTGGGCTACGACGAGGCCGAAGTCGTCGGACGCAGCTTCCGTGACTTCGTCGAGCCCGACGACCTGGCGGCCGCGAGCGAGGCCTGGTCTGGGGGCGGGGCCGTCTCGCTGGAGGACTTCGACGCGCGCATGCGCGGCAAGGATGGCGCGTGGCGGTGGGTCAACTGGACGGTCATTCCGCAGGGCGAGGCGTTCTACGCCGTCGGCCGCGACGTGACCGAGCGCAAGCAGCTCGAGCAGCAGCTCCGCCAGAGCCAGAAGATGGAGGCGGTCGGCCAGCTCACCGGCGGCATCGCCCACGACTTCAACAACATGCTCACCGGCATCCTCGGCGGGCTCGATATGGTGCAGCGTCGGCTCGCCAGTGGCAGGGTCGCTGACGCCGAGAAGTTCATCACCGGGGCGATCGCTTCCGCCGAGCGGGCGGCGGCCCTGACGCACCGTCTGCTCGCGTTCTCCCGCCAGCAGACGCTGGATCCCAAGTCCGTCGACGCCAACGTCCTGGTCGCATCGATGGAGGACCTGCTGCGTCGCACGCTGGGAGAACGGGTCGAACTTGCCGTCCGCCTCGCGCCGGACCTGTGGCGCACGGCGATCGACGCCAACCAGCTGGAGAACGCGCTCCTCAACCTGGCGATCAACGCTCGCGACGCCATGCCCGATGGCGGGCGGCTCACCATCGCGACGGAGAATGTCCGGCTCGCCGAAGCTGTGGGCGAGCTGCCGCCGGGCGAGTACGTGCAGCTGAACGTGGGCGACACCGGCGCGGGCATGTCTGCGGAGGTGCTGGCGAGGGTGTTCGACCCGTTCTTCACCACCAAGCCGATGGGCCAGGGCACCGGCCTCGGCCTCTCCATGGTGTTCGGTTTCGCCCGCCAGTCGGGCGGCGACGTCAGCATCGAGAGCGACCTTGGGCGAGGGACCAGGGTGCGGCTTCGCCTGCCGCGCAATCTGGGCGACGAGGAGCCGGTCGAGGCAGCCCCGGAGGCTGAGACGCCGCTGGGCTCGGGCGAGGCCGTTCTGGTGGTGGAGGACGATCCAGCGGTGCGGCCGGTGCTCCTCGAACTGCTGCGAGAGCTGGGCTACGCGCCCGTCGAGGCGTCCGGCGCGGAGGCTGCGCTGAAGGTGGTGGCCTCGGAGCAGCGGCTAGACCTGGTGATCAGCGATGTCGGCCTTCCGGGTTTGGATGGCCGCGCGCTCGCTGGGCGCATCCGCGCCGCGCGCCCGGAGCTGCCGGTGTTGCTCATCAGCGGCTATGCGGGCGAGGCCGGTCGCCGCGCCGACTTCCTGGAGCCGGGGATCGAGCTGATCGCCAAGCCCTTCGCGACGAACGTGCTGGCCCGTCGGGTACGGGCGATGATCCGGCGCTGACTACTCGGTCTCGCGCGCCACGAACTCGGCCACCAGGCGCTTGAGCGCCGTGAGCGCAGCGAGTTCCATGAGCAGGGCGATGTAGCCGCGGATGCGGCGACCCCGGAGCGAGAAGTTGATGTAGACGAAGAGCACGGCGTCCCGGGACACCCGCGGGAACAGTTCGCGCGCCGGCCCTTCCACCAGCTTGGGCGTGCTGATGTCCAGGTTCCGGTGCAGCATGTTGGCGATGGTGCCGAGGCAGGCCTGCAGGACGACGTTGCCCGTCTCCATCAGCGCTTCCGGCGCGATGGTCGCGAGCTCTTCCGGCGGCGTCGTGTCGCCTGAGACCGCCTGGACCAGCTGCAGGCTATTGGATTCCGGGAAGATCAGCATCGCCCGCCCGTAGACGTCGCCGGCATAGTCCTGCTCGATGGCGATCATCTTCCCGCCGCGCACCCCGCCGACCATCTCCGCCGCCTGCTCGGGCGTCACCGTGGAGACCGCCGGCACCGACAGCGTCACCGGCTCGCCGCACATGGTCGCGAGGTTGGCGGCCGCGCGACCGACGCCGACGTTGATCAGTTCGGTCAGGGCGTCGAGCTCGAGCTCGGTCAGGCGCAGGAGGGAGGAATGGGGCAAAGGCCCTCGCGATCGTTACTGTGACGCTTCAACGGTCAGGACGCTTATAGGCTCCCAAGCGGACGTGCGCACGCGCCTTTGGCGTAACGTCGGCCAATCGCGCGGCGCGGGAGCGCCCGCCGCCCCGCCTAGCGTGGGGGAGGCTCGAAGCCGTCGGGCAGGAAGCCACGCAGCAGCGCCTCCACCGCGACCGTCACCGGACCGGTAAGTTGGCGCTTCCCCGACTCCATCTCCAGGATGCGGCTCGCGCCGTGGTTCTCCTGGAACCGCAGCGCGCGGGCGAGGTCGGCCGGCGACCAGCCCATGGCCTCGCGCGCCTGGCGCAGGTGGTCGCCGGTGGTGATCATGAACGTCTCGCTTCTGAACGGGTCGTCGCCCCGAAAGGCGATGAGGTGCCTAGGCCGGAGAAACCGCGATGTCGACCATGATCTCGGCCGAGATCGCCTCCAGGGCCCCCTGGACACGGCCCGCGTCCACCCCGGCCGGCAGCCGCACTCGGGCGTCCAGGTGGAACAGCGGCGCTCCCGAATGAGCCTCGACGCTCAGCCGTGTGTCGAAGGACTCGATGTTGACGCCGATGGCGGTCAGCGCCCGGGTCACCTGATGGACGATCCCTGGCCGGTCCTGCCCAACGACGTCGAGCGCCAGGACATCGCCGTGTTCCGGCGTCGGCGCCTCAAGGGCCGCGGCGACGCGCACTTCGAGACCTCGACCGTCCACCTCGCCCACCGCCTGGCGCAGCGCCTCGGCCCCGCCGCCCGCGACCTCCACAAGCACCGAGCCGACGTAGAGGCCGCCTAACCGGCTCAGATGGCTCTCCAGCCAGTTGCCGCCTGCCGCCAGCACGGCCGCCGCCAGCGCCTCGGTCAGCCCCGGCCGGTCGCTGCCGGTGACGCTCAGGATCAGTTTGGTCATGCGTGCTCCAAGGCGATGTCGGCCAATTCTAGTCAGATCCCACGGCGCTTCCGCTACCCGGCTGGGACTGGAGGGCGTCGCGCCAACGCTCGAGCATGCTCGTTCGCCGCATCTCGTCGAGGTTGGCAAGGAGGCCCGGACCGACCCGGATGTGCCGCGCCCCGGGCGATTCGGCCCCCGTGTATCCACGCAACGGGCGCAACCGGCCCAGCCGCAACTTTTCCTGCCCTTCCGCGGAAAGCAGGTAGGCGAGGAACAGCCGGGCTGCGTGAGGATGGGGCGCGGCGCGGGGGATGAAGGCCACGCTTGAGATGACGAGATGATAGTCGGACGGCGCCAGGAAGCGGATGCTGGCGTCGCGGTTGCGGGCCCACCAGTCGGCGTAGGTGAGCGTCATGTTGTAGGCCAGCAGGTGCTCGCCGCTCGATAGGCGCCGCATGATGGCGCCGCCCGGCACATAGAGCCCCGGCCGCGACCGGGCGATCGCTTCGAGCAGCTCCCAGCCCTGAGGATAGATCTGCGTGTCGGCGGACATGTACATGAACCCGACGGCGCTCTTCTCCGGATCATAGAGGGCGAGCTTGCCGCGCCAGGCCGACGGGTCCCGCTGCAAGCTCAGAAGCAGGGCGGCGTGGCTCCTGGGGACCTCGCCCAGAAGACGCCCGTTGTAGGCGAAACCGACCGGCTCGGCGGTCACTGCAAAGCCCCGATTCCGCCAGACCGCCCACCGCGGGAAAGCAGCGGCTTCAGCCAGATGCACTGGCTGGGCGTAGCCGTCGTTCACGAGCTTCACCTGCAGGTCCATCGCCGTGCTCCAGGCGATGTCGGCGATGGGCTTCCCCGAGCGGTCTTCGGCGATGACGGCGTCGCGGACTCCGACCGAGTTCAGCTCGCGGAAGCGGACCTTCACACCGGGGTGTCGGCGCTCGAATCCTTCGGCCACCGCGCCGGCCACGTCGTTGTTGGCGTAGATTACCACTTCGCCCTCGCGCCGTGCGGCGCGGGCTGTCCAGCCCTCGTCGGCCATGCCGCAGCCGCCCAGCCCCAGCGCGGGAAGCGTCATCAGGAGCCCGCGGCGGGTCGGCTTGACCCCCACGGCGGGCTGCGCTCCGATGGCCAAGGTCGCTCCCCCGTTTCCGCCTCGGCCCAAGCATCGCCATGAAGATCCTAGTTGTCGAGGACGACGCGCCGCTCTGGCGGTCCCTCGCTGCGTCCCTGTCGGGGGCTGGCCACGAGCCGCATTGGGCCGCCACGGGCGCGGAAGCCCTGGCCGAGGCGGCCGCGTCCACGTTCGACGCGCTGATACTGGACATCGGTCTGCCGGATATCGACGGCTTCGAGATCCTCGCACGCATCCGGCGCAGCGGGTCGGACCTGCCGATCGTCGTCTTGACGGCGCGGGACGCGGTGCCCGACCGCATCGCCGGCCTGGACATGGGGGCGGACGACTACGTGCTGAAGCCGTTCGAGCCGGAGGAACTGGTGGCCCGGGTGCGGGCCGTCGTCCGGCGGAAGGGGGGCGCCGCCGCCAATGTCCTCACGGTGGGGCCTCTGACGTGCGACCTGCAGGCGGGCAGCGCGGCGGTCGCGGGGCGGCCGCTGGACCTGCGCCCGCGGGAGTGGGCGGCCCTCAAGGTGCTGGCGACGCGGCCGAGCAGGGTCGTCACGCGCGAACAGCTCGTGGCCGAGATGTTCCCCGACGAGACGGCCATTTCGCCGAACGTCCTGGATGTCCACGTCGGTCGCTTGCGGCGCAAGCTGGCGCCCGACGGACCGCGCCTGCGCACCCTGCGCGGCGTGGGCTACAGGCTGGATCCTTGAGGCCGCCGTCCAGTCTGGCGCTCCGGCTGCTGCTGGCCCAGGTGCTTCCGCTGGCGCTGCTGGCGGTCGCGCTGGCGGCGGGCGGCGCGGTGCTCGCGCAACGGGTCGTGGAACGCAACTCCGACCGGCTGCTGGCCGCGTCCGTGATGGCCATCGCGGAGCAGGTGAGCGTCAGGGACGGACGCCCGAGCGTCCAGCTGTCCCCTTGGTCGTTGGGCCTTCTGGACGGGCCGGAACGAGACGCCGTCTTCTACGGCGTGCGCCATCGCGGCCGCGTGGTCACCGGCTATGGCGAGCTGCCGCGGCTCCCTCATGCGCGGGTTGACGCCGTCGTCTTTGGGGACGGCGAGATGCTCGGCATGCCGGTTCGCGTGGCCGAAACCTGGGTCGAGGCGCCGGGCCTTGATGCGCCCGTTTCGGTGGCCGTGGCTCAGAGCCTGGACTCCCGGCGCGCCAGCGTCCGCGAGCTGCTGCTGGGTCTGATCGCCCTGCCGGTCTGCCTGGTCGGTGGCGCGGCGCTGCTGATCTGGCCAGCGACGGTCTGGAGCCTGCGTCCGCTGCGCCGGCTCGCCGCCGAACTGACGCGCCGCTCGCAGGACCTGCGGGCCAGCTATGCGCCGGCCTCCCTGGACGGAGTCCCGAGCGAGGTGGCTCCGGTGGTCAGGGCCTACAACAGCCTGCTGGCCAACCTGGAACGCTCGGCGACCGGCCTGGAGCGGTTCGCGGCGGATGCGTCGCACCAGCTGCGCACGCCCTTGTCCGTCATCACCGCGAACCTCGCCCTGCTGGCCAAGGGCAAGCTGGGGGGCGTGGAGGCGCGGGCGCTGGTGCAGGACTCCCGGGATGCGTCCGGCCGCCTCAACGTGGTGCTCCGGCAGTTGCTGGCGCTCGCGAGGGCGGAGGCGGCGGCCGATGCGGGCGTCGCCAGGCTGGACGCCGCGGCTCGCCAGGCCGCGGTGGAGGTGATGCGGGCCAACCCACGCGCCGAGGTGCGGGTGCGCGATCTGCGCGACGGACTTCACGTCCGCGGAGATCCGGTGCTGGTCGAGGAGATGCTCCGCAATCTGCTGTCGAACGGCGCGGTCTATGGCGGCGGCCTGGTGTTCGTCCGCTTGTGCAGGGCGGCCGATGGACGACCGTGCGCGGTGATCTGGGACCGCGGGCCGGGGATGCGGCCTGCCGAGCTCGAGCGCCTGTTCGAGCGGTTCTACCGCGGGGCAGGTTCGGCCGGCACGGTCGGCGCCGGCCTGGGCCTTGCGATCGTGCGGACGCTCGCCGAAGCCTTCGGAGCCGAGATGGAGATCGCGAACCGCCGACGCCGGGGGCTCGTCGTCCGCTTGACGTTCCAGGGCGCCTAAAACTGTGGCGCCTTGAGCACAGCTTGCAGGCAATCAGGAGCCGTGACGCAGAATGCGGCGGCAGCTGCCGCCGCGCGGAGTCTGTCACCGACCTGTCAGACCGCCGCCGGGAGTCTCCGCGGTTCAATCCTGAGGCGAGGTCTCCGCGTGGCGATCGCAAGATTGTGCCTGGATTCCGCTTCGTGCCGGAATGAGATGGTCGCCTGGTTGGGCTTTGACAGGACCGCTGGGGCCAAACTTACTCGCCCCTGCTCTTGCGGGAGAGATTTGGGTTCGACCCGACGCCGAAGGCGCAACCGCCCCGGAAACGCTCAGGCAAACGGACCGCAGAGCACGGACTGACGCTGGAAAGCAGGTTGGCGCGCCAACCTCGCCGAAGGAGCAAGGGCGCTGCGGCGCCTGAATCTCTCAGGCACGAGGACAGCGGGGGCAAGGACGGCCGGAGCGCAGCCCGGCGCGGCGAAGCCGTCGCGCATGAGCCTCATCGACGAAGCGCGGCAGCAGATCGCGTCCGTGGCGCCAAGCCGAACACAGCTGTCGCTCGCGTAACGAAAAAGGGGATATCACATGTCTAACTCTCGCCGCGGGCGTTCGCGCCTGCTGATGGGCTGCAGCCTCACGCCGGCGCTGCTCGCTGCTGTCTATGCCTCGGGCGCGCTCGCCCAGACGAAGGCCGAACCCAGCGAGGTCGAGGCCGTCGTGGTCACCGCGTCGCGCATCGACGTGGCCGGCTTCGAGGCTCCGACGCCCACCGTGCACGTCACTCCGGAAGAGCTGCTGGTCGGCGCGCGTCCGAACGTGGCCGCCGCCCTGAACGATCTGCCGCAGTTCCGGGCCACCACCTCGCCGCAGACGACGGGCACCAACACCGGCGCAGGCAATGCGCCGCTGGACCTCCGCGGGCTCGGCATCAGCCGCACGCTGGTGCTGCTCGACGGTCGCCGCTTCAGCAGCGAGAACGACCTCAACACCATCCCGACCGTGCTCATCAAGGGCGTCGACGTCGTCACCGGCGGCGCCTCGGCCGCCTGGGGCTCGGGCGCCGTGGCCGGCGTCGTGAACATCAGCATCAATCGCGAGTTGGACGGCGGCAAGCTCGGCGCCCAGTACGGCATCTCCTCGCGTGACGACGCGGCCGAGGTGCGCCTCGAGGGCGCCTACGGGCTGTCCTTCGCCGGAGGTCGCGGCCACGTGGTGGTCGGCGGCGAATATCTCGACAACGACGGCGTCATCCCGAAGAACTCGCGGAAGAACGTCGGCCGCTGGTCCCAAGTCTCCAACGGGGCCGGCGCCTTCATCAACGTCGGCGACGTGGGCTTCTCGAACGCGGCCTACGGCGGCCTGATCATGTCCGGGGTGCTCGCTGGCAAGGCCTTCAATCCGGACGGCTCTCTGCGCAACTTCAACTACGGAACCGTCGTCGGCACATCGATGATCGGCGGGGAAGGACCTTCGAACGACGATCTCAGCCCGCTCGTGACGCCGCAGCGTCGCTACGCGCTGATGGCCGCCGCCACCTACGACATCAGCGACAACCTGAAGTTCACGGCCGATGTGCTGCGGTCGCGGATGTGGAACAACTACATCTGGTTCGGCGACCACAACCGCGGCAACCTGACGATCAAGAGCGACAACGCCTTCCTGTCCTCGGAAGTGCGCAACGCCTTGGCCGCCGCCGGCCAGACCAGCTTCACCATGGGCCGGTTCAACTCCGACCTATCCTACGGTCAGATCGACTTCGAGCGGGTCAACACCCAGGTCTCGCTGGCCCTCGACGGCTCGTTCGCCGACGAAGCCTGGCGCTGGAGCGCCTACTACAGCCACGGCGAGTTCGAGAACAACATCGACACGCCCGGCTTCCAGCTTCGCCAGGAATTCGCCAACGCGGTGGATTCGGTGATCAGCCCGACGACGGGGCAGCCGATCTGCCGGATCGCTCTGACCAATCCCCAGACCAACTGCGTTCCGATCAACCTGTTCGGTCTCGGCGCGCCCTCTCAGGCGGCCATCGACTACGTCACCGGCACCCCGCAGCAGCGCGCCACGACGAAGCTGGACGTCGGCGGCGTGAGCCTCCGCGGCGAGCCCTTCGCGCTACCAGCGGGCGATGTCTCGATCGCCGTGGGCGTCGAGGCGCGTAAGGAGCAGGTCAAGCAGACGGTCGGCGCGCTCGACACCGCCAAGGCCTTCACTACCTTCAGCTTCTCGGCGATGGCCGGCGAGTTCACGGTGAAGGAAGCCTTCGGCGAAATCCTCATCCCCGTTGTGGCCGACGTGCCGCTCCTGCGGAAGCTGGACCTCAACGCCGCGGCGCGGATCTCGGACTACGATACGACCGGCTCGATCTGGTCGTGGAAGGTCGGCGCCACCAACGAGTTCTTCGAGGGCTTCCGCGGCCGGATCACGCTTTCGCGCGACATCCGCTCGGCCAACCTCACCGAGCTCTTCACCACCACCACGACCGGCTACAACAACATCAACGACCCGGTGAAGGGCCAGACGGTCTATGTGCTGAACAACGGCGGCGGCAATCCCGGCCTGACGCCGGAGACCGCCGACACGCTGACCCTCGGCGTCACCTGGCAACCGCCGCAGGTCTCGGGGCTGAACATCTCGGTCGACTACTTCGACATCAAGATCGACGACGTCATCACGACGATCGCGCCGCAGGACCTGGTCACCCGCTGCTTCAACGGCAACACCGCCCTTTGCGACAAGGTGGATCGCGACGCCGCGGGCAACCTGATCCGCACGCGTTCGACCTATGTGAACCTGTCCAAGTACAAGACCGACGGCATCGACGCCGAGGTGTCCTACCGGACGCCGGTGGACGCGCTGTTCGAAGGCGGGTCGGGCCAGTTGCAGCTCCGGCTCGTCGGGACGTGGGTCAACAGCCTCACCACCGACGACGGCATCAGCGTCATCGAATACGTCCGGTCGCAGGGCTACTCCTTCGGCCTGGGCGTGCCCAAGCTGCGCGTGATGGGCAGCGTCGACTGGAAGGGTGAGATGTACGGCGGCTACGTCCGCGCGCGCTACATCTCGAAGGGCGAGTACAACAAGACGATCAACATCGTGAACAACGAGATCGACGCCTATACCTACTTCGACGTGGGGGTGAACGCCCGGCTCCAGAACATCAGCGGCCACGACGTGGAGCTGTATGGCGCCGTCACCAACTTGTTCGACAAGGACCCGCCGCCCGGGTCGCTCTACTCGCCGTACTACGACGTGATCGGCCGCTACTTCACGGTCGGCGCCCGCGTCGCGTTCTAGGCTTCCTGCGGGCCGCTCGCTGCGAGCGGCCCGCGGCTTACCCCCTCAAGGCAATCCCCATGCACATCCGCCTTTCCCTGGCGTTGGCGCTGATGCTCGGCGCAGCGGCCCCAGCCGTGGCCGCGGTCAAGCCGCCGGCGGCCGTCGTCGCCGACGGCCTGCCGTCCGTTCCCGAGTCTCTGGCCGACGCGACGCGACCCTATCTGCAGGCGCGCCGAGCGGCGTTCCTCGGCTGGAACGCCGCCGATCGATCGATGCTGATCAAAACGCGCTTCGGCGCGACGGAGCAGCTGCATATCGTCCAGGCGCCCTATGGCGACCGGCGGCAGGTGAGCTTCGAGGATGAGCCGATCATGTTCGCGGCGCTGTCGCCCGACGGCGCGACGACGGTCGTGCAGAAGGACGTCGGCGGCGGCGAGTTCTACCAGCTCTACACCCTGAAGGACGGCCGGCTGCACCTGCTTACCGATGGCAAGAGCCGCAACTGGTTCGGCGCCTGGAGCCCGGACGGCAAGCTGATCGGCTACGCCTCGAGCCGCCGCAACGGCGCGGACATGGACCTCTATGTCGCCGATCCCACGAAACCCGGAAGCGAGCGCCTGGTCGCCCAGGTGACGGGCGGGGGCTGGAGCATCTCGGATTTCTCGGAAGACGGCCGCACCGCCCTGGTGTCGAACCGCACGTCGATCAACCAGACGATCCTCTACGAACTGGACGTCGCGAGCGGCAAGCTGACCCGGATCACCGACGCCAAGGCGCAGGTTGCGTATCCGGGCGCTCGCTATGCGCCGGACGGGACGGTCTGGACAACCTCGGACAAGGACTCCGACTTCCTCCGCCTCGGCAAGCTTGACCGGAAGACGGGCAGGTTTACCCCGGTGAGCAAGGAGCCCAAGTGGGACGTCAGCGACTTCGCAATCTCGCCTGACGGCAGCTTCATCGCCTATGCGATCAACGAGGCCGGTGTGACGCGGCTGCGCGTCATGAACACGGCGACGGGGGCGACACGCAACGTCGATGGGTTGCCGGCCGGGGTTCTGCAATGGAGCATCGGCGACACCATCCAGATCGCCCCCTGGGGCGACATCGGCCTCAGCCTTTCGTCGGCTCGCGTGCCTGGAGACGCATTCTCGATCGACCCGAAGACTCTCACGGTCACCCGTTGGACCCGCAGCGAGAGCGGCGGCCTCGATCCCGAGAAGAACGTCGAGCCCAAGCTGATCGAGGTGAAGAGCTTCGACGGCGAGACCGTGTCGGGATTCCTCTACCGGCCCGATCCGGCGAAGTTCCCGGGTAAGCGGCCGCTGGTGATGGACATCCACGGCGGGCCGGAGGGCCAGGTCCGGCCCGACTTCATCGGCTCTTGGAACTATCTGATCAACGAATTGGGCGTTGCGGTCTTCATGCCGAACGTCCGCGGCTCCTCCGGCTTCGGCAAGCGGTTCGTCAACCTCGACAACGGACCGTTCAAGCGCGAGGACTCGGTCAAGGACATCGGGCCGTTCTACGACGCCCTGGCGCAGGACCCCGCGCTGGACGCCTCGCGCTTCGGCGTCTCGGGGCTCTCGTACGGCGGCTACATGTGCTACGCCGTGGCCATCCGCTACGGCGATCGGCTCAAGGGCGCGAGCTGCACCGTCGCGATCTCCAACTTCGTCACCTTCCTGGAAAACACCCAGGCCTACCGTCGCGACCTGCGGCGTGTGGAGTACGGGGACGAGCGCGATCCGAAGCAGCGCGCCAAGCTGCAGGAGATCTCTCCGCTGACGTCGATCGACCGGGTCAAGATCCCGATGCTCGTGGCGACGGGGGGCAACGATCCGCGCGTCCCGCCGTCCGAGGCCGACCAGGTCATCAAGGCGATCCGCAGCCACGGCGGCACGGTCGGCCACATGCTCGCGACCAACGAGGGGCATATCTTCCAGAAGAAGGAGAACGAGGACTACCACTTCTGGACGGTCCTGCAGTTCTGGCGGAAGAACCTGCTCGGCGAGACCGTCGAGTAGTTCGTGGAGCGCGGCGGGCCGCCCCCACGGCCCGTCGCGCTCCGCCTTTTCGATCCTGCTCGAACGTGGAAACGCCCATGCGCCGCTTGCTGAGCGCCGTCGTCGTCTGGACCGCGGCCATGTCCACCCTGGCGCACGCCGGCCCGGGGCCGGTGACGACCGACCACCACATGCACGTCCATTCCCCGGCCATCCTCGAGATGCTGCCGGCCTATTGCGCAAGTCCTTACCGCAAGCAGCCGTGCGACGCCCGCTTCGTGCAGCCTCTCGCCACCGCGGACGCACTGGCCGCCCTCGACGCGGCGGGCATCCGGCGGGGCTGGCTGCTTTCGACGGGCTATCTTGCCGAGAGCGCCTTGATGGGACCGGTTCCCGCCGATGCGCCCCAGCGCGTGCACGCCGCCAACGCCTTCACCGTGGGCGAGGCGCGGGCGCACCCCGATCGGCTGACCGCCTTCATCGGCGTCAATCCGCTGACCGACACCGCGCTCAGCGAGATCGCGGCCTGGCGGCGCGATCCAGCCGCCGCGGGGATCAAGCTGCATCTCACGAACTCCGGCGTCGACCTTCGCTCGCCAGCGGACATCGCCCGCCTGAAGGCGGTGTTCCGCGCGGCATCGAAGGCGCGTTTCGCGATCATGATCCACATGCGCACCGGCGCAGCGGATTACGGCCGCGCCGACGCCGAGACCTTCATCCGCGAGGTGTTGCCGGAGGCGCGGGGCGTTCCCGTGGTCATCGCCCATTCCGCCGGGTGGGGCGGCATCGACCCCCAGACGCTGGGCGCGCTTGGAGCCTTCGCCGATGCGGTCGAACGCAACCCCCGCCTCGCCCGCAACCTGTGGTTCGACCTGGCGCAGGTCTACCGTCCGGAGACGAGCGCAGCGGACCGCGCGGCGTTCTCGCTCCTCTTGAAGAGGATCGGCGCGTCGCGCTTCCTTGCCGCCTCGGACTGGCCCTTCGCCGGCGATCTCAGAGGCTACTACGCGGCTTTAGGCGCCGAGCCGTCCCTCGATCCGGCGGCGCAAGCCGCGATCTCAGCCGCGAGCGTTCCGCTGCCGCGGGGCGGGCGGTCGGCCCGTCCCACCCGCTAGCGCGGCTGGAACAAGACGTCCGTCACGCGGCGCAGGCCGTCGGTCCGCTCGATCTGCACGACCACGTCGATCACCCGCCGGACGTAGGTCTGGACCTTGTCCCAGCCCAGGTCGACGCCTGAAGTCAGCGCCAGCAGCGCGATCTGGTCCAAGGCGCCCGCGGGACTGTCGGCATGGACGGTCGTGATTGAGCCGGGATGGCCGCTGTTCACCGCCCGGAGGAACGCAAACGCCTCCTTGCCGCGGAGCTCGCCCAGCATGATGCGGTCGGGCCGGAGGCGGAGGGAGGCGGCCAGCAAGGCGTCGGCGTCCACCCGGGCCTCGCCGAGTTCGCCGCGCACGGCGACGAGGCCCACGCTGTTCGGATGGTCCAGACGGATCTCGGGCGCATCCTCGATGACCACCAGCCGCTCGCCGCGGTCGATCTCCTTCACCAGGGCGTTCAGCAGGGTGGTCTTGCCGCTGCCCGTGCCGCCCGAGATCACGATGGTCTTGCGCCGCGCGACGGCGGCCGCAAGGAAGGCGCCGGTCTCGCCAGCGTCCAGCATCGTCTTCAGCTCGGCGTCGGCCTCCGCCTCACGGCTGCGATCGATCCGCGCTGCGGCCTCGAAAAGGCCGTCCCGCGCCAGGTCCGCGACGCTCATGTCCGAGATGAGGTGCTTGCGCACGGCCATGGCCACCCCGCCGCGCGTGGCGGGCGGGGCCACCACCTGGACTCGGGCGCCGTCAGGCAAGGTGGCCGAGAGGAGAGGCTGCTCGCGGTTTACGCCCTGATGGCTAGCGGCCGCGATCTGCCGGGCGAGACGCTGCAGGGCCTGCTCGTCGAGTTGGTCCGCGGGTTCGCGGCATATGCCTCCGCCCGCTGTTTCGACCCAGATTTCGCCTGGCCGGTTGATCAGAACGTCGGTCACGTCGGGCCTGGACAGCCAGGGCGACAGGGGCGCCAGGTACGCAGAGAGATAGACGTTCGCCGTCATCGCACGACGCCCGAGAAGTCGAGGTCGCGGGCCACCAGGACCTGCACCGGCACGCCCTGGGCGACCTTGATGGTGTCGGGGATATTCACCTGCTGCTGCAGCGCCGTCTGGCCGACCGACACCGCCGAGGTCGGCGCGCCGATGATCAGGGTGTTGCTGCTGTCGCCGTTCGAGGCCAGCGCCGTCGTGCCCGCCTGAAGGACGGTGAGCAGGATGCCGGCGCCGAAGCGCTGGAAGAAATGCCGGTCGACGTCGCCGGTGAGGCCGCCGCGGCCCAGCCGATCGGTGGCCGGCGAGCCGATGTCGATGCTGACGCCGGCGGGGCTGATCACCCGCGACCAGACGACGAAGGCGCGAGACTGGCCGGCCGCGACGGCGCTCTTGTACTCGCCGATCAGCTTGGAGCCGCGGGGGATCAGCACACGGCTGCCGTCGAAGCTGCGCACGTCGCGGCTGACGACGCCCCGCACCGAGCCCGGCACATCGGAGTTGATGGCGGTTTCCAGCACGGCGGCGATCACCGTCCCTTCGGGGATCATTCGGCCGAGGTCGCGCATCTGACCCGCGCGGGCGACATCACCAAGGCTGCCGGTCAGGCGGGCGGCGAAGCGCTCGTCGGCGGACATGGGCGGCTGGGCCGCGGCGCCAGCGCCGGGCGCGGCCGCCGTGTCGGCCTGGGCGAGTTGCACGGTCTGGGCCGCCGCTTGGCCGCCAAAATCCACCACCACCGTGGGCGAGCGCCAGTGGGCTTCCTCTGGATTCGGCTGCGGCATGGCCGGGGCCGGCGCGTAGAGCGGGGCGGCCGACTGCGGCGAGGGCGCGGCGGGAGGTGGCGGCGGCGGTGAGGCTGGCGCTGGCGCGGCCTTCGGGGCTGGCGGAGCCGGCGTCTGTGCGTGAGCCTCGCGGCCGCTGCTGAGGCCGTTGAAGACCAGGACGCCCAGCAAGGCCGCGCCGCCGACGCCCACCCATACAGTCCACGGGGAGTCGGGGGCCTGTACGCGGGGCAGGGCGCCGGCTCGGGCGAAGACGGGGCTGAGTTCGGCTGGAGCCTGGGTCTGGTTCTTGCGCTTCATCGCCGCCACCACGGGTCCTTCTTGCGCTCTTGCAGCGCGCTGGCTTCCTGCACCCGGAAGCCGTCGTTGTAGATGCGGGTCACCTCGTCGCCGCGCCGCAGGACGAAGCCGCGGACGACCCGGTCGACGACGACGTAGCCGTCGCGCTGCCGGGTGTTGACCACCGCCTCGCCGCCATCGGCCTCGATGGCGAAGACGGCAGGGAGGTCCTCATCGGCGCGAAAGGCGAAGTAGGTGTCGAGCCCGTCGTCGAAGACCTTGATCGGCAGGTTCTTGGTCGATCCCTGGTAGGAATAGGCGACGTTGCGCTCCTCGGGCGGCGCGGGCGGCGGCGGCTCCGCCACCAGCGCGACGGCGGGCGGCGCGTAGAGGAAGCGCACCGTGAACGGCGCGCCCTTGGCGGCCGAGCGTCCGCGGACGGACAGTTCGAAGTTGTAGCGGCGGAGGTTCGTGACGACCGTCATGTTCGTCGCGGGCCGCGCGCCCATCGGCTTGAGGAACAGCAGGTTGGCCCGCTTGTTCGGCGTCACCTGCCAGCCCAGGGAGTCCCCGATGGCGACGTTCTCGATACGCTCTGCGGGATCGAACTCGACGGCGAGCTGATAGCCGAGGGCGACGCGCAGCTCCACGACATCCTCAGGCGCGTAAGGCACAACGTGGATGCGCGGGTCGCCGGGGCCCGGTCGCGGCACGACCGCGCCAGCGGACTGAGCGGCCAGCAGCACGACGGCGGCGGCCAGGACGGGAAGTCGGGTCATCTTGCAGCTCCCGCGCGGCGGGCGGTGACGGTTGGACGGCGGTAGCCGTCGCCCAGGCGAGGGGCTTCGGCCATAGTGACGGAGACAGCCCGCTGCGCCCCGGCGGCGGCGGCCGCGGCCGCCTCTCCGGCTCGGCTGCGGGTGGCTGCCTGGGCATGGTCGCGCTGGAGGTTGAGCGCGAGCTGTTCGGCGCGCGACGGCGGCGGGATCGCGGGAGCCTCGGCGGCGGACGGTCCAGCCTGGGTTCCGCCCGGGATGGCGGATGCGCGGCCCGGGCTGGGCAGCCGGAAGCCGAAGGCCATGACGCACGCCCCGATGACCAGCGCGGCCTGGCCGGCGGCGAATACGAAGACGAGGGCCGCCGCGCTCATCGCGGTTTGCGGATCAAGCTTCTGCCCGATGCGCTGCTGGGCGAGCAGGGCGATCCAGGGCTCCAGCACGGCCAGCATGAGGATGATGAGCGTCCAGGCGACCAGCGGCACGAGAGCCGCGGCGACCAGCGCCCGCACCCAGCCGACGAACAGGCCGCGCGTGACCGGAATGAGCGCCAGGGCGATGAACAGCGGCCCTATGGCGGTCAGCACGCCGATGGCGATCGTCGCGGCGGAGATGACGCCCGCGCTGGCCAGGAAGATCACGCCCGAGGCCGCCGCCGAACTCTCGGCCGCTGCGGCCTGCGGGCTGGAATAGCCCTTGGCTTCGGGGCCGGCGATCCTGCCATAGGCGGCGGCGGTCTTGCTGAACTCGCCGTAGGCCGTCTGAAGCCCATCGATGGGGGAGGCGGCGAAGCTCGAGCCGCCGTTGTCCTGAAAAGGCTGGGCGACGAGCGCGGCGATCTCGACCGGCGCGCGGTCGGCGACGTCGAACACCAGCGTCTGGAAGGTCGCCCAACTGGTGGTCAGGGCCAGGATCGCGCCGATCTTCAGGGCGATGACCGGAGCGTCTGAGATCCGCGCGGCGCCGCGCGCGAACAGCATCCGGTAGCCGATCAGGGCCACGTAGATGGTGAGCAGCGCCGTGATCGCCGCCTGGAAGACGGGCGAGCTTGCGAGGGCCAGGTAGCCGCCCTGAGCATAGACCTTGGTCTGGCAGTCGATGGTGGCCAGCACGCCGCGCACGACGCCGGCGTCCACCACGGCAGGACAGGCGCCGCTCATGCCGCGCTCCGTCCTTCGCGGACCTCCTTGCCGGCCATGAAGGCGGGCAGCCATGCCGCGGGTTCGTCCCCGACCTCCTCGCGCAGGGCGTCGAGCCGGCGAACCGCCCGTTCGGTGCCGGCCAGCACCGCCAGCTCGCCGGAGAGGCCCGCCAGGTCGAGACGCGCGACGACGCTGTGGTCGCCCCGCTTGATGAGGAAGCATCGCGACGTGTCCGGCAAGGTGCGGACCAGTTCGAACTCGTGCTCGGTCAGGCCGAAGCCGTCCACATAATCCGAGGCCTTGGCCCGAGCGTTCGGGAAGAAGATCTGCGTCGCCGCCTGCTCGATGATCGCCGAGGCGATGCGGCTGTCGAGCGCGTCGGAAGCGCTCTGGGTGCAGAACCCCACGAGCCCGTTCCGCTTCCGGATGGTCTTCTCCCAATCCTTGATGCGGCGGACGAACACCGGGTCGTCCAGGACCTTCCAGCCCTCATCGACGATGAACATTGCCGGATTGCCGTCCAGGCGCTGCTCCAGGCGGTGGAACAGGTACATCATCGCCGGGATGCGGATGACTGGCGCGTCCAGCAGGCGCGTCATGTCGAAGCC
The DNA here is from genome assembly GCF_049445735.1 of Phenylobacterium sp. VNQ135. Lineage (NCBI taxonomy): Bacteria > Pseudomonadati > Pseudomonadota > Alphaproteobacteria > Caulobacterales > Caulobacteraceae > Phenylobacterium > Phenylobacterium sp. VNQ135. The sequence continues at coordinate 764,061 of NZ_JBMSDS010000001.1, read as the reverse complement.
CAGGATCCGGGTCTCGACATCGAGCTGGTCGGCGGCGTTGTCGAACAGCCAGGCGTGTTCGCCGTCGTCACACCAGGGGGCGAGACGCGCGGCGAGGTCGCCGGCGTGCGGGCGCCGCGCGCCACGGAAGAGTTCGCGCAGGTAGCGGATGCGGCGGTGGCCGGGCGGCTGGGCGAAGTTGGCGTCGACGGCGTCGGCGATCATCAGCCGATCCTCACTGTCGAGCGTTTCTCCGCCGCTGGTCAGGAGCTGCGCGACCCATTCGGCAAGGAAGGCCCTGTTGGCCGGCGTGTCGGCGAGGGCCAGCGGATTGAAGCCGGTCGGCTCGCCCGGCGAGATGACGTCGTAGCGGCCGCCGATTGCGCGGATGAAGGGCTCGGCGCCGCGGTCCTTGTCGAAGTAGGCGATCCGCGGCTTCAGACGCTCCGCCTGGGCGAGCAGGAAGGTCAGCAGGACGGTCTTGCCGGAGCCGGACGGGCCGATGAGCGTGAAGTTGCCCAGGTCGGCGTTGTGGAAGTTGAAGTGGTAGGGCCCGAACGCCGTGGTCTCTAGGACGGCGATGGCGGGCCCCCAGTGATTGCCCTCCGCCTGGCCGGTCGGATGATTGTGGAAGCTGGCGAGCCCCGCGAAGTTTCCGGCCGAGATCAGCGCCTTGCGGCCGATGAACCCGAAGTTGGCGGGGAACTGGGCCCAGAAGGCCGGCTCCAGGTTCACGTCCTCGCGGACCGCCACCGCGCCGGTCTCGGCGAGCGACGACTGGATCTCGGCGACCTGGGCGTCGAGCTCGTCCAGGGTGTCCGCCTTGGCCAGGATCGTCAGGTGATGTTCGCCGTAGGCTGCGCGACCGGCGCCGACGTCGTCGCGCGCCTGGGCGAGTTCGGCGCGGAGGCTGAAGGCGTCGTCCTCGGCGGCCTTCAGGCGGCGCAGCGCCAGACCCATCCTGTCCAGGGCGACCTGCCGATCCACGAAGGCGAAGCTTTCGGTCAGCACCATTTCCATCGGCAGGCGCAGCACGCCGTCGAGCAGGCCCGGCGCCGTGCGCGCGGGATAGTCCTTGAGGGACACCATCGCCCCGAAGGCGGCGGGGCCGGCGGCTGGGCCGAACTCCATCGCGTCGAGGCCGAAGCTGAGGCGCCGCGTGGCGATGGCCTGGCCCAGATCGCCGGCAGGCTCCAGAACCGGCCGCAAGTCGCCGTTGAGGATCAGGCTGAGGAATTCGGCGGGCTCGGAGCGCCGCGCTCCGCCGGGGCCGCTGTAGAGCCCCAGCGTGCGTGCGCCGTAGGGCGACAGCGCCGCAGCGAAGGCCTCCCGGGTCGCATGCAGGTCGCGCAGGTCGCGGGCGATATCGGCGTGCCGGGTGCGGGGTCCCTTCATCAGCCGCTCGACCAGACCGGCGCCGCCCTGGGTGGGCCGCAGCACGAGCGTCAGGAAGATGTCGTTCACGAAGAGCCGGCGCTCGGCGAGTTGCTCGCGCCACCGTGCGTCGAGGGCGGCGCAGAACGGCTCCTCGGGCGCCGGAGGGAAGGCGGGAGTCACCCGCCGACGGATCACGTGGTGGTAGATGGCGAGCCGCGAACTCGCCGCGCCGCGCAGCACCGTCTCGCGGATGGCCTTGCGGTAGTTCAGCTCCTCGTCCGGCGCGGTCTCGAAGGGAAAGCCCGCCAGGTGCAGCGTCTGCACCAGCATGCCGTCCCGCGTTCGCAGCGTGACGTCGTCCGCATGCGCCAGGTAAGGCAGGCGGCTGCCCACCGACGCCTCGCGTGGGGCAAGCGCCTTGCCGGCCCCGGTGGTGAGGAAAGTCGCGGTCATGGCTGGTAGGAGTTCCCGCGCCAGAAGCCGAAGTTGCGCACCCGCGGACAGCTCCGCAGCCGTGTGATCCAAAGGTCGAAGAAGCGCGGCTCGCGCAGCGAGCCGACGTACCCCACGGCGTGGATCACGACCGCGATCAGCAGCGCCCAGAAGGAGCGCGTGACCAGGAAGGCTTCGGCCGTGATGACTAGGTTGAGCACCGCATAAGGATATGTGACGCCGCCGATCATCTGCGGCCGCGTCAGCGCCGCGAACACGGGGTCGGCCGCGAGCCGGGTCATGCCGTCAGAGCCCCTGCGCCAGGCCGCGGATGCCGCCGACGATCGTTACCGCGCCGAAGATGATGAAGATGCCGACCAGCACGACGATGCCGCGCCGCCAGTCGAACCGGCCCGTCAGCATCAGGTAGCCGATCACCGCGATGGCGATCACCGCGGCGGTGGTGGCGAGGTTGCCCAGCAGGGTGCCCTGCACCCAGTTGAGGGCGGCGATGAGCGGCGAGGATCCCGCGGGATCCGCCGACTGGGCATGCGCCGGAGCGGCCGCGGCGGCGGCCAGGGCGGTGAACGAAAGGAGCTTCTTCATCGGCCTCACTCAGCGCGCGGCGCCGGCGCCCGGACTGGCCGCCAGACGCGCCAGGATGGCGCGCACATAGGTCTGTGTTTCCGCGTAGGGCGGCACGCCGCCGTAGCGTTGGACCGCGCCGGGTCCGGCGTTGTAGGCGGCCAGGGCCAGCCGAACGTCGCCGAACGTCCTCATCTGCTTCGCGAGGTAAGCCACGCCGCCCTCGATGTTTGCTCTGAGATCGGACGGATCCACGCCGAGGTCGCTAGCGGTTGTTGGTGACAGCTGCATGACGCCGCGCGCGCCCTTCGGCGACACGGCGGCATGGTTGAATCGAGACTCCTGCCAGGCCACCGCCTCGGCGAGCGCGACCGGCACGGCGTGGCGTGCGGACGACTCGGCGATCAACCGAGCGATGTCGTGCGGCGCCTTGCCGCGGACCGCGGGGCGCGTTTCCTGAACGATGGACTCGGCGCCTTGCGCGGTGTGGATCGCGGGCCCGGAATAGGTGGTGACGGCGCCGTCGTCGCCGATCTCGAGCACCTGCGCCCCCGCAGGGGTCGCCGCCAGCAACGCGCCCGCGAGCGCCGTCAGAATCACTGCCCGCGGTGGAAGTCCCGCCATCCCGCTGCTCCCGGATTACGGGCTCGCAGGCGCCTGATCTCCCCGGCGGACCGAACCGGCCTCAACCTCGGGAACGTGCGCCTGTGCGGCCCTCTGAAGTCGAACCGAGGGATAGCGCCGAACTGTGACAGATCTGTCATGGCGACGTCAGGTGGTCGTCACGGATCGCGCCTAAGAGCTTCGCCGGATGGCGGGGCATGGGTCCGGGGAATACCTCCGAGATCTCTCCGCATGCACGCATGAACTTGGCGCCTCGCGCGGGAGAGAGAAATGTCCGGTAAGAAGATCGGTCTGTTTGTGATGGCCTCGCTGGGCGCCCTGGCGCTCGCCGGCTGCGGCGCGGATGACATCGCCTCGCCCGGGACGGGCGGCAACGTCACGATCAACAACCCGGGCGGCGGCAACAACGGCGGCAACAATGGCGGCAACAATGGCGGGGGCACGGTCACGCCGGCGTCGGGCTGCCCCACCATCGACGATCCGCAAGGCCTGAAGGACGACGGGACCATCACCGGCCCGACGGGCACGTGGCGCGTCTGCACCCTGCCGTCGCGCATCAACCGGTCGATCCGCCTGACGAAGGTGCCGGGCCTGCTTTATCAGCTGTCCGGTCGCGTGGACGTCGGCACGGACGGCGGCTTCACCGCCAGCGCCTCCGACACCAATGTCACGCTGACGATCGATCCGGGCGTGATCGTCTTCGGCGGCACCGGACAGTCCTGGCTGGCGGTGAACCGCGGGAACAAGATCAACGCCGTCGGGACCCAGACACAGCCGATCATCTTCACCAGCCGTGACAACGTGCTGGGCCTCAACACCGACGCCTCGCAGGGCCAGTGGGGCGGCGTGGTGCTGATGGGCCGCGGCCGGGTGACCGACTGCACCACCGGCTCCGTGGCTGCCGGCACCTGCGAACGCCAGACGGAAGGCGCGGCGGACCCGGCCCGCTTCGGCGGCGCGAACGACGCCGACAACAGCGGCCGCATGTCGTACGTCCAGATCCGCTTCTCGGGCTATGTGCTGGGCGCCAACGTGGAGCTCCAGTCGCTGACCGGCGAGGGCGTCGGCAGCGGCACCCAACTCGACCACATCATGAGCTTCAACAGCTCGGATGACGGCTCGGAATGGTTCGGCGGCTCGCCCAACCTGAAGCACTACATCGCCGTCGGCGCCGACGACGACAGCCTCGACGTCGACACCGGCGCGCGGATGAACGTCCAGTTCGGCCTGCTGATCCAGCGTCCCGGCGCGGGCGATGCGCTGAACGAGATCGACAGCAACGGCTTCGAGACCGACACGCCGCGCACCAAGCTGCAGCTGTCGAACCTGACCATGATCCAGCCGCAGGTCAGCAGCAGCAACGAGGCGAACGACCAGGCCTCGGCGCTCTATCGCGGCAACTCGGACGTGACGCTGGTCAACAGCATCCTGATCAGCCCGAACAACGAGTGCATCCGCATGAACGGCTCGGGCGCCACGCCCGTGACCCTGACCGCGCGCTCGACGGTGCTGAGCTGCAACGCGACCAAGTACATCGGCACGGGCAGTCTGACCGCCGCCCAGGTGGCCGCGGCCTTCGGCGCCGGCTCGAACAATAACCGCGACGACTTCACCTCGACGCTGGTGAGCGGGTTCGTGAACGGCTCCAACGAGAGCGGCATCGTCGCCTTCAACCCGACGACGCTGGCCAGCTTCTTCTCGGCGGTGAACTACATCGGCGCCGCCTCATCCAGCAGCGACACCTGGTTCAGCGGTTGGACCTGCAACAGCGGCACCGCGAACTTCGGCTCGGGCAACTCGGGCGCCTGCACCTCCCTGCCGACCAACTGATCCGCTGCCGACGACGTCGGATTGTGGGGGGCGGCCGGGAACGGCGGCCCCCCTTTTTCACCAGAACGAATTCCCGAGGGGCCGGAGATGATCACGCGGCGGCTTACTTCCATCCTCCTGTTCACCACGGCGCTGAGCGCGCCGGCGTTGGCCTACGGCGCGGAACAGGCCGCGCCGCTCGCGTCGGCCGAAACGGCGGCGAGCGCGGCCGATGAGGCGGCCCGGCGCGCACCGGGCGCGCAGGAGGAGACGGAGGTCTCCGTTCCCGGCGTCTCTGAGATCGTGGTCGTCGGCCGACGCGCCAACGTCGTCCAGGCCGGCTCGCAGGTGCTGTCGGTGCTCTCCACCGAAGACATCCAGCGGAGCGGCGAAGGCAACATCGCCGGCGCCCTGACGCACCTGTCCGGCCTCAGCCTCGTCGGCAGCGGCTACGTCTATGTCCGCGGACTCGGCGACCGCTACTCGCTGGCGCTTCTCAACGGCTCGCCGCTGCCCAGCCCGGAGCCGCTGAAGCGGGTCGTGCCGCTGGACCTGTTCCCCAGCAGCATCGTCTCCTCGGCGCTCGTCCAGAAGAGCTACTCGCCCAACTTTCCCGGCGAGTTCGGCGGCGGCGTGATCAACCTCACCACGCGGTCCATTCCTCAGGAAGGCTTCCTAAGCATCGGCGCCTCGATCTCGGCCGACACCGAGACAACCGGCCAGCTCGGCTACACCTACTACGGCAGCAAGACCGACTGGACGGGCTACGACAACGGGAACCGCGACATCCCCTCGGCCCTGGCGGCATTCGTCGCGAGCGGCGAGCGGATCAGCTCGGGCAAGGTCGACACCGCGCCGATCGCCAGCCAGCTGGTCAACGGCCGCAACGCCGTGCTGCAGCGTTGGGGCGACCTGCCGCCGAACTTCTCCGTGAACGCCGCCGGCGCCCGCTCCTTTGAGCTGGAGAGCGGCAACCTCGGCGTGATCGCCGCGGCGGGCTACAGCAACAAGTGGCAGACGCGCGACTCGGTGAACCAGAACTCGCTGTCCAACGACCTCTCCGACCTGGAGTCGGACTTCCGGCGGGTGACGACCGACAACCGGATCATCGTCAACGGGCTGTTCGGGCTGGCCTACGAATTCGGCGAGACGAACCAGAACAAGGTCCGCTGGACCAATGTCTACATCCACGACACCGACAAGCATGCCCGCCTCGGCCTCGGCAATCGCCACGGCACCGAGGTCGACTACATGCAGCAGGACACCGCTTGGTACGAACGCCAGCTCATCGACACCCAGGTGGTGGGCGAGTTCAGGCCGACCGACGCGCTGAGCATCGACGTCCGGGGCAGCTACGCGAAGACCAAGCGCAAGGCGCCGTTCGAACTGTCGTTCGAGTACGTCCGCACCAATGTGGCCTCCGACCCGTTCGGCCAGTACTTCGTCAACCGCCTGAACAACGGCAATAACGGCGATGCGACGGTCAGCTTCTCCGACCTCGACGAGCGGCTGTGGTCGGGCGGCGTGGACGTCTCCTACCGCGTCTCGCCCGACCTCGCGGTCACGGCGGGCTACGCCTACGGCGACACCCGGCGAACCAGCGCGCGCCGCGACTTCCAGTTCCAGGCGCCGAACACCTTCCCCGGCGGCGTCGACATGTTCCGGCCCGACCTGCTGCTGCAGCCGTCGATCATCGAGAACTTCGGCGTGGAACTGGTGGAGACCAACGAGGGCACGCCGGCGTTCCTGGCCACGCTGAAGACCCACGCTGGTTACGTGAAGGCCGACGGGCGGCTGCTGGACACGCTGAAATTCGACGTGGGCGTCCGCTACGAGACGGCCGAGGAAGCGGTGGCGCCAATCCAGGTGTTCACGACGCCCGGCGCCTCGACGGCCTCCACCAGCCTCGACAATGGCTACTGGCTGCCGGCTGCCACTCTGACCTGGGAGCTGCGGCCTGCCATGCAGCTTCGGGCGAACGTGTCGAAGACCCTCGCCCGGCCGCAGTTCCGGGAGCTGATCTACCAGTTCTACTTCGACCCCGACAGCAATCGCATGTATCGCGGCAACCCGCTGCTCCAGGACAGCGAGCTGACCAACGCCGAGCTCCGCTATGAGTGGTACTTCGGCTCGGAACAGCGGTTCTCGGCGGCCGGCTTCTACAAGAACATCGACAAGCCCATCGAGTCGTTCGTCTCGGGCGAGTCGTTCACCACCAGCTTCGCAAACGCGCCGTCGGCAGACCTCTACGGCGTCGAGGTCGAGGTGCAGAAGTACTACGAGCTCGACTTCCTGGGCGGCGATTTCTGGTCCGCTCGGCGCCTCCTGGTCGGCGGCAACTACACGTACTCGAAGTCGGAGCTGAAGGTCTCGGCGGACGATCCCGTCGCCGTTTTCGCCTCGAGCTCGACGCTGGCCACCGACTTCTTCCGCGACGGCGCGCCGCTGACCGGCCAATCGGAGCACATGGCCAACGTCGAGTTCAGCCTGGAGGATCGCGAGAGCCTGTCGCAGCAGACCCTGCTCATCAACTATGCGAGCAAGCGGGTCACGAGCCGCGGCCTGGCGAACACCGGCCAGCCGGACATCTTCGAGTACCCCGGCCTGCGCGTCGACTTCGTGGCCCGGCAGGGCATCGAACTGGCCGGGCGGGAGGTGGAGCTGAAGTTCGAGGCCCGCAACCTGACCGGTCGCAAGTACAAGGAATACCAGAGCGAGGGCGACAATCGCGTCTATCTGAACCGGTATCGGCTCGGGCGCGTGTTCAGCCTTTCGGCCAGCACCAAGTTCTGACCAGGGGTTCGCCGCCGCCTCGCTCGCGGGGCGGCGGCTCAGTCGCCGATGACGTCCCAGATCTCCCGCGGGGAAACCTGGAAGAGCAGTCCAATCGCGCGCAGCGAGGCGCCCTCACGATAGAGCTTCCGCGCGTAGTCGAGCTGGTACTTCGACAGCGGATTGCGGCTGCCGCTCTTGAGCGTAGAGCCGCCGGCGAGCGCTCGCGTCGGACGCCGCGTCTCGTGTTCCGCCAGCAGGGAGAACACCTTCAGGTTCGCGTCGGAGGGGCCGAGCACGGCCCCGTTCGGGTCGTCGCCGACGACCGCCAACGTGACGCCGAGCTCCAGGAGGTTGCGGATCAGCCGGGCGAGGTCGCCGGTGGAGCGCTGAAACGCGTCCAGGCTGTGGACCACGACCTCGTCGCCCGCCCTGAGACCGAAGAGCAGACGGGCCAGACGGCGCTGGGCCTCAGGCGTCGCCTGTCCCTCATGCAGAACCACGTCGCAGGTCGCCGCCTCGAGCGCCTGCCGCTGGACGGCGGCCGGCGGCAGGCCTGGAGCTTCCCGGACGATGCCGTAGCGCACTGTCGAACCGCCTCCGGTCCAGTGAATTCGGTCACGTGCGCTGCGATGCGCTCCAGGGACTATCGACAGGCTGTACGACATACCGGTGACGCTTGGATGATACTCGCGCGACGCAGGTTCAAAGGGCTTGCTGGTGATCGGCGGTCACCGGCCTGGCCCTGGTTCACACCTTGGCAGGCGAAGGCCCATCCGCTGGTATCGGCGTGAAGGAGAGTCGGCATGAACACGGCGAACCGCATTCTGGTTGGGATGGCAGGAGCCATGACCTTGGCCGCGGCGGGCCCGGGCCGGGCCGCCGAAATGCAGGTCGCGGATCTGGTCCTGCTCAACGGCAAGGTCATCACCGTCGATCCCAAGGAGACCGTGGCGGACGCCGTGGCGGTCAAGGGCAACCGCATCGTGGCGGTCGGCGACGTCTCCGGATGGCGTGGTCCCCAGACTAAGGTCATCGACCTGAAGGGCCGGGCGGTGCTGCCGGGCTTCATCGACGCGCACTCGCATGTCGAAGGGATGGCGGGCGTGGAGGCCCGCTACGTGAAGATCCAGGCCCCGCCGCTGAAGGATGGCAAGGCGATCATCGCAGAGCTCAAGAAGGCCCAGGCGAAGCTGGCGCCCGGAGCCTGGCTGGTGGGGCAGGGCACGTACAACCAGGTGATGCCCACGCGAGCCCAACTTGACGCCGCGTTCCCGGACAATCCCGTTCGCCTGATCTGGAGCGCGCACGACTCCCTGATCAACCACAAGGCCGCCCAGGTCATGGGGATGACCAAGGACTGGCCCGATCCGGGCCCGGGGCACTCGGGCCGCTACGAGCGCCTGCCGAACGGCGAAGTCTACATCGTGCGCGATGCGCCGGCGCCCTGGCCGGCGCAGGACGCGTTCACCTATCCCGAGCTGAAGGAAGCGGTCCGCGATATCCTCGACGACTTCTATCTGAAGAAGGGCGTCACCACGGTTTCGGACCTGTCGACGACCACGGCCTACCGGGCGATGCAGGACCTGCGCAAGGAAGGCAGGCTGCCGACGCGGGTCCGCATGAACTACTTCGTCCGCGATCCCAAGATGCTGGACGTGGTCGAAGCGTCAGGGGTGACGACCGGGCTGGGCGACGACTGGCTGCGCTTCGGTGCGGTGAAGTTCTTCGCCGATGGCGTGTGGGGCACCACCGCGGCGGTCTACAAGCCGTTCTGGAACGGCTCCGGCACGACCTGGATGCCGAACAACACCGGCGGCGTGAACTACGATCAGGACACCCTGAACAAGCTGGTGCTGCGCGCCTATCGCAACGGCTGGCAGGTCGAGGTCCACGCCAACGGCGACCGCGCGCAGGACATGGTGCTGACCGCCTACGAGGCGGCGCAGAAGGCCGCGCCCCGGCCGGACGCTCGCCTCCGCATCGAGCATTTCGCACATTTCCTCGTTCAGGATCCGGCCCGCACCGAAGAGCGGCTGCAGCGCATGAAGCGCAACAACGTGATCATCTCGCCGCAGGTGGCTTTCCTCTGGCGCCTCACCGACGTGAACGTGCGCGAACCGGACGTGAAGTTCTTCCCGATGAAGACGATCATCGAGCGCGGCTTCCATCCCGCCGGCGGCGTGGACACCATCGGGACGCAGAATTTCGCGACCTATCCGATGTTCTCGATCGAGCGGGCGGTGAACCGCGACACCAAGTTCGGGACGATCGTCCAACCCGAGGAAGCGATCAGCGTGATGGACGGCATCCGGATGTTCACCATCTGGAGCGCCGAAGCGAACTTCCTCGAGAAGGACTTCGGCTCGATCGAGGTGGGCAAGGTGGCCGACTTCGTCGTTCTGGCGGAGGATCCGCTCACGGCGGCGAAAGACAAGCTCGGCGATATCGCCGTCGACATGACCATCCTCGACGGCAAGGTCGCCTACGCCCGCTAGGCCGAACGGCGACCACCCACCCTTCAAGGCAACCAGCGTTCCCATGCCCGCAGGGATGGGGATCGCTGCCGCGCGGAGATTTCACAGTGCGAACCATCCTCCACCACATCGGGGGCGCGTCGGTGGACGGCGGCGCCCGCCGCCAGCCGGTCTTCGATCCGAACCTTGGCCGGCCTCAGGCCGAAGTGGTTCTCGGCGACGCCGATATCGTGAGCCGGGCGGTGGCCGCCGCTCGGGAGGCGCAACCCGCCTGGGCCACCCTCAACCCCCAGCGGCGCGCCCGCGTGATGTTCGAGTTCAAGCGGCTGATCGAAGCCGAGATGGACAGTCTCGCCGAACTGCTCGCGTCCGAGCATGGCAAGGTGGTGTCCGACGCCAAGGGCGACATCCAGCGCGGACTGGACGTGGTCGAGTTCGTCTGTGGCGCCCCGCACCTGCTCAAGGGCGAGTACACGGTCGGGGCCGGGCCCGGCATCGATGTCTATTCGCTGCGCCAGCCGCTGGGGATCTGCGCAGGCATCACGCCCTTCAACTTCCCGGCGATGATCCCGCTCTGGATGCTGGCGCCCGCGATCGCCGTCGGGAACGCCTTCATCCTGAAGCCGTCCGAGCGTGATCCCTCCGTCCCCGTCCGACTGGCTGAGCTTCTCCTGGAAGCGGGCGCGCCGAAGGGCGTGCTGAATGTCGTGCAGGGCGACAAGGTGGTTGTCGACGCGCTCGTGGACCACCCGGACATCAAGGCGGTCAGCTTCGTCGGGTCGTCCGACATCGCCCAGTACGTCTATGCCCGCGGCGCGGCCGCGGGGAAGCGCATGCAGTGCATGGGCGGCGCCAAGAACCACGGCGTCGTCATGCCCGACGCCGACCTGGACCAGGCCGTCAACGACATCCTCGGAGCCGCGTACGGTTCGGCCGGCGAGCGCTGCATGGCCCTGCCGGTGGTGACGCCGGTGGGCGAGGCGACCGCGGTCGCGCTGCGGGCCCGCCTCGTGGACGCCATCGCCGGCCTCCGCGTCGGTGTCTCAACCGATCCGGAGGCCCACTACGGACCCGTGGTGAGCGCCGCGCACAAGGCCCGCATCGAGCACTACATCCAGATGGGCGTGGACGAGGGCGCCGAGCTCGTCATCGACGGCCGCGGCTTCCAGCTGCAGGGGCATGAGGAGGGCTATTTCCTGGGGCCGACCCTGTTCGACCGGGTTACACCCGCCATGCGCAGCTATCAGGAGGAGATCTTCGGGCCGGTCCTGCAGATCGTGCGGGCGGAGAGCCTGGAGGCGGCGGTCGGCCTCGCGTCGCGGCACCCCTACGGCAACGGCGTGGCCATCTTCACCCGCGACGGGGATGCGGCCCGCGAGTTCGCTACGGATGTCGAGGTGGGCATGGTGGGGATCAACGTCCCCATTCCCGTGCCGGTGTCCTACCACTCCTTCGGCGGGTGGAAGCGGTCGGGCTTCGGCGACCTCAACCAGTACGGCATGGACGGCATCCGGTTCTACACGCGGACCAAGACCGTCACCCAACGCTGGCCCAAGGGCGGAGCGGTCACGGCCGAACAGAGCTTCGTCATCCCCACCATGGCCTGATGCGGTCGCTCAGCGAACCCGCGTTCTCGGAAGAGGCCGCTCCCGCGACAAGCCGCACTTTGACAAGCGCCGCCGATCTACCGACCGTGCGGACGTTCGAATCGGCAGAGAGCGTCATGGCGCGTGAAGGCCCAAGGGCGGAACCTGGGGGACGGCCCTCGCCGGGCCGGCGCCTCCTGCCGCCTTTCGCGGCGCTGCGAGCCTTCGAGGCAGTAGGCCAGCTCGGCGGCATCCGACGCGCCGCCCAGGAGCTCGGCGTCGACCATGCGGCCGTCAGCCGCCACCTCCGGGCCCTTGAGGAATGGGCGGGCGTCAAGCTGATCGACCGGGAGCAGGGCGGCCGGCTGACGCCGGAGGGCGCGAAGTACCTCGCCCGGATCTCCGCCGCGCTCGAGGAGATCAGCCGGGCGACGGTCGATCTCACCCGTCGCGGCGACGACAGCCGGCTGGTGATCTGGAGTGTCCCGGGCTTCGCCTACCGCTGGCTCATCCGCCGCCTGCCGGACTTCAACGCCGCCCATCCTGGCTTCGATCTGGAGGTTCGGCCGACGGACCACGCCCCCGACTTCGCGCGACACGAGGCGGATGCGGACATCCGCTATGTGCGCGACATGGCTCCGGCGCAGGACGGCGACGTCCAGTCGGTGGAGATCGCGCGACCGATCGTGTTTCCCGCCGCCAGCCCCGCCCTCGCGGCCCGCCTCGGGGCGGACGCGTCCGCCGAGGCCCTTCTGGACGAGACCCTGCTCCATGAGGACGACGACAGCGAATGGCGGGCCTGGCTCAAGGCGCGGCAGGTGCCGGTTCCCGAACGGCTGGGCGGGCCGCGGCTGTGGCACGCCCACCTGACCCTGGACGCGGCGCGCCGGGGGCAGGGCGTCGTGCTCACCAATGCGCTGCTCGCCGGGGATGAACTGGCCTCTGGCGAGCTGGTCGAGCTCACGGTCCAGCCGGCCGAGCCGGAGATCCGCTTCGGCGGCTACGCCCTGCGCGTCCGGCGTGACCGGTGGCGTGATCCCGCAATCCTCAAGTTCCGTCGCTGGCTCGAGCGCGCCGCCGCCCAAGACGCGACCCTGAGCTAGCCGGTGGGCAAGCCTGTGCTGCTCTTCGCGTGCGAAGGTGTCGATACGGACGCCTGGGCGGCAGCCCTCCGGCTCGCCGCGCCCGACGTGGAGCTGAGGCTCTGGCCCGACGGAGGCGATTCCGCCGAGGTCATGTTCGGCCTCGCCTGGGGCAACCCGCCCGGGTTCTGGCGGACCTTTCCGAACCTGCGGGCCATCTTCTCGCTGGGCGCTGGGGTCGATGCGCTCCTCGCAGACGTCACCCTGCCGGACGTGCCCATCGTCCGCATGGTCGATCCAAGCCTGGCCGATGGCATGGTTGAGTTCGTGGTGATGCGGACACTCCACCACCATCGGCTGGTCCACCTCTACGAACAGCAGCAGTCGACCGCGACGTGGCGTCCAGTCCGGCCGCCGCTGACCGGGCGGCGCACGGTGGGGATCATGGGCCTCGGCGAACTGGGCGGACGCTGCGCCCTCGCCCTGGCCGGCCTCGGGTTCCAGGTCCGGGGCTGGTCGCGGAGTCCCAGGACGCTCGAAGGCGTCGAGACATTCCATGGGGCGGACGGCCTGGAAGCCTTCGCCGACGGGTGTGAGGTTCTGGTCTGCGTCCTGCCGCTGACGCCCTCCACCGAAGGCGTTCTGAACGGGCGGCTCTTCGAGCGATTGGCCCACGGCGCATGCCTGATCCAGGTGGGGCGGGGCGCGCATCTCGTCGAGGCGGACCTGATCGCCGCCCTGCACTCCGGCCGGATCGCGGCCGCGACATTGGACGTGTTCCGCACCGAACCCCTGCCGCCGGAGCATCCGTTCTGGCGTCACCCGGCCATCCGCGTGATCCCGCACGCGGCGGCCTTCACCTATCCCGAGACGGCCGCCGTGGTGGTGGCGGCCAATCTCCGCCGTCTGCTGCGCGGAGAACCCGTCGCCGACGTGGTCGACCTGTCCGCGGGCTACTGAGCCGCCTCGCCATGGTCGTGATCATGCCCTTCAAAGCGGTCCGCCTCCTCGTGCGCCCGCTCGACAGCGGCCTGCAGGCGACGGGCCAGGTCCGCATGGGACGGATTGTGGGCATAGACGGAGCTTGGCGCCTGCCAATCCTCCACCGCGCCGCTCAAGCGGGCGACTAGGTCGCCGTCGTCGCTGAGGACGTAGGTCACCGTGAGGCCCTTGTAGGTGCGCGACCAGCTTTCGGCGGCGAAGGTCGCCGACGATACGAGATCCGGCGCTGCGGCGAGAACGTGATCGCCGGAACCGTCCGCGCGGATCCGGTAGGAATCGGTGATCTGGCCGCCGATCCGCACCTCCACGACGCCTTGTGTCGGGGAGACGAACTGGAGGGGCACGCGCGCGCCTTTCGCGTCGGGGACGACGAAGGCGCGACCCACGAGGCGGCCGATGAGACCGGCGTCTTCGGCTGCGGCGGGCGCGGCGGGCAGGGCCAAGGCGACCAGGATGGCGAGGACGCGCAGGAACATGCCGCACATCTGGTCGGGACCAGCCGGGCGGTCAACGCCGGCGCCCCGTCGGAAGGCTGCCCCTGTCGGTCGCCTCCGAGGGGGCTGGTGACCGGCCGACAACATTTCGGCTGTGTTTCACACCTCCCGAGCCGGGGGAAAGGCGCGGAAGCTCCCGGGCAAGCAAGGGTGCGGCCAAGGCTGCAAGGCCGAGACGTCACAGACGCGGGCCGATACGAGAGGGGATAGAGGATGGCGATGAAGGTTTCGCGACGCGGTCGCCTGCTGGTGGGCGTCGCCCTGGCCGGGACGACGCTGGGCGCGGCGGGCGCGGCCGCGGCTCAGGAAGCGGCCACCCAGGTCGAAGAGATCGTCATCACCGCGACCAAGCAGGCGGTGCAGCTGAGCAAGGCGCCGATCAGCGTCAGCGCTTACAGCCAGGAAGCGCTGGACGAGCGCGGGATCCGCGATGTGCGCGACGTGGCCCTGCAGACCCCCGGCGTGGACATCCCGCAGGATCGGACCCAGCGGATCTCGATCCGCGGGATCGAGTCCACCGCGGGCGCCGCGACGGCGGCGGTGTACATCGACGACACTCCGATCCAGGCCCGCAACGCCTCGATCAACTATTCGGGCAGCACCGTGCCCTACATCTTCGATCTCGAGCGGATCGAGGTGCTCCGCGGTCCGCAGGGAACGCTCTTCGGCTCGAGCTCGCAGGGCGGCGCCATCCGCTTCATCACGCCCACGCCCAGCCTGACGAGCTACAGCGTCTACGCGCGGGCCCGGGCCAGCATCGTCGATGACGGCGACCCCAGCTACGAGGCCGGCGTCGCGGTGGGCGGCCCCATCGTCGCCGACAAGCTGGGCTTCCGCGTGAGCTTCCTGCAGCGCGAGGAGGGCGGCTGGATCGATCGGCAGAGCTGGCAGGATCCGAATGACCGTGAGGCCAACAGCAACGCCAGCCACGCCTCGATCTTCCGCGGCGCGCTGAACTTTGCGCCGACCGACTGGCTGTCGATCCAGCCCAGCGTCTACTACCAGAACGTCAAGCAGGACGATCGCTCGGCGCTCTACACCGTCTGCCCGGCGGCGATCCCGCTGGCGCCGACCGTCAACCCCTGTCCGCGAGGCGTCGCCGATCCGGACTCCGGCGAGTTCATCAGCTATGCGCCGTTCGCCCAGCCGCAGAGCGACCGGTTCATCCTGCCGGCGATGAAGGTGGTGGCCGAGTTCGAGCCGGTGACCGTGACGGCCGTCAGCTCCTACCTTTATCGTAAGTCCAACGCGTTCAACGACGCGACCCACGTCAACGACCGCACCTCGCTCGGCGCGCGCTGGCTCTTCCCGATCATCCCGGGCCAGCGTCCGGTCACCTACCAGAACCCGGTCGCCGAGCAGCGACTGGCTACCCACGAACTGCGCTTCAACAGCACCGATCCGTCCGCCCGCCTGCGCTGGACCGCTGGCCTCTACCGGTCGCGCGCCTCCCTGAAATCGGACGTCCCGATCACGTCGGCGCACTATCCTCGCGCCTACCAGATCCAGTTCGGCCGGCCGCTGGCGGCGGCGCCGTTCATGGTGGACGGGGTGCACCGCTACTACGGTAACGAGAACACCATCGAGAAGACCACGGCGGTGTTCGGGAACGTCGACTTCGAGATCGTGCCGGACCTGACCCTCAGCGTCGGCGGGCGGTACTCGAAGGACACGCTGAAGTTCGACATCATCGAACGGGGCGTCTCCTACGCCGGCGGGATCGCGACGGCCTCGGGCAAGCTCAGCGAGAAGCCGTTCACCCCGCGGGTGGCGCTGTCGTGGCAGCAGAGCGACGACATCCTCATCTACGGGTCCTTCGCCAAGGGCTACCGGACGGGCGGCGTGAACAAGGCCGTCCCGGATATCTGCGCCGCGGACCTCGCCGTGCTCGGCATCGACGGCGGCAACACCTACGACTCGGACAAGACCAAGACCTACGAGATCGGCGTGAAGAGCGCCTTCCTCGACCGGCGCGTCTCCTTCCAGGCCTCGCTGTTCCACACCAAGTGGAGCGACATCCAGCAGCAGATCCGCCTGCCCTGCGCCTTCAGCCTGGTGGCGAACACCGCCTCGGCCATCAGCAAGGGCGGCGACCTGAACGTGACGGTGCGCGCGACCGACGCGCTGACCCTGAGCGCCGCGGTCGGCTACACCGACGCCTACTACGACAGCACCATCATCGTGGGCACGGCGCCTCTCGTGTTCGACGGCCAGACCCTGGGCGCCACGCCTTGGACCTTTAACCTGGCCGCGGAGTACGCTTTCGAAGTCGCAGGCCGCGACGCTTTCGTGCGCGGCCAATGGAGTTCGAAGTCGGCGAACGACGGGCCGTACCCCTACCAGAACCCGATCGCTTCGGTTTACGACCCCACCCGCTCCGAGGGGCTCTACGCCACCAGCCAGCTGGATCTGCGCGCGGGTATCGATGTCACGCCCGAGGTGACGCTCGAGCTCTACGTGGAGAACGCCCTCAACAACGTGTCCTGGACCACCAACGCCCCGATCTACCAGGCGGGGCCGCTGTGGACCGGCAACACCATCAAGCCGCGGGTGATCGGCATCCAGGCCACGGCCCGGTACTGATCGCCGCGGGCGGCGATCCTCCCCCGCCGCTCCGCAAAGGCGCCTCCTCTCGGGGGCGCCTTTCTCGTTCGCAGCCGCCCGTCGTGCAGGGGTGACTTGCGGTCACCGATCAGGGCCGCGTTATCGCCTGTGCCCCCGGAGCCGAATTGGCGACCTTCGCCTCAGTTCCGCAACCAAGAGTTACGCCCGTGTCCGTCAACGCCGACCTCCACGCCCGCCGCGTCGCCGCCGTTCCGAGGGGCGTCGCCAACGCCACCGCGGTCTATGCTGCACGCGCCGAGAACGCCGAGCTGTGGGATGCGGATGGCCGCCGCTACGTCGACTTCGCCGGAGGGATCGCCGTGCTCAACGTGGGCCATCGGCACCCCCGGGTCATCGAAGCGGTGCAGCGGCAGCTGGAACTCTATACGCACACCGCGTTCCAGATCGTTCCGTATGCGCCGTACATCGAACTCGCCGAGCGGCTGAACGCGCTGGCTCCTATCGACGGCCCGGCCAAGACGATCTTCTTCACGACGGGCGCCGAGGCGGTCGAGAACACCGTGAAGATCGCACGCGCGGCGACGGGCCGGTCGGCCGTGATCGCCTTCGTCAACGGATTCCACGGCCGCACCCAACTGACCATGGGCCTCACGGGCAAGGTCGCGCCCTACAAGCGCGCGTTCGGCCCCGCGCCGGCCGAGGTCTACCACCTGCCGTTCCCCAACGAGCGCTACGGCGTCACCTTGGAAGACACGCTCCGCGCCCTTCAGTTCCTGTTCGCAGCCGACGTGGCGCCCGACCGCGTCGCCGCCATCATCGTCGAGCCGGTGCAAGGCGAGGGCGGTTTCAACCCTGTGCCCGTCGAACTCATGACCGCGCTTCGCGACGTGTGCGACCAGCACGGCATCCTTCTCGTCGCCGATGAGGTGCAGACCGGCTTCGCCCGCACCGGCAAGCTCTTCGCGATGGAGCACTATTCGGTGAAGGCGGACCTGATCTCCGTCGCGAAATCCATGGCCGGCGGCTTCCCTCTGTCGGGCGTCATCGGCCGCGCGGACGTGATGGACCGGGTCGAGCCCGGCGGGCTGGGCGGCACCTACGGCGGCTCGCCGGTCGCCTGCGCCGCGGCGCTTGCGGTGCTCGACATCATCGAAGAGGAGGGCCTCGTCGCCCGGGCCAACGCGGTCGGTGCGGCGCTGACCGAGCGCCTGCGCAGCTTCACGACCCGCAACGACCTGATCCCAGTGTCGCCGCCGCGGGGGCCCGGCGCCATGGTCGCCTTCGACGTGCTGGCGTCGCATGGCAGCCGCGAGCCTGACGGCGGCGCAGCCAAGGCCCTGACCGGGCGCGCTCTGGAGAAGGGTCTTGTGGTCCTGTCGTGCGGGCAGTTCGGCGAAACCATCCGCATCCTGGTGCCCCTGACCGCCTCGGACGCGGTGATCGACGAAGGCATGGACATCCTCGAAGCGGCGCTCGCGGCGCCGCAGGGCGCATGAACGCGGTGATGGTGAGCGAGCGCCAGCGCCTCGCGCTCGGCCGGCCCGACCTCCTGCGCGAGGCGGGGTACATCGACGGCGCGTGGGTCTCGTCGGCTCAGGTTTTCGACGTGACCAATCCGGCGACGGGCGGCGTCCTGGCCCGTCCGCCGCGCCTGGGCCGTGCAGAGACTGAAGCCGCGGTGGCTGCGGCGCACGCGGCGTTCCCGGCCTGGGCGGCCCGACCGGCCAAGGAGCGGGCGGCGATCCTCAAGACCTGGCACCGCCTGATCCTCGAGAACGCCGAGGACCTGGCGCGCCTGATGACCGCCGAGCAGGGCAAGCCCCTCGCCGAGGCGCGGGGCGAGGTGGCCTATGCCGCCTCGTTCCTCGAGTGGTTCGCGGAAGAGGCGCGGCGGGTCTACGGCGTGACCATTCCCGGCCACATGGCGGACAAGCGGCTGGTCGTCTCGCACGAACCTGTCGGGGTCGTTGCGGCGATCACGCCCTGGAATTTCCCGGCGGCCATGATCACGCGCAAGGTGGGGCCCGCCCTTGCGGTCGGCTGCACCGTTGTGCTGAAGCCGGCCGAGCTGACGCCGCTTTCAGCGCTGGCCCTCGCGGTGCTGGCGGAAGAGGCGGGCCTGCCCGCCGGCGTGCTCAACATCGTCATGGGTGACGCGCCGGAGATCGGCGAGGTGCTCACGACCGATCCGCGGGTGCGCAAGTTCACCTTCACCGGGTCCACGCCGGTCGGGAAAATGCTCGCGGCCCGCTGCGCCGGCACCGTCAAGCGCGTGAGCCTCGAACTCGGCGGCAACGCGCCGTTCCTGGTGTTCGACGACGCGGACCTGGACAAGGCCGTGGCGGGCGCCATCGCGTCCAAGTTCCGCAACACCGGCCAAACCTGCGTCTGCGCGAACCGCTTCTACGTGCAGGGCGGGATCTATGAGGCCTTCGCCGCGCGCCTGGCCGAGGCTGCCGCTGCGCTGCGGGTGGGCGACGGCCTGGCGGGTCCGACCGAGCAGGGGCCTCTGATCGACGCGCGGGCGCGCGAAAAGGTCTCGGCCCACGTGGCTGACGCGCTGCGGCAGGGGGCGAAGGTGCTGACCGGCGGCGGTTCTGCCGAGGGCCCCGGCGCCTTCTTCCAGCCGACGGTCCTGGCCGAGGTCGCGCCTGGCGCGCTCCTCTGTCGGGAAGAAACCTTCGGCCCCGTCGCCGGTCTGGTCCGGTTCGAGACAGAAGACGAGGCGATCGCCCTCGCCAACGACACCACGGCCGGTCTCGCCGCCTATGTCTTCACCCGCGACAGTTCGCGGGTCTGGCGGGTCGGCGGCGCCCTGCAGTACGGAATGGTGGGGATCAATACGGGCCTGATCTCCACCGAGGTCGCGCCGTTCGGCGGGGTCAAGGAATCCGGTCTGGGGCGGGAAGGTTCCCTTTACGGCGTGCGCGACTATGTGGACACCAAGACCCTCTGCCTCGAGGTGGAGCCGGCATGAACCCGGTCCGGCGATGACGCTGCGCACGGCTGGGTCCCGGCGAGCCATGCTGGCCGGGCTTGGGGCCTCCGCGCTGACGGCCGGCTGCACGCGCCGGTCGGAGGCCCGCCGGGCCGGCGGCGTGGTGGTGGGCTCCACCGCCACCGGCGTGCCGTTCAGCTTCTACGACGTGCGCACCAACACCCTGACCGGCGCCATGGTCGACATCGTCAAGGCGGTGGCCGAGCGCGCCGGTCTGGCGGTGGAGGTCCAGGTGACGGCGTTCTCGGCGCTGATCCCTTCGCTCACCGTGGGCAAGATCGACCTGATCGCCGCGGCCATGCTGCGCACTCCGGCCCGGGAGGCGGTCGTCGACTTCACCGATCCGGTCTACGCCTACGGCGGGGCCGTGGTCGTGCGTGCGGACGACGCCGGCCGCTATCCGAACCTCGCGCGCCTGGACGGACGCCGGGTCGGCGCCCAGGTGGGTTCGCGGTTCGTCGACCAGCTAGCGGAGGCCGGTGTCGGCGACGTGCGGACCTACGACAATCTCGCGGACATCCTGCGCGATCTGCGGCTTGGGCGGCTGGACGCGGCTTACGGCGACGAGCCGATCATCCGCTATTATCTGCGGGTCACCCGCACCCGGGCCCTGCGTCTCGCGCCCGAGTTCGCGGCAGGCGCCCGCGAGGAGGTCTGCCTGATCCTGCGCAAGGGCGAGCGGGAGCTCGCCGCCCGTCTCAACACCGCCATCGCCGCGATCAAGGACACGCGTATCGCCGAGATCGTGCGGACCTGGGGATTGTGATGCCGGAAGACTTCCTGGCGCGTGCCGTCGAGTTCCTGCCGATCCTGCTCAAGGGCGTCCTCGTCACCCTGCAGGTCACCGTGGGCGCGCTGCTGCTCAGCATCGTACTGGGGCTCATGTGGGCGCTGATGGGGCGCTCACGCCTGAAGCCCGTGCGTCTGCTCAGCCGCACGGTGATCAACGTCGTCCGGGGCGTGCCGATCATCGTCCAGCTCTTCTACGTCTACTTCGTCCTGCCGGAGTTCGGGCTGAGCCTCGATGCGCTCGCGGCGGGCATCATCGGTCTCGGGATCGCCTACTCGGTCTATCAGGCGGAGAACTTCCGCGCCGGCTTCGAGTCGGTCGATCCGGCCCTGGTGGAAGCGGCGCAGTCGCTCGGGATGAGCGAGCGGAAGATCCTGCAGCGGCTGATGATGCCGCTGGCGGTGCGCACCGCCCTTCCGCCGTTCGGCAACACCTCGATCATGCTGCTGAAGGATTCCTCGATCGCCTCGACGATCACCGTGGCGGAGCTGACGAGGGCCGGTCAGTTGCTGGCGGTTTCGACCTTCCAGAACATGACCGTCTACACGCTCATCGCGCTGCTCTACCTCGCCATGAGCCTGCCGCTGACGGTGGCGGTCCATCAACTCGAGCGACGGATGGCGCGCCGATGATCGAGGTTTCCCACGTCAGCAAGGCCTTCGGCGCCAATCGCGTGCTGCGCGACGTCAGCTTCGAGGTCGGGCGCGGAGAGGTCGTGTGCCTGATCGGACCGTCGGGATCCGGCAAGTCCACCGTACTCCGCTGCATCAACGGCCTGGAGGCCCACGACGGCGGCGTGATCCGCGTGGACGGCCTCGAGGTCGGCTCCCGCACGCTGCCCCAGGTGCGCGGCAAGCTCGCCATGGTCTTCCAGCGCTTCAATCTTTTCCCGCACCGGACGGTGCTTGAGAACGTCATCGAAGGCCCGGTGCATGCCCGGGGTCGCCCCAGAGCCGAGGCCGTGGGCGAGGCGTGCGAACTGCTCGCGAAGGTGGGCGTCGCGGACAAGGCCGACGCCATGCCGTCCTCGCTCTCCGGCGGACAGCAGCAGCGGGTCGGCATCGCCCGAGCTTTGGCCATGAAGCCTGAGGCCATCCTCTTCGACGAGCCCACGTCGGCCCTGGATCCCGAGCGGGTCGGCGACGTGCTGCGGATCATGCGGGACCTCGCCGCGGAGGGCATGACGATGGTGATCGTCACCCACGAGATGGGCTTCGCTCGGGAAGTCGCCGACCGCGTGCTGTTCATGGACGGCGGCGAGATCGTGGAGGCCGGCCCCGCGCGCGAGCTGCTGACCCAGCCCCGCGAGGCCCGAACGCGCACCTTCCTCGACCGCGTGTTGCGGCCGCTCTGATCGCCTACCGGAGACTTCCCATGCCGATCGTCTCGTTCCGCCCCGACGACCTCCTGCAGGCGCTGCCCGCGCCCGTGCCGGTGAAGGTCCCGCTCGGGGAACCGGTCGCCGCCACCCGCAGCACCAGCTTCAACGGCGCCGCGGCGTCCCGCGCGGGAGTCTGGGAGTGCTCGCCCGGAACATGGCGCCGCCAGGTGCTGCAGGCCGAGTTCTGCACCTTCATCGAAGGGGAGGCGGTCTTTGAGCCCGACGACGGGGAACCGCTTCACATCCGTGCGGGGGACGCCGTGTATTTCCCGGCCAACACCGGGGGGATCTGGCGCATCCTGAAGACCCTCAAGAAAACCTTCGTGGTGTTCGACGAGCAGCCCTGAGATGGTGCAGCGCGATTATCCGGGGCTCAGCTTCTGGCTCGAGACGGCGGGGGAGCCCCTGACCCCGCGCCCGCCGCTGGGCGGCGACGTCACCGTCGACGTGGCCATCCTGGGCGGCGGCTACTCGGGGCTGTGGACCGCCTACTACCTGCTCCGTGACAACCCTGGCCTCGAGGTGGCGATCGTGGAGGCCGAGATCTGCGGATACGGCGCCTCCGGCCGCAACGGCGGCTGGTGCTCCAGCCGCTATCCGCTCCACCCTTCGACGCTCGAGACCCGCTACGGCGCCGACATGGCCCGCGAAACGATCCTCGCCATGTATGACACTGTCGATGAGGTCCGGCGGGTCTGCGAGGCCGAGAATATCGCGGCGGACTTCCGGATGAACGGCATCCTCAGCCTCGCCCGCGGTGAAGCGCAGCTGGACGCCGTACGGGCCGCCCATGCCGCCTACGAACGCCTCGGCTTCGGAGATGGGAACCGCCTTCTCGACGAAGCGGAAGCCCGCAGCCGCGTGCGTGTCACCGGGATCAAGGGCGGTCTGCACACCCCCAGGAGTGCGGCCGTGCACCCTGCCAAGCTCGTCCGCGGCCTGGCTCGGGCCGTCGAGCGGCTGGGGGGCGTGATCTACGAACAGACCCGTGTGCGGAGACTTCGGCAAGGCGTGAACGCCGCGCTCGAGACGGACAGGGGCCTGGTGCGGGCCAGGCGCGCAGTCGTGGCGGCCGGCGAAGCCTACCTTCCAAAGACGCCGGGGTTCGAACGCGCCCTCGTCCCGATGTCGTCCAGCATCGTCCTGACGAAGCCGTTGAGCGAGGCGCAATGGGCGGAGATCGGCTGGGCGGGCGGCGAAGGGCTCGGCTCCCAGGCCCACACCGTCGACTATCTGACCCGAACTCCAGACGGTCGGATCCTCTACGGCAGCCGGGGCGCCCCGTACCTGTTCGGGTCAGCCACGGACGGCGCTGAAGCTGCCTTCGAGAAGACCTCGGCAGATATGCGGCGGCAGCTGGCAGAGTGGTTCCCCGTTCTGCGGGACGTGGATTTCAGCCACGCCTGGCATGGCTTCCTCGGCGTGCCGCGCGACTGGAACCCGGCAGTCGACTTCGATCCGGACCGGCGTCTCGGCGTCCTCTACGGCTACACGGGGCGCGGGGTCTCGACCACGAACCTTGCGGGTCGCCTGCTTTCCAGCCTCATCGTCGGACGCGAGACGCCGCTCGCCCGTCTCCCGCTGGCTCAGCGTCGGTCGCCGTCGTGGGAGCCGGAGCCGCTCCGGTGGCTCGGCATCCGGTACGTGCAGGATGCGATGAAGCGGATGGACGCCGCCCGCGACGCCGGGCGTCCGCAGCCGTTCGATGCGCCTCTGGCCAAGCGGCTGTCGGACCAGTAGTTCCCGTCGGACGCCGCGCGGCCGTCGACGCGGTTGCAGGATCGAGCGATGACCAACGGCCTTACGGGCCGGGCCGCTGGCCCGGCGCTGCTCGTGCTGGCTGGCTTGGTGTCCCAGAACCTCGGCGCGGCCTACGCCAAGCAGCTCTTTCCCCTCGTCGGCCCTCTGGGCGTGAGCGCCCTCAGGATCAGCCTCGCCGCGCTCGTGCTGTGCATCCTCTGGCGGCCCTGGCGGACGCGACGAACCGCGCGCCAGTGGCGGAGTATTGCGCGCTACGGGGCGAGCCTTGGGCTGATGAACATCCTCATCTATGAGGCGTTCGCCCGCATCCCCATCGGACTGGCCGTCGCGGTCGAGGTGACTGGGCCCCTCGCCGTGGCCCTGGTGAGGTCGCGGCGCCCCGTTGACCTTGCCTTCGCGCTTCTCGCCGCGGCCGGGCTTGTCCTGCTGCTGCCGATCGTGAGCCCGGTCGGCGCCGATCCCGCAGGCCTGGCATTCGCCGGCGGGGCGGCGGTCACCTGGGCCGCCTACATCCTGCTCGGCGCGGACGTGGCAAGCGAGGGCGGCGGCGGCGAGGCGGTGGCCCTCGCCCTGGCCATGGCCACGGTGGCGGCGGCGCCGCTGGGCGTCCTTCAGGCGGGGGCGGCGCTCCTGCAGCCGCCCGTCCTCACCGCCGGCCTCGGGCTCGCCGTGCTGTCCAGCGCGGCGCCCTATACGCTGGAGCTGTTCGCCCTCCAGCGTCTTTCGGCCCGCGCCTTCGCGCAGCTGGTCAGCTCCGCCCCAGCCGTGGCGGCGCTTATCGGCTGGATCGCGCTCGGCGAGCGGCTGACGTTCACCCAATGGCTTGCCATAGGGCTCATCAGCCTGGCGGCGTGTGGCGCCTCGGCCTTCGACAAGACCGTCTGACTGGCGTCATCGCCGTCGCGCCACGTCTTCCGCGGCCTTCGCCTTGTTGGCCTCGCTGATCACGTAGTGCCAGATGGTCTCGGCTTCGCCCGGAGCGAGGATGTCCCTGAAGGAGGCCATGCCCTGGGCCGCGCGAGATCCGTCGGTCACCACGGCGTTCCAGAGGGCGAAGCTGTTCAGGGTCGTCGAATAGCGCAGGTCGGGAATGGACTTGTCCGCGACCGCGCCCGCCCCGTGACAGCCCGAACAGACGCGGGCGTAGGAGGCCTGGCCATCGATGACCTGCTCGTTCGTACCGGTCAGCAGCGGCGGATTCAGGCGGCTCTGGATGGTGCTCTCCTGAACCGCCTTGAAGGTGTCGGTCGGTAGTCGCGCTGCACCGCCCAGCTTGTAGACGAGCAGGCGGGAGTTGTTGGCGCTGACGGCGCTGGTCCGGCCCTGGCCGTCCGGCAGCCCCCGCGCGCCGGCCAGGACGGCGACGTACTGCGCTCCGCCGATCTCGTACGACATGGGGGCGGCCACGATCTTCGCCTGAGTCGGCTTGGACCAGAGTTTGCGCCCCGTCGCGGCGTCGAAAGCCGCGAAGGTCCCTGAGTGGTCGCCGGAGAAGACAAGCCCGCCCGCCGTGGCCATCACGCCGCTCGAGCCGTAGACGGCGTTCTCGGCCCGCCAGACCTCCTTGGCCCGTGCGGGGTCCCAGGCCTGCAGATAGCTGCGGACGGAGCCGCCCTTCGGCGCGCCCGGCGCGCGGTAGAGGGGCAGGGCGGCGGCCGCGTCGACGCCGGTGTTGTAACCCCGCGCATTGACCTTCAGCTCGGCTGTGTCGCCGTAGGGCCCGTTGTTCTCCGTCACGGGCAGATAGACCAGACCGGTCTGCGGGCTGTAGGACCACGGATGCCAGTTGTGCGCGCCGAGGGGGCCCGGCGAGACGATCACGGGCCGGCCGGTCCTGTCGTATCGCGCCGCCGCACGTTCGATCGGCCGGCCCGTCGTCATGTCGACCCGTTCCGCCCAGTCGACGGGCGCGTATTTCTCGGCCGAGAGCAGCTTGCCGGTCCTGGCGTCCAGCACATAGAAGAAGCCGTTCTTCGGGGCCTGCATCACGACGCGGCGGGGCCGGCCCTGCCACCGGATGGTGGCGACCATGAGCGGCTGGGCGGCCGTGTAGTCCCAGGTCTCTCCAGGCGTCGTCTGGTAGTGCCAACGGTACTTGCCTGTGTCGGGGTCGAGCGCGACGATGGAGGACAGGAACAGATTGTCTCCGCCGCCCGGGCTGCGGAACTTCTGGTTCCAGGGCGTGCCGTTGCCGACGCCGATGTAGAAGAGGCCGGTCTCCACGTCGTAGGCCATGCCGTCCCAGACCGTGCCGCCGCCGCCCAGCTTCCACCACTCGCCATTCCAGGTCTTCGCGGCGCGCGCCAGCTCAGGGGTCTCGAAGCCTTCTGCGGGGTTCCCCGGGACGGTGTAGAAGCGCCAGAGCTGCTTGCCCGTCTCCGCGTCGTAGGCGGTGACGTAGCCTCGGGCGTTGTACTCGCCGCCGCCGTTGCCGATGATGACCTTGCCGCGGACGATGCGCGGTACGCCGGTGATCGTGTAGGCCTTGCTCTGGTCGACCGTGACGACAGACCAGGCCTCGCGGCCGGTCTTGGCGTCCAGCGCGATGAGGCGTCCGTCGAGGGCGCCCAGATAGATGCGGCCGTTCCAGGCGGCGACGCCGCGGTTGACCACGTCGCAGCAGGCGATCTGCCCCACCGACGGGTCGACCTTGGGGTCATAGCTCCAGAGCGGCTTCCCTGTGGCCGCGTCGAACGCCTTCACCTTGCTCCAGGCGGTGGTCACGTAGAGCACGCCATCGACGACGATGGGGGTCGCCTCCTGCCCACGCTCCGTGTCGACGTCGCCGTACCAGGCGAGATCCAGGCCCTTCACCGTGTCGGTGTTGATCTGCGCCAGCGGGCTGAACCGCTGCTCCGAATAGGTGCGGCCCGCGGCCAGCCATTCCGCGGTCCGGTCGGCCGCCCGCAGGCGGCGGTCGTCGACGCCTTGCGGCGGCTGCGCGGATGCGGCCAGGAGCACCGCCGAAAGCGCTGCGGCGACGTGACGATGATGCATGCAACACACGCTGACGGCGGACGCCTGCCGGTCGCCGCCGCTCCCCCCTTACTGATCCCCCGATAAAGACGCCTAGATCGGCGTCCCCATCATCTCTTCGAAGTTGCGGCGATAGAACCTGTCCCGAGCCTCTTCGTCGAGCCCTTCGAACGTGCGTTCGAAGCGGCCGATCGGATCGTTGGTGCCTTCCGGGTGCGGATAATCGCTTGAGAACAGGAAGAGCTCCTTGCCGGCCTCGCGGATCAGCCAGCCGGCGTCCTCGCCCGGGAACGGCGTGAACTTCACGTGGCGGCGGATGTAGTCGGAGGGCTTCAACGCCAGGCCCTGCAGCAGGGGATCGGTCCGGCTGAAGCTGCGGTAGCCGAGATCGAGCTGGCGCAGGAAGCCCGGCACCCAGGCGGCGCCGAACTCAATGACGCCGCCGCGCAACTCGGGGACGCGGTCGAAGAGGCCGTCGTAGATCAGCGCCGCCAGGAACATCTGGGCGGAGAAGGGCAGGACGACAAAGTCCTTGAACCTGAGGTTCTCGCCGCCGCCGTGAAGGTCCGGCGAGCGCGGCTTGCCGTTGTTCGTGTACTCGGGCGGCAGGACGCGCGAGCCCGGCCCGATGTGCAGCATGAAGGGCGTCCGCGTGTCCGCCAGCAGATGCCAGAATGCGTCGAGCTTCGGGTGGCCAGGCGAGAGCGGGCCGGCCGGCGTCGACGGGACCCAGACCGCTCCGCAGCCGAGATCGATGGCTTCCGCCGCGGTCTCCAGCGCCCTTTGCGGATCGTCGAGCGGAACATAGGCGACGCCAATGAGGCGTGGGTCACGACAGAAGGCGGCCATTGCGCGGTTGTGCGCCCGCGCGCCGCCATAGAGCACCTCCGGCGTGCTCGACGTGCGGAACACCGCGAGCGAACTGGTGGCGAAGACGAGCTGGCGGCTGAAGCCCAGCTGATCGAGGGCCGACGCCCGCTCGTCGGGATCGAAGGCGCCGTAGGCGATCCAGCCCTTCGGGCCAGCGATCGGGGCTTCGGCGGCGGCGCGCACGGCATCGGGATCGTTTCGGCGGGCGATGGCCTTTTCGACCTGGCCCTGGATCCGCTCAGGCGTCGCCCGCTCCGTCAGTCGCTTGGCGAGCGAGGGCTCGGCATGGGCGACCAGCCAGCCTGGAGGCTCCATGATGTGGCTGTCCGCGTCGTGGATGATGCGGCCCTGGGCATATGGCATTCCGACCTCCCGTGTGCTGCTGACATAAGCACCAGCGAATTTGCGCCCCCTGTTCCGGGAGCTTGCGTCGAAAATCGCGTGCCTCTGGCAGCGGCGATAATATTGCAGCTGAGGCATATTGACGATCAAACCAATATGCTCTCATTTCGGCGCGCGAACAACAAAGACGAATAGGGGGATTCAATGCAGCGCACGCTCATGGCGTCGACGTCGTTCTTCGTCCTGGCGCTCGCGGCGCCGGCATTCGCCCAGACAGGGCCATCCGTCGTCGACGAACTGATCGTCACCGCTCAGAAGCGTGAGGAGTCGATCCAGGACGTGCCGATCGCCGTCTCCGCCTATGGCGAGGAGGCGCTGCGCGCACAGCGGATCGACGGGGTCGGCAACCTCGTCAATTCGGTGCCCAATCTGACGTTCCAGCGCCGGTCGCTTCGGACGAACTTCCAGATCCGCGGCGTCGGCGCCCAGCTGATCTCGAGCACGGGCGACGACGGCGTCGGCGTCCACCTGAACAATGCGCCGCTGACCTCCAACCGGATCGCCGACGCCGAGTTCTTCGACGTCCAGCGTGTCGAGGTGCTGCGGGGGCCGCAAGGGACCCTCTATGGCCGGAACGCCACGGGCGGCGTGGTGAATGTCATCACCAATAAGCCGTCGGATGAATTCGCCGCCTCGGTGACCGCCGAGATCGCCAATTACGACACGATCCGCGCCCAGGGCTTCGTCAACGTGCCCCTCGGCGACATGTTCGCCCTGCGCCTTGCGGCCTTCGGCGTGGACCGCGCCGGCTACACGAAGAACACGCTGAACGGTCAACGCCTGGACGGGCGGCAGATCTGGGCGGGCCGGGCGACCCTCGCCTTCGAGCCCACCTCTACATTCCGCGCCACCGCCCTCTGGGAGGGCTTCGCCGAGGACGACACCCGCGGCGCCCGCAAGGCGCTGTGCAAGCGCGACCCGGGCCTGACCAGCGTCGGCGGCGTCGCCACGGGCGTGGCCCAGGCGGCGCTCAGCCAGGGCTGCCTGCCGGCGTCGGTCTATGACGACGACGTCTATGACGCCACGAACCTGCTCGCGACCTTCCCAGGCATCCTCGGCCGCCAGATCGGCCTTTGGAGCGCCGACCCGAACGCCGGGGGCTCGGTTTCGCGCGACCTGCGCGAGGTCGAGGTCAGCGGTCGCCCGATCTACCGTCCCCGCACCGATATCTACCAGCTGGAGCTGGCCTGGGATGCGACGCCCGGCCTGACGCTGACCTCCCTCACGAGCTACACCGAGAACGAGAACTACGCGCGTGGCGACTCCAGCGGCCTGCGCACGCCCACCCCGTTCGGCATCACGCGCTTCACGCCCACCGGGACCCTGACCGACGGCCAGTTCGGGGTCGCCGACCGTTTCGAGGCGGAGTCGGGCGCCGCCGGCCACAACGAGCAGTGGACGCAGGAATTCCGGGTCCAGTCCGACTTCGACGGGCCGATCAACTTCAACGTCGGCGGCATCCATCTCGACTACAGCTCGAGCAGCACGACCTACTCGGCGTCGAACGTCACCACCCTCGCGACCCGCATCCTGGTCCCGACGGCCTACGTGGACCCCCTCTCGGAGCCGGACTTCACCGGCCACAACTACTTCATCAGCCTCACCGAGTACGACCTGACGTCCAAGGCGCTCTTCGGCGAGCTGTACTGGCAGGCGACCGAGACGCTGAGGGTGACCGGCGGCCTTCGCTATACCGACGACAAGAAGCGCACGCGCGGTTCCGGCGCGACCCTGCTGGCCCCGGGCCGCGGTCCGGTCTTCGGCGCCGAGCAGCGCGTTCGGTTCAAGGAGACGACCGGCCGTCTGAACGTCGACTGGTCGCCGGACCTGTCGTTCACCGACAGCACGCTGATCTATGCGTCGTATTCGAAGGGCTACAAGGGCGGCGGCTTCAACCCGCCGGGCGTGGTCGCCCTTGGCCTGCGGGAGTCGTTCCAGCCGGAATTCGTCAACGCATACGAGATCGGCACCAAGAACACCCTGCTGGATGGGGCGCTGATCCTGAACCTCACCGGCTTCTACTACGACTACAAGGGATACCAGATCGCCCGCAGCGTGAACCGCTCGATCTACAACGAGAATATCGACGCCACGATCAAGGGCGTCGAGCTCGAGAGCATCTGGGAGCCGGTCGAGAACCTGCGGCTGAACGCCAACATCGGATATCTGGACACCCGGATCGACGAAGGCGAGGTGGTCGACACCTTCAACCGGACCCGCGGCGACACGCGCTACATCTACGCCAACGCGACCACCGGCGGCTGCATCCTGAACGCCGAGGGCGTCGCCAACCTGCTGCGCAATCCGGCCGGCGCGGCGGTCTTGGCGGGCGTCGCCTGCAGTGGTCCCGCCACGATGCAGGCGCGGCTTACGGCCGCCGGCGTCGCGCCGGCGACCGCCAGCGCGCTGACGAGCGGGGTCTACACCTACGACTCGAGCGTCACCCGCTACTCCAGCGGAGCGGGCGAGGGCGTGCTCCAGAACCTCGAAGGCAACAAGCTGCCGGGCGCGCCGAAGTGGACGGTGGCGCTGGGCGCCCAGTACAGCTGGGAACTGCCCGGCGGCTGGGGCGCGACGCTGCGCGGCGACTACTACCGCCAGTCCGAGAGCTTCATGCGCTACAACAACAATCCCTTCGACCGCATCCGGTCCTGGGAAAACGTCAACGCAACGCTCAACTTCGAGCGGCCGGAGGCGGCGCTCAGCATCCAGCTCTTCGCCAAGAACCTGCTCGACGACGACACCATCGTCGGTTTCGACATCGCCGACGAGAACCTGGGCGCGTTGCGCAACGTCATCCTGCTCGAGCCCCGCACTTACGGGATCTCCATCACCAAGGGCTTCTGAAGACGTTCCTCGCTCGGGCGGCGGCGTCGCCCCGCCGCCCGCCTTTTTGTAGGCCGTCGCGCCGCCGATCGAACCCGACTAAGAAGGTCCTCGAACCTGGAGGACTCAGGTGGCCGCAAGGCAGCGCCTATCGCCGGAAGTACGCCGTCGACAACTTGTCGAGGCCGCCGCGCGATTGCTTCTGGAACGGGGACATCTGCCGCTGCCGATGGAGGCCTTGGCCGACGCGGCGGGCGTCTCGAAGGGCCTGGTCTACGGCTATTTCCCCTCGCAGTGGGACCTCTTCAACGCTGTGCTGCTGGAGGAGCTTGCCGCTCTGGAGGCCGACGGCCTGGACCAGGTGCTGGCTGAAGGCGGCCTGGCGGCGAGAGCCCGCGCCTGCGTGGATCTCTACCTTCGCCACGTGGCGGCCCGCGGGCCGCTCGTCCACTACATCCTGCGCGACAGCTTCATGGCGGGCCACATCGCGCCCGACGCGCGCAAGCTGCAGGACCGGCTGCTGCGGACGTTCGGCCGTCTGCTCCGTCGCGAGCTCCGCTTGCCTCCCAAGGAGGCCATCGCCGTCATCTCCATGGTAGTCGCGATGCCGGAGGAGATGGGGCGGCTGGTCTGGCAGGGCGAGCTGCAGCTCGATCGCGCCCGCGAGATGGCTGGCCGGCTGGTCGACTCGTCGGTGGCGGCGCTCCGGCCGAGCTGACCTTTCAGCGCGGAGGCGTCGTGCGGTAGGCCCGCATGAGATCCCGGTTGCCCGTCATGGTGATCGCCAACGTCAGGCGCTCGGCTGCGGCCAGATCGATCTTGCCGCTGGCGACGAGACGGCCCGCCCGCAGGCAGATCGCGGTGAGCACGGTCGTCATCACCCGGGCCGTGTCGGCCGGAACCCCATAGGTGTCGGTGAGGCCGGACATCACCTGATCGCGACTGGCCCGTTGCGTGGCCTCCCGCTCCTGGCGCAGCGCCTGACGCACCTCGACGGACTGGGTCAGGACCTGGACGAGTGCGCCGCGGCCCGCAGCCTCGCGCAGGTAGGCCATCGTGGAGAGCGCGATCTTGGTGTAGCGGTCCTGGCCTCGATCGATCTCGGATCGGCGTCGCGCTTCCATCGCCGCCAGCTCCCGCCGCGCGAGCGCGACCAGGAGATCCTTGCGTTGCGGGAAGTAGTTGTGTGCCTGCGCTTCGCTGATGCCCACGTGCCGTGCGACGCGCTTCATGGTGAGCGCCGGCAGGCCCTCGGCGGTGATGATCTCGGCGGCGGCGTCCACCAGTTGCTCTCGCCGCTGCTCGGTCGAGAAGCGCGTCCGCTGCCGTCGCGACGCCTGCCGGACCCCACCGATCACGATGCTCTCCTCGACGCCTTCCGGCGTGGGCGGCAGGGGCGGGCGTTCCGGCGCGCGGCCCGCCGCCGCCTTCGCCCAGTAGCCACGGCCCGGGTAAGGGATCATCAAGCGATCGCATATCTTGGAGAGGCCGTTGCTGCTCAGCGCCAAGTCCTGCGCCACTGAGCTGAGCGGCCGGCTCCAGACCCGCTCGTAGAGCGCCTGGCGGCTGAGCGTCGTCTGCGCGGCCTCGTCCATCCTGGCCGAGGATAGCGGCGTCGGCGGCTTCCCGCCAGACGCCGTGTCAGCGGGCGGCGGGACGTTGATAGAGTTCGATGGCATAGCCGTCCGGGTCGCGGATGACGTTGGTCCCATCCACGATGCGCGAGGGCCTATAGCCCGCCGCCGCGGCGCGCTCGGCCAGGCCGCGGGCGTTCGGCGCCACCAGGATCACGCGACCGAACGCCGTCGCTCCGGCCGGTACCTGGCCCTGGCGGATGACCACCAGCGTATCGGCGCGGATGTCGCCGGTCAGGCCAAGCAGGTATTCCTGGACTGGACCTTGGGCGGGGACCCTGGCGGCGACCCTGAAGCCCAGGACGTCGGTGTAGAACTGCCTGGACCGCTCCAGGTCGGAGACGACGAGGCCCACGCCCGACATGCGGGTCAGCTTCATGGCCTCGGGAAGCGCCGGGACGGCCTGGGCGCCCGCCGCGGTCGGCGCGGCGAGGACAGCGGCCGCGAGCAGCAGGCGCAGGCTCATGGCGCGGCTCCCGCCCCGCTGGCGGTCCTCGGCGGCGGCAGCAGGGCGCTGTCGGGCTGCGAGACGGCGGCGGCGCCCTTGGGGACGACGATCCCGTCCACGACGTTGAACGGCGCCCGCTCGGCCATCCGGGTGTCGCTCCGCTCCGCCAGCGCCTTGTACGAGGTCGCCTGGGCGAGACGGGCCGCGTCCGGCGAGACGACGAACGCAGGGATCGCGTCCAACCGGTAAGCGAAGGAGATGTGGGTCTTCTCGCCCTTGGCGCCCGTCGGGCTGTAGTCGGCGTTACGTCGCAGGGCGTAGTAGACGTCCGGCAGCTTCACCCAGGTCAGCGCCTCGATCACCGGCCCGCGCGCGCGGACGTAGCCGTCGTACACCGGCTTCCACGGCCGATAGCCGCCGACATAGCCGGAGAGCCCGCCATCCGGCTTCAGCGTCAGGTCGATCCGGGCCTTGAGGAGCTGCAGTTCGCGCGCCGCGCCGGCGTCGCGCATCCAGACCTCGTCCATGGCTCGCGTCGAGACGATACGGCCATTCACGCTCCTGGCCTTGAAGATCGCCTCGAGCTTTGGCTCGGGTCGGATGCGGAAGGTGTAGTCCGGGGCGATGCCGCCCATGGCGTCCTTCACCAGCTTGTCCCCGCTGGGATAGAAGCCGACGGTGACGTCGTCGTCGTTCATCGGATCCTTGCCGCGGCCTGCGACCACGACCACCACCGTCCAGGCGCCGTCACGCATGGCGTCGTTGTTGGAGAGCGCCCCGCTCGACAGCCGCGGGGGACCCCGGAAGGTCTTCCAGCAGCCGAGGGTCTTGTAGAACATGTTGTCGATGCCAGGGGCTCCACTCGGGCTCACGAAGCCCGTGCGGGGATCGCCGTCGAGGTCCAGGCCCTCGGCGATCTGGCCGCTGATGCCGACCAGGCCGCCGTCCGGCGTCGAAGTCGGATTGATGTAGACATTGGCGCGGCCCTCCCCTCGGAACGCCATCTGATTCTGGCCGTGAACCGGACTACGGGTCGGATTCGCGGGATCGCGCAGCCAGAGCGCCTGCTCCCGCGTGTAGCCCGCATCGGTGAGGACCTTGATCCAGTCGGGCTCAGGATTGGTCCCCGCGGGACAGTCCGTGCCCGGCTCGGTCGTGCCGCTCTTGGCCCCGTAGTACATCGCGGGTTCGTACCACTCGACGACGAAGCTCCGCGTCCAGTCGGCCAGGGCCGGCCCCGGAACCGCGATGACCGCGCCGGCCAGCAGACTCAGGCGGAGAGTGCGGGCGAAGCTCATGCCATCAGCTCCGTGATCGGGCGGGAGGTCCGCATGCCCCCGACTCCAAACTCGCCGGCTGGCACGCCGGCGAGCTGCTGGGCGGTGAGCGACACCCGCGTCACGGCGTCCCCCTTGCCGGCGATGTGCTGGCCAGCCTTGTGGCGTCCCCCGGCGCCGCCCGCGAGGAAGATCGGGATGTTCTCGATCGAGTGAATCTTTGCGTAGCCGGTGTCGCTGAAGGCCATGACCAGGCTGCGGTCGAGCAGCGTCCCGTCGCCTTCCTTGATGGCGTCCAGCTCGGCGAGGAAGTCGCCCAGACCCTGCATGACGAGGCCCGCCAGCTTGCTGGTCTCGATCTGGTAGCCGAGTCTGCTGTCGGTGGGCTCGTCGTGGGTGATCTGGTGGTAGATCTTGGTCTCGCCCGGCACGTAGGTCTCGGACGCGCCCGGCGTATGCACGAAGTTGAAGACCTTCGACTGATTGCACGCGAGCGCCATCGCCAGCAGCCGGGCCATCGTCCTGGTGTTGGCGTTGACGACGTCGATGGAAGCGCCCTTCGGCGGCGCCTTGGGCGCGGCGGGCACGACGCAGGACTCGCACTTCTCGGGTCGTTCGAGGCCGAGCGCGAGCTGCTGCTCCAGTTCGCGCACGGAGGTGAAATACTGGTCGAGCTTGACCTGATCGTTCCGGCCCACCTCGGCCAACAGCGCCTGGCGCTGCTCCGTCACCGAAGACAGCACGCTCTGCTGCAGCATGATCGCCGGGTCAGGCTTCCAGTTCGGGCTGTTCGGGTCCTGGAAGCCCGGGCCGAACAGGCGCGTGTAGAGGTCGAGCGGCGTCGCGTCGGGGGTGGCGAACGCCGAGCCCGTGCGCGTCGAATAGCTCACGACCTTGCCGGACGCGGACGCGTCGAGAACCTTGAACCGCACGCCGCCGCCGATCGCGTCGGCGATGCGCGTGTCGAAGGACGGCGCATCCATCCGATTGGTGACCGCCGGCGCAACGCCGGACAGGATGGAGGCGTGGCCCGTCCAGTGGACGATGTTGGGGCGGCCGTCGCCGATGACCCGGAAGCCCGACAGCACCGAGACCTTGTCCTTGACCGGACGCAGAGCTTCGAGCTCCGGCGTGATCTCGTAGCCGGGACCTATCGTCTTCGGCACCCAGCGCGTCCCGCCGGCGGGGGTGTCGGTGAGGCCCAGGCCCCAGAAGTAGGTTCCGAAGCGCACCGGCAGCCGGGCGCCGTCGGCCCAGGCTCGGCCGTGATCGTCCAGGAAGATGTCGAGGGCGGGCAGGCCCAACGTCACCGCGCCGCCTCCGAGGACGCCGCGCAGCAGGGAGCGCCGGTTGAAGCGCAGGCTCATTGGATCCCTCCCGTATCGCCGGCCGCCGCCGTGGCCACCTTCGTGGCCGGACGGGCGCGCGCCGGCAGCTTCACCTTGAAGAATTCGGGGCTGGCGGCCACGCGCACCATCATCTCGGGCACGCGGTAACCGTCCTTGGCAAACGCCTCCGTCTGATCAGCCAGATAGTCTTCGTCGCGTTCGTCAGGGGCCTTGCCGACGCCGTACGCATAGACGTTGCGCACCAGGCAGGCGGGGATCTTCCGCTGTTGCTTGAGGTAGGCTCCCAGGCCCTGCGCCCCGGCGAAGCGGAACCCGTTCAGATCGGCGGTGACGTCGATGGGCTGGCCGTTCTCCAGCGTTCGCCGCTGCCCGATGCCGTCGAAGTGCTCCAGCGCGAGGCCGACCGGGTCGCTCACCCGGTGACAGGCCGCGCAACCTTCATTCTCCATGTGCGCCAGCAGGCGCGTCCGGACCGTGCCGTTCTCCAGCGCCTGCACCTTCGAAAAGTCGACGTCGGCCGGAGGATCGGGCGTCGGCTCGCACATGAAGATCTCGTGCAGCTTCACGCCGCGCCGCGTGGGCGAGGAGGCCGCCGGGTGGGCGAACAGCGACAGGAAGGTCACTTCCGTCAGGATGCCGGACCGTTCCGCGTCCTTGGGGAAGGTGAAAGGCGTCCATTCGGCGGTCGAGGTGAACGGGACCTGGTACACCGCCGCAAGGTGGCGGTTGATGTAGGTCGAGTTGGCGGTGAACAGCTCGCGGTAGTCCCGCTTTTGCTTGATCAGCAGGTCGACGGTCGTGCGCAGGGTCTGCTCGCGCGCGCTGTCGGCGACGGCCTGGCTGAATTTGGGATAAGCCTTGGAGTCCTTCGTCAGGCCGTCGAAGTGCTCGAGCTGCATCATGTCGGTGAAGAAGGCGCGGGCGCCGTCCTGCAGCCGGGGTGACGACGCCAGGCGGGCGAGCTGACGGTTGAGACCGTCGGCCGTGTGCAGTTCGCCGGATGCGGCCGCGCGGCGGAGCTCGGCGTCGGGCGGGGCGTCCCAGAAGAGGAACGAGAGACGAGAAGCCTTGCTGGAGCCGTCCAGCCGGTATTGACCCGAATGCTCGGGATCGGCCTCGGCACGCTCCATGCGGAACAGGAACTCGGGCGCGACCAACAGGCTCTTCAGAGCGAGCGCAACGCCGCCATAGAAGTCGCCGGTACGTTCGGCGCCGAGCGTCGCCGTGCGCACACGGGCAGCGATCTCGGCCTCGGTCAGCGGCCGGCGGAAGAGTTGCTCGCCCACCCGCGCGATGATGCGGCGAGCGCAGGCCTCGTCCGGCGCCTTGTCCGCCGCTGGACGGCAGTCGCCCAGGCGTGCGCGCCGTTCGTCAGCGACGGCCTGGCCCGCTATGCTGTCGGCCAGCCGGAAATACTGTTCGAACCCCGATGGGGTGATGGAGAGCTGGCCGCTGCCTACCGCGAGTAGGCCAGCTTCGCGACGCTCCGGTTCGAACCGGCCCTGAATTCGGACATCCGCACCAAAAGCCTCGGCAACGGCGTGGCGGTATTGGCTCTCCGTGAGCCGGCGCGCGGCGACGATCATGCCTGCGTCGCCCTGGGCGGTCTGTGTCGACTTCGCCCAGGCGGTGTGCGCCGCGAGCCCCAGGGCCGTGGTCGCCACGCCGACGCTCAAGGCAGCTGCCAAAGCCCCTCTGAACCTAGACATGCCAACCTCCCGCCGCCGCTCCGTGGCGACTTGCCGTTCGAATGCAATCGATATTTGCACCAATAGGGGATTCCGTTTAGGTCCGCTAGCCATGCGGAGGCGGAAATGACGATGACCGGTCGTTTGCGGACGATGGCGATCTCGACCCTGGCTATCCTGGGAAGCGCGCTGGGCGCGGCGAGCTTGCCGGCACAGGCGGCCGACGAGCCTGTCGGGGATGAAGAGGCGGGCGCCGAGCTTTACGCCGCCCAATGCCGGGGCTGCCACACTGTCTCGATCGCACCGACGCTTCGCGGCGTCGTCGAGCGGCCGATCGCCAGCGTCGCTGACTTCGGCGGCTACAGCGAGGCGCTGAAGGCCAAGTCGGGGCAGACCTGGACCCTCGAGAACCTGGACGCCTTCCTCGCGGCGCCCCAGGCGTTCGCACCCGGAACCCGCATGGTCCTGGCGGTTCCCGATGCGCAGGCGCGGGCGGACATAATCGCCTACCTGCGCACCCTGCCGCCCCCGCGGGCGACGCAGTGACATCGTGCGCATCTGGGTTGGCGCTGCGCGGCAGGCGCTTCGAGACAGACCCCCGAGAATCGCCGACTGGTGACAGCGCGAAGCGGCGATAACGAACAAGGGGAAACGCCATGAAACGTCCACTCATCGCGGGGCTGGCGCTCGCACTGGCGGCCACGGCGCTCCCGGGGACGGTCGAAGCGGCGCCGCAGCGGGCAGCGAAGGCGACCGCCCTGCCGCCGATCACGATCTATCACCTGGAGGGTCGTCGCTCAGAGCGGATCGTCTGGCTGATGGAAGAGCTGGGGCTGCCTTACGAGCTCGAGTTCAAGCCTGCGGACATGGCCGCGACCTCGGCGGCGCTGCGCGGGATCAACCCGGCGATGCCGGTCTTTCCCACCGTGAAGTACGGCGACCAGGTCCTTGTCGAGTCGGGCGCCATCATCGACACCATCGTCAATCGTCATGCTCCGGGCAGGCTGACGCCGCCGCTGAACTCGCCGGACTATCCCTATCACCTGATGTGGATGCACTACGCCGAGGGCTCGCTGGCTTCCCGCGCGATCGCGGACTATCGGGTCTGGATGATCAAGCCGCCGACCGAGCGCTCGCGGTTAGTCGATTCCGAGCAGGTCGTGCAGTTCGCCGAGGATTATCTGGCCAAGCACCCTTGGTTCGGCGGGGCGGAATTCTCGACCGCCGACATCATGATGCTGTTCCCCCTGAACTTCGCGATGCAGCTGAACATCGTCGACAAGGATCAGTTTCCGAACGTGAACGCCTGGCGCACCAGGATAGAGGCGCGGCCCGCCTACAAGCGGATGCTGGCCAAGGCCCGGCCGCGGGGGATGGTCGGCAACCTGCCGGCGCTGCCCCGGCACGCACCGGCCGGGCCTCGCGCTTCAACACCCGTTCGATGAGGTCCGGCGCGCGCGCCGCTGGCGAGGTGCGCGCACTTCAGGGCTGCGTCACCCGCGCCTGACTTCGGCGAAGGTCCGGCCCGTCCAGCGCTTCACCGCTCGCCTCAGATTGGAGCTGTCGCTGAAGCCGACCTTCCATGCGATGTCGTCGGCGCTGATGCGGGTGGTGGTCACGTACTCCAGGGTCAGCGTCCTGCGCACATCGTCCACGATGTTTGCGTAGGAATGGCCCGCTTCGTCGAGGCGCCGGCGCAGAGTCCTCTCCGTCATGCCGAGGCGCTGGGCGATCGCCTGCATGGAGGGGGACCGGTTCGGCGCGAGCATCAGCAGCTGATAGACGTCGCCCGCCACGCCCGTTGTCATCTTGGCCTGGCCTACGAGCCGGTCACACGTGTCCTCCAGCATCGCGCGGGTCAGGCGGTTGGCCAGTTCGGGCGCCTGGTCGAGGGTGCTCGCGGAATAGTGCAGTTCATGCGCGGACTGGCCGAAACGGCAGGGGCAGCCGAGCGCCGTCTCGTCGGCCTCCGACCGGCCGATGTCCGCGAGGCCGAAGGACGCTCGGATGGGACGCGCATCCTGGCCCAGGACGTCGCGCATGTGGGTCGAGGTCATCATCATCTGCTGGCGCAGCAGGAAGTTGCGCAGATCATCGCTCATGAGGTCGGCGTAGACCTCGGTGAAGGTCCAGATCGCCAGATCTCCGTCGCGCCGCCAGCCCAGCTGCTGGATGGGCGTAGCGAGCGGATGGTAGCGGACCGCGAAGTCGAAGAAGTCCCGCATCGTCGGCGAGCACATGAGCGCATAGCCGTACATGCCGTAGGCGGAGAGGTGCAGCCGCGCCCCGACCTCGTAGCCGACGCCCGGGTCGACCCCCGCGCGCACGACGTTCTCGCACGCCGTCAGATACTGGCGGATCGAGGTAAGCGCATGCGGATCCCGGACGTCGCCTAAGCTGAGCCCCGTGCCGGCAAGAACGTCCGCGTCGCGCAGCCCGTGCTGCGCCATCGCGTCGATGAGCGTGGCGATCTTGTAGGGCGCAAAGATCCTCTGGTTCGGCAGGGGACGCCGAAGCGGCCGGCCCGCGGGCGGAATTTCGCCGCCCGCCAGCCCTGTGCGGGCGCCCGACCCTCGTGTCCTCGCCATGCGCCGCCTCGTTTGTCCGGCAAAGACATATATCTGTCCGGCAAAGACCTCAAACTGTGACTTGGCTTCTTCCATCCTCGGCGCGGCGACCGGCGAAGACCGGACGGCGCAGGGAAGAAACGACATGAGAGCTCCCAACGCGAAGACGGGACGCGGCGCGACCGTCAGGTTAGCGCTGACCTCCTCCGTGGCCGCAGGCGTCGAGTGGTACGACTTCTTCGTCTACGGGACCGCGGCCGCGCTCGTGTTTCCGCACATCTTCTTCTCCCCCGATCTGTCGCCGGTCGTGGCGCAGCTGGCTGCATTCAGCACCTTTGCCGTCGGCTTCATCGCGCGCCCGCTGGGCGGCGTGGTGTTCGGCCATTTCGGCGATCTCTATGGCCGCAAGGCCACCCTGGTGGCGGCCCTCATGATCATGGGCGTCTCGACCCTGCTCGTCGGCCTGTTGCCCACCTACGCCAGCGTCGGCATGTGGGCGCCGCTGATGCTGATCGCCCTGCGTTTCGCTCAAGGGTTCGCCGTGGGCGGGCAGTGGGGGGCCGCCGCCCTGATCGCCATCGAGAACGCCCCGGAGGGGCGGCGCGGCCTGTTCGGCAGCTTCGTGCAGATCGGCGTGCCGTCGGGTGTGATCCTGGCCAACATCGCCTTCATCCTCTCCGACGGTCTGATGGGGCGCGAGGCGTTCGAGGCGTGGGGCTGGCGGATCCCCTTCCTGTTGAGCATCGTGGTCGTCGGCCTGGCGCTCTACGTCAACACGCGCATCCAGGAGTCGCGGGAGTTCGTGGCCGCGGCGGCGAGACGGGTGGACGCCGCCCCAGCCCGCGGCGCCAGCCGATCGCCGATCCTCCAGGTGATTGCTTCGAGCTGGCGGCGGATCCTCCTCGCGGGCGGCGCCTTCATCGCCAGCAACGCGTGCTTCTACGTGATCATCACCTGGGTGATCTCATACGGGACGACGGAACTGCGGCTGTCCCGCGACCTGATGCTGGGCGGCGTCATGTTCGGCAGCCTCTGCATGATCCCCGCGCTGATCGTGGTCGCCGCCGCCTCGGACCGCATCGGCCGGTACGGCCTGTTCCGGATGGGCTGCCTCGCCACCGGGCTGTGGTCCTTCGCCTTCTTCCCCTTGCTGGAGACCGGCACGCCGGCCGGCGTCGGGGCGGCGATCGCCGTCGCGCTGTGCTGCGTCGCCATGATGTACGGTCCGCAGGCGGCGCTGTTCGCCGAGCTGTTCTCCACGGAGGTGCGGTACTCGGGGGCGTCGCTGGGCTATCAGGTGGGCGTGCTGCTGGGCGGCGGCTTCGCCCCGATGATCGCCACCGCTCTGTTTGCCGCGTCGAAGAACAGCATGGCGGTCGCCGGCTACATGGCGGCCACCTGTCTTATCTCGATCGTCTGCGTGTCGTGGCTCCACGCTCACCGCAGGGTGAGCGAAGCGGCCGGCTCCGCGGCGTAGCGGCGGCGAGGCTTAGGCCATGCAGGGCGAGACGTTCGCGGCTCGGGGGCTCGACGGGGAGGCGGTCCGCGCCTTGCTGCAGGGCGCCGTGCGCCGCGGGAAGGACGCGGGCGACCTCCTGCGCGCGGCCGGCATCGACCCCGAGGTTTACGGCCAGCGGACGCGCGAGATCGACGGCCGCGCCCTCGTCCGACTGGTCCGGCAGAGCCAGTTCGCCCTGGACGACGTCTATCTCGGCTTCTTCGCCAACGGATGCCGCCTGGCCCT
Organism: Phenylobacterium sp. VNQ135; assembly: GCF_049445735.1. Lineage (NCBI taxonomy): Bacteria > Pseudomonadati > Pseudomonadota > Alphaproteobacteria > Caulobacterales > Caulobacteraceae > Phenylobacterium > Phenylobacterium sp. VNQ135. The sequence goes on along the minus strand of NZ_JBMSDS010000001.1, from coordinate 722,566 downwards.
TGAGACGGAGCGGATCATCTCGCTGATGAGCTGCGCCACCTTCGGCGAGGCGCTGCGGGTCAGCATCCGGTTCACGAACGCCATGTCCGCCGACGCGGGTCCCGCCGTCACCGAGGAACGCGGCGCGGGGCTCCACCACACCTGCGGGTACCACACCATCGAAGGGCTCGACCGGCAAATCCTCGTCTGGATCCGCTTCCTCTGGATCTATCACTTCTTCAGCTGGCTCATCGGGCGGCCGCTGGCGTTGCGGGGCCTCTCGATCCAGGGGCCGCGCCCCTCGCAGGACAACGGCTTCGACCGCTTCGCCATCTTCCGCTGCCCGGTGAGATTCGACGCCCCGGTGGACGCCCTTGTCTACGACTGGAATGACCTGTCGGCCCCGCTGGCGCACAGCGGACTGCGAGACTACGAGGCCTACTACGCCAGCGGGCCGGACTGGTTCGAGACCCCTGGAGGAGATCCAGGCTGGCGGGAGCGGACCGAACAGGCGCTCCTGGAACTGCATCGCGGCGGCGACTGGTCGCCAAGCGTGGAGGCCGTCGCCGCGCGGCTGCGGACGCGCCCGCGTCGCCTGCGCCGCAACCTCTCCCAGGAAGGCGCCTGCTTCCAGGAGATCCGGACCCGGCTTCGCGGCGAACTCGCTGGCGCCTATCTGCTGGCCAGCGACATCCCTGTGACCCAGATCGGCTTGACCCTGGGGTTCAGCGACCCCGGCAGCTTCTCCCGACAGTTCGCCGCCTGGGCGGGGATGACCCCGTCCGCCTACCGCGCCCGATACGGTGGCGACGCCACGCGGCTGGCGAGCGCGACCGCCGTCCTGAGCGAACGCCGTGTCTTCTAGGCTGCGCGCGCCAGGCGCTGGTCACTTACGCCAAATCGGCGCGTCAGACCGGCGATTGAGTTCGCCGCTTCTCCGACGAAAAACCTCAGGGACCGGAGCTTCAGACTTCGGGTCGAAACGATCGTGCGATCGAAGGGAGGGTGCAATGAACCGCAATGTGATCCGCCGTGCCGGCGTGCTGCCCCTGGGCGCCGCGGCGCTCTTGAGCGGCGTTGCCTTGCCAGCCGTGGCTCTGGCCCAAGGCCGGAACGAGGCCGCGCTGGAGGAGGTGGTCGTCACCGCCGAGAAGCGGGCCGAGGGCCTGCAGAACATCCCGATCGCCATCACCGCGATCTCCGAAGCGACGCTCGAGCGGGCCGGGGCGAAGGAAGTCGGCGACCTCGTCCAGCTCACGCCCAGCCTGCAGTTCGGCGCGCGGTCGACGAACGTCTTCATCGCCATGCGCGGCATCGGCCAGGCCGGCCAGGACATCGGCAGCCAGTCGGGCGTCACCGTCGCGTTGGACGGCGTGCCGCTGCTCAACCACTTCATGATGAACCCGGCGTTCCTGGACCTGGAGCGTGTGGAGGTGCTTCGCGGACCTCAGGGCACCATCGCTGGCCGCAACGCCACGGGCGGCGCCATCAACATCTACAGCAAGGCGCCCTCCGACGAGAACGACGGCAGCCTGAGCGTCACCGTCGGGAACCGGTCCCGGTGGGGCGTGAGAGGGCACGTGAACAGGGTGTTCTCGGATCAGCTCGCGGGCCGGCTGTCGTTCCAGCGCGAAGAGGCGGATGGCTGGCTCAAGAACGCCTTCATCGGCAAGCGCAACGACGACACCGACGTCGCGGAGGTGCGCGGCCAGCTGCTGTTCACGCCGACCGATACGTTCAGCGTCCGCGCCTTGGTCGACTACACCCGCGACCGCAGCGACCCCGGCTTCGCCCAGATCCTCGGCCGTGCAGACCCGGCCCGGCCGACGGTGGTCGAGACCGCCGGCTATCCCTATCCGCGCAACGATCCAGACAATCTCACCTTCTACTTCGACGAACCGAACCGCAGGGATGTCGAGAGCGTCCGCGCCGCGGTCGTCGCCACCTGGGAGATCACGCCGGACGTCACCCTGACCTCGACCACGGGCTACATCGACCACGAGATCGACCTGACCGACCTCGACGTCGACGCGACGCCGTACAACACTGCCCGCTTCGACCTGATCGGCATCTACGCCAAGCAGGTGACGCAGGAACTCACGCTGACCGCCAACCTGGGCGAGCGTGCGGACATCGTCGCCGGCGCCTTCTATATGCGCGGCGAGTCCAGTGAGCCGCTCTATCTGAGCCTGGCGACGTTCAAGAACTACCTTGTCTATCTGCCGGAGGAGACGCTGGACTCCTACGCCGCCTACGCCCAGTTCCGCTATCAGGTGACGGACAAGCTGCGGGCGACGGTGGGCGGCCGCTACACCATCGACGACAAATCCTATCAGATGGATTCCTCGGTCGGCGGCGCGCCGCGGATCAGCTCGGACTCCGGCAAGTTCAAGGCCTTCACCCCGCGCTTCGTGCTCGACTACACGCCGACGGACGAGACGCTGATCTACGGCAGCGTCTCACGGGGCTTCAAGTCGGGCGGGTTCAACACCCTGGGCGACGTCTCGATGCCCGTGAACCGGTTCAATCCGGAGTATGTCTGGAACTACGAAGTGGGCCTGAAGGCCATGCTGTTCGACCGCAGGCTGCGGCTCGGCCTCACCGGGTTCTATGCCGACTACACGAACCTTCAGCAGACGGTGTTCCGTCTCAACGACGCCACGCAGGTCCGCTTCCCCCGTGTCGAGAACTCCACGGCGGCGAAGATCAAGGGCGTGGAGTTCGAAGCGGAAGCGACGCCGATCCAGGGGCTGCGCCTCACCGGTGCGGTCACCTACCTGGACGCCGAGTTCGGCTTTTTCTGCAACAACGACCCTCTGTATCCGAACGCCCCCACGTCACCCTCGTGCGTCGGGGCGACCCGGGACGGTCAGCCCCTTCCGGCCGGCGCCCAGCAGCTGCGCGGCAACACGCTGACCCAGGCGCCGCGGTGGCAGTCCAACGTGTCCGCCCAGTACACCTTCCCGCTCTCCGGCAACCTCAACCTGACCGCCCGGGCCGACTACAAGTGGCAGAGCCGCACCTACTTCGACATCTACAACAATCCTCAGAACTCGCAGGGCGGCTATGGCCTGCTCAACGGCTCCCTTGAGCTCGCCTCGACGGACCGGGCCTGGTCGCTCCTGGCCTGGATCCGGAACGTGGCGGACGAGCGCTACGTGAGCCAGGGCTCTGCGGGGTCCGGGGCCAACGCCGCCGTGACGGGCTCGCTCGGGTTGCCGCGCATGTACGGGGTCACGCTAACCCACCAGTTCTGACGGGGGACGGAACAGCTTAGCCACCTCCCGGCTGAGCTCCGTCCACCCGCCGGGGCCGCGGTGCGGGTGCGGGCGGCCCGCATCCGCACCCTTGGCCGCGCCGACAAGCACGCCTTCCACAGGACTTACTATGCAAAGCCGCGACAGGGCCGAGATCGTTCCCCAACTCGCCCTCTATCGGAAATGGTTGGGTGAAACCTGGGGGCTGCAATTCCGCGACTACGCTGAGCTTTGGGCCTGGTCGACAAGCGACCTGGAAGGCTTCTGGCGTAGCATCTGGGCGTACGGCGCATTGGAGTCGCCGACCCGGCACGGCGCGGTCGTGACGGGCGCCATGCCGGACGCCGTCTGGTTCGACGGCGCCCAGGTCAACTACGCCCGGCAGGTCTTCCGCCACGCCGCGGCGGCGGAAGCCGCCGGCCAGCCGGCCATCATCGCGGAGGACGAGAGCGGCCGGGTCGTTCAGGTGGGCTGGACCGAGCTTCGGCGGCGCACCGCATCCCTCGCGCTGGAACTTCGCCGCGCCGGCGTCGGGTGCGGAGACAGGGTGGCGGCCTATCTTCCCAACGCGCCTGAGGCGGTGGTCGCCATGCTCGCCTGCGCAAGCCTGGGCGCGATCTGGACGCTCTGTTCGCCGGACATGGGCACCCCGGCGGTGCTCGACCGCTTTCGGCAGGTGACACCGAAGGCGCTCATCGCCGTCGATGGGGTTCACTACGGCGGTCGGGCGCGGGATCGCAGCACCACCATTCAAGAGATCCGAAGCGGGTTGCCGAGCCTCCGGGCGGTCTTCGTCATCGGCACAGGCCATGGCGAGGCCGAGATCGAGGGCGGGGTCGACTTCGCCGCAGCGCAGGCGCGGGAGGACGAAGAGGTGGCGGCGTTCGAGCCCGAGTGGCTGCCGTTCGGCCATCCGCTATGGATCCTCTATTCCAGCGGAACGACAGGCCTACCCAAGGCTATCGTCCACGGCCACGGCGGCGTCGTCATCACCAGCTGCGTCGGCAACATGCACCTCGACATAGGCCCGAGCTATGCGCCGAACACCTTTGGAGAACGGTTCCATTGGTACAGCGCGACCGGGTGGGTGATGTGGAACCAGCAGGTCGGCGGCCTGCTGAGCGGAGCCACCATCTGCCTGTTCGATGGCGCTCCGAGCGGCTCGAGGCACGAGGCCGACTGGGGCCGGCTATGGCGGTTCGCCTCCCGTCATGGCGTGACCTGGTTCGGGGCGGGCGCGGCCTTCTTCACGAATTGTCGCAAGGCCGGCCTCTCGCTGGGCGACATGGGCGACCTCGGGACCATACGCGCGCTGGGCAGCACGGGCTCGCCCCTTCCGGCCGAGGTCCAGGCGTGGGGAACTGCGGCCTTCGCCGCCCTGGGCCGACCGGACATCTGGTGGTGCAACATCTCGGGCGGCACGGACATCGCCGCGGCTTTCCTTTCGGGCAATCGAGAGCTTCCGCCGGCGCCGGGACGGCTGCAGTGCCGGCATCTCGGCGCAGCCGTCGAAGCCTGGGACGAGGACGGCAGGCCCGTGGTCGGCCGCGTCGGCGAACTGGTCTGCACCCGTCCGTTCCCGAGCATGCCTTTGTTCTTCTGGGGCGATGAGGAGGGCGAGCGGTATCGGACATCGTACTTCGGTGAGTGGCCCGGCGTCTGGCGGCACGGGGACTGGCTGCAGATCGAGGCGGACGGAAGCTGCTCGATCAGCGGCCGGAGCGATGCGACGATCAATCGGAACGGCCTGCGCATGGGGACGGCGGAACTCTACGCCGCCGTCGAAAGCCTGGAGGACGTGGCCGACAGCCTGGTGATCGACCTCGAGGACGGGGAGGGCGGCAGCAAGCTGCTGATGTTCGTCGTCCCTCGCGCCGGTCGCGCTCTCGACAGCAGGCTCCAGACGGCGATGACCGGAGCGATCCGCGAGGCGCTGTCGCCGAGGTTCGTGCCCGACGCCTTCATCGCGGCCCCTGGAATCCCCCGCACGCTGTCAGGCAAGAAGCAGGAGCTCCCCGTCAAGCGCCTGTTCCAGGGCTGGCCGGTGACGAAGGTGATCAATCTTGACGGGATCGAGAACCCTGGCGTCGTCGCCTGGTACCAGGCCCAGGCGGCGGCCTGGCTGGAAGGCGCGCGGAAGGCGAAACCGGCTTAGGAGGGATGGAGCAGCCCATGGACCCGCAGACATCTCCAAGGCGCCGTCTTCGGGCGTCGACCCGCAGCCTGCTCGCTTCGGCGGGAGGCCTGCTGGCGCTGGCGGTTGCAAGCCCCAGCGCGGCGGCCTCCTGCGAGGCGCTCCGCGACCTCAAGCTCCCTGACACCGTGATCAGGAGCGCCGATACGATCCCCGCCGGCGGCTTCGCGGGCATGGGAGCGGTCCGCGCGCCGGACCTGCCGGCCTTCTGCCGCGTGGTGGCCTCGGTCCGAACGTCGCCAGGCTCGGACGTCGGCCTCGAGATCTGGCTGCCGCTTTCCGGCTGGCAAGGCGTCTTCCACGGCAACGGCAATGGTGGCTTCGGCGGAGTCCTGTCGGCCGGCTATGGGCCCATGACTGCGGGCCTGCGACGCGGATACGCCACGGCGGTCACCGACACCGGGACGGCTCCGGCCACACCCCTGGACGGGGATGCGCTCATCGGCCAGCCGCAGAAGTGGCGGGATTGGGGGCGGCGTTCGACCCACGCCATGACCGTCGCAGGCAAGGCCATCGCCCAGGCGTTCTACGGCGCTCCGGCGCGCCGCGCCTACTACACCGGCTGTTCGACGGGCGGCCAGGAGGGACTGATCGAGGCGTTGTACTATCCGCAGGACTACGACGGGATCCTGGTGGGCGCGCCGGTCATCAACCGCACCTGGGGACACGCGGCGGTGTTGTGGAACGATCTGGCCGCCTATTCGTCGCCCGGCGCCCGGCTCTCCGACGTGAAGCTTCGCCTGCTCAGCGACGCGGCGCTTGCGCGCTGCGCGGCCGCCGGAAGCGGTCTCGGCGGCGACCCGTTCATCGGCGACCCGAAGGCCTGCCGTTTCGATCCCGGGGTCCTCACCTGCCGCGACGGAGACCGCGCGGACTGCCTGACCCCTGCCGAGGTGGCGACGGCCCGGGCGTTCTACTCGGGCCCGACCGATCCGGCCGGTCGGCCGCTGTTCCACGGCTGGCTGCCGGGCAGCGAGGCGACCGGGTTCTTCGACTGGAAGTTCCTGCAGTCGCGGCCGAACGGACAGCCGCCGTTCGTGAGCCTGTTCAAATGGGTCTTGGGCCGGGACTGGGATTGGTCGAGCTTTCAGGTCGAGCGCGACATGGCCAAGGTCGACGCAGCGCTCGGGCCTGTCGTGAACGACGCCACGCGGGGAAGCTTGCGCGCCTTCCGGGCTCGCGGCGGCAAGCTGATCATCTACCACGGCTGGGCCGACAGCCTCGTCCCGCCCGACCAGACCGTCGCCTTCTACGAGCGGGTCGCGCGCGACGCCGGCGGCATCGGACAGGCCCAAACCTTCGCTCAGCTGTTCATGGCGCCTGGGCTTTCGCACTGCGCCGGCGGTCCGGGTCCCGATGTGTTCAACTCGGCGACGGGCGCAGCCATCCCGCCGCCTTCCGCAACACCGCAGCATGACCTCTTCGCCGCCCTTGCCGACTGGGTGGAGGGAGCACCAGCGCCACGTCAGGTCATCAGCACGCGCTACGTCGACGGCATGCCCGCCAAGGGCGTGGCGATGCAGCGGCCCCTGTGCGCCTACCCGGCGAAAGCCTGGTGGCGCGGGACCGGCGACACCGCTGACGCAAGCAGCTTCGTCTGTTCGATCTCCAGACCGTCAGCGGCGCACTGACCGCGCCGCGATCCGGAGGCGGCGTTCACGGGCGCGCTCCCCTGTCAACGAAGGGGCGAAAAACGTCGCGTCATCGCGTAAAAGCGAACGCTCATGCGCGCGCGGCCGGCCGAGACGATGAGAAAAGTGCAGGAATACCAAGCGCATCGGCTATCCGTCGCGCCGATGATGGACTGGACGGACCGGCATTGCCGCGTCCTGCACCGGACGCTGTCGACGCGGGCGCTGCTGTACACCGAGATGCTGACCACGGGCGCGGTTCTGCACGGCGACCGGACGCGGCTCCTGGCGTACGATCCGGTCGAGCATCCGGTGGCGCTTCAGCTCGGCGGGTCAGAACCTGCCGAACTGGCCCAAGCCGCCCGGATCGGAGAGGCCGAGGGGTACGACGAGATCAACCTGAACGTCGGCTGTCCTTCCGATCGTGTGCAGTCGGGACGGTTCGGCGCCTGCCTGATGCGCGAGCCCGAGCTGGTCGCAGAGTGCATGGCCGCGATCGGCGCGGCGGTGAAGGTCCCCGCGACCGTGAAGTGCCGCATCGGGGTGGACGATCAGGACCCGGAGGAGAGCCTCTTCACCCTGGTGGATCTTTGCGCCAAGGCAGGAGTGACGACCTTCGTCGTCCACGCCCGGAAGGCCTGGCTGAAGGGCCTGTCTCCAAAGGAGAACCGGGACATCCCGCCGCTCGACTATCCGCTGGTCTACCGGCTGAAACGGGAGCGGCCGGACCTTACGATCGTCATCAACGGCGGCGTCGGCTCGTTGGAAGAGGCCGAGGCGCACCTTCAGCACGTTGACGGCGTGATGTTGGGCCGCGCCGCCTATCAAACGCCCGACCTGCTGGGCGCGGTCGACGCCCACATCTTCGGAGATGGCGAGGTGATAGGGCCGTTCGAAGCGGTGGAGACCTACAAGTCGTACATCGCCCGCGAGCTCGCGGCAGGCGCGCATCTGGCGGCCATGACCCGGCACATGCTGGGCTTGTTCCACGGCGTGCCCGGCGCGCGGGCGTGGCGGCGGATCCTCACCGTGGAGGGCGTGAAGGTCGGCGCCGGGCTGGAGGTCGTCGACCGGGCTCTGGCCGCGGTCGTCGAGGCCTCACGGCTGAAGGAAGAGCGCCTCGCGGGTGGCCTCGAAGCGGGCGAGGCGGCCTAGGTAGCTCATCCCGAGCAGCGAGGTGTCGAGCCCCTTCTCGATCACGAGGGCTTCCACATCGTCGAGGCGGGCGCCGTCCACCGAAACGGAAGACAGCGTGACGGCCGCGGCGCGCGAGCGGCCGCCGGCGGTGGTCACCCGGTAGGCGTAATCGAGGTCCTGAGGCCTGAAACCCAGCCGCTCCGCATCGGCGGGCGTCAGGGCCACGGCGGTGGCGCCGGTGTCCACCAGGAAGCGAACCGGCTCGCCGTTGACCTGGCCCTGGGCCCAGAAGTGGCCGTCGGCGCCCTTGAGCACCGCGGCGGACGGCGTGGGCGCTGCGGTCTCCATCAGGAAGTCGGGGGCCGCCAGCCGCGCGACACGCAGGGGCGCCGGCGCGAAGGCGAGCATGGCCCCTGCGCTGAGGGCGGCGGAGACGCCGGCCACGATCGCCACCAGACTGTATCTCGCGAGCGTCGACACGCGTCCGCTTTCCGTCGCGACGGCCATGCGGCCCATCCAGGCGGCGGAGCCTACGGGCGCAGCCTTTTCAAGCCGTGAACGGATTGCGCGTCAGAAGATTCCGAGCTTCTCGGGGCGGATCAGGGCTCGGCGCGACGGGAGCTCGGCCATGATCTGCTCGCGCTCGGCGTCGCTCAGCCGGGCCCAGCCGGCCACCTCGTTCAGCCGCCGATAGCAGCCCAGGCAAAGGCCGCTTTCACCGTCGACGACGCAGACCTTGATGCACGGCGTCTTGATCGGGGCGGGCGGCTGGCTCATCCGGGCAGAGCGTAGGTGACGTTGGCCTGCGCCGCCAGCCGCTCAGGGCCTTCGGTCCAGATCCGCACGTCGCAGATGGCGAGGCGCCGTCCCAGACGGAGCAGTTCGGCCTCGGCTGTGATGTCGCCGGGCTTCGCGCCGCGCAGGAAACTGATGTTGAGCTGCGACGTGACCGCCATCAGCTGATCGCCAATGTGCGCCAGCACCAGGGCATAGGCCGCCGTATCGGCCAGGCTCATCAGCGTCGGTCCCGAGATCACGCCGCCGGGGCGCAGCAGGCCCTCGCGGTAGGGCATGACCACGCTGACGCGGCCGGGTCGGACCGAGGCGACCTGTGGGCCCGTCCGAGCGATGCCTGGGAAGGCGGTCTCAAGCAGGGCGTTGGCGCCCGCGGCGTCGAGCTTCGGCAGCGGCGATGACATTCTCGATGTCTGGCTTGAGGGCGTCTTCATTACAAGTTGTTTATTGTTACATGTGACGTGAGATGTATCATTACTAAAGATTCATCGCATAATACTATTCATTGCCGCTTGTTCATTTGAGTTCGGCAGTGCGGGGGAACAGATTTCGCCCAGGTTCCTAGGGAGAAGTCTCATGAAGTTCGCCGCCATCGTCATCGCCGCCGCCACCGTCGCGTCGGCCGGATCCGCCGTCGCCGCGGAGCGCGTGTCGGACATGGAGTATCTGAAGGCCAGCCGCTGCAAGGGCCTGGCCACGACCCTGACCGGCGTCGTCGACACCAGCTCCATCGACGCCTACCTGAAGGCCGCCCGCAGCGCCCGTTCGCCCGCCGTCTTCGAACGCGCCGAGACCGAATTCGAGCGGGCCAAGCGCGAGGCGCGCAGCGAAGACCGGAAGGCCCGGCTGACCGCCGAACTCACGGGTCCGTGCTCGACCTACCTGGGCGCTCCGGCCGACATCGCCAAGCGCTGAGCAAGCTCCAAATCCAGCCAAGGCCGTCAAGGCTCCAACTCGCGCGTCGCCGATGACCCCGGCGGCGCGCTTTTGTCTTGCGTGACGACCGAAGGAACCGCACCTGAGCCGTAGGGCTTCTTCCGGAGCGTGGCCGCTGAAGGCCAGACGGCCCAGGGCAAGGACGCGGATGACGATCTTCACACCCGGCGAGACGTGCTGGCGCACGGCGGGGGCGGATCGCGTGGCGTTCCTGATCGACAACGAGGCCTATTTCACCGCCGCCTTCGAGGCGATGCAGAAGGCGCGCCGCTCGATCCTCCTGCTCGGGTGGGGCTTCGACCCACGCACGCGGCTGTTCCCGGACGGATACGACGGGCCCGCCGACCCGGACGAAGTCGGCCGCATCCTGCTGCGGCTGGCCGAAGCCAGGCCGGAACTCGACATACGGCTGCTGATCTGGAAGTCCGCCCTGCCGGTCAGCGCGAGCCAGCAGTTCTTCCCGCACAAGGCGCGGAAGTGGTTCGAGGGCACGAACATCAAGTTCCGCCTGGACGACCAGGTGCCGTTCGGCGCCTGCCATCACCAGAAGGTGCTGGTGATCGACGATCGGCTGGCGTTCTGCGGCGGCGGCGACATCTCGGTCGATCGCTGGGATACGCCGGGTCACCTCGAACACGACCCGCGCCGGATCATGCCGGACCAAGATTACCATGCCCCGCGGCACGAGGTGATGATGATGGTCGACGGCGAGGCGGCCGGCGCCTTTGGGGATCACTTCCGCGAACGTTGGCGGCGGATGGAGAAGGAAGAGCTGGCCCCGCCGCCGGACGCGGGCGGAGACCCGTGGCCCGATCACGTCCCGCCGCATTTGATCGGCGCGCAGGTGGCGATCGCACGGACCGAGCCGGCCTGGAAGCGCGCGCCCGCCGTGTCGGAAATCAAGGCGCTGACGCTGCGCTGCATCGCCGAGGCGCGGGACATCATCTACCTAGAAAACCAGTACATGACCTCGCCGCTCGTCACCGAGGCGCTGGCGGCGCGTCTGGGCGAACCGGATGGTCCCGAGGTGGTGCTGATCACGACCGGGCGTTCGCCGAGCTGGTTCGACCAGCTCACAATGGACCGTGCGCGCGGGGCCATGATCTGGCGGTTGCGCGCCGCCGACATCTTCGGCCGCTTCCGGGCCTTCTATCCGCAGACGTCAGGCGGCACGAACATCATCGTGCACTCGAAGGTCAGCATCTTCGACGACCGGATCGTGCGGGTGGGATCGGCGAACCTGAACAACCGCTCGTTCGGGTTCGACACGGAGATCGAGCTCGGCGTGCCCTGCGAAACGGACGAAGCCCGCCTGCACGCCTCCGCCCTGCGCGACCGACTTGTGGGACATTTCCTGGCGGTGACCGGCGACACCATCGCAAAGGCGCGGACAAGCCTGGGCGGCCTGGTCCCGGCCATAGACACCCTTAATCGCGACGGCCGTCTGATCCCCGTCGATCCGTCGCGGCGGTCCGCGTTCGAGGAGTTCATCGCCGCCTATCACGTGGGCGACCCGACGGGCGTCTCGGACTCATGGCGGCTGGGGCGGCGGCGCGAGCGGTTGTTCGAGGAGGCCCGAGCTCAGGGAGAAGCCCGAGCCGGCGGCTCGGCCGTGCGTTAGGCGACTTCGAAGTCCATCACCAGCGGCAGGTGGTCGGACGCCACGCGCGTCAAGGGATCGAACGGCGCGAACACGTCCTGCACCTCGATCCCCGGCGAGACGAACACGTGGTCGATCCGCAGGACGGGCAGCGGCGACGGGAAGGTCGAGGTCGGCGTCTTGCGGCGCGCCAGACGGCGGGCGGCCTGCAGCTTCGCCGTCAGCGTGCGATAGACCACGGACGTGGCGGTGGCGTTGAAGTCGCCCAGGAGGATCGTCGGCCATCCGCAATGCGGGTGGTCCAGCCACGACGGGCCCGCCAGGTGCGCGGCCTGGATCTGCTGTTCGCGGGGAACGAGGCCCAGGTGGGTGTTGATGATCTGGACGGGCTTGCCGTCGATCTCCACCTCGACCCACAGCGCGCCGCGCGGTTCCAGCGCCTTCATGCGGTCGTAGCCCGGCAGGGGCCCCACCTTCACCAGCTTCTCCGGATAGGCGGTGAGGATGGCGTCCCCATAACGTTCCTCTTCCACCTGCAGCGCGGCATGGAAGTGGCAGGTCATTTCGAGGTGGGCGGCGATCTCATGCGCCTGGTCGGCGTAGTTCGTGCGTCTGCGGCCGACATCCAGCTCCTGCAGCGCCACGATGTCGGGGTTGAGCTGCGCGAGCACCGCGGCGACGCGCGCAACGTCCAGACGGCGGTCGTTCCCGACGCAGCGATGGACGTTGTAGGTGACGATGCGGGGCATGTGCGCGGGAGGTCTGGCCGTCTTCTGCGGCGAAGGCAAGTCGGGCAACCCGTGACGGGGCCCCAGGGTTTCCCGCGCCGAAACTGACGGACGTTTACGTTGACGTTAGCGTCATCTTTCCAGCTCGGTGAGGGCCGCGTATAGGGTCGTCGAAGCGGCTTCAAACGCTTGTAAGGGAGACGGCCATGAACCTCGACTTCACGCCCGAAGAAAACGCCTTCCGCGAAGAGGTTCGCGCCTTCATCCGCGACAACTATCCGGCCGAGCTGCGCAAGGCGCAGGACGAGCATCGGCCGCTGACGAAGGAAGAGTACCTGCTCTGGCACAAGGTGCTGGCGAAGAAGGGCTGGGTCGCTCCGGGCTGGCCGAAGGAGCTGGGCGGCACGGGCTGGACGCCTACCCAGAAGTACATCTGGTCGGAAGAAACCGCGAAGGCCGACTGCCTGCCGATCCTGCCGTTCGGCATGTCGATGCTGGCGCCGGTGATCTACACGTTCGGCACGGACGAGCAGAAGAAGAAGTTCCTTCCCGACATCTACAACGGGAACGTCTGGTGGTGTCAGGGCTACTCCGAGCCGGGCGCCGGTTCGGACCTCGCCAATCTCAAGACCCGCGCCGAGCGGATCACCGCGGACGACGGCAAGGAATACTACATCGTCAACGGCCAGAAGACGTGGACGACGCTCGGCCAGTACGCCGACTGGGGCTTCTTCCTGGTCCGCACCGACCCGGACGCCAAGCCGCAGTCGGGCATCTCCTTCCTGCTGATCGACATGAAGACGCCTGGCATCACCGTGCGCCCGATCATCACCCTGGAAGGCGGCCACGAGGTCAACGACGTCTTCCTCGACAACGTGAAGGTGCCGGTCGAGAACCGCATCTTCCACGAGAACCAGGGCTGGACCTGCGCCAAGGCGCTGCTGGCGCACGAGCGCACGGGCATCGCCGGCGTCGCGCGCTCGAAGCGCAACCTCGAGAAGCTGCGGAAGATCGCCGCGACCGAGACGTCCGACGCCGGCGGCTCGCTGATCGGCGACGCCTTCTTCCGTCGCAAGGTGGCCGAGCTGGAGATCGACCTCACGGCGCTCGAGTTCACCGAGCTTCGTACGCTGGCGGGTGAATCGAGCGGCAAGGGGCCGGGCCCGGAAAGCTCGATCCTGAAGATCAAGGGCACCGAGATCCAGCAGCGCCTGCAGGAGCTGGCTCTGGAGGCGGTGGGCCACTACGGCGCGCCGTTCCTGCGCGACCTGCGCGGCTCGAACCTGGGCGTCGGCCCCGAGTACGCGAACGGCCTGGCCGGCGAGTACTTCAACGGCCGGAAGACCTCGATCTACGGCGGGTCCAACGAGATCCAGCGCAACATCATCGCCAAGATGGTGCTGGGCCTCTAAGGCTCAGCACCCGAATTTCGCAGACACACACATTTTCTGAGGAAGCGTCTCTCCGATGGATTTCAGCTTCACCGAAGAACAGTCGATGCTGCGCGACACGGTCGCGAGCTACCTGGCCGACAACTACGATTTCGACAAGCGCCGCGCCGCGCTCGCCAAGGAGCCGGGCTGGCGGCCGGATGTCTGGAAGGCCTTCGCCGAGGAGCTGGGCATCCTGGGCGCGCCGTTCTCGGAAGACCTGGGCGGCCTGGGCGGCGGCCCAATCGAGAACATGGTTGTGATGGAGGAGCTGGGTAAGGCGCTGGTCGTCGAGCCCTACCTGCCCACCGTCGTGATCGGCGGCGGCTTCCTGAAGCACTCGGGGTACGCCGGCGCGGCCGACCTGATCGGCGGCATCATCGGCGGCCAGAACATCTTCGCCTTCGCCTACGCCGAGCCGAAGGGCCGCTACAACCTGGCCGACCTTTCGACCACGGCGAAGAAGGACGGCGCCGGCTGGACCCTGAACGGGCACAAGGCGGTCGTCATCGGCGCGCCGTACGCCACCCATTTCATCGTCACCGCGCGCACCGCCGGGGGGCAGCGCGATGCGCAGGGCGTGTCCGTGTTCCTCGTCGAGCGCGGCGCGGCCGGCGTCTCGACCCGCGATTATCCGACGGTCGACGGCTTCCTGGCCTCGGAAGTCTATTTCGAGAACGTGTCGCTGGGCGCCGACGCCCTGATCGGACCGGCCGACAACGGCTTGCCGCTGGTGGAGAAGGTGGTCGATGAGGCGATCGCCGCGACCTGCGCCGAGGCCTGCGGCGTGCTGCGCCGCCTGCAGGAAGGCACGGTCGAGTACACCAAGCAGCGTAAGCAGTTCGGCGTGCCGATCAGCTCGTTCCAGGTGCTGCAGCACCGCATGGTCGACATGTTCATCAACCTCGAACAGTCGATCTCGATGACCTACATGGCCAACATCAAGCTGGCCGACGACGCCGAGCGCGCGAAGGCCGCCTCGGCCGCCAAGGTGCAGATCGGCAAGGCCTGCAAGTTCGTCGGCGAGCAGGCGATCCAGCTGCACGGCGGCATGGGCATGACCGACGAGATGGCGATCGGCCACTACTTCAAGCGCGCCACCATGATCGCCAGCGCGTTCGGCTCGGTGGACCATCACCTCGCCCGCTACGAGTTCCTGAGCCTCGGTCAGGCGGCCTGAGGCCTTGGGCAAGGAGGCCCACGTCCGCGCAGTCCTCGCCGACGGCGCGGACGAGGGTCGCCTCCAGTACGAACCGCCGAAGCTGGTCTTCCGCGGTCGCGAGCGCCGCGTGTTCGACGCCGATGCGCTGAAGGGCGTGGAGGCGCAGGGCGCCGAGTTGGTGCTGGCCGACGGCTCGCGCTTCGAGCTTGGTGAGCGGCAGGCGAAGAGCTGGGCCGACGCGATCCTCAATCCCAAGGGCAGACTCGACAAGATCGGCGTTAAGCCGGGAATGCGGGCGGCGGTGATTGGAGTGACGGACGAAACCTTCACCGCCGAACTGGCGGACCGGGGCGCTGTTCCGGTCGAGGCGTTGAAGGAGCTGGACCTTCTCTTCTACGGAGCGGACAGCCAGGCCGAGCTCGACCGCATCGCCGAGCTTGTTCCGTCGTTGGGACCGGGCGGAGCGCTGTGGGTCGTCTCGCGCAAGGGCAAGGCCGCCACGGTGAAGGATATCCATGTCCTCGCCGCGGCCAGAGGGGCGGGACTGGTCGACAACAAGGTGGTCGGCTTCTCCGACACGCTGACGGCGCTGCGCTTCGTGCGACCGAAGGCCGACTGAGGTTGCGACCGGCGGCGCACCGCCCTAACCGAAGATGATGTCTCTCCGCGACTTCGGACTGCTGGTGCTCGTCTGCCTGCTCTGGGCGTCGAACAACATCATCTCGAAGTACGTCGTGAGCTACCTGGACGCGCCGCCGCTGTTCTATGCCGTCGTGCGGTTCGCCGTCGTGGCGCTGGCGGTGTTTCCCTGGCTGTTTCCGATGCCGCGCCCCGCGTGGAGGATGATCGCCGTCTGCCTGCTGATGGGCGGCGGGAACTTCGCGCTGCTGTTCATCGGTCTGAAGATGACCACTCCATCGGCCGCGGCCGTGGTGGGGCAGGTCGGGGTGCCGATCACGACGCTGCTCTCCGTCCTCATGCTGGGCGAGAAGATCCGCTGGCGCCGCGCCTTGGGCATCGCGCTGACGCTGACCGGCGCCCTGGCGGTGATGTGGGATCCCCATGGCTTTGCGCTGTCGACCGGGCTGATGTTCGTGGTCGCCTCGGCCTTTGCGGGCTCGCTCGGCGCCGTGATGATGAAGCAGATGGAAGGCGTGAAGCCGTTGCAGTTCCAGGCCTGGGTGGGCCTCTCGTCGGTGCTGCCGCTGGCGCTGCTGTCGACCATCTTCGAGCCTGGAGCGCTCGGAGCGGCGTCGGAGGCGGGCTGGCGGTTCTGGGCTGCGGCGGTCTATTCGGCGCTCGTCGTCTCGGTGGGCGCACACACGGCCTATTACCTGCTGATCCAGCGCTATGAGGCGACGCTGATCTCGCCGTTGACGCTGATGACCCCGCTGGC
The DNA here is from genome assembly GCF_049445735.1 of Phenylobacterium sp. VNQ135. Classification (NCBI taxonomy): domain Bacteria; kingdom Pseudomonadati; phylum Pseudomonadota; class Alphaproteobacteria; order Caulobacterales; family Caulobacteraceae; genus Phenylobacterium; species Phenylobacterium sp. VNQ135. Next base: position 706,321 of record NZ_JBMSDS010000001.1, on the reverse strand, counting down.
CACCATCGGGCTTGGCGTGGCGGTGCTGGGCGATCCGTTCGGCCCGCGGATGGTGGTCGGCACGGCTCTGGCGCTTGCCGGCGTCCTGATCATCGCGCTCCGCCGCAATCAGGTGATGCCCCTGCTGCTCGCCGTCTGGAACCGCTCGCAATGACCTTCATCGAGGCGCCGTCGCCGAACTTCAACGCCCGCACGGCGCCGCCGGATACGCTGATCCTGCACTACACCGGCATGGAAACAGGCGAGGCCGCTCTCGACCGTCTGCGGGATCCTGAAGCGAAGGTCTCGTCGCACTATCTCGTGGAAGAGGACGGCCGGATCTTCCGGCTCGTGCCCGAGGAGCGGCGCGCGTGGCACGCCGGCGTCTCGTTTTGGAAGGGGCAGCGCAACCTCAACGACACGTCGGTCGGCATCGAGATCGTCAACCCCGGCCACGAGTTCGGCTACCGCCCGTTCCCCGACGCCCAGATCGAGGCGGTGGTCGCGCTGGTCGCCGACATCCGCACGCGTTGGATGATCGAAGACGCCCGCATCGTCGGCCATTCGGACATCGCGCCGGACCGCAAGATCGACCCCGGTGAGCTGTTCCCGTGGAAGCGGCTAGCGGAGGCGGGCCACGGCCTGTGGGCGGAAGCGCCGGCCGCGCCCGGCGCGGCCATCGGCGAGGGCGAGGAGGGCGCGGCCGTTTTCGCCCTGCAGGCGGGCCTGACGCGGCTGGGCTACGACCTGCCGCCGTCCGGCAAGTTCGACAAGGACACCGCGACGGTGGTCAGCGCCTTCCAACGGCACTGGCGGCCCGAGCGGTTCGACGGCGTCGCCGACGGCGAGACGCGCGCCCGGCTGATCGCCCTGCTGCGACTGCCAGGTTGACCCCAAGGGGCCAAGCGCCCACTTTCCGTGCGGATCAGACGGCCGGGCGGTCGCGGGCCTTTCGGGGCTCGAGGAAAGTCCGGGCTCCACGACGGCATGGCGGCGGGTAACGCCCGCCGGGGGCGACCCCAGGGATAGCGCCACAGAAAGCAAACCGCCTCCGCTTGCGGAGGTAAGGGTGAAAGGGTGGGGTAAGAGCCCACCGGGTCGCTGGTAACAGAGGCCGCACGGCAAGCCCCGCCAGGAGCAAGACCGAATAGGGATCCTGCGCCGGAGAAATCCGGCAGGGCCGTCGTCGGCCCGAGGGATCCGGGTTGGTCGCGAGAACCGTCCCGCGAGGGGCGGTCCAGAGGAATGATCGCCGCGCCCGCAAGGGCGGCACAGAACCCGGCTTACAGGCCGTCTGATCCGTCTCGCCTCACAATGCCGAGCCCCTTTCTCAGGCGATCCGACGCGCTGGATTGGGCCCGCATGACACCGGGCCGGCGTGCGGCTCACCCGAAGGCTAGTCGTTCCAGGTATGTTCTGTGGATAAGTAGAAATCGTTAACCATACTGACCTCGGCAGCGCCTGAATTGGCCCGAAATAGTCATCCAGAGTCATTGTATCCCAATTGATCCCATGATACCCCAATCAACGTCTCGCTAACCAAAAGCTGCGTTGGGGCGGCCCTGCGGGTTCAGGCGAGAGTGGCAGGGGACCTGGGGCGAGATGTTTCTCTCGACCTTCGAGAAGCAGCTGGACGCCAAGCGGCGCATCGTCGTGCCGCAGGAATTCCGCGCGCTTGCCGCCGGTCCCTTCGACGGCGTGTTCTGCTTCCCCTCCATCGAGGCCGACTGCATCGAAGGCGGCGGCAAGGCCCTGTTCGACCGCTACAACGGCGTCATCGAGGAGCTGGAGTTCGGCGACCCCCTGCGCTCGGCTCTCGAGACCTCGGTGCTGGGTGGAATGGCCAGGCTCTCGTTCGACACGGCCGGTCGCATCACGCTCCCGGAGAGCCTCTGCGACATGTTCGGGCTGACCGACTGGGTGGTGATCGTCGGCCTCGGCGACCGCTTCCAGATCTGGGAACGCGAAGCCTTCAACGCCCATCGGGCCGCGCAGCGCGAGCTCGCCCGGCAAGGCCTGGCCGAACTGCGCGCCCAGCAACGGGCCGCCAAGCTGGGCGCCGCCGGATGACCGCTCCGCACGTCCCCGTCCTGTTGAACGAGGTCGTGGACGCGCTCGCCCCTGCGCCCGGCCAAACGATCGTCGACGGCACCTTCGGCGCGGGCGGCTACACCCGGGCCATCCTGGCGTCGGGCGCCGGCGTGGTCGCCTTCGACCGTGATCCGACCGTGAAGCGCTTCACCGACGGTCTGCCCCAGGACCGCTTCCGGCTTGTGGAAGCCCGCTTCTCTGAGATGGGCGATGCGCTGGGCGATACGGCCGTCGACGGCGTCGTCCTGGATATCGGCGTCTCCTCCATGCAGATCGATCAGCCGGAGCGCGGCTTCTCGTTCATGCAGGACGGGCCGCTGGACATGCGAATGGGCGATGCGGGGCCGACCGCCGCCGATTTGGTCAACACCGCCGATCCGGCGGAGCTGGCGCGGATCTTCTTCGTCTACGGCGAGGAACGGGAGAGCCGTCGGATCGCGCGGGCGATCGCCAAGCGCCGCGAAGAGCAGCCGTTCAGCCGCACCCTGGAACTCGCCGAGTTCATCGAGAAGGCGCTGGGCGGCCGGCGGGGCGCCAAGATCCACCCGGCGACGCGGGCCTTCCAGGGCCTCCGCATCGCGGTGAACGAGGAGCTTGCCGAGCTGGAGGCCGGTCTCGCCGCCGCCGAGCGCGTGCTGAAGGCGGGCGGACGCCTCTGCGTCGTCACGTTCCATTCGCTGGAAGACAGAATCGTGAAGAGTTTCCTGCAGGTGCGAGCGGGTAGAACGCCGGCGGGATCGCGCCACGCGCCGCCGGTCGAAAAGGGCCCGGCGCCGAGCTTCCAGCTCCTCTTCAACGGCGCCCGAGGCCCGTCGGAGGCGGAGGTGGCGGCCAATCCCCGAGCCCGTTCGGCGAAGCTGAGAGCGGCCGTGCGCACCGATGCGCCGGTCTGGAGGGATGCGGCATGAGCCTGCTGAGCCGGAGGATTCGCGGCTTCCGTCTGGTGGATCTGGTGGGCGTGGGCCTGCTGGTGATGATCATCGTGGGCGTCTATCTCGCCAAGACGATGGCTGGCCGCGAGCGCGCCGAGATCGCCACCATCGAGCGTCAGATCAAGACCGAAAAGACCCGCATCCGTCTGCTGCAGGCCGAGGTCGCCCACCTGGAGCAACCCGGCCGTATCGAGCGCCTGTCCGTCGGCTATCTGAAGCTGGAGCCGGTGACGGCCAGCCGCGAGGCGACGCCGGAGCAGATCATCGACCTGGCCCGCGCCGGACCGCCGAAGAAGGACAAGGCGGTCTCCGTGGTGGCTGCGATGGTCAACGGCGGCGACGCCGTGCCGGGCGTGCCGCCGCCGCCGCCGCCGGAAGCCGCTCCCCTCCGCGTGGCCGAGGCGGGACGATGAGCCTCGGGCAGCCCTCGCTGCGGGCGCCCTTGTCGCGCTGGCTGTCGGCGCGGGTCTGGGGGCTGGAGCATGCCTTCGAGCGCGCCCGCGCCTCCGGCAAGGCCGAGGACGACACCCGCCTGCGCATCTTCTTCGTCCTGGCGCTGTTCTCGCTGGGCTTCGTGACCCTGGCGATCGGGGCCACGCGCGCTGCGCTATTCTCGGACGCGGCCAAGACCGACGGGCGCATCGCGCCGGCGGCCACGACGCGGGCCGACCTCGTCGACCGCAACGGCATGCTGCTGGCGGCCGACCTGCTGCACTACGGCCTCTACATCGATCCGCGCGAGATCTGGGAGCCCGAGGAGACCCGGCGCTCGCTGCTGGCGGCCCTGCCGAACCTGGACGCCAACCGGCTGGAGCGGGCGCTGAGGGGCAATCGCCGCATCTTCGTGCTGGGCGCCCTGACGCCCGAAGAGCGCAACAAGGTCCATGGTCTGGGCCTGCCCGGCGTCAGCTTCGAGCCCGAGCAGCGCCGGGTCTATCCGCTGGGACCGTCCGCGGCCCACATCGTCGGCTTCTCGGATGCGGGCGGCGAGGGCATCTCGGGCGCCGAGGCGGCGCTGAACGAAGACATCCGCGCCGCCGCCGGCGGGCAGATCCCGCTGTCCATCGACCTGCGGGTGCAGGGGGCGCTCGAGGACGAACTCTGGAAGGCGGTCCACGAGTTCACGCCGAAGGGCGCCGTGGGTCTCGTCACGGACGTGCATACCGGCGAGATCCTCGGCATGGCCAGCTGGCCGGTCTATGATCCGAACAAGCCGGGCAAGGCCGGCGTCTACGCACAGACGAACCGCGCCGCGGCGACGGTGTTCGAGATGGGCTCGACCTTCAAGGCGTTCACGGTCGCGATCGGCCTGGACACGGGCGTGGCGACGCCGACGACGACGTTCGACGCGACGGTGCCTTTCAAGCTGGGCTATCGCACGATCCACGACTACCACGCCGCGCGCGCCGTGCTGACCCTTGTGGAGGTCTTCCAGCACTCTTCCAACATCGGCACCGCCAAGCTGGCCGTCGGCGTCGGCCCCGAGCGGATGGGCAAGTACTTCAAGAACCTCGGCCTGACCTCGCCGGCGCCTGTCGAGCTGATCGAAACCGCCCGGCCGCTGACGCCCAAGGTGTGGAACGAGGACGCGGTGGCCTCCACCTCGTTCGGCCACGGCATCAACGTCACGCCGCTGGCCCTGGCGCGCGCCTACGGCACGATCCTGAACGGCGGCCGGCTGATCCCGCTGACGATCCGCAAGAAGGAACCGGGGGCCGGCGTGGATGGTCCCCGGGTCATGTCGGAACGCACGACGCTGCAGATGCTGTCGATCATGCGCGCCAACGTCGCGGGCGAGGCGGGCAGCGGCCGCTCGGCCAACATCCCGGGCCTGTCGGTGGGCGGCAAGACCGGCACCGGCGAGAAGTACGATCCGGCCATCCGCGGCTACAACCACCAGCGCCAGGTCTCGTCGTTCGCCGCCGTGTTCCCGACCAGCGGGCCGGTCGAGGCCAAGCGGTACTTCGTGCTGATCCTGCTGGACGAGCCGCACGGCACCGCGCGTTCCGCCGGCTATGCGACCGGCGGCTGGGTGGCCGCGCCGGCCGCAGGCCGCGTGATCGAACGCATCGCGCCGTTCCTCGGCGTGCCGCGCCAGCCGGAGATCATCGATACCGCCACGGGCCTGGCCCCGGCGGGGGACGGCCAGTGATGCGCCTGTCCCAGATCGTCAAGCGCGGCGTCGAGGGCGACGCGGAGATCACCGGCGTCACCGCCGACAGCCGCAAGGTGAAGCCGGGCGTGCTGTTCGCCGCCCTGCCGGGCACGAAGGTGGACGGCGCGAGCTTCGCGCCGGCCGCGGTGCAGGCGGGCGCGGCCGCGGTGATCGCCGAGCGGGACCTGGGGCTGTCGGTACCGACCATCGTCGCCAAGGACCCGCGCCGGGCCTATGCGCTCGCCGCCGCCGAGTTCTTCGGCCGCCAGCCGCAGGTCTGCGTCGCCGTCACCGGCACCAACGGCAAGACCTCGGTCGCCAACTTCTGCCGCCAGATGTTCGCCCGCGCCGGCCGCACCTCGGCCAGCATGGGAACGCTAGGCGTCACGGTTTCGCGTCCCGGAGGCGCGGTCGAGCAACTGACCCCGCCGGGGCTTACGACGCCCGACGCCGCCGACGTGGCCGAGTGGCTCGCGACGCTGGCGGGCATGGGCGTCTCGCACTTCGCCATGGAGGCCTCGTCGCACGGGGTCGACCAGCGCCGGCTGGACGGCGTGAAGCTGACCGCCGCGGGCTTCCTGAATCTCACCCAGGACCACCTCGACTACCACGGCACGATGGAGGCCTATCAGGCCGCCAAGCTGCGCCTGTTCGACACCCTGCTGCCGCGCGGCGGCACGGCGGTGCTGAACGCCGACAGCGACGCTTTCCCGGCCTTCGCCGCGTCGGCGGTGATCGCGGGCCAATGGGTGATGACGGTCGGTGAGCGAGGTCAGCATCTGAAGCTCGCCAGCCGCGAACTGCTGCCGGAAGGCCAGAGGCTGCGCATCCAGTGCGAGGGCCGGGCCTGGGACGTGCGCCTGCCGCTGGCCGGCGGCTTCCAGGCTTCGAACGCGCTGGTGGCGGCGGGCCTCTGCCGCGCCGCCGGTCTGACGCTGGAAGAGACCTTCGCGGGATTGGAGGCGCTGGAAGGCGCGCCGGGTCGGCTGCAGCGCGTAGGGCAGGGCGCCCGCGGCGGCGAGGCCTATGTCGACTACGCCCATACGCCCGACGGTCTGGAGACGGTGCTCAAGGCGCTGCGCCCCCACGCGCGCGGCCGGCTGATCGTGGTGTTCGGCGCCGGCGGGGACCGCGACCGCACCAAGCGTCCGATCATGGGCCGAATCGCCGGCGACCTGGCCGACGTCGCTATCGTCACCGACGACAATCCCCGCTCCGAGGTTCCGTCCGCCATCCGCGCCGAGGTTATGGCCGGCTGCCCGGGCGCCAAGGACATCGGCGATCGCCGCGAGGCGATCCGCGAGGCCGTCGCCATGCTGCGCGACGGCGACATCCTGGTGGTGGCCGGCAAGGGGCACGAGCAGGGCCAGATCGTGGGCGGCGTGACCCATCCCTTCGACGACGTGGCCGAGACCGCCCAGGCGCTGGAGCTGGTCCATGGCTGAGCCCCTGTGGACCGCGGCCGAGATCGCCGCCGCGACAGGCGGTAAGGTTACCGCCGGCTTCGACGCGACCGGCGTTTCCATCGACACGCGCAGCATCGAGGAGGGCGACCTGTTCGTGGCCCTGGCCGGCGTCCGCGACGGCCACGAGTTCGTCGCCCAGGCCATGGCCAAGGGCGCGGCCGGCGTGCTGGCCTCGCAGGCCGTGGACGCCCCGGCGGTGATGGTCCCCGACACCTTCAAGGCGCTCGAGACGCTGGGGGTCGCCGCGCGGGACCGTGCGCCCCGGGTGAGGCGCGGCGCGGTCACGGGCTCGGTCGGCAAGACCAGCGTCACCCAGGCGATCATGGCCGGCCTGAAGCTGGCCGGGCCGGCGCACTCGTCGGTGAAGAGCTACAACAACCACATCGGCGTGCCGCTGACGCTCTCGCGGATGCCGAAGGCCACGGAGCGTGCGGTCTTCGAGATCGGCATGAACCACGCCGATGAGATCCGGCCGCTGGCGAAGTTCGTTCGGCCCCATGCCGTCGTGGTGACGACCGTCGGCCCTGTCCACACCGAGAACTTCCCCGACGGCGAGACCGGCGTCGCCCGCGCCAAGGCCGAGATCTTCGAAGGGCTGGAGCCCGGCGGCGTGGCCGTGCTGAACGCCGACAACCGCTGGTTCGACCTGTTGAAGGCGGAAGCCGCCAAGGTCGGCGCGACGGTCCGCACCTTCGGCACGGGCGAAAGCTGCGACGCTCGCCTGATCGACTTCCAGGTTCCCGGTGGTCACGCCGTCGTCCAGGCGCGGCTGCACGGCAAGGCGCTGGATTTTCCGATCCTGCAGACGGGGCTGCACTGGGGCCTGAACAGCATGGCCGTGCTGCTGATGCTGGAGGCGCTCGAGGTCGACCTGAACGACAGCCTGGCGGCGCTGGGTTCGTTCGAGCCGCTGGCCGGACGCGGGGCGGAGACCAAGGTCCGCAAGGGCAGCGGAACCTTCACGCTGATCGACGAGAGCTACAACGCCAACCCGATCTCGATGGCCTCGGCGATCAGGACGCTGGGGGCGCGGGAGACCGCCGGCCGCCGCATCGTGGCGCTGACCGACATGCTGGAGCTGGGGCCCGAAGCCCAGGCGTTCCACGCTGGCCTGGCCGAGCCGCTGGAGGCTGCGGCGATCGACCTCGTCTTCTGCGCCGGTCCCTTGATGAAATCCCTCTGGGACGCCCTTCCGCCGACTCGGCGGGGCGGGTACGCCGAAACCGCTGCGGAGCTCGCGCCGCAGGTCGTCCAGGCCGTAGAGCCCGGCGACGTGGTGATGGTCAAAGGGTCGAACGGGTCGAAGGCCGGCGCCATCGCGCAGGCCCTGGCGGCGTTTGGCTCCGGGTCAGGGGAGGCGGCCTGATGTTCTACTGGCTGTACGAACAGTTCGCGGCCTCGGGCTATGTCCCGATCCTCAACCTGCTGAAATACCAGACCTTCCGGACGGGCATGGCGATCTTCACCGCCCAGTTCGTCGTGGTGGCCATGGGCTCGCGGTTCATCCGCTGGATGCAGGCCAAGCAGGGCAAGGGCCAACCGATCCGCGCGGAGGGCATCGAGCGCCACGTGATCGAGAAGGCCGGCACGCCCACGATGGGCGGGGTGATGATCCTGGCGGGCCTGCTCGCCGGGACGCTGCTCTGGAGCGACCTGTCGAACGTCTATGTCTGGGCCGTGGTGCTGGTCACCGCCGGCTACGGCCTGCTGGGCTTCATGGACGACTATGCCAAGGTCACCCGCCAATCGACCGCCGGCGTCTCGGGGAAGATCCGTCTCGCGCTGGAGGCCGGCATCGCGATAGCCGCGGTCGCCCTCATCGTCCTTTTCGCCCAAAAGCCGGCCGAGACGCCCGAGCTGCTGACGTCGGTGACCTTCCCGGTGTTCAAGCAGTTCTTCCTCGACCTCGACTGGTTCTACCTGCTGTTCGGCGCCTTCATCATCGTGGGCGCTGCGAATGCGGTGAACTTCACCGACGGCCTGGACGGGCTGGCGACGGTGCCGGTGATGATCGCCGCAGCCGCCTATGGCCTGATCGCCTATCTGGTGGGCAACTTCGTCTTCTCGAACTACCTGCAGCTCCACCACGTGCCCGGCGTCGGCGAGATCTCGGTGTTCTGCGGGGCGCTGATCGGCGCGGGCCTCGGCTTCCTCTGGTACAACGCGCCCCCAGCCAAGATCTTCATGGGCGACACCGGCTCGCTGGCCCTGGGCGGCGCCGTCGGCACTGTGGCGGTCGCCACCCGCCACGAAATCATCCTGGCGGTGATCGGCGGCCTGTTCGTCGCCGAGACGCTGTCGGTGATCATCCAGGTGGCCTGGTTCAAGCGGACCGGCCGGCGGATCTTCCTGATGGCGCCGATCCACCACCACTTCGAGAAGCTGGGCTGGTCGGAATCGACCGTGGTCATCCGCTTCTGGATCGTCGCCATCATGCTGGCCCTGCTGGGCCTCGCTACGCTCAAGCTGCGCTAGGGAGGGCTCGAACACCGCCATGATCCCGGTCCGCGGCTTCGAAGGCAGGACGGTCGCCGTGTTCGGCCTGGCCCGCACGGGCCTTGCCGCCGCGCGCGCGTTGATCGCCGGCGGAGCCAAGGTGGCGCTGTGGGACGACAAGCCTGCCTCGCGCGAGGCCGCCGTGGCGGAAGGCTTCGAGCTCACCGACCTGACGCGGGCCGACTGGAGCCAGTTCGCCGCGATCATGCTGTCGCCGGGCGTTCCGCTGACCCATCCCGCGCCGCACTGGACGGTGGAGCGGGCGCGCGAGGCGGGCGTCGAGATCGTCGGCGACATCGAGCTCTTCGCGCGCACGGTGAACGCCGCGCCCGAGCACAAACGGCCGAAAATCGTCGCCATCACCGGGACGAACGGCAAGTCGACCACCACGGCGCTGATCGGCCACATCCTGGCCGAGGCCGGACGGGACGTCCGCATCGGTGGGAATATCGGCTACGGCGTGCTGGGCCTCGAGGACATGCATGGCGGCGCCGTCTACGTCCTGGAGCTGTCGTCCTATCAGCTAGACCTGACGTCCAGCCTGCACGCCGACGTCACCGTCGTGCTGAACATCTCCCCGGACCACCTCGAGCGGCACGGGACGATGGAAAACTACGTCGCCGCCAAGCGCCGCATCCTGATGAACCAGGGCAAGGGCGACACGGCCGTGATCGGCGTGGACGATCCCTGGGGCCAGCGGATCTGCACCGAGATCACCGCAGCCAACCGCCGGACCATCGTGCCGATCTCGGCCTCGAAGGCGATGAGCCGCGGCGTCTATGCGCTGGACGGGCTGCTGTACGACGCCACTGGCGAACGCGCCCACGAGGCCGCCGACCTGAAGCGGGCCCGTTCGTTGCCCGGCCGGCACAACTGGCAGAATGCGGCCGCGGCCTACGCCGCCGCCAAGGGCCTGGGCGTCCCCGGCGACGAGGCGGCCCAGCACCTGATGACCTTCCCGGGTCTGGCGCATCGCATGGAGACGGTGGCGACGCTGGGCAAGGTGCGGTTCGTCAACGACAGCAAGGCCACGAACGCCGACGCGGCGCGCCAGGCGATGTCCAGCTATCCCAAGTTCTTCTGGATCGCCGGCGGCCTCGCCAAGACCGGCGGCATCGACAGCCTCACCGACCTCTTCCCGCGGATCGCCAAGGCCTATCTGGTGGGTGAGGCCGCGCCGGCCTTCGCCCAGACGCTCAAGGGCAAGGCGCCGGCGGTGGAGACCGGAACGATCGACGCTGCGGTCCAGCAGGCCTTCGCCGACGCCAAGGCGGCAGGCGGCGAGGCCATCGTCCTGCTTTCGCCGGCCTGCGCCTCGTTCGACCAGTTCGCCGATTTCGAGCAGCGTGGCGAGGCTTTCCGGGCCGCCGTCCAGCGCCTGGCCCAAGCCCAGGTTTCCGCCGCATGACCAACGCCTCGCAGGCCCACGCTTTCCCCCGTTCCGACCGTTCGCCCCTGGGCGTCTGGTGGTGGACCGTCGACCGCTGGATGCTGGGCGTCATCGGCTTCCTGATCTTCATCGGGGTGGTGATCTCGTTCTCGTCGAGCCCGGCCGCCGCGATGCGGATGAACATCGGCGACCCGTTCCACTTCGCGGTGCGTCAGTGCGTGTTCGCCGCGGGCGCGACCACGATCCTGCTGGCCGTCTCGATGCTGGACGTCAAAGGCGTCCGTCGCGCGGCCTTCTTCATCTGGGTGGCGGCGATCGCCGTGATGATCGCCCTGCCGTTCATCGGTCACAACGCCAAGGGCGCGACCCGCTGGCTCGAGTTCGGCGGCTTCACCTTCCAGCCCTCCGAATACATGAAGCCGGCGCTGATCATCCTGGTCGCCTGGATGTTCGCCGAGGGTCAGAAGGGCCAGGGCGTGCCCGGGGTTTCCATCGCCTTCGTGCTGTACGGGATCTCGGTGGCGCTTCTGCTGATCCAGCCGGACGTCGGCCAGACCGTGCTCATCACCGTGGCCTTCGGCGCGGCGTTCTGGATGGCGGGCGTGCCGATGTCGTGGGTCATGCTGCTGGGGGCCGCGGCGATGGCCGGGCTCTCGTCGACCTACTTCCTGTTCCCGCACGTGCAGAGCCGCGTCGACCGCTTCCTGAGCCCGGACAAGGCCGATACCCACCAGGTTGACGCGGCGGCCATCGCCCAGGCCGCAGGCGGCCTGTTCGGGCGCGGACCCGGGGAGGGCGTCATGAAGCGGCGCGTGCCCGACCTGCACACCGACTTCGCCGCCTCTGTGGGCGCCGAGGAATTCGGCCTCGTCTTCCTGCTGCTGATCATCGCGCTGTTCGCCTTCGTCGTGGTGCGCGGTCTTTACCGGTCGATGAAGCTGTCCGACCCGTTCGAGCAGGTGGCGGCGGCGGGCCTGTTCGTGCTGGTGGGCCAGCAGGCGATCATCAACCTTGCGGTGAACCTGAACATGATGCCGACCAAGGGGATGACCCTGCCGTTCATCAGCTACGGCGGCTCCTCGATGCTGGCCATGGGGCTGACCCTGGGCATGGCGCTTGCGCTGACGCGCCGCCGGCCGGGCGCCTATACGCCGACCGAAGGGCTCGCCAAGGCGGGCGCGTTCGCCTAAGCGTCGCGGCCAATCATGCGCAAGATCGCCGTCGTCGCCGCCGGAGGCACCGGAGGCCACCTGTTCCCCGCCCAGGCGCTGGCCGAGGCCCTGATCGCCCGCGGCTGGGGCGTCGTGCTCGCCTCCGACGAGCGCGTTGCTGGCCTGGCCCAGGACTTCCCGGCCGAGCGTCGGATCGGCCTGTCCGCCGCCACGTTCAAGCCGGGCGATCCCATCGGCATGATGCGGGCGGGCTTCGCCGTGCTGCGCGGGGCGCTGCACGCCCGGGCAGCGTTCCGGGAGATCGGCCCGAACGTCGTGGTCGGCTTCGGCGGCTACCCGTCCGCGCCCGCCCTGGTCGCGGCGCTGCTCGATCGCCGACCGACCGTCATCCATGAGCAGAATGCGGTGATGGGGCGGACCAACCGGATGCTGGCGAGCCACGTCAACACGGTGGCCTGCGCCTTCCCGACCCTGAAGAAGGCGCCTGAGAAGGTCGCCGCCCGCGCCGTCGTGGTGGGCAATCCGGTACGGCCGCCGATCCGCGCCCTGGCCGACGCGCCCTACATCCCGCCCGAGCCGAACGGACCCGTGCGCCTGCTGGTCACCGGGGGCAGCCAGGGCGCGCGTCTGCTGTCTGAACTCGTGCCCGAGGCGGTGAAGGCCTTGCCCGAGGACCTGCGCAAGCGGCTGGTCGTCCAGCAGCAGACCCGGCCGGAGTCCATGAACACCGCGCGCCGGGCCTATCGGGACGCTCTCGTTGACGCCGAGATCGCGCCTTTCTTCCGCGACATCGCCAGCCGCCTGCGCGATGCGCACCTGGTGGTCGGCCGGGCGGGCGCGGGCACCGTCTGCGAGTTCGCGGTCGCCGGGAAGCCGTCGATCCTGGTGCCGCTGGCCATCGCCATCGACGACGACCAGGGGCAGAACGCCAAGCTGCTCGCCGATGCCGGTGGCGCCGAGGTGGCGCGCGAGCACCAGCTCACCGTCGACAGCTTGGCCAATGCGCTGGAGAAGCTGCTGAACAATCCCGCCCGGCTCCAGCGCATGGCCGACGCCGCCCGGTCTGTGGCGATCCCCGACGCCGCCGAGCGCCTGGCCGACGTGGTCGAGCAGACGGCCCGCGGCCGGTAGCATTTGCTAGGCGAGGCGGTCGGCGGTAGCAGATCGCTATGAATCGCCGTCCCGTCCCGTTCGAAATCGGCCCCGTGCACTTCATCGGCATCGGCGGCATCGGCATGAGCGGCATCGCCGAGATCATGCTGCGCACCGGCTATCAGGTGCAGGGCTCGGACGCGAAGGCCTCGGCCAACACCGAACGGCTGGAGAAGCTGGGCGCCAAGATCTTCATCGGACACGACGCGGCGAACGTCGATGGGGCCTACGCCATCGTCTATTCGACGGCGGTCAAGGCCGACAATCCGGAGATGATCGCCGGCCGCGAGAAGCGCCTGCCGCTGGTGCGCCGGGCCGAGATGCTCGCCGAGCTGATGCGGCTGCAGTTTTCAGTGGCGGTGGGCGGCACGCACGGCAAGACCACGACGACCTCGATGGTGGCGACCTTGCTCGATGCCGGTGGGCTCGACCCGACGGTCGTCAACGGCGGCATCATCAACGCCTACGGCACCAATGCGAAGGTTGGGGCCGGCGACTGGATCGTGGTCGAGGCCGACGAGAGCGACGGCACGTTCCTGAAGCTGAAGTCGACCTGCGCCGTCGTCACCAATATCGACCCTGAGCACCTCGACCACTACGGCGACTTCGAGGCCGTGAAGAAGGCCTTCCAGGACTTCGTCGAGAACATCCCCTTCTATGGCTTCGCGGCCGTCTGCACCGACCATCCCGAGGTCCAGGCCATGGCCGCGCGGGTGGAGAACCGCCGGCTCGTCACCTACGGCGTCAATCCGCAGGCCGAGGTGCGCGCGCACAACATCCGCATGGGACCGGAGGGCGCGCGTTTCTCGGTGATCATCCAGCCGCGCGAGGGCGGGTTCACCTCGTACGACGACCTGCTGCTGCCGATGGCGGGCCAGCACAACGTCCAGAACGCGTTGGCCGCCATCGCCGTGGCGCGGGAACTGGGCGTGACGCCGGACGCCATCCGCAAGGGCCTAGCCGGCTTCGGCGGGGTGAAGCGGCGCTTCACCACCACCGGCGTGGCGCACGGTGTCCGCGTCGTCGACGATTACGGCCACCATCCCGTGGAGATCGCCTCGGTGCTGAAGGCCGCCCGGGCGGTCAGCGAAGGCAAGGTGGTCGCCGTGGTCCAGCCGCACCGCTACACCCGCCTGCGCGACCTGTTCGACGACTTCTGCGCCTGCTTCAACGACGCGGACACCGTGATCGTGGCCGACGTCTATCCGGCCGGCGAGGCGCCTATCGAGGGAATCGACAAGGACGGGCTGGTCAGCGGCCTGCGCCGCTACGGCCACCGCCGCGTCGTGCCGCTGGCGGGGCCCGCCGAGCTGGCGGCCCTGGTGCGCGAGGAAACGCACGCGGGCGACCTCGTGGTGCTGCTGGGCGCCGGCGACATCACGAGCTGGGCCTACGCCCTTCCGGGCGAGCTCGAAGCGCTGGGGCAGGCCGCCGAATGAGCTGGAAGGATGAACTCCCGGCGGTTCGCGGCAAGCTGCTGAAGGACGAGCCGCTCGGCCCTTTCACCTGGTTCCGGGTGGGCGGTCCGGCCGACGTGATCTTCCTGCCCGAAGACGAGGACGACCTCGCTGCGTTCCTGAAGGGCCTTCCGATCGAGGTTCCCGTGACGGTTCTCGGCGTCGGCTCCAACACGCTGGTCCGTGACGGCGGCGTGGATGGGGTCGTGATCCGGCTGGGAAAGGCCTTCGCGAAGGTCGAGCCTCGCGGGAACAGCCGCATCTACGCCGGCGCCGCCGCCCTGGACGCGACCGTCGCGCGTGAAGCGGGCAAGGCCGGTATCGCGGGTCTCGAGTTCTATCGCGGGGTGCCCGGCACGATCGGCGGGGCGCTGGTGATGAACGCCGGCTGCTATGGGTCCGAGACCAGGGACGTCCTGGTGGAGGCCTACGCCCTGACTCGGGCCGGCGAGCGGATCACGCTCTCCAACGCCGAGTTGGAGTACAGCTACCGCAAGTCCGCGCGGGCGGCCGCCCAGCAACTGATCTTCCTGGGCGCGCTGTATGAGGGCCGACCCGACGAACCGGCGGCGGTCGAGACTCGCATGGCCGAGATCACCGCCCGGCGCGAGCAGACCCAACCCATCCGCGAGAAGACCGGCGGCTCGACGTTCAAGAACCCGCCGGGCCACTCCTCGTGGAAGCTGGTGGACGAGGCCGGCTGGCGGGGCAAGCCGTTCGGCGGGGCGATGTTCTCTCCGCTGCACTCGAACTTCCTGATCAACACGGGGGAGGCCACGGCGGCCGACCTCGAGGGTCTGGGCGAGGCGGTCCGCGCCGACGTGAAGGCGAAGTTCGGCGTCGAGCTGGACTGGGAGATCAAGCGGATCGGCCGGCCCGCCTGAGCGCTTGATCCGCTGCTGTTGCCAAGCTTTGGCAGCAGGCGGCCTTGACGGGAATCCCACGACCGCGCACGCGAAGGCCATGCGCAACCTCGCTCTCATGACCGTGGCCGCCGCCAGCATGCTGGCCGCCGCCGCGCCCGCCGCCGCTCAAGACCTCGCCGCCAGCGCCGCCGCCGTGCGGGACAAGGCCCTGACCGACGGGACCGCCTGGAGCATCGCCGAGTCGCTGACGACCGAGATCGGGCCCCGCCTGGTCGGCTCGCCGGCCATGGACCGGGCCAAGGACTGGGCCGTCGAGACGTTCAAGGCCCAAGGCTTCCAGAACGTGAAGGTCGAGACCTTCACCGCCTCGGGCTGGTTCCGCGGCGAGGAGTCTGCCGAGGTCGTTGGGCCCTATCCGCACAAGCTGCACATCCTGGGCCTCGGCCGCTCGACGTCGACGCCGAAGGGCGGCCTGACCGCCGAGGTGGCGCTGTTCCGGAGCTTCGATGAGCTGATGGCCCAGCCGGAAGGCGCGCTGAAAGGCAAGATCGCCGTCGTCACAGGGGTGATGACCAAGGCCCAGGACGGCGCCGGCTATGGGGCGATCAACGCCCAGCGCAGCCGTGGCCCTGCCGAGGCCGCGAAGCGCGGCGCGGTCGCCTACCTGGCGCGCTCGCTCTCGACCGACGACACCCGGCTGCCGCACACCGGTGGCGCGGCGCCGGGCGGTATTCCGGCGGCGGCGCTGTCGACCCCCGACGCCGATCTGCTGGAGCATCTGGTGGCTCGCGGCAAGCCGGTGAGGGTCAAGCTCGACATGACCTCGCGCTACGACGCGAAGGTCCCGGCCTACAACATCTCGGGCGAGATCCCGGGGACCGATCCGAACGCGGGCGTGCTGATCGTGGGCGGCCACCTCGATAGCTGGGATCCGGGCACGGGCGCCGTCGACGATGCGGCCGGCATCGCCATCACCACAGCCGCGGTCAAGCTGGCCGCGAGCCAGGGGCCGCTGAAGCGGACGCTGCGGGTCGTCATGTGGGGTTCGGAAGAGCAGGGCGGGTCCAGCGACGCCTACCTCGCCGCGCACAAGGACGAGGTGGCTCAGATGGTCGTCGTCGGCGAGAGCGACACCGGCGCCGGCCGGATCTGGCAGGTCCGCCTGCCGAAGGGCAGCGTCGACCATCCGGCCATGCAGGCGTTCCGCGGCGCCATCGCACCCCTGAAGGTGATCGTCAGCCGCGAGACGCCGCGCTTCGGTGGGGCGGACGTATCGGGGATCATCGGAGCAGGTGCGCCGTTCGTGGAATTCGACCAGGACGCGACGCGCTACTTCGACTTGCACCATTCGGCCGACGACACGCTGGACAAGATCGACCCGGCCGAGCTGTCGCAGAACGTGGCGGTGTGGGGGGCCTTCCTGCACGCGGCCGCGAACAGCGACATCGACTTCCGCGCGCTCGCGGCAAAGCCCTAGCCTTAGTCTCTTCGACGCGGCGCGCTGCTGACAGCATCCTGGCAGGAGCGGACCTCCGTACCGCTCCGGAGTTGCGGTCGCACGTGAGTCTGCGCGACGTTCATCCTCGATGCCCAACGGCGCAGCCACCGCCCACCGCTACAAGCCCAAGCTCGCTACGACCCTCAAGGAGGGATATGGCGTCGTGGCCCTGCGTCGCGACGCCATGGCGGGCCTTACGGTGGCGATCCTGGCGCTGCCGCTCTCCATGGCCATCGCGGTGGCTTCGGGCGTCTCTCCCGAACGCGGCCTGTGGACGGCGATCGTCGGCGGTTTCCTGGTCTCGGCCTTGGGCGGCAGCCGCTATCAGATCGGCGGCCCGGCGGGCGCCTTCATCGTCCTCGTCGGCGCCACGACGGCCAAGTTCGGCGTCGAGGGGCTGCTGCTGACCGTTCTGCTGTCCGGGCTGATGCTGACCCTCGTCGGCCTGACGCGCCTCGGCTCACAGATCCGCCGTATCCCGCACGAGGTAACCGTCGGCTTCACCACTGGCATCGCCGTGACCATCCTGGCCAGCCAGATCAAGGATCTGGCCGGACTGACGCTGGCCGGCCGCGAGCCGGGCGAGCTGATCCCCAAGCTCACCGCGCTCGCAGGCGCCTTGCCGACCATGAACGTCGTGGCCCTTGGCCTCGGCGTGGGCGTCGCCGCCTTCATCCTCATCCTGCGCCGCTACCGACCAGCGTGGCCGGGAATGCTGTTCGCGGTGGTCGGGGCGACCGTGCTCGCGACCCTGCTGCACCTGCCTGTGGAAACCATCGGCGCGCGCTTCGGCGAACTGCCGCGCAGCCTGCCGGCGCCCGCCTTGCCGACGATGACGCCGGAAATGGTGCTCAAGGTGCTGCCGGCCGCGCTGTCGTTCACCCTGCTGGGCGGCGTGGAAAGCCTGCTGTCGGCGACCGTCGCCGACAAGATGACCGGCCGGGTCCATCGGGCGAACATGGAACTGGTGGCGCAGGGCCTCGCCAACGTGGGCTCGGCCCTGTTCGGCGGCATCGCGGTCACCGGAACCATCGCGCGCACGGCAGCCAACATCCGCGCCGGCGCCAGCAGCCCGTTCGCGGGCATCCTGCACGCGGTCTTCCTGCTGGCCTTCATGCTGCTGGCCGCGCCGCTCGCGGGCTACATCCCGCTGTCGGCGCTGGCAGGCGTCCTGGTGGTGGTCGCCTGGAACATGGCCGAGAAGGTCGAGTTCGTCCGGCTGATGAAGGACTGGCGGAGCGGCGCCATCCTGTTCGCGACCTTCGGCCTCACGTTGCTGCACGACCTCACCGCCGGCATCGTCGCCGGCTGCGTCCTGGCCGCGGCGTTCGCCTTCTGGGAACGGAGCCTGCGCGGCGGCGCGCGCACTTGACCCTTCGGGCGGCATGGGCGACGGCGGGCTGACGTTCTCCCCAGCCCATCGAGTCGAAGCCATGGACGCCCCGCTTTCCGGACACCACGTCGCCGTCCTCCTGGGCGGCATCTCTTCCGAGAGGGAGGTGAGCCTGGTTTCGGGCCGCGAGTGCGCGGACGCGCTGGAGCGCCTGGGCGCCAAGGTCAGCCGCGTGGACGCGGGACGCGACGTCGCCGAGGTGCTGGCCAGGCTGAAACCCGACGTCGTGTTCAACGCGCTGCACGGCGCGTGGGGCGAGGACGGCTGTGTGCAGGGTATCCTGGAGACGCTGCAGATCCCCTACACCCACTCGGGCGTGCTGGCCTCGGCGCTGGCGATGGACAAGGCCAAGGCCAAGGCGGTGCTGGCGGCGGCGGGCGTCACGGTGCCGGGCGGCGGCCTCTACAACCGCTTCGACGTGGCCCGGGAGCATGTGATGGCGCCGCCCTATGTGGTGAAGGCGAACGCCGAAGGCTCGTCGGTCGGCGTCTACATCGTGCGCGACCGCGCCAACCGTCCGCCGCAGGAGATCCTGGAACCGTCCTGGACTTACGGCGAGGAGGTGATGGTCGAGCCGTTCGTGCGCGGGCTGGAGCTGGCGGTGGGCGTGATGGACGGCAAAGCCATGACGGTCACCGAAATTCTTACGGAGCGGGAGTTCTACGATTACGAGGCGAAGTACGCCCAGGGCGGCTCGCAGCACATCGTGCCGGCCCGCATGCCGCCGCATGCTCTTGAAAAGGCTATGGAACTATCCGAACGAGCGCATGCCGCGCTTGGTTGTCGGGGCGTTACCCGATCGGACCTCCGTTATGACGACATTAACGACATTCTGGTCCTTTTGGAGGTCAATACCCAGCCCGGCATGACGCCCACCTCGCTCGTCCCCGAGCAGGCGGCGGCGCAGGGCGTGGACTTCGACCGGCTTGTGTTGTGGATCACGGAGGACGCCTATGGCCGCGGCGGAGCGGGGAGCATCGCGAGTTCAGGCGACGCCCCGGCCCAAGGCAGCCCCCGCCAAGAGGTCGGGCGGGCAGGCTAGTCCCAAGCGTGCGCCGGCGAAGGCCGGCGGCGGCGCGTCTCCCAAGCTGATCCTGCTGACCGCTGCGGGCGTGCTCCTGGCGGCGGTCACCGCCACCCTTGCGACGGGCGGGCGGGGCGAAGCCCTGGCCACCGGCGTCACGGCCGCAATCGACGGACAGTTCGGCCAGGCCGGGTTCCGGCTGCAGACGGTGCACGTCCAGGGCGCGTCCAAGATGGCGACGCCCGACATCGTGCGCGCCGCCGCCGTCCACAAGGACCAGCCGCTGCTGGGCATGGACCTGAACGCGCTGCGCGGCCGGGTCGAGCAGGTCGGATGGGTGAAGGAAGCCAAGGTTGTGCGCCTGCTCCCCGACACCCTGGTCATCGCGGTGGAGGAGCGCCGCCAACTGGCGGTGTGGCAGCACGGCGGCCGCACCGTCGTCATCGACGAGAAAGGCCGCGTCATTCCAGAAGCCGATCCGGCGCGCTTCCCGACGCTGCCGCTGGTCGTCGGCGCCGGCGGGGCGCAACACGCGGGTGAGATTCTTCCGGTGATCGCCCAGCGTCCGAAGCTGATGCAGCGGATGGAGGCCCTGGTGCGCGTCGACGACCGCCGCTGGGACCTTCGCCTGAAGGACGGCTCGCTGATCCAGCTGCCTGCCGCCGGTGAGGAAGACGCCCTGGCGCAGCTGGAACAGCTCGACCTGCGCTCGCGCATCCTTGAGCTGGGCTTCGAGCGCATCGACCTGCGCAACCCTGACGTCGTGGCCGTCCGGCCGCGCGCTCCCATCGATCCCACCGCGCCCGGCGGCCTCGCCGCCGCCGGCGTGTAACGAAGAGAAGAAAAGCCCCGCAGATGCTCAAGCTGCCGACCCGCCCCGAAGCCGCCGCCAAGGACAGCCGCGAAGGCCTGAAAGCCGCGCTCGCGCCGCCGAAGGTGATCGCCGCCGTCGACCTGGGCGCTTCCAAGGTCACCTGCTTCATCATGAAGCCGGAAGGCGTGCGCAAGGCGGACCGGACCCTGACCACCTGCGGCGTGGGCTACGTCCAGTCGCGCGGCGTGCGCGGCGGCTCGATCGTGAACCTCGACGAGGCCTCGGAAGCGATCGCCCAGGCGGTGGAGCGGGCGGAGAACGTCGCGGGCGTGAACGTCCAGGGCGTCGCCGTCGCCACCGCGGGCGGACAGCTCTCCTCGTCGCGCGTGGCCGGCCGCGTCTCCATCGGCGCCCGCCCCATCGGCGACAACGACCTCGTCCGTGCGATCCAGAACGCGCTCGCCCAGATCAAGCTTCCTGGCCGGCGCGCCGTGCACATCCTGCCGGTCGCGTGGTCGGTAGACGGGCAGGGCGGCGTGCGCGACCCGCGGGCCATGTTCGGCAAGACGCTCGGCGTCGAGCTGCTGGTCGTCTCGGTGGCCGAGACGGTCTTCCAAACGCTGGGCGCCTGCGTCGAGCGCGCCCACCTGCAGCTCGAGGGCGTGGTTGCAGCCCCCTTCGTCTCGGCGCTGGCGGCGCTGGAAGAAGACGAGATGGATCTCGGCTCGGTCTGTATCGACATGGGCGGCGGCTCGACGTCGGCCGCCGTGTTCGCGGGGGGCAGCCTGGTGCACGTCGAGACGGTGCCGGTGGGCGGCCAGCACGTGACCCAGGACATCGCCCGCGGCCTTTCCACCTCGGTCGCCGGCGCCGAACGGATCAAGACCCTGCACGGCTCGGCCATCGCCTCGGCCAACGAGGACCGCGAGATGATCGAGGCGCCGCCGCGCGGCGATGATCCGGGCGCGGGTCCGGTGGTTGCGCCGCGGTCCCTGCTGAAGGGCATCATCGCGCCGCGCGTGGAAGAGACGCTGGAACTGCTGCGCGATCGGCTGAAGGCTTCGGGCGCGCCGGTGGAGCCGGGCGCGGGCCTGGTGCTGACCGGCGGCGCCTCGCAGCTCGCGGGGGTCCGCGAAGTGGCCGTTCGGGTCTTCGATCGTCCCGTGCGCCTGGGGCGGCCGCGCCGTGTCCCGCACCTGGCCGACGCCGCCTCCGGCCCGGCGTTCACGGCGGCGGCGGGCATCCTGCACCGCGCGGCCTTCGGCCCGCGCGAAGCGGTCTCGGCCAAGTCGCTGAGCTCGGCCAAGCTGCGGCGTGAACCTCTCGATCCGCGCGCCAACCCCGTGGCCAAGGCCGCCGCCTGGCTGCGCGAGAACCTCTAGCGGCTCAGGACGTCGGCTCGCCGCGGACCGTCTTGGCGATCGCCTCGGCTGTCTCGCCGATCAGGCTTCCCTTCTGGTTCATGAAGGCGCCGACGCCCATGGTGTTGGCCGCCCGCGTCACCTCGAACTGGCGCAGCGCCGCGCCGGCGGGCGTGGTGATGCTCACCTTGACCGTCATCCTGTTGCTGCCGGCCAGGGCGCCGACCATGAACCGGGTGGCCTTACCGACCACCCTGTAGTCAGAGATGGTGAAGGTGAGCTTGGCAGGCGGACCGCTCTGCGGGCCTTGGGCAAGTTCGATCCGCAGCGCCTCGGTCAACGCCTCGACGGTGCCCGCCGGCGCCTTCGCCGCCGACGAGGAGCCGGAGACGTTCTGGATATTGAGCGTGCTGGAGAATGCCGGCGTCGCGGCGCCTGCGGGCTGGGGCGTCTCCTTCACGGTCGTCGAGCAGGCTGAAAGCACCATCGCGGCCGCGGCGGCCACCAGCACGGTTCTGGACATCTTTCCCTCCGGGTCTCCACCCGCAGGAAGAATGAGAGCTTGGCCGCACCGGTTCCCCGACGCCTAGTCCGCCACCTCGATGAAGATGGGGTTGGCGTAGAACCAAAGGTCGCTCCAGGGATCTTCGCCGATGGCGTCCGGCTGAGGTTCGAGCTCGGCGCCGTTCGTCCCGCGGACGCGGACATAGCTGTCGGTGGTCACGTTCTTCAGCGTGAAGGCCATGCTCAGCCGCTCGCCGTCACGCACCCAGTCGGAGGGGCCGAAGCGTCTTGCCACGCGCGTGCTGGGGTTCTTGTCCGTGCTCCGGTCGGCGACGGGACCGGTGACCTCGCCGCGGATCAGGTCGACCCGAGCGATGGAAGGGCTGAAGCCGCCGAAATTCTTCCCCGCCGGGTCGCGGAGCCGGATGACGATCGTGACGTCCGAGCCGCGCGGGACCTTCAGCGCGCCGCCGATCTCGGCCTTGCCGGCGCCGTCGGCGGTCTGAGCGGTGACGTCCGCCTCCGAGACCAAGTCGCCCAGGGTGACGAAGACGCGGCCGTTGCGCAGGCCTTCCAGCACGTCGTCGTAGCTGCTCACCGCCTTGACGTAGGTCTTGGAGTACTCGCCCGGCCAGAAGTCGCTGCCGCCGTCGGTATAGTGACGGTGGGAATCCGAGGTCGAGGTGATCCACCAGCGGCGGCCTTCGCCGAGCATGGAGTCCCAGAAGCCGCCCAGCACCGCAGTCATCTGGTCGAAGCCGCCCATGGTGGGCGCGCGCCGGTAGGCGCCGCGCATGCGGTGCTCCTCGTCGGCCTTGTCAGGCGGGAGCAGGGGGCCGGCCTGGTGGCCAGGGGCGCCCTCCATGCCGACGGCGACGTTCGGGGCGGCGTCGTTCCAGTTGCGCAGCTCGTGAGGGCTGTCCTTGCCGTACCGGCCGATGCCGTCGGCCGTACGGGAGGGATGGTTCGCGATCACCACCGGCGGCGCGGGGAGGGATTTCATGTGATTCAGCGCATCCAGCATGCGCTGCTCGGTGTCCCAGGCGGTGTCGGCCGGCCACGGTTCGCGGCGATTGTAGCCCTTCTCGATCCCGAACAGCGTGTCCCGCTCGGCCGGGGTCTTCGGCACGATGACGCTGGAGTGCTCGGCGCCGGGCGTGTCGAGCTCCATGCCGAAGAACAGGATCAGGCCGGGCGTCTCCTTCCGGGCCTGCAGCACCTCGGGATAGGCGCGCTCCTTGCTGAGCTTGGAATGGCTCGGACCACCATGGTCGGTGGCGGCCATCCAGGCGAGGCCGTGGGCCGACGCCTGCCGGGCGTTCACGCGGATGGTGTTCCGGCTGTCGCCGGCCATGATCGGCTCGGGCGGCGCCTTGCCGTCTGCGGAGGGTTTCCAGTCGACGCTGTACCAGCTGTGGACGTGGTGGTCGCCGGCGAGCCAGGTGCGCCGCGCGGGATCCGCCCCGCTGGGCTTCGCGCCCGCTACGGGCTGGAAGTGGCGGTGGCCCGGATGGGCCCCCGCCGGGGAGGCCAGGATTGCGGCGGACGCCGCGCCGATCAGGATCGCGTGGCGTCGCCGCATTGCTCCGCTCTCCTTAGAACGTCATGCGGGCGACGAGCTGGAAGACCGGGCCGGCCTGCTCTTCCTCGAGCTCATACTCGTCGTAGTTCCGATCAACCTGATCCTCGATGGTCGTGAACTTGTCGAAGGCTTCCTTCTTCTTGCTGTCGAGCAGGTTCGAGCCCGTCAGGCGGACCACGAAGCGGTCGCCCAGCCGCTTCTCGACGAACACCTCAAGATCGGCGCCGTAGGTGGTGGTGACTTCCTCGCCGATCACCCGGCCATAGGCCCTGCCCTGCTTGCGGTAGGTGGCTCCGAAGGCCGCGCCCCAGGCCGGCAGGTCGTGGATGAAGCCGGCGTTCAGGACATACTTGGCCTGGTCGTTGAAGCGGCGGCCGCCGAACTCGTCGCTGATGTCGCTGTCCAGCCAGGAGTAATTGAAGAACACGCCCGTGTTCTCAAGCCCTGCGAAGGTCAGGGGCGTCGAGACGTCGAACTCGATGCCCCACACTTTGCCGTCGCCCGTGTTGCGCGGGGTGAGCACGAACGTGCCGTCGCCCTCGCTGCCTTCCTCGCCGGTGCTCGCCACTTCGACCAGGTCGGTGACGTCGCGATAGAAGACATTGACCCCGGCCACGCCGCGGCTGCCGAGGCGGCGCTCATAGCCCACGTCCAGACCCCAGGCCGACTCCGGCTTGAGGTTGGGATTGCCGAGGAAGTCGTTGTCGCCGAGTTCGGCCAGGAGTTCGGCGGGCGAGAGGAAGTCGAAGTTCGGACGCCGCACGGTGCGCGCCACCGAGACGTTGATCCGGTCAGCGGGCGTGAGGCTCCACCGCAGGTGGGCGGACGGCAGCACGAAGCTGTAGTCGTTCTGCACGCTCTGGGCGCCGGCCGGCGCCGTCGCGTCCTCGATGGTGGTGTCGGTGTTCTCCCACCGCAGGCCGGCTTCCCAGCTCAGGGCGCCGGCCTCGCCCGTGACCATCACGAACGGGTCGATCCGTTCTTCCTCGATCTGGTTCACGCCGCCTGCGACCGGAAGGAAGGGGCCGTAGGCGCCCGGCAGCGTTGGCCGCGCGCCCGGCGGGTTCGGGATGGTGATCCGGTTGCGATCGGTGGTGATCTCGGTGTCGCGGTCCTTTTTCGCGTACTGGACGCCGAACTCGACGGCCGCCACGCCGACGTCGCGCTTGTGCGAGATTTCGCCGCTCAGTTCGCGATCCGTCAGGCGGGTGAAGGTCAGGTCGCCTGTGAAACGATCGTCGTCAGGGAACGGGACGGCGTCGCGGCGGTACTCGTATTCCTCCTCGACCTCGTCCTGGCGGTCTTTCAGCTCGGCGTAGCCCAGCTTGAGGCGCGTGCGGCCGCCGGCCATGTCCTTGTCCCAGCGCCCGCTGAGGGACCAGTTGTCGGTGCGGATGTCGACGTTGTTGTCGTTGTAGGTAGAGAGGTCCGCGGGGCCGACGCGACCGCCGAGGTATTCGATGGAATCTTCGTCCTCGTAGCGGTTCGTACGGACGAAGAAGCCCGACAGCTTCAGCGAGTCGGTGTCGGTGCGGAGATCGTAGCTGCCGTTGACCGAGTAGTCGGCGCCGTCGCGCACATCGCTCTGCACCTCGATGTCGTCCAGCGCGCCGCCGGGCTCGGAGTAGCGCCAGCTGGTCTTCTGCTTCGGGTTGCGGCGACCCTGAATATTCGCGCCGACGATGAAGCGGCCCGGACCCAGTTCGCCCGAATAGACGCCGCCGACCGTGCCCTTCACCCGCTTGTCGTCGAAATGGAGGGCGCCCGCGCGGACGTAGCCGCCGTCTACCGAGTAGCCGTCACGCAGGACGATGTTGAGGGCGCCCGCCATGGCGTCGCCGCTGCGGTTTGCCGAAGCTGAGCGGACGACTTCCACACGCTCGATCAGCTCGGCGGGGATGCGGTCGACGAAGAACGAGCGGTCGAGGCCGGCGCCCGGCACCTTCTCGCCGTTGATGAGGATCTGGGTATAGCCCGGATCCAGGCCGCGCAGGCGCGCGCCATCCGATTCGAGCACGTCGGAGAGGAACGCCACGCTGGGCACGCGCTTCAGGGCGTCGCCGGCGGTCAGCGGTTCGAAGCGCTGGAAGTACTCCAGGTCGTAGGAGAGCACGGGCTCCGGCCCGTCGACGCGGTTGCGGAAGGCGATCTCGCCGGTGACGACAAGTTCTTCGACCGTCTTGGTCCGGTCGGCGTCGTCGGCGGCGACGACGGCGTCGGCGGCGTACGCCTGGGCGGAAGCCGCCAAAGAGATCGCGGACGCGACCCCGAAAAGCGTGCGCTTGGTCATGTAGCTATCCCCCGTTGTTGGCCGGTTGACCTTTCAACCCGGCCGCCTCTATTCGGGGGCGGAATTAGTTTTTGCTGCAGATGGGGGCCAGTGATGTTTAAGCGTCGTATTGATGACAGTTTTGTGTCAATCTTGGCTGCGTCTATACTCATCTCTGCCTGCTCTTCATTCGAAGCCCAGTCCGACTCTCCGAAGATGAGCGTCGGGGCGGGCGCCCCCGTCTCCGCCGCCGCGGAAACGCCGCCCGTGGGCACGACCGCCGCCGACGCCGCCGACGATCCGGCCATCTGGGTCGATCCCGCCAACCCGCAGCGCGGGGTCATCGTCGGCACCGACAAGAAGTCGGGCCTCTATGTCTATGACCTCTCCGGCAAGCAGCTGCAGTACCTGGCCGGCGGGCTGCCGAACAACGTCGATCTGCGTGAGGGATTCCCGACGCCGGCGGGCGTGCGGGTGCTGGTGGCGGCCTCCGACCGCGGCCGTCCGGGCGCCGGTGCGGCCCTGTTCCTGCTGGACCCCGCGACGCTGAAGCTCGACTTCTGGGGCGCGATCCCGGTCGACCTCGTCGAGCCGTATGGCCTGTGTGTGGCGAACCGGGATGGGACGTTCCTCGTCATCGTCAACGGCACGGACGGGCAGGTACGCCAGATGAGGATTGCGGCCGGCCCCGACGGCAAGCCGCAGGTGGCGGAAGAGCGGCGGTTCTCCGTCCCGACCCAGCCCGAGGGCTGCGTCGCCGACGAGGCCGCGAACCGGCTTTATCTGGGCGAGGAAGGGGCGGGCATCTGGCGCTTCGACCTTGGCTCGGTCGCCACGCCTGGCGTGTTGTTCGCCAAGGCGCCGTCGGCCGAGCTGGCGCCCGATGTCGAGGGGCTGGCGCTGCTGAAGGACGGCGCGGCGACGTGGCTGATTGCGTCGAGCCAGGGCGACAGCGCCTTCGCCGTGTACCGCGTGGACGGGCCTGAGCCCCAGTACCGCGGCCGCTTCAGCGTCGTGCAGACGGGCGGCATCGACGCCGTCACCGGAACCGACGGCGTGGCCGCGCTCGGCGGCGTTGTGGGCGGCTTCCCCGAGGGGCTGGTGGTCATGCAGGACGATGTCGACGAAGGACCGGCCGGCGCGCGGCAGAACTTCAAGCTGGTCGATTGGCGCGAGGTGAAGAAGGCGCTCGGGCTTTGACGCGCCCTTCTCTCAGGACGCCGCGATATTCTCCCGCCCGGGCGGTGAATTGTCCGCGCCCAAGACATGCTGCCGCGGTCCTGCCGCCGCGGAAGCTGAGTCCTTGAGGGGCAAGCGGAAATTTCCCTGTGGCTAAGCTCGCCGGAAATGCGACTCGCGCTATGGCCTTAACGCTCGCTTAAGGATGTCGGTCCCCAAATAAACCCATCCTTAAACAAGGGTGCGTCGGCGGGCGGGTCGCCGGACGCTCTGACTGTATTTGGGAAGGACGCAGGGTCCATGGCCATCTCTCTCTCCGCGCCGCGCGCCACGGAACTGAAGCCCCGGATCGTCGTGTTCGGCGTCGGCGGCGCCGGTGGCAACGCCGTGAACAACATGATCGAGGCGGGCCTCGAGGGCGTGGAGTTCGTGGTCGCCAACACCGACGCCCAACAGCTGCAGTTCGCCAAGACGGACCGCCGCATCCAGCTTGGCGTGCAGGTGACGCAGGGCCTGGGCGCCGGCGCCCATCCTGAGGTCGGCATGAGCGCGGCCGAGGAGAGCATTCCGGAGATCGGCGAGCATCTCGACGGCGCACACATGGTCTTCATCACCGCCGGCATGGGCGGCGGCACCGGCACCGGCGCGGCGCCGATCATCGCCAAGTGCGCCCGCGAGCGCGGCATCCTGACCGTCGGCGTGGTCACGAAGCCCTTCCACTTCGAGGGGCGTCACCGGATGCGCCTGGCCGACGCCGGCATCAACGAGCTGCAACGCTACGTCGACACCCTGATCGTCATCCCGAACCAGAACCTGTTCCGGGTCGCCAACGAGCGGACGACCTTCGCCGAAGCGTTCGGCATGGCCGACCAGGTCCTGCACTCGGGCGTGCGCTCCATCACCGACCTGATGGTGCTGCCCGGCCTGATCAACCTCGACTTCGCCGACGTCCGCACGGTCATGACCGAGATGGGCAAGGCGATGATGGGCACGGGCGAGGCGACCGGCGACGATCGCGCCCTGATGGCCGCCCAGAACGCCATTCAGAACCCGCTGCTGGACGAGGTCTCGCTGAAGGGCGCCAAGGCCGTGCTGGTGAACGTCACCGGCGGCCTGGACATGACCCTGCTGGAAGTCGACGAAGCGGCCAACGCGATTTCGGAGCAGGTCGATCCGGAAGCCAACATCATCTTCGGCGCCGCGTTCGATCCGACCCTGGAAGGCAAGATCCGCGTCTCGGTGGTCGCCACCGGGATGGACGGCGCCTCGATCGCCTCGATCGAACCGCGCGTCGAGCGCCGCTCCCTGACGGCCGAGCCGCTGCGCGCCACCGTCACCCCGAAGGCCCCCGAGGCGGAGCCGGTGATGGCCGCCGCGGTCGCGACCGAGCTGCAGCCCGAGCCCGCGTTCGAGATGGAGGCACGCGAGGAAGAGCAGCCCGACATCTTCGGCCTGCCCCCGCAGGCGGAGCCCCAGGCCGCGCCGGCGCCCGTCGCCCGGTCGTTCGAGCCGATGGCGGAAGCGGAACGCGCCGAGGAAGAAGAGCCCCTGTTCGCCGAGCCGGCCTTCGAGCAGCGCAAGCCGCGCGGCGGTTTCCTGAGCCTCTTCGGCGGTCGCCCGCGCTATGACGCCCCGGCGGCGGCCCCGCAGGCGCGCATGGACGCTCGCCCCGCGGCCGGCCCGGTCGCCACCGCGGCTCCGGTGCGCGGCGGCGCTCAGCCGCTGGAAGCTGTGCAGATCGAAGAAGAGCCCGATACGGCCGAGGACCTGGAGATCCCGTCCTTCCTCCGCCGCCTCGCGAACTAAGTTCGGCCTCGCCGACCCTCCATTGTCACACAAACGCGAAAGCAGGGGGCCTCGCCCCCTGCTATTGTTTTGGCGTCCCACCTGAGGGAGGGCGGACAATGGCCTACGCGAAGGTGATCTGGGTTTCCCCGCTGGCGGACGGCTGGACGGTGCGATGCGCCGAGCTGGAACCGCTGGTCTTCCGGTCCGGACGACGGGCCGAGGAGCAGGCGAGGGCGCTGGCCCGCTGCATGTCGCAGCTTGGGCGCGACGCTCAGGTGCGCATCCAGGATCGGTCGATGAACCTGGTGGGCGCTCAGGACTATCCCGCCGCCTGACGTCACACGTCCGAGACGGACTCGCGCCACACGGAAAAGGCGAAACACAGCGAAACAGCAAGTGTTTTGCTGCGCTGCATCGAAGCATCCTATGCAGCAGTTGAGGGGCTAAGGCTCGGTCGTCTGTGACCGGACTTTTTTGTGTTTGTGGAAGGTTTTCCGCTCTGATGCCGCCCGTGTTCCAGCATACCGTGAAGGCTCCGGCCCTGTTCGCCGGCGTCGGCGTCCATACCGGCGCCTACACGCGCGTGGCCGTGCGCCCGTCTGCGCCCGACACCGGCATCGTGTTCGTGCGCACCGACGTCGCCGATCGCGACAATCGCGTGCCCGTGTCACCCGAAGCGGTCTGCAAGACCCAGCTCGGGACCGTGATCGGCAATGCCGACGGGGTGACCGTCTCGACGATCGAGCATCTGATGGCGGCCCTGGTGATGTCGGGCATCGACAACGCCGTGGTCGAGCTGGACGGGCCCGAGATGCCGATCATGGACGGCTCCAGCCTGCCTTTCCTGCGGATCCTGGATCGGGCCGGCCGTCGCGAGCAGCAGGCGCCGCGCCGCTATCTGGAGATTCTGGAAACGGTCGAGGTCGTGGACGGCGACAAGCGTGCGGCGCTGAAGCCGGCGGACTCCTTCGAGGTCGCCTTCGAAATCCGCTTCGACAGCGCCGCGATCGGCGTGCAGGCTGTCGACCTGGCGATGGACGAGCGAGCGTTCCGCGAAGAGCTGGCCGACTGCCGGACCTTCGGCTTCCTGCACGAGGTGGAGGCGCTGCGCGCCATGGGGCTCGCTCGCGGCGGCTCGATGGAAAACGCCGTGGTTATCGACGGCGGCCGGGTTCTAAACCCTGAAGGACTGCGGCGGCCCGACGAGTTCGTGCGCCACAAGGCGCTGGACGCCATCGGCGATCTCTTCGTGCTGGGCCTGCCGTTGTTGGGCCGTTTCGAGGGCGTGCTGGCCGGCCACGGCCTGAATAACGCCCTGGTGCGCGCCGTGGCCGCGCGGCCCGACGCCTGGCGTATCCGCACCCTGGTCCAAGACCTGGCGGAAGCGGTCTGATCCGCTGCGACTGCACTGCCGTTTGCTCGCCACAGTCGGTGGTGTAGAAGCGACTCTCCGCGTGGGGGCGCGCGCGTTGGTCTTGAGGTGAAGGTGTCTTCGGTCCGAACTTCCACTCGGGTGGTCCTTGTCGCAGCCACCTGCGCGCTCGCCCTAGCCGCCTGCGCCGGCAACAAGAAGAAGCCGCGGCTGGTCTATGAGGAGCGGCCGGTCGAGCTGCTGTACGCGACGGGCGCCAACCGCCTCGACCGCGGCCTGTGGAACCAGGCGATCAACTACTTCCAGGAAGTGGAGCGCCAGCACCCGTATTCGGAATGGTCGCGCCGCGCGATCCTGATGCAGGCCTACGCCCACTACCAATCGAACGACTATCCCGAGGCCATCGGCGACGCCGACCGCTTCATCCAGCTGTATCCCGGCAACCCGGCGGCTGCGTACGCCCACTACATCAAGGCCATCTGCTACTTCGAGCAGATCGTCGACGTGGGCCGGGACCAGGCCGCGACCGGCCAGGCGCTGGAAGCGCTGAGAGCGGTGGTTCAGCGCTATCCGACCACCGAGTACGCCCAGGACGCTCGCCTGAAGATCGACATGGTCAACGACCAGCTCGCGGGCAAGGAGATGACGGTCGGGCGCTGGTACCTGCGGAACGGCGACACCCTGGCCGGCGTGAACCGCTTCAAGACGGTCGTCGACCGCTATCAGACCACGACGCACACGCCCGAGGCGCTGTACCGGCTGGTGGAGAGCTATCTGACCCTCGGCCTGCTGGACGAGGCGCGGAAGAATGGCGCGGTGCTGGGCTACAACTATCCGGGCGATCCCTGGTATCGCGACGCCTACAGACTCCTGACCGACAAGGGCCTGCGTCCGGCGGTGGAGCCGGAGAGCGGCGGCAAGAAGGGCCTTGGCCGCCTGCCGTTCATCAAGGACAAGGGCCGGACCATCCGTCCGCCCGCGCCCACGCCGCCCGCGCCCCAGACCTCCACCGACGCCGCGGCGTCGGCGGCGGAACCGAAGGCGAACTGAGCCCTTTCCGGGCGACCTGATTCCATACGATCCTGCGCCTTGATGCTGATCGGCCTGCAGATCCGCGACGTCGTCCTGATCGAGGCCCTGGACCTGTCCATCGGGCCGGGGTTGACCGCGCTTACCGGTGAGACCGGAGCGGGCAAGTCGATCATCCTGGACGCGCTGGGCCTCGCCACCGGCATGCGCGCCGAAAGCGGCCTCGTGCGCCGGGGTGCGGCTCAGGCGGTGGCGACCGCGGTGTTCGCGCCGGCGCCCGACCATCCCGTGTGGGACCTGCTCGAAGAGAAGGGCCTGGCTTACGCCCGCGACGAAGATCTCGTCCTGCGTCGCTCGCTGTCGGCCGACGGCCGCAGTCGGGCCTTCGTCAACGACCAGGCGAGCGGCGTCGGCGTCCTCAGGGAGATCGGTGAGCGGCTGCTCGAGGTGCATGGGCAGCACGAGACCGTGGGCCTGCTGGACGCTCGCACGCACCGGCCGATGCTGGACGCCTTTGGCGGCCTGGAACCGCTGGCGGCGGAGGTCGCGGCGCGGCACCGCGACTGGCGCGCGGCCCGGGAGCGGGTCGAGGCCCTGCGCGAGGACGTGGCCCGCGCCGCCGCCGAGACCGAGGAGCTGACGTTCCGGTTGTCCGAGCTGGATCGCCTGGATCCGAAGGAGGGCGAGGAAACGGCGCTCGCCGAGGAACGCGCCCTGCTCGGGTCGGCGGAGAAGGCGCTGGCCGACATCGCCGCGGCCCGCGAGGTCTTCGACGGACTGTCGGCCAAGGTGGCTTCAGCCGTGCGCGCCCTCGAACGGGCGCGGGAGCGGGCGGTGACCGCCGGCGCCGGCGCCGACAGCGCGGCGGTGGCTCGGGTGACCGAAGCGTCCGCCGCCCTGGACCGCGTGCTGATCGAGGCGGGCGAGGCGGAGGCGGCCATCGATGCGGCCGCCAGCGCCTTCGACTTCGAGCCTGACCGCCTGGAGAAGGCGGAGGAGCGGCTGTTCGACCTGCGCGGCCTAGCCCGGAAGCTGAACGTGGCCGTGGAGGAGCTGCCGCTGCTGCGCGTGCGCTTCGCCGAGCGGCTGCGGGCGGTGGAGTCCTCGGAGGACGCGTTGAAGGCGGCAGAGGCCGCGCTGAAAGCCGCGCGCGACGCCTACATCGAGGCGGCCGCCCGGCTGACCGATGGCCGCAAGACCGCCGGCGAGCGGCTGGCGATGTCGGTGATGGGCGAGCTTTCGCCCCTCAAGCTGGAGAAGGCGCGCTTCCGGGTCGCCGTCGAGGCGCTGCCGGAAGAGCGCGCGGGGCCCACGGGCCTCGATCGTGTCGCCTTCGAGGTGGCCACCAACCCCGGCGCTCCGTTCGGCGACCTCGGCGCCATCGCCTCGGGCGGCGAGCTGGCGCGCTTCGCGCTGGCGCTGAAGGCCTCGCTGGCCGGCCGCGCGACCGGGCCGCAGCCGCTTATGATCTTCGACGAGGTGGACCAGGGCGTGGGCGGCGCGGTGGCGGACGCCGTGGGCCTGCGCCTGAAGAAGCTCGCCGGGAACGCGCAGGTGCTGGTCGTCACCCACTCGCCGCAGGTGGCGGCCCGCGCCGAGGCGCATTGGCGCATCGCCAAGGCCGGCGACGCCGAACGCCTTCGCACGGCGGTGGAGGTGCTCTCGCCCGCCGACCGCGAGGAGGAGATCGCGCGGATGCTGGCCGGCGCGCAGATCACCGACGCGGCTCGCGCGGCGGCTAGGGCCTTGATCGGCGCCTGACGCCGTTTGCGGGGCAGGTTAGACGTTCAGGCGATGAAGCCGCCCGAGTCCCTAACCGAAGCCGAAGCCGTCGAAGAGCTGACGAAGCTGGCCGACGAGATCGCCCGGCACGACATCCGCTACTACCAGGAAGACGCGCCCTCGATCTCGGATGCCGAGTACGACGCGCTGAAGCAGCGCAACACAGCGATCGAGGCCCGCTTTCCGCACCTGATCCGGGACAACTCACCAAGCCTGCGCGTCGGCGCCGCGCGGTCGGAGCAGTTCGCCCCCGTCGAGCATGGCGTGCCGATGCTCAGCCTGGACAACGCCTTCTCGGACGAAGACGCCCTTGAGTTCGACGCCCGCGTGCGCCGCTTCCTGAAGCTGGACGAGGAGGTCTCGTACACCGCCGAGCCCAAGATCGACGGCCTGTCGTGCTCGATCCGCTACGAGCAGGGGCGGCTGGTCCAGGCGGCGACGCGCGGCGATGGCCGGGTGGGCGAGGACGTCACCGCCAACGTCCGCACCATCAAGGAGATTCCGCAAAGGCTCGCGGGCTCCGGTTGGCCGGACGTCATCGAGATCCGCGGGGAGGTCTATCTGGGGCACGCGGAGTTCGCAGCGCTGAACGCCGCGGCCGAAGCGGCCGGGCAGAAGACCTACGCGAACCCGCGCAACGCCGCGGCGGGATCGCTGCGCCAGATCGACCCGAAGATCACCGCCCAGCGCCCGTTGCGCTTCTTCGCCTATGCCTGGGGCTACCTCAGCGCACCGTTCGCGGAGACCCAGTGGGCGGCGCTGGAGGCGCTCCGGAGCTGGGGATTCCAAGTCACGCCGCAGTCGCGGTGCGTGAAGGGCGCCGACGGGCTCCTGGCCGCCTATGCCGCGATGGAGGCGGAGCGACCGCACCTGGGCTTCGACATCGACGGTGTCGTGTACAAGGTCGACCGCCTGGACTGGCAGCAGCGGCTCGGCTTCGTCTCCCGGGCCCCGCGCTGGGGGATCGCCCGCAAGTTTCCGGCGCAGCAGGCCCGGACGGTGCTGGAGGCCATCGACATCCAGGTGGGGCGAACGGGCGCGATGACGCCCGTGGCGCGACTGACGCCCGTGACGGTGGGCGGCGTGGTGGTCACGAACGCGACCCTGCACAACGCCGACGAGATCGAACGGCTGGACGTCCGCATCGGCGACACGGTGATCCTGCAGCGCGCCGGCGACGTGATCCCGCAGATCCTCGGCGTGGTCGCCGACGAGCGACAGGCGGACGCGAAGCCCTACGAATTTCCACACGTCTGCCCCTGTCCGCTCCACACCGAGGTGGTGCGGGAGACCACCGCGTCCGGAGCCGAGACCGTGGTGCGCCGCTGCTCGGGCGAGTTTGCCTGTCCGTTCCAGAAGCTGGCCCACCTGCGCCATTTCGTGAGCCGCCGCGCCTTCGACATTGAAGGCCTCGGTGAGAAGCAACTCGTGCTGTTCAGCGAAAAGGGCTGGCTCAATTCGCCCGCGGACATCTTCCGCCTGCGCGAGAAGCGCGAGGAGCTGCTGAGGCTGGAGCGGTTCGGCGAGACGAGCGTGACCAACCTGCTGAACGGCATCGAGGCCCGGCGCACCATCAGCCTCGACCGGTTCATCTATGGCCTGGGGATCCGTCACATCGGCGAAACGACGGCCGTGGTGATGGCGCGCGGCTACGGGAGCGTCGACGCTTTCCTGGCGGCCATGGACAGGGTGGCCGGGCGCGATCCCGAGGCGGTGCAGGAGCTGGACGACCTGGACCAGATCGGCGGCGCGGTCATCGAGGCGGCGGCGGCGTTCTTCGCCGAGGAGCACAACCGCGCGATGGTCCAGGACCTTAAGGGCCAGCTCACCGTCCTCGATGCGGAGAAGCCGAAGACCGACACGGCCGTCGCCGGCAAGACGGTCGTCTTCACCGGCGCTCTGGAGCGGATGACCCGCGACGAGGCCAAGGCCCAGGCGGAGCGACTGGGCGCCAAGGTGTCGGGTTCGGTGTCCAAGAAGACCGACCTGGTCGTCGCGGGCCCGGGTGCGGGCTCAAAGCTCAAGACGGCGAACGACCTTGGCATCCAGGTGATGACCGAAGACGAGTGGCTTGCGTTGGTGGAGCAGGCCTAGGCGGCGGGAGCCTCCAGCGGCGTGCGTATCGTGCAACGGACGCCGGCGGGCTCGTAGAGGACCTCGACCTCGCCCCGCAGCTCTGAGGCGAGGCCACGTTCCAGGAGGCGCGAGCCGAACCCTCGACGCTTGGGCGCCGCCACGGCGGGGCCGCCGCTCTCGGCCCACTGAAGGGCCAGTGTGGGACCCGCGGCGTCCTCGACCCGCCAGTCCAGGCGCACCTGGCCCGCTGGCGCGCTGAGCGCGCCGTACTTCAGCGCGTTCGTGCCGAGCTCGTGGAAGGCCATCGAGAGCGCCAGCGCCGTCTTTGGCGCAAGGCGAATATCCGGCCCGACGAGGCGCACGCGGTCGGCGGCGCCGTCGAGGGCGCGCAGCACGCCCTCGGCGATGTCGGCGACGCCGACGCCGTCCCACTGCTCGCGCGTCAGGATGTCGTGGGCCGCCGCCAGCGCGGTGATCCTTTGGAGGAAGGCTTCGCGGGCCGCTTCCGGCGCCTCGGTCCCCCGCAGGGTCTGGACGGCGATCGCCTGGACCGTGGCGAGGTTGTTCTTCACCCGGTGGTTCAGCTCCAGCACCATCAGGCGCAGGTGCTCCTCGGCGAGCTTCTGCTCGTGAACGTCCTCGGTCGAGCCGTACCAGCGGATGATGGCGCCGTGCTCATCGCGTCGCGGGTAGGCCCGGGAGCGGATCCAGCGGTGCTCACCCGTCGTGCGGCGCACGCGATGCAGGATGTCGTACGGCTCGCCCGTGGCCACCGAGCGACCCCAGACATCGAACGTCCGCTGGACGTCGTCGGGATGCAGCGCGTCGGCGTAGGACGAGCCAAGGCCCGTCGTACCGGTCCACTCCCGCCAGCGAGCAGCCACGCGATCGAGTTGGCCATCGGGCTGCGCCGTCCAGGCGACCTGCGGGTTCAGTTCGGCTGCGTGACGATAGTCTTCCTCAGCTTCGCGGAGCTGCGCCTGAATGCGCGCGCGCTCCGTGACGTCGGTCAGGGCGACGCTGGCGCCGCCGGCGCGGAGCGGGGTGATGCGGAGTTCGACGGTCCGGCCGGGTCGGAAGGCGGAGGGAGCCTCCATGTGCGCGCCGAGCCCCTCGGACATGGCCCGCTCGCAGGCCCGCCCGAACTCGGTGTCGCGGCCGGCGGGCCAGATTTCCCAAATGGACCGGCCGAGCACGGCGTCGCGCTTGAAGCCGAAGAATTCCTCGGCCGCCCGGTTGAAGACGACGATCCGCCATTCCGGATCCACCGCGTAGAAGGCGTCGCTGACGCTCTCGATGAAGTCGTCCAGCCGGCCTTCGGGCGAGGCCGGACTTTCACCACGCGTCTGGCCGTCGTCGCTCACTCGGGACTCCCGCAGGCTCGGAACGCAGCTAACGTCAGCGGCGCTTGCCCTTCAACTCCCCGCAGGCGTCCGGTTCCTGCGTCCACATAAGATGGGCGATCTTCCAGGTCCCTTCGACCTTGACCATGTCGAACACGTCGATCCCGCAGTGCGTGGTCTTGCCCTGCAGCTGAAACTCGTAGGGGGCCCAGACCACGGCGATCGGGCCGCGGCGCATGACCACCGGATCCCACATCTTCTCGTCGAGGCCCGACTGCCCCTCGACGCTGTCGATGAAAACGCCGCCTGGGCGGCGCGACAGCTTCACCTCGCCATCGGGCCCAACGCGCTGCGCGGTGAGCATGGCGTCTGGCAGCAGGGCCGTCTCCATGGCCGTACCGTTCTGCGAGCCGAGGCCGTGGAAGAACCCCTGGATGACGGCCAGGATGGCGGCCTCATCGGCGTCCTTCGGCTTGGCGCAGGCCGGCGCCGCCACGCAGGCCGCCGCCGCCAGGCCGGCGAGAAGCGTCTTCATCGTCTGTCCCCCAAACGGCGCGTCAGACCGGAGCCGTCGCCTCATCCAGCCACGCCCGCACTTCGGCGTCCAGCAGCGGGCCGACCGTCTCGCGGACGCGGGCGTGGTAGGCGTTGAACTGCTCGCGCTCCTCGGCCGTCAGCATCTCGGCCACCACCAGGCGACGGTCGATCGGCGCCAGGGTCAGGGTCTCGAAGCCGTGCATCGGCCGCTCGCCGCCCGGGACCGGCTCGGCTGGGGTGACGAACTGAAGGTTCTCGATGCGGATGCCGTACTCGCCTTCCTTGTAGTAGCCGGGCTCGTTGGAGACGATCATGCCGGGCCGGAGGGCCACGGTGTTGGGGGCCTTGGCGATCCTCTGCGGCCCCTCGTGCACGCCGAGATAGCTGCCGACGCCGTGGCCGGTGCCGTGGTCGTAGTCGAGGCCGGCCTGCCACAGCGGCGCGCGGGCCAGTGCGTCGAGCTGGCTGCCGGTGGTGCCGGCGGGGAACCTCACCCGGGCGAGCGCCAGATGGCCCTTCAGCACCAGCGTGAACCGTTCGCGCATCTCCTGCGTCGGCTCACCGATGGCGACGGTGCGGGTCACGTCCGTCGTGCCGTCCAGGTACTGGGCGCCGGAATCGACGAGCAGCAGCGAGCCCCTCTCGGCCCGCTTGTTGAGCCGGGCGGTCGGCCGATAGTGGACGATGGCGCCGTTCGAGGCCGCGCCGGCGATGGTGTCGAAGGACAGATCCTTCAGCGCGCCGGTCGCCTCGCGGAAGCCCTCCAGCTTCGTCACCACCTCGATCTCGTCGGGCGGGTTCACCTGGCCTTCGGTCGCGAGCCAGTGGAGGAAGCGGCTCAGCGCCGCGCCGTCCCGGATGTGGGCCTTGCGGCTGCCTTCGATCTCGCCGGGGTTCTTGCAGGCGCGGGGCAGGGCGCAGGGGTCCTCGCCGCGGACGACTTCGGCGCCGGCGGCCTGCAGGGCCTCGAAGTACCAGGCGGAGGACTGGGCCGGGTCGACGACCACCTTCTGGCCCTTCAGTTCGGCCAGCGCCTGCGGCAGGTCGCCGGGTGTCTCAAGGCGGACCTGGTTTCCGAGCCACGCCGGCAGCTCGGGCGTCACCTTCTGCGGGTCGAGGAAGAGCCGCGCCGAGCCGTCCTTGTTCAGGATCGCCTGGCCCAGCGGCAGGGGCGAGCGGATGACGTCGCCGCCGCGGACGTTGAACAGCCAGGCGATGGACGCCGGGGCCGTCAGCACGGCCGCGTCCGCGCCCTTGCCGGCGACGATCTCGCCAATGCGGGCGCGCTTGGCGGCGGAGCCCTCGCCGGAGTACTCGGCCGGATGCGGCACGACGGGCGCGACGGGCTGCGGCGGGCGCGCCCGGCCCCAGGCGGCGTCCAGCGGATTGGCGGCCACAGGCAGCAACTCGGCCCCGGCCTTGGCGGCGGCGGTCTTCAGCCAGTGCAGCGCGTCGGGGCTGTGCAGGCGCGGGTCGTAGCCGATCTTCTGTCCGCGGACGGCGGCGGTTTCGAGATAGGCCGGCACGCCGCCGTCCACGAGGTCGCGGATCTCGAAGACGTTCTGGTCCACCTGGTCGCGGACCTGGAGCGTGTAACGACCGTCGACGAAGATGGCGGCCTTGTCCTTGAGGATCACCGCCGCGCCGGCCGAGCCGGTGAACCCGGAGGCCCAGGCGAGGCGGTCGTTCGCCTCAGGCAGGTACTCGTTCTGGTGCTCGTCCTCATGCGGCACGAGGAAGCCGTCGAGCCCCTGTTCCTGCATGGCCTTGCGGATCAGCGGCACGTGCTTGGGACCGAAGCTGCGGTCGGTCGTCTCGTCGAAGGTCTGGCGCATGGCGGGCATGTAAGCCGTTCGGCGGCGGACGGCAAAGGGGCGAGAATCCAAAGATTATACCCGGGCAAAATTGACGCCGAGGCGCGGCTCCGCTAGACGGCGTCGATGGACAGACCGAACCGCCGCCAGCTCTCGCGCGACTACAAGGAGCGGAAGACCGCCGCGGGAATCTACGCCCTGCGCTGCCCGGCTGCGGGCGCCGTGTGGGTGGGCGTCTCGCAGAACATCGACGCCCAGGCGAACAGCATAGGCTTCGTCCTGCGCATGGGCTCGCATCCGAACCGAGAGGTGCAGACCGCCCTGAAGACGCATGGCGGGGAGGCGTTCGCCTATGGGGTGCTGGAGCGGATCGACGAACCGGACCTCACGCCGCTTGGGCTCTCAGATCTGCTGAAGCGTCGCGAGCGCCACTGGATCGAGGCGCTCGCGGGCAAGAAGCTGGCTTAGTTCGGGACCTCGTCGGCCGCATCCTGGGCGGCGTCGGTGGCCGCGTTGGCGACGTCCTGCGTGCCCTCGGCGGCGGCCTGGGCGGCGCTCTCGGTCGCGGCGGCCGCGCCGGCGGCGGCGTCCTGAGCGGCCTGCGCGGCGGTGGCCGCCGCCTGCTGCGCCGACGCGCTTGAAGCGGCCATCGCGGCCTCGGCGCGGCCCTGGTCGCGGGCGGCCTGCAGGTCGGACGCCTGGCGGTTGCTGTAGAGGAAGAAGACCGCGACGATCGCGACGATCGCCACAAGGGCGGCGACCCACCAACCGGCGGAGCCGCCGCTGCGGCGGACCTCGACCGTCCGCGCGGGTTCGTTCGTGACGGTGGTGCGTTCGTACTGTTCCGACATCTCGACGCTCCAAGCTTTGCCGTTCAGCCTGGAAAACGTGAGGCGCGACAGAGGGTTCCGGCTTCAGCCGGCGCGACGGAGCACCAGGGTCGCCCAGGCGTCGCGGTGCAGGCGCCGATGCAGCTTGAAGCCCTTGGAGAGATAGGCGGCCAGGACGCGGCGTTCCTGGGTGCGCAGCAGGCCCGAGAGGATGGCGAAGCCGCCCGGATTCAGCGCCGTCTTGATGTCCTGCGACAGGGCGACGAGCGGCGGGGCCAGGATGTTGGCGAAGACCAGATCGTAGGGCCCGTCGCCGCGCACCTCCGGATGGTTCAGGCCCGAGGCGTGGACGAAACGGGCGCCGGCGTTGTTCAGCGCCGCATTCTCGTTGGCGATGCGCACGGAGGGCTCGTCGATGTCGGTGCCGACGGCGATGCGCGAACCGGTGCGCGCGGCGGCGATGGCCAGCACGCCCGTGCCGCAGCCCACGTCCAGCACCCGCTCGAACCGGCGCGACTTCAGGAGATCGTGGTAGGCCTGCAGGCAGCCCACGGTCGTGCCGTGGTGGCCGGTCCCGAAGGCGGCGCCGGCCTCGATGCGGAGGTTCACGGTGCTCGCTGGGGCCAAGCCCTTGTCATGGGCACCATAGACGAAGAACCGGCCGGCCCGCACCGGCGGCAGGCCAGAGAGCGCCATGGCCAGCCAGTCGGCGTCGGCGAGCTTCTCCACGACCGTACGAAGAGCGCCGAAGCGCGTGAGGACCGCCTCGATGGCCGCGCGCTCCTCGTCAGTCGTCGGGAAGGCGTCGATGCGCCAGACGTCGCGATCCTCGTCCTCTTCCAGGATCGAGTAGGTGAGGGCCTCTGTGGCTGGCTCCGCCTCGAGGGCGGCGGCTGCGGCTTCGGCCTCGCGGCGCGGCCCGCGGGCGATGATCTGGACGGCCTCGTCGCTCATGGGCGTGAGGCTCTAGCGGGGCTCGGCGGGAAAGGCGAGGGGAGAAGCGTCAGCCCGGCGTCGCGACCGCCAGTTCGGCGCTCTCTGGATCGAGAGCGGTCTCCATCGGCTCCACGCCCACGGCGGCCTCCGCCGCTTCGCTGACCGCATAGGCCCGGCCGCCCTCCATAGAGGGGTAGTGCGGCGGCTCGCGCGCCGGCTCTTCGTAGACATTGGCGGCGACAGCCTGCGCGGACGCCGGGGCGGGTTCGTCGAAGGCCGACGGCGGCTCGTCGGCGGCATAGTCTGGCGCCGGCTCCGTCTCGTACTGCGGAGCTTTCAGCCAATCGGTCCCTATCACGTATTCCGGGATGCCCGCCGCGTAGCTGGTCCAAGAGGCGGCCGGATCCCCAAGCGCGTAGTCTCGCGGGCCAGAGGCGCCCATCTGCATCTGCAGGCCTTCGACGTCGCCGGGCGCGCGCAGGTTGGGCTGCATCACCGTCCCGGCGAAGAGGCCCACGGCCGCGACGCCGGCGGCGCCCCACATCAGCGACTTCAGGTCCTGGGTTCGGATCAGCTTGTCCATCGTCAGCCGAAGCGTGCTTTTGAAGCTTCAGTTCCAGGTGGCGCCGATCACGTCCCCGCGCGTTTAGGGCGCCATGAGCAAGTACAAGCCCCTCTCCGATCGCCTGTCCGGCCACGATGCGCCCGAGTGGCGCGCCAGCTTCGCGGAGCTGGAGGAAGTGCTGGGCTTCCCGCTGCCCAAGGCCGCCCGCTCCGGGGGCACCTGGTGGGGCGACGACAAGCGCACCTGGCGTGACCACGGCTGGCGCGCCGACGACATCGATCACACCGGCGGCTACGTGACCTTCAAGCGGGACGGCCACATCACCGCGGCCGTAGCGGAGTCGGTCGTCGGCATGGACGAGTCGCGGGCCGAGGCTCCCGCCGAGCATGGCGCGACCGCCCCGCCGTTGCCGCCCGGCCAGGCGGTGGCGATGGGGGCCATGCCGCGCGCGACCCTTGGCAAGATGCGTCGCGCCGGCGCCGCAGCGCCGATCGTGGCGGGCGTGGCTGTCTTGGCGGGCGTGGCCGCCCTGCTGGCGCGAAATATCCGGAGGCGTCGGGCGGCCTAGGACTGCTTCTCCACGAAGCTGTCGATGACCTTCTTCTCTCCAGCCTTGTCGAAGTTCACCGTCAGCTTGTTGCCCTCGATGCCCTTAACGGTGCCGTAGCCGAATTTGATGTGGAATACGCGGTCGCCGCGGCTGTAGTCGCTGTTGGCTTCGGAGCCCGTGACGACCAGCCGCCCGTCGCCCTCGATCACCTGCTGGCGGCCCGGGTGGCTGCCTTTGTAGTTGGACGCTTGGGCGCGTCGCCAGCCGGGCGAGGAATAGCCGGCGCCGAAGGAGGGGCTTTCGTCCCAGCGGCTGCCGTGCTGCTGCATGCCGGGCCCGCCGCCGTAATAGCCGGTCTCGGAGCTGGCCTCGACATTGGCCAGGGGTAGCTCATCCACGAAGCGCGACGGAAGCTGGCTGGTCCAGCGGCCATAGACCTGGCGGTTCGCGGCGAAGCTGATGCGGGCTTCCTCACGCGCGCGGGTGATCCCGACGTAAGCCAGCCGGCGTTCCTCCTCGAGGCCTTTCTCGCCCTTCTCGTCCATGCTGCGCTGGGACGGGAAGACGCCTTCCTCCCAGCCGGGCAGGAACACCAGCGGGAACTCCAGGCCTTTGGCCTGGTGCAGGGTCATGATCTGCACCCGGTCGTCGCCCGAGCTGCGGTCGAGGTCGAGGACCAGCGACACGTGCTCCAGGAACGCCTCCAGGGTGTCGAACTGGCTCATCGCATTGATGAGCTCCTTCAGGTTCTCGAGACGCCCCTGGGCCTGCGGGCTGCGGTCGAGACGCAACGCGTCGGTGTAGCCGCTCTCCTCGAGCACCGTTTCCATCAGCCGATAGTGCGGCGTCTGCTGGATCTGCGAGCGCCAGCGGTCGAGGTCGCGCAGGAAGTTGGCCAGGGCCGTACGGGTCTTGGCGGCCAGTTCGTCGGTCAGGACCACCTGACGCGCGGCGCGGCTTGCCGAGACGCCGTTTATCCGCGCGGCTTGCAGCAGCTTCTGGACGGTGGTGTCGCCGATCCCGCGCTTGGGCGTGTTGACGATCCGCTCGAAGGCCAGATCGTCGTCTTCCGAGAAGATCAGCCGGAGGTAGGCCACGGCGTCGCGGATTTCGGCCCGCTCGAAGAAGCGCGGGCCGCCGATCACCACATACGGGATCTGCAGCATCACGAAGCGCTCTTCGAAGGCGCGCATCTGGAAGGAGGCGCGCACCAGGATGGCGATGTCGCTGTACTTGCGGCCCTGCTTGCGGGCGCGCTCGACCTCATCGGCGATCAGCCGGCTCTCGGCCTCACCGTCCCAGACGCCGCGCACCACGACCTTCTCGCCGCCCTCCGCCTCGGTCCAAAGGGTCTTGCCCAGCCGGCCCTTGTTGGCGGCGATGAGGCCGGACGCGGCGGCGAGGATGTGGCTGGTAGAGCGGTAGTTGCGCTCCAGGCGCACGACCTTGGCGCCCGGAAAGTCGCGTTCGAAACGCAGGATGTTGTCCACCTCGGCGCCGCGCCAGCCGTAGATCGACTGGTCGTCGTCGCCCACGCAGCAGAGGTTCTGGCTCTTCTGGGCGAGCAGGCGCAGCCACAGGTACTGGGCCACGTTGGTGTCCTGGTACTCGTCGACCAGCAGGTACTTGAAGCGCTCGTGGTAGTCGGCCAGCACATCGGGCTGGCTCATGAAGATCGTGATGTTGTGCAGCAGGAGGTCGCCGAAGTCGCAGGCGTTCAGGATGCGCAGCCGCTCCTGGTACAGCCGATACAGCGCCTGGCCGCGACCGTTCGCGAAGGCCTGGCTCTCGGCGGGCGGCAGGCGATCGGGTGTCCAGCCCCGGTTCTTCCAGTGGTCGATCAGCCCCGACAGCACCTTAGGCGTCCAGCGCTTCACGTCGATCTTCTCGGCCTCGAGGATCTGCTTGAGCAGCCGCTCCTGATCGTCGTCGTCGAGGATGGTGTAGTTCGACTTGAGCCCCACCAGCTCCGCGTGACGGCGCAGGATTTGGGCGGCGACCGAGTGGAAGGTGCCAAGCCAGCGCAGCCCCTCGGCCGCCGGGCCGATGATGTGGGTGATCCGCTCGCGCATTTCGCGCGCGGCCTTGTTGGTGAAGGTGACCGCCAGCAGCTCCCACGGCCGCGCCCTGCCGGTCGCCAGGATGTGGGCGAGGCGGGTGGTCAGCACGCGCGTCTTGCCTGTGCCCGCCCCGGCCAGCACCAGCACCGGGCCTTCGACAGCCTCGACCGCCGCGCGCTGCTCGGGGTTCAGGCCCTCCAGGTAGTCGAAGGCCGCCTGCGGGCGGGGGCGGGCGAGGTCGCTGATGCGGGTGGCCGGAGGATCGAAGGACTCAGAAGACATTGCCGGAGCCCCTTAGCACGCCTGAGCGCGCGAGGGCACCCGACGTTCGCGCTGCGTTCCGGCCGCTGGACGTGGGAAGCGACGGCCGGTATCGCGCTCTCGCCGCGGCTTGAGCGGCCACGGAGTTGCCCCGCTTGAGCTCGTCTCCCGCCGCCATCGTCTATGGCCTGCCGCCCGCGGAGCTCGCGGCTGCGCCGAGCGGCGCGGCGCAGGTCTCGCCGCTGATCCCCGGCTCGGCCAGCCTCAAGGACATCCCTCCGGGGAGCCTGGATACGGCGGTGGTCGCCGCTCCGCCGGGCACGATCGAGCGGCGCTACGTGCTTGCGCTGGCGCTGCGGGCGTTGGCCCCCGGCGGACGGCTCACGGCGCTGGCGCCCAAGGAGAAGGGCGGCTCGCGCCTGGGCAAGGAGCTCAAGACGTTCGGCTGTGAGGTCCACGAGACGGGTCAGCGGCATCAGCGGATCTGCCAGACCCGCAACCCCGAGACACCGGCCGGCCTGGACGAGGCGATCGCGGAGGGGCGTCCGCGGCTGTCCGAAGCGCTCGGCCTCTGGACCCAGCCGGGCGTCTTCAGTTGGGACCGCCTCGATCCGGGCAGCGCGCTGCTGGTCCAGGCCCTGCCAAGGCTCGCCGGCCGCGGGGCGGATCTGGGTTGCGGCCTCGGCTATCTCTCGCACGCGGTGCTGGTGAGTCCGGAGGTGACGGAGCTCGCGCTGGTCGACCTTGATCGGCGCGCGGTGGAGTGCGCGCGGCGCAACGTCAGCGATCCGCGCGCCAGGTTCCATTGGCAGGACGCGCGGAACGGCCCGCCTTTGGCGGACCTGGACTTCGTGGTGATGAATCCGCCGTTCCATGACGGCGGCGCCGAGGACAAGGGTCTGGGTCAGGCGTTCATCCGGCGGGGACACGCGGTGCTGCGCAAGGGTGGCGTGCTGTGGCTGGTGGCGAACCGGCACCTGCCGTACGAGGCGGTGCTGGGCGATCT
This sequence comes from Phenylobacterium sp. VNQ135, assembly GCF_049445735.1. Lineage (NCBI taxonomy): Bacteria > Pseudomonadati > Pseudomonadota > Alphaproteobacteria > Caulobacterales > Caulobacteraceae > Phenylobacterium > Phenylobacterium sp. VNQ135. The sequence continues at coordinate 661,592 of NZ_JBMSDS010000001.1, read as the reverse complement.
GTTCGGCAAGGCGGAGCTGCGGGCCGAGGGCGGCGGCTTCAAGGTGTACGAGGCGCGGAAATGAGCGGCTCCGTCCGGCTCGACAAACTCTTGGCCAATATGGGCTACGGCTCGCGCCGAGAGATCCAGGCGCTGGCTCGCGCGGGCGCCATCACGCTGGACGGCGCGCCGGTCGGGAAGGCGGATCAGAGGATCGCGCTAGCGCCCGATCTGCCGGGCCGGATGCAGGTCGACGGCCGCCCGCTGGACCCGCTGCCGGGCATGGCGCTGATGCTGCACAAGCCCACCGGCGTCACCTGTTCGCACAAGGAGGCGGGCGAACTGGTCTATGGCCTGCTCCCGTCGCGCTGGCGGATGCGGGAGCCGGCGCTCTCGACCGTGGGTCGGCTCGATAAGGAGACGTCGGGACTCCTGCTGCTGACCGATGATGGGGACCTGCTGCATCGCATCACCTCGCCGCGGCGGCACGTGGCGAAGCGCTATGTCGCGACGCTCGCGCGACCGCTGCGCGGCGACGAGGCCGCCATCTTCGCGGCCGGCGACCTGATGCTGGAGGGCGAGGACAAGCCGCTCGCGCCCGCGGTGCTGGAGCCGCTCTCGGACCTGACCGCGCGCCTGACCATCACCGAGGGCCGCTACCACCAGGTCCGCCGAATGTTCGCCGCCGTCGGCAACCATGTGGAGGCGCTGCACCGCGACCGCATCGGCGGCCTGGACCTGCCTGCGGACCTCGAGCCCGGCCGCTATCGGTTGATGGGCCCCACCGAACTGGCGGCGATCTTCGCCTGACACCGGACCTTTGCCGCGGTCGTCCGCGTTGATCAGCGACGGCCGGCGAACCCTGCGCCGGTCGCGGGATGCCTTTCGATGGTGCAGTCGCAGGCCGCGACCGTGGACGCCTACCTCGCGGAAGTCTCGCCCGCGCGGGAGCCTCAGCTCATCCGGTTGCGCGAGATCGCCCGCCGGGTGTTGGCCGACCACCATGAAAGGATGCTCTGGGGCCGGCCGACTTACCTGCGGCATGGACGGGCGATCTTCGGCTTCGCCGAGCAGAAGCAGTACGTCTCACTGTATTTCGGCGACCATGAGCTTCTGGACGATCACGGCGAGTCGCTGTCTCGCGTCCGCCGCAGCAAGGGCTGTCTCCGCTATCGCAAATCGGCGCCGATTGACTGGGCCGTGATCGAGAGGCTGCTGGCTGAGGCGGCTCTACGCGAACCCACCTGAAACCGGAACTGCTCCGCTTGAGGGTTCGTTACCCGATCAGGAGGCAGGAGCCGTTTTCGTGGATCGCACCGGCCGCAGGACCGCGCCCTGGGTGGCGTTCTTCGCCGGCGCCGTGGCCATGCTGGCCGTGGCCCTGGCATGGGCGGCGTTCCGTCAGCGTGACGAAGCGAGCCAGGCCTTGCGCCTGGCCGCTGAGGCCGTCGAGGTGGCTCCGGCTCTCCAGCGACCGCGTCTGCCGGACGCGCCGCGTATCCCCGACACGCCGGTTCCCAGACCGCAGTAGGAGACTGATCCGATGACCGACCAAGGCCCGCAGCAGAAATCCGGCCGCCGCATCCCGCCGCTCGTCTGGGTCGTGCTTGCGCTGCTTGTGGGTTGGCTGGTGGTGGCCATGGTCCAGCGCGGCGGGACCGACCGCACGCCGGGTGGCGGTTCGCATCCGACGGCCGAGCAGGGGACTTCGGTGATGCCGCCTGCGCCGGCGAACGGCACGGCCCCGGCGACGCCGGGCAACGTCGCGCCCGGCCCGGCCAACCCGACGCCGGAGTAGGCTAGCCGCCCCGGGCGTACGTCAGCGCCGCGACCCGGCAGGCCGAAGCCAGCGGGCGTCCAGCGCGGGCGCGGTCGACCCCTACGATGAGTGCGGCCAGGCTGACGCCGCGCGCCTGCGCCATCTCGTCGAGCACGGCCCAGAATTCCGGCTCGAGCGCGATTGAGGTCGCGTGACCGGAGAGCAGGACGGAACGCTTCTTGAGCTGCGGCATGGAGCCTCTTGTAAGGAACTCCAGGTCCCGAGCGCCATAGCCCTTGCAAAAAGGTGACGGGGTCGTCATTTTTTGACGACCAACGAGCATTCAAGGTTTTCCGCGCCCATGGCCATGGCCGACGTCACCGCCGACTTCCGTCCGACGCCCACGCGGCTGGTCTCGACGAAGATGGACTGGGGCCACGCGATCCGGTCGCTCCAGCGTCTGCTGGCCGACAAGGAGGACACGCGCCAGGTCTTCGAGATCATGCGCGCCCTCAACGGCGCATCCACGGCGAAGGGCTACCAGCGCCTGCTGACCACCGTCGAGGGCGGTCGGATCGCCTACGAGCGGGAAGAGTTCGCCCAGAAGCTGATGGACGACGCCTGGCTCGACAGCCTGCCCGAGGGGAGCGTCGGCGCCGCCTATCGCAACTTCATCCGGTCCGAGAACCTCTCCGCCGAGGGTCTGGCGATGGTCAGCCGGGAAGGGGCGGGCGCGATCGAAGATGCGCACCCCTACGCCTGGTTCGGCCGCCGGACCCGCGATGTCCACGATATCTGGCACATCCTCTCGGGCTACCATCGCGATGGCCTCGGCGAAGCCTGCCTGGTCGCGTTCTCGTACGCGCAGACAAAGGGCCTCGGCTGGGCTCTGATCGCCCTCGGCGCGATCTCGCGCACCCGCGGCGGCAAATACCCCTATGTCCGCGCCATCCTGCAGGGCTACAGGCGGGGCAGGGCCGCCAAGTGGCTGCTGGGCGAGGACTACGAACGCCTCATGGCGGAGCCGCTGGAGGCCGCCCGGAAGCGCCTCGGAATAACGCCTGCAACCATCTACGACTCCATCCCGCCGGAAGCGCGCGACGTCCTGCCGGCCGCCTGAGCCGCTAGTCCTCGCGCTTCTTGCCCTCGAGCTCGCGACGCGCCCGCTCGACTTCCAGCTTCGACGTCAGGCTGTCAGCCTTTGGACGGCCGAACCGCACGCGGTTCTCGACCGCCTGGGCCTTGGCCTTGGCCTTGTCGCGGGCCTTCCTCGCCTTGTTCAGGTTGATCGGCTCGGCCATCAGCGAAACCCCACACGGTCCAGGCTCGTTTCCGCTCCTCGAAAGCATGAGGAGACGCGCATGGTCCAGCCCTCCGAGATCATCCCGCACATGGAGGTGGTCGGCTCCGACGGCGGTCATGTCGGCCGTGTCGATCACGTGATCGGCGACGAGATAGAACTGACGAAGCTCGACCTCACGTCAGGCCTCAGACACCACATGATCCCGCTGAGCTGGGTGGACCGGGTCGATGACGACACCGTCTGCCTCAACCGCACGAAGGAGGCGGCCAAGGCCGCCTGGCGCACGAAGATGTAGGTTGCGCGGCAGTCTACTTCACGTTGGCGCAGAAGCGCTGGATGCGTTCGCAGGCGTCTTCCAGCACCGCGTTGGACGTCGCGTAGCTGATCCGGAAGTGGGGCGAGAGGCCGAACGCCGCGCCGAACACCACGGAGACGCCCTCGGTCTCGAGCAGCTCGACCGCGAAGTCCTCGTCGGACGCAATCACCTTGCCGGACGGCGCGGTCTTGCCGATCAGGCCCGCCACCGAAGGATAGACGTAGAAGGCGCCCTCCGGCGTCGGGCACTTGATACCGTTGGCCTGGTTCAGCATCGAGACCACGAGATCCCGGCGGCCCTCGAACAGCTTGGCGTTCGGCTTGATGAAGTCCTGCGGCCCGTTCAGCGCCTCGACGGCGGCCCACTGCGAGACCGACGATGGGTTCGAGGTGGTCTGGCTCATGACCTTGGCCATCGCCTTGATCAGGGGCTCGGGCCCGCCGGCGTAGCCGATGCGCCAGCCGGTCATGGCGTAGGCCTTGGAGACGCCGTTCATGGTGAGGGTGCGGTCGTAGAGCGCCGGCTCGACCTGGGCGATGGTGAAGAACTCGAAGTCGCCGAACACCAGGTGTTCGTACATGTCGTCCGTCAGGATCCAGACGTGCGGATGGCGAAGCAGCACGTCGGCGAGTTCGCGCAGCTCGGCCTTGGTGTAGGCCGCGCCCGAGGGGTTCGACGGAGAGTTCAGGATCACCCACTTGGTCCTGGGCGTGATCCTGGCCTCGAGGTCCTTGCCCGTCAGCTTGAACCCGGTTTCGGCGGACGTCGGCGCGGCGACCGGCTTGCCGCCGGCCAGCAGCACGATGTCCCAGTAGCTGACCCAGTAGGGCGTCGGCACGATCACCTCGTCGCCCGGGTTCAGGGTGGCGATGAAGGCGTTCCAGATGACCGGCTTGCCGCCGGGCGAGACGTTGATCTGGCTGGGCTTGTAGGTGAGGCCGTTCTCGCGCGCGAACTTGGCGCAGATGGCTTCCTTCAGCTCGGGGATGCCGTCGACGTTGGTGTACTTCGTCTTGCCCTCGCGGATCGCGCGGATGCCCGCTTCCTTGATGTTTTCCGGCGTGTCGAAGTCGGGCTCGCCGGCGGCGAGGCTGATCACGTTCCGGCCCTGCGCTTTCAGCTCGCGGGCCTTCGCGTCGGCCGCCAGGGTGGCGGACGGCTTCACGCGGGCGAGCGCGGCGGATTCGAGCGACATGGATCGGGATCTCCCTCGGGGACTACGAGATTGCGCCGGGGTTTAGACCATGCTGCATCGCACGCAAATAGAGCCGCCTGAGGGAAAGCTGGCCTGATGGCCGCAGGTGGCGGCCGGATCCGTCTCTCCAAACACCGATCCGGCCGCCTGCAGCCGGCGCTAGACGAAGTTCGCCAGGCTGATGTCGTTCAGGGTCCTGCCAACGAGAACCACGGCCATGTCCGCGCCATCCGCGGGATCGCCGGCGTCGTAGAAGACGATGACGTCGGCGCCGACCTGCGCCGCTACGTACTTCGCCCCCGGACCCGAGATGTGCTCGTTGGCGATCCGCAGAGCCTCTGCGTAGTCGTGGGCCACGAACTCCGAATAGCTCAGCGGCAGGATCGATGCGGTCAGGATGCCGACATCGGCGAAGCTGAGCGTGTCGTGCGCTTCCCAATCCATGATCAGGTCGTCCTGGCCAGCGGCCGGCAGCTTGTTGGCGACGAATTCGAAGCGATCGCGGCCATCGCCGCCCCACAGCTGATCCTGGCCCGAGCTGAAGGCGACAAGCGTGTCGTTGCCTGAGCCGCCGCGCATGGTCGTGCCTTCCGGGCCCTGGGTCACGAGATGGTCGTCGCCATCGCCGCCGTTCAGGTAATCGGCCCCGAACCCACCCTGCAGGGTGTCGGCGCCGGCCCCGCCGACCAGGACATCGTCGCCCAGGCCGCCGGAGAGGTCGTCGTCGCCGAGGTCGCCTGAGACGTAGTCGTCCCCGTCGCGGCCTGCGATCAGATCGTTGCCCTGGCCGCCGTAGAGCCAGTCGTCGCCCGCGCCGCCGAAGATCTCGTCGTCGCCGAGGTTGCCGTGCGCGAAATCACCGGCCTCGCCAGGGACGCCCGTGACGGAGTCGCTCGTGTAGATCACGTCATCGCCTTGGCCGCCGTACAGGCTGTCGGCGCCTTCGCCCCCGGCGAGAACGTCGTCACCACTGCCGCCGTGGATGAGGTCGGCGCCCTTGAGCCCCGCGAGCTGGTCGGAACCCGGCCCGCCGAACAGGCCGTCGTCGAGGTCGGTCCCGGACGTCCGCTGGACGCCAGCGTCGCCCACCAGCAGCTTGGAGCCGTCGGCCATGATGATTCCGCCGACATTCGAGACTTCCGTCAGGCCGACGCCGAACTTCACGGTCTTGCCGCCGAAGGTCACCAGGACGCTCGGCACCTCGGGCGTGAGCGCCACCGGGTCGTAGGATTGGTAGGTCACCGACACCAGCCGGGCCGGTCCGCCGTTGATGGTCAGCGTATCGCCGAGGCGGATGTTCAGCGCCTGCTCGGGCGTGATCGTCTCGAACGCGTATTCCATGTCTAAGGTATCTCCGTTAGGCGAACGCCCCTCTGTCGTACGTCAAATGGTGCAGGTTGCGTAAAAACGCAACTAAAGAAAAAGCAAGGTGGTCTGCTCAGTGGGCGCGCTTGACCGGACCTGCTGCATCGGCGACCTCAGGGGCCTGATGCGCCGCCTCTTCACGTTCCTCTCGAACATGGACGCCCAGGCTTGGCGAGCGCTGCTGATCTCCTTCGTGCTGTTCGGCGGCGTGGGCCTCGTCTTCGTGTTCGGCGCCCAGTTGCTGGGCTTTGGCGGCGAGGCGACGGTTGAAGCCTGGCTGGGCTCCGCGCACGGCGCGTGGGCGCTGCCCGTCGCCGTGTTGGCCTTCGCCGCCCTGGCCTTCGTCGGCGTGCCCCAGTTCATGCTGATCGCCGCCTGCGTCGTCGCGTTCGGCGCCTGGCAGGGCTTCGCCTACTCCTGGGTGGGCACAATGGTTTCGGCCCTGATCGGCTTCTACCTGGGTCGGTTCGCTGGAGCCCGGACGCTCGCCACCTTCCAGGGCGAGGGCCTGCGGCAGTTCATGGACCTGGTGGGACGCAACGGCTTCTTCGCCAGCTTGATCGTGCGCCTGGTGCCCTCCGCGCCTTTCATCGTCGTCAACATGGCGGCCGGCGTGACCCCGATGCGATCCCGCGACTTCGCCGTCGGCACGGCGTTGGGGATCGTGCCGAAGATCGCCCTGACGGCTTTCGCCGGCAATTCGGTGGCCCAGGTGATGCGCGGACAGGGCGGCCCCGGACATGTGGCGCTGCTGGTGGGCATCGCCGCCTTGTGGCTGGCGATCGGCTGGTACGCGCGACGATGGCTGAAGGCGCGCGAGGCGGCGGCCGCTCGAGACAAGAGCTGACCGCCGACACGCGGCTTAGCGGGCGGATTTTTCCTCTCGTGGCCCCGCGGAGGCAATTCCGTTTCTCCTGAAACGAAAATGTCGCCGCCGGACGCAAGATGCTTGCGACGAAGAGCCCGGTTCGGTAGAAGCCGCCTTGATGCGCACGCAAGCGAACAGCTCGCTTCTTCTTCTGTCGCTGGGGCTTAGCCGCCCCTGGGCGACCCGTTAGGCACGCGCATCTTCGCGGCCGGGCGCTCAGGGGCTTCGAACCTCCGCCCGACGAACGAAACCCTCGCGAAGAGCCTGTAAAACCATGACTTCTGCCGTATCCACGCCGTCGGACCGCGACCGCGTCATCATCTTCGACACCACCATGCGCGACGGCGAGCAGTCGCCCGGCGCCTCCATGTCGCTGGAGGAGAAGCTGGAGCTCGCCAAAATCCTGGAGGACATGCGCGTCGATGTGATCGAGGCCGGCTTCCCGATCGCCTCGAACGGCGACTTCGAGGCCGTGCGTCAGATCTCCGAGATCGTCACGGAGAGCGTCGTCTGCGGACTGGCGCGCGCGGGGATCGCCGATATCGAGCGCTGCGCCGAGGCGGTGAAGAAGGCCAAGCGCGGCCGCATCCACACCTTCCTGTCCACCAGCCCCAGCCACCGGGACCACATCCTGCGCGCCAGCCAGGAAGATATCCTGGAGATGATCACCGGCTCGGTGACCCACGCCCGCAACCTGTGCGGCGACGTGGAGTGGTCGGCCCAGGACGCCACCCGCACCGAACAGGACTTCCTGCGCCGTTGCGTGGAAGCCGCGATCCGCGCGGGGGCGACCACGATCAACATCCCCGACACCGTCGGCTACACCTATCCGTCGGAATACGCCGAGGTCTTCCGCGACCTGATCGAGAACGTGCCGGGCGCCGACACTGTGATCTTCTCGACCCACTGCCACAACGACCTGGGCCTGGCCGTGGCCAACAGCCTGTCCGGCGTGCAGGCGGGCGCCCGTCAGGTCGAGTGCGCCATCAACGGCATCGGCGAGCGCGCGGGCAACGCGGCGCTGGAAGAGATCGTCATGGCGCTGAAGGTGCGCGGCGACCGGCTGCCCTATCACACGGGCATCGAGACCCAGCACATCACCCGCGCCAGCCGCTACGTCTCGGCGATCACCGGCTTCCCGGTCCAGTTCAACAAGGCCATCGTCGGCAAGAACGCCTTCGCCCACGAGAGCGGCATCCACCAGGACGGGATGCTGAAGGACCGCGGCACCTACGAGATCATGCAGCCCGAGGACGTGGGCCAGGTGGAATCGAACCTGGTCATGGGCAAGCACTCGGGGCGCCACGCCTTCCGGGAGAAGCTGAAGGCCCTGGGCTACGAGCTGGGCCAGAACGCGCTGAACGAGGCGTTCCAGCGCTTCAAGGACCTGGCCGACAAGAAGAAGCACGTCTTCGACGACGACATCGTGGCCCTGGTGGACGACGCCCTGGCCAGCCAGGCGGACAAGATCCAGGTCAAGCACCTGCGCGTCATCGCCGGCACCGAAGGTCCGCAGGAAGCCTTCCTGACGGTGACCATCGAGGGCGCGGAGAAGTCGGCCAACGCCACCGGCGACGGTCCGGTGGATGCGGTGTTCAACGCCATCCACGAGGTCTACCCGCACGCCGCCATTCTGCGCCTCTTCCAGGTGCACGCGGTGACCGAAGGCACCGACGCGCAGGCCCAGGTTTCTGTGCGCCTCGAAGAGGATGGTCGCATCGCTACGGGCCAGGCGGCGGACACGGATACGCTGACGGCTTCGGCCAAGGCGTACGTGAACGCCCTCAACAACCTTGTCGCCCGCAAGGAGAAGAGCGCTCCCGGCCGCGTGGCCAGCGGGTTCTGATCCGCGGCTCCTCCGGCTAAGGAGGAGCGGGGGGCTCACGTGCTCTGGATCGTTTTCACCCTGATCGCCGCGCCGCTGCAGGTGGCGCGGAACGCGGCGCAGCGCGGGCTGGTCGGCGATGCGGGCCCCTGGGGCGCGACGCTGGTCCGCTTCCTGTTTGGCCTGCCGTTCTCGATCCTCATCTTCGGCGCCGTCGCGGCCTTCACGCCGGACGCCGCGCCCGTGCTGTCATGGCGCTTCTGGACCGGCGTCAGTTTCGGCGCGGTCAGCCAGGTGGCGGCCACCGGCTTCCTGCTGATGGCCATGCACCGATCGGGGTTCGCGGTGGCCACCGTGCTCCAGCAGTCCTCGCTGCCGCTGGCGGCGGTGATGGGCCTGGCGCTGGGCGACGCGCTGTCGCTCCAGGCCTGGATCGGCGTGGCGGTCGCCAGCGCCGGACTCGCGATCGTCTCATGGCCCCGCAAGGATCAGACGCACCATGCCTTCGTCGGCGGCCTGCTGGGGCTCGCCGCCGGCGCCGCCTTCGCGGTGTCGTTCAATGGCTACCGACAGGCGGGCCTCGCACTCGATCCCGGCCATCCGATCTATTCGGCGACAGCCGCCGTGGTGATCGCCCAGGCCATGCAGACCGTCGCGCTGGGCCTCATTCTCGCGGTGGCTCGACCCCAGGCGCTGCGGGCCGTCGCCGTCTCCTGGCGGCAGTCGCTGGGCGCAGGGTTCTTCGGCTCGGCGGCCTCGGCCTTTTGGTTCGGAGCCCTGGCGCTCGCGCCCGCAGGGCCAGTGCGCGCCGTCGCCCTGATCGAAACCCCCGTGGCGGCGGCCGTGGGGCGGCGGCTGTTCCGCGAACGCCTGAGCGCACGCGCGATTGTCGGCGGGGTGCTGACCGCGGCCGGGGTGGCCTTGACCGCGCTGGGCTGAACGCTTCCATGGCGGAATGATCGACCGCCGCGCCGTGCTCTCCGCCGCTTCCGTCTTCGCCGCGCCCGGCCTAGCCCGCGCCGTCGCGCGCTGGGAGCCGTGCGTCGCCGTGCCCTGGACGGTGCAGGAGGTCTATGGCGCCGCGCTCGGCGACCGCATCGTCATCGCCGGCGGCATGTCGCCAGGCGCGGGCGGGCTCGGCGGCGGCATCAATCCACAGGACCGCACCGGCATATACGACCCGACGACGGACCGCTGGACCGAGGGACCCAAGCTGCCGTTCGCGCGGCACCACCCGGTCCTCGCCGCCGCCCGCGGGCGCGCTTACGCTTTCGGCGGCTATCGTGTCACCGACGCCGGCGGCTGGGTGGCCATTCCCGATGCGCTGGTGCTGGGTGAGGACGGTTGGACGGCCGTCGCGCGGATGCCGAAGCTGCAGTGCGAGACCGTCGCGGTGACGCTCGGCGACCGCGTCCATATCGCCTCGGGCCGCGCGCCGAAGGGCGAAGCGAACCGCAACTGGAACGACCAGGGCGATATCGCGCTGCATCAGGTCTTCGACGTCCGCAGCGGCCGATGGAGCACGGCCGCGCCCTGTCCGGAGGCCCGTAACAGCGCCACGGGCGCGGTGATCGACGGCCTGTTCTACCTGGCCGGCGGGCGTCGGGTGGGCGAGGGGAACTCGGCCCGTCTCGACCGCTATGACCCCAAGACGGACCGCTGGGAGACGCTCCGGCCCATGCCACGCGCGTCTGGCGGGCTGGCGGGCGCCGCTGCGGGCGGGCGACTCTACGTGTTCGGCGGCGAGAACCCGGGCGTAATTCCCGAGACCTGGTCGTACGATCCGAAGACCGACCAATGGCGACAGGAGCCGGGAATGCGCACGCCGCGCCACGGCCTTGCGGCCGCCGCGGTGCGCGGCAGGATCTATGCCATCGGCGGCGGCGCGAAGGCGTCGGGCGGTCAGGTGACGGCGATCGTCGAGGCTCTGGTCCCGTAGGCGTGCGGATCGGCTAAGCTCTGACCATGGCCCGACTCCTCGCCATCCTGATCGCCATGCTGGCGCCCGCCTTCGCCCAGGCCGCGGAAGTCCAGGTGGCGGTTGCGGCCAATTTCACCGCGCCCGCCAAGGAGATCGCCGAACGCTTCGAGCAGAAGACGGGCCACCGCGCCGTGCTCAGTTTCGGTTCGTCAGGGCAGTTTCTGGCCCAGATCGCCAATGGCGCGCCGTTCGGGGTCTTCCTCTCGGCCGACGCCGAGCGCCCGCTGCAGGCCGAGGCCGCCGGGCTGGCGCTCCCGGGGACGCGCTTCACCTACGCCGCCGGCCGCCTGGTGTTGTGGAGCCGCGACCCCAGGCGGGTCGACACCGACGGGCAGGTGCTTTCGCGGGGCGGTTTCGAGAAGCTGGCCATCGCAGATCCGAAGGTGGCGCCCTATGGCCTCGCCGCCGTCGAGACGCTTCGGCGGCTCGGCCTGTACGACCGTGTTCGGCCAAGGATCGTCCAAGGCTCTTCGATCACCCAGGCGTACCAGTTCGCCAGCACCGGCGCTGCCGAGCTGGGCTTCGTGGCGCTGTCCCAGGTGGTGACGGAGAAGGGCGGCTCCCGCTGGCTTGTCCCGGCCAGGCTGCACACCCCCATCAAGCAGCAGGCGCTGGTGCTGAAGGCCGGCGCGCGCAATCCCGCCGCCAAGGCCTTCGCCGACTTCCTGAAGACCGACGAGGCCAAGGCCGTCATCCGCAACTACGGCTACGAGGTGCGGTGAGCGCGCTCCTTCCGATCCTCTGGCTGACGGTCAAGCTGGCGCTGGTCACGACCTTGATCCTGCTCGTGGTCGGGACGCCCCTTGCGTGGTGGCTGGCGCGGAGCCGGGCCTGGTGGGTCGAAGCCGTGGGAGCGCTGGTCGCCCTGCCGGTGGTGCTGCCGCCGACGGTGCTGGGCTTCTATCTGCTGATCGCGCTCGGGCCTGACAGCCCGCTGATGGCCCCTTTGCAGGCGCTGGGCATCCGCACCCTCGCTTTCACCTTCACCGGCCTCGTCATCGGCTCAGTCGTGTATTCGCTTCCGTTCGCGGTGCAGCCGCTGCGCAACGCTTTTCGAGGGATCAGCGGCGAGAACCTCGACGCCGCCGCCACGCTGGGCGCATCGGGATGGGAGACGTTTCGCCGTGTGGCTCTGCCGCTGGCGGCGCCGGGCTATGCGGTGGCCGCCGTGCTGAGCTTCGCCCACACCATCGGGGAGTTCGGCGTCGTGCTGATGATCGGCGGCGGCATCCCCGGGCGCACCGACGTGGTCTCCATCGAGATCTGGCGGCTGGTGGAGGCGCTGGAATGGGAGCGGGCGCATGCGCTGAGCGCGTTGCTGGTCGGCTTCGGCTTCCTGGTCGTGCTCTCGCTGCTGCTGCTCGACCGGCGGATCTCGCGGCCTGTCGACGAGGCCTGAAATCCTGGCGCGAGCGGCTGCGCCGGATTCATGGCGGCGATAAGGCGAAACCCCTGCGTCAGAACTCGCGCGCGACGCGAAGGCGCACACCGCTCTTTAAGCCTTGAAATGGCAATTTGGGCAGGGCAGAGGGACGTCAAGCCTGCCGGACAGAACGTAGCGACTCGACGCATTGTGCTTGGCGTCAGTCGGGCCGCTTCACGGTCTCCGGCGACGCGACCCTCCAAGCCCCCATCGACCAGGGCCCTGCATGATCTCATCCCTCTTCGGCGCGATCTCGAACGACATCGCCATCGATCTCGGAACGGCCAACACCCTCATCTACATGAAGGGCAAGGGCATCGTGCTGAACGAGCCCTCGGTGGTCGCTCTGCGCAACGTCGGCGGCCGCAAGGTGGTCCACGCCGTGGGCATCGAGGCCAAGCAGATGCTGGGCCGCACGCCGGGCCACATGGAGGCCATCCGCCCGATGCGCGACGGGGTCATCGCCGACTTCGAAGTCGCCGAGGAGATGATCAAGTACTTCATCCGCAAGGTTCACAACCGCAAGGGCTTCGTGAACCCCAAGGTGATCGTGTGCGTGCCGTCGGGCGCCACCGCCGTGGAACGCCGCGCCATCAACGACTCCTGCCTGAACGCCGGCGGCCGCCGCGTGGGCCTGATCGACGAGCCGATGGCCGCGGCGATCGGCGCGGGCCTGCCGATCCACGAGCCTACCGGCTCGATGGTGGTCGACATCGGCGGCGGCACCACCGAGGTGGCCGTGCTGTCGCTCTCGGGCATCGTCTATTCGCGCTCGGTCCGCGTCGGCGGCGACAAGATGGACGAGGCGATCATCAGCTACATGCGCCGCAACCATAACCTGCTGATCGGCGAGACGACCGCCGAGCGCATCAAGAAGGAGATCGGCACCGCCCGGGCTCCGGCCGACGGCGAAGGCCTCTCCATCGAGGTGAAGGGCCGTGACCTGATGCAGGGCGTGCCGCGCGAGGTTCGCATTTCCGAGAAGCAGGCTTCGGACGCGCTGTCCGAGCCGGTCGGCCAGATCGTCGACGCGGTGAAGATGGCGTTGGAAGCCACGCCGCCCGAGCTCGCCTCGGACATCGCCGACAAGGGCATCATGCTGACGGGCGGCGGCGCGCTGCTGCGCGGCCTGGACGCCGAGATCCGCGACCACACCGGCCTGCCGGTGACCGTGGCCGACGACCCGCTGTCGTGCGTGGCCCTGGGCTGCGGCAAAGTGCTCGAGCATCCCAAGTGGATGAAGGGCGTCCTGGAATCGACCCTGGCGTAAGATACCCGCCTGAAGTCGTGGCGCGGCGGGGGCCGCTTGGGGGCGTAGGTTAGATGTCCTTGCGGGACAATCCGCTCGGTGAACTGAAGGTCCCCCTCACCTGGACGGCGGGGATCGTCTTCCTCGTCGTCCTCATCGCGTCGGTGGCGATCCTGCTGTCCGACCGGCGCGAGGCGTTCGAGACGGACGCTTACGGCCGCACCCGCACCGCCACCGACAAGGCCCTCGAGCCTGTGGGGAACGCCCTGTCGGCGCCTGGCCGCTGGACCGGGGCAGGCTTCGAGTCGATCCGGGGCTACTTCTTCGCCGTCTCCGAGAACCGCCGGCTGAAGGCCGAGCTGAAGGAGATGCGGCAGTGGCGCGACGTCGCCATCGCGCTCCGCGACAACAACGAACGCTACCGGGCCCTCCTGGGCCTGAAGACCGATCCGCCGATCCCGATGGTCGCCGCACGCATCGTCACCGACAGCCGCGGCCCCTTCGCCAACTCGCGCCTGGCCAACATCGGCAAGGAAGCGGGCGTGAAGGTCGGCAATCCGGTGATGAGCGAGAACGGCCTGGTCGGTCGCGTGGTGGGGGTGACCGACGGCGTCAGCCGCGTGCTGACCCTCACGGACGTCGCCTCCCGTACGCCGGTGATGATCGACCGCACCAACGCCCGCGCCATCCTGACGGGCGACGGCGGCCCGAATCCGCGGCTCGAGTACCTGCGCGGGCAGGACCCGGTGCGGAACGGCGATCGCGTTCTGACCTCCGGCGACGGCGGGGTGTTCCCGCGCGGCCTGCCGGTGGGCCGCGCCGTGAAGGGCCTGGATGGCCGCTGGCGTGTGGTGCTGGCTTCGGACCGCGCTCCCGTGGACTACGTGCGCATCCTGCTGTTCGAGGATTTCACCCAGCTCGCCAACCGCGCCGAGCTGGACAAGACCCACGTCCCGCCGCCGACCCCGGGCGCGCCGACACTGCCGCCGCCTGAGCCGGTCGCGCCGTCCGCTGCGACGTCCGCGCCCGCGGCGGGCGCCCAGCCGGCCGCGGCTGCGCCGACGCCCAGGACGGTCGCACCTGCCCCGAAGACCGCGACGCCGCCGCCGTCCGCCGCGACGCCGGCGCCCAAGACGGTGAGCCCCGCGGCCAAGACGGCGACGCCGCCGGCCGGAGCCGGACGATGAGCGGCGGCGCCCGGTCCCTCGAGCCGTGGCGCTGGCTGGGTGTGCCGATGCTGCAGGTGATCGCCGCCACCATGCTGCTCGCCCTGCCGATCCGCTTCTGGGGCCTCGCCTTGCCTGAGCCGGTGTTCGCGCTGCCGGTGGCTTTCGCCTGGGCGGCGATCCGGCCTTCGATGCTGGCGCCCTTCGGCGTGGCGCTCATGGGCTTCTTCATGGATCTGCTTTGGGGCGGACCCTTGGGTCTCTGGGCGGTCTGCCTGCTGATCGCCTATGGCGGCGCGCTCGGCGGCCGAGCCTTCATGGCGGGGCAGGGGCGAGCGGCGATGTGGAGCTGGTACGGCGTTCTGGCGACGCTGGCCTTCGGCGCGGGGTACCTCTTCACGATGCTGGACGTGAAGGGCATGCCCAGCCCGCTTTCCCTGTTCTGGCAATTCCTCGCCACACTCCTCCTCTATCCGTTCGCCGACCGCCTGATCGAGCGGTTCGAGGACGCCGACGTGAGGTTCCGTTAGCCCGATGGCCGAGCCGGCAATCTTCTTCGAGGAAGTCAACGAGCGGCAGGGCGTGTTCCACCGCCGGGCGATCCTCATGGGCGGGTTCGCAGGACTGGGCATCGCCGCCCTCGGCGGGCGACTGGCCTATCTGCAGCTGCTGGAGACCCAGCGCTACGAGAAGCTCGCCACGTCGAACCAGTTCAACTTCAAGCTGGTGCCGGCGCCGCGCGGCCTGATCGTCGATCGTAACGGGGCCATCCTGGCGGCCAACAGGCCGAACTTCCGGCTGCTGGTGTCCAAGGACAAGGACTTCGACACCGAGGCCACACTGCAGACGCTCGGCGAGTTCGTGCCCTTGGACGACACGCGGCGGCGACGCCTCCTGCGCGAGATCAACAGCGCGCCCAAGCGGGCGCCGGTCTCGGTCATGGAGGACATGAGCTGGGAGCAGTTCTCGGCCATCAACGTCCGCTCCGCCGAGCTGCCGAACGTCACCGCCGACATGGGCGAGGTGCGGGTCTATCCGCATGGCGGCGCCTTCGCCCACGTGATCGGCTATGTGGCCAAGGTCAACGAGTCCGACATCGAGAAGACCGGCCCGAACGCGGACCCGATCATGTTCCACCCCGGCTTCCGGATCGGGAAGCAGGGCGTGGAGAAGGCCTTGGACCTCGACCTGCGCGGGCGTCCCGGCGCGAAGAAGGTCGAGGTGGACGCCAACGGCCGCGAGGTTCGCCACGACGAGGCCGGCGACATCCCCGCCGTGCCCGGCAAGGAGGTTCAGCTCACCCTCGACGTCGACATCCAGAACCGGGCTCTCGAGGTGTTCGGCGGCGAGAGCGGCGGCGTGGTGATGATGGACTGCCGCACCGGCGACATCCTCTGCATGATGTCGGCGCCGAGCTTCGACGCGAACCGCTTCGTGCGCGGTCTGACCGGCGCCGAGTACCGCGCGCTGGCCAACTATGAGCGCAAGCCGCTGCTGGATAAGTGCCTGTCGGGTCTCTACCCGCCCGGCTCGACGTTCAAGACCATGACCGCCTTGGCGGGACTTGTGGCCGGCGTGAGTCCCGAAGACCGGGTGAACTGTCCGGGCGGCATGTACTTCGGCGGGCGGTTCTTCCACTGCCACAAGAAGGGCGGCCACGGCCCGCAGAACATGCGGGATGCGATCAAGAACTCCTGCGACACCTACTTCTATTCGCTGGCCCTGCGGATCGGGCCGACGCGGATCGCGCAGGTCGCCCGCGAGTTCGGTCTCGGTCAGACCTTCGACATCGGCATCCCGGGCCAGAAGAAGGGCATCGTTCCGGATCCCGAGTGGAAGAAGCGGTACTTCCGCCGGACACCGGCCCAGCAGCCGTGGTGGCCGGGTGAGAACCTGTCGTACGGGATCGGCCAGGGCTATCTGCAGGTGAACTGCCTGCAGCTCGCGGTTATGACCGCGCGCCTCGCCAATGGCCGCAAGAAGCTGAACCCACGGCTGATCAAGTCCATCGGGGGCAAGGAACTGCCCCTGGGCTCCGAGGCGCCCGACCTTCCGTTCAGCCACGAGCATCTTGAGTATGTGCGGAGCGGCATGGCGGCCGTGACCGAGGCCGGCGGCACCGCCTTCACCGCGAGCCAACTCGGCCTCGGGGATATCCTGATGGCCGGCAAGACCGGGACGGCCCAGGTGCGCAACTACGACAAGGGCGGATCGCGCGGCAAGGGCGGTGCGTGGGGTCTTCGCGACCACGGCCTGTTCGTGGCGTTCGCGCCGCTGGATGCGCCGCGCTACGCCTTGGCTGTGATCGTCCAGCACGGCATGGGCGGCTCGACGGCTGCTGCCCCGCGAGCGCGCGAGATCATGCGGGTCGCCCTGCTGAAGGATCCCGAACTGCGCGCGCGCATCGAGAAGCCGGTGCCGATGCCGGAAATCCGGCCCGATCCAGAGCTCGACACGGTGCCCGACGAGCCGGTGTTCGCCAGCCCGCCGAACACGCCGACGCCCGCGGCCGGGGCGCCGCTCACCACACCGTCGCGAGGGCCCGCATGACCGTCTCGGCGCTGACCCGGCCCGGCGAACGCGACCGGCTGATCGTAAAGCTGGCCGAGATCGACTGGCTGTTCGTCCTCGTGCTGAGCCTCATCGCGGGCGCCGGCGCCCTGATGCTGTTCTCCATCGCGGGCTCGTCCTGGGATCCGTGGGCGGCCAAACATCTCATCCGCTTCCTGCTTTGCCTGGGGCTGATGATCGGCCTGGCGATGATCGACATCCGCGTGTGGTTCGCGCTGGCCTACCCGATCTACGGGATCGGCCTCCTGTTGCTGGTGGCAGTGGAGGCGGTGGGCGACGTGCGCCTGGGGGCGCAGCGGTGGCTCTCCATCGGCGGCTTCAGCTTCCAGCCCTCCGAGATCATGAAGCTGGGCATCGTGCTTGCGCTCGCCCGCTACTATCACGGGACGTCCGCGCAGCGGGCGCGGCTGTCGTGGTGGCTGCTCGTGCCGGCCGCCATGATCTTCGTGCCTGTCCTGCTGGTGGCGCACCAGCCGGACCTCGGCACCGCCATGTTGATCCTGATGACCGGGGCCGCGATCGTCGTGCTGGCTGGCCTGTCATGGAAGATCATCGCCGCCGGCGTGGCGGCCTTCCTGGCGGTCGTTCCGCCGTTCGTGATGTTCGTGATGCACGACTACCAGCGCCAGCGGGTGCTGACCTTCCTTGATCCCGAGAGCGACCCATCGGGCTCGGGCTATCACATCCTGCAGTCGATGATCGCGTTGGGCTCCGGTGGCCTGTTGGGCAAGGGCTATGGCCTGGGTTCGCAGAGCCAACTCAACTTCCTGCCCGAGAAGCAGACGGACTTCATCTTCGCGACGCTGGCCGAGGAGTTTGGCTTCGTCGGCTGCGTCTCGATCCTGACGCTCTACGCGGCCGCGATCTTCATGGCTCTGCGGGCCTCCTACCTCAGCCACTCGCACTTCGCCCGCCTGGCCTCCGCCGGCGTGACGGCGACCTTCACGCTCTACGTGCTCATCAACGGGGCCATGGTGATGGGCCTAGCGCCCGTCGTGGGCGTGCCTATGCCGATGCTGTCCTACGGCGGCACCGTGATGCTGACCGTCATGATCGGCTTCGGCCTGGTGCAGTCGGCGCGCGTCCACCGCTACGCCGAAGTCACCAAGGGCTCCGGCTTCCTCTGATCTAGCGGGCGACCATGTCGCGCTTGAGCGTGCGGCAGGTGACGAAGAAGCAGATCCCCGCGGCGGCGTAGAGCGCCGAGGTGATCAGCATCGAATGCTGCAGGCTCTCCGGATGGGCGACGGCGCAGACCGCCTGGTCAGCCGCGCCGAGCGCCTTGCGCGCCGCGCCCTCACAAGCGTGGCGGGTGAGTTCCGCCGCGCCGAGGTTGGCGACCTTCATCCTGAAGAGGATGTCGCTCAGAGCGCCGATGAACAGCGGCCCCAGCCCGTAGCCCAGCAGGTTGATCACGAAGAGCAGGATGGCCGTGGAGACGGCGCGGACCTGGGCGCTGACCACGCCCTGGCCGATCGTGTACTGAGCCGCGAGGTAGCCGTACTTGATGCCGCCCCCGATGATCAGGCCGAGCAGGCAGAGCGCCAGGTTCTGGGTGGTGAAGGCCAGGAAGTAGAACGGCACGCTGGCGGTGAGGCCGATGCCCGGCAGCCAGGCGATGGCGTTCGGATGGCGCTTGACCATCCGCTCGGCCAGCCAGCCCGTGGCGAGCGTGCCGAGGGCCGCAGCCGCCGCAACCGGGGCGTTGATGTAGACGGCGGCCTGGCCGGCGCTGAGATCGAAGCTGCGGTTGATGAACAGCGACTGGAACGAGGCGATGCCATAGCCGCAGAACGAGGCGATCGTCGCGCCTGCGGTCATCCACCAGAACGACGGCTTGCCGGCGAGCTCCTTCAGGCCTTCCGAGAACTTCGGCTTGGCCTTGCGGACGGTCCCGGGCGGATCCGAGTGGCCGCGCGGCGGTTCCTTCACCGTCAGTTTGAACACGATGGCGACCAGGAGCCCGGGAAGACCGACGACGAAGAACGCCATGCGCCAGCCGTAGGCGTCGGTCACGGGGCCGCCGATGACGTTGGCCAGAAGGCCGCCGAGGGTCACGCCCATGGCGTAGTAGCCCAGGGCGGTGGAGCGGCGGCTAGGCGGATAATAGTCGGCGATGAGGGAGTTGGCCGGCGGCGTGCAGCCGGCTTCGCCGATGCCCACGCCGACGCGGCAGGCGAGCAGGATCCAGAAGCCGCCGATCACCAGGCTGCCGACCGTGATCGGTCCCGCCAGGCCGCACAGCGCCGTCATCAGCGACCAGAGCGCCACGCAGACCGTCATGATCCAGACGCGATGCCGGGTCTCGGCGAACTGCGCGAGCGGGATGCCGACGACGGTGTAGAGCAGGGCGAAGCCGAAGCCGGTCAGCAGGCCGAAGGCCGTGTCCGAGATGCCCAGCTCGGGCTTCATCTGCGGCGCGACCACCGAGAGCAGGCCGCGGTCGACGAAGTTCAGGATGTAGATCAGGAGGAGCGCGTTCAGCACGTAGCTGCGGTACGCCTTGGAGCCGAAGCCGTGGATATGACCGTCCGCGGCCGCGACGTTGCTGGTCCCGCTCATGCTGGATCGTTTCCCCTCGTTGTAAGTCGTTGGCGCGAACCTAACGACCGTTCGAGTGAGGGGAAAGAGCCGAAATTCCGGTATGGCGTTCGACGGTGCGAGCGTCAGAAGGGTTCGAAGCAGTCGTAGTTGCGCTGGCGCCGGATCTTGTCGCCCTGGAACTCGAAGAAGACCGAGAGGCGCGCCTTCATGGCGTCGCCGGGCTTGAGCGAACGGAGCGGGACCGCGAGCACGCCGCGCCACAGCACCTCGGCAGCCACGATGTCGCCGGCCTCCACCAGGTTGATGATCTCGTAAGTCTCGGATGTGAGGACGTTCTTGCCCCGCGTGTTGGCCTCGCGGAGGTCCTCCAGCGTCCGCCGCGCGCCGGAAGGCGCGAGCGCGTTGGGGAACTCCTCCTGCACCGCATCCTCCGTGAAGAACGATAGCGAGTCCCCGCGGCTCTCGATCGCCTTCAGGTAGGCGCGGACGATCTCGGCGCGACTCATGGGGGTCCTAGAGCTTCAGCGCTTGGTCCGTAGCCCGCACCAGGGCGTCCACGATGCCCGGCTCGGTGGAGGCGTGACCCGCATCCCAGACCACCTCGAACCGCGCATCTGGCCAGCCCGACTTCAGGCGCCAGGCGCTTTCCATGGGAGTCACCACGTCGAAGCGGCCTTGGACGATCCAGCCCGGGATGCCCCTGAGCTTGTCGAGGTTCTCCAGGATCCAGTTCTTCGAGGGGAAGAAGCCGCCGTTGACGAAGAAGTGGCATTCGATGCGGGCGAAGGCGATGGCGAAGTCGATCTCGTTGAACTTCGAGGGGCGCGCTTCCGGCCCGCGGATCGAGATCGTGTCGCCTTCCCACTGACTCCAGGCGGCCGCGGCTTCGGCCTGGACGCGGCGGTCCGGGCTGGTCAGGCGCTTGTGGTAGGCGGCCATCATGTCGCCGCGCTCGGCTTCCGGGATCGGCGCGCAGAACCGGGCCCAGGCGTCGGGGAACAACATCGAGGCGCCGTCCTGGTAGAACCAGCGCAGCTCGCGCTCGGTGAGCAGGAAGATGCCGCGCAGCACCAGGCTCTCCACCCGCTCCGGATGGGTGATGGCGTAGGCGAGCGCCAGGGTGGAGCCCCACGAGCCGCCGAATACGCACCACTTCTCGATCCCGAGGTGTTCGCGCAGCCGCTCGATGTCTTCGATGAGGGCCCAGGTGGTGTTGTCGTCGAGGCTGGCGTTCGGACGGCTCTTGCCGCAGCCCCGCTGGTCGAACAGGGCCATCCGCCATTTCGATGGGTCGAAGAACCGCCGCATCGTCGGGTTGATCGCCCCGCCCGGACCGCCGTGCAGGATCACGCATGGCTTGCCCTTCGGGTTGCCGCACTCCTCGTAGAACACTTCGTGCGGACCGCCGGTGGACAGCCAGCCCTGCGCGAACGGCTCGTTGTCGGGAAACAAGCCGCGGCGGTGCTGGCTGGAGGAGATTGCGGGCGACGGCGTGTTTCGTTCCATGCGGACCAATCTACTTCGGGAAGCGCCTGTCCAACCAGCCGAGGATCAGGCGGTTCACTTCGTCCGGCTTCTCCTGCTGTGTCCAGTGGCCGGAGCCTTGGACGTTGTGCATTTCGAGATCGCCCACGAGGCCCTTCATCGGCTCGGCCATCTCGGGTGTGAGCACGGCGTCGAGCTCGGCGGTGATCATCAGGCAGGGCAAGTCGTCTACTCGGCCGGGCAGGCCCGCCTGGTGTTCCCAGTTGCGGCTGAAGTTGCGATACCAGCTCACCGGTCCGAAGAAG
The DNA here is from genome assembly GCF_049445735.1 of Phenylobacterium sp. VNQ135. Taxonomy (NCBI): domain Bacteria; kingdom Pseudomonadati; phylum Pseudomonadota; class Alphaproteobacteria; order Caulobacterales; family Caulobacteraceae; genus Phenylobacterium; species Phenylobacterium sp. VNQ135. The sequence goes on along the minus strand of NZ_JBMSDS010000001.1, from coordinate 640,258 downwards.
CCGCCCTCCTCGAAGGCCTCGACGAACACCTTGAGTTCGTCGAGGCCCAGAAGCTGATCGCCGCCCGTCTCGCCGTCCCAGGCGCGCAGCAGATCGCGAAAGGCGAAGGTGGAGCCGCCTTCGGACGGCTGCGCCACGCTGCGCAGCGCCGAGGGCTTCCGCATGAAGAAGCGCATCGTCTTGCTCACGTCTTCCCCCAGGACGGCTTCGGGCTCGTCCGGGGTCTGGAACCAGACGATGTACATGTCGGGTCCGAAGCGGTGGCGGAAGATCGCGACCGGATCGGCGGGCGCTCGCGGCAGGAACGGCGTGTTGAGGCCGATGACGCCCGCGACGCGCTCGCGGTGCATCAGCGGCATCTGCCAGACGACGATGCCGCCCCAGTCGTGACCGCAGAAGATGGCCTTTTCGACGCCCAGGTGATTCAGCAGGCCGACCAAGTCGCCGGTGAGGTGGGCCATGTCATAGTCGGTGACGGCCCCGGGCTTGGAGGAAAGGCCGTAGCCCCGCTGGTCGGGCGCGATCACCCAGCGTCCAGCGTCGGCCAAGGCCTTGATCTGGTGGCGCCACGAGAAGGCGAGCTCGGGAAAGCCGTGGCACAACACGATCGGCACGCCCTCGCGCGGACCGGCCTCGTAGTAGCCGATCTCCACGCCGTTCACCCGAACGCGGTTCGGCGCTGGCATCATCGTTTCGAGTGCGGACATGGCTTCCTCTCCGATTTATCGGCTCTCCGCGGAGCTTTGCCGCAAATGGGCTTTGGCCGGAACCGAGGATGCCACTAGGGCATGCTTCCCGTGACGTACGCCAGGCCCGCAACTCCGCCACCCACCGCCACGCCGTGGGGGCTCGTGATCATGCTGGGCGCGCTCACCGGCATGGGACCGCTGGCCATCGACATGTACCTGCCGAGTCTCCCGGCGATCGGCGCGGACCTGCACGCCAGCGCCGGGCAGGCGCAGGCGACGGTGTCCGCATTCCTTGCCGGCATGGCCTTTGGCCAGTTCTTCTATGGGCCCGCTGCGGACCGTCTCGGACGCCGCCCTGCGATCCTCGTGGGCGTCGTCATCTTCGTGCTGGCTTCGGCCGGCTGTGCGCTCGCCGCCACGCCGGAGCAGCTTCTGCTGGGCCGTTTCGTCCAAGCGCTAGGCGCCTGCGCGGGCGGGGTGGTCTCGCGGGCCATCGTCCGGGACCAGTTCGACCATCGGGACACCGCCCGGGTGCTCAGCCTGCTGATGCTGGTGATGGGGCTCGCGCCGATCCTGGCTCCGTTGCTGGGCGGGCTTCTGCTGACCTTCGGTGGATGGCGGCTGAACTTCTGGTTCATGACCGTCTTCGGCGCGCTGCTGGCGGCGGCCGCCTTCCTGCGCCTGCGCGAGACCCGTGGCGAGGAGACGACGCGACTGGCGCAATCCGAGAGTCCGCTGCAGGCCTACGCAGCGCTGCTGCGGCAGCCTCGGCTGATCGGCTACGCCCTGGCCGGCGCCCTCAACGGCGCGACGCTCTTCACCTACATCGCCAGCTCGCCGGAACTGCTGATCGAGACTTACGGCATCTCGGCTCAGGCGTTCGGCTGGGTGTTCGGCCTGAACGCGGTGGGGATCATCGGTGCGAACCAGGTGAACCGCTGGCTGCTGCGGACGCGCACGCCCGATCAGGTGCTGAGCCGGGTGAGCGTACTGGCTCTCGTGTTCGCGCTTGCGTTGACGTTCTTCGCCGTCAGCGGCCTCGGCGAGCGTTGGACGGTGCTGCCGCTGCTGTTCCTGGTGCTCGCCAGCTACGGGCTCATGGGCGGCAACACCACCGCCGGGGCGCTCAGCGTCGATCCGAAACGGGCGGGCTCGACCTCGGCGCTGCTGGGCGGCCTCTCGTTCGGCGCGGGCGCGGTGGCGTCGAGCCTGGCCGGCCTCTTCCACGACGGCACGCCGCGGCCGATGGCCATCGCCATGCTGCTGGCCCTCACGGGATCGTTCGTTGCGCTGCGGAAGCTGGCCTTGCCGAAGGTCCCCGCCAGGCCTCAGGCCTGACGCCGCGCCACGGCCCAGGCAAGCGCCGCCCAGCCGGCCATGAAGCTCAGGCCGCCGATGGGGGTGATGGCGCCGAACCACCGCGGCGCGCCGAAGCCCATGGCGAACAGAGAGCCCGAGAACACCACGACGCCGGCGAGGAACAGCGCGGGCGGGACGGGCGAGCCGTACCGCTCGGCGGCGAATACGGCGAGCACGTGGACGAAGCCGTAGAGCGCGCCGGTGCGAAGCCATTCCTGGGCCTTCGGGTCGCTGACGCCGTGGGCTCCGAAGGCGCCGAAGCCGACGCAGGCGAGACCGAGCAGGGCGGCGAAGATCAACAAGGCCCGCATCAGCCCCACACCTGCGGCCGGCGGTCTTTCCACGGCGCTTCCTTCTCGAGCTGGGCGGCGAGGCGGAAGAGCGTCGCCTCGTCGGCGAAGCGGCCGCTGAACATCATGCCGATCGGCAGGCCCTCGGCCGACTCCCACAACGGCACGGACATCGACGGCTGACCGGTGAAGTTGAAGGGCGGGGTGTACGGGTAGGTGGCGGCTTGGCGGCGGTCGAACTCTCGCAGGTCGTCGGTCAGCGGGTCGAGCCAGTCGGCGCGCGGCGCGGGCGTGGCCATCACCGGCGAAAGATAGGCGTCGAAGTCCTCGAAGGCCGCCAGGATTTGCCGGTTCATCAGTCGGAGCTGCTGGAAGCCCCAGAACGCCTGCTGACCGGTGAGCCGCTTGCCGGCCTCGTAGCCGCGGCGCGCGAGGGGGCCGAGTTCGTCGTCGCCCGGCTCGCGGCCGAGGGCCTCGATCCAGCGCTGGACATTGGCCGAGAAGTTGGAGGCGCTGGCCAGGGACTGGGCGCGATATAGCGTGCGGTAGTCGACCCCCAGGCCGCGTTCGAAGACGTCGTGGCCAAGGCCCTTCAGGAGCTCGACCGTCCGGAGCAGGGCGGCCTGCATCTCGTCGGGGATCGGCCGGCCGCTGGGCGTCTCCGCCGACCAGGCGATCCTCAGCTTGCCGGGGCTCTTCTCCAGCTCCGCGAGATAGGGACCGTCCGTCGCCGGCGCCTGGAACGGGTCGGCCGCCTGGGCATAGCCGGTGGCGTCCAGCATGGCCGCGCTGTCGCGGACGGTGCGGCTGACGACGTGATGCACCGAGAAGCCGAGCGCGCCGTCCGAGACTTCGCAGATCGGGGTCCGGTCGCGCGTGACCTTCAGGCCGAACAGGCCGCAGCAGGCGGCCGGGATGCGGATCGAGCCCAAGCCGTCGCTGGCGTGCGCAATGGGCACGATGCCGGCGGCGGTGGCCGAGGCCGCGCCGCCGGAGGAGCCGCCGGAGATGTGCTCCGGATTCCAGGGATTGCGGCAGGAGCCGAGGCGCTCGGAGTTGGTGACGCCCGGGATCCCGAACTCTGGCGTGTTGGTCTTGCCGAGCAGCACCACGCCCGCAGCGCGGTATCGGCGGACGAGCTCGCTGTCGTCGACGTCCGCCGCCACCTGGGCGAAGCGGCTGCCGGATGTGCGCGGCCACCCCTTCACCTGTGCGCCCAGGTCCTTGATGAGGAACGGCACGCCGCGGAACGGTCCCTCGGGCAGGTCCGAGGCCGCCCAGCGGCGCGCGTCGTCGTAGCCCTTGTGGACCACGGCATTGAGCGTCGGATTGTGCCGCTCGATACGGGCTATGGCGGCTTCGGTGAGCTCGGCCGGCGTCACCTGGCGGCTGCGCACCAGCTCGGCGAGGCCCAGGCCGTCGTACTCGGAATAATCGTCCATCAGCGGGCTCCGGTGGTGAGGAAGGCGAGCTTTTCCACGGGCGGCAGGGCGCCGCCCCGGCGCTTCAACTCGGCGAAGGCGCCTTCGGCGGCATCGAGGGCGGCTTCGATGTCGGCCTCAGTCATGGCCGCGCACATGAACATGTTGTGCCAGGGGTGCACATAGACGCCGCGGTCCAGCATGGCGCTCGCAAAGCAGAAGCCCTTCCTGAGGTCCGGGTCGTCGTCGAAGAGGAAGAGCGGCAGGGTCGCGGGTCCGGTCTGGCGGAAGCCGAAGCCGGCCGCGCGGGCGCGCTCGTCAAGGCCGGCGCGCAGGCGCTCGCCCAGGGCCGTGATGCGTTCGAGGTAATCGGTCTCCCGGATCAGCCGCAGCGTCGCGAGCGCGGCCGCCATCGGCGCGGCCTGGTACCAGAAGGAGCCGGTCGAATAGACCGATGCGGCCGCCGCACGCGCCTTGTCCGAACCCAGCAGCGCCGACAGCGCGTGGCCGTTGGCGATGCACTTGCCCCAGGAGGACAGGTCGGGCTGGACGCCCAGCCGCGTCCAGGAACAGTCGCGGGCGAGGCGGAAGCCGGCGCGGACGTCGTCGACCACCAGCAGGGCGCCGCGCTCATCGCACAACTGCCGTGCGCGGTGGGCGTAGGCGGGATCCGGCTCGGCCTGGTCGACGAAGACGTCGTGGCGGAACGGCGCGGCGAAGACGCAGGCGAGGTCGTCGCCCGCTTCGGCGACGGCGGCCTCGAGGCTGGCGACATCGTTGTAGTCGCAGAAGACCTGGTGGGCCCGGTCGCTGTCGATGACGCCCGCGGGCCTCGGCGTGCACCAGGCCGCCGCGCCGTGATAGGCGCCCTTGGCTCGGACGACGACCCGGCGCTTCGTGTGGGCCCGCGAGATAGAAAGCGCCATGGACGTGGCGTCCGTGCCGTTCTTGCAGAAGATCGCCCATTCGGCGTGGGTGACCATGGCGGTCAGCGTCTCCGCCAGCTCGACCATCAGCGCGGTCGGTCCGGTGAGCGTGTCGCCGAGGCCGAGCTGGCGCACGAAGGCCGCGTCGATGTCCGGGTTCGCGTAGCCGAACAGGTTCGGTCCGTACGCACACATCAGGTCGAGGTAGCGCCGGCCGTCGGCGTCCCAGATGTGGGCCCCTTCGCCGCGCTGGAAGAACTGGGGGTAGTCCTCGGGCAGCAGGGCCGTGGACTGGTGCCCGTACATGCCGCCGGGGATCACCGCCTCGGCGCGGTCCCTTAGGGCCCGATCCCGGCTGTTCGCGCGGTCCATCGCCGCCTCCCGTCTTCTGGTTCTTGGCGCGAGCTTACGTCGCCGCGGCGGCCCGGGCGACTCCGTGTATGCGGCGGACCATGTCGCTCCCGGTGAAGATGGGCCTGTTCTACGCGGCGATCTTCGTCGGCACGGGGGCGAGTTCGCCCTACATGCCGGTGTGGTTCGCCCACCAGGGCCTCTCGGGCGCGCAGATCGGGCTGATCCTGTCGCTGCCGATGCTCGTGCGGGTCATCTCAGCGCCGCTGATCGCGCTTTGGGCCGACAGTTTCGCCTTGCGGCGCACCGCCCTCGTGTTCCTCGGTCTTGGCGTCGCAGTGCTGTACGGGCTGATGGCGCTGCCGCTGGGCTTCGCCGGCTGGGCGGTTGTGTGGTTCGCCGCATCCTCGGCCTTCTCGACCATCTCGCCGCTCACCGACGTGATCGTGCTCTCGCGAGCCCGGCGCGACGGCTTCAACTACGGCTGGCCGCGCGGCATCGGCTCGGCGGCGTTCATCGTGGCGAACCTCGTGGTGGGCTGGCTGCTGACCCGGGGCTCGGCGGAGGTGGTGCTGGTGTGGATCACCGGGGCTGCGGCCCTGGCCGCGGTGACCGCGTGGGTGCTGCTGCCGCCCGACCCCGTGCACGAGACGGGCGGCCGTCGCGGCTTCGCCGACCGCTGGGCCGGTCTGGGCGAGCTGTTGCGCGACGGCGGCTTCATGCTGACGGTGGTCTCGGCGGGCGCGATCCAGTCGGCGCACGCGTTCTACTATGGCTTCTCGACGCTGGCCTGGAAGGCGCAGGGCATCCCTGAAAGCACCACCGGCGTCTTGTGGGCCGTGGGCGTCGCCGTCGAGATCGCCTTCTTCTGGTTCCTGGAACCATGGCGGCGGCGGCTCGGCGCGCGGCGGATGCTGGTGCTGGGCGGCGCAGCGGGCGCCGTGCGGTGGGGCGCCTATGCGTTCTCGCCGCCGCTGGCGCTGCTGTTCCCACTGCAAGCGCTGCACGCGCTGAGCTATGCCGCCACGTTCCTGGCCGCTCTCCAGCTCACCGAACGGCTGTCGACGCCGCGCAACGCGTCGGCCGCCCAGACCATCAACTCGGCGCTTTCGTCGGGTGTGCTGATGGGCTTCGCGACCCTGGCCTCAGGCCCGCTCTTCGACCACTTCGGCGCGAAGGGCTACCTGCTGATGGCGGCCATGTGCGTGGCGGGGACGCTAGGGGCGGTGAGGCTCTACGGGGTGCAAAGGCTCGATCCAATCTAGGTGTGTTCTGGCTGACCGAAGGCGCTCCGGACACGTGGCGTATGGTCGTCTGGGATCGAGGTTTTCAGGAGTTCGAGACCTTCGACTGTGGGCTCACCGATTTCCTCGCGGGGCTGGCGACGGGAAGGATTCTGCCGAAGCAGTTCCCAGAAGACCTGCTTCCGTGTGAACTGCTGTTCCAACCCCACTCGCGGTAGGCCGCAAGGCGAGGAGGAGCGCGCTATGACCGTCCGGCTCTTCGGCTGCGTCTGCGGTCAGTTCCACAGTCCAGGCTCGGGGCTCGGCATGGACATTGGGCGAGTGGCCGTACCGATCCCGTTCTATGTCATCGAGCATCCGGACGGCGTGACGCTGTTCGACTGCGGGCTGCACGCGGAGCTGTGCGATCCCGCCGATCCATATCGCGAGCGGCTGCGCAGCCAGGATCTGGACTCGCCTGTCGAGCCGCACGAGCTGGCGTCAGCGCATCTGGAGCGGCTGGACATTGATCCGGGCAAGGTGCGCTACGTGGTCCTGTCGCACCTGCACTTCGACCACGCCGGGGGCCTGCACCAGCTTCCGAACGCGACGGTCGTCGTGCAGAGCCGCGAGTGGGCGGCGGGCGCCGATGCCGAGATGCGCCGCCGCTATGCGCTGCCCAGGCGCTTCTTCGATCTCGGGCATGACGTGAAGCTCATCGACGGCGAGCACGACCTGTTCGGCGACGGCGCGGTGACGCTGCATCCCAGTTTCGGCCACACGCCGGGGCACCAGTCGATGCGCGTGCGGAGCGGCCAGGGCGACCACATCCTCGTCGGCGACGCCTGCTATCGCGCGGGCGTGGTGGAGACCCGGGCCTTTCCGGCGCACGCCGACCACGCAGTGATGGGGCGTTCGCTGGATGCGCTGCTGGCGATGCGCGGGTCGGACACGGTCATGGTCTTCGGCCATGACCCGGGCCAGTGGGGCCCGAACGCGGTGCTGCCGTCCGCCCGCACCTGACGTGGCGACACCGTTGCGGAGCCCGAACGCGGCTCCATGATGCCTCCAAGCGGAGGAACGAGACGATGCGCGCGCTGCAGGTGACCAGCCCTTGGGGCCCCGACGCCATCCGGGTGATGGAGGCGCCCGAGCCCACGCCGGGCCACGGCCAGGTGCTGGTGCGGATGAAGGCCTGCTCGCTGAACTACCGCGACTTCCTGATGATCCACGGCATGTACGGCCGCGCCGCAGCGACGGCGAACGACGTGATCACGCCCTTCTCGGACGGCTGCGGCTATGTCGAGGCCGTCGGGCCCGGCGTGACGCGGTTCAAGGTTGGCGACCGGGTCTCGACGCTGTTCTTCCAGAACTGGGTGTCGGGGCCGCCGACGCTGGAGAAGCTGTCGAGCGCCCTGGGCTTTCCCGTGCCGGGGGCCGGCGCAGAGCTGCAGGTGTTCAGCCAGGAGGGCCTGTCGAAGGTCCCGGACTTCCTCACGGACCACGAGGTCGCGACGCTGCCGTGTGCGGCGCTGACGGCCTGGCGCGGCCTGTTCGTGGATGCACGGCTCGAGCCCGGCGACACGGTGGTCCTGCAGGGCACGGGCGGGGTCTCGATCTTCGGCCTGCAGTTCGCGCGGGCGGCGGGCTATCGGACGCTGATCACCTCGTCGTCCGACGCCAAGCTGGAGCGGGCCAGGGCGCTCGGGGCCCATCACCTGGTGAACTACAGGCAGACGCCGGCATGGTCGAAGCCGGTCCGTGAGGTCACCGAGGGCCGCGGCGCCGACTTCATCATGGAGGTGGGCGGCGGCGGCACCATCCAGGAGAGCATGAAGGCCGTCAGGATCGGCGGGCACATCGCCATCATCGGCATCGTCGCCGGGGCGGGGGAGCCGTTCAATCCGACAGCGCTGATCGGCAACTCCGCCAAGCTGCAGGGGCTGTCGGTCGGTTCGCGCGACATGTTCGAGGCCATGTGCCGGTTCATCGACCTGCATCGGATCAAGCCTGTCGTCGACAAGGTGATGCCGTGGACCGAGGCCAAGGCCGCGATCGCCGCGATGGGCGCGGGCGAGCACTTCGGGAAGATCGTGCTGGAGTTCTGATCTGAGACGTACATCTTGACGTGAGACAAATGTCTCATTATCTCGCGCGCCACAGTCGAGCTGGAGGGTTGCGAGATGGCGCTGACGCGCGAGCAGATGGATCGGAAGATCGACGAACACTTCGCCTTCGCACAGGCGGACGACGTGGAAGGCGTGCTGGCGACCATGCACGCTGACGCCGAGCACGACATTGTCGGCTGGCCAACGGGGCCGACGCGTGGGCGGGACGGGGCGCGGCCGTTTTACGAGACGCTGTTCGCCGATCTGGCGGACGGGCGGATCGAATGCCTGCGGCGTCTCTACGGCGAGGACTTCCTGGTCGACGAGTCCCTCTGGCGTGGCAAGGCGGTCGGCCGGCCTTTCGGCCTGGAGGGCCGGGATCGTCCGCTGGAGTTCCGGCTGCTGCACGTGGTCGAGTTCGCCGACAACGGCGACATCCGCCGGGAGAACGTGTGGCTCGACATGGCCGCGATCTTTCAGCAGCTCCCGCAGTGAGCGGCCGCGAGAACCAGCGGCGGCGCACGCGCAAGGCGCTCTTGGAGGCCGCCGCCAAGCTGACCCGCGAAGGGCGCAAGCCCAGCCTGGAGGAGGTCGCGGAAGCCGCGCTGGTCTCGCGGGCCACCGCCTACCGCTACTTCCCGAGCATCGAGGCGCTGCTGGTGGAGGCGTCCCTGGACGTGGCCATGCCCGAGCCGGGCGACCTCTACCAGGGCATGCCGGCCGATCCCGTGGCCCGCCTGGAGCGGCTGGACGCGGCGCTCGACACACTGCTGGAGGCCAACGAGCCGCAATTCCGGATGATGCTGGCCAATTCCATGGCCCAGGCCTTGGAGGGCGAGAGTTCGCCGCGACGGCAGAACAGGCGCACGCCGCTGATCGAGGCGGCCCTTGAGGGCGGCGACTTCACGCCAGCGGCGCGTGCAAAGCTGAGCCGGGCGCTGGCCGTGCTGATCGGCACCGAGGCGATGGTCGTCTTCAAGGACGTGCTGCAGCTCGACGCCGCCGAGGCCCGCGCCGTGAAGCGCTGGGCCATCAGGGCTCTGGTGGACGCCGCCCGCGGCTAGATGCCCGGATCGAAGCCGCCTTCCAGCCAGGCGAAGATCTGCTCGGCCGCCTGGTCGGGCGAGATCGCCGTGGTGTCGATGCGGATCTCGCCGTTTTCGGGCGGCTCGTAGGGGCTGTCGATGCCGGTGAAGTTCTTGAGCTCGCCGGCGCGCGCCTTCTTGTAGAGCCCCTTCACGTCCCGCTTCTCGGCCTCGGCCAGCGGCGTGTCGATGAACACCTCGACGAACTCGCGCTCGCCCATCAGCTCGCGGGCCATTCGGCGCTCGGCGCGGAAGGGCGATATGAAGCTGACCAGCACGATCAGGCCTGCGTCGACCATCAGCTTGGCCACCTCGGCGACCCGTCGGATGTTCTCGACGCGGTCCTCTTCGGTGAATCCCAGATCCTTGTTGAGGCCGTGGCGGACGTTGTCGCCGTCGAGGATGTAGGTGTGGCGCCCCTCGGCGTGCAGGCGCTTCTCGACGAGGTTGGCGATGGTCGACTTGCCGGCCCCGGAGAGGCCGGTGAACCAAACGACGCGCGGCTTCTGGCCCTTCAGGGCGGAGCGCGCTTCCTTATGAACATCAAGGGCTTGCCAGTGGATGTTCTGGCTGCGCCGCAGGGCGAAGTTCAGGAGGCCCGCGCCGACCGTGCGGTTCGACAGCCGGTCGATCAGGATGAAGCCGCCGAGGTCCTTGTTCTCGACGTAGGGGTCGAAGGCGATGGGCGCCGAAAGCGCCAGGTTGCAGACGCCGATCTCGTTCAGCTCCAGCCGGGTGGCGGCGAGCTTCTCGAGCGTGTTGACGTTCACCTTGTGCTTGGGCTCGGTGATCTGGGCCGTCACCGTGCGCGTGCCGAGCTTCAGGAGATAGGGGCGGCCGGGCAGCAGGGCCTCGTCGTCGAACCAGACGATGGTGCTCTCGAACTGGTCGGCGACTTCCGGCGGCTCGCTCGCGGCGGCGAGGACGTCGCCGCGGCTGACGTCGATCTCGTCCTTGAGGGTGATGGTGACCGACTGGCCCGCGACCGCCTGGTCGAGGTCGCCCCGCATCGTGACGATGCGCTCGACGGTGCTCTCGCGACCCGAGGGCAGGGCCTTCACCTTCTGGCCCGGCTTCACGATGCCCGAGGCGATCTGGCCTGAGAAACCGCGGAAGTCGAGGTTCGGCCGGTTCACCCATTGGACGGGCATGCGGAACGGCTTTTCCTGCAGGTCGTCCTCGACCGGCGCGTCTTCCAGCCAGCGCATCAGCGGGGGCCCGGCGTACCAGGGCGTGTTGGCCGAAGCTTCCGTGATGTTGTCGCCCTTCAGCGCGGACATCGGGATGGCGGTGAAGTCGCGGATGCCGATCTGGGCGGCGAAGTCGTGGTAGTCGGCGACGATCTGCTCGAACGTCTCCTGGCTCCAGCCGACTAGGTCCATCTTGTTGATCGCGAGCACGACGTGGCGGATGCCCAGCAGGCTGACGAGGAAGCTGTGCCGGCGCGTCTGCGTCAGCACGCCCTTGCGCGCATCGATCAGAATGACCGCGGCGTCGGCCGTGGAGGCGCCCGTGACCATGTTGCGCGTGTACTGCTCGTGGCCGGGCGTATCGGCGACGATGAACTTCCGCTTGTCCGTCGAGAAGAACCGGTAGGCGACGTCGATGGTGATGCCCTGTTCGCGCTCGGCGGCCAGACCGTCGACCAGCAGGGCGAAGTCGATCTCGCCGCCCTGGGTGCCCACCTTTTTGCTGTCGGCTTCGAGGGCCGCAAGCTGGTCCTCGAAGATCATCTTGCTGTCGTAGAGCAGCCGGCCGATCAGCGTCGACTTGCCGTCGTCCACGGAGCCGCAGGTGATGAAGCGCAGCAGGCTCTTCACCTCGTGCTGCTTCAGGTAGGCCTGGATGTCCTCGGCGATCAGAGCGGACTGGTGGGCCATCAGAAGTAGCCCTCCTGCTTCTTCTTCTCCATCGAGGCGGCCTGATCGTGGTCGATGACCCGCCCCTGGCGCTCGCTGGTCGTGGTGAGCAGCATCTCCTGGATGATCTCGGGCAGGGTGGCGGCGGTGCTCTCGACGGCGCCGGTCAGCGGGTAGCAGCCCAGCGTGCGGAAGCGCACCGACTTCATCTGCGGGGTTTCGCCATCGCGCAGCGGGAAGCGGTCGTCGTCGACCATGATCAGCGTGCCGTCACGCTCCACCACCGGCCGCTCGGCCGCGTAGTACAGCGGCACGATGGGGATGTTCTCGAGGAAGATGTATTGCCAGATGTCGAGCTCGGTCCAATTCGAGATCGGGAACACGCGGACGCTCTCGCCGGGGTTCTTGCGGGCGTTGTAGAGCTTCCAGAGCTCGGGACGCTGGTTCTTCGGGTCCCAGCGATGCTGGGCCGAGCGGAACGAGAAGATGCGCTCCTTCGCGCGTGACTTCTCCTCGTCGCGCCGGGCGCCGCCGAAAGCCGCGTCGAAGCCGTACTTGTCTAGCGCCTGCTTCAGCCCTTCGGTCTTCCAGACATCGGTGTGCACCGCGCTGCCGTGGGTGAAGGGATTGATGTTCTGGGCCAGCGCGTCGGGGTTCTTGTGGACCAGCAGCTCGAAGCCCAGCTCGCGGGCCATACGCTCGCGCATCTCGTACATCGCCCGGAACTTCCAGGTGGTGTCGACGTGCAGAAGCGGGAAGGGCGGCTTGGAGGGGTAGAAGGCCTTGGCTGCGAGATGCAGCATCACGGCCGAGTCCTTGCCGATCGAATACAGCATCACCGGCCGTTCGCACTCGGCGACGACCTCGCGCATGATGTGGATGCTCTCGGCCTCGAGCCGCTGCAGGTGGGTGAGCGTCTGTCGGGACAAGGCGTCTGCGGGGTCGGTTGAACGGGCGAGGACGCGAGCGTCCATGATAGGACCTTACAGCAAAGATTGAAGATTTCCCGTGCGCAGTCGCTCGCGCCCGGGCCGGCCCTGTCGCTGAGTTAGAGGAGGGGCCGGACACAGGCAAGGTGAGCCGCCCCCAGGAATTCTCTGGCCCAGGCCAGCGAAAGTGGACGGCCCGCCACGCGCTTCAGCCCTGAAACGCAATCGGACTGGCGGCCCGTGGCCGCGCGTGGCATCAATCGGGGTGGAAACGCATACCCGTTCTTCGAGCCGGAAAGCCGGCCTGCGGGTGACTAGGGGGAATCGATGAGCGTCGACGCCGTGCAGGCGCCCAAGGTTACGGGCAGCTACCGTTATCTCGTCGTCTGGCTTCTGGCCGTCGTCTACACGCTGAATTTCCTCGACCGGCAGATCGTCTCGATCCTCGCTGAGCCGATCCGCGAGGATCTGAACCTCACGGACACCCAGCTGGGCATGCTTGGCGGTATCGTCTTCGCGCTGTTCTACACGGGCTTCGGCATTCCGGTCGGCTGGCTCGCCGACCGCGCGCGCCGCGTCTGGATCATCTCGGGCGCGTGCGCTCTGTGGAGCCTGTTCACCGCCCTGTGCGGCACGGCGACCAACTTCGTCCAGCTCGCCCTGTACAGGATGGGCGTCGGCATCGGCGAGGCCGGCGGATCGCCGCCGTCCTACTCGCTGATCTCGGACTACTTCAAGCCGGAGGAGCGGGGGACGGCGCTCGCTATCTACTCCCTTGGCGTCCCGGCCGGGTCCATGTTCGGCGCGGCGTTCGGGGGCTGGATCGCAGCCGAGCATGGCTGGCGCACGGCCTTCTTCGTCATGGGCGTGCCGGGCATCATCCTGGCGCTCGCGGTTCTGTTCATCGTCCGCGAACCGAAGCGCGGCGGGCTGGACGCCTTCGCCGAGGGCAAGGACAGCCACGACGCAGCGCCGTCGATCGTCACGGCCTTCGCGGGCTTCTTCAGCAACCGCACGCTCGTGCTCACGGCGCTCGCGGCCGGCCTCTCGGCCTTCGTCGGCTATGCCGCCCTCACCTGGAACCCGCCGTTCCTCATGCGAGTGAAGGGCATGAGCCTGACCCAGGTGGCCGCATACTACAGCCTCGTGCTGGGCATCACCGGGATGATCGGCACGTTCGGCGCGGGCTGGCTGGTGGACAAGCTGGGCGCCAAGGATCGACGCTGGTTCGCCTGGGTTCCGGCGATCGCCTTCGCCATCACCATCCCGTTCTGGGTCGGCCTGCTGTATGCGCCGACCTGGCAGGTCGCCCTCGCGTGCATGGCGGTCCCGGCTCTGCTCAACAACTGCTACCTGGCTCCGGCCCTGGCCGTCGTCCAGAATGCGGTCGCCCCGAACCGCCGCACCATTTCGGGCGCGATCCTGCTCTTCGTCCTGAACCTGATCGGGCTCGGGATCGGACCGGTCTACGTGGGCCGCATCTCGGACATGGCGAAGGCAGAGCATGGCGACAACTCGCTGGTCGTCGGCTTCACCTGGCTGATCCCGGTCATCGTGGTCACCATCCTGGCGCACCTGCTCTCCGCCTGGTCGATCAGCCGCGACAAGCGCCTGGCGGCTGCGATCGGCTGAGGCTCTGAGCTGTGGATAGGCGCGCGCGCCGCATCCCCTGAGGGTCGGCGCCGGGCTATGGTGCGGATGTGGGGCGTTCCTGATTCCCGAGTAGAGTTCCGTGCGCGAGACTTCCAACCCGATGTGGATCCGCAGCTATGCGCTGACGCCGAAGCGGCTCAGCGAAGGCGGCTGGGTTTGGCTGAAGCCGTACGAGTGGCGCTGGCAGCGGCCGCGCGCCGACACGCCGAACGCGGTGAACCCGCCGAAGCTGGTCACGCGCAAGGCTGCGAAGGCGGGCTGAGCCCTTCGTTCGTGGTCCGAAAACCGCGAACATGACCTGATCTGTGTCCGAAAACCGCGAGACTGGCGCGCGAACGCGGCGCATCTTCGCGGCCATGGACATGGACTTCGAAGCCTGCCGCCGCGCCTTCGTCACCCGCGACCACCGGTTCGACGGACGCATCTTCGGCGCCGTGAAGACGACTGGCATCTACTGCCGGCCGATCTGCCCTGCGCGGACGCCGAAGCCTGAGAACATGGTGTTCTATCCGAGTGCCGCCGCGGCGCAGGAAGCGGGCTTCCGTCCCTGCCTCAGGTGCCGCCCGGAGGCGTCGCCCGACCTCGGCGCGTGGCGGGGGACTTCCAACACCGTGTCGCGCGCGCTGGCGCTGATCGAGGGCGGCGCCATGGACACGGGCGACGTCGACGCCCTTGCCGCGCGGCTCGGCGTCGGTGAGCGACAGCTCCGCCGGCTGTTCCGGCAACATCTCGGCGCCTCGCCGGTCTCGGTGGCCCAGACCCGCCGCGTACTGCTGGCGAAACAGCTCATCCAGGAGACCCGCCTGCCGATGGGCGAGGTGGCCCTGGCCGCCGGCTTCGGCAGCGTGCGTCGGTTCAACGAGACCTTCCAGCAGCTGTTCGGCCGCCCGCCGGGAGAGCTGCGCCGCTCGCGGCAGGACGACGTTCCGGCCGCCGAGGGCATTGTCGTTCGACTGCCCTACCGGCCGCCGTACGATTGGGACGCGATCATCCGCTTCCTGGCCGATCGGGCCATTCCTGGCGTCGAGAGCGTGGAGCCGCGGCGGTACGCCCGCACGCTGGAGGTCGACGGCGCGCGTGGCGTGGTGGTGGTGACGCCGCGCATTGGTGACGACGCCCTGAACGCCGAGATCCACTTCCCGAAACTGAAGGCGCTGCCGGCGGTGATCGCGCGGATCCGGCGCGTGTTCGATCTGGCGGCCGATCCGGCGCTGATCGGAGATCACCTCAGCCAGGACCCCGCGCTGGCTCCGCTGGTGACGGCGCGGCCGGGGCTCCGTGCGCCCGGAGCATGGGACGGCTTCGAGCTGGCGGTCCGCGCCATACTGGGCCAGCAGATCACGGTCGGCGCGGCGCGCGCCCTGGCCGGCAAGCTGACCGAGGCGTATGGCGAGCCGATCCACGATCCGGCCGCGGCCAAACTCGGCCTGACCTGTGTCTTCCCGCCCCCGGAGCGCTTGGTTGGGCAGGACATCGCGGCGTTGGGCATGCCCCGCGCCAGGGGCGCGGCCTTGGAGGCGCTCGCGCGCACCGTCGCCGAAGACCCCGCGATCTTCACGCCCCGGGCTGACCTGCAGAGCGCCGTCGCGGCGCTGAAGGCGTTGCCCGGCGTCGGCGAGTGGACGGCCCAGTACATCGCCCTGCGCGAGCTGCGCGAACCCGACGCTTTTCCAGGGGCGGACATCGCCCTGCTGCGCGCCATGGCCGACGAGAGCGGCCGCCGACCGACCGCAGACGAACTGCTTGCCCGCAGCGAGCGGTGGCGCCCATGGCGCGCCTACGCCGCCCAACATCTCTGGGCCCACGATGCGGCTCAATCCGAGACCAAGAGGACCAAGAGCGATGCCAAAGACGCAAGCCGCCGCGCAGCCTGAGACGCTGACGCTCGATCGAATCCAGACGCCTATCGGGACCGCGCTGGTGGTCACCGACGAAGAAGGCGTGCTTCGCGCCTTCAACTGGACCGACTACGAGGATCGCATGCGCTCGTGGATCGGCCGCCGATATCCCAAGGCCGCCCTGGCGGAAGGGCGCAGTCCGACCCGTCCGGCCTTTGAGCGCTATTTCGCCGGGAATCTCGATGCCCTGTCGAGCGTGCCTTGGGACGGCGCCGGTACGGAGTTTCAGAAGAAGGTCTGGGCGACGCTCTGCGATATCCCGACGGGAGAGACCTGGACCTACGCCAAGCTCGCCCGGGCGATCGGGAAGCCGGCGGCGGTGCGCGCCGTGGGCCTCGCAAATGGCTCGAACCCCGTGGCGGTGGTGGTGCCATGCCATCGGGTGATCGGCTCGGACGGGTCGTTGACGGGCTACGGCGGCGGCCTGCCGCGCAAGAAGTGGCTGCTGGCCCACGAGGGTGCGACCTTCAAGGACCGGGTGGCCGCCTGACGCGGTCCGCAACATTGCGGAAATTTAAGGAACGGAGCCGGGTGCGGCGAAGCTTGGCGTGACGTATAACACCGCTCGGCGGAGTCGCGCTGGGATCGGGAGAGGGCCGATGGCGACATTGACGGAAGTTGTGGCCGCGGTGGTCGTGCATTCGTCCGCTGTCGCCTTCTCGCATTTCGGCGTGACCCTGGACGCCCCGACCTTCGAACGGCCGGCTCCGACGGCGGAACAGCGCGTCGTGGCTCGCTCCCCCCGGAAGGCGCAGAAGGTCTCCGATAAGGCCGCCGTCGACTGCCCCGACGAGCGCAAGGCTGTTGTCGTCCGGGCCTGAGGCTCATCGGTCCCGCGACAATCCGACCCGAATGACCTGCTGATTCGCGGCGGCTGTTTGCGTCCGCTCGCCGGGCGGGTAATCCTTTCCGCAGCGTAGCGGGGAAGGGGATTGCCGCGCATGAAGTTCTCGAAGCGGCGACAACCGGCTGATTTCGGGGCTGTGGCCGGGCTGGCGCCTGCGTCGCAAGCCGATGCGGAACCGGTGCGCGAGAGCCTTGCCGAAGCCGAGGCGCAGGCCCTCCCGCCGCTGGAGCCGCCGCCCGCCGCCGCGCAGGTGACGACGCAGGACGCGCGCATGCCGGCGCCGAGGCCCGAGTTCCAGCCGGAGCCGACCTACGGCCCCTCGACCATGGACGAACTGGCGCCGCCGTCGGGCTGGCCGATCTGGGTGGCGGCTGTGGCCGTCTCGGTCCTCTGGGCCATCGCCCCGATCGCGTTTGCGGTGGGCTATCGCGGCGGCGTGGCGCCGCTGCAGAACGATAGCTTCGCCATGGCCGTCTTCGCGCTCCTGGCCATTGGACCGGCGGCGTTCGTGTGGGGCGCGGCCTTCATGATCCGGCAGGGCCAAAAGCTGGCCTTCGAGGCGCGTCGAGCGAAGACGATGGCCGAAGACATGCTGACGCCGGCCGTCGTCGCCGCCGCGCGCGCCGGCCATGTGGCGCAGGCGGTGCGCGACGAGATCGCCCGTGCGGGCGCGACGGCGGAGGACGCGCGCGAAACCCTGCTGGCCCTGCGCGACGCCCTGGCGCTGGAAACCGAGAAGCTCGCCGGCGCCACCGCCCAGTCGGTGCGCACCGCCCAGGAACTTGCCGGTACGCTAGGGCGCGAGCGCAGCGAAATGGGCGAACTCGCCCACACCTTGGACGCCCAGGCGACCCGGGTGGCCGATTCCATCACCCTGCACGCTAAGATGGTCGCCGATGCAGCGGGCCTCGCGGAGACGCAGATCCGGGAAGCCGAGACCGCGCTCGGCGCCCGCGCCGCAGACCTGGCCGCCGCCGCCGGCGAGGCCAGCGACGCCGCGCGCATGGCGGGCGAGGATCTGACGCGTCACATCGCGCGCCTGGAGACCGCCGGCGTAGGCGTGGCTGAACAGGCGCGCGCCGTCGAGAGCGGGCTTTCGGAACAGCGCGCGGCGCTGATCACCCTCGCCGCCGCGCTGCGCTCGGACCACGAGAACTTCTCCAGCGAGGCCGAAGCCCACGCGGCCCGTCTGTCGGAATTCATCGGCCAGGCTCGTCTCTCGGCCGCCGAGATGAGCGACCGCGCCACCAAGGGCGGCGAGGCGCTGCGACAGCTGATGGCCGATGCGGCCCTGCAGTTCCGCGATCTGGCGGAAACGGCGAAGGCCGAGCGCGAGGAATTCGGCCTCTCCACCCTTCATGCCCTCGAGGCGGTCTCGGCCGCCGCCGCGAACCAGCGGGCGAAGCTCGAGGCGCAGACCCGGGCCGCCATCGACGCGCTGGCCGCCGCCGCCGAGGAGACCCGCGAAGCCGCCGCGCGCCACGCCGCCACCGCGCGCGAACAGGTGGACCAGCTCTCGGAAGCCGCGTTCACCGCCGGCCAGAAGGCCAACCAGGTGTTCGAGGCCCGGCTCGAGGAAGCCCGGGCGCTCGTCGAGCAGTCTTCCAGGATGGTCGAGGAAGCCGGCGCGGCTACCTCCCGGAAGCTGGAGGAGGGCGCTGTGGCCGCGCGCGCGACGTTGGACGAGCTGTCAGCCATGCTGGGCGAGCTGGAGCAGCGGGCCTCGCGGCTGCCCGCCGCGGCCCGCGGACAGGCCGAACAGGTCAAGGCCGCGGTCGCCCACGGCATGGACGAGCTGATGGAGCAGGCCCGACGCACCGCCGAGGAGGCGCAGGCCATCGACGCGGCGTTCCAGGATCGGGTCCGCCGCAACTTCGAAATGCTGTCCGAGGCCGTGCGGCTGATGGGGACCGTGGCCTCGGCCCCGGCGCCGCTTCCGACGCCGCCGTCGCGCGCAAGGGCCGCTGCCTCTGCGCGGGCAGATTCGCCGCCCGCGGAAGCGCCTCATGCGGACACGCCGGCCTTCGAGATCTTGGCTGAGCCAGCCGATGAGGAGCCCCTGGAGCTGGACGCGCCGGCCGCCTCCGAAGCGCCGCCGGAAGCGCCGGAAGCGCCGGCGCCGGGCGGCGCCTTGGCGCAGCAGCTCGGCCTGCGTGCGCGACTGAAGTTGACGCCCACCGCCACGGACCGGGAGTTCACCGCCGTCTTCGCCGCCGCCGGAGGCAGAGCGGCGAGCCCCGCGACCGACGACGACGAGGCCGAGGAAACGCCGGCCGACGGCGACACCTGGACCTGGAAGGACCTGCTGGCCTCTCTGGACGGCTCCGACGGCGAAGGCGAGCGCCTGGAGGCGGCCCTCGCGGCCGAACTCGCTCGCATGGGGGTCGATCCCGCCAAGCTGCTGCCCAAGGGCCGCATCGAGGAGATCGCCGCGGCGGTCCAGACCGGCGACGAGGACGGCGCGCGGCAGGTCGTGAAGAAGCTCGCGCCGGCCGCGACGCGGCGCATCGCGCGTCGTCTCTTCACCGACGACGAGGTCAAGCGGAGGACCGAGGTGTACCTGCGCCGCTACAAGACCTTGATCGACGATGCGGTGGTCCGCGATCCGCAGGGACACCTGATGGTCGAACTGCTGGCCGGTGAGCCGGGGCGGCTGTACCTGTTGCTGGACGCGGCCGCGGGCGGGATGCTCTAGCACCTCGGGGAACCTGAGCCGCCATCGCCGGCGTTAGTCGGCGATGGACGAGCATCGCGCCCATACCGCCTGGCGGCGCGCCGAGCGCATCCGCATCCTTTCGGACCGGATGGTCGGCATCGGACCGTTCGGCATCGGCATCGACGGCGTGCTGGCCTGGGTGCCTGTGGCCGGCACGGCCTATTCCGTCGGCGCGGCGGCCCTCCTGTTCGCCGAGGCGGTTCAGGCCGGAGCCTCGCGCGGCACTCTTGCGAAGATGGGGCTCCTGCTGGGCCTCGACACGATCAGCTCGGGCGTGCCCCTGGCCGGCTGGGCCGTCGACACGCTGTTTCCTGGACACGCCATGGCCGCCAAGGCCCTGCAGAAGGACATCGAGCGCCGGCACGGCCGCCCGGCCGACCTCGAGGATGAGGAGGTGCGGGCGCGGCGCGCCCGTCGCGTCGGACCGCGGCCGATCCCGTAATGTCGCGGGGATGACATAACCGAAGAGCCCCCGGAAAGTTCGAAGCCGGGGAGGGCGCAATCTCTCGCAGCAGCCCGGTAAGACACGCCGGCAGTAGAGGAGCGCTTGCATGCCGATCATCAGCTTTGTGGAAGAGGAAGGGCCGGGCCAAGGTCGCGGCCACTACGAACACGGCCAGGGCAAGGGCCTGGGCCACCTCAAGCATGCCGACGACGCGATGTCAGACGGCGTTTACACCGTGCGGATCGACGGGATCGACGTCGACAATCCGACCACGACCAGCGTCACCTCCGCGACCACCGTCCTGGCGGACGGCGGTCTCCTGAACACCGAAGTGCGCCAGGGTGAGATCAGCATCGACAGCATCGGCGGGCAGGAGGCGCTGCACCTTGTCACCGACGTCGACAACGGCCGGCTTCGGCTGAACGTCGGGCTCGATCAAGACCAGCAGGTCACCCTGGGCGACCTGGGCACGCTGCGGTTCGACTACTATGTGGCCGAGTCCACCCGAACCGACGTGATCCCGGTGCTGCGCCTCGTGGTCGACGCCGACGGCGACCTGACGACGACGAGCGATCGCGGTGAGCTGGTCTTCGAATGGGCCTACCAGGGCGAAAGCCCGGCTCCGACGGACAGCTGGCAGACCGCGGACCTTTCGGGTGACGACTGGACGGCGTGGCAACGTTCGCTCGGGGTGAACCGCGACCAGATCGCCAACATGACGACGCTAAGCGACTGGTCCGACGCCGACGGCTACACGCCCGCCGGCGGTCTGCATTTCGACGCCGACAGCGTCGTCCTGGGCTGGTCTCTGGCGCTGGGCTCGGGGAACGGCGCGACCGACGCCTACGTGAACAACCTCGCCCTAGGCGGCGTCACCTACGAGTTCGGCTGAACCCGCGGACCCGCCCTCCACGCGCCTTGCCGAACGGCCGTCGATCCGGCATCCGTGCGGTAGCGCGTAGGGGGCGCGGCCTTGGTGCAGCCTTATCCGATCCTGCTTTCGGTCGTCGTGCCGCTTCGGAACACCGGCGGCCGCGTGCGCGCGCTTCTTGAGCCGCTCGTCGCCGAGTTGGCGGCCAAGGTCGAGGACTTCGAGATCGTCGTGGTCGACAACGGCTCCACCGACGGTTCGGCCGGGGAGTACGCAGGGCTTGTGGGCGAGGGCGGTCTGCCCAACCTGCAGATCTATCGCCTGATCCGCGAGGTCGATTTCGAGATCGCCGTCTGGGCCGGCGTGGAGAACGCGCTGGGCGACTACGTCCTGGTGCTGGACCCTCTGAACGAGGACCTCGGTTTTCTGCCCCAGGCGATTGGAAAGATCGCGGAAGGCGTCGATCTCGTCACGATCCGCAACACCACGCTCAAGCCGATGACCGGGTCCGAACGCCTGCTGGACCGGCTTTTCCGAGCGGCCTATCGCAAGCTCGTGGGCGTGGACCTAGCCGTTGAGGGCGCCAGCTGCCGGATCCTCAGCAAGCGGGTGGTCAGTTTCCTCATGGAGCAGCCCAAGCCCGCGCTCCGCTACCGCGCGCTGCCCGCGCTCGCGGGCTTCCCGAAGGCCAGCCTCGACTATGCCGGCCCGCGTGCGGCGCACGACGGCGAGGGCCTGCGCGCCAAGGCCCGACGCGGCCTCAACCTGCTGTTCGCCCAGACCATGCTGCCGCTGCGCATTGCTTCGGCCCTGGCGATCGGCGGGGCGACGCTCAACCTGATCTACTCGGGCTACGTGATCCTGATCCGGCTGTTCAAGGCCGATGTCATGCCGGGTTGGACGACGCTGTCGCTGCAGCAGTCGGGGATGTTCTTCCTGCTGTCGCTGGTGGTGTTCATCCTCGTGGAATACGTCGCCCAGATGCTGGTCTGGACGCTGGAAGGTCCGTCCTACTATCTCGCCGGCGAGCACACGAGCGCAGTCATGACGCGGCGCGCGAAGCTGAACGTCGAGGCCGAGCGCAAGCCGGCGCAGAAGCGGGCCAGATGACCACCGCCATCGTCGTCGGCGGCGGCTTCTATGGCGCCACTATCGCGGCCTACCTGAAGACCGAGCGCGGCGTCTCAGACGTGACGCTGTTCGAAGCGGGGCCGCGTCTGCTGGGCGAGGCCTCGTTCGTGAATCAGGCTCGCGTCCACGCCGGCTATCATTACCTCCGCAGCTTCACGACGGCTTATCGCAGCCGGGTGAACTATCCGCGGTTCCTGGCCGAGTACGGCGAGGCCGTCGTGAGCTTCCAGGCTGTCTACGCCCTGGCGGCGCGGAATTCGAAGGTGACGCCGCGCCAGATGGAGCGGTTCTGCGCCGACATCGGCGCGCCGTTGGCGTCGGCCCCGGAGGCGATCGCGGCGCTCTTCAATCCGCGCACCGTGGCGCGGGCCTATCTCGCCGACGAGGCCGCGTTCGACGCCGAGCGGCTGGCGCGCCTGTCCGAAGCTTTGCTCGCGCGATCCGGCGTCGACGTCCGGCTGAACGCTGAGGTCGAGGCCGTGCGCGTGGATGATGCCCGAGCCGCCGTGGAAGCCGGCGGACGGACTTTCCGCGCCGACCTGGTGTTCAACTGCACCTACAGCCGGCTGCAGGCGCTCGCCTCTGGTCCGCCTCTGGCGCTCAAGCACGAACTTACCGAAATGGCGCTGGTCCGCCCGCCGCCAGAACTGGACGGCTTAGGGATCACCGTAATGGACGGTCCCTTCTTCTCGTGCATGCCGTTCCCGTCGCGCGGGCTGCATTCCCTAAGCCACGTCCGCTATACGCCTCACATGAGCTGGACCGAGACCGGCGAGCGGGACCCGCGGGCGGTGCTGACCGCGCATGCGAAGGAGACGCGCGTCGATCGCATGCTGCGCGACGCCGCCCGCTACGTGCCGTCCATGGCGCGCGCAGGCTACGAAGGGTCGCTGTTCACCGTGAAGACGGTGCTGGCGCGCAACGAGGGCGACGACGGCCGGCCGATCCTGTTCGAGCGCCGCGGTCCGGGCGGCCGGCTCGTCAGCGTCCTGGGCGGCAAGATCGACAACGTGTTCGATGTCCTGGCCCGTCTCGACGAGGAGGCGCTGCCATGACCGATGTGCTCGTGGGCTGGAGCGGCTTCGTGGGCCAGACGCTGCTGCGCCAGCGATCCTTCGATCAGACCTACCGGTCGACAGACATCGAACGTATCCGCGGATGTGAGGCCGACCTGCTGATCTGCGCAGGGGCGCCGGCCCAGAAGTGGATCGCCGACCGGGCGCCGGAGGTCGACCGCGCCAAACTCGAGGGGCTGGCCGCCAACCTGGAGCAGGCGCGCGCCCGGCGGCTCGTCCTGATCAGCACGGTGGACGTCTTCGCCGACAGTCGCGGCGCGGACGAGGACAGCGATCCGGACGCCCAGGCGCCAAGCGCCTATGGCCGCAACCGACGCTGGCTGGAGCGCTGGGCCGCGAATCATTTCCCGGAAGTCCTCATCGTCCGGCTGCCGGGCCTGGTCGGCCCCGGTCTGCGGAAGAACGCGATCTTCGACCTCAGGAACGACAACAACCTGGCGTCCGTCGACGCGCGCGGGGTCTATCAATTCTACCCGATGGTGAACCTCTGGGCGGATCTGCAGACGGCGCTGGCGGCGGGGCTGAAGGTGCTGCACCTGACGGCGGAGCCGCTCTCGGTGGCGGAGGTGGCTCGCGAAGGCTTTGGCCGGACGTTCGAGAACGAGGTCGAGGGGCGCGCGCCGGCGGCCTACGATCTGCGCACCCGCCATGCGCCGCTGTTCGGCGGGCAGGGCGACTATCAATACGGTCGGCGTGAGAGCCTGCTGGCGATCCGCGCCTATGCCCAGTCCGAACCCGCGTCGAAGCCGCTGGCCTGACATGCGCCTGTCCGTCTCCAACATCGCCTGGGACATCGCCGACGAGCCGGCGGCGGCCGACATGCTGTCGGCGGCGGGGATCACCTGCGTGGACGTCGCGCCGGGCAAGTATTTCGCCGATCCGGCGGCGGCGACCGTATCCGAGATCGAGGTCGTGCGCCGCTGGTGGGCCGATCGCGGCTTCCAGATCGTCGGCATGCAGGGCCTGCTGTTCGGGACGACCGGGCTGAACCTCTTCCAAGACGACGGGACCATGCTGGACCGGCTCGCCGCGCAATGCCGGGTCGGCGGCCTCCTGAGCGCGCAGGCGCTGGTGTTCGGGTCGCCGAAGCAGCGGGACCGCACCGGCCTCGACGAGGCCAAGGCCCAGGGGATCGCCGTGGACTTCTTCCGCCGGCTGGGCGATGCGGCGGCCCAGCACGGCGTCCTCGTGTGCCTTGAGGCCAATCCGGCCATGTACGGCTGCAACTTCATGGTCCGCACCGATGAAGCCGCCGCGATGGTGCGCGCGGTGGATCACCCGGCCGTGCGCCTGCAGCTCGACGTCGGCACGATGGGCGTGGAAGGCGAGGACCCCGCCGCGGTCATCGCCGCGCACGCCGACCTCTTCGGCCACGCCCACGCCAGCGAGCCGGGCCTTGTGACGGTGGGCGAGGCGGGCGCGCCGCACGCCGTTGCGGCCGAGACGATCCGCCGCCTGCGTCCGGACCTGACCGTCACGGTGGAGATGGCGACCCAGCCCGACGGTCTGGCGGCCGTGACCCGGGCGGTCGCCGCCGTCACCGCTGCCTATGGAGACGCCGCTTGACCTGGCTGCTGATCCTCGTGGGGGTCCTGGCGAACGCGGCGGCCAGCGTCCTGGTCAAGCTGAGCTCCGACAGCCCGCTCGATCTCTCCAATCCCATGGTGCTGGCGACCAACGGCCGGCTCTGGTTGGCCGCCGTGAGCTATGGCGTGGCGTTCCTGGCCTATGCCGCAGCGGTCACCCGCCTGCCGCTCAATGTGGCCCATCCGGTGGCGACGGCCGGGGCGATCGTACTGGTCGGGCTCTGCTCGGCGCTGATGCTGCGGGAGACGTTCACGGCGTTGCATTGGCTCGGCTATTCGCTGCTGCTCGCCGGCATCGTGGTCCTGGCTCTGACGCGGGCTCCCGCGTGAGGTACGTCCCCGAACACATCGTCGAACGGTGGACCGGCCGCACCAAGGACCACTGCGTCGTCATCCCGGTGATCAACGAGGGCGAGCGGATCGGACGCTTGCTCGCGCGGATGAGCGCGCTGAACATCGCCGACCTGGCCGACATCCTGATCGTCGACGGCGGCTCGACCGACGGTTCGCTGGCGCCTGAGCGGCTGGACCAGCACCGGGTCGTGGGCCTGATCCGCAAGACCGGTTCAGGCAAGCTCAGCGCCCAACTGCTCTGCGCCTACGCCTTCGCGCTCGACCACGGCTACGAAGGCGTGGTCACCATCGACGGAAACGACAAGGACGATCCGGACGCGATCCCGGCCTTCGTGCAGGCGCTGGAACGGGGCTACGACTTCGTCCAGGCGTCCCGGTACGTTCCGGGCGGCATAGCCGAGAACACGCCGGGGCTTCGGGACCTCGCTATCCGGCTCGTGCACGCGCCGGCGCTGAGCTGGACGTCCGGCTTCCACTGGACGGACACCACCCAGGGCTTCCGCGGCTACAGCCGCCGACTGCTGGCCAACGCTGAGATGTCCATCTTCCGGCCGGTGTTCCGCGACTACGAACTGCTCGCCTACATGAACTACCGCGCCCCGCGTCTGGGCTTCCAATGCGTGGAGCTCCCGACGGCGCGCCGGTATCCCAAGGACCAGAAGGCGCCGACGAAGATCCGGCCCTTCCACGGCGAGCTGGCCCTGTTGAAGACGCTGGCTCGCGCCTGCCTCGGGCGCTTCGACCCGGTGCGGCCGAAAGCGCCCTTCGACTCGCTGGCAGGCGCCCGGGACTGGTACGCCGGCTGGCTGCGGACCGCCGCGCTGCCGCTGTGGAGCACGGCTGGCGTCGATCCCGAGAATGGCGGCTTCCGCGAGGCGCTGACGCTGGAGGGGCGGCCGCACGAACCGCACCGTCGCACGCGAAGCATGGCCCGTCAGGTCTATGTGTTCGCCACCGCCGCGGCCGAGGGCTTCGAAGGCCCGTGGCTGGAGCAGGCGATCCGGGGCTTCGACTTCCTGGTGCGGAATGGCCGAAGGCGCGACGGGTTGTTCGCCTATTCCCTTTCGCCAGATGGCGCAGGGCTCGACCGCACGGGCCACCTCTACGAACAGGCGTTCGTGATGCTGGCCGCATGCGCGCTTCATCGGGCCCAGCCCGCCGAGGCTCGTTGGCCGCAGGCGGGCCACGCCCTGCGGCAGGCCATGGACAAGCTGCGGCATCCGGCCGGAGGTTTCCGGGAAGTGGGCGAACGGCCGTTCCAGGCAAACGCCCAGATGCATGTGCTCGAGGCGGCGCTCGCATGGGAAGCGGCGGACGGCGATCCGGCCTGGAAGGCGCTGGCCGACGAGATCGCACGGCTCGCGCTCGATCGGTTCATCCACCCCGATAGCGGGATGCTGCGCGAGTTCTTCGACGAGACATGGTCCGCCGTCGAAGGGGAGGACGGGCTTGTCGAACCGGGCCACCAGTTCGAATGGGCCTGGCTGCTCGAGCAGTGGGGGCGGCGGCGCGGCGACGCGCGCGCCCGGGACGCGGCCAAGCGGCTCTATGCGATCGGCGCGGCCGGTGTCGACGGCGACCGCGAGGTGGCGGTGAACGCGCTCTGGGACGACCTCAGCATCCGCGACGCCGGAGCGCGTCTCTGGCCCCAGACCGAACGTCTGAAGGCGGCCTTGCTCCTGGGCGCCGAGGCCGATGCGTTTTCGGCCGCCCGCGGCTTGGCCGCCTATCTGCGGACGCCGACGCCCGGCCTATGGCGCGATAAGATGCAGGCGGACGGGGTCTTTCTGGAGGAACCGGCGCCGGCGACCTCGTTCTACCACATCCTCGGAGCGGTGCTCGCGCTGCGCGGCGTCGGCTAGGCCTCAGTTGTAGGCTACGGTGACCGTGAACGTCCCGGCATAGGCGCCGACCGTCGTGGCGCTCGACACGGGAAGCTGGCCGCCTATTCCGAAGCTGGCGGTTCCCGTGCTGCCCGCAGGGCCGGCCAGCGTACCCGTGGCGGCCGAGGGCGTGAGGTTCACGTTGAGCGTCTCCGAGCCGCCGGAGCGCGTGAGCGTCAGGCTGGGCGCGACGTTGATCGAGAAGGTCTGCGCGCCTTCGCCAGCCACCGTGAAGGCCGCCCGCGTCGGTGTCGCGCCGGAAGACACCAGGAATCCCTGGCCGACGATGCTGCGCTGACCGGTCGCCGGATCGACCGCGACAGTTCCGCTGCCCGCCAGCGGCCGCACCACGGTTCCGAATTCGAGGTCGGTCACCTTGCTGAGCACGATCGGCTGGAAGATCGTGCCGGTGCCGGCGACGCTCTGCTGAGCGGAGCCTTGCGCCATCGCTTGGCCTGCGGCGGCGAGAACGGCCATGGCGGCGACAGCTCGGAGCACGTGCATGTGAGGCGACACCAGCTTCGTTCCACTGCTCGCCGCTCGGCGAAGGGGCGGCCATTGAGCGCCGAAGCATTAGCTCAGCCTCCTGAAAATAGGCTTACAGCGCACACGTCCGCCACCAACCACACATACTCGCGCTGCAACCCAGCCGGGCGGTCTTGTCGGACGCAGACCCCCGGTCTTCACGCAGGCGGCGCGAACCGTGCTAGGCAGCGTCCCGATGGTGCAGAACCCCTTCGTCGCGGCGCCCGCCAAGATCGCCGTCATCGGCCTGGGCTACGTCGGCCTTCCGCTGGCCGTGGCCTTCGCGCGTGGCCACGAGGTCGTCGCGTTTGATATCGACGCCAGCCGGATCGCCGAGCTCTCTTCCGGACGTGATCGCACCCTCGAGGTTCCGCCCGAGGCGCTCGCGGCGGCTGAGCAGCTGACGTTCAGCGCCGAGGCGGCTGACCTCAAGGGCTGCAACGTCTTCGTCGTGACGGTGCCCACGCCGATCGACGAGCACAAGCGGCCCGACCTGACAGCCCTGAAGGCGGCGAGCCGCGCGGTGGGCGCGGCCATCGGAACGGGCGGCGTGGTGATCTACGAATCCACCGTCTATCCCGGCGCGACCGAGGAGGACTGCGTCCCGATCGTCGCGGAGGTCTCAGGTCTGGCGTTCAACCGCGACTTCTTCGTCGGCTACAGCCCGGAACGGGCGAACCCTGGCGATCCGAACCACCGGCTCGAGAACATCGTCAAGGTCGTGGCCGGATCTACTCCCGAGGCGGCGGACTTCGTGGAAGCGCTCTACGCCTCTGTGGTGACGGCCGGCGTACATCGCGCCAGTTCCATCAAGGTCGCGGAAGCGGCCAAGGTGATCGAGAACACCCAGCGCGACCTGAACATCGCCCTTATCAACGAGTTCGCGCTCATCTTCCACCGGCTCGGGATCGACACCCAGGAGGTGCTGGCGGCGGCCGCCACCAAGTGGAACTTCCTGAACTTCCGGCCGGGCCTCGTGGGTGGCCACTGCATTGGCGTCGATCCCTATTACCTGACGCACAAGGCCGAAGCCCTCGGCTATCATCCCGAGGTGATCCTCGCCGGTCGGCGGATCAACGACGGCATGGGCGGATACGTCGCCCGGGAGCTGGTCAAGGAGATGATCCGGCGCGGCGTCATGGTGAAGGGGGCCCGCGTCCTGGTGATGGGTCTGGCGTTCAAGGAAAACACCCCGGACCTGCGCAACACCCGGGTGATCGACATCGTCCGCGAGCTTGCCGACTACGGTGTGGAGGTGGATGTCTGGGATCCCTGGATCTCGGCGGCCGACGCCCGCCACGAGTACGATCTGGACCTGGTGGAGCGGCCGCAGGCAGGCGTCTATGACGGCGTGGTCCTCGCCGTCGCGCACCGCCAGTTCGTGGAGATGGGGGCGGACGCCATCCGCAGCCTAGGCGGACCTGGCGCGGTTCTGTTCGACGTGAAAGCCGCGCTCCCGAAGGCGACCGCCGACCTCCGCCTCTAGTCCTCGCTCAAGCTTCAGGCAGGCGCCCAAGACTTAGGCGCCCGGCGGAGCCGCTTCCGAAATGCTGCGATCCGGTCTTCCTCTTGTCACACTCTCACGCAAGGGTGGTCCTGCCCTTCGGGGCGTTTCCTCCCTTAACTGGCCGCGCCGCAGGGCGCGGCTTTTTGTTTCCGGGCGACCCTGGACGCAGCCCGCGAACTCGGGACAGCTTGCCGCATGGACCGTCGTCGCCTGCTCGCCCTCGGGGCCGCCTCGCTGAGCGCTGCTGCGCTCCCCGCCGCGGCCGCTGACCTGTCCCCGCTGCCAAATGCGCCGCCGCCGATCGGACAGGCGGAGCGGGCGGCCCGTCTTGCCAAGGCGCAGCGGCTTATGCGCGAGCAGGGCCTGTCCGCGTTGCTGATCGAGCCGGGCGCCAGCCTTGTCTATTTCACTGGGGTGCAGTGGTGGCGCAGCGAGCGCCTGACGGCGGCGGTGATCCCCGTCGAAGGCGAGATCCTGGTGGTCACGCCGTTCTTCGAGGAGCCGTCGGTCCGCGAGACCCTGGCGATCCCCGGCGAATTCCGGACGTGGCAGGAGCACGAGGACCCGCTGAAGCTGGTCGCCGGCTGGCTGACGGAGAAGAAACTCGCCTCGGGCGCCGTGGGCGTCGAGGAGACCGTCCGCTTCTTCGCCGTGGACGGCCTGCAGAAGCATCTGCCCGGCCTTACGGTGCGCTCCGGCGCGAGCGTGGTCCGCGCCTGCCGGATGATCAAGTCGTCGGCCGAGATCGCGCTGATGCAGCATGCCGCCGACATCACGGTGGCGGCCTACCGGCACACCGTCCCGCGCATCGAGCGCGGCATGACGCCTGGGGACATCGGCAAGATCATGGACGGCGCCACCCGAGCGCTCGGCGGTTCCCCGGAGTTCGCGCTGATCCTGCTCGGGGAAGCCAGCGCCTATCCGCACGGTTCGGGGAAGCCGCAGGCGGTGCGCGACGGCGAGGTGGTGCTGATGGACTGCGGCTGCACCTTCGAGGGGTATCAGTCCGACATCTCCCGCACGCTCGTCTTCGGCGAGGCCTCGAAACGTCAGCGGACCGTTTGGGACCAGATGCGCCGCGGCCAGCAGATCGCGTTCGAGACGGCGCAACTCGGCGTCGAGGCGGGAAGGGTGGATGACGCCGTCCGAGCCTACTACGCCTCGCTGGGCTATGGCCCCGACTACCGGCTGCCCGGCACCTCGCACAGGACGGGCCACGGGATCGGTCTGGACGGCCACGAGCCGATCAACTTCGTGCGCGGTGAGCGGACCCGTCTCGCGCCCGGCATGTGCCTGTCGAATGAGCCGGGAATCTACATCCCGGGCGAGTTCGGCATCCGTCTGGAAGACTGCATCTACATGACGACGCAGGGGCCGAAGTGGTTCTCCCAGCCGCCGGCCTCGATCGATCGCCCGGTCTAGACCCGGTAGTACTCGCGGTACCAGTCGACGAAGCGGCCGACGCCTTCTTCGACCGAGGTGGAGGGACGGTAGTCGAGGACGGCCTGGGTTTCCTCGGTGTCGGCTTCGGTCCGGGCGACGTCGCCGGCCTGCATGGGCATGAGGTTGAGCTCGGCCTTACGCCCCAGCTTCTCCTCCAGCACCTTGATGTAGCGCATCAGCTCGACGCGACGTCCGGCGCCCAGGTTCAGGACGCGCCACGGCGCGACGCCGCTCGTCGCCGGATCGGGCGCTTGCGGATCCCAGGCGGGGTTCGGTTGCGGCGGACGGTCGAGCGCGGCGACCAGCCCGTCGACGATGTCCTCCACATAGGTGAAGTCGCGCTGCATCCTGCCCTGGCCGTACACGTCGATCGGCCGCCCCTTGAGGATCGCGTCGGTGAACTTGAAGAGCGCCATGTCCGGCCGTCCCCACGGGCCGTAGACAGTGAAGAAGCGAAAGCCGGTCGAGGGGACGCCGAAGAGATGCGAGTAGCTGTGCGCCATCGCCTCGTTGGCGAGCTTGGTCGCGGCGTAGAGCGTGATTGGGTGGACGGCGTGGTCGTGGACGTTGAACGGCAGCTTTCCGTTGGCGCCGTAAACCGAGCTGGTGGAGGCGTACATCAGGTGGCGGGGCTGCACGGCGCGGCAGCCTTCCAGGATGTTGAGGAAGCCCACCACGTTGGAGTCCACATAGGCCTCGGGCTTCTCCAGGCTGTAGCGGACGCCTGCCTGGGCGGCCAGGTTTACCACTCCGCTTGGCCGGGTCTCGCCGAACAGGGCGGCGACACCCTCGCGGTCGGCGAGATCGAGCTTGGCGTGCCGGTAGCCCTCGTGGCGTTCCAGGATTGCAAGGCGCGCGGCCTTGAGCTGGGGATCGTAGTAGGCGTTCAGGCTGTCGAGCCCGACCACCGCTTCGCCGCGCTCCAGCAGCCGCCGGCTCAGATGGAAGCCGATGAAACCGGCCGAGCCGGTCACCAGGATGGCCAAGGTCTCACTCCAGAACCGTCGCGCGCGGCCCTGCGCGCACGCCTGGGTAGCTTCCGGATGCCGGAGAGTCGACCGGCGTCGAGGGTTTAGCCGACCGCCGCGCGACGCAGCGGATTGGCGAGAAGACGTGCGGCCTCGGCTTCCCGCGCGGACAGCAGCTCGGCGGCGCGCATCTGCGTGAGCACGGGATGGAGGCCCGAAAGCAGCGCCACGATGAGGCCTAGCCGCCCTTCACGCCAACCCTGGCGGATCAGGTAGCTGCGGAGCGTGGCTCCTGCTCCTGCGAGCAGGGCGCGGGCCAGGCCGGACACCCGGCCCACATCCGCGAGGTCCTCGGCCGCCAGGCCGGTTTCAAGGTCCAGCCGCGCGACCAGCTGGCCCAGGTCACGGCCCGCCGTACGGCGGATCGCGCCCTTCAACGCCCCGGCGCTTCCCCCCGCCAGGACAGCGGTCGCGCACCGCCCCGGCCGCCAGGACTTCACCCCGCGCCGGCTCAGACGGACCCCCCGGTCGGCGCCCAGCGCCCCCGTCCAGCCTTGCCGCACGAGGGCTTCCCCTACGTAGTTGTCGATCGGAACCTCGAACCAGTCGCCCTCAGGGCGCATCTGCAGCGCGGCGCGGATTTCCCAGGCGAGAGCGCGGTCGATCCGCTCGTCGGGCTCCACCTCCAGGATCCAGTCACCGGTGCAGACTTCAGCCCCGGCGGTGCGCGCCTGGCTGGGCAGTGGAAAGATGCCGTCCACCACCCGGACGCCGGCTCGCCGGGCCGCCTCGCGCGCGCGCTCGGCGCCGCGGTCGATGACCACCACGACCTCGTCGCAGAATGAGAGGCTGCGCAGGCACGCGGCGAGGTCGGCTTCCCCGTCGCGCACGCAAACCAGCGCCGATAGCCTGACCACCTTGCCCCGCCTCCAGCCCTGTCCCGGCCCGATCTTCCCGGGCCTTGCTGATAAGACGCCGCCCAGGCGCGAGCCCCCCCGCCCGGCATGGTGGATTTTGTCTAAAAGTTGGCGGCCAGCCGCACGCCGAAGGTTCGGGGCCGCTGCGGCGTCACCTGCCGGACCGTGCGGAAGCTGAACGGATTGCCGTAGGCGAAGGTGTCGCTCTCGTCGTCGAGCGGGTTGGTGACGAAGACGGCGGCGCTCCAGGCGTCGGTCGCCACCTCGGCGGCGAGCCGCGCGCGGACGTAGTCGCCCATGTCGCGGGTGACATCGGCGTCGAATGAGATGGCCGACCGCCCGACATAGCTGGCTTCCCCGACCAACCGCATGATCAGATCGCCCTGCAGAGCACGCTGATAGATGGCGACCATGCCGCCCGAGGCCTCGGGGATGCCCGGCAGCTCGTTGGCGACCGGCCCGGTGAACGAGGGATTGGTGTTGGTGACGCGGGAGTCGGTGACCAGGGCGTTGACCTGCAGCGAGAGCCCGAAGTCCCAGTCGTAGCCGACCTCCGCTTCGAGGCCGAGGATGCGGGCGTCGCCGACGTTCGTCGTGTAGGAAAGGCCCGTCAGACGGTACTGGTCCGTCTGGATGTCGCGCCACTCGTCGTAGTAGGCGGCCGATCGCAGGGCCATCCGGCCCTCGAACAGGCGCAGCTTGGCGCCCACCTCGTAGTTCCGCAGACGATCGGGCTCGAAGAACGTTCGATCCGCGCGGAGGCGCTGCACGCCGGCGGTGTTGAAGCCGCCGGGCCGGTAGCCTTCGGAGACCAGGGCGTAGGCCAGGCTGCCGTTGGCGAACTCACGCTGGAGGGCGATCTTGGGCGAGAAGCCGTCGAATGAGCGAGCGTAGTCCACGACCCGGGAGGTGGCGAGCAGCACGGTAGGCGAAACGTCGACGTCGGCCGAGGTGCGGACGCGGCTGCGGAACAGGCGGCCGCCGAGCGTGGCCTTCCAGCCGGCGGCGAACTCGTAGCCGGCCTCGCCGTAGAGGGCGACCTCCTCCAGCCGGTCCTTGCGGAATTCGCGATAGCTGGTGGTGAGGGCGCCGTTCGCGGCGATGAAGTCGGCGCGCGAGGGCGACTGCTCCAAGGTCAGCGAGGCGAAGGCGCCCACCAGCCAATCGAGGCGTCCGCCGGAGCCGGAGCGGATCAGCAGATCCTCGACCAGCATGTTGACCCGCGTGTTCTCGACGTAGAGCCCTCTCTCGCCAGGCCGGTTGAACACGCCGGCGCCCGTGGCGTCGTACTGGCTGGTGAAGGTGTGGCGCACGTAGGCGGTGTAGGAGGCGACCTCCGCCTCGCCCAGGCGGCCAGAGACGCCAAGTGCGGCATGGGAGAAGTCGTTGTCGTGGCCTTCACGGAAGGGCGAGACCCGCTGCGTTCCCATGGCGGGATAGACGTACTGTGCGTCCTTCGTGCGGAGATGCTGGGTTGCGCCGCGGAGGTTCACCTCCCAGTCGTCGCCGAGGCGCGCCCGCAGCGTCAGGCGGCCGCCGTTCCGAACCGTGCGATCCACGTCCTTTTCACCGGTGCGGGTGTCGTCGAGATAGCCGCCACGATAGTCATGGTAGGCGGCGATGCGCAGCGCCGCCGTCCCGCCGATGAGCGGGATGCTCAGATAGCCTTCCACCTCGCGGCTCGGCTCGCCGTCCCTTGTCAGGGCGAGCGTAGCGGCCGCGCCAGCCTCCTTGGTCTCGAGATCGGGGCGGCGAGTGATGATCCGGTAGATGCCGGATACCGCGCCGGAGCCGTAGAGCGCCCCCTGCGGCCCGCGCACCACCTCGACCCGCTCGACGTCGACGAGCCGGAGGTCGGGATCAGGGGCGTTGTAGTTGATCAGAGCGTCGTCGAGGTAGGTGCTGACCGTCGAGCGAGCCCGGCCGGTGAACGCACCGTCCGAAAGCCCGCGGATCAGCAGCTTGTCCCGGCCAGGGCCGAGGTTGGTGGTGAGGACGCCCGCGACCTGGCCGACCGTCTGGCCGACGTCGGCGGCGCCGGTTGCGGCGATCTGCTCGCGGGAGATCGCGCTGACGCCGGCCGGCAGAAGGTCGAGGCTGGCGGGCCGCTTCGCGGCGGTCACCACGAGCTCGGAGACCAGGAGCGGCTGGTTCGCGGCGATCCGGGCCGGCGCCGGAGCGGCATCGGGAGTGAATGGGGTGATGCGCACCGTGCGGGGATCCACCAGGCGGGCCTGGCACGGCGCATCTGCCAGGAGACGGCCAAGCGCCTCCTGCAGGCTGTAGCCGCCATGGAGTTCGACTCGTCCGCCGCGCCCGCAGGCCGAGGTGCCGACGATGGAAACGTTCGCCTGGATGCCGAGATCGATCAGGGCGTCGGCATAGGATTTCGGCGGTATGGAGAGCCGCAGGCGCGCATCGGCGGCCTCAGCGACGGTCGCGGTGCACGCGATCAGTCCGCCGGCCAGCAACGCCTGCAGAGGCAAGCCTCGAGGTGTGATCGCCCCTAAACCCCATCAGGACTCTGATCACTGAACGGGCGCGCCCTCGCGCCGCAGGACCAGACCTGTCGCGGAAGGTACCGCGCTTATGGGAACCAGCAAGGCCAGGCGACGGATAACCGCATCCTGATCGTCCAGGACGAGGACGCCGGAGATCGGCGTCGCCGCGAGGACCGGATCTTCGATCCGCATCGGCGTGGCGAACTGATGGTTCAGATCGGCCACCACCTGCCCCAGCGGCTCTTCGCGGTAGACGAGGCGGCCCGTCCGCCAGCCCAGGACTTCCTGGGGATCGACGCCTCCGACGGAAACCTGAGCCGCGCCTTCGCGGTGCTCGAGCTGCTGACCCGGGTGCAGGCGATAGGCCCGGCCGCCCGCGCCGCCGGCGGGGCGCACCTCGACGGCCCCGCGGGCCACCGTGACCGAAAGATCGCCGTCGCGTCGCCGGACGTCGAACTGGGTGCCGACCACGCGGACGGCGCGGTCGCCGGCGGCGATCTCGAAAGGCCTGCCGGCGTCATGGGCGACGTCGAAGACGGCTTCGCCCTGTTCAAGCGTGACGTCCCGGCGGTCGCGGCGCAGGGTGACGGAGAGCCGGGTTGCAGCGTTCAGGTCGACCGTCGAGCCATCGGCCAGGGTGACGGTGCGACGCTCCCCGATGCCCGTGGCGTAGGTCTGCGTCTCAGGCGCGCGAAACTGGGGAACCAGGAATAGCGCGCCTGCCGCGGCAGCCGCGACAGCGCCGGCGCCCAACCAGGCTCGCCGACGACTTGAAAGACCGGCGCGGCGCCGGCTCAGCCCTTCCGCGACCCGCCCCGCGTTCCGGACATACGCGTGCAGGATCTCCACCGCCTGATCGTAGGCGCGGGCGTTCTCGGGCGACGAGGAGAGCCAGGCGTCGAACGCAAGGATGTCAGCTTCGGCGATTTCGTCCGCGCGGAGGCGCACGACCCAGTCGGCCGCGGCCTCGCGCCGGGCGTCCTCGCCTTCATATCGCCGCAGCTCGCTCATGGTCCTTCCCCACGACTCCGCGAACGGTCGCCTCCTGAAAGGTTAGACGCCGCGGCCGGGTAGCGCCCCCCAGTTGGACAATGCAATTTGCGGTAGATCATGCGCCGAGCTTCGCCGTGAGCGCCTTGAGCGCCGCGCTGACGTGCTTCTCCACGGACTTCACCGAAAGCCCCATCGCCTGAGCGGTCTCGGCGTGGGAAAGGCCGTCGAGCTTGTGGAGGCGGAACGCCCGCTGCATCTGTGGCGGCAGTCCGGCCAGTGCATCCACCAGCTGCGCCAGCCTCTGGCGAGAGGCCACGACCTGATCGGCCGGGGGCAGGTCGGCCACGTCCTCGCCGCCGAGGGTGGCGTGGGCCGTTTCGCGCCAGGCGGTTTCGCGCCCGCGCGACCGCGATTCGGCGCGAGCCCGGTCCAGCACCAGGTTGACGGCTGCCCGATAGATGAGGGCGGTCGGGTTTTCCGTCGAAGCTCCAGGATCCCGCCCCGCCAGCTTGAGGTAGAGCTCCTGCGCCAGATCCTCGGCTGCGGCGGTCGAGCCGGCTCTGGCGGCGAAGAAGCGGACAAGGTTCGCCCGTCGCTCGAGATATGTCTCGAGGAGCGGATCGCCTGCTGCCGACTTTCCCCGACCGGCCATGGCCGACACATGCCCCATTCGGGGGATGCCGCCAACGGGATTGCGATTCGCCCGGACGCCCGTCCCTCACCCAACGTGAGTTCGTGCAATTGGGCGTGAACTGCGAGGGCCGCTCCGCGTTTTCGGACGTTGATGCAACGGCGCAGCCTCCAGGCCGCGCCTCGCGGTAGGCAGACGCGCGTTCCGCGGTTAAGGAGTTGCTCACGTGTAAGGAGCGTTCGGCCCGGTCCGGCGCTTCAGTTGGGGCCAGGGAGTTTCGTCTATGAGCCAACCCACCGTCCCGGGACTTGCGCCCGCGCCGACGAAACACGCCAAGCTCGTCCAGTGGGTCGGCGAGATCGCCGCGCTGACGCAGCCGGATCGCGTGGTGTGGTGTGACGGGTCGGATGCGGAGTGGGATCGGCTGACGGCCGAACTCGTCGCCGCCGGCACGTTGAAGCCGCTGAACCCCGCCAAGCGGCCGAACTCGTTCTACGCCGTTTCGGATCCGCGGGACGTCGCGCGCGTGGAGAGCCGCACCTTCATCTGCTCGGAGAAGGCCGAGGACGCCGGCCCCACCAACAACTGGCTCGATCCGACCGAAATGCGGGCCGATCTGAAGGACCTGTTCAAGGGCGTGATGCGTGGCCGCACGATGTACGTCGTGCCGTTCTGCATGGGCCCGCTCGGCTCCAAGATCAGCGCCATCGGCGTGGAGATCACCGATTCGGCTTACGTCGCCGTATCCATGCGGATCATGACGCGGATGGGCCAAGCCGCCCTCGACCAACTGGGCGAGGACGGCTTTTTCGTTCCGGCGGTCCATTCGGTGGGGATGCCGCTGCTGGACGGCGCGAGCGATGTCGCCTGGCCGTGCAACGAGACCAAATACATCGTTCATTTTCCCGAGACGCGCGAGATCTGGTCGTACGGCTCGGGCTATGGCGGCAATGCCCTGCTGGGCAAGAAGTGCTTCGCCCTGCGGATCGCCTCGGTCATGGCGCGCGACGAGGGCTGGTTCGCCGAGCACATGCTGATCCTCAAGCTGACCTCGCCCGAAGGCCAGGTCCGCTATGTCGCAGCCGCCTTCCCGAGCGCCTGCGGCAAGACCAACATGGCCATGCTCCAGCCCACGCTGGAGGGCTGGAAGGCCGAGACGATCGGCGACGACATCTGCTGGATGCGGTTCGGCGAAGACGGCCGCCTCTACGCCATCAACCCGGAGGCCGGCTTCTTCGGGGTGGCGCCGGGCACCGGCGTCGAAACCAACAAGAACGCCATCGACGCCCTGCATTCGAACTGCATCTTCACAAACGTCGCCCTGACCGATGACGGCGACGTCTGGTGGGAGGGCATGACGGCCGAGCCGCCGGCGCACCTGACCGACTGGAAGGGCCGCTCCTGGACGCCTGACAGCGACGAGCCGGCCGCCCACCCGAACGCGCGCTTCACCGTTCCGGCCTCGCAGTGCCCGGTGGTGGCGCCCGAGTGGGAAGATCCGGCCGGCGTGCCGATCTCGGCCATCCTGTTCGGCGGCCGCCGCGCCTCGGCGGTGCCGCTTGTGACCGAGGCCCGCGACTGGCGGCACGGCGTCTTCATGGCTTCGAACGTGGCCTCGGAAGGGACTGCGGCGGCCGAGAACAAGATCGGCGAGCTGCGCCGCGATCCGTTCGCGATGCTGCCGTTCTGCGGCTACAACATGGGCGACTACTTCGCCCACTGGCTGGCGATGGGCGAGAAGGCCGACACGGCCAAGCTGCCGCGCATCTACTTCGTGAACTGGTTCCGCAAGGATGAGCGCGGCAAGTTCGTGTGGCCGGGCTTCGGCGACAACTCGCGTGTCCTGAAGTGGATCGTGGAGCGGCTGGAAGGGCGGGCGGACGCGGTCGACACGCCGATCGGCAAGGTGCCCACCAAGGAAAGCCTGGACCTGTCCGGACTGTCGCTCAGCGACAGCCAGCTCGACCTGCTGCTCACAGTGGATCCCGATATCTGGAGCCAGGAAGCGGCGCTGATCCCGGAGTTCTACCAGAAGTTCGGCGAGCACACGCCCAAAGGCCTGTGGGCCGAGTACGACGCGCTGGTGAAGCGCCTCGAAGGGACCAAGTCGCTCGAGGTGGTGGCCGCCGAGTAGGCCGCCTGTCGCTTAGGATCGTGAAGGCCGCGGCGGGTCCGCGGCCTTTTGCGATTCACCGCTCTCCGACTGGCTGGAGAAGCCCGCTTGCCACGCCCCGAAGGTGTCAGTGTCTTCCAGCCTGACGGGTTGCTGGGGCGGCGCCGATTGTTCCGGCGCATGCAAGCTCGGGAAGAGCGCCTGCCGGCGGCGGCGCTCGGCGCGGCTGGTGTAGCGGAAGATGGCGGCGACCGCGGCCATAGGCGCGGCAAGACCGATTAGACCGACGGCGTAGCCCATGGCGCGCCCCTATGAGTTGAGAAAGCGGCGGAAAACGGGCGGCGGCGCGCGGCGATCAGCCGCCGGCGATCACCCGCAGGTTCGGAGAGCCCGCGGGCTTTTCGCCCCGGACTTGCGCGACCAGATTGAAGAGGGCGTTGCGTACATCCTCCACCTGGCCTGTGGCGGCGAGGGCCTCGAGCTGTGCGAGGTGGTTGGGCGTGACCCGCAAAGCCGAGTTGCTGATGACCTCCAACACCTTGGGCGCGCACGGGACCGAACTCTCGGTCTCGTCGAGCAGCGCCTCGGTGAGCTTTTCGCCCGGGCGGAGACCCGTGATCTCGATCTCGATGTCGCGGCCGGGCGTGCGGCCCGAGAGAGCGATCATCTGCCTGGCAAGGTCGAGGATCCGCACCGGCTCGCCCATCTCGAGAAGGAAGAGGCGTGCGTCGCGACGCTCGCCCTCGGCGGACGTGGCGGTCGCGTGCAGCACGAGTTGCGCCGCCTCCGGGATGGTCATGAAGAACCGCTCCATCTCCGGATGGGTGATCGTCACCGGCCCGCCGCGTTCGATCTGCGACTTGAAGATGGGCACGACCGAGCCAGCCGAGCCGAGCACGTTGCCGAAGCGCACGGCGGAGAAGCGGGTGCCCCTGCCGGTGGACTGCTGCGCCTGGATCACCGCCTCGGCCATCCGCTTGGTGGCGCCCATGACGTTGGTCGGGTCCACGGCCTTGTCGGTGGAGATCAGCACCATCTGGCCCGCGCCGCAGGCCTTCGAGGCCTCGGTGACGTTCCAGGTGCCGATGACATTGGTGAGCACGCCGTCGCAAGGATGGTGCTCCACCATCGAGACGTGCTTCAGCGCCGCGGCGTGGAATACCAGGTCGGGCTTCTCCTCCTTGAAGGCGGCGGTCAGCCGGGCCGCCTGACGCACGTCGCACATCACCGCCTTGCGCGGGATGTGCGGGAAGGTCTCGCGCATTTCCCGGTCGATCTCGAAGAGCGAGGTCTCCGAGATGTCGAGCAGGGTGAGGTGGGCGCAATCGAACGCCGCGACCTGCCGGCAGAGCTCGCCGCCGATCGACCCGCCAGCGCCAGTCACGAGCACACGGCGGCCGCGGATCAGCTTGGCGATCGCTCCGCGGTCAAGCTCGATGGGATCGCGGGCGAGCAGTTCCTCGATGTTGATGTCGCGCATCGGCAGCAGTGTGACGCTGTCGTGCTGCGGCAGCTCTACGATCGAGGGCAGACGGAGCAGGCGGATGCCGTCGTTCTTGAGTCGGCCGAGCTGGTCGGCGGTGAGGCCCTTGAGGCGCGCGGGCTCCTCAAGGAATAGGATGGCGCGCGGGTAGCGGTTCCAACGACGGAGCTCGGCCAGCGCCTCGTCCAGGCGTTCGAGGGTGTCGAGGATGCAGACGCCGCGGACCTGCTGGCCGACGTCACGCTTCTCCGTCGTGACGATGCCGACGGGCGTATATGTGCGATCATGGCTGCGCGCGACATCGCGCAGGTACGTGTCGGCCAGCGAAGGCGGACCGATGAGCAGCAGGGTCGGCGCCTGAGCCAGCCGATCGCTGACGGTCTTCAACGGCGAGAAGCTTTCCAGGGCCCGCTCATGCAGCGCGCGGCGGGTGATGCGCACCCCCATGGAGAAGACCATCTGGAACAGCGGAGCCATGAACAGGGCCGAGCGCGGGACGCCTTGGGCGCGGTTCAGGACAAAGACGCCGAGCAGGAAGACGCCGACCGTAAGCAGGGCGCTGCGCGCCAGGACCAGGGCGTCCGGAATCGAGACATAGCGCCAAGGCGACAGCTCGCGGCGGAACAGCAGCGCGAAGACGCCGGCCAGCAAGCCGTAGAGGGATGTAAGCTGGACGAAATGCGCGCCGGGGAGGTCGGCCAGGCCGAGACCGAACTGGCTGCGGGCGATGATGAACGCGAGCGCAAACGCCACGGCCGCGAGAGCCACGTCCGCGACGACCGTCTGGGCCCGGAAAGCCACACGCTCCATGCGTCGCACTCCGCTAACCTTCCGACTCGCCAAATATGGGGGCCGGAAGCGGCCGCCCAGGAAACTCTACAGACACGGATAGGACGGCGCGAGCGGCATCGATCCCTATGTCCGGCGGCGGGTCTAATTAGGAAGCCGCGGCCGCCGGCGCAAACGAAAAGCCGCCCCGGTGATGTCCGAGGCGGCGTTCCATTCTCCCTCTTGGAGGCGCTAGAAGGAGAGCTTGAGCCCGCCGACGATGCGGCTGTCGTACAGCTTGCCGAACTCGTGGGCGTCGGTGTCCCAATAGCGGACGTCGAAGCCGATATGGTCGGTCAGGGCGAAACCGACCCCCACGTTCCAGGTCGTGTAGTCGCCGGCCTGGTCGATAGTCTGGTGACCGAGAGCGCCCGAGACGCTGAACTTGGTGTTCGGGATCGGCACAGTGGCGTTCGCCTCGTAGTACCAGGCGTCTCCCGTCTTGCCGGTGAACTCGGGCGAGTAATAGACGGCGGCGCCCAGGGTCGCGGGGCCCGCCGGCACCGAAGCGGCGACCTTGCCTTCCCAGTAGTCCCAGTTCGCGCCGGACGGCTGGTCAGCGTAGCCATAGTAGATCACGCCGATGTCGAGGCTGACCGCGCCGACGGTCGGCTTCACGCCGGCGTACAGATCGAACTCGAAATCGGTGCTGTCGCCGAAGTCGACATTGGAGGCCCAGGCGCCGGCGTAGCCGATGGAGCCGAGGGTGGCGTCCACGCCGCCGAACACCTGCGGATCCTCGTCGGTCTGGCTCACGCCCCGGAAGACGTACTCGGTGGCGGCGCCGACGTTGAACGAGAGCGAAACGGGGCCCTCATCCTGAGCGTGGGCGACGCCCGTGATGGCCAGTGAGCCGACGGCGGCCAGAAGCGACACTTTGAGCTTATTCATTGTCTCTATCCCCTTTTATGTCTCGATCCGACCGCGGCCCGACCGTGCGCGGCCATCGTCGACCGGCGGTCGGTCAGATCAACGCAGAGGGCCGGCTAAGGCCCAGCCGCGGACGGGCTGGACGAACTTCGGGCGCCCCAGCGGCTCGGCGCCACAATTTTGGGCAGCGCTCAGCGGGCGACAGTGGGCGCGAATCCCAGGTGCATGCCCGCATCAACCAGCAGGGTCTCGCCCGTGACATGGCGGGAGGCGGGGGAGGCGAGGAACACCGTCGAGGCGGCGATGTCCTCCGGCGTGGACGCGGCGCGCAGCGGGGTGGACGCCTGGGCGTTGGCCCGCAGCTTCTCCACCGCGGCGTCGGGCATGCCCTTGCCGAACCAGGGCGTGTCGATGAAGCCGGGGCAAACCGCGTTGACGCGGATCTTCGGCGCGAGGGCCCGGGCGAGCGAGAGCGTCATGGTGTTGAGCGCGCCCTTCGAGGCCGCGTAGGGCACCGAGGAGCCGATGCCGGTGACGCCGGCGATCGACGCGGTGTTCACGACAGCGCCGGGGCGAGGAGCCGCCTCGAGAAGGCTGCGGCAGGCTCGGATCATCTGATATGGCCCCACGACGTTGATGGCGTAGAGATCCAAGAAGTCCTGGGCCGAAACCGCATCGAGGTCTGCATGGCCGGCGAAGCGCGTGATCCCGGCGTTGTTGAACAGGGCGTCGATGCGACCGAACGGCTGGGCGGCCGCGGCGATGCGCCGGCAGTCGTCGTCCGAAGCCACGTCTCCCTGCACCAGTACGGCTTCCGCGCCGTGTTCGCGGACGAGGCGCGCGGTCTCCTCGGCTTCGTCTGCGCTGCGGGCGTAGTTCACGATGACAGCTTCCGCGCCCTGTCGCGCCGTCTCGACGGCGACGGCGCGGCCAAGGCCGGTGGACGCTCCCGTGACCACCACCACGAACCCTGCAAAATCCCCAGCCATGTCTCGCTCCCTGCGCCGTGTTGTTTGGCGACCTAGTAGCCGCTAAAGCCGCGCGCATGGAAGAGACCCATCTGAGCCAACTCGGACGCGACGTGCGGGGCTTCGAAAATCCCGAGGCCGCGATCTTGGAGCGCGTGCCCAACCCGCACGCCGACACGGCCTACCTCGTGCGCTTCACTGCGCCGGAATTCACCTCGCTGTGCCCCGTGACCGGCCAGCCCGACTTCGCGCACCTGGTGATCGACTACGTGCCTCAGGATTGGCTGGTCGAGTCGAAGTCGCTGAAGCTCTATCTTGCCTCGTTCCGCAACCACGGAGCGTTCCATGAGGATTGCACGGTGGCCATCGGCCGCCGGCTGGTGAGCGAGCTCTCGCCGCAGTGGCTGCGCATCGGGGGGTATTGGTACCCCCGAGGCGGCATTCCCATCGACGTGTTCTGGCAGAGCGGCCCCGCGCCGGAGGGCGTGTGGCTGCCCGACCAGGGGGTGGCCCCTTACCGCGGTCGCGGCTGAGCGGGCGCGACAGAGCGGGGTCGCGGTTCGCCGCCTCATTCGCTAAGGCCTCGAAAGCGGGAAAGGCTCTTCGGGCTTCCCAAATGGCGCTTAGACGCCTATAGGTGAACGTGCCCAACTCTCCTCGGGCGTGTCACCTCAGGCCGGGCGGCGCGGCGCGCCGTCCGGCCGCTGTGTATCTGGCCTCTCGCGGTCAGGGTGTCCAACGGCTTACGAGGCCGGACACGTCGGGGCGCTCCCGCTCCAGCGGCGGCTCACCCGGCGTCCCCAGCATCATGAACCCCGCGACGCGCTCGCCTTCGCCCAGGCCCAGCACGTCGAGCGCTTCAGGATCGAAGCTGTACCAGTCGGTGATCCAGTTGCAGCCATAGCCCATGGCGAGCGCGGCGTTCAGGAAGTTGGTGCAGACCGCGCCGGCCGAGAGGATTTGCTCCCACTCGGGAATGGCCGCAGGCTTCACCCGCGAAACGACCACCACGGCGAGCGGCGGGATGCGGAGCTTGGCCAGCTTGCCGACGAGGCCCGTGTCTCCGCGGCTACGGGCGAGGGTCTCGAGCCGATCTGCGAAGGCGACCTTGTCGCCGCCGTCCAGGACGATGAACCGCCAGGGCGCGAGCTTGCCGTGGTCGGGCGCGCGTGCGGCGATGCGGAAGAGTTGGTCGAGCTCGGCCGCATCAGGCGCGGGCGCCTCGAGGGTCACCGCCGACGTGGAGCGGCGCAGCGCAAGGAACCGCAGGACCTCCGGGGCGGGCGTGACGGGCAGGGCGACCCCGAAGTCGGGTTCGGGCGGCAGGACAGGGCTCAAGTGGGCGAACTTTGCGTTTAGGAAACCGAAAGGGGCCCGCCCTTTATGGGGCGGCGCGCGCCATCTGCAAGACAAGGCGGCAACCGAGGCGAGAGATGAACGGCAAACCCGTGTGGCTCAAGGCGTCCGGCAAGCCCTGGGTGCGCGGTGAAGGGCGACCGATCTACGACAACCCGTGGATCAGCCTGACGGAGTATCAGGCGATCGCTCCCACAGGCCGGCCAG
Organism: Phenylobacterium sp. VNQ135; assembly: GCF_049445735.1. NCBI lineage: Bacteria > Pseudomonadati > Pseudomonadota > Alphaproteobacteria > Caulobacterales > Caulobacteraceae > Phenylobacterium > Phenylobacterium sp. VNQ135. Next base: position 596,248 of record NZ_JBMSDS010000001.1, on the reverse strand, counting down.
CGCTGTACGGCCTCGTCAGCTTCAAGAACGCCGCCATCGCGGTTCTGCCGCTGCACGACGACGGCACGGTCACGCTGGTGGGGCAGCACCGCCTTCCGCACGGCGGCTACAGCTGGGAAATCCCTGAGGGCGGCGCTCCCGCGGCGGAAGACCCGCTGGACGCCGCGAAACGTGAACTGGCGGAGGAGACAGGCCTGGAAGCCGCCGAGTGGCGGGAGCTCATGCGGGTCCAACTCTCCAACTCCATCACCGACGAGCGGGCGATCGGCTACCTGGCGCTCGAGCTGTCGGAGGCGGGCGGCGCGCATGAGGCCGACGAAACCGAAGCCCTGGCCCTGGCGCGGGTCCCATTCCGCGAAGCGCTCGAGGCGGCGCTGGCCGGCCATATGCCGGACGTGCTTACGGTGGCGATGCTGCTGCGGGCTTACCATATGGCGCGTGAAGGGCATTTGGCGCCTGCCTTGGCGCGCGCCATGTTAGGCTGAGGGAGAAGCCTATGGGTCGGGAGGAGCCGATGAGCCGTCTGGAGGTGGTCAGCGCTGCGAGCCCGCCGCCGGTGTGGGCCGCGCTGCGCAACGAGGCCTACGCCGCCGCCAAGAACGAGGCGGCGCTCGCCAGCTTGCTGGCCGCGGTGATCCTGAACCACGAGACGCTGGGCGACGCGCTGTCGTACCAGCTGGCGCGGAAGCTCGGCGACCAGGAGCTGCGGGCCATGAGCCTGCGGGACACGATCGAGGAAGCCTATGGCAGCGATCCCAGCATCGTGGATGTCGCCGAGGCCGACCTGAAGGCGGTGTTCGAGCGGGACCCCGCCTGCAAGGGCTACGTCCAGCCGTTCCTGTTCTTCAAAGGCTTCCTGGCGCTGCAGACGCACCGCGTCGCACACTGGCTCTGGCGCGAGGGCCGCGAGACGATGGCCTTCTACCTGCAGAGCCGCTCGAGCGAGCTGTTCCAGGTTGACATCAATCCGGCCACGCAGATCGGCCGCGGCGTCTTCATCGACCACGGCACCGGCATCGTCATCGGCGAGACGGCGGTGATCGGCGACGACGTCTCCATGCTGCAGGGCGTGACCCTCGGCGGCACCGGCGCCGAGCGCGGCGACCGGCACCCGAAAGTGGGCAAGGGCGTGCTGCTGGGCGCGGGCGCCAAGGTGCTCGGCAACATCACGATCGGCGACTACGCCAAGATCGCCTCGGGTTCGGTGGTGCTGAAGCCGGTGCCGCCCGGCTGCACGGCGGCCGGCGTGCCGGCGCGGCTGGTGAACTGCCCCACGTGCGAAGAACCGGCCAAGCGGATGGACCACACACTGGCCGACGCTGTGTACGACTACGTGATCTGAGGTTTCCTCGGTCGCGCCGAGACGGTAGGTTCGCGCCCGATTTTCGGACTTAAGGAGCGTTGGCGTGGACGAGAAGACCATCCGCAAGATCGAAGGCCATCTGCGCGGGACCTTCGCCAATGCGCGGATCACCCTCGTGCCGCGTCCGAAGCAGAAGGACTCCTGCGAAGTCTATATCGGCGAGGAGTTCATCGGCGTCGTCTTCCAGGATGAGGACGAGGACGGCTCGTTCATGTTCGAGATGGCCATTCTCGCCGAGGACCTGCCCTAGTCATCGGACCTGGGTCACCTTGAGGCTGCCGACGGGCAAGGGCTCGATCGGCGGCTGCTCCTCGGGCGGCCCCAGCCAAGCCGCCCAGTGCGCGCGCGGCAGGATCGCGATCTGCCGGTCGTGATAGGGAGCGACGTCAGCCCCTGGCGCACAGGTCAGCAGGGTGAAACGCTCGTCCCGGACGAGGCCTGCCACGCCCAGCATCGCCCCGTCGACCGCTTCGAACAGCCACTTGGACTTCGGCGCCTTCGAGCCCGTGAACTCATAGAAGCCATCGATCGGGATGAGACACCGTCCGGTCGGGAACCGCCGACCTTCGGACCGGAAGTTGATCACCGGACCGCCCTTCGGGTTTGGGAAGCCCCAGCGGAGCTCCTTGAGACGCGCGCCGCCGTCCTCGCCGACGATGATCGGAGCAGGGTCTGTCGGGCGGACGGACGGGCGAGGTTGCAGGTTCGGTCGACCGCCGGTGAACTCCAGAGGCAGGTTGAGCTGTCCGAACTCCAGCAGAAGATCGTCGAGGGAGCGCTGGGAGCTGAACTCGTTGCACATGTGGCAGAGGTGGCGGGCCGGGGCGCCGTTGGCAAGCGGCCTAGCGCAGGGCGCGTAGAACGGCCTGGGCCGCAGCTGTAAGCGCCGCGCCCCGGGTGGCGAGGTCCTGGGCTGGGTCGCGGGAGAGGGCGGCCCGGATCGCCTCAGCCTGGCGTTCCACTTCGGAGAGGGCGGTCAGCGCACGCCCGGCGACGCTGCTCCGCCAGAGGTCGCGCGCGGCGGCCCGGCGGGAGGCATCTGCTTGCAGGGCGACGGTGGAGCGTTGCCGAAAGGAAACCGGTCCCATAGCCGACCAGGCGACGCCACGGACGGCGGCGCAGTCACGCTCGTGCGCCTGGGCGCGAAAGGCCTCAAGCCGCTCGTCTTCGCTCATCCTGCTAATGTATAAAATATACAACACGAGTCAAGCGATCTGTGCATCTAAGCTGCGCCGCGAATGATGCGACGAGCCTGGAATGGCGGAATGATCGCCGTGATATGCGCGGCCCAGCGTAGCCGTGCGTCGTGGCGCATGGGCCCAGCGACGCTCTCGAGGTCGTAGAGGCCGGCCCGCGAGCCGCGCAGGAGCCGCTTGACCAGCACCTCGTCGGTATCGGTCTCCACCACCACCACATGGCCGAGCATGTCCGGCGTTGGCGGCGTGCGCTGATCCTCGAAATAGATGAGGGCTCCGTCGTCGGCGACGCCCCGCATGGAGTGGCCGACCACCTTCAGAGCGGCCGCCTTCTCAGTTCCGCCTGGAGGGATGGGCGCGAGTTCGGCCGGATCCTGGCCGGTCGCGAAGAGCACGACACCCTCGGGATTGGCGCCCACGCGGCCCACCACCTGGACGAAGCCCGCTTCGGCCGCGCCGGTCATCGGGCCGGCGGCGTCGTAGAGCCATTCGGGCCGGACCCCAAAGGCGGCGGCGTACTCCTTCGCTCGGCGGTAGGAGAAGGGCGCGTTGCCGTTCTCGTTCGACGCATACGTGTTGCGGCTCCAACCGTAAGCGTCGGCGGCCGCGGCGGCGGTCTCGAAGCCCCTGTCGATACGGGCCCGGCGGAGGCGTTCGGCGCGGCCGTCCATGGGAAGGTCCTGAGGCATCTCGTCGCTGTATATAACCTGCAGAAATTCGTTGCGCAATGTAGATGTAGATAATATACAGAAATCCATGAGCGATCAGCATCCCTGGGCCGGGCTGGCCTATGCGAACCTACGGAGAGGCGGGTCTCCCGCCTCGCGCGCCGCTACTGAACTGGGTCTATGCGTCAGTCGCGGACGCAAGCAGGAGGCGATCTTCCGCGGCAGCGCGACGCGCGGCGAGATGCGGCCGCGGTTCGCGGACCATGATGGCCATGTCGCATCGGTCACGGCGGCCGGCGGATACCCGGCGTTGCGGTCATGACGTCTCCGCCGGACGCGGCGCGGGTGGTGGCGCGGGCGCTCAGCCGTCGCGAACCGGCCGCACGGGCCCAGTTCCTGCGGGAGCTGCTGGCCCATACGGCGGCCGGGCTGGTGATCATCGAGGGCGAACGAGAGGCGGGCGAGGCGGTCTATCGGCTCGCGGACGCCGTAGTGGCGCGCAGCGCGCGCCGCTGACTAATTCCAGGAGAACAGCATGTCGAAGAACGATGTCGCCCGCCGTGCGCGGGAGGCCTTGCTGCGGCTGGAGCGCCAGGAACAGGCGCGCGCCGAGGCCCGCGCAGTCATGGATGGCGTCGCCGAGACGGTGGCGCTGTCGCGCGGCCGAGGAGCCGCGTTCGAGCAGCCCGCAGGGCGGCGGGCGCGGGCGCAGCCGCTGCGCCGGATGACCGGCCTGGAATGGCTGATGCGGAAGGGGCGCGTCACGGCGGCGGAAGCGGCGGCGGGCGAACGCTACGGCCTGGCCTACCGCCGGACGAAGCTCGATCCGGCGCTGCCTTCGACGCTGGAAGCCCGGCCGCAGGGCGCCTTCACGAACGGGCCGTCGCTGAAGCATCTGGTCGCGCACGCCCAGGGTACGGCGCAGGCGCAGAGCCTGCTCGCCGGCTACCGTCGGACGCTCCTCATGCAGCAGGATCTCATCGCAGCCTGCGACGTGATCTGCGGCGAGGAGAAGACGCCGCGCGAAGCCGCTGGCGACCGCGACGGAGTGCGCCTGGAGGCGGTGCTCAAGGTGGCGCTGAGCATTCTGGCCGCCGCCTAGAGTCGAGGCACGGTCGTCGCCGGCAACTGATCGGTCCTCACAAGTTCGCGTTTTGTTCTTGACAGCCGCGCGCATTAATGAGACACTTGTGTCATCGTTGATGAGTGCGTCCACCGCACGTCGCCGACGCCTCTCGGATCTCCAAGGATGGTCATTGGCCGCCCGAGGCGAACCGCGCGGCCGGTTCCAGTGGCTCGGCCCCTCAACGGTCGCCGGATGGACCTGAAATGCCGTCGCGACGGCCGCCTCATGAGCGTCTAGATGGCGAACCAGGCGCTCGGAAGCGTGAGCGGCCTCAGGGCGAAGACTTCCTCAGCTCAGCCTCGGCCAAGGCCAGCCAGGTCTCCACGATCCGGGTGACGGCGGCGCGTTCGTCCAGATCGGACAGCGTCGGCAGCAGGCTGAGGGCCTCCTCGGCCCGCTGCACATAGGCGGCCGCAACGGCTGCCCGGACAGAGGACGGCTGTGGAGCGCGGGCCCGTCGGGCACGATCGAGACATTCAACGTCGCCGGGCATCGGAGCCCTCCGCGTCGTGGAAGCAAGGAACATGCGAGAGACCGGCGGCGCCGACGTCTCGTTGAACGCCCCTGCAGTCAAACAACCTACCACCGCGGGAATTCGGGCGCTGTCAAAATCCGACAGAGCGCACGCCTGGCCGCGCCCCCCTTCTTCAATCGGAGTTGAGCATGAGCAAGTCGTCGTCAGACGGTGAGAAGGCCGTGACCGTGATCCAGCTGCGCCAGGCCGCGCGCAGGATGGCGAACAAGGCGCTCGAAACACTGGCGGAGATCATGCAGGGAGAAGGTCAGGTCGCGGTACGGCTCTCGGCGGCGCGCGAAATCCTGGACCGCGGCTATGGCCGGCCCAAGTTGAGCGATGCGGACGCCACGCCGAAGCCGGGCGGCGGGATGACGGTCATCGTTCGCAAGTTCACGGACCCGCCAGCCGAAGAGCCGACCCAAGGCGAGGAACACTCTTGAGCGGCCGCCGGACGGTGAAGCCGGCCGTCCCCGCGATCTGGCGGCCGCGCGAGTATCAGAAGCGCCTGGTGCAGTACCTGGAGCACGGCGGCAAGCGAGCCGATGTGGCGGCGCATCGGCGCTGGGGCAAGGACGAGGTCGCCTTGCACTGGACCGCGACCCAGGTCGTGGAGCGGGCCGGCGTCTATTGGCACCTGCTGCCTGAGGCGAGCCAGGGGCGGAAAGCGATCTGGGACGCCGTGAATCCGCACACGGGCAAACGGCGTATCGACGAGGCCTTCCCACCGGCGATCCGTGAGCGCACGCGCAACAGCGACATGGCCATCCATTTCCAGAACGGCTCCGTCTGGCAGGTGGCGGGGTCGGACAACTTCAACTCGCTGGTGGGCTCGCCGCCGATCGGGGTGGTGTTCTCGGAGTGGGCTCTGGCCAAGCCGGACGCCTGGGACTTCATCCGGCCGATCCTGGCGGAGAATGGCGGCTGGGCGCTGTTCCTGTGGACGCCGCGAGGCCGCAACCACGCGACACGGGCGTTCGAGGCGCGGGAGAGGGACGCCGAATGGTTCACGGAGCGCGCCTCGGCGGTGACAACCGACGTGTTCACGCCCGAGCAGCTGGCGAAGGAGCGGGCTCAGCTCGTCGCCGAACTCGGGTCGCCCGAGGAAGGGGAGGCGCGGTTCGCTTCGGAATATCTGGTGGACTTCGACGCCGCCGCGCCCGGCGCATACTACGCCGGCCTGCTGGGGGAGGCGGAGAAGGCGGGGCGGATCGGGCGCGTGCCCTACGACCCGGCGCTCAAGGTGGACACCGCCTGGGACCTGGGGATCGACGACTACACCGCCATCTGGTTCTTCCAGCAGGTGGGCCGTGAGGTGCGGGCCATCGACTATTTCGAGACCCAAGGCGAGGGTCTCGCCTCCGTGGTGCGTGAAGCGATCGCCGGCAAGCCCTACGCGTACGGGACGCACCACCTGCCGCACGACGTGATGGTGCGCGAGCTGGGCACCGGGCGGTCGCGGCTGGAGACGTTGACCTCGCTGGGCGTGTTCGGCGTCTCGGCCGGGCAGGCCACGGATCCGGAGGAGCGGGTGAACGCCGCGCGACTGATGATCCCGCTGACCTGGTTCGACGCGGAGCGCTGCGGCCGCGGCCTGGAGCGGCTCCGCGCTTACCGCAAGCGCTGGAACCGGACCACACGCAGCTACGCCGGGCCACTCCACGACCAGGCGAGCCACGGCGCCGACGCGTTCGGAGAGTTCGCCCTGAACCGCCGCGGAAGCCCGTCGACGCCGCGCCCGACGCGATCGGTCGGCGGCCACCTCTCCTGGATGGGGTGACGGGAGGTGCGGCGGCGGCCACCATCCCTCGGGGTAAGGAGTGGGACGGTCGATGGGCTCGCGGGGGGCCGCCGCGGCAGGGCCAAAAGGCCACCGGTCGCCTGAACGGAGGGTGACCTAGGGCGAAGCTCCCGCGCCTTGTTCACGCAAACGCCCCGGCCAGACCCGGCCGGGGCGCCTTCGATGTGACACGCGGCGTGAAAGGGGGGCTCATCAACGCCGCGACGGTAATAACAGCTCGCAACCTGTCGGGTTCCGGACATAGTCGACTGTTCGTCGAACAGAGGTCGCCCGCACAACCGGGCCGTACATTCAGCAACCGGCAGTTCGTTCCGGCGCGTCTTCCAGGAGCGTAGGCGCTGGAGCCAACTCCGGGCGCCGCATGGACCTCCGCAAAGTCCACTTCCTCATCATCGAAGACAGCCACGAGACGGTGGTCATGGTCCGCTCGGTGCTGGCGGCCTGGGGCGCGGCCGTCATGCATGAGGCGAGCAGCGTCGAACGCGCGCTCGAGATGCTGACTACCGCGAGCCCCGACATCGCCATCCTCGATCAGAAGCTGGGCGTCGACGACGGCCTGTCGCTCTTGCGCTTTGTCCGTCACGAAGGCGCCAATCCGTACCTGCCCGTCATCGTGCTGTCGGCGGATGGGCGACCGGTCAAGGTGGCGGAGGCGCGCGACGCCGGCGCGAACGAGTTCCTTTTGAAGCCCTTCACCGCTCGAGGGCTCTATGACCGCCTCCAATCGGTCATCCTGCGGCCGCGGCCGTTCGTGCGGTCGACAGACTATTTCGGGCCTGACCGGCGCCGGCGCGACGACCCCGAATACGCCGGTCCGGAGCGGCGAGGGGGCTGAAGGTCGGCCGCCTCAGCCCGGCAGCAATGCGGCGATCATCGCGGCCCAGGACAGGGCGGCGCCGAGGACGAGCCCGCAAACGATGCTCGTCAGATATTCGAAGACGCCAAGGGGCCGCCACGTCATCCCGGGAAGCTCGTGAGCCCCGCGATTCTACGCCACGGCGCTCCGGTTGCAGCCCACACCCGGCGCGGCGTCTGAGCTCAAGGTCACGCGCACCTGATGAAACCTTGACCGGGCGCTCCGCATTAGGGCGGCGCACACAGAGGAGACTGGTCTCATGGATGGCGTTGGCATTATCGGCGCAATCATCATCGGTATCTTGGCCGGCTGGATCGCTGAAAAGGTGATGCGGCGGAATCACGGCCTGCTCACCAACCTGATCGTCGGCGTGGTGGGTGCGTTCCTGGGCAGCTTCGTCGCCACGATGCTCGGCTTCGATCCGGGCGAGGGGATCATCCCCAGCCTGCTGATCGCGACCGTCGGCGCGATCCTGCTGCTGTTCCTGCTGGGCCTGTTCCAGCGTCGTCGCGTCTAAGGCGCAAGACTGACACGGCAGGGCCGGCGGCGAGGGTGACCTCCCGCCGGCCTTTTGCCGTCTGGACCTCCGGTCGAGCAACATTGTCGTGAACGGCACACACCAATGTCTCAGCGGGGGAACCTTGGCCTCGGCCCGCGACTTCAAGCGCAGGTTCACACCTAGATGGAGACTACGAATGCGTGCTGCCGTTTGCGCTGTGGCTCTCGCCGGTCTGATGGGCCTGGCCGCCTGCGCCTCGAACAACGACGACATGGCGCAAGCCGATGTCGGCACCTCCGCCAACACCGCCGCCGCCGCGCCCGCGGCTGAGCCGATGCCGGCGCCTGCCCCTGCGCCGGCTCCGGCGCCGGCGCCTGCCGACACGGGCGCAGCTTCGGACGCCGGCGCCACGACCCGCGCCGGGGAACGGGGCTGAGGCCAGTCCTAGGAGCGTGCGCGGCCGAGCCCGGGCGCGCACGCCTCCCGCTGGCCTTGGCGGCCGTCGTCGCCTTGGGCCTCTCCGGGCTCACGGTTTCGCCCGCCAGGGCGCAGTCATGGGGTGACGTTTCCACCCGCACGGCGAGCAGCGCCGCGGTGGCCGACGCCTTGCGCGCGCAGGTCGAGTCCGGTGGTGTCGCCGCCGATGTGGCCGCCTTCTATCGCGACCGCGACTACCGGCCGCTCTGGGCGCCGGGGCGCCTGCGGCTGGATGTGGATCGCCTGGCCGAGGCTCTGAACGTCGACGCGACCGCGGCGCGCGACGATCCGTGGCGATTGGCGCAGATCGAACTTGAGATTTCGACCGCCTATGCGGAGCGCGCGCAGCGGGCGGCGACAGGGGGATCGGAGGAACTCGCCTATATCGATCCCCTGGTGAAGGTGAAGACCCAGGCGGACGGCCGCGCGGCGCTAGAGGCGGCCGCCGATGCACCGACCGTCGCCGACGTGGTCGCCGGGACGGCGAGCGGGGCTGCGCGCAACCAGATCTACGAAGACATGGCCCGGGGCCTAGAGCGCTACCGGCTGCAGTGGTCCGGCCTTCCCGCGATCCGTATCGCGGCCGGCGCCGAGGTGGGCCTGGGCGACGAGGGGCCCCGGGTCGAGCAATTGCGGATGCGGCTTGGCCTGCCCGAGACCGGCGAGAGGTATGACCTGACCCTGGAGGCGGCGGTAAGCGCCTTCCAGCTCGCCCACGGCCTGACCCCGACCGGCCGCGCCGACGGCGCCACGATCCGCGCCTTGAACGCCGGACCCGCGCACTACGAACGCCTGATCGAAGCCAACATGGCCCGCGCCCAGGCCCTGCCGCCGATGGGCGACCGCTTCATCCTGGTGGACGCCGCCGCGGGCGAGCTCTGGTTCTACGACCAGGGCCAGGCGCAGGTGACGATGAAGGTGGTGACCGGAAAGCCCAGCCAGCCGACGCCGATGATGGTGGGCATGGCGCGTCACCTGATCTTCAATCCGTACTGGAACGTGCCCGAGGATCTGGTGCAGACCTCCATCGCGCCCAAGGTTCTGGCGCAGGGGCTCGGCTACATCGAGAGCGAGGGTTTGGAGGTGCTGTCCGACTACTCCGATGAAGCCACTGTCCTTGATCCCGCGCAGGTGGACTGGCGCGCCGTGCAGGCCGGCAAGGTCAGCGTGCGCGTGCGGCAGCGACCCGGCCCGAAGAACATGATGGGCAAGGTCAAGCTGATGCTGCCCAATCCGCTGGGAATCTATCTGCACGACACCCCGCACAAGGGGGACTTCGCCAAGTCGCAGCGGCTGGCGAGTTCGGGTTGCGTCCGCCTGGAGGACGCCATGCACCTGGCGCGGGTGCTGGTGGGCGAAGAGACCGCCGACGCGGCCAGCGCGGAGGGCGGCGAGGAGCGGCGCGTCGATCTTGGCGAGCCTGTGCCCGTGTTCATCACCTACTTCACGGCGATGCCTACGGCCGACGGGTTCGAATTCCGGCCCGATGCCTACGGTCGCGACACCGCCTGGGAAGCCCAGCACGCCCAGACCGGAGCGACATCGCCGGGCGGTCGGTAGGTCCGGCCGACGCGCGGTGGTTGACATTGAATTTTACAGATGTAGCTTTTCGTTTCTACAAACGTAGAAAACGGGAGGCCTTCATGAAGGGCGGGATTCTGGGAGTGGCGGCCGTGGCGCTGAGCACGGCCGCGGGAGCGGCGGGCGCGCAGACCGAGGCGGACTACACGGTCGTGCCGGTGGCCGAACGACTGACCTTCGGCGGCGTGTTCGCGGATGCTTCTCTGGAGGTGCAGATCGCCATGGCGCTGATGATCGCCGGCGCGATCGCCTCGCTGGTGATCTGGGCGATGAACCTCTCGAAGGTCGGACGGGCGGATACCCGCGCCCTGGCGGGCGGCCTGGGGTGGCTCAAGATCATCCGTTCGGCGGGCGTGCTGCTCGGCGTCCTCACCGCGAGCTTCATCCTGCTCGCGGGCTTCATCGGGGTGGCTAACGTACGGCCGACGCCCAGCCTGACAGTGCTGGCGCCGGGCTTCGCCGAGGCGAGCCTGGCCGTGATGCTGGGGCTGCTCGCTTCGACGGTGGCGGTGATCTGCGAGCGTCACCTCGAGGCGCGGATCCGGCGCGCCGCCGCCTGATCATGGCCGCGCACGGCATCTCGGCCGCGGAGAGCCGGATCATGGAAGCCGTCTGGGCGCGCGGGGCCCTGACCGTCGACGAGATCATGGCCGCCGTGTCGGCCGAGAACGGCTGGGGGGAAGCCACCGTGCGGACCCTGATCAGCCGGTTGATCAAAAAGCAGGCGCTGAAGTCAGAGCGGCGGGGCGGGCGGGTGGCCTATGTCCCGCTCCTCACGCGCGAGGCTTACGTCACGGCCGAGAGCCAGGGTCTCCTGGACCGGCTGTTCGGGGGAAGCATGGCCCCGATGGTGGCCCACTTCACCCGCAACAAGGTGCTTTCGCCGGATGAGGTCGCGAAGCTGCGCCGGCTGCTCGCCGAACTGGACGCGGAGGAAGACGACTGAGCGTCAGCTCACCAGTTGCAGCTGGTGTCGATCCAAAGGGTCATGGAGCCAAGGCTGGGCGCGCCCTTCTCTTTCATGCAGGCGCTCAGAGCGCCCTGGAACGTGGACCATGGGGCCGCCGCACCCGTGAGCAGGGCCGGGGTGAGGGCCGGGTCGGCGGCGCGGGCGGCGCATGTGCGGGCGGTGTCGATCAAGTTCACGCTATGGGCGGCGCCGCGCAACTCGGCCACCAGTTCGCCCCGCCGCTCGAAAGTGGCGCGTCGGATCGGCGTCGTCAGGACGAGATCTCCGGTCGGCGCGATCGCTCGGGCGCCGCAAGCCTGGCCCGGCAGGGCTGCGCTCCAGAGACGGTCGGAGGGAAACCACATCACATGTGTGCGCGCCGAACGCGCATCGTCCGCGGCATGGGCGGCTGACGCCGGCTGGGCCAACAAGGCCAAACCCACGCCAATGATCAGCCACGCCAGCCGCATGTCGCCCCCACTTCCCCACGACCAACGAACGCAGCGCCCGCGCAAATGTCAACGAATTGTTAAGCTTGGCGTAGAAGTACGGGTTCTCATTTTGTTCTTGACATCCGCGCGCGTTTTTGAGAGACTTTTGTCAACGTTGATGAGTGCGCCCGCCGCGGTGCGGTGAGCCTCCGACGCTTCTCCGACGCGATTATTATGGCGCTGGGCCGCCGGTTTCGCGTCTGGGGCCGGCTCACTATTCTGGAGTTCTCCATGATAAACGACAGCGACCCGAATTTCGGGCGTGGCTTCCGCATGTCTTCCGAACAATTGCAGTCGGCGCGACGGGCGTGGCGGGAGGCAGGTGAGCAGGTCTGGAATGTAGCCACCCGGGTGGGGCGTAATATCCAAGCTCGAACCGGAGCTGAACTCGAGGCGCTCGGACGGGCTCATTTGGAGGCGGAGCGCACGGCTCGGGAATACGAAGGCGCACACGGCGCTCAGCGCGGAAAGGACCTCGGGGACGCCGCAGGCGCGCCTTCGGCGGTCTCTCCGCTCCGGCGGAACTACAACGATATGGTCCAGGCCGATTGGATCGGCGCCGACAAGTACTTCCATTGCAAAGGCAACTGCGAGGCTGCGCAGCGCGGGCCCCTTGCAGTCAGGGCGGCAGAACGGCTTGGCAATGCGCGGGAGATCTATGGTCGATGGAAGGGCGACCCGCCTTCTGACAAGGCCGCGGATCAGCGCGCGAACGCCTTCGGCCGTCAGCAGGGCAGCCGCAATCCGGGTGCGCAGTGTTCCGCGCTATGCGCCAGCTACCGCCCTCACGGATTGCCCGACAGGTACTAGACCCGCTGCCCGTCGTTCGTGTTATGTTCGAATGGCATGATGCGGATTCTCAACGTCGTTCGCGCCGTCGCGACGGCCGGGGCCAGGCTGATGCTCGCCGCTCATCTGACGGTGCTGCTCCTGCTGACGCCGCTCGGGACCGAGGGAGTCGTAACCAGCCTCGCCTTGGCCACCCCGGTCATTTTGACGCTGAGCCCGCTGGCGTTGGCCGCAGGGATCGCCTGGCGGAGGGAGTTGCCCTTCTTTCGCGCGGGCTACGTTGTGGTCGCCCTTTATGGGCCCGTCTCGCTCTTGGTGTTGGGGCTGTTCGACGTCGCCGAGCCCGGCGATGTCGGGTTCCTGACCATACTCTATGAGGTCGGGATGCTGGCGGTGTCGATCGCCTATGTAGGCCTTTGGCGGCTGGGCGACTGGCTGATAGGCCGTCTCGGGGCCCGGCAGCGGTGGGGCCGACTGGCGTTCCTGTTCATGTTCATCGTCTCGGCCGCCCTGTGGACGCCGCAGGTCCTCGACGCAGGTCGACGCGACAGCTGTGCGGATCGCGGCGGACAGTCCTTGCCCCGCGGAGGCTGCCGTTACTCGCAAGAGAACCCGCCGGAGCCATCTTGAGTTCGCATTTGGTTCTTAACATGCGCGCGCGTTTTTGAGAGACTTCTGTCAACGTTGATGAGTGCGCCCGCCGCGGTGCGGTGAGCCTCCGACACTTTCGAAATGCATGGCGATGAGAGCGGCCGTCGCGCCGTCTCGACCCGGCGAGCGTGCTCGCCCGGGCGCTTGCCTTTGCCTTTACATGAAGACCTGCCAATGCCGCCGCTCGAGACGCGCGACCACGACCCGCTTTGGGGCCGCATGTTCAAGTCTTCCGCCGAACTGGAAGCCGCCAAGGACGAGGCGATCGCGCGGGCGCGGGAGGCCTACGACGCAACCACGCGCGCCATCGCCAGCGGGCTGCAGCATCTCGCCGGGCCGCGAGACGCGCCGGTCAACAAGCTCAAGGTCGGGATGCAGCCTGAGATGCGGAAGGCGAACGCACTTGGACGTCGGTGTCGTTGCCGGGGAACAAGCGCCTGGGACGGCAGCCACTCGGAACGGATGACGCCGCTGTCGTCGACGCTCTTGCGCGCGGCAGAGCGGCGCGAAACCAGCGGTAGTCGCGCCACAGCTCACTGAGCGATTGGTCGTATCTGCGAGACACGCGCGGGCCCGCCATTCCACGCACGACGGTTCCAGCCTTCATGGGCGGCGACCACCTCGAAGAGCGCCCCATCGGATCGCCTGCGGAATGTATAGAAGCATTGACCCACGCTGGCCCCGCATTCCGTCCGTTCGGGGAAGCAAGGGTGCTGTTCAGAGCATGCGTCAGGCGGATAGCCCGGATCGGTCGCAGGAACGGGTTCATAGCCCTGTTGGATGAAGGCGGCCCGCGCCTCCACGTACGGCATTCCGCGCGTATAGCGCGGCCCCCCGCCAGGCGTGCACGAGGCGACCGAGGCCGCGGTGAGAAGAACGGCTGCGAAGACGCGCATTGCACTTGGTCCCTCCAGCCAAGCTCTACCGCGAGAATTACGACCTTTGCAATACGCTGTTCGTATTTTGTTCTTGACATGCGCGCGCGTTTTTGAGAGACTTCTGTCAACGTTGATGAGTGCGCCCGCCGCGGTGCGGTGAGCCTCCGACGCTTTCGAAATGCATGGCGATGAGAGCCAGCCGTCGCGCCGTCTCGACCCGGCGAGCGTGCTCGCGCGGGCGCTTGCCTTTGCCTTTACATGGAGACCTGCCGATGCCGCCGCTCGAGACGCGCGACCGCGACCCGCTTTGGGGCCGCATGTTCAAGTCTTCCGCCGAACTCGAGGCGGCGAAGGAGGAGGCGATCGCCCGGGTTCGGCAGACCTACGACGCGACCACCCGAGCGATCGCCGGCGGGTTGCAGTACCTGGCCGGGCCGCGCGATGCGCCGGTCGATAAGCTGAAGGTCGGCGTGGAGGCGGAGATGCGGAAGGCGAACGCAATGGCGCCAAGCGCCGTCGCCAAGCCCGCGACGCCGAAGCCCGTCCAGCCGCCGCGCGACCCTGCGCAGGACCTGCTGGACGTGATCGCTCAGGCCGAGGTGAAGGGGCATCCGGTGAGCTACGATGTGACCTTCGGGTTCGGGAAGTACGATCCCGCGGGCTACGGGAAGCCGGTCACCGCCATGACCGTCGACGAACTCGCGCGCTTCCAGGGCGAACTCGGCAGGAGGAGCGGGAGGCCGACCAGGCAAGGCAGCTCGGCGGTTGGAAAGTATCAGATCACTTCGGCGCTCATGCCGGACCTGCGCCGCAGGCTGAAGCTTAGCGGCTCCGAGCTTTACGATGCGCGGATGCAGGAACGCATGGGTCGGGAGGCGCGGGCCGCGCGCTGCGCCGGTCGACAAGCTGAAGGCCGCCGTGGAGGCGGAGATGCGGAAGGCGAACGCAATGGCGCCAAGCGCCGTCGCCAAGCCTGCGACGCCAAAGCCCATCCAGCCGCCGCGCGACCCGGCGCAGGATCTGCTGGACGTGATCGCCCAGGCCGAGGTGAAGGGGCATCCGGTGAGCTATGACGTCACCTTCGGGTTCGGGAGGTACGATCCATCCGGCTTCAACAAGCCGATCACGCAGATGACGCTGGACGAGATCGATCGCTTCCAGGCGGCAATGCGCGCCCCGCGAGGGAGCACGCCCGTCGGCAAGTATCAGTTTACGCGAGATACATTGCGCGATCTCCGACGCAATCTCAGGCTCAGTGGTTCAGAAGTTTTCACGCCTGAGTTGCAGGAGCGGCTCGGGCGGAAGCGCCTTCAGATAGCCGGCTACGACCGCTATCTGGCGGGCGAGCTCAGCGAGCAGGAATTCCGCGCGAGGCTGAACAAGGCGTGGGCTTCCGTCCCGTTGCCCGGCGACGTTCCGGGGCACGATC
Organism: Phenylobacterium sp. VNQ135; assembly: GCF_049445735.1. Classification (NCBI taxonomy): domain Bacteria; kingdom Pseudomonadati; phylum Pseudomonadota; class Alphaproteobacteria; order Caulobacterales; family Caulobacteraceae; genus Phenylobacterium; species Phenylobacterium sp. VNQ135. The sequence continues at coordinate 580,980 of NZ_JBMSDS010000001.1, read as the reverse complement.
AACCGCTCGGAACCACGGACGCAGAAGTCACCGCCGTGCTGAGGCGGGCCGCCCCAGCGGCTCGATGAGGTAGTCGTTCAGTTCCCGCTCGTCGTCGTTCCAACGTAGGCTTTCGAAGCAGTAGCTGGCTTCGAAGTTGTTGCATCGCGTCGTCACGACCGCGTAGCGGCCGCCGTGGTCCGCGCGATACAGCCAGCCGCATCGCTGCAGCATCCCGTCGGTGCAATACATCAGCTCCGGATAGCGGTCGCAGACAGGCTTGTTGCTGTCGGCGGGACACCATTCACTAGCGGGTCGCGGCCGCTCATCGAAGTCGACCCGGCGATGGTTGACCGCAAGCGGAGAGAAGCCGGCTTGGATCATCCGCTCGCGAACCTCGCCATAGGGGGTCTGATCGGCGATCTCAGGTAGTGCGGGTGCACGCGCGCATGCGGGAAGCAGCAGGCACAGGACCAACAGGGCGAAGCGAGCCATCACGGTCTCCGAAATGACGTCAGTCTAAGGTCGCGCTTGAGCAAGGCAAGAGGGAGTTCGCATTTTGTTCTTGACATACGCGCGCGTTTTTGAGAGACTTCTGTCAACGTTGATGAGTGCGCCCGCCGCGGTGCGGTGAGCCTCCGACGATCTTCCTTCGCGACATCATCCGAGCGGCGTCAGCCGCCTTCACCCGCCAGAGCTCGCTCGCGCGGGCGTTTGCCTATGGGGCTTCATCCTTGTCCGACGACGAACTGATCCGGGAGGCCCGCGAGGCCTTCGAGCTGGCCGCCGACGCCGAGGCCGAGAACCGGCGCGAGGCGCTGGATGACCTGCGCTTCGCCAGGTTGGGCGAGCAGTGGCCCGAGAAGGTGCGGCGGGAACGCGAGCTGGAGGGGCGGCCGGTCCTGACCATCAACCGACTGCCGGCCTTCATCCGCCAGGTCGTGAACGACGCGCGGCAGAACAAGCCGGCGATCGCGGTGCATCCGGTGGACTCAGGGGCCGATCCCGAGACGGCCGAGGTGTTCAACGGCCTGATCCGGCACATCGAGCAGAGCTCCGATGCCGAAGTGGCCTACGATACGGCGCTGGACTTCGCGGTGACGAGCGGCGTCGGCTACTTCCGGATCAACACTCGCTATTCCACCGACGACGGTTTCGACCAGGACATCGTGGTGGAGCGGGTGGCGAACCCGTTCGCGATCTACGGCGATCCGGAATCCACGGCGGCCGACAGCTCGGACTGGAATACCGCGTTCGTGGTGGACGCCCTGCCGAAGGCGGCGTTCGAGGCGCGGTGGAAGGGCGCCGACGCCCTAGACTGGGAAAGCGACGCCTACGGTCAGCTCACCGGCCCATGGCTGGACGGCGACCGGGTGATGATCGCCGAGTGCTGGCGGCGCGAGCGGACCACGCGGACGATCCTGGCGCTGTCGGACGGCCAGGTGATCGACGAGGCCACCTACAAGGCGCAGAAGGCGATGTTCGACGCCTTGGGAGTCAGCGTCGTCGGCCGGCCGCGGCACGTTGCGAGCCAAAAGGTGGTCCAGCGGATCATGACTGGGGCCGAGGTGCTGGAGACGGTCGAGTGGGCGGGGAAGTTCATCCCTCTGGTCCCCGTCTATGGCGAGGAGCTGATGGTGGAGGGCAAGCGCCACCTGCGCAGCCTGGTCCGCGACGCCAAGGACCCGCAGCGGATGTTCAACTACTGGCGCACCACGTCCACCGAGCTGGTGGCTCTGGCGCCCAAGGCGCCGTTCATCGGCCGGAAGGGGGCGTTCGAGACCGACAGCGCCAAGTGGGCGACGGCCAACGTCCAGAGTCACGCCTACATCGAATACGACGGGCCCGAGCCGCCGATGCGGCAGCCGTTCGCCGGCGTGCCGGCCGGCGCGCTGCAGGAGGCGATGAACGCCTCGGACGACATGAAGTCGATCATGGGCCTGTACGACGCGAGCCTGGGCGCGCGGTCGAACGAGACCAGCGGGCGGGCGATCATGGCCCGGCAGAGGGAAGGGGACGTCTCCACCTTCCACTACATCGACAACCTGAGCCGCGCGATCCGGCACGCCGGGCGGATCATGCTGGACCTGATCCCCAAGGTGTATGCGACGCCACGGGTGGTGCGGGTGCTGGGACCGGACGGAGCCCCGAAGAGCGTGGGCGTCGCGCCGGGCCCGCAGGCGGGCGAGCAGCTGAAGAAGATCGGCAAGATCTACGACCTGACCGCGGGCAAGTACGACCTGACGGTGCGCTCGGGGCCGAGCTTCACGAGTCGCCGGGAAGAGGCCGCGACGCAGATGATGGAGCTGATGCGCGCCTATCCGGCCGCTGCGCCGCTGATCGGCGACCTGCTGGCGAAGAACCTGGACTGGCCGGGCGCCGACGAGATCGCTCAGCGACTGGGCGCGCTGCTACCGCCGCAGGTGAAAGGCGCCTCGCCCGAGATCGAGCAGGCCAAGCAGCAGATGGGCAAGCTGGTCCAGGCGCTGGCCGCCGCGAAGGCCGAGGTGGAGGCGCTGAAACGCGACCGGGCGCACGAGGCGCGGAAGCTTGAGATCGAGGCCTTCGAGGCCGAGACTAATCGGCTGAAGGCGATACGGAGTTGAAGTCGATCCGATGGCGGTATGGCTCGGGCGGCTGGGTCCAAAACCGGCGGGCGAGCCAGAAGCTGAACAGGGCCGACGTAACGCCAACGGCCAAACTTGCCACCTGCCAGCCGCCGGCGGGGGCGACGAGGGGCCATAGTCCTCCAAGCACGACCGCGACTACACACCAAAACATCGCCGCCGCTTTCAGCACCTGAACTCGGGCGTTCGTCGTCCGCAGGCGCTTCCCAGAAAATACGAGCCACGTCGCGACGCAACCTGAGACCATGATCGTCGCCGTGATCACGATAAGCCCCGGGATCGTAGTCAGCAGGCTCCAGAATGGGATGAAGAGCAGCCAAGGCGCGAGGCTTAAGCTGAAAAGGCCAGCGCAGCGCCAGAAGTCGCCCTGTCGAAACCGCTCGTGATCCTCGCCGATGAGCGAGCTCCAGATGAGCGCCAGATAGCCTGCGGCGAAGCAGCCCAGCGCATACGGCCACAGCTCCGGATCCCCCCAGACGAAGTTGAAGAGATACATGGCGATCCCGAGGTAGCCGAAGCGCCCTGTGAGGCGCCGCAGGATGCCGGGAAAGCCTCGGTCATAATCATGCGGCTCAAGCGCGTTCGGCATACGTTCCCATAGCCCTGCAACGAAGCCGGCGACAAGAGGGCTTGAGATGGACCAAAGACAACGAGACGCAATGGGCAAGCAGATCGGCGAGAGCGCCGTCTCTGCGGTCGAGAACATCTACAACCTGCCTCAGGTCCAGAAAGGCCTGCGCGCCGCTCCGAGGGTCCGCCACCTCGTAAGTGGCCGCTGGCGCTTGCCTGGCCCGATCGGCGGCGCCGGCGGCATCGTACTGAGCGTTGCGAATGTGGCGACTGCGAAGAACAAGCCGCGGGCGCTGGCCGAGGCTGCAGGCGGACTGGTCGGCGGCGCGATCGGCGCGGGCCTGGGTGGCGGCATCGCCGCGCCGGTCACCGGCACGGTCGGCGCCGCCGCCGGAAGCTGGGCCGGCGGTCACCTCTGCGACGCCGTCGAGGACCTACTGACGCCTGACGAGATCGAGAACCGTCGCAAGATCGCAGAGACGAAACGCATCAACGACGCCCGCAACCAGGCGCAGCAGCGAGGCTAGGTCGCGGCGGCGGGCTGTGGAGCCTGGGCGGTTCTGATGGCTTGGGCGAGGCAGAGGAGAGCGATCGCCAAGGGAACAATCGCCGGGATCTGATCCACACCGCCACCGTGGAACATGACGACGAGTTTGGCGACGGCCGCCGCGCCTGCGAGGCCCCAGACGATTGTCGCCGCCTTGATCAAGCGACGCCGCGTGGCAGGGCGGACGTGCCGCTTCAGAGCCAGGATGAACTGCAAGATGCTCATCACAAACAGCACCGGAAAGGCCGCGGCGAATACAGCAGGCGTCGTCATCGGCCCCCACCAGGACAAGACAGCCGTGAGCGGCGCCGTGGCGAGCGCGTTCGCCGCGCGTCGTCGCCAGACGTCGTCGTACTCGTAGCCATCGATGCGCTCGACGACTGGCAAGAGAAGGATGTTCAACGCGAGCATGCCCCAGATCATTGGGATCCAGCCGCTGCGAACGATGCCTACGGGATAGAACATCGCCGACACGATGCCCGCGGCGCCGATCGCACCGCTGATGTTGATCCAAGTGCGGCTGGCCGCCCTGTTCACCGGATCGCCCAACGAGAAGGCGCCTTCGGAGACGATGCGGGTCTGCTCCCAACCGGAGTTCGGCTGATGCGGCCTGGGAATTCGCGCCCCGATGATGCGCGCGTTCGCCTCCGCCTGCACATCGACGTCTACCCCCGGGATCGGCGCGATCGGGTCCAAAGGTCGGTTCAGCGGGTCGTCGGCGGGCGGAGGATCGTTCTTCATGTGTTCTGAACACTACCAGCGTGGCCTTCGGCCGCAACAGGAAGGATTCCGATGACGTCAAAGCAGCGCGAGGAGCGCGCGAAGATGGTGGCCGACGGTACGTTCGAGGCTCAGCGGAGCTTCGTGAAGGACCAGCTCCTCAACAAGCTTCCGAAGGAAGCGCCTCGGATCACCCGGTCGGTGGCCAAAGGCGCTGTCGGCGCGCCCGGCATTGTCTACAACGGCGCCCAACTCTTCGCGGCCGAAGACAAGGGCCGAGCCCTCGCCGGCTTGATCGGCGGCGGGCTGGTTGGCATGGCAGGCGGGGCTGCGGGTGGGCCGATCGGCGCCGGCGTCGGCTCGGTCGCCGGCCAGGAGGCGGCCGAGTACCTTTACGACGAATACGCTGATGACGTGGAGCGCGCGCTGCGCAGCGGGGCCGGCGCCGCCAAGGACTGGGTCAAGGTGCGCCAACGAAGGATCGCTGAGACCGCCGCCCGCGCGGCCGCTCCTTACTGGCGCGGCGACGACTATTACCGCGCCCTCGGGCGCTAACCCCTAAGGACAAGCATGGAAGACCAAGACCCCATCGCGGCGGGCGACGAGCTCGCGCGCGCGGAAGAACTCGCCCTACAGGCGGATAAGGCTGGCCTGACCGAGGAGGCTGCGCCGGAAGACGAAGACCTGTTCGAGCTCGAATTGGACGGGCAGGTTCACGTGCTGCCGGGTGCGCTGAAGGGGTCGTTCCTTCGGCAAGCGGACTATACCCGCAAGACCCAGGAGCTAGCCGAGCAGCGCCGGGCCCTGGAGGCCGAGCGGCAGGCGCTGGCGCGCGGCGGCGGCGCGGCCACCAGCGAGGACGAACAGCGGCTCACCGTCCTCGACTACTATCTGGCGGAGTTCCAGGACGTGGATTGGCAGGCGTACGAAGCGCGGGACCCGCAGGGCGCGCGGCGTCTCTGGGGGAAGTTCGAAGACCTGGCGCAGACGCGCGAGCGGCTCGCCGAGGCGGTGTCGCACGGGAGGTCGCGCGCCGAGCTGGAGCGGGCGCGGGCGGCGGCCGAGCGCATGGCCGAGACCGGGCGGACGCTGTCGCAGGAGATCGAGGGCTGGTCGCCCGAGACGGCGGCGAAGCTCGTTGAATATGCCCAGGCCTTTGGCGTGACGCTGGAGGAGCTGTCCGAGGCCGCCGACGCGCGGCTGTGGAAGCTCCTGCACAAGGCGTGGCGCGCCGATCAGGCGTCGCAGCAGGACGCCGCCACACGCGCCCAGGCGATCCGGCCAGCGGTGCGGGTGACGGGCGCGGCCGCCGGCGGTGGCGGCGTGCGCGACGAGCTGGGGACCAAGGAGTGGATGGCCCGGCGCAACGAACAGACGGCGAGGGGGCGTTGATGGCGGGTCGATCGAACAAGACGATGTCCTGGGACGATGTGGACCGCTTCTCCGCCGCCAGCACCCCCTTGAGACCTTCCGATCCTGCGACGAACCCATTCCGGGCGAAGACAGGAGATCCGAAGGCGTTCCGCCCCATGACGATCGACGAGCACATCGCGCTGGCGGATGCGCCGAAGAGGCCAGGCACCCGCGTAACCGTGCGCGCCTACGACACGCCGTGGCCAGGCAGGGACGAGCACATGTACACCGAGTATGACGACGGTCGGGAGCAGTACATCTATCGGGGCGGCCCATCGTTGCACGGCGTCCATGCTCAACTGACGCCTGCGCGGGAAAGTCCGGACTATGGAAAGGGCGGGCGGGTGCTGTACCGCACAGACCTGCCGGGCGTGACCGCGCGGACGGCGATAGGGCCGGCGCAAGCTGAGGGGGAGCGGATCGAACGGTCCGGAGCGCCCTATCGGGTCTTCTATTCAAACTCGAACGGCGTGGTCGCCGACGGAACGGAAGCCCAGTTCGGCATCCGGGTCGGTGACGAGCGGACACCCGGCTGGGAGACGCCGATCGAAGCGAGGCTGCCTCGCCGCGGCGTCGCACCCCGACGCGAGTACTAGTCGGAGGGCTTGGGCCTCGGAAGCAATCAGCGCCCTCGGCAAGCTAGCCTGGAGGGCCAGCTACGCCTTGCGCAGCCCCAGCGTCATGCTGGCCAGGATGCAGGAGAGGAGGACAACTACCAGCAGGGGGAGCAGGACAAGCGTCATGAGCGCGCCAGGCCCGTCGAAGCCAGTCTTGAGCTGAATCCAGATAAACGCGAACGCCAAGGGAAGCGCCGGGACCCAAGCGGCGAGCGCGTGCCTCAGAAACGGGGGCGGGGCGCCAGCCGCGACGATAGCCCACCAGACCGCCCCGACCGCATAGACGAGCATGGCGGCAAACGGGACGTTGGGCCACGGCAGCTGCTCCTGAGCGGCCCAAAGAACCAGGCCGAGCGACAGGAGGACCGAAGGCGCGAGGTAACGTGCCATGGCTATCCTACTACTTGCTCTTGGCCGCCGGACGCACGTCGACGTTTCGCTTGACGTCGCTCCCGGTCAGCGCCCCGCCATAAGCCATCACAATGAACGGCAGGACGATGAGAGCGGGAAGGGCCACGGGCCAAGCCATCAAGCCGGCCGCACCGTACTGTTGCACGCCGCCCAGAAACACGAGCGCATACGGAGCGGTCGGCGCGGCGACAAGCGTGATGGCCAAGAGCCGTAATGCGCGGCGATTGCGCCGGAGCGGCAGGGTGGCGAGGCGAAGGAGCCAGATGCATTGAGCCGCCGCCAGCAGCAACATGCCGTACCAGAAGACGGGATTGGTCGTCCAAGGCCGCTCCATCGTGAACGCGCCTGCTACGATGAGGCCGGCCAAGAGCATGATGAGCGCCGGCGCCGCGTGCGGATTGACCTCGAGGGCCCAGACCGCATCGTTGTCCGAGCGCTGCTCGGGCCGGGTGACAAGGACCTGGACCAGTCCGGCGAGCAATCCCAGCGTCATAACGATGGCCGCTTTCAGCGCGGCGTCCGAACCCATCAGGCGCAGAACGCCTGCGGCGATGGCGGACATCGCAGCGACGGCGATGGCGATCCGGTACCGGCGCAATCTATCACCTCGGTTCGTAGTTTGTTCCCGAACCTACAGGCTTCCTCTGTTGACCGCAACGCTCCGCTTCCGGGAGCCCTCCGGGCAATCTCCGGAACACCGGAGATCATCAGCCCCTCTGAAATCCTGACGGCCTAGGCCCTCCCGGACGCGCGCTTCGCGCCATCGCCGGGAGCACTCGTCCAGGCCGTTTCAACCCGCCGCCGGCTCGGCCGCCTCCGAACACGCGCACCTCGCGCCTCGGACGCCTTCGCGCGGCTCCACGTCAACATCATCAAAGGACAACGATGGCCAATTCCATCCTGACCGCCACCGCGGTGACGCGGGAGGCGCTGCGCGTGCTGCACCAGAAGCTCAACTTCGTGGGCACGATCACGCGCGAATACGACGACAGCTTCGCCCGCCAGGGCGCCAAGGTGGGCGACACTCTGAAGGTGCGCCTGCCCAACCAGTACACGGTCCGCACGGGGGCCGCGCTGGCCGCCCAGGACACCACCGAGAGCTCGGTGGACCTGAAGGTGCAGACCCAGAAGGGCGTCGACCTGAACTTCACCAGCGTCGATCTGACCATGAGCCTGGACGACTTTTCCGAGCGGGTGATCGAGCCCGCCATGAGCGTGCTGGCGGCCAACATCGAGGCCGACGCCATGAGCATGTACAAGGACGTCTACAATCAGGTGACCAACACCGGTCAGCCGGCCAGCTTCGCCAAGGTGCTGCAGGCCCGGAAGACCCTGGTGGACAACCTGGCTCCGCTGAACGCCCGGACCTGCAACCTGAACACCCAGGACAACGTCGACCTCGTCGACGCGCTGAAGGGTCTGTTCAACGACAAGGCCACGATCAGCAAGCAGAACCGCGAAGGCTTCATGGGGCGCACCGCCGGGTTCGACTTCATGGAGAACACCCTGTGGCCGGCGCACGTGCGCGGCGCGGGCAACGGCTATCTCGTCAACGGCGCGGGCCAGACCGGCTCGAGCCTGGCGGTGAACACCGGCACCGGCGCGGTGAAGGCCGGCGATGTCTTCACGATCGCCGGCGTGAACCGCGTGCACCCCGAGACCAAGCAGTCGACGGGCATTCCGCAGCAGTTCGTGGTGACGCAGGACTTCGCGGGCGGCGCCGGCACGATCCAGATCAGCCCGGCCATCGTGACCACGGGCGCGGCGCAGAACGTGACCGGCTCGCCGGCCGCGGGCGGGGCCATCACCTTCGCCGGCGGCGCCGGCGCGGCCCACGGCATCTCCATGGCCTACCAGAAGGGCGCCTTCGCATTCGCCACGGCCGACATGGTGATGCCGCGCGGCGTCGACTTCGCGAGCCGTGAGGTGTTCGACGGGATCTCGATGCGGATCGTGCGCCAGTACGACATCAACTCGGACAAGTTCCCGTGCCGCCTGGACGTCCTCTACGGCTTCAAGACGCTCCGGCCGCAGCTCGCCTGCCGCTTGGCGAACAACTAGCGGTCCCCCTCCGCCGCTAGCCGCGGGCGGCCCCGCTCAATCGTGGCGGGGCCGCCTGCATCCTGCCTTCAAGGAAGGCATCGATGGCCATCAGTGACACGAAGTTCGACATCCGCATGCCGCGGATGACCCTAGAAGACCACGTCAATCTGGCCAACGGGCCGAGACGACCTGCTCACCAGCAGTTCTGGAACGTGCCGGCCAAGCTCGCTCACGCGCGGCAACGCCGCGCGGGCGATCCCCACAACGACGAACTCGACGCGATGCGGCATGCACGCTGGTCGCAGCGCATGACGTCCGAGATCGATCCGATCACCGCGTTCCTGGTCGGAGGGGCGCACGAGCTTGAGGGGCGATTAAGGAATCAGCCTCGGGACGAAGAGCTGATGGACCTGCGCAACAATGCGGAAGGCCGGCGCGCGGCGCTCGAAGGCAGGCCGATCGACCCTAGGAGACTTCAGCTGAACGTCAGGGGCCCAGCCGGCGTGGGGACGGCGTATCCGCAAGGCGCTCCGCAGCGCTGAGTTGACGGCGCTGCTGTTGTTCTGCAAACGTTCGCGGGGGGCCGCCTCATGTGGATCGTGAAGTTCTTGGCTGGGCTTTTAGCCGGCGGGGCGGCTTTCGCCGCGCTGCTGGTCAGCGTGACAGCTGTCGATAGCTGGCGCTCTGAGAGGGCGTCCGAAAGTCGTCGAACTTTCCAGCAGGACGGGGGCGGACGCAGGGTCGAGTTCAAGCAAGGCCGGCTGGCGGCGCAACTCGCCTGCCGCGGAGCCTGCGACACGCTTCAGATCCGGCGCGGCGCTCAATGATCGCTCGCCTCCTGCTACACCGCGCCGCCGTCCTGGGCGTCTTCTTCGGCTTCGCCGGGTCGGCCGCAGTCGTCGCCTGGGGCGCTCCGAGCCTCCTGACCCTGCAGGCCAATTTCCAAGTGACGGCGAATGGCGCCGATCTGGACCGTCACGGCGCCGCCCGCCTCGTGCTCGCTGATGGTCGGGGTCTGGAGGCCGAACAGATCTGCGTCGGCCCGTGTGACGATCTGGTCCTCAGGACGCTGCTGGGGGAAAGCGGCCCCAGGCTCCGCGTATTGGCCCAGGATGGTCATGAGATCGCGTCAGGCGGCGCTTATGTTTCTGGTGGCGATGCTTTCACCGAGCTGGAGATCCGGGGCGGACAGCGCTTGAGTATCGAAGGCGAAAGCACGATCACGCCACCGTTCGGCGGCTGACAGCCTCTTCCATTAGCCGCCTCCGGGCGGCCTTTTCTTTGGACATAACAGATGACGATGGCGAGCCACCCGACGGTGGATGCGGTCTAGCGGCATGCCCTGGACCCCGGCCACGCCCGCGGCCGAGCAATGGCGGGACGACGACGACATCCTGACGGAAGACGGCCAGCCGCTGGTCCTCGCCAGCGGCGAGGCGATCAGCGCTGAGCGCACCAAGCGCGCGTGGACGCCGACCGGCCCGAGCCCGAAGACCTGGAGCTGACATGCCGAGGATCAGTGAACTTCCAGCCGCCGCTCCGCTGAGCGGCGGGGAGATGGTGGCTGTCGTGCAGAACGGCGTCACGCGGCGGACCACTCCAGCGGCGATTAGCGGCCTCGTGGGGGAGACCCTTGGGCAGCTCGCGACGAAGGACACGGTGGACGACGGCGATTGGTCGGGCGGCCCGCTCTCGTTGGCCAACGGCGGCACGGGCGCGACGACCGGATCCGCGGCGCGCCTGGCGCTCGGCGCGGCGGCCGACGACGCTGTCGTTAAGCTGACCGGCAACCAGACCATAGCCGGTGTGAAGACCTTCAGCTCGGAACCGTTCGTCGATCGAGCGGCCGGCTTCTCGAAGGGTCTCGCCCTCGGCACTGGCGGGTCGATGCGATGGTACATCGGAGCCGACGGCTCGTTCGAAACGGGTGGCAATGTTGGTACGACCTGGGGCGTGGCGCGCTACACTGACGCTGGCGCCTATATCGATACTCCCCTTCAGATCAGCCGCTCGACCGGGCAAGTCGTCATCAACACGAGCCTGGTCCTGACCGGAGCAGGTGGCGGCATCATCGCCGCGCCCCGTAGCGGTTCGGGCTCCAACATTGTGGTGTACAACCCAACGGGCACGAGCCTGAATTTCTACAACGGCAGCGCTGACTTCATGGCGGTGACGACGGGCGGGGCGCTCACGATCACCTCAGGGATGACCGCCCCAGGATACACCCTGGCCGGCGCCGCCGGCACCTTCCGGCTGTTCGCCTTCACAACGGCAGGCCTGAACCGCTTCGTGATGGGTCTCGACAACGCCGCCGAGGGCTCCAACGCCGGCTCGAACTTCTTCATCAACCTCTACAATGACGCCGGGGCCTTCGTCAGCCAGCCCCTTCAGATCATCCGGGGAACGGGGAGGGTGGTGTTCTCCGCCGCCGCCGGCGTCGACGCGGTCGGGCCGGTGAACTCGGGCAGTTATGTGAAGCCCGGCATGTTCACCGTGGCCACCCTGCCGTCCGCCTCGGTGGCCGGCGCCGGCGCCCTCGCGAACGTTTCTGACGCGACCTCGAACACGCGTGGCGCGACCGCAACGGGCGGAGGCTCAACCAGCGCCCTCGTGCGCTCCAACGGCGCCAACTGGCTCTACGTCTAGGAGAACCCAAGCTTGGCTATCGCAACAGAAAGGCGCCCCTACGAACTGCTGGTGCGGTTCGGTCCGGGCGGAAAGTGGGCGGCTCACTACATCGAGGTCGAGGAGGTCTGGGACGGCGACGTCGTCCAGGTGTCCCGAACCTCGGAGCCCAAGCCCATCGTCGACGTCGAGGGGGTCGCTGGCGTGGTCGGCCAGATCCTTCCCGAATTGGTGGGCGAACGCGACGCGGCTGCGGCGATGGCGGCCGAACGGGCGTCCGAGATCGAAGCGCTGACCGCCGCCTTGGAGGAGAAGAGCGCTGCGCTGACGCAGAGGGAGGCGAACCTCGAGGCGCAGGCTGAACAGGTCAGAACTCTGCAGGCGCAACTCGACGCCCTGAGGAACCCGCCGGCTCCGGCGCGACCGACGCTACCCAAGTCGGCCGTCATGGCTCGGGTGTTCGGCCTCGGCAAGCAGCCCGAGGTCGAGGCCCTGTTTGAGGCCAACTTCGAGCTGCAGTCGAAGTGGTTCTCGCCTGATTGGCCCTCGGTCTACGCGGACGATCCGGGCCTCCTGAACTCGCTCGCGGCGATCGGGTGTACGGACGCCGAGATCGCCTTGATCACCGCCGCCTGAGAACGGAACCATCATGGCCATCACCAACTATGCCGAGCTGCAAGCCGCAGCGGCGGCCTGGCTCGTGCGGAGCGACCTGACCGCACGGATTCTGGAATTCATCGCCCTGGCGGAAATCCGGCTGAACCGCGTGCTGCGGCTGCGGCTGGGCGAGGTCGAGCAATCGGCCGACGTGGGACCCGGCGACCGCGTGGTCGCGCTGCCCGCGGGCTTCGTCGAGCCCTTGGCCGTGTGGCTCGAGGTCGACGGCGCTCGTCACCCGCTGCGTCTGGTGGACCCGGCCATCATCGACGCCTTGGAAGAACCGGGACGTCCGCAGCTCTGCGGCGTCGACGGCGAGGGACTGGCGTTCGAGCGGCCGTGCGACCGCCCATATCGCGTCATCCTGCGGATGCGGCAGCGATTTTCGCTGTCGGACGTCGCGCCCGTGAACGCGCTGATCGCGGAAGCCCCGGACATCTATCTGTTCGCGACCCTATGCGAGGCGGCGCCGTTCCTGCGGGACCTGGAGCTGTCGAACTCCTACGAGGCGCGGCTGGAGCGGGCGATCGCGGAAGCCAACGCAAGGGATGGGCGGCGATTGGCGAAGAGCACGCTCGCGACCGAGCTGCCGGCGCTCCTGGTGGAGCGGGCCTGATGCTGCTGCCCATCGGCCCTGGACTGCCGGAAGGCGTGCGGGCGGTCCTGAAGAGCTTTCACGACGCCATTTTCGCGCTGCAGGCGCCCGGCGCCCCGACGGCGCTCTTCGCCACCAGCCAGACCGGTCTGCCGTCGGCGGCCGCCTATCCGCAAAGCCTGGTGCTCGTCACCGACCTCAACATCCTCGCCCATTCGGACGGGGTGCACTGGATCCGCCAAGATACGGGAGCCGTGATCGTCTGATGCCTTCCTCCTGGTCGCCATCGCTGCGCTTCGAGCTGCAGTTCACGGGCGAAAACATCAACCTCTGGGGCGAGAAGCTGAACGCCACGCTCGCCCATGCCGACTACGCGGTGGCGGGATGGCTGACCAAGCCCCTAACCGGCGATGCCGCGCTCACCACCGCCAACGCGGGTGACGATGAAGCGCGCGCCGCAATGCTCAAGTTCACGGGGGGAGCGGGCCCCTTCACGGTCACCATCCCCCCGGTCAGCAAGAGCTACCTGGTGTGGAACGCCTGCGCCGGTCCGGTGACGCTCACGACGGGGGGCGGCGCGAACGTGACGATCGACCCCGGCGACATCGTCTGGATCGCTACCGACGGCGGACAGGTGAAGACCCCGGGCTACGGCGGCTCTTCGATCAAGCAGTGGGTTGAGGGCGTCGCCTGGACCTACAACGCCGGCAGCCTTCCGGCCCAGACCGGCAACGCGGGCAAGTTCGTGAAGACGAACGGCAGCACCGCGAGCTGGGCCTCAATCAACAGCACCGACCTAACCGACTACGCCCAGAAGATCCTGGGCGTGCAGGTGGCGCTCGCCGTCGCCCTCTAGGAGATCAGCAATGCCCGTTACCCCGAACAGCATCATCACGCCGCAGACGCCGCGGTCTGCGGCCGCGGCCGTGAGCACCGCGAACACAACGTTCGGCACCACACCGACCAATACCGTCCTGCTTGTCTCCGCCGGCGCGAGCGGCGGGCGCCTCACGAAGCTTCAAGCGATCCCGCTCGAAACCGTTACGGCGAACTTCCTGCAGGCGTATCGCTCCACTGACAGCGGCACGACGAAGTACCTGTGCGCGGCGGCGACCGGCGGTTCGGACACGGTGAGCGGAGCCGATGGCCCGGCGATCGTCGACTTCGGCTTCTCAGACGACAATCCGATGCTCCTGCAAGCGAACGAGCGGATCTACGTCGCGACCGGCATCACCAAGAACTACCACTTCATCGCCGAATGGGCGGATTACTGATGGGGCAAGGTCTTAGGGGACTTGTTGGGCAGGGGCTTGCTGGGCGGCGCGGGGCACCCCCCCGTCCCGTGTCGCGCGTTTTCCCTGCCAGTCCATCAGTTCAGGCGTTCGCTGCTCCAGAAGCCGGGTGGTATGAGGTGGCTGCCTGGGGAACGGGTACGGTCTCCATTGATGGAGCTACGTCGTCTGGAGCGTTCGCCCTTCGAGTCATCTATCTGGCAAAGGGGCAATCGATCAGCATTGCCGTAGGACGCGCGACTGCAAACATCGGGACCGGCGGAAGCTCGGCCGGCGTAAACACCAACACGGTGGTAACATGGCCGGATGGAACGGCAATGACGGCGACTAGCGCAACGTCAGGGCCCCCACCTAGTCCGAGCGGCGTCTATGACGTAGGCATTTCCGGCAATGCGGGCACTACCAACCCGGTTGCGGCCCCAAACTACACAAGCCGCTATGGCAACATTTACGTCGGCGGGCAGCCGGAGGCGACGATTGGAGGGAAAGGGGGCGCGCCGGGCGGCGGCTCCGGTGATCTGCGTACGACCTACGGAGCCGATGGTCTCGTAATAGTCAATCGAGTGTTCCGGTAGCCGCCTCCGCGAGCGCGATTGCTCGATCCAATACGCTGTTCCACGACTCTCCCTCAGCTTGCCTCACCAGCGTTACGCTCGGATACCAGGGGCTATCTGATCGGCCTCGCATCCAACGCCAGTCCACACCGACAGAGGGCAGAAGGACGAATGTCGGCTTTCCGATCGTGCCGGCGAGGTGAGCGACGGACGTGTCCACGGTAATGACGCAATCCAAGCCGGCGACGATTTCAGCTGTGTCGAGGAAGTCCGATGCGCCGCTCACTTCGGGTGCGAGGTTGATGGCACCCCTGATGTCGAGCAGACGGCGAGCTGCTGTAGCTGGCAGCGAGCGGTTGCTGTCGTTGCCGTGCGCGGGATTCCCGGTACACATCACGCCCACGCGGCCAAGCCCTCGAGGCGTTACGGCGACATTAAGTGGCGGCGGGGGGTGAAGCGGATCAATCCGCAAGCGAAGAGGTAGTGACATACATGGCACCGCGACCATGTCTGCTTCCAAAGCTGCGCCCATCGTAGTGCGGGCGTCCAGGCCCATCGCTTGGAATAGACGCACCAGGGGCGGAGAGCAGAACAGCGGAGTTACGCCGGGCAACATCGGCACAAATCGTGTAGCCATTATCTGATCGCCAAGTCCTTGCTCAGGCCAAACGACTAGCCTCCGCCCGACGAGAGGCTCGCCCGACCACACGGGCAAAGGTGGAGCGCGTTTCGGCAGCGAAGGGTGGATCAGGCGCGCCTCGTACGCCGCCCATCCCTCTGCTCGGCCTTGCGCGAGTAGGGACAGCGCGAGGTTCCATCGCGCATCGATCTCGTTCGCCCCATCAGACCCCATGCCCCTCTCTACCACAGGACAACTCATGCGCATTCCCCTCGAACCGCCTCCCGGGCTGTTCGGCGATGACACCAGCTTTGCCGGCGCGGGGCGCTGGGCGGATGGATCGAACGTTCGGTTCCGCCTGGGCCTTCCGCAGACGATCGGCGGCTGGGAGAGCCTTACGCAGCAGAAGCTAACGGGCGTTTGCCGGGCGGTGTTTCCGTGGACCGACAACGCCGGGACGCTGAACATCGGGTTCGGCACGCACTCCAAGCTGCAGCTTTGGCGCGGCGGCGAGATGTTCGACATCACGCCCGCGAGCGGATTCACGCCGGGCGCCATCGATGGCGCCGGCTCCGCCGGTTACGGCACCGGCGGGTTCGGCATGGGCGGCTATGGGCTGGCCTCGGCCATGGACTATTTCCCGCTGACCTGGTCGTTCGGCGCCTGGGGGCAGCAGCTGCTGGCGTCGCCGCGCGGCCAGACGATCTTCGCCTGGACGAACAACACGTCGGCGAAGGCGCAGGCGTTGGCCAATGCGCCGGCGAACGTCACCCACATGCTGGTCGCGCCGCTGAACGGCGGCTATCAGGTGTTCGCCCTGGGCTGCAACGAGGAGGTCTCCGGCACCTTCAATCCGTTGTGCATCCGCCACTCGTCGATCCGCAACAACACGCAGTGGAGCACGAGCGCCTCGGGTTCGACATCCCGGGAGTACATCCTGACCGGCGGGGGGCGGATCGTCTCTGGACGCATGTGCGGTCCCTACATGCTGGTGTGGACCAGCGACGCGCTTTTCCTCGGCAGCTTCGTCGGCGCGCTCAATCAGCCCTGGCGGTTCGACCGGGTGGGGCGGAACTGCGGGCTGATCGGGCCGAACGCCGCGGTTATCGTGGGGCAGCAGGCGTTCTGGGTGAGCCCCGATCGGCAGTTCTATCGCTATGCCCTTGGCGGACAGCCCGAGCCGATCCCGTGTCCCATCCGGCGCGACTTCGCCGAGGAACTGGCGGCAAGTCAGGGCGACAAGGTGGTGGCGTCGTCGAACTCCGAATTCTCGGAGGTGCGGTTCGACTATCCGGACCGCCGCGACGGCTATGAGAACAGCCGCTACATCGCCGTCGCCCTGAGCGGGCCGGACGCGGGCGCCTGGCACAAGGGGGTCATGGCCCGCACGGCCTTTGTCGACGCTGGGCCCTCCGCCTATCCGATCGGGGTGACCTTCGACGGCAGCGTCTATCTCCATGAGAAGGGACGCTCGGCGGACGGCGGCAAGTTCGCCTGGTTCATCGAGAGCGCCGACAGTGCGCTGGATCCGGAGCGGACGCTGCTCGTCCGAGAACTCTGGCCGGACTTCAAGGATCAGGCCGGGCCGGTGTCGGTGGCGCTGTCCGCGCGGTTCAGCCCGCAGGATGGCGCCGAGACGTCGCTTCCGGCCGCAATGACGCCGGGCGACGCGAAGACGGACCTCCTCATGAGCGGGCGCCTGTTCCGGGTGCGCTTCTCAGGCGAGAGCGCGCCGACAGGATGTCGGATCGGGAAGCCGATGTTCGACGTCGCCGCGTGCGGCGGGCGATGAAACTCGCGAATTTTTAGAACAAAGGGCGAACTCAATGGGTTTTAGTCTGGGTCTTGGTGCGAGCAAGTCAAAGTCGAGCTCGACGTCCGACCGGACGGCGAACGCCACACGCACGCCGATCATTCCCGAGTGGGCGTCGAACCTAACGCAAGGCGTCGCGGGACGGGTGGGGGGACTGATGTCCCTCGATCCCGTGAACATGGTGGCGCCAGCGCATGGCCTGCAGTCTCAAGCTGCGAACGCCGTACAGAGCCTGGGCGGGCAACCGTGGAACTACGAAGGCGCAGTCGAGGCCACCCGCGGCGTGGCAAGCTCGAGCTGGCTCGACAACTACATGCAAGCGCCAGCAACGTCTGTGCGAGGCGAGAGCCTGCTCGACAACCTGCAGGCGTACATGAGCCCGTACACCAAGAATGTCGTGGATTCGGCCTTGGCCGATTTCGACTACAGCGCCGGACAAACTCGCGCGCAACAGGACCTCGATCTCGCAGGTTCCGGCGCCTTCGGTGGTTCGGGGGCGGCGCTTACGAAATCCATGACCGAGGACGCCCTCGCTCGGGGGCGGGCGAACACGAGCGCGACCTTGCTCGATCAGGCGTTCACGCGCGGCGCGTCCCTTTCCAGCGAGGATGCAAATCGGCGACAGCAGGCCGCCAGCCTCAATGCGCAACTGACTCAACAAGACTGGAACCAGCGTGTCGGCCAGTACATGGCTGGGCAGGATCAGCGGCTCCGCGCCGCTCAGCAACTCGCCAGCCTCGGCAATGATAACGAAGCAAACCAACGGGCGAACATCGCCGCTCAAGCGGGGCTCGGCGAGACGCTGCGCGGTATCGACCAGGAGCAGCGACTGGCGCCCGTGACGAGCACGCAACAGCTGGTGGCGATGCTTGGCGGCCTCCCGCTTGGCCTGTTCGCGGGCGAGCAGACCAATGAGGCCGAGCATTCCGCGAGCACGCAAAAGACGAAGGGCATGAGCCTAAGCGCAAGCGCGGGTTGGTCGTGATGACCACCCAAGCCGAACGTCTCGCGGCCCTGGAGCAGCGGCTGACCGATCATGAAGCTCGCTGCGAGGAACGGCTCGGCGAAATCAAAGCCGCCGCAGCGTCCACGCTTCGCGCGGTGGAGGGGCTGAAGAGCCGGTCCTGGGCCTTGGTCGTCGCGTTGCTGGCCTGGGCGCTGGCGCAGGTTTGGAGCGTCAACGCCGCGCGCCTCGACCGGCTCGAAGCCACTGGCGCCGGTACGCTGCAACAGGTGCGCCATGTCGCCGCCGATTGAGGTCCGCTGGCTCTGGCGGCGGATCTACACCTACGCCACGACGGTGCTGAACAGCGTCGGGCTCACGGTGATCGTGTGGCGGCTCGACGATGCAGCCGCACTGAAGTGGCTTGGCCTGGCCCTGATCGGGGCCAATGTGATCATGGCCACCCTCTACCTTGCCGGCGCCACCGTCACCGACTGGGCCAAGCTGGCCGCGTCCGCGCGCCGCGGCGACTGACCCATCTCAGGACAATCTAATGACCACCAAACTCACCGCGCATTTCGCGCTGGAGGAGCTCGCATGCACGCAGCACCGCGAGCTCGACAACACGCCACCGGCCGAGGTGGTGGGCACGCTTAGGACCACGGCGGCGCGCATGGAGGAAATCCGGCGCCTGCTGGGCGATCGGGTGATCACCGTCAGCAGCGGCTATCGATCGCCGGCTCTGAACCGGGCGGTGGGCGGATCCAAGACCTCCGCCCACCTCACAGGGCATGCGGTGGACTTCAACTGCTACGGCTTCGGCCCGCCGCGCGAGGTTTGTCGAACGATCGTCGGTTCGGACATCCGCTTCGACCAACTGATCGAGGAAGGGCAGTGGGTGCACGTCTCGTTCGATCCGCGCATGCGCCGCCAGGTGCTCACCAAACGGCCAGGCGGCGGCTACGAGCTGGGGCTGCGGTCGTGACGCCGCGCTCGATCGCGGGCCTGACGGCAGGCGGCATCGTGTTCGCAGCGGCGCTGGGCCTCTACTGGAAAGGCCGGCTGGAGGGCGCGGCCCGCGAGCGGCCGAAGATCGAAGCCGCGCAGGCCCAGGCGGCAGTCGCTAGTCTGGAAGCCGCCGGCGAGCGCGAGAGCGCGCAGCGAGTCGAAGTCGTCGTCCGCCAGCGGGACGCGGCTTCCGGCTCGGTCGCACGACTGACCCAAGACGCCATGATTTCGGAGGACGCATATGCGCCTTTGCCTGCAGATCGCGCTGCTCGCCTGCGCAATCACGACGACGAGCTGTGCCGCATATCGCCGGGGCTTGCCGGCTGCCCCGCAGATCCAGACGCCGCCGGAAGCCGCTAAGCCCTGTGCGCTCCATCGCCTCCCGGACCGGCCGACCCAGGCCGACCTGGAGGTCGGCTATGCGCTTCGCGGGGCTCAGATTGTCGCCTGCGACGCCGCTCGGCGGCTCGCTGTCGAAACGCACGCCGCCGAGCACGCCCTGGAGGCGGAGGTGCGCGAACGGAGCGGGCGCCGCTAAGCCATTCGCGCCGCGCGATGGATGGCGGACAGTCGCGCGACGTAGGCCCGAATGTCGGGCGGCCAGTCTGCGATCAGAGCGTCGAAGTGCGCGTCGTCTGCGGCGTACAGCGCGCGAAGCGCCTCCTCGAAACCTGGCCTGTCGCCCGCCAGCGCGGACATGGCGCGATAGACGGCGGTCTGGGTCCTACGCGCCTGGTCTGCCGGTGCGTTGGCGCGACGCGCCTCCTCGACCAGCCGACGCAGGGCCGCGGAAGCTCCGCCAGGCTGTTCCGACAGCCAGTCCCAGTGACGCGGAAGCAGCGTGACTTCGCGGGCCACCACCCCGAGTCGGGGGCGGCCTCGCGAGGGCTTCTCAGGACCGTGCGCCGACGACGAGGCGTGAAGATCCGGGTCCGTTTGGGCGCCGGTTTCGTCATTCACGATGAGGACCCGCGCAGCGCCCTTCGCCTGGGCCTCGACGACCGCGCGGCTGACCGAGGCGAGATCGCCGGCGGCGAGCTGGATGTCAGATTCGAAGGCTGTGAATGTCATGTCAGGCTTCTAGCTGACGCCCGCGAAACGACCAATATCATCCGGGTAGAAGGGAGGGGCGTCTGAATCGCGGGTTTGACCTGACGCAAGGCGGCGGACCTAGGCTTGCGCATGGTGTTCTCGACAGAAGGAGGACGCCATGACGATCCGCGAAGACTTGGCCGCCGTGCTGATGGAGGGCCGAGATATGACCATCGCGACTCTGCTCGAGAGCGGCGGCCCGCACGCCGTTACGGTGAGCTACGCAAGCGATGGCCATGTCGTCTTCTTCGGCTGCTCGGCCGAATCGCAGAAGGCGAAGAACATCGCCCGGGATCCGCGCGTCGCGGTCACCATCAGTCTGCCATACGCCGACTGGAGCCAGATCCGGGGCCTGTCGGCTATCGGCCGCGCCCGCCGGCTTGACGGTGGCGAGGCCGAACGAGCCGGCATGCTCTTCTTGAGGAAGTTTCCTCAGCTCGCCGCGTTCGTTCAGGTGGACGCCGCCCAGTCTGAGATGGCCCTCTTCGAGATTACGCTCGAGAATGTCGGTGTCCTCGATTACCGCAAGGGCTTCGGTCACGTAGAGCACGTCTGGCTGATCGGCGAACCTGAGGCGGCGTAAGGGCTCAAGCCTTCCACCCTGCAATCGGCTGCAGGGGCCAAGTGGTGGTGGGGAAGGGCGTTCCCCCAAGCCCTTGAAGGCCTGGGGGAACATGGTGCCGCCGGGCAGGATTGAACTGCCGACCTCAGCCTTACCAAGGATGCTTGTCACCTGCGAGAAGTCCTTGTCTTTGTGCGGCTTTTCGGAGTTGTGGGAAGCTCCCTCCCACCGAACTCCCAGCCGGCAGCCAGGACGGCCTCTGCCAGGTCGTCAGTCGCGACGTGCGTGTAGCGCATCACCATCGACGCTGATTTCCAGCCGCCGTGGCTCATGAGGTACGTCAAGTCGCGGGTGCAGGCGTAGGCCCATGTCGCCCAAGTGTGGCGAAACAGGTGGCAGTGCGCCGGCGCCAGATGTGGCAGGTTCGCGCCCTCCGCAATCTGCCGCTCGCGGCGCTCACGGATGCGCTTCAGCATCAGGTTCACCGCGTCGTAGGCGTGCCAGGGTTCGCCGCGCGAGTTGGCGAACACGAAGGCGTCCGCCTTTTTCGGCCGCTGCGGTAGCTCCGCGCGCACTCGTCGGCCCAGGTCGACCCCGCGCGCATAGCCGCCCTTAGTCTGATCGTCCCAGAACACCGCGCGCCGCTCGCCTAGGGTCACGTCGCGCCAGATCAGCGAAAGGCCCTCCGTCGCCCGGCAGCCGGTGCCGAGATAGAAGGTCACGACGCGTCGTAGGTGGGCGGGCAGGGCATCAAGCCAATCCTCAGCCTCCTGGGGCGTGAGGTAGGCCGTCCGTCCGCCGACCACCTTCGGCTTCTTCACGCGGATCTGGTCGCACAGGCCGGCGCCCGCCGCCGCGTTCATAACCGCCAAGATGGGCGTGTAGATTTGACGGACGCGTGTCGCCGCGCTGGCCTTGGGCTTCAGCTCCTTGGCCAGGCTGTCGATGACCGGCTGCTTGATCTCGGACAGGCGTCGGTGACCGATCCGATCCATGATCGGCTCGAGGTGGTCCGGCGAGCCGCCAGCATTCAGATAGACCTCTACCGCCTCATCAAAGGTCGCTACGGCCTTGTCGCCGTAGACCGCCCTCTTGAAGAGATCCGCTTCGACTTTTGCGCGGAGCGCTTCAGCTTCTCTTCTGTCAGACGTGCGCGCGCTCTGGTCGACACGAACGCCTTGGACGGTGCCGCGGAGGTGGTAGATCCCGCTCGGACGCTGATAGAGTTTGACGGGCATTCCGGCCTCAGCAGAGCTTGGAGACGAACGAAGTCGCTTTCAGTAAGGCGCCGCTGGCGGCCTTGCCGCAAGCACAGGGAGTGGCGATCGAGCAGCGGCCGGATGGCGCGCACCGGGAAGCCCAGGAGCTTCGCGGCCTCCTTGTCGCTGATCGTGCGGACCTCGAAGGCGCTCATCGCTCCACCCCGGCTCCCGTCTCGCTGCCCCGGGAGGCGCTATTCCGTCCTTCACCGCCCATTGGTGTCTCCTTGCGGGGTGGCTCTTGCTCGGCGCGCGCGCTCAATCTCGGCTGAGACCTGGGAGCCGCCGTGATCGAAATCCTCGGGGAGCAGCCCGCGCCGGCAGTGAGGGCAGCAGACGGCCATCTGGCGCCCGCTCCAAGCACGGTCGAAAACCTTGGCGGCCTTCCTGTGCACGACGGCGGCGACGGCTTCTTTCGCGGCTCGAAGCTTCCCGGCTGCGGCACGCTCCATCGCGTGGAAGTGGTCCACGAGCGTCTTGAAGGCGTCGAAGCTGTCGACGGTCCGCTCGCAATCCTCGCACCACACCCGGCGGTCGGCCGTCGAGTAGATCAGACTCTTGTGCTCGCAGGTCTTGATGCGCCCCTGGGGCGGGCGGCCGAACTTGATCCGCATTTCGGCGAAGTCGATCACGGGCGAACCGAACGGGGTGCTGCCCTCGTCGGCGATCAGCGGGGGTTCTTTCTCACCGCCCATTAGCTTCCCTCCCTTGAAGGGCTTGGCGGCCGGACAGGTGGGACCACGTTTCGCCGCGGTTGATGGCCTGGATGGCGTATCGACCGACGCCGTATTCCGCCATGAGAGCCTTGGTGCCGACCCCAGCCTGGCGCTTGGCGATGATCTCAAGCACCTGCGCCTCGGTGAGCTTCGCCCCGCTGGCTTGCTCGCCCCGCGGCGCACGTCCGGCCCTGAAGTGGTCTTGCGCGCTGGAGATAACCCGCTTGCCGCGCCCTTTCCGGGCCATGTCGCGCATGTTGTCGCGCGGCGTGCCCAGGAACAGATGCGCCGGGTTCACGCAGTTCGGCACGTCGCAGTGGTGGCAGACGAGGAAGCCCTCTGGGATGGGACTGCCGAACAGCTCGTAGGCGAGCCGGTGCGCCTTGGTGCTCTTGCCGTTGTAGGCGATCAGGCCATACCCGCTCTCGTTGGTGCTCCCGGTCCAGAGCCAGCATCCGCCGGCGCCTTCCACCACCCGGCTCATCAGGCGGGCCGCTGCGGGGTTGTCGCGCACGATCTTGGCCTGCGCCTTCGTCAGCTTGTTCAAGCCTTCTCTCCCAGGTTGGTTTGGGGTTCATCTTGAGAAGAGTGCCTGCACGCCTTCGGCGGACTGCTGGCGCCGCTCTCCGCTGGAGGGGCGTTTCCGACCCCATGGCAAAGGCCGCACCGCGACCTCGCCAGCGATACGATGGCTGCGGCAGTCCAGTCGATGTTGAAGGTCGCCTGCATGTACGTGCGGCGCTTCTCCATGTTGTTCGGATCGACGAGCATCGCCCGAGCGACCTCCACGATGCGGACGGCCTTGCGCGCGGCCTGTTCTGGCGTCGGCATGGTCATGCCGCTTTCCTCCGGTCGGCCCAGCGCTCGACTAGGCACTCGTTCCAATCGGTTCTGCGGTTGTGGCTCGGCCGCTTCGGCGGCTCGCCGCTCGGCTGGAGCTTCGGATCAGGCGCGCGGCCGATGCCGTGGCGAGCGGTCTGCCAGCAGACGGAGCCGCGAGAGCAGCCGAGGCGCTTGGCGGCCTGGGAGAAGCTGAGCCCGGCGGAGAGCAGGACAGCCAGCTTGCGGCGGCGAGTGGCGTTCCAGGCCATCAGCCCAGCTCCGCCCTGGCCGATGCCCCGCGAGCGCGGTCGATGGCCCCGCGAAGTCGCTCCGCAAGCTCGCGAGGCTCACGCTCGTAGTCGGACATCTCCGACCCGGCGGCGGCTCGGTTGTCGGCTTCGTCCTCAAGGAACTCGGCTATCTCGGTCAGAAGGTCTTTCATCGCGCGATCTCCTTCAGGAACGCCGCGATCCGGTGAAGCTCGATCGCCACGGCTATCAGGGTCAAGTTGATGGTGATGAGGGTCCATCTCACGGCACGGGCTCCCACCCGCAAACACCGCACTTGCCCGCACGCACTACGCCGCGACATTCGCCACAAGGGTTCGGGCAGGACGTAGCGCCTAGAGCCTCGATCTCCTTCAGCGCGTCCACAGCGTGCTGGGCCATCACGGTCGGAAGCGTGATCTCCTGGGTGATTGGCTCCATGCCCTGGATGTGCTGAAGGGCCGCCAACGCGATCCCGAGGGCCTTGTAAGCCACATCATGTTCTGATGCCGTCTCGATAGGCCGCCACGGAGACACCGCGCCCTCGGCAGAAGGCTGGTGAGGAGGGGGCGTCCCGGGGCTGCTGACAGGTTCAGCGGTGCCGGTGCCCGCTGCCAACCGTTCTCCCGCGCTCTCTGCGGTTAGGTCCGCGTAGGAGGGCGAGCAGAACGCCTCGCGCATTGCCTCAAACGCGGCGAGTGGCACAAGCACATGATCTGGGTGGTGCGTTTCGCTGGTCTGATGGTCGTCCAACATCAACCGAGCGGCCGCCGCCAGCGCTTGCAAGTCAGCGATCACCAACTCGCTCGCGATTGGCGAGGGATAGACCACCCAGGGCGCTTTCACGCCTTCCGTCTTTCGCCATGGGTTGCCAGTCTGGACGATGTTCACCGTCTCGACGGCTTGCAGGTAGCAGCCCCGGGTGAAGCTCTCGCCGTCCGCGAGTTCAGAAGAGGGACAGCGCTCGCACGCCTTGCCGTGAGCCTTACGGCGGGCGTGGCAGACACGCCAAACCGTCTCGCTGTCGGCAACCTGCCACCACTTCGGAGACACCGCGCTCGCAGTCAGGCCGGGCAGGGCCCCGGCCGCGCACAGGTCGGAGCCAGAGCCCCGGGATGACCTACTTCCTTCTTCTCCTTGAGAGAGAGCTTCAGCGGCTCGGCGGAGTTCTCCTGCCGTGACATCGACCGGGAACACGGAGTCATCCGGCAGATGGTCGGGGACGCGCAGCAGGTTCGCTGGCCACAACCCGTTCAGCGCCTTCTCAAGCTCCTTCACCCTGGCTTCTGCGGCTAGGGCGCTGTCGCTGGCGTGTCGTAAGTCGCGGTAGTTGTCCGCCGCGAGGCTCACGACCGTTTTGTGCGGCAGGCTGGCCGCATAGCCCGGCGCGTCCTCGCCGCCGCAGATCGCAAGGCGCAGTTCCTCGTTCTCCCGCTTCAGGGTGTCGAGGTCCCCGAGTAGCGACTTCACGGCCAGCACCAGGCGTTCGATCACCTGTTCGGCGGCGTTGTCGTCAGCGTCTTCATAGTCGCCTTCGACCGCGTTGATCGCCGTGTAGATGAGGTCCTGCAGATCGGGCCGCCAGCCGACGTTCCCGGTCCGCTCGGGCAGCGTGTTGTAGGTCCAGTTGCTGAAGTCGATGCCGCCGGGCGTGGGTGCGGGTTCGATCAGCCCTTGAATGTCTTGAGAGGTCATAGGGATTGGTCCTTGAAGGTCTGGCTTGGAGCGCTCCCGGGGCTGTTTCCGCCTTCCGGGGTGTGCTGCCGCTGGGCCAAACTGGAGGCCTGCGGGCCTGCTGCTGGCGTGGGTGTCTTCGTCATGCGGCGGCCCTCCGCGCGGGGCTCCGATCTACGACGGCTGCGCGAACCGCGGGGTCGGCGTGCCAAGCCCAGATGTATTTGTCCCGGCCCGGTCGACCGGTGCGGCGGTCAGCGCCGCTATGCGAGAAGCCAAGACGCACCCACCCATCAAAGCGGTACAGGTTGCCACCGTGGATCACCGCATCTTGGTAGCTGACCGCCCAAGAGCACCCACGGTGCTTGGACAGGTCGGGGAAGACGAACTCTCGCCACAGCCGCACAGCCGCTCGGCACAGGTCCGGCCTCGCAGCGCAGACCCGCGAAAGCTCGACCGCTTCGGCGCGTGTGAGGCCCTGCACGGCGGCCGCCATAAGGTGGTCCGTCGAAGTGACGGCGACCAGCTCGCCCCGATGACGCAGTCCGTGGGCGAGCGTCGGCGTGGGCCTGTTGATCGGCCCCATTTTGTGTCCCCACTTCGTCAGGCACCAGTTGAGCTCGTCGAGGCCGATCACGTCGAAGCTGATGAGCGGGTCTTCGTTGAACAGGTCCATCAATTGCTGCCTCGCGCCGCAGACACCCCCTCACCGGCAGAGGGCGCGGCTTGTTGGTTGGCCTCAGCCATGTTGGAAGAATCCGCGACGGTCGAACGGCGGCTCATGCCGGCCTCCTGTCCTTGAAGGTGTTTCGCGACTTGAGCTTTCGGCCTGAGCCCTTCCAGAGCCCGAGGTGCTTGCGACGCATCCGCTCCGCCTTGGCGCCGGCCTTGTTCTCTTCGGCCGTCTTCTCACGGTGTTTCGGGCGCCAGACGGGATGCAGGTTGCTCTCGCGGTGCTCGCCCCCATCCCGCAGGCGCTTGATGTGGTCGAAGTCGTATTCGCCGATCTGCAGCTTCCGTCCGGTCAGCGCGCACTTGCCGTCGTAGCGGTCGAAGATGCGGGCCTTGATCCGGTCAGGGATGGCTTGGTCGGGGTGGTCAGCGATCCACTCCGCCACCGCGCGGCGCGTGCCGATCTGGATGGTGGCGCGGGCCATCTACGCCGCCTCCCGCCGGGAGCCAGCCGAAGCCAGCCCCCGGTCAGCGGTGGCGCGTGAAAGGTGTTCATCGGTCCAGCGCGCCCAGGCTTTGCGGCGGTAAATGCGACTGACCATGGTCTGACTGATCCCGAAGCGGTGGGCCGTGACGCGTTGCGGCTCGGAGCCACGCAGGGCCCAAATTTCCTCGACGTCTTCGGCCGTGAGCTTCTTGGCTGCGGCCTCGCCGTGCCTGAGCGTTCCGTGAGGCTCGCGATCTGCGGAGTTCTCGGCGGGCGTTTTCCACGACAGATGCCACGGCGCCACGCAGGCCTCGTGACCTTTGCCGCACGAGTGGGCCGCAAGGTGATGGGGCGAGGGTGGGGGACCGTGGACCTGCTCGCAGATTAGCCGTGTCGCGAGCATCCGGCCCACGCCGCTGACGTGGACTTGGGCGTAACCAGCGCCATTGGTCGCGAACGGCCACGTAACGCAGCCAACCCCATGTGCGGGCAGTGCGGCCAGGAAGGCGGCTGGAGCTCCGGCGGGCGACTGGCGGCGGCCAACAAAATGGGGGTCACCATGCGTGTGCCAGCGCATGTAGTGCTTCCGACACATCTCCCGCGCCCACACCGACCCCTCACAGTCGGGAATGTGGCACCTACGGTCGAGCCGGCTCATGCCGCCCTCGCCACGCTGAGTTGCTCGGGCGAGACGCCGATCAGATCGGAGATCCAGTGCAGGACGTCCGACTTGGACTTGGCGAAGTCCACGCCGCCCATCGCCTTGCGTGACTGCGACCGGGCGCGGAACACCCGCACCACGGACTCGCTCACCACGACCAGGGCGTACTCGTCGACCTCACGGCGGAGGTTGGCGGCCCAGCGGGCGGCCTCGGCCTTGGACCCGCACACGTAGTCCTGAACCGTACACCAGCCGGTGGCGATCAGGGCTCGCTTCCGCAGGGCCTCGCTCGATGGGTATTCCGCCGCCAGGTGGTCGGGCAGCGTCTTCCACGCGGTCGCGATGAAGGCGAACTCGTGATTGTGGCTCCTCTCGGTGCGCTCCGGCTCTTCGGTCAGCCAGTACACGGCGCCGTCGGCGAAGCGCTCATCGAAGGCCTCGGCGAAACGGCGGGTCGGCACAAAGCCGAAGCCTCTCCGCTGGAACGACATGCTGTCCCGGCTCATGCGGCGAGCCTCCGCGCATGGTCCGCCAAGGCCGCGCGGCACTCCGCTGCGCCGGCCTCGGTCAGCCGATAGCCCTTGCCGCGATGGTTGACGTACCAGTTAGCGGGCATGTCGGAGGCGCGGAGCTGTGAAAGCGCGACGCATAGGCTCCCGCCCGTAGCTCCCAGCGTGCTGTACAGCTCGACGTGCGAGACGAGTTCGCCGTTGCGCTCGTACAGCAGCGCCAGGACGCGCCCGGCGAGGCGCTGGACACCCAGCCACTCGGCGAAGATGGCGCCATTGGCGACGATTTGAGGCGGGACCGTCGTCACAGCGTCGCCTCCTCCAGCACGTCGAAGCCGGGGATCTGCCGCTTGCCCTCGCGCACGTCGCGGTCGGCGAGCTGCTGCAGGAAGGCCGTCAGCGCATCCGGCTGGGTGGAGGCGTAGTGGATCAGCGCCGCCTTCCGGTCGGTCATCACCGCCCGGTAGGTCTTGCGCAGGCCGATCGCGCGGCCGTCGCCCTTGGCGTGGGCCTTCTCGCGGCCGACGGCGTTCGCCGCCGACTCCGCGACGCGGGCGTCCTGCACCATCGCCTCGGCGGCTTCTCGGGCCTCGAGGTTGCTGGCGTCGGCCGCGCGCATGGCGTCCGCAGCGGCCTTGGCCTTCGCGGCGGCCTCCTGCCGAGCAGCCTCCTCGCGGGCGCGCCGCTCATCCTCCAGCTTCCGCAGCCAGGGAGTCAGCGTCGCCTTCAGCGCCGCGAGGGCGCGCGGGATGGCGCCGGTCTTAGTCTTCGTCTCGGCCAGGAGCGGCGCGTACTTCTCTTGAATGCGCGCTTTGGCTTCATCGTGAGGCTTGGCCTCCTCCCGGCGAGCGTCGTCCGCAGCCTTCTGCGCTTGACGAAACTCGTCGATCAAGCGCGCGACGACGTCCGCTTGCTCCTGGTTCTCAATTTGGGCGCCGTCGCACCATGCGCGCGCCTCCACCATCAGATCCGAGACGTGGACGCTGATGGCCTCGAAGGGCGCCGGCTCAGGAGGATTGTTGTGGCCAATGGGGGCGATAGCGTTCATGCCCAAGCCTTTCGCCGGAGGATGTCGCTGACGTGGGCTTGGCAGACGCCAAACTCCGCAGCCAACTGGGTCTGGGTTCGGGTGTTAGCGAGCGACCGCATTTCTGCGACCTGCTCTGCGGTGAGCTTCGCCATCGGCGCGCGCTCTCCTGTGAGCATCGTCCCGTGGACGAAGCGATCCCGCTGATTCTCGGACTTGGTCGCCCACCGCAGGTTGGCGAGGCGGTTGTTGTCGCGACGCCCGTCGTTGTGAGCGCCCTCGCAACCGGCCGGGCAGGGGCCCACGAAGGCGGCCAGCACCAGACGGTGGACCAGTTCGTAGTTGCCCTTGCCCATCTCTGCTCGGAGATAGCCCGTCCGGTCGCGCTTCAGCTTCAGCGCTGCGCCGCGGCGGAACATCACCCACGGCTTCCCGCGACGGAGTGCCGTGACGTAGCGATCCAGCGACCGCACGCCGCCCTCGGACGAGACTTGGTAGCCGGGGTATCCCGGTGCGTCTCGCCACTCCTCCGCGACAGTGGGGGTGACCGCGTTCACAGCGTCACCTCCGCGAGGTCGCCAAACGACGCGCCGGCCGGGAGGGTGTCTTCGCCGCCGCCGGTGGCCTGCTGCTGCACGGCCTCCTCGGAGAGCTTGGTGACGTGGGCCTGAAGGGCCTCGATCTCGGCGTCCCGGCTGTCGTCCTGGCGGTTCCGCTGGAGGGCGAACAGGGCGTTCGTGGCGTGCCGCAGGTTCATCGAGCTGATCTCGACGGGACCTTTGCTGCTGGAATTGTAGTGCGTGGCCGTCATGGTGCGGCTCCTCAGTCGAAGTTCGGAAGGTCGTCGTCGCCGATGCCGAAGCCGTCGTCCTGAGGCGGCTGAGCTTGGGCGCGGCTGCTGATCGGACGCTCGGTCGGCGGGGGCGGGGCGGGGTTGTTCAGCTCGGCGGCCGGCGCGTCGGCCTGGAACTTGGCCGCCAGCCGCTTCATCTCTGCGACGACGCGGGCGTAGGTCGGGCCATCCATGACGCCCTTCCATCCGTCCTTGTTCTTGGCCCAGGCCTCGGCGAACAACTCCTTGGTGGCGCAGCCGCGCAGGAGATTGATCGCCAGCTCCTCGGCGGTCGCCGCAGGCTCTTCGTTGTGCGCGTGAAGGTCGCCCTTGTGCCAAAGGTCCAGGGCCGCGCCGAAGCGCATGGCAGCGTTGCGGAGCGCGTCGCCGATCAACTCCTTGATCGCGTCGCCGCCCCTCTTGCCGTCCGCGGCGCCGTAGCCCAGGCGGGAGACGCCGCAGACGGTGAGCTTGATCCAGAGGCCGCCGTTCGCGTCCAGCGCCGGCAGGCCGTCGCGGGTCGCCAGAGGTTCCCAGGACCACATCGGATCCACGTCCAGCAGGCGGTCGGTCAGCGCGGCGTGGCCGACGTAATCCAGGTGCACGGCGTTCGGATGATGATAGCCTTCGCAGACGCTGCACTTCGCGGGCCAGCGACCGGCGTCCTGCTCCCGCTTGCGCTGCTCAGCCTGCGCCTTCGTTTCCTTAGGCAGCTTGCTGATCTGGTTGTCGGGGAAGGGGGCGCGCAACAGCGCCAGCCCGGCAAGCGTCGGATCGGTGATCTCGACTTCGGGGTGAAGCTTGGTGACTTGCTTGTTCACGGCTCAGCTCCGGTTGATGATGGACAGGATCGTCGAGACGCGCTGCTGCTCGTCGTCGATGAAGCGGCGTGCGAGGTCGCGGACGCCCACCGGCTGGGCGGGGTTGTCGGAGACCTCCGAGGCCAGCGCGCATGCCCGCTCGATGGCGGAGATGAACTCCTGGCGCTGGGTGTCCGACAGGCGCAGGACTTCGGCCTGGGCTTCGCGGATCAGGTCGGCGACGGAGGGCGTTCGGCCGGCGCGCGGCAGGCGGGTGACGGTGGCTTCGCTCATTGCGGCGCTCCGGCAAGGCCGCAGTAGCCGCCGAGTACGACGGCGCGAGAGATGCCCGTCTTGGCGCTGGTGGCGACATCGCGCCACTCGCGCCACGCCATGCAGGCAGAGCCGATGCAGAGAATGTCGTCGTCGGCGCCGTTCGCGCCGTTGTTACGCGGCCCGCAGCAGGCCTTCGTCTTGGCTTCGTCTTCGGTCATGCGGGGACTCCCATGAGTTGGACAGCGAAGATCAGCAGCGCCAGCAGGGCGCCGATCCGAGCGAGTTCGGCGGCGTACCAGGACAGCGGGCGCATCAGCGGGGCGCTCCTCCGAACTGAGCCGCGATGTGGGCCTGGATGCGGGCAGAGTGCTCGCTGGTCCGATGGCCGTTCGTGGTGCGGCAGAACTCGCCGGCCGACGCCTCGCACTTGGGGCAGGGCGTCTGGGTGACGGCGGGGATCGCGGCGAGCGGCTTGCCGGCCCGGGTGAAGGAAGCGGGAGCGATCATCGTCCCGCTTCCCGGTGATGGATCAGGCCGTCATCGGCGAGGAAGAGGGTGAGGGGCGGGAAGCCCTCATCGACCTCATGGCCGCCCTGCCGGTTCTTCCAGAACAGCGCGCCCACGCGCTCGCCCGTGACCCGACCGCGCCGCCGCTCACAGTCCCCCAGCATCGCCTCTAGGGTGGCGGGGGAGAGGTCGGAGAAGCGCGGGAAGCGAAGGTCAGCAGCGGGGCCGACTGCGGGTGCGTCAGCCAGCGCCGCCCGGACGTACCCTTGCTGGAAGGGCGTGAGTTCGTCCCAGGTGAGGAAGCAGGTCCGAACGCCGTTTGGAGCGACAAAGCCAGGCGTGGCCGCGTCGAGCGTGTAGGGTCCGACCGCGCCGCTCGTATCGAGTTGGAAGTCAGCCATCACGCGACCTCCGGCTCAGGAATGGACACGCCCAGAGCGGCACATCGGGCCCCGGCGAGGTTGGCCCTGGCGAGGTTGGCCCTGGCGAGGGGCTTTCGCTCGGCAACCGCCCACTTGACCGCGAGGCCGATCCTCACGCCAAGCGGCGTCGTCTCGTCGGCGTCGATCTGCGCCGTAAACATCACCTCGCCGGACCACCTGTTGGTGATGGGCTGGTCGATGAGCGTGGCTTTGTGTGACATATCAGGCGGCCTCGCGGATGGCTGGCCGGGTGTCCGCTTCGCGGGCGTACTTCACGACCAGATCGATCAGGAAGTTCTGAAAGCCCCGGCTCTCGTCGGCGAAGCCCTGCGTCAGGTGCAGGTGCTCTTCGAGGATCGTGCCGATCAGGAAGTTGCCGCCGCGGTTGAGCGTCAGGCGCGAGAGATAGATCTTCTCGTTGCGCGCAAGGCCGAACACGTCCGGCCCCAGGGTGTCGGCGACGACGATCTCGTGCGTGACGGTGAACCCGATGCGGGCCAGGAACGCCTTCGCGTCATCAATCTCGCCGGCCTCGCGCTTGGTCAGCTGGACCGGCTTCACCCGCGCCTCGCGCTGAGCCCAAGTCTCGGCCGCGGTAACCGCCGAGGGGAGGATGGCCGCCGTGCCCTTGCGTTCGCACAGTTCGAGCGTCGTTTCGGCGAACGTCTCGCAAGGGCTGCTGAAGCTCAGACCCTTCTCGAACCCTTGCGAGGTGAGCGCCTGCTCAATGACGGCGCGGTCATCACAGTTGGCCAGCGTGTGGGACACCCAGGACGGCACGACGTAGCTGTCCTTGAGTGTGCGGTCCTCAGTCAGGGTCACGCTCCCGATGAGGTTGTAGGTGAAGGCCGCGGTCTGCTGCAGCCGCCCCACCAGCACGCCCCTGTAGTAGATGCAGGAGCTGGCGCCGGGGTGGACCTCGACCAGCACGCCTTTGTAGAGCGGCGCGGTCTGCAAGAAGTAGCGCTCGCGCTCCTGCGCCGCCTCGGCGAAGGCTGCGCCCTCCACCCAGATGGTCGTGTGGCCGTCCGAAGGATCGGCCTCGGACGTCCAGATGTCGCCGCCCTCGTCGAGGCAGTTCGAATACAGCTCGCGGAAGACCTGCCAGGTCTCCCAGTGGGCGCCGAGGTGCGTGGTGAAGCCCAGGCGTTCCCGGCCCTCAGGTCCGGTCATGTAGATGAAGTCGAAGTCTTTGCCGCGAACGGCGGTCGCCTCCTTGGCGAAATCGTAGCGGTCCAGGCCGCGCCAGATGGTGATCTTGTGGCCGGTCCGAAGCAGGCACGCGACGGCGTACTTGAGCCCTGTGCCGAACATGCCGATGGGGGTTTCGCCCTCTTTGGCGCTGACGCCCATCGTGGTCACGGCCTCCATGGGGATGAGGCCGGGGTTCGTGAAAGAGACGAAAGCCATGGTCAGGCCGCCTTGTTCTGTGTGAAGAGTTCGATCCCGCCGGCCGCGACGTGGGCGCTGCTGAGATCCAGGAAGGCGCGCTTGGCGCCGCTCCGGTGGAAGATGTCGAGAAGGGCTTCCCGGTCGCTCTCGCTCAGCAAGAAGCAGCCGCCATCCGTGACCCAGAACACATCTGAGCCTTGGACCTCGTAGGAGCCGAAGCGTTGGGGGCGGGGCGCGACCATCAGAAGGCCTCCGCGCGGCGTTCTTCCCGGCGACGCTCCATGGCGTCCTCGTGGGCGGCGATCTCGTCCTCGGCTGCGGCTTGGAGCAGCTCGGAGAGCAGCGCGTCGGAGCCGTGGATCTTGTCGATCAGCCGGTCGGTGAACTCGATCAGCGCCGGCATCGACTGCGTGGCCGCCCAATCGGTCGGGAAGCCGATCTCCTGAACCTCGACTTCATCGGGGTCCGCCGGCTGACCGCCGCTGGCGTAGCTTGGGCCTTGCTCGGGCGCGCCCCACGCGACCGTGTAGATCACGTCGACTTCACCTTCCCAGGTCGGCTCATCGCCGCCAAGGCTCAGGCTCAGGGTGTGGGTGTAGCGGCGGGCCATGACTAAGCCGCCTTCGCTTGCCCGCCGACCATCACGGCCAGCAGGTTGTGGGCCTGACGGACGGCTTCAGTCGCCGGGGGATGGGAGATGCTGTCGAGGACCCGGCGGGCGCGGCGAGCGTCAGCATCGGAGGGCGTTCCACCGTCCGACATCGACCGGCCGTAGATGGCCCGAAGCTCTTCGCTCTCGTCGAACAGCCCCATTTCACCGATGGCGACCGCGATGGCGAAGAACCGGCCCTGAGGGCTGGCCTTCCAGTCGGCGCGGGCCTTCACCTGGCGGCGGGCTTCCGCGTCCATCGCCTCATCCGACATCGGCCGGAAGGGGACGTGATCTTCGATCAGGCCCTTGGCGTAGTCGGCTTCATAGGCCCGGCGGCGGAAGGCTTCTCGGGCCTGGACCTGGGCGCGGGCGACTTGGAAGGTGTGGGGCATCTCGGTGATCCCTTGGTGTTGGGATCATGATGCAAAATGCATTCGACAGGGTCAAGTGCAAAATGCATCACAACAGCCGAAACGAAAAAGCCCCGCCGGTTAGGGCGGGGCTCAGAATGTCCGGGCGTCCGCTATCCAGCGAATCTCGCTATTAGCGCCAGTCCACCAGTGATGCCGCCGACCGTCAGGGCGACAATCGCCAGGCCCGTCGCCAGCCATTGCCAGCGCCACGTGTCGAGGTCCCTCTTGGTGGGAAGCTCCACTAACTTCGCCAGGATCGCCTTTTGGTCGCCCCTGATCTCATCAAGGTCGCGCCGCACGTACTCCATGTGCGCCTCCAGGCGAGTAACGCGACTGTCCATGTCATTAGAATCGCCGCCGTCGCTGGAAGTTTCAAGGGGCGGCTTCGGATATATTCGGGTTACGTTATCTGCGGTCGGGTCGAACGATCTCTGCTCGCTCATCTGTCCATCCCCGGTATCCTCGACAGCTCCTCGCGCAGCTTCTCCAGGCGCCGCTCCGCGTCAGACAAGATCTCCGCGCGGTCACCACCTTCGCCGCCAGCAGCAGAAAGACGTCCCAGGATGACTGTAATCTGTAGGAAGAGGCGGTAGACTTCGCTGCGGGTGGGCGGCGCGAGCAGCCACGCTTTCTCTTCGGGGCTGAACTTCGCCCAAGGATCGGGCTCTTTCTCGGCCATGGGGGCTAACGAGCCGAGGTAAAGGGCTGCAGAAGGCGGTACTTGATCGAGGTGTTCGTCGCCTCGATCACCTCCAGGCGCGCGCCCTTGGTGCCGATCGTCGATCCCTCTGAGAGGTCGAAGGTCAAATCCTGCGAAAACGCCGGCCGGGCCAGGTCCGCGGAGAACTCCCGATAGCTGATCTTGAGCGTATTACCCGACTTGCCCTGGTAGAGCAGTTCCTGGCGGAAGTTGGCTGGATCTACCCGGGTCAGGTCTGTGACCACGAAGGCCGCGTTCGCCTTCCGAAGCTGGTCCTCAGTCATGCAGTAGTTCGGCATCGGCGAGGGAAAGCCGAGCACCGGCTGCATTGTGGCCGGCCCGCAGTAGGCGGTTTTGCCACCGAATGGCATTGCGAAGAGCTGGTCCGTCGCGAAAGTGATCTTGGACCCGAACGGGCCGGCGATCTGGTTTCCGCCAGTGAGGCGGGCCCCAGGGAACCTCGTGGCCACCTCTACCTCAAACAGAGGCTCCCCGATCTCGCGGGTGCTTACCTGCCCTACGTCCGGCCGGGTGTAGCGGCTCTGCGTCATTGTCGGGCCGGGTGTGGTTGCGCAGCCTGCTAGGCTCAACGCAGTGGCGAGTGCGATGGCGTGCTTGATCATGGCTTACCGCCCCCTCTATCTCGGCGTCATGCTCTTAACCCGCGCAGCCCACACGACCTCCTCGTCGGGCATGGTGGGTTCGGTGTTCGATTCCAGATGGTAGACGCCTGGCGTGCGCGCTGGGCGTATTCGCTTCACGAGGACGCGCCCGTCGGGCAGACCCACGACGCAGAGACGCCCGTACATGTCTGGTGTGACTGGTGAGCGGACCTCGTCATAAAAGACCAGCCAGCTCTCAAATAGCGGCCCGAGGCTCGTTCCACGAATTTCTACAGCGACTGTCTGGGGCGTGGCATTGTCTGGCGCTTCAACCTCTCCAAGCCCCTCGTCTGCGCTCGCGTAGTAATGCGCCTCGGCGCCCGCTCCAACGTAGCCAACGAGGGGCACATAGCCGCGTGACGGACGCGCGGTTATGGTCGG
Organism: Phenylobacterium sp. VNQ135; assembly: GCF_049445735.1. Lineage (NCBI taxonomy): Bacteria > Pseudomonadati > Pseudomonadota > Alphaproteobacteria > Caulobacterales > Caulobacteraceae > Phenylobacterium > Phenylobacterium sp. VNQ135. The sequence goes on along the minus strand of NZ_JBMSDS010000001.1, from coordinate 545,163 downwards.
CGGCTTCGGGCCTTCGCGGCCGTAGAGCAGCCACTCTGGCGTCACCCTGAAGAAATCGGCGTATTGTTTCGCCTTGTCGGCGCGGAAGCCCCGCAAGCCGTTCTCGTGCTGAATGTACGAGGAGACGGGCACATTCATCGCCTCGGCCGCCTCCTTGGCGGTCGCAAAGCGACGCTCCCGCGCCTGCTTGAGTCTGTCCCCCGGCCCCTGCACCGCGACAGAGTAGCGGCGAGAGTGATGCAAAAGGCACTTGCCTTCCTGTAGTGCAGAATGCATCATGGCCCCCGATGCGGACACACGAGCAAATCATCAAAGAAGCTGGGCCCCAGGTGCTGGCGGACAGCCTTGGCGTAAGCGTTCACACGGTTCGTTCGTGGGCGCAGCGGGGGGCGATCCCTCATGACCGCTGGGCCGCACTGATCGCGGCCGGCTGCACCACGCTCGAGGAACTCTCGCCGGAACTCGCTCGCGTGGTCTCTGACCAACAAGGCGCTGCAGCATGAGCGCCCTGGACCTCTTCGGCATGATTGGCGGCCTGTGCGGCTACGCAGCAGCCATCATCACCGTGCTTGATCGCATCGCGGCCAAGCGGTGCGCAGCGAGCTGCTGTGTCGATTTCGATGCTCGCGCCGACCTCATCCTGGGCGACCACAACCCGCCCGATGGGGAGGCCGCCTAGATGGAAACCCCCATGTCCCAAGACCCCAAGGACGCGCTCGACGCAGCGCTGTACCTCACCGTGGCCGAGCGCTGTAAGGGCGCGTCGTTCGCGGCGGCCGGTGAGCTTGGCGAGTTGCTCGCCATTGCCGCCGACCTCCTGGCTGGGGCGGTGCGGCCTGAGCCCGCCGACACCGAGCACTGGAAGGGCGTGGATGGCAGCGTCCATGGCGTTGCCTTCCACCCGCTGGCCGGCGGCGAGCCCCGCACGCTCAAGGGCGCTATTCCGAAGGTTCCTCCCCAAGACTGCGGAGGACCCGATGCAGCGTAGCGCGCGCCACGGCGACGTCTTCCGCCACATCCCCGCTCGCCAAGCCGAAGACTTCGACCTTGAAGTTCTGAACCACCGGATCGGGCATCTGGCCCGTGTCGACCGCAAAGGTGATGAGCACCGTTGCGGCGCCCGTTTCGGCGCTTCGGCCGTAGTCCACCCGAGCAAGTTCGATCCCCGCCATTCCCCCGCGCTCCCGCTGTCGATGAACAGCGTCACCGGAGCACACCCGAGCCATAGCGACAATCGCCATCTGCGCGCCAACCGCCCCCCCCGTCGGTGCGCAGAGCCCCGCCGGCCGAAGACCTCCCCGGCCGGCGGGGCCATCCGACCCGCGCGCACCGATCAGAGGGCCACTCTGGCGCGCGAACCTTCGACCGCTGGCCGTATTGAGCGTCCGGCCAGCGGTCGCCTTCCTTCGTCACGGTTTCAGGGCTGCGGCCACTTCGACCGCCAGCCGCTTCACGTTGTCCAGGTGCTTCTCAGCGAGCTTTCCGAAGCCCGCCGCAACCGCCGGGTCGCGCCGGATGTGCGTCCGGTAGGCCGCGGCCAGGACCGCCTCGCCGAGCATCACGCCCAGCAGCCTGTCGACTTCGTCCAGCTCGTCCACGCCCAGTCCCTCGCTTCTGCGATGGGCGCACCTTTTACGCGCGGCCTGCAACCCGTCACGGGAAAGCTGAGCCGGAACACCCCCGGAACATCGCAATGACCCCCCGTGAGCACGCGCGGCTGGCCCGCTCCCTCATCGAAGCCTGCGGAGGCCTGGAAGAGGCTTCGCTCGCCTGCCGGGTGAGCAAGTCCAAGCTGTCGGCCTACCAGACCCCGCACGACCCGCTGTTCATGGCGGCCGACGTCATCGCGGACCTCGAAATCTACTGCGGGCGCCCGATCTACTCGTCCGCCCTGGCCGGGCGCTTTGATCCGCCCCGCGCCACTGGCGACCTCAGGGATGCCGCCTGCGACTTCGCCGAGAAGGCCATGGACGTGCAGCGAGTTGCGCGTGAGGCCGAAGCGGACGGCGAGTGGTCTGCCTCGGAGATCGAACGTCTCGCGAGGGAAGAGCGGGAAGCGGCCGACGCGCTTGAGCGCATCCGCGCCCTCCGCCGCAACGCCGAGCAACGCCTGCAGCCCCGCCTCAAGGCGGTCTGACGACTACCCCCGCACCCGCGCCCCAAGAGCGCGAGGCGGAAAGCATCTCGACTGAGGGGCCTAGCGGTCCAGCCCCAAGCACCAGGACCGCACAGATAGGGGAGGGCTTCGATGCCCCGCAAAGCCTCGCTCGCGCAGAAACCCGACGGCCAAGCTTACGAGTTCCCCGGCCGCACTGGCGCCGAACGCGCCGCTGCGCGTCTCGCTGCGAAGGTTCGCGCCAACGCCGAGTTCTACCGCAACACGCCGGCGCCGCCGATCAGCCGCCAGGTGCAGCGGTTCAATGCGCGCAAGGGCCGCTGACCATGCCCTCCGCCCAGCACAGCATCTTCGGCGACGAGGCGGTGAAATCGACCGTTTGGTCGTCCGCCGAGGTGAACGCGCTCGCCGAGCTCTACGCCATCGGGATGCCGATGGAGATGATCGCCAAGCGCCTCGGACGCGGGAAGCCTGCCGTGAAGCTGCGCGTCTTCAAGCTCGGCCTCCGCCGAGACCCGGCGCGCTTCGGTGAGTTCCCACCCCTCATTGCCCTGGCCGGCGAGCGCTGGCGGCAGATCGAAGGCTATCCGAGCTACTACGTCTCGGACCACGGCCGGGTCCTGGCGATGACGGCGAAGGTCGGCACGCTCCTTAAGCCCCTGCCGGATGAGTACGGTTACTTCCGGGTCTGCCTCCGCACGAACGATGAGGGCTGTGACGTCCAACGCCACATTCACGTCCATCGACTCGTCGCCCAGCACTTCGTGGACGGCTTCGAAGTGGGTCGGGAGGTCGCGCATGGCGATGGCGTCAAGTCCAACTGCCACTACAAGAACCTGCGCTGGGCTACCCCGACGGAGAACGCTGCAGACAAGCGTATCCACGGGACCCACCTGATCGGCGACAGCCATCCGAATGCGCAGTCGGCCGAGTACCGGCGTCAGCGCATTCCCGTGATCCATCGGCTGAAGCGGTGTCTGGCGAGCGGAATGTCCGCCCGCTGCGCCGCTCGCGAGGTTGGCGTCAGCTACACAACGGCGAAGAACGTGAAGTCAGGCAAGGCCTGGCGGGACGTGGCGGCATGAGCGGCGCTTCATACCCCTCGTCTGCCGGCCATCGCGGCGTCTCCACGTCGATCGAGGCCGCCGAGGCTCTGAAGCCCTGCGTGAAGACGATCCAGGCCCAGGTTCTCGCCGCGCTTCGCGTGCGGCCGATGACCTCCTGGGAGGTGGCGCAGTACCTCAAGCTCCCGTTTGAGACGTGCCAGCCTCGCACGAGCGAACTTCAGGCCCTCCATCTGATCGAGGACAGCGGCCTTCGCGGTCCGGCGCGCAGCCCCAACCGCACGGCGATCCGCTGGCGGGTGACGGAGCGTGCAGCATGACAGCCTGGACCCCTGAGCGCGTGGAGTTGCTGAAGGCGCTCCACAAGGAAGGCCGGTCGGCCAGCCAGATCGCGCGGGCCCTGGGCGAGTTCTCGCGCAACGCCGTGATCGGGAAATGCAACCGCATGGGCCTCGGCCCCATCGGTGGGGGCAAAGCCTCGGCGCCGCAGCGCCTGAAGGCCTACCACCCCGCTAAGCCGGGTGTCCGCAAGCCCAAGCCGAAGCCGACCAAGCCCCGCCTGGCCGTCGCCGGCAACGGGACGGTCTTCGAGGTTGCCGAAGCTCCGCCGCCCCGTGTGGTGGTCGACCGGACGGAAGCCTTCTCCCCGCTGCCGGGTACGGAGCCGGTGCCGTTCACCTCGCGCACCTGGAACCAGTGCGCCTGGCCGGTCGGCGGGGAAGGGGCCGACACCCTCTGCTGCGGCCAGCCCGCCCCCGAGGAAGGCCCCCGCAACTGCCTCGTCCATCGCGAGATGGCCCGGAACAAGCACGCGAAGAAGTACACCCCCGCCCAGTTCGTGCGGGCCATGCGTCGCTGGGCGGCCTGACCATGGAAGCCGCCGTCCAAGCCGCCATCGAACGCGGGGCCGTCACCGGGGCAACCCTGGTCGCCCATCGTGACGCGGTGATCCACCACCTCGGCGCGGTCCTGCGGATCACGGGCGAGGACGGACTGCGAGCCCTCGCGGCCGGCGCGGCTGAGGCGGCCATCAACGCCCACAAGAACCCCATCCACCCCGAAGGAGGCGTCTGACCCTATGGGCGCTGAAACGAAAATCGAATGGGCTGACCACACCTGGAATCCGTGGATCGGGTGCCAGAAGGTCGGCGCCCCCTGTGACTTCTGCTATGCCGAGGAGCTGATGGACGTGCGCTATGGGCGCGTCGTCTGGGGGCCGCATGGCGAGCGCGTCCGCACTTCGGATGCGACCTGGGCCAATCTCCGCAAGTGGAACGCTGCGGCCGAGCGCGCGGGCGTGCGCCGGCTCGTCTTCTCACTGAGCCTGGGCGACATTTGGGACAACAAGGTCCCGCCGGAGTGGCGTCGGGACGCCTTCGATGAGGCGCGGAAGTGCCCGAACCTCATCATGCTCTACCTCTCCAAGCGGATCGGAAACGCCGTCGAGATGGCGCGCGAGGCTGGCGGCCTTCCGCCGAATGCCGCGCTGGGCTCCACCTTCGGAGATCAGGCCGACTATGACCGCGACCGGCTGAAGCTGTTTGACGCCGCTCGCGAGCTGGGGGCGCTCTTCACGTTCGGCAGCTTCGAGCCTCTGCTCGGCCCGGTGATCCTCGATCGCTTTGCGCCGGACTGGATCATCGTGGGCGGTGAGAGCGGCAAGAACGCGCGCCCGATGGATCTCGACTGGGCCCGCTCGCTGAAGCGCCAGTCGGCCGAGCTGGGCCGCGTCTTCAACTTCAAGCAGGTCGGCGGCCGCGGCAAGGACAAGGGCGGCCACACCCTTGACGGCGAGACCTACTTCGACCGCCCGAAGGTGGCCGCATGACCTCCCGCATCTCGGCCAAGCCGGACTATGTCCTCCGCTGCTTCGAGCGCATCGACGGCACCTTCACCATCGTCACCCGCCAAGGCCACTCCGGAATCTCCCAGGAGAAGATGGAGGAGGGCGACCGGGTCGTGATCCGCGGCGAGAAGGCGGAGCGGCCATGAGCGAGCCCTGGACCCGCAAAGAGATTATCGGCGACGCCACGCTGTACCTGGGCGACTGCCGGGACATCCTGCCGACGCTCGGCAAGGTGGACGCGGTTGTGACGGACCCGCCGTTTGGCGTTGGCTTCAAGTACGCCAGCCACGACGATCGGCCCGAGGCCTACGAGGGCGGCTACGGCGTGTGGCTGTGGTCGATCATCGAGGCGGCCGAGAGACTGCTACCCGCTGGCGCGCCTGTCTTTGTATGGCAAGCAGGGCCGCACATCCGACACTTCGGCGAGTGGTTCCCGCGCGACTGGCGCCTGTTCGTTGCCGCTAAGAACTTTGTCCAGATGCGGCCGACGGCAATGCAGTATGCTTATGATCCCGTCGTGGCGTGGTGGACGCCTGGCGCCAAGCCGTGGGCGGCGGGCACGGCCAGCCGAGACTTCCACATCGCCAACACGGCGCCGGTCGTCGCAACGCCTCAGAACATCGAGAAGGGCCATCCGTGCCCGCGTCCGGTAGATCAGGTCGGTCACATAATCGACCAGTGGGTTGCTCCCGGTAGCGTCGTTCTAGACCCGTTTACCGGTAGTGGAACAACCGGCGTGGCGGCGGTTCGGTCCGGGCGAGCCTTCGTCGGATGTGAGATGGAGCCGGCGTATTTCGACATCGCCTGCCGCCGGATCGAGGAAGCCTACCGCCAGCCGCGCCTGTTCGACGAGCCCCCGCCCAAGCCGGTCCAGGGCTCCATGTTCGATGGGGAGGCCGCATGAGCAACTCCCCCTTCACCAAGGAGGAGGATGCGGTCCTCCTCGCCAACCGGGGCAAGCTGAGCGCGGCTGAGATCGGCCGGAAGATCGGCCGCTCGGCGGATGCTGTCCGCCGCCGCTGGCGTAACCTTGGCCTCACGGCCACCAAGCCTCTGACCGACGCCGAGAAGCGCAAGCTGGCCCTGGTCGGCAAGACCGACGCTGAGCTGATCCAGCTCCACCTTCAGCAGAAGGGCGTGACGGTCTGTCCGCCGGCTCTGGCGACGGGCCTCGGGGCCTACGAGCAGGCGACCGGCTTCACCGCCCAGCCTGCAGCCCACCTCTCGTACCGTGAGCGGCAGCACCAGCAGATCCAGGCGCACCAACGGCGCCACCAGCAATCCAGCATCTTCGGGGATGAGGCGGCGTGACCATCACCTTCGGCTCATACTGCTCCGGGATTGAAGCCGCCTCGCAGGCCTTCAAGCCGCTCGGCTGGGAGCCCGCCTTCTTCTCGGAGATCGAGGCGTTTCCGCGCGCGCTGCTGGAGCAACGCCACGGCGCCTATGACGTGCGCCGCCCGAAGGGCGACGGTCAGGTCCCGCTGTGGGGCGACTTCACCGCCTTGCGCCCGCGCCACTTCCGCCGGTTCGGCATTACCGCCCCCGACGTGATCTGCGGCGGCACGCCTTGCCAGGCCTTCTCTGTCGCCGGCGCGCGTCAATCCCTTTCCGACGCCCGCGGGAACCTCACCCTCGAGTTCATCAGGCAGGTCCATGCAACACACGCTCTTCGACGATCCCTCGGCCTACCTGCCCCCATCGTCCTCTGGGAAAACGTCCCCGGCGTCCTCAACACCAAGGACAACGCCTTCGGCTGTTTCCTGGGAGGCCTTGTCGGCGCAGATGGTCCCCTTGAGGGACTCGACCACGGGGGACGGTGGCCGAGTGCGGGTATGGTTGCCGGGCCACGGGCACGGGCGGCTTGGCGGGTTCTCGACGCTCAACACTTCGGACTCGCCCAACGACGCAAGCGCGTGTTCGTTGTCGCGGATCTTGGAGACCGGATCGATCCCGCGGCGGTACTTTTTGAGCGGGGCGGCGTGTCGGGGCATCCTGCGTCGCGCCGAGAAGCGGGGGAAGGCGTTGCCGCCCCCATTGCAGCAGGCTCTCCAGGCGGCAGCGGCTATCGACTAGACGCGGACACAGCCGAGAACCTGGTGGCCGGAACCATCGGGGCCTCAGCCGGTGACTGGAGCCGAGACGACATCGGCGAAAGCGTGATCCCGATCCTTGATGGGGCCAAGGGTCGAACCGACCGGCGCGGCTCTCGGGACGGATCGGCTATCGGAGAGCCCGGCTCGCCCATGTTCACTCTTCGGGAAGGGTCTTCCCACGCGATCGCGCACGCCTTCGACGCGCGACAGTCGGACGTGATCCAGTATGGTGATCAGAGCGGCCCGCTCGATACGGATGGGCACACCATCGGCGTGCTGGCGTTCGGGATCACGCGAGATGCACTGGACCGCAGTGGCGAAGGCGCTGGCGGAACGCCCGGCGAGCGCTCCGGTCTGGGCATCTTGGAGGACGTTGCCCAGACTGTGAAAGCCAAGGGGCCGGGTGCCGTAGCCATGGCGTCAACCGCTGAAACCATGTACGGTGTGAGCCATGCCAATGCCTCGCAAACCGGACCCGATCAAGCACTGCGAGCACTGCGGGAAGCTGTTGGCCCGGAAGCGTATTCCGAGTGGGGCCTTGGAGTCCTTGCTGCACTTTGGCCGGCGGAAGTTCTGCGACCAGAAGTGCATGGCGGCGGCCTTCGACGCGCGTCCGACCAGCGGGACGAGTTGGGCGACCACGCACCATCACGCCCGGAAAGAGGTTCCACCGGGCCCGTGCAGCGTCTGTGGCAAGCCGGACGCGTCGGACGTCCACCACAAGGATGGCAACCACCAGAACGGCTCGCGGTCGAACTTGGTGCGCATCTGTCGGAGTTGTCACATCAAGGAGCATCGCCAGCGCGGTTCCTGCTCGGTCTGTGGCGCTCCAGTGAAGGGCTTGGGCTTCTGCGAGAAGCACTATCAGCGCTTCAAACGGCATGGCGACCCGAACGTCGTGAAGGTCAATCAGCACCGCTGACCTCCGCAGTCAGACGTCTCACCCCAAGGGAGTGTGAGCGTTTGATGGGCTTCCCCGACGACTACACCCTGATCCCCTGGCGCAAGGGCATGGCCCCTGACGGCCCACGCTACAAGGGCCTTGGCAACTCCTGGGCCGTGCCGGTCGTGGCCTGGATCGGCCGCCGCATCGATGCCCAGCTCCGCGCCAGTGAAGCGAGGGCCGCCTAATGTCCCTCGCCCTACGAGAAGACCTGAAGGACAGGGTTCTGAGGGACTCCCGGGACCTGTCACGTTCGGTCGGCGGGCCATTGCCAGCTGCCAACCTTGCTCACGGGCTCCCTGCGGTGGGCGCGGTGTCTCCGCGTCCCCAGTTTTCGCGAAATCACCAAGTATTCCACAGGCACGGCGCAGTCATCCCCACCGCACGTAGGTCGAAGCGGGGGACAGTTGGCGCATGAGCGAACAACCGAACCGCGACGAGACCTGGCTGGCGCATCGCATGGTCAGCATCGGCGCCCGCAAATACGGCGAGACGACTGAAGGCCGGCGCTCCGCCGCCCTGATGATCGCCCGCAATGCCATTCGCCTCGCCCTGTCCGAGGCCTCCGAAGCGGAGGTCGGCCAAGCGATCCTGCAAGTCCTCCAAGAGAAGAGCGCCGCAGCGTGATCCGCGAAGCCGACCCCTTCAGCGAGCACATGGAAGCGGTCGCCCGCAAACTGCTGGGCGATCCGAACAAGCACCTGTCCACGGGGCGGGAGCTGCGCTTCGGCTCGCGCGGGTCGGTGTCCGTCGATCTCGACAAGGGGTCCTTCTACGACCACGAGGCCGAAGCCGGCGGTGGCGTCCTGGCGCTGTTGGAGCGCGAGACGGGCCACAAGGGCAAGGACGCGATCGACTGGCTCCGAAAGGAGGTCGGCGCCCACTTTGAAGAGCGCGAGCCGCCCAAGGCCGAGAAGCCCAAGGGCAAAGGCCGCATCGTCGAGACCTACGACTATGTCGATGAGAACGGCGAAGTCCTGTTCCAGGTCTGCCGGATGGAGCCGAAGGACTTCCGCCAACGCTGCCCCGACGGAGCGGGCGGCTGGTCCTGGTCTGTCAGGGGCGTGCGTCAGGTGCCGTTCCGGCTTCACGAACTGCAGGCTGCCATCGCACGAGGCGAGACGGTCTATGTCGTCGAGGGCGAGAAAGACGCCCTGAATGGCGCGAAGGAAGGCCTAGCCACCACCTGCAACGCGGGCGGGGCGGGCAAATGGCCGGCCGAACTCACCGAGCACTTCCGCGGCGCGGACGTCGTGATCCTCCCGCACAATGACACCGCAGGGCGGAACCATGTCGGCGTCGTCTCCGCCGCCCTCCGCGGCGTCGCGGGGCGGGTGCGCTATCTCGAGCTTCCGGACCTCGGCCCCAAGGGCGACCTCTCGGACTGGCTCGCGATGGGCGGCGACCGGGAACAGCTCCTAGAGCTTCAGGAGCGCCAGTCGAAGGTCTGGGCCCCTGAACCGCCCAAGAGCCGGTTCGGCGCGATCGCGTTCAACGACATCGACGGCGTGTCGATCAAACAGGACTGGCTCGTGGAAGACCTGATCTTCTGCGGCGACGTGGGTATGGTCTACGGCGCCTCCGGTTCGGGGAAGTCGTTCCTCACCGTCGAGATGGGCCTGAGCATCGCCCGCGGCGTGCCGTTCCTTGGCAAGAAGACCCGTCGGGGCGCGGTGCTCTATCAGGCCGGGGAGGGTGGAAAGGGGCTGGTCAAGCGCCTGAAGGCCTATCGCCAGGAACACAGCGTCACCGGTGACGTGCCGTTCGTCCTGTTGCCCGAGCGGGTCAACCTGTTCGCCAAGCCGGAGGAAGAGGAGGGCGACCTTGAGGCCTTCCTTGCGGAGTGCCTGGCGTGGCGGGCGGCCATGCCCGAACCCCTGTCGTTGATCGTCATCGACACGTTCAGCACGGCCTCTCCCGGCGCCAATGAGAACGCCTCCGAGGATATGTCCCGCCTGATCCGCGCGGGCGAAGCCATCAACAAGGCCACCGGCGCCGCGCTCATGTGGGTCCACCACAAGAACGCTGCAGGTGACCGCGAACGGGGGCACACCAGCCTCCGAGCGAACATCGACACAGCCATAGAGGTGACCAAGGACGAAGAGAGCAAAGTCAGAACCGCCCGCCTGGTGAAGCTGAAGGACGGCGAGGATGGTCTGAGGCTGGGATTCGAGCTGCACCCCGTAACTGTGGGGACCTATGACGACGGCAAGGAGATCACCTCGTGTGTGGTCACCCCCGCCCAGGTCGAGACGGAGCGGGCCGGCGTCCGATACCTGCCGAAGGGCCAGGCCAACTTCCTGAAGGTGCTGAGCGCGGCGATTGCCCAGTACGGCGGGCAGATCCCAGGGGACAGCCAGTGGGGCGTCGACTGGGACCACTTCCGCGACCTCTACAAGATGGTCTGCGGCGCCGGAAAGGAGCCCGGCGCAATCCGAACGGCGCTGAGCCGCGATGGTGACGCCCTGTGGCGAGCCGATCTGATCGGGCGCCATGACCGGTGGCTCTGGGTCACCGAGAAGGGGATGCGCCACCTATGAACCGGGAGCGTTACGAGCGTCACGCCAACGTCACGGTAACACCGCGTAACGGGGTCTCCTCGTGCGAGAGCGCCCTCGCGCGGAGTTATAATCTCAAACCTATACAAGAGGTTACAAACCCCCGAAGGGTTTGTAACCCTCTACCCCAGACTCACAGTTCCGGGTCAGCCGAACGCGCGATCGGGGGCAACCTCTGCGACCTCGACGGTCGGTATCTGTCGCTCTACCGCGGCCTCGTTCCCGTGCCGCCCCGGCGCCATCGGCCGTGGCGGGAGGAGGCGGCCGAGATCGCCGCCAAGCACGGCATCACCGTCGACCAACTGCTGTCCCGCAGCCGGTCGCGCCGCGTCACCTGGCCCCGTCAGGAGCTGATGTGGCGGATGTGCGCCACCCGGCGGATCAGCCCGGCGCGCGTCGGACAACTCCTCGGCGGCTGGGACCGCACAACCGTCCGGCACGCCGTTCAACGCCACGAGGCGCGGCTCTCGGGAGGCGCCGCATGACCCGCTCTTGTGAGACCTGCGAATGGGCCCGCGACGAGATGGGCGAGCCTGACCGGCTGGCCTGTCGCGAGGGTCCCGACCCGACCCCCGTGCGCCCTGACCACTGGTGCGGTCGGTGGCGTGCCGCCGAGAAGATCATCAACCCCCAGTCGAGAGCGAAGCCGTGAGCCTCGTCGATCACATCCCTCCCTCGCAACGCCGGGCCTTCCAAGAGGCCATCCGCAAGGCCGCCTGGGACGCCCAACGGTGCATCGGCGCGATCCGCAACCGCCTTCACCGACCACTCGTTGGCAGGAACCCGCGCCTCGAACGCGTCGCCGACGGCCTCTGAACACCACCCCACATCACCGAGAGCCCACACCATGACGAAGACCGCTCTGAAATCGAACCCCCGCATGAAGGATGAACTGGCCATCCGTCAGCTCGACGCGATCCTGCGGATGCTCCGCTCGAAGATCGAAGGAGACCCCAAGCGCTATGGCGGCCTGGGAACGAAGCTGACCCGCGCCGAGCGCTCCGTGCTCGACGGCCGGATTATCGACGCTCGTGAGCAGATCATCGAGATCGAGCGCACGATCGAGGAGAAGGACGAAGCCGCCGCAACCCAGGCTCAGCTTGCCGAGCAAGAGCGGCTATCCGAAGCGCGTGGTGCGCCGACGTCGAAGGCCGAAAGTGGCGTCGCCACGCGAGACGGCTGGCTGTGGCTCATCGGCAAAAAGCGGTTCAGCGCGGCTCGCGTGGAGTCGGGCCGGATGTTCCGGGAGAAGTACGAACGCGCCCACGCCGCGCCGGTCAAGTCGTGCCTGGCTGACGGTGGCGGGGGAGGAGATGCGAACCCGGTGGCTTCGAACTCGCACGCCCGGTTCGAGGTTCAGGGTGTCCGCCTGCACATGGAAAGCTCGGTCGGCCACACCACGGCCGGCGCCCTGTTCACGCTTCTGGAGGCTGTGGTGGGTCGCGGCGAGACGGTGCGCCAGCTCGCGAAGGGTGACGACCGCGCGGCCGAGGCGAAGGTGGTGGAACTTGGCTTCGCGCTGGACCTGGCGGGGGTCTATCTTGGGGCTGTGCGAGCCTGATCAACAAGGGCTTGCGGTTTCCGCGCAAATCACGGCACATAGTGGTCAAGGTCGCTTCGCGCGCCTGAAAGAACCCCGGCCTCCGCGTCGGGGTTTTTCTTTGGCCGCAAGCTTTGCCTGACAGATCGCGCCGCAGCCCTTGGGCGACCAGCGGCTCCACCTTCGCCAGACCACGACCGACACACCCACAGGCCTTGCTACGCCCACAGTCGGTGCAGCGCCTGGCGAACACCTTGGGCTCCGAGCCCATCCAGAGCCGCCCCGTCGCCTACGGCCCTAGTGGTCGCCGCCACCCGCAAGGGCGCGGATGCGGGGCGGCTCTCCCCCACAAGCGAGGATGCGAATGGCTCGACGCTTCCAGCATCGCCGCCTGCGGCTGGAAGAGGCCAAGGCTTTCGTCGCCGAGCACCACAGGCACCACAGGCCGCCGGTCGGCCACATCTTCAGTCTGGGCGCCTACGAGGGCGACCGGCTCTGCGGAGTGGTCATCGTCGGCCGGCCTGTGGCGCGTCATCGGGATGACGGCTTCACGGCTGAGGTCACCCGCCTCTGCACCGACGGCACGAAGGATGCGTGCAGCTTCCTATACGGCTGCGCGGCCAAGGCTGCGATGGCTCTCGGGTTCCAGCGGATCGGCACTTACACGCTCGCTCGCGAGAGCGGCGCAAGCCTTCGGGGTGCGGGCTGGGTTCCGATAGCCGAGGTGAAGGGGCGCAGCTGGAATTGCCCCTCCCGGCCGCGCGCCGACAAGCATCCGACCGAAGACAAGATGCTCTGGGAACTGGCCGCCTGATGGGTCTCGTCCCCACCACCATCACCGACCGCAAGGGCCGGACCTGGAGCTACCAATACGGCAGGCTCTACGCTGACGACCGGGGAACCCTCCGCCACATGGACAGCCTGAGGCGCTAGGGAGCCTTCCACTCGCCCTTGAGCCGGGTCTTGAACGGCTCGGGCTTGGGCGTTGCCGCCTTACGCTTGGCCTCCGGCTTGGCCGCGGGCGGCGAGGGCTTCGATGCGACGCCGAGACCGAAGTCGATTAGCGCCAAGAGGGCGGCGTGCCGCTTCAGACCTCGCGCCTTCGCCCATTCGTCGACTTCGGCGAGCAAGGCGGCGGACGGTCGAATGGAGATCGGCGGCGTCTTCGGCTGGGCCATTTTGTGTATTACATCCTCGCGGATCGCTGTATTACATCCTTATGAGCACGACCGACAAGGCCGCTTTCATCTACGGCCTAACCGATCCAGAAACGGGCGCCGTCCGCTATATCGGAAAAGCCAACAGCGTAGAGGCCCGCTTCCGCGGCCACCTTCGCGAGACCCGCCGCCGCCGCACGCCACTCTACGACTGGATGCGAAAGGTGCTTGACGCTGGCCAGGTGCCGGGCGTCGTGGTGCTAGAGCGCTGCGTTGGCGATTGGCGAGAGGCTGAGCGACGCCTCATCGCGGAGGCAAGGGCGCGCGGAGATCGAATCCTAAACCTGGCGGATGGCGGCGACCAACCGTCGTGCCCGGCGAAAATTCGCAGCGAAAATGGCCACAGGCTCGTCGAGAAAATTAGGACCGATGACGAGTTCCGGCGGATCTGGGTGCTGAAGCGAGAGATGCAGTCGCGCTTACGAGACGGACTGCTCTCAAACAAGACGAGAGCGCTTCTCCGGCAGGCGGCAATCGACAGGCCGGACGTGTTCGGCATTTGGGCGAACCTCCCCGACAGGGAGGAAGATGAGAACGGGTTGCCAGTCGGCGGCTACGGCAAAATCAAAGGAGGCCGCTATGGCGCGCCCCTCCAAGCGGACCCCAAAGGTCGCTGAGGAAATCGTCCGACGCCTTGCCCACGGCGAGCCGCTGGCGCGAATCTGCGCCGACGATCACATGCCGGACTTCAGCACAGTGTGGCGTTGGGAGCGGGAAGACGAGGAGTTCCGCAAGCTCTCCACGCACGCGCGTGAGCTTGGCACGCACTACATGGCGGACGACTGCATCCGCATTGCGGACGGGGACGGGGACCCCGCCGATAAGCGCATCCGCATCGACACGCGGCTCCGTCTGATTGGAAAGTGGAACGCTCGGAAATACGGCGACAAGCTGGACCTGACGTCGAGTGACGGCAGCATGTCTCAGCCCACCGTGATCCAGATCGTGCCTGTGCGGCCGGCGCATGACAGCGGCTCAGATCCAGCTTCCTGAGAAGCTGGTCCCGGTCTTCTCCCCGCCGAGGGGCGCGTTCAGGTACCGTTGTCTGTACGGTGGGCGCGGCAGCGCGAAGAGCTTCACCGCCGCGAAGATGGCGGCGATCTGGGGATATGCGGAGCCGCTTCGCATCCTCTGCGCCCGCGAGTTCCAGGAGTCGATCTCAGAGAGTTTCCACGCCGAACTGAAGGCGGCGATCGCGTCGGAGCCCTGGCTGGCCGATGCCTACGACGTGGGGAAGGACTACCTGCGCGGTTGGAACGGGACCGAGTTCATCTTCCGCGGCCTGCGCCGCACGGTGAACACGATCCGGTCGCTCGCCAAGATCGACCTGACCATCGTTGAGGAAGCCGAAGACGTTCCCGAGGCCTCGTGGCTCGCGCTAGAAGCCACGGTGTTCCGACAGCCCAGGTCCGAGCTGTGGGCGATCTGGAACCCCCGCACCGAAGCCACTAAGGGGGCCGATGGGCGCTGGACGGGCTCGCCGGTCGATGCTCGCTTCCGCAAGAACCCGCCCGAGCGGTCGGCTATCGTTCAGGTCAACTGGAGCGACAACCCGTTCTTTCCGCCTGGTCTGGACGAGCTGCGCCGGCGTGAGCAGGAGCGCCTAGACCCGAACACCTACGCCCACGTCTGGGAGGGCGAGTATCTCACCAACTCCGACCGTCAGGTGCTTGGCGGCAAGTGGGAGGTTCGAGAGTTCACGCCTGCCCAGGGCTGGGATGGTCCATATCAGGGCGGCGACTTTGGCTTCGCCCAGGACCCGACAGCCGCGGTTCGCTGCTGGATCGCCGACGACACGCTCTACGTCGAGTACGAGGCGGGCAAGGTCGGGCTGGGGTTGGACGCCTACGCCACCTTCATTCCTGCGCGGATACCCGATTTCGCCAAGTATCCGACCCGCTGGGACAGCGCCCGGCCGGAGAACATCGACTACATCTCGCGACATGGCCTGCCGAGGTCGTCGGCGGTTACAAAGTGGCCCGGATCGGTTGAGGATGGGATCGCCTACATGCGCTCGCTGAAGCGCATCGTGATCCATCCGCGCTGCGTCGAGACGGCCAAGGAAGCCCGGCTCTACAGCCACAAGGTCGACCGGCTCTCGGGCGACGTGCTCCCCGACATCGTGGACGCGCATAACCACTACATCGACGCGATCCGCTACGCCCTGGCGCCGATGATCCGGCGTAGGGAGGTGAAGGTCGAGGCCTCGACGGTCGCCGGGCTGATCTAGGGAGGGATGCTGAATGGCTGAAGCCGTCGCCACCAAGCACCCGCTCTATGAGGAGATGGTCCCGGAGTGGCGCCTCATGCGCGCCGCCGCGGCCGGGGAGGCGGCGATCAAGGAGGCTGGGGAGTGCTACCTCCCGCGACCGTCCGGCTGGTCGCGCACCAAGGAGGGTAACGCACTCTACAGCGCCTACCGCTCCCGCGCGCGGTTCCCGGAGATCCTGGCGCCCGCGGTTCAGTCGATGGTGGGCGTCATCCACCAGGCCGAGCACAAGATCGAGATGCCCGACCGCATGGCGGGGATCTGGGAGCGGGCCACGGCGGACGGCCTGCCGCTTGAGGCGTTCCACCGACGCATCACGGCTGAGGTGCTGACGACGGGCCGGTATGCGGTGCTGGCGGATGCGGCTTCGACGGGCGACACGCCTTGGCTGGCCGGTTACCAGGCCGAGGCCCTGATCAACTGGGCCGACGACAGGACCATGTTCGTCCTCGACGAGAGCGGGCTGGTCCGCGATGGCTTCCAGTGGACGCAGCGGGATCAATACCTCGCCCTGCTGATCGAAGGTGGGCGCTATGTTGGCGCCCGGTACGATGGGGCGGGCGAGCGCATCGCCGACCCGGCGCAGCCCACCACGGCCCGCCGGGAGCCGCTGAACGAAATCCCGCTCGTGGTCATCGGGCCGCGCGACCTGTCGCTGACCCCCGAGGCCCCGCCGCTGATCGGCATCGCCCGGGCGGCTGTGGCGATGTACCAGCTCTCGGCGGACTATCGCTGGTCGCTCTATATGAGCGGTCAGGAAACCCTCGTGATCATCAACGGCGAGCGCCCGAGCATGGTGGGCGCCGGCGTGGTCATCTCCCTCATGGGGACGGAGAACCTCACGCCCGACGCAAAGTACGTCGGGCCCAGCGGGAACGGCATCGAGGCCCACCGCAAGGCCATCGAGGACGAGGCCAAGAACGCGGCGAACGCCGGCGCCAAGCTGTTCAACATGGAGGGCGGGGGGCGCTCGCAGGAGAGCGGGGACGCCCGGCGCATCCGCTATGCCGCCGAGACCGCCTCGCTCCTGTCTGTCGCCCAGGCCAGCGCAGCGGGGCTGGAGAAGTCGCTTCGCCACGTCGGCACGATGATGGGCCTGTCGGACTCGGAGATCGAGGGGATCACCGTCCGCGCCCCGAAGACCATCGTCGACCAGGAAATGACCCCGGAGCGCATGAACGCGATCCTGGGGCTCTGGGAGAAGGCGTTGATCTCCTACGAGACGGCTTACGAGAATCTCCAGGCCGGTGGCATCGCGAACCCGGACCGCACCTGGGAAGACGAACAGAAGCTCATCGAGACCGACGAGATCGGCCGCGAAGAGGAAGAGGCCGCGGCAATGGGTGTGTCGCCTCCGGAAGCGGCCTGATGCGCTGGATCGCGACGCCAGAACGGGTGTAGAACAAGTCGGGTCGGGCAGGTGCTACCAACACCCACGCCGACCCTAACCAACCGAGCGATAGGAGCGCGTCGGGATGGCTACCCCTCGGGTATGCTCGATTGAAGGCTGCGGCAAGCCGCACAAAGCGCGCGGCTGGTGTCGTCAGCATTACGAACGATGGCAGGACCACGGCGACCCCGAAGGCGGCTCGACTGCGAAAGGCGCCGCGCTTGACTGGCTCCGAGCCCACGTCAGCTTCGATGGTGACGATTGCTTGCCTTGGCCATTCGCCACCCGCAGCAAGGGCTACGGAGTCATAAGGATCGACGGGCAGGCCTGGGCGGCACACCGATGGATGTGCGAGCAGGCCCATGGGCCGCCGCCGTCTCCCGACCACGAGGCCGCCCACTCCTGTGGCAAGGGACACGAGGGCTGCGTCAACCCGCGCCACCTTCGATGGGCGACGAGCGCGGAAAACAAAGCAGACATGCTGGTGCACGGCACGCGACGACGCGGCCAACAGCACCAGTCCGCGAAGCTAACCGAGGCGGACGTTCGGCATATCCGCGCCCTTCAGGGGCAGCGAACCTTAGCTGAGATCGGCGCCCAGTTCGGGATCTCTACCTCGGCGGTCAGCCTCATCCATCTCCGTCGCAACTGGGCTTGGGTCCAGTAGGGACGCGAGCAAGCCGGGGCGCAGTGCCGCCTCGTCATTCGCCCGCAGTGCGGGCACCCCAACCAAGGAGAAAGAGCCAGTGGCTTTGAAAGCTAAGGTCGAGTCCCTAGACGGGATCGACGCGAGCCTGCACGACCATTACGTCGAGCAAAGTGGGGCCTTCGTCCTCCAGATCGAGGGCATCCGCGAGCACCCCGAGACGACGGCGCTGCGCAACGCGCTCGAGCGCGTCCGCCGGGAGAAGACGGAGCTCTCCGACAAGCTCACCGCGGCCGAAGGACGCCTGGAAGGCCTGCCTGACGACTTCGATGCCGATCAATACGAGGAACTGAAGGTCCGCGCCGAGGGCGGCGGAGGCGGTGACGCCGACGAACAGGTCCAGCGGGTCAAGGATCAGTACGACCGCAAGATCGCCAACCTGGAAGCGAAGCACCAGCGCGAGGTGAGCAAGCTGCAGGGCGACGTCCAGACCAAGGACAGCCTGATCCAGCGCAGCATCACCGACGCGCAGCTGACCGCAGCCATGGACGAGGCCAACATCGACCCGAAGCACAAGCGGATGCTGGCGCCCTACCTGAAGTCGCTGGGCAAGGTGAAGGTGCTCGACGAGGACGGCCAGCTGGTCGCCGTGGTCGAAACCGACATGGGCGAGGTCCCCATCTCCAAGTTCGTCGCCGACTGGGCGGGCTCGGACGCCGGCAAGGAGTACGTCTCCAAGGCGACCGGCCTGGACAGCAAGGGCTCGGACGGCCGGCGCATCGAGGGCAACCCCTTCGCCAAGGCCAACTGGAACAAGACCGAGCAGGGCCGCATGATCACCGCCGACCGCGCCAAGGCCGAGCGCCTGGCCAAGGCGGCGGGCTTCAAGGACCTCGACGCCGCGGCGCGTGCCCGCGAACCGATGGCGGCCTGATCGTGGCCCTGAAGCCAAAGCCCAAGGCGAAGGCGGTCCCCAAGCGGGTCGCCAAGCCTGCCCCGAAGGCGAAACCCGCTGCCCGCAAGGCCGCCCCGAAGGCGAAGCCCAAGAGCGCCGCTGCGAAGCCTGCCCTGAAAGCCAAGGCGACAGCCGCCAAGCCGAAGGCGTCGCGCAACGCTGGCGACGCCCCGAAGTTCGGTTCGCCCGAGTGGCGCAAGAAGTACCAGAAGCCGAAGGCCAAACCGAAGGCCTGACGCCCGGTTCACCCCCGCGGGTAGTGCCCGCACCTCCACCTGCAGCCTGCCAGTGGCACGGCTGACTTCACCTCGAAATCAGCCAGACACAGGAGATATTCCCCATGGCTGCGACCGTTCTCTCGGACGTCATCGTCCCCGAAGTCTTCAACCCCTACGTCATCGAGCGCACCGCCGAACTGTCGGCGTTCTGGCAATCCGGCATCGTGGGCCAAGTCGATGGCCTGACCCTCGGCGACGGCGGCCAGAAGGTGCAGATGCCGTTCTGGCAGGACCTGGCCGGCGAGGACCAGATCCTCACCACGGGTGCCAACCTGACCGTCGGCAACATCACCGCGGACAAGGACGTGGCCGTGCTGAACGCCCGCGCTCTCGTCTACGGCGCCAAGGACCTTGTCGGCGCTCTCGCCGGCGATGACCCGATGGACGCCATCGCGACGCTGGTGGCCGACAAGTGGACCCGCCGCTTCCAGACCTGCCTGATCAACACCGTCAACGGTGCGATGGGCGCCCTGGCTGCGGAGTCCCCCGCGGTGAACACCCTCAACATCTCCGGCCTGTCCGGTGCTGCGGCGGTGTTCGACGGCGAGGCCTTCATCGACGCGCTGGGCCAGCTGGGTGACGCCGAAACCCGCCTCTCGGCGGTGGCGGTTCACTCGGCGACCTACCGCCTGATGAAGAAGCAGGGCCTCATCGAGTTCATCCGCGAGTTCGACGGTGCGGAGCAGATCCCCACCTACATGGGCAAGCGCGTGATCGTCGATGACGGCATGCCGGTGTCGAGCGGCACCTACACCACCTACCTCTTCGGCGAAGGCGCCATCGGCTACGCCGAGGGTCAGCCGAAGGTCCCGGTGGAGACCGAGCGCAACGCCCTGACCGGCGGCGGCGAGGAGTACCTCGTTTCGCGCCGTCACTTCATCCTGCACCCCCGCGGGATCAAGTGGGACGGCACGCCGGCCGCGAACACCCCGACCAACGCCGAGCTGGCCACGGTCGGCAACTGGGAGCGGGTCTACGAGGCGAAGAACGTCCGCATCGTGCGGTTCGTCCACAAGCTCGCCTAGTGCAGGCCAAGGGAGGCGGGTGAACCCGCCTCCCGATCCTGGGAGACAACCCTATGCGTGACCCTCGCACCATCCGCCAGGTGTTCTTCGCCGCGCTGGAGGCAGGCTGCTCCACTGAGCGCGCCACCCGCATCGCGAATGGCGAAGAGGCCATGCCGACGGTCGCCGAGCCGGTGTGCGAGGCCGTCGAGCCGCCGCCCGCGCCGCCCGCTGACGTGGCGGAAAAGATCGCGGCCATGACGCCGCCGGAAGACATCACCGCCCTGCGAGCAGCCTACGCGACCGCGACGGGCAAGAAGCCTTATCACGGCTGGGGCGCCGGCACGCTGCGCGAGAAGATCGCTGCGGCTGAGACCTCAGCGTGATCCACGATACCGCCTTCATCCACCCCAAGGCCCACGTCCAGGACGCCACCGTCGGCGCGCGGACCAAGGTCTGGCAGTTCGCTTCGGTGACGGGCGGGACGGTGCTCGGTGAGGACTGTTCGGTCAGCCCCTTCGCGATGCTCCACGGCCCCCGCTTCGGCGATCGCTGCGTGATCTCGGGCGGCGTGATGATGGGCCCGGGCTTCGTCCTGGGTGACGAGGTGTTCGTCGGACCCAACGTCACGCTGGCGAACGATATGTGGCCGCGGGCGGACAAGACCGGCTGGGATGTGGAGATGCTCCGCGACGGCCGTTGCGTGGCGGTGAAGGTCGGAAACCGGGTCGGCATCGGCGCGGGCGCCGTGATCCTGCCGGGCGTGAGCATCGGGGACGACTGCTTCATCGCCGCCGGGGCGGTTGCCGATCGCTCCGTTCCGGCTGGTCACCTGTTCAGGCGAGACGGCTCCATGGTCCCGGTCAATCCGGCCTGGACGAAGCGGCGGATGCGGGCTGCGTGATTACGGTCGCCACCCTCTTCTGGAAGGGCAACCGGCACAGCAAGTCCTTCTCTTCGATGTACACTACGGAGTGGGTCGAGAAGCTCTACCGAGGCTTCGCCCGCAACCTGACCCGGCCCTTCCGGTTCGTCTGCTTCGTCAACACCGAACACCGCTTCGCCGAGCCCATCGAGCAGGCCCTGTACCTGCCGCCGGAGCCGACCTACGCGGACTGCATCAAGCCTTACTGCCTTGGCGAGCCGATGATCCTGGTGGGGCTCGATACGGTCATCACCGGCAATATCGACCACCTGGCCGACTACTGCCTCACCGCTGACCGCATCGCCCTGCCGCGAGATCCCTACAAGCCCAGCCGGGCCTGCAACGGGGTTGCCCTGGTTCCGGCTGGCTGGGAGCGGATCGCCACCGAGCACCGCGGCGAGAACGACATGGATCACGTTCGCTCGTACCCGCACCGCTTCCTGGACGATGAGTTCCCTGGCGAGGTGGTCTCCTACAAAGGCAGCGTCGAGGCGAACGGTCTCGGCAAGGCCCGGGTGGTGTACTTTCACGGCGAGCGGAAGGCGCATCAGTTGCCTGCCGGCCATCCGATCCTCGAGCACTGGATTTGACGGTCGCGCTGGTCCTGGGGGGCGCCGCCTGTGTCTGGAGCGATGTCGAGGCTGCGCTGGACCTGGGGGAGTTTTCGGCGGTCGTGGCCTGCAATGATGTCGTCGCGGCGTGGCCCGGCAGGCTGGACGCGGCCGTGAGCCTCCACCCAGAGAAGTTCGGGACCTGGATCACACAGCGCCGGCGCCGCGGCTACCCTGACCCGGTTCGGGTAATCGGACACGAGAACGCCCGCGCCAATCCGCGACTGCCAGACTGCATCACGGGCTTCGCCAGCCACCAGTTCCCCGGCCAGAAGGGCAGCGGCTCATCCGGTCACTTCGCCCTGAAGTTCGCCCTCATCGACTTGGGGTGTGATCGCGCCGTCCTCTGCGGCGTGCCCATGAGCGAAGACCAGGCGCACTTCTTCGACGAGAAGGCCTGGACCGCCGCAAACCCGCACCGGAAGGGCTGGGAGCAGTCGTGGAGCCATATTCGCCACCGCGCCCGCTCTATGAGCGGCTGGACCCGCGCCGAGCTTGGCGCCCCCACACGTCAATGGATCGAAGGAGGCGAGGCTTGACCGAGATCGTCTATAGCCAGACCCGACACCCTCTCGCCGAAGGCCGTCTTCGCCTGAACCCCCGCTTCTTCGCGGGCGTGCAGGACGGCGCGACCAAGGCGCTGATCGTCGGTGACTTCCCGCAGATCCTGGCCGCCTACGCCGCGGCTGGCATTCCCGCCGAGCGCGTGGACGCCCCCGAGGTGCGCGAGCCTGTCGCTGCGCCGGCCGAACTGACGCCCGTCGCCGATGATCGCAGCGCCGTGGTGATCCCCGACGACTGGCGGGAGCTGAACTACAACCGGCCGAAGCCCGACCGGGACATCACCCAGCGGGCCATCGCCGCCCAGCTGAGCGCCGAGCCGATCCTGAACAAGGAGCAGGCGATCAGCGTCATCGAGGCTGAGCTGGAGCGCCGTGCGGCCGACGTGAACCCGGAGCCTGAGGCGGGCGAGTAGTGGCAGAGATCAAGACCCCGCTGCTGCGCCTTTCTGAGGGCGAGACGTTCACCGCCGACGAGGACGGGGCGCTCGTGATCGCCGAGGCGCACACCCACGCGGACATCCTCCGCTATGTGGTCGCGGACATCGGCAAGGAAGACGTGCTCGCGATTGTCGAAATGCTCGACGAGTGCTCGAGCGAAGAGGCGGAGCGTCGGAGGCGGTGACCACCATCGCCTATCGCGATGGGGTGCTGGCGGCGGACACGCTCATCAACGCCAGCGGCGAGGTGCTGGGCTACACGCCTAAGATCGGGAAGGCGGGCCGTGTACTCTACGGCGCCAGCGGGACAACAGCGTGGTGCTGGGCCTTCCGAAGCTGGGTCTCGCGCGGCTGCTATGGCCCGCCCCCTGAACGGTGCGACGACAAGACCGGCGGCTTCATCGTGGCGCCGAACGACGACCTGATCGTCTTCCACTGCGAAGGTGTTGAGCGCCGATCTGGCCTGCCATTCTATGCGGATGGCTCGGGTGCGAACTACGCCCTCGGAGCGATGCAGATGGGCGCCGACCCGGTGCAGGCTGTCAAAGCGGCCATGGTCTGGGACCGCAAGACTGGCGGCGAGATCACTGTCCTTAAGCGGGAGGGCTGACGCATGGCTTTGGTGGTTGAAACGGGCGATGGTCTGCCGAACGCCGACGCCTTCGTGAGCGTGGCGGACTGCACGACGTTCTGCGAGGCCCGCGGCCTGACCGGCTGGACGGAGCGCACGTCGGACCCCGACGCCGACGAAGCCGCGATCCGCCGGGCGACGGCGTGGCTGTCCAGCGCCTTCACCTGGAAGGGATCGCGGACCAACGGGCGGGATCAGGCGCTGGCCTTCCCCCGCACGGATGTCGAGGACGGCGAGGGCGAGGAAGTGCCCTCCGATGAGCTTCCGGTGGAGATCGTGCAGGCCTGCTGCGTCGCGGCGGCCTACGAGCGGGCCAACCCGGGCGGTCTGACGCCGAACGTGACGCTGACGAACCGGGTCAAGTCCAAGGGCATCGGCCCACTTCGCAAGGAGTATTTCGCCGCCCCGATGAGCGCCGACGCAGTTCGGCCGGTGCTGACGCAGGTCCGGGACATCGTGTCTGGCCTGCTGGCGACGGGTTCGAACGGGCTCTCGGGGCGGGTGGTCCGGGGATGAGCGAGGCCCACGACTATCTCGAGGATCGCGCCGACGCGGACGAGCTGATCGCGGAGTTCGGCCAAGAGGGGAAGGTTCTCAAGTACACGAAGACTGGCTCGGACTATAACCCGACCATCACCTTCCCCGAGCACGACTGCACTTTCGCGGTGCTGGAGTACGAGAACCGCGAGGTGGACGGAACGCGAGTGCTGGCGACCGACAAGAAGGTGCTCTTGGCGAAGGGCGATCTCGCGTTCGATCCGACCACCCTCGATAAGCTGAAGATCGGCGGCGTCGATCACGCCATCATCCGCACGGACCCTTTCGCGCCGGGTGGCGCAACGGTGTTCATCTGGCTACAGTGCAGGCGATGACGGATCGCGCCGAAGCTCGGAAGGCCCTGGTGCTCGCAACGGCCGCGTGGGCGCAGCTCCACGGCCTGAAGCACACCTACGAGGCGGCGATCCTCCGCGGCGACGACAAGGAAGCCCAGCGGCTCCGCGACGAGGCCCACTCGCTCCTGGACAGCAACCTCGACCTTCACGCCGAGGCCGCTCACCACGCCAAGGCCCTCCTCGGAGGCTGAATTGCCCCGACAACCGACGTTGGAGCGGCTCTACGAGGAGCTGCTGACCCGCTATGGCCGGGAAATCGCTGATGCCTTCGTGGCGGCCGTGCAGGACATGGCGACCGCGGCCGACCTCCAGCAACTCATCACCGCCATCGAGGCGGGCAACCTGGAAGCGGCCATCGCCGCGCTGAACATCGAGCAGGCCAGCTATTCCCCAGTGCTGGAGGCGATCCGCAGCGGCTACGTCGAGAGCGGCAACCTGAGCGCATCGGCCATCCGGCTCGCCACGATCCGCTTCGACGTCCGTAACCCCCGCGCCGAGCGATGGCTGACCGACCACTCCTCGACCCTCGTGCGGGAGATCATCTCGGACCAGCGCGTCGCGGTGCGCCAGGCGCTCACCGCCGGCATGGAGCGCGGCGAGAACCCCCGCACCACGGCGCTGAACATCGTCGGCCGACTCAACCGCCAGACCGGCAAGCGGGAGAACGGCATCCTCGGGCTGACCAGCGTCCAGGAGCAGTACGTCCGCAACGCCCAGGCCGAGCTCGAAAGCGGCGACCCCGCCCAGCTGCGCGCCTACCTGGAGCGGGCCCGTCGCTCGAAGGTGTTCGACAGGGCTGTGCGTAAGGCGGTCGAGAGTGGCGAGGCCATCCCCGCCGAGACGGTCCGCAAGGCCATCGCGGCTTACCGCGGCCGGCTCCTGAAGCTCCGCGGCGACATGATCGGCCGAACCGAGGCGCTCACCGCTCTGCGGGCCGCCCAGCACGAGAGCTATCTGCAGGCCGCCGAGGCAGGCAAGATCGCCGAGAGCGCGGTCCGCAAGGTCTGGAGAGACGCCTCCGATCTGCGCGTGAGACATACCCATCGGGTCATGGACGGCCAGTCCGTCGGGCTTCGGGAGACGTTCGTCTCGCCCAGCGGCGCCCGGCTGCTTTATCCCGGCGACCCCTCGGCCCCGGCGGCCGAGCGCATAGGCTGCCGCTGCGTGGCGTCCTACCTGGTGAAGTTCCTCTAGGATGGGCACGTTCTCCGCTGCGGTAAGCGCTAAGGTGCAGGCCCGCAAAGACATGCTGGCGGCGGTATTCCGCCAGTCGGTGCAGGACATTGCCGAGATCGCCCAAACGCCCGGCCCGTCGGTGTTCAATCCCGGCGGCGGCCGGGGAGGGCACATGCCGATAGGCGAGACGGGCTTCCTCAGGGCTTCGTTCACGGCGACGCTCGGGACGCCTCCCGCCAAGCGCGACAATCCGGGCAAGGCGACTAGCTACGACCCTGGTCCGATCAGCCTCGTGATCGCGGGTGCGGACATCGGAGACACGGTGACCCTGGCGTGGACTGCGGCTTACGCCCGCCACGTCCACAGGCGCTATCAGTGGGCTGCTCTCGCCGCGCAACGCTGGGAGAGCGTTGTTGCAGAGAACACCCGCAAGGCGGAGGCCATGCTGAAATGAAGGCTTCCGAAATCCCCGCCGCGCTGCTGGAGCGCCTGACCTCGCTCGAGGTGGGCTCCCCGCCGCTGCCGATCGCCTATCCCGACGTGAGTTTCGATCCCGCCACGGACGCGCCGCAGGGCAAGTACCTGGAGGCGGGCTACTTCCGGAACGCTCCGGCGTGGGAGGGCCTCTCCGAGGGCGTGCTGGATCAGGGCCTGCTGGTGGTCTCCGTTGTCTGGCCGAAGGGCCAGGGCGTCATCGCCATGAACGCGGCTGCGCAAGCGGTCGCGGACCACTTCCCCAAGGGCCTGACGCTGAAGTCCGGCTCCACGGCCGTGAAGATCAACCGTGAGCCGGTGATCGCATCCCCGCTCACCGAGGGCGACAAGACCATCGTCGCCATTTCGATCCCCTGGGTCGCATAGCGCTCCAGGCCCCCGCCCAACCTGACAAGGCCCCGCTCCGGCGGACCTTTCCTGTCCCTGGCCGCGCCTTGGGCAAGCGCAACTGCACACCTTCCGACACGAAAGGAGAAGCCCATGGCCTATTCGAGTGGCTCTGGCACGAAGTTCTACTACTGCACCACGGCGGGTCCGACGGCGGCCACCGTCTCGCAGTACGCCGCCCTGACGTGGGTGGAGCTGACCGGCGTTGAGACCATCGGCGAGTTCGGTGACTCTTCGCAGTCGGTGACGTTCAACCTTCTCTCCGAAGGCCGCGTGCGCAAGCTGAAGGGCGCTCGTGATGCTGGCGACGTGCAAGTCGTCTGCGCCCACGACCCGCTGAGCAGCAGCCAGGCGGCCATGAAGGGGTTCGCCGCGACCTCGTACAACTACGCGTTCAAAGTGCTGACCGCGGACGGCGCCGACGCGAACGACACCGACAGCGTGTTCTACTTCACCGGCAAGGTGATGAGCGCGCCGTTCAACCCGGGCGACGCCAACACGCCCGCCCGGCGCACCTTCAACATCGCGATCGACACCGAGGTCCTCGAAGACCTCGGCGACGCGGTCGCCTAAGGCGCCTGACGACTAGCGCAAAGGCCGGGTCGCGCCCGGCCACCTTTTCCCCACAACTGAGAGGCTGACCCATGGCTGACCTGGCCAACCTGACCGAGACCTACTGCCCGGACGAGATCTTCGACGTCGAGCTCGTCGGCCCCGACGGCGCCACGCTGTTCAACGACGACGGCACGCCGATGACCATCGGCATGATCGGCGAGGACAGCGACGAGGCGGTGCGCCACCGGAACGCGACCACCAACAAGCGCATCCAGCAGGGCGCGCGGGTGAAGATCACCGCCGAGGCGCTCACCTCGGAGAACATGGCGTACCTCGCCAAGCTCTCGAAGCGGTGGAACATCACCATGGGCGGCGAGAAGCCGGCGTTCACCTCCGAGGCGGCCCTGAAGCTCTACATGAACACCAAGCTCTCGTTCATCCCCGAGCGCCTGGCGCAAGCGATCTCGGAGCGGACCAATTTTTTGAAGTCGTCGCCGACGAGCTGATCGCGTTCGCGGGAGCGGTCCAGCGCAAGAAGAAGCCGGACCCGCTCCCGCCATTCCCTGACGAGCTTGACTGGCTCTGGGGGCAGTATCTGAGGCTTTCCCGCCGGCGCCAGTCGGGCATGGGCGCGAACCCGATCTCCTACTCAGAGATCGAGGCCTACGAGCGCAAGGCTCTGGTGACCTTCACGGCCTGGGAGTCCGACCTGCTGATGCGGGTCGATGATGCGGTGCTGGACGCCCTGGCCGGCGAAGCGCGGAAGTCGCCCCCCTCGGACAAGTCCGAGCCCGTACCCGTCAGCGACACGAACAGCGTCAAGGCGATCTTCCGAGGCCTCGCCACCCAGAAGCGGGTGGAGAAGGAGGCCAAGTCCCGAGACACATAGGAGACGCGCATGTCAGCTGATCCCGCCGACCTGATCATGCGCGCCATGGTGGAGGGCGGTCGTGAGGCTGCGAACGACCTCGATCGGATCGCGGCGAACGCCAACAAGGCGGAGAGGGCGACCGACAACCTTTCGTCGAGCGAGTCCCGCCTGGAGCGTCAGCTTCGGCAAGCCGACCTCGCGCTGAGCCAACAGAACAAGACCCTTTCGCACCTCACGAGGGTGTCTGGCCGCGCAGGCACGGCGATGCTCGGCCTTGCTGCCGGTATCGCGGCGGGGGCGGCGGGGGCTGTGGCGGCCTCTCTCAGCCTGCAGCAGCTCGCGGCCGATACGCTGGCGTTCAAGGCGGCAATGGATGAGGTCTCGACGCTGGTCGACACCTCCACTTTCAGCATGCGCCACCTCGAGAAGGCGGCGCTTGACCAGGCGCGGGCGTTCAACTCGACGCCCGTCGAGCAGACGAAGGCGCTCTATCAGATCATCTCGGCGGGGGCGACGAGCGCCGCGAAGGCCACCGAGATCCTGACGGCCGCCAACAAGCTCGCCGTCGGCGGCGTCACCGACATCAGGACGGCGGCGGATGGTCTCACGTCCGTGCTGAACGCCTACGGCTCCAAGGTGGAGAGCGCCGCGGCCGTGTCGGACGCGATGTTCACCGCGGTGCGGGCCGGCAAGACCACCATCGCAGAACTGTCGGCGTCTCTCGGCCAAGTCGCCCCGCTGGCGGCCCAGATGGGCGTCAGCTTCGACGAACTGACCGCTGCGACGGCGGCCCTGACCAAGGGTGGCATCAGCACCAGCGTGGCCGTCACAGGCCTGCGGGCGATCCTCGCGGCCGTCGCTGATCCGGCGGACGATGCGCGCAAGCTGGCGAAGGCCCTGGGTCTGGAGTTCAGCGCTGCGGCGCTCGAGACCAAGGGCCTGGCCGGCTTCCTGGCCGACCTTCAGGCCAAGACCGGCGGCAACACCGCTGCGCTGTCCAAGCTGTTCGGGGGCGTCGAGGCGCTCGTCCCGGTGATGGCCCTCATGGGTCAGGCCGGCGTCGATCTCACGGCCATTCTCGGTCAGATGGAGCAGAAGACGGGCGCGACGGATGAGGCGTTCGAGAAGATCGCGGCCGGCTCCGGCTACCAGCTCAACCTGCTTTTCGGCGATCTGAAGATCGGGGCGCTGGAGCTTGGCATCGCGGTCTCGGAAAGCCTCACCCCGGCCATCGTCGAAGCCCGCGGCATGATGGCGGAGCTCGCCCGCTCGGAACTGGCGCAAGCCATCGGCGTGGGTCTGGGCGGGGCCTTCAAGGTCGTCGAGGTCGCAGTCGGCGGCACGATCTACGTCGTGGGCCAGCTGCTGCGACTGCTCGGCGCGACGGTCGCGACGGCCGCGGCCCTGGCCCGGCTGGATTTCAGCGCCGTGGGCCGCATCGGCGAGTCCTTCCGCAAGGACTGGGACGCGGCGGCTCAATCCTACGGCCGGATCGTGTCGCAACAGCTCCGCGGACAGAAAGCGACGGAGGATCTGACGGCGGCGACGGACGCCGCCGCTGCCGCCACGCGCGCCGCCACCGGCGTGAACACCGCAGCCTCCGCCGCTGCTCAACGCGCCGCGACCTCTCTGGACCAGCAGGCCGAGAAGACCCGCAAGGCCAAGGCCGAGACGGACAAGCTGGCTCAGGCGCTGAAGGGCGTGAACGAGGCGCTGGAAACCGACGGCGAGCGCGCGCTCCGTATCGCGCACGAGCAGATGGTCACGCTTCGCGCGAACCTGGACAAGGGCGCGATCAGCGGTGACGAGTACCGCGAGAAGATGGACCGCATCTGGCGCTCGCTGGAGGCCGTCACCGAAAAGCAGAAGGCGTGGAACCCCGAGCTGACGGAGACCATCACCAAGCTCAACGAGGGCGCGAAGCGGATCGAGACGCTGGACGATCGCGTCCGCGCCCTCGCCGACGCCTTCTCCGAAGTCCGGTTCTCCATCGACGACATGTTCCGCTCGCTCAAGAGCGGCGACATCGGCGGCTTCCTGATGAACATTCAGGGCCTCATCAGCGGGGTAGGTTCGCTGCTTCAGCAGGGTCCCGCCGGCCTGCTGTCGTTGGGCTCGATCGCTGCTAATGCGATCGGCGGCCGGGGTGGACGCGCAATCGGTGGCGGTCTCGGTATCGCCGCTGGCGGCCTTGGCATAGGCGCCTTCGCGGGCACGTCTGCGGGCGCGGCCGCTCTCGGCTCGATCGGCCTTGGCGGGCTAGCGAGCAGCATTGCCGCCGTGGCGGGGCCCATCGGCCTCGCCGCCGGCGCGCTCTACGCGGCCGCGAAGCTCCTGAACGTGGGCGGCAAGCCGTCGAACAAGGGCGCGGGCTTTGACCTCATCACCGGGGCGATCAGCGGGAACAAGCGCGACGAAGATACCGAGAACGCAGCCCGGTCAGCCGGAGAAGCGATCCGCGGCATCCAGGAGGCTTTGAAGGCGGCGGGCATAGGTCTGACTGACGCTGTGACGGGCCTGGTCATCGGAACTCGCGATCAGACCCAGATCTATCTGCAGAGCGGGCGCGAACTGCGCTCGGCGGTGGGCGACAGCGGCGCGGCGGTCGACACGGCCATGCGCGCCCTGCTGGAGAGCGCGACCTACGTCTCGGATGCGCAGAAGGGGTTGGTGGACTCGGCGCTGGCGGCCGGCAAGGGCTTCGACGCGGTTCAGGAGATCCTGGCCAAGTGGGAGGCCGCCCAGGGCATCAGCAAGAGCCTGGCGGACGAAATCCTGCGTCTCACCGACCCCAAAGCCTTCGACCTGGAGGCCGTGCGGCGGGACATGGAGGAGCAGCGCAAGGCGGCCGCTCAGTTGGCCAAGGACGGCTACCTGACGGCCGAGCAGCTCGCGACCATCAACGATCAACTCGCCACCCTGGAAGGCCTGCGGCTGGACGAGGTTCTGAAGCGCTACGCCGACGCTGTCACCGAAGTCACCTTCGACCTTGCCCGCGATCAGGAGTGGGCGGCGGGTCAGGTGGCGAGCGCCCAGGACGCCCTGGTGCAGGCCTACGAGCGCGAGGCTGCGGTGCATCGCGAGGCCGTGGACCGCTATCGCCAGATCGCGGACGGGCTGCGCAGCTTCAACCGCGAGCTTCAGGGCATGGCGGCGACGAACCCCGTGGCTCAGTACCGCCTGGCCAAGAGCGAGTTCGAGCGGATCAACGCCCTCGCGGCGGATGATCCCGAGCGGCTGGCGAACCTTGAGCGCGTGGGCAGGGCGTTCGCGGAAGCCAGCAAGGTCGCGTCCCCGACCGAACTGGCCTTCAACCGGGACATCCAGGCCGTTCGTCGGGCGACCGAGGCCTCGGAGATCGCGGCCCAGCATCAGGCGGACAAGGCGCAACAGCAGCTCGACGCTCTCACAACCCAGGTTGAGCTTCTCGTCCAGCTCAACGTCGGCGTGATGACCGTGGCCCAGGCGATCGCGAACCTGCAGAGCGCCCTGGCCGTGCAGCAGCAGCTTGGCGGCGCGGCGAACGACAACATCGACGTGACCCGCTACCTCGCCAACAACCCCGACCTCGCCGCGAACTGGATGGCGGGCGGGATCATGCGCCAGCTCGGCGGATCGCTGGAAGAGGCAGCGCGGGAGCACTACCGCCGCACCGGCAAGGACGAGATCGCGGGCGGACTGCGCTACTACGCGGCCGGCGGCTGGCACCCCGGCGGCGTGCGAATGGTGGGCGAGGAAGGCCCCGAGATCGAGGCCACGGGTCCGGCTCGCTACTACAGCGCCCGCGACACGGCGAAGATGCTGGGCGGGGACAACTCCGAAGTCGTGGCCGAACTGCGCGCCGTGCGGGCCGAACTGGCCGCCCTGCGCAAGGAGCGTAGCGAGGACGCTCGCCAGATCAAGCGGAACACCAAGGACAGCGCCGACACGCTGGCGCGGGTCGAAAAGGGCACTGGCGTCCTCACGACGGTCGCCGCATGAGCGCTCGCGTCATTCCGCCTCTGGTGGCGATCTCGCCCGGCGTCGCCGGGGAAGATGCGCTGTTCGTCGTGAGCGAGGCCATGCTCACGTCAACGACGGTGCCCGAGGAAGCCCCGGCCGCCTACAGCAGCGGAACGACCTACGCCGATGGGGCGCAGGTCAGCGTTGCAGCGGCAGGAAACGCCCTTGACGTGTACGAGAGCCTTGAGCCGGGGAACATCGGCCACACGCCGGCCTCCTCGCCGCTATGGTGGCGGTTCGTTGGCCAGACCTACGGCGTCTACAACGCGGGGACGCCCTACGCCGAGGGCGACCGCGTCATCGACGTGACGACGCACCTTCAGTACCTGGCACTTGCCGCATCGACGGGCGTGGCGCTTTCGGACGCATCGAAGTGGAAGGTCGAGGGCGCGACGAACCGCTGGCGGGCGCTGGATGTGCTCCGCAACACCGGAGCGACAGCTCCATCCCCGATGACCTATGTCATCACGCCCGGCAAGCGGATCAGCGCCGTCGGACTCTCCGGCCTGCTGGCCGACCGCTTCACGATCACGGTCCGCGTCGGCGGGGTGGTGAAGTGGACGCGCACCGAGAAGCTGAGCACGCGGATCACGCTGTCCTGGTCAGACTACTTCTTCGGCCATTTCACCTACCGCAGCGTGGCCGGCGTCTTCGACATACCGAAGTATGCGGAAGCTGAGATCGAGCTGACGTTTGAGCGCGACAATGGCGACGTCACCGTTGGCGGCATCTGGATCAACGACGCGGTCTATCTGGGCGAACTAGAGACCGAGCCCGGCATCGACCGCCGCAGCTTCGTCACCTTCGAACGGGACCTGGACGGCAACGCGATCCTGATCCGTCGCCCTCCGAAGCCCGCGAACAAATGGCTGCTGTTCCTGCCCAAGAGCCGACTGCCGAGGGTGAGTCCGCTGCCCGCCGAGCTGGATGGCGTGCCTTGCTTCTGGTCCGGCCTTGAAGACGCGACCGACGAGTATTTCGAGCCGACCACGATCATCGGCGTCTTCACCCGCTTCACCATCACGCCGGGGCACCCCGACGTTCGCATCGACCTCGAACTTGAGGACGCCTGACCGTGCCGATCACACCGCCTCCGACAATCGATCCGGTTCCGACCCCGGTCCCGTCGACCGATGACCCGAGCAACTTCGACGTTCGCGCCGACAACATGCTGGCGTGGTTCCCTGGCGGCATCGAGGCCATCAACGAGGTAGCCGCGGCCACGAACCAGAACGCTCAAGAGGCCTTGGGAAGCGCCAACGCTGCTCTCGCCGCGCAAGCAGGCGCCCTAGCCACGTCCACGAAGGTCGCCACCAGCTATTCCAACCTGACGCTGGCTGCTGGCGTGAAAACGGTTGTCCTGCAGGAGACCGGCCGAACGCTCGAAGACGATGAGCAGGTGGTGTTGATCTACCTGGGAGACGTCGAGAACCGCATGATCGGTTCAATCGACGCCATCGCCGGCCAGACGTTGACCGTCACGGTCGCGGAAGGCGGCGTCATCGGCTCCGGTGGACCTTACAATCGATGGGCGGTGATCTCGGCCTCTCTGCTGGGCGTCGGCGCCAGCGTGGAGGAGGAGCGGGCGGGCGAGTCCAAGATTGTCAACTCGACGCCGGGGTCTCGAACCCTGGCCCAGGCGGCGCAGACGCTGACCAGCGCGGCGACGGTAGCTTGGGATGTCGCGGAAGGCGCGAACGCCCGCCTGACGCTGACCGGCAACCACCAGATCGGCGAGCCCTCCAACCTCAAGGACGGGCTGATCTACACGCTGGACGTCAACCCGGCGACCTACACGCCCACCTGGAATGCCATCTGGGACTTCGGCCCGGAGAGCGCGCCCTACCTGCGCCCGAGCGCCTGGACGAAGGTTAGGGCGCAGTACAACGAGGATCGGGACAAGCTTGAGGTGATCCGCACGCCTGTGGGCTGGATCCAGATCGCATCGCAGGCGGCCCCCGGCGGGACCAGCGCGATCGACTTCACGAGCATCCCGCAGGGCTACAGCGATTTGCTGGTGGTGATCGAGGGTGCGAGCACCGCTTCCGGCATCTCGGACGTGAAGCTGTCCGTGGGGCGCTCCAGCTTCTCCACCGCCCAGGCGATCAGTCCCTCACCGTCTGGGGCTTCCGGCGCCTTCTATGGCTCGGTGCTGATCCCGCACTATCGGGAGGATGCGGGCTCGGTCCTTGGCGGGGCTGGCGTTCACGCCTCGGACAACTCGCTGATCCTGCCCGGCAGCTTCACGCCGCTGGGCGCGACCTGGCGCGTGGCCAGCGGGATTGAGCGCGTCCGCATCTCCGTCGCGTCGGACACCTTCGACGCCGGAACCTTCACTCTCTACGCGAGGCCCTGAGCATGTTCGTGAGCACCGTCGTGAACTGCGAAACCGGGGAAGCCGAGCTGGTCGAGCACGACGAGCTTCCTCCGGTGGAGCGCCGCCTGATCCCCAAGTCGGTGATCCAGGAGCGCGTGAACGCCATCGGCAAGTTGGGCGCTGCGTTCGCCGTCCTGCAAGCCGACCCCATCAGCTTCGGCCGCTGGTTCGCCCCGGACTGCCCGAACGTCTACTTCGACGACGAAGGCCTGCTGGCCGTCCTGACCGAAGCCGGCTGCACCGAGGCCGAGATCGCCGCCATCGTCGGCTGATCGGAGAGATCCATGACATTTCGCATCGGAACTGTCCCCGGGCCACTGCCCCGGGGCGCGGACCTGTTCGTGCCGCCTGAGGGGGCGGCGTGGGTGGTCAGCGATGAGGACGAAGAGACCTACTACAGCGATCCCAACGACGGCGCGCTGTACTACTCGGAGGGCGAATAGATGGTAGCGCGCAGGCCTCTCTCGGAGGCTCCAGAGTTCGCGGCCGTGCTGGCGGCGCAGGATGTTGTCCTAGAGGCTGAGACGAACGTCGAGATCGCGGCGGCGCAGGTCGAGGAACTGGCGCCGCAGGTCGAGGCGAATGCGGCAGCAGCGCAGGAAGCTGCGACGAAGCTCGTAACGATCCCGGGGCGGTTCGGAATGGCCCTTGGTGCGCTTCTGCCGTCGGGCCTGGTGCGCCTGCTGAAGCCGGACGGCACGCTGGCTCCGCAGAAGTTCCAGGCTCCGGCAGGATCGATTGACGGCGCAGCCCTGGGCGGTGCGTTCTGGTCGAACCCCACGGAAGTCGAGGCCGGCACCGAACCCGCCAAGTCGGTCACGCCTGCGGCTATGGCGAGCGTGACCGCCACGGCGTTGCGCATCGGTCCGCGCGTCGATACGGCGCTGCCGGCCCAGTTCGACACGGCTCTGGGCGTTCAACTGCCCAGTGGCCTCGCGCGGATCTTCAAGCGCGACGGCACAATGGCCCCGCAGAAGTTCGCCGCCCCGGCGGGCAGCATCACGCTCGACATGCTGGCGCCGGATGTCGCGGCTTCCATAGCCGCCATGGCCCGTCAGGTGGCGGACCCCAACCTTTATCTGGTCGGCGACAGCATCACGGCTTCGTTGCGCTGGGGTTTGCTGCTGGGCACGGCGCTGGGCCGCACGGCCACGAACGGCGGTATCGGCGGGCAGACGTCGATCCAGATCCGCCGGCGCTTTCTCGGCGCGCACATGGTTGTGTCCGGCGGCTCCGTCGCGGCGGGCTCGAACAGCGTCACCAGCATCGAGGGCGCAGCCCCGGCTGGGACGGCGACGGCCCCGAGCACCAACGCCATGTTCCTCTCGACGGCCGCCGACAACGCGGTCCGCAGTTCGACCGGCACCTTCTACGTGACGGGGACGGACATCGCCTTCCGCGGCACGGTGACCCGCACGCCCAGCGGCGGGCCGCCGTCGACTTCCGAGACCTACACGATCACGCCCGAAGCCTCGACGGTGAACCCCATCGCCTGCCCGGATGGCCTCGACTTCGTGCCGGATGTCTACGGGGCCTGGCGCAACAAGATCACCACCCTCTGGCTCGGCCGGAACAACTACAACGCCTACACCACGGTGCTCGCGGACATCGCCGCCATGGTCGCCGCACGTCAGGAGGGCGATGACCGCTACCTGGTCCTGCCGCCGCTGAACGGCAACTACGCCAGCGAGTACAGCGGCACGGGCGCCAACTATCACTACTTCACGGACTACGAAGCCGACCTCGCCGAACTGTACGGCGACCGGTACGTGCCAATCCGGCGCATCCTGATCGACGACGGCTTGGCGATCTGCGGGATCACCCCGAGCGCTGGCGACCTGACGGACATCTCCCGCGACATCGTTCCCCGGTCGCTCCGCACCGACGATGTGCACCTGAACGACTACGGGAACTTCGTGGTCTTCCTCACCCTGCTCCGCAAAAACCTAGAGATGGGCTGGTAATCACATGAGCGACAACGGAATTGCCCTGCAGCCGGCCATGGCCGCGGCCGCCTTCGATCCGGCCCTGATGGCCTATGATCCGGTCATTAACGACGGGACGGAGTTCTTCTTCGACTTCACGCGCGACATCTCCAATCCTCACGCGGACGGCGCGCTTGCGAGCGGCGCCACCTTCCGCAACGTGGCGCGGGGCGGTGACACCACGGTCAACTATCCGGACGCCACCCTGACCGCCACGGGTTGGACCGTGCCGACCGGCAAAAA
Source organism: Phenylobacterium sp. VNQ135 (assembly GCF_049445735.1). Classification (NCBI taxonomy): domain Bacteria; kingdom Pseudomonadati; phylum Pseudomonadota; class Alphaproteobacteria; order Caulobacterales; family Caulobacteraceae; genus Phenylobacterium; species Phenylobacterium sp. VNQ135. Next base: position 509,090 of record NZ_JBMSDS010000001.1, on the reverse strand, counting down.
GGGCGTCAGGTCGGATGGCGACGTGGCCGACCGGCTCGACCTCGGCAAGACCTACCGGCACGGGATCGACGGCAACCACTTCGCGCGGACGATCGCGCTGAAGGTGCCGGCGAGCGGCTACGACGCGGGCGCCTATCAGACGGTGGCCAGCCTGCTCAACAGCAACACCACGGACGCTGAGTGGTACGTCGACCTCGGCGCGGATGGGCAGACGATCCGTATGATCCTGCAGGATGCGGTTCCGACGACGAAGAGCGTCACGCTGACCTCGCTCGAAACGCTCGGCGTGCTGAACTTCCTGACCTTCGGCTGGAACGGCACCCAAGCGCAGTTCTACGTCAACGGCGTCCTCAAGAGCTCCGTCGCCATGACGAGCGTCTATGGCGGCGCCATGGGGCAGAATACGCGTCTCCGCGGCGACGCGATCGTCGACTTCTTCCTGTTCCACGGGGAAGACCTGACGCTCTCCGAACGCTCCATCGCCGATGTCGCGGCGGACCTCTACGACACGCACTATGCGCGGATCGCGGCCCTGATCGCGTAGCGGAGTAGCCGACACGAAGGGGTCGAACTCCGCGCCGGCCTGCCGAGTTGGGCTTTCGGGGACGAAAGGCTCGACGGTCGCAGCTAAGCCGAAGGCATGTCCGGGAGCAAGATGGCCGACGCGATGCGACTTCGCGCCGGCCGTGCCGCGCGAACCGGAGGGACTGCGCTCGGCATCTAAGCAGGCGCACCGGACGCGCAGGCCGTCAACCGCCTCAGTCGTCCTCCGGCGCTGTGTTCCGATAGTAGTCCTCTCCAGGTCCATCCGGACCAACCATCCGCACAACCGACTGTCCCGGCTCGTCAGGCTAGGTGAGCTGTAGCCGTCCACCTTCAGGCGCGGCCCAGTCCAACAGCACTTGGCACATCGACGTGCCCCGCCTGTCCTGGGATCATCACCAGGAACTCAGGATCAAACGCTGAGAGCGCTGCGAGCAGTTCGCGCACCTTCATAGATCGCTCCCGTACCCGCCCGGCGTCGTCGGCATCCCTTTTACCCCTCAGTTCAGGATGGAACGATGCCTCACGCGGCATGGCTGGCGCTTGCCGGCCTCTTTGTGACGACGCTGCTGCAGACGGCCGCCTTCGCCTTCTTCATGGGCCGGCTCTTCCAGAAGGTAGAGGTGCTGGAGAAGGGCGCCGCGGGTGAGGCCGGCGTGACCGAGAAGGTGATCCGCCTCGAAGTCGAGATGAAGCACGCGAACGATCAGCTCGCGAGCATGAACCGCCACATCGAAGGCGTGAACCGGCAGCTGGCCAACCTCGCCACCAACAAGGCCTTCCGGCCGCTGCTCACCGACCAGGGCACCTGACATGGAACAAGCCACCGTAAAGACGGTCGAGCACGCTGAGGCATCGCGCCTGCCTGAGCCGCAATGGTTCTGGCGCCGCTGGCTCATCTACGGCTGCACCGTCGCCTCGCTCGTGATCCTCTCGGCCGTCGTCTGGGCCGTGCTGCGGCACGTCCCGCCGCACCTGCCGACTTACCAGCTGATCATCCGCTACAGCTTCTACACCGTCTGGGCCGCTGTGTTGCTCTACGGCGTCGGGGCGTCCGTCACCGACGTCGCTCAGCTGGTGAGCGCGGTCCGGACGACGCGCAAGGAGACGCTGACGACAGCGCCGCCCCCGGTTGCGATCCAAACGCCGGCCGCGACAGTGAAGGCCGGTGAGCCTGAGCGCAGCCTGGAGGACCCGGCATGAGCCGGGAGGCGCTGGAGGCGATCCGAGAGGGCGCCCAGGCCGCTCGTGACGCCCTGGACGACGTCCTGAGGCGGATCGATGCCGAGCTGCTTCGAGATCGGCCCGTCGTCCACAACGTCGACCCGCAGCTGGTCGCGGACCTGAAGCGCGATGAAGGCCTGCGACTGGAGGCCTATCCGGACCCGCTGAGCGGCGCTGAGCCCTGGACGATCGGTTACGGCCATACAGGGCCGGAGGTGCATCGGGGACTGATCTGGACAGAGGCCCAGGCCGAGGCCGCGCTGCTGGCTGACATCATCAAGCACAATGCCGAGCTCGCCGCCCACTTGCCGTGGGTGGATCGCCTCGACCCCGCCCGTCTGCGGGTCTTGCAGAACATGGCCTTCAACCTCGGCGTCGGCTTGCCTGGCGGAAAGAAGGGTCTGCTGGGCTTCAAGAACACGCTCGGGATGATCGAGCGCGGCGAGTACGAGCGCGCCGCCGACGCGATGCTCAAGAGCCTGTGGGCCAAGCAGGTGAAGGGGCGGGCGGTCCGCCTCGCCGAAACGATGAGGACTGGCCGATGATCGCCACCGCCTTACTGTGGATCCGCTCCAACAAGCTGCTGTCGGCCGGGCTCGGCTTCTGCGCCCTCCTGCTGGCTGCCTACGTCGCATGGCTCGTCGCCGTGCATGTCGGCGAGCGCCTGGAAGCAGCCCGTCAGGCCGAGCGCAGGGCCGCCGCGATCACCGAAGCCGTGACGATCGACGCCGCGGCCAAGGAGGTCGCCGCCGAACAGAGGCTGGCCGACGCGAGACGCCTCGACGCCCTGCAACGTGAACTGGAGAAGGCCGATGACCAGGAAGACGACACTCGCCCTAGTGCTGCTCGCCTCGCTTACCTGTGCCGCGTGCGCGCACAGCAAGCCGGAGGTGCATCAAAGCTACCCGAGCCGTGCCGATCTGCTGGCGCCCCCGGAGCCGCGAGTTCCCGATGAAGCCCTGACGTCGGAGAAGGCCGCCAACGACTACAGCGCGGCCGTGCTGACGTGGGGCAGGGACCTTGAAGCCCAGGTCGACCGCCTCTGCCGGTGGGCCGTCTCTGTGGGCATGAAGGACATAAGCTGTCCCGCGCCCACGCGATGACCACGCCGGCGGGCCTACGCAGCATCACCAGGGTTGAAGGCTCACGCCTCCCCGAACGAAGGCCCTCGGTTCACGCCGGGGGCCTTTTGCGTTTCCGCCTCCCGTTTGGCCCTCAGCCCAACGTGACGCGCCGACGTGTCGTCCATGTGGTCTACGATGCCCTCGGAGCCGCCGCACGATCGGCACCTCAGCCGCTCGGCCAGCTCACCGACGGTGGCGTATTGAGGCAGACCTGGAAGGTCCGCCGCCGCCCACTCCGCGATGTGCCCGCAGGCGCACCGGGCGCGCAGGATCCAGCCGCAGCGAGCCAAATGGCCCACCGTGTAGTCCCTGAGGAGCGCGCCGGGGACCTCAAACGTCATTCGCGGGGGACCAGGCTCAGCGACGGCTTCGGGCGGCGGATCGGCTGTAGGAGCGTCACCCGTCCGCCTTCACCCACGATCCCGACGATCGGGACCATGGGGGTGGGTTTCGCGCCGGGAGGTGGGCGGTTGTCGTTCATGTTCTGGAAATGTTCACGGGGGACATGGCAAGTCAAGGCGCTCGGCCTAGCGCGTCGCCTCCCACGAATCTCCCAACCAGAGGTCGATGTTCGCGGAACGTATCAGCACGAAACGACAAAAGCCGGAGAACCCTTTCGGGCCTCCGGCTCGTCTAAGTGCCTTGAAAGACAAGGCTTATTGATGGTGCCGCCGGGCAGGATTGAACTGCCGACCTCAGCCTTACCAAGGATGCGCTCTACCACTGAGCTACGGCGGCGAAGGCGGGCGCTATAGCGGGCGAGACGCGGCTCGTGAAGCCCCAATCGAAAGCAAGGCCGCTTGACGGGAGAGACTTCGCGCCGCACCCCTCCGGCATGGACCACAAGGACCGCACCGGCAAAGCGCCCGCGACATCGAAGGAAGCCAAGCTTGCTGCAGCTTTGCGGGCGAACCTGAGGCGCCGAAAGTCCGGCGGCGCGGTTAGCGAAAAGCCGTCGGCCAAGAATCGGCCGGCCGACTGAGGCCATTGCGCCGTTCGGCGCGCGCGTTAGATATCGGCGCAGGGCGACGCGGCTCGGCGCCCGCTTACGAAGGAACGGGATTGGACCGCATCGCCATCACCGGCGGCGCACGGCTGGAAGGGGAAATCCCGATCAGCGGCGCCAAGAACTCGGCCATCAAGCTGATGGCGGCCAGCCTGCTGACCGAGGAGCCGCTACGGCTCACCAACATGCCGCGCTTGGCCGATACCCGGTTCCTCGGCAAGCTGCTGCAGCGGCTGGGCGCCGATGTCGTCGAGCGCGATGGGCCGGAGGGCTCTGAAACCCTGCTCACGACGCGCGAGATCGTCAGCGGTTTCGCGCCTTACGACCTCGTTCGTCAGATGCGCGCATCATTCAACGTGCTTGGTCCGCTGCTCGCGCGCTCAGGGCAGGCGAAGGTCTCGCTGCCCGGCGGATGTACGATCGGCGCGCGGCCGGTGGACCTGCACCTGCAGGCGCTCGAGGCTCTCGGCGCGCGGATCGATCTGCACGAGGGCTATGTGTATGCCCAGGCGCCTCGGGGGCTGAAGGGCGGCGAGATCGATTTCCCGTTCGTATCGGTGGGCGCCACCGAACATACTCTGCTGGCGGCCGTCCTTGCGGACGGCGAGACGGTGGTTCGCAATGCCGCCTGCGAACCCGAGATCGAAGATCTTGCGGACTGCCTCAACAAGATGGGTGCGCGGGTCTCTGGCGCGGGCACGTCTGAAATCCACATCCAGGGCGTCGGCCGGCTCTCGGGCGCGACGCATGCCGTGTTGCCGGATCGCATCGAGACGGGGACGTACGCACTCGCCGCCGCCATGGCCGGCGGCGAGGTGCGCCTGACGCGCACGCGGACCGATTTCATCCAGGCGCTGATCGACAAGATGGTCGAGGCCGGTGTGGACGTGACGCCGCACAACGACGGCATGACGATCAAACGCAACGGCGGTCGTCTTCGCGCCGTCGAGGTGGAAACCGATCCCTATCCGGGCTTCGCGACGGATCTGCAGGCCCAATTCATGGCGTTGATGACCCTGGCGGACGGCGAAAGCGTTATCCGTGAGACGATCTTCGAGAACCGTTTCATGCACGCGCCCGAACTTCGTCGGCTCGGCGCCGACATCACCGTCCACGGTGGCGAGGCCAGGGTCCGCGGCGTGGCGGCGCTGGACGGCGCGCAGGTGATGGCGACGGACCTTCGCGCCTCGGTCAGTCTCGTGATTGCGGGTCTGGCGGCGCGAGGAGAAACGGTCGTCAATCGTGTCTATCATCTCGACCGCGGCTTCGAACGCCTCGAAGAGAAGCTCGGCGCGTGCGGCGCCCAGGTCCGCCGGCTGAAAGGCGACGGCGAGGCGGAGGAAGAATAGGGATGGCCGACACTGCGCCGCTCCGGCTCCTCGCGCAGGACGCCGACGACCTGGCGATCCTCTCGGCCGCTCTTCAGGACGCCGTCGGGAAGGTCGGCGATATCGACTACGAGCCGAAGGCTCGCCGCCTGACGGTGGCGTTCAACCGGTTCCGCTGGGAGGCCGGCGTCCGCCAGCGGGTGCGATCCGCACTGCAGTTTGGCGGCGTCCTGAAGGTCCAGACGCGGAAGGTGCGACGCGAGCGACCTGAAGCGGTGGTCGAACTCCTCGCCCTGACCTTCGAACCGGCGGATGCGCCGGGCGGCACGGTGACGCTGAGCTTTGCCGGCGGCGGAGACCTTCGTGCCGAGGTCGAATGCGTAGACGCGGTCCTGGCGGACCTCTCCGACCCGTGGCCGACGCCCCGCACCCCGGGTCACGACGCCTGACGGCATAGCGCCGAGCCGCGGGGGCGGCTAAAGAGGCGCGCCATGCGCCGCTTCGCCTACACAGACCCTGATTTCCAGGCCGCCTTCGCCGGTTTCGTGGCCGAGCGCCGAGACACGCCGGAAGACGTGGACGCGATTGTGCGCGATGTGCTGGCGGCGGTACGCGCAGAGGGGTTGCCTGCGCTGCTCAGGTTCGCGCGCGAGTTCGATCGCATCGAACTGACCGAGGCCACCATCCGCGTGACAGAGGACGAGATTTCGGCGGGGGCGGCCGCCTGTCCAAGCGAGGTTCGTGACGCGATCGCATTCGCCGCGCAGCGCATCCGCGCGTACCACGAACGTCAGCGGCCCGAAGATCAGCGCTTCAGCGACGAGGCAGGGGTCGAACTCGGCTGGCGATGGACCCCGCTCGAAGCGGTCGGAATCTACGTCCCCGGCGGCCGCGCCGCCTACCCCTCCACCGTGCTGATGAACGCCGTGCCCGCCGCTGCGGCCGGCGTTGGACGGATCGCTATGGTGACGCCGCCGGGCCGACTCCAGCCCCCGGTGCTTGCCGCGGCCCAGGCGGCGGGCGTGACCGAAATCTGGCGCGTCGGCGGAGCCCAGGCCGTGGCCGCGCTTGCCTATGGCGCCGGTCCGATCCTCCCCGTCGACAAGATCGTCGGTCCGGGCAACGCCTTCGTCACGGCTGCCAAGCGACGGGTCTATGGCGTCGTTGGTATTGATGCGCTGGCCGGGCCTTCCGAGATCGTGGTCGTCGCGGACGCAGCGAACGATCCCGCCTGGATCGCCGCCGATCTGCTGTCGCAGGCCGAGCACGACCCGGCGGCCCAGTCGATCCTCATCACCGATGACGCGGGTTTCGCCGATGCCGTGGCGCTCGCTGTGGAACAGCAACTCGACACACTGTCCACCGGCGCGGACGCGCGCGCGTCATGGCAGGACCACGGCGCCATAGTGATCGCGCCGCTGGACGAGGCGCCCGCGTTGGTGGACCTGATTGCGCCGGAGCATGTGGAGTTCGCGTTGGACGCGCCGGAGCGCCTGGCCGATCGCGTCCGCCACGCCGGAGCCATCTTCCTGGGTCGCCACGCCCCCGAAGCCGTGGGTGATTACGTGGCGGGATCCAACCATGTCCTGCCCACCAGCCGTGCGGCCCGCTTCTCCTCGGGCCTGTCACTGTACGATTTCCTGAAGCGCACCTCGATCATCAAGTGCGACGCGGCGTCCTTCGCCCGGCTGGCGCCGGCGACGATCGCGCTCGCCGAGGCGGAGGGCCTGCCGGCCCACGCACGGTCCGCGGCCATCCGTCTGGGCCGAAGCTGAACAGTCGTTCGGGAAGCTGAACAGTAGCTGTCTGAGCCGCTCCGAACCGGTTCAGGCAGCGCTTCGTACCTTCGCATCATCGGATCAACGCGAAGGACGGAGATCATCATGCGCAATTCGATGAAGACCTCGATCGGCGGCGGCGCGGCCGCAGTGATGCTGGCAGGGGCCCTGGCTCTGGGCGGCGCCTCGTCGGCGAACGCGGGCGTCACCGGCTGCACGGCGCCCGGCGGCAAGCAGGAAGTGGGCGCGGTGATCGGCGCCCTGGCCGGCGGGCTGATCGGCAACAAGGTCGGCGGCCGCCAGCCCGGCCTTGAGACCGTCGTCGGCGCGGGTGTCGGCGCGGCCGCGGGCTCGGCGATCGGCTGCGAGTTGCAGAAGGACCGCGCACAGAACGGCGGAACCTACATGCGGAACGGCTATCGGCTCTCCTCGGATGTGGCGCCGGCAAGCTACAGCCGAATCGGCCGGACCTTTGTGGTGACCGACTCCGTCAATCTGCGTGCGGCGCCGACTACGAACTCGTCGCGGGTCGGCCGCCTGCGGGCCGGTGAGCGCTTCGAGGCTCTGGCGCACGTGCGCGGAAGCGACTGGATCCTGGTCGGGCAGGGCGGCGTCGGCGTCGGATATGTCCGCGACGACTTCGTGCGGCCGGAGGGCCGGCGGTACGCCTACGGCTACTAGGTCCGAAACTTGAGAGAATGACGCCCGGCGCGCCCCGCGCCGGGCGTTTTCTTTTATCTGTGCCCAGGGTTCGGAAGGTGGCGGGATGACGCGGCCCCCCAGTTTGCAATAAAGCTCGCGGCAATCCTCCGTCCGGACCCAATGGCTGACGACGCGCGTAACAAGCACCGCCTGCAGAGCGTGGAACTCGACGAGGAGTCGCTCGCGGCGGTCTCCCGCGACCAGGAGCAGGAGCGGCAGATCGCCATCTTCGATCTGCTGGAGGAAAACTATTTCGCGCCGGAGGGCGCCGACGGCGGTCCCTACGACCTGCGGATGGGTCTGGTCGACAACCGACTCGTGCTTGACGTGCGCGGCCCGTCCTACGAGAGGCGCCACATCCTCTCGCTCTCCCCGTTTCGCGGGCTCATCCGCGACTACTTCATGATCTGCGAAAGCTACTACCAGGCCATCCGCAATTCCACGCCGCAGCAGATCGAGGCTTTGGACATGGGTCGACGCGGCCTGCACAACGAAGCCTCCGAATTGCTGCGCACGCGTCTGGCCGGCAAGGTCGACACCGATCTCGACACGGCCCGCCGCCTCTTCACCCTCATCTGCGCGCTGCACTGGCGGGGATGAGCGGCGTCATGATCGACGAGACCCGCCGGCTGCCTGACGCCGTGCTCTTCGCCTGCAATCTGAACCGCGTGCGCTCGCCTATGGCTGAGGCCTTGCTCAAACGCCTTCTGGGCGACCGGGTATTCGTCGACAGTTGCGGGCTCCGCGGCCCCGCGGACGGATACGACGAGACGGAGATCGACCCGCTGGCGGTGGCGGTGATGGCCGAAGTTGGCTGCGACGTGTCCGGCCACGAGGCCAAGACCTTCGAGGATCTGGAAGACGACTCCTATGATCTGGTGATCTCGCTGACGCCGGAGGCGCATCATCGGGCCGCCGAGACGGCGCGCGGTCGGGCTGTTCGGATGGAGTACTGGCCGGTTGCCGATCCGACGCTCTGCGAAGGCTCCCGCGAGGCCAGGCTCGACGCCTACCGCCAAGTGCGCGACGCCCTCGCAGCCCGCATCGCCGAGCGCTTCGGAAGCTGAGCCTGCGGTTATCGACCTCCCGAGCGCTCCTGGGCTATATTCGACACGAGAATCCGGCTCGCACCCTGCAGGCGCGAGCCGTCGTTTTATGTCGATCAGGAAGCCTGCATGGCCAAGGAAGAGCTGTTGGAGTTCCCCGGCACCGTCAGTGAGGTGCTGCCTAATGCAATGTTCCGCGTGAAGCTTGAAAACGACCACGAGATCATCGCCCACACCGCCGGCAAGATGCGCAAGAACCGCATCCGCGTCGCAGCAGGCGACAAGGTCCTCGTCGAGATGACGCCGTACGACCTCACCAAGGGTCGCATCACCTTCCGCGTCCGCTGAGCGGCACAGGGACGAACACTTGCCGCCAACGCCACGCCTCGTCCTGGCCTCCGCGAGCCCCCGCCGGCTGGAACTGCTCCGTCAGATCGCCCTTGAGCCGGACGCCATCGACGCGGCCGATCTGGACGAAAGCCCCCGACGAGATGAGACGCCGCGGCAGCTGGCCGTCCGGCTGGCCTCGGCTAAGGCGGTGGCGGTCGGCGCGCGACATGCCGACGCCTTCGTGCTCGCCGCCGACACGGTGGTCGCCGTCGGCCGTCGTGTCCTCCCAAAAGCCGAGAGCGAGGACGAGGTGCGCGCCTGCCTCCACTTGCTCTCGGGCCGAGGCCATCGCGTGCTGACAGCGGTAGCCGTGTCCGCGCCCAACGACCGCCGTGCTGTCCGGCTCGTGGAGAGCCGGGTGCGGTTCAAGAATCTCTCCCATGATGATGCCGAAACCTACGTCCGCTCGCGCGAGGGGCTGGGCAAGGCGGGCGGCTATGCCGTCCAGGGGCGGGCAGGGGCGTTCGTGACATCGCTGCACGGTTCGTATTCAGGCGTGGTCGGCCTCCCGCTCTACGAAACGGATTGCCTGCTGACCGGCCTCGGCTTCCGACGGCCATGAGCGTTCGCCGTCTCTACCTCGACCGCGGGATCGGAGAGACGCGCGGCGTCGTGACGCTCGACGACCGTCCGGAGCGGTTCATCATCCGGCGGAACGGCGACGACGAGCGGCTGCTCCTCGGCGCGCGCTTGGCCGCGCGGGTGGAATCGGTGGAGCCGGCGCTGAACACCGCCTTTTTAGACTTGGGCGACGGCGCAGAGGCGATCCTTCCGTTCAAGGCGGACGCTCGGCCGATCCGCGGCGCCATCGTCGAGATCGAGCTTCGAAGCGAGCCGCGTCGGGGCAAGCTTGCAGTCGCCCGCCAGATCGGTCCCGCCGAGGGGACGCCCAGGATGCTCACCCCGCCGCCGCAGGTGGCTGAAGTGCTGCGAGCTGCCGCACGGGATGCGGAGCTGGTGCAGGGCGCAGAGGCGAGGCGAACCGCCGATGACGCGGAGGCCGAGGCTCTCGAGATCGTCCACCCGCTGCCTGGCGGGGGCACGCTCGCCATCGAGCCGACGCGCGCCTTGACCGCGATCGATGTCGACCTCGGCGAGCGCAAGGGAGACGCAAAGCGGATCACGCGTCAGGCGAACATGGAAGCTCTGAGGGAGTCCGCGCGACTGCTGCGCCTCAAGGGCCTTGGAGGCCTGGTTGTCCTCGATCTGGTCGGGCGCGGCCACGACGGCAACGCCTTGATGACCGCCGCCCGGACGGCCTTCGGCCCCGACAATCCGGGGGTGGCGATAGGACCCGTTGGCCGTTTCGGAACCATGGAGATCTCGCTCCCGCGGCGAGCCTGTCCCGTGCTTGAGCAACTTCGCCGTGCCGATGGCGCGCTCTCGGACCGCACGCTCGCCCAGCGCCTCGTGCGGCGCCTGCAGGCGGAGGGCGAAGCGCAGCCCGGTGCGCAGTTGAATGCGATCTGCGCGCCCGATGTCGCCAAGGCCGCCGAGCCGTTGATCGCGGAACTCCGCGAACGCATGGGCGCCCGGTTCTCGGTGAGCGCCGATCCAAGCCACGCGCGCGACCACCTGGACGTGGGCCGCGCATGAGCAAGCCAGGGTGCCCGATCTGCCGCAAGCCGGCCGATCCGGCCTACCGCCCGTTCTGCTCCCGACGGTGCGCGGACGTCGATCTCCAACGCTGGTTGGCCGGCGTCTACGCCGTCCCGACCAGCGAGGATGAAGGAGGAGCGCAGGACGATTTCAGCGACGAATGACGCAGGCGCGAAATGTGTGCGTGGGCTCGCTGGACTTCCCGGATCGCCTCTTTTATAGACGCGGCTCCCGCGACGGCGGCCTCAGGCCTGGGTAGCTCAGTTGGTAGAGCAGCGGATTGAAAATCCGCGTGTCGGTGGTTCGAATCCGCCCCCAGGCACCACTTTCCCCGTATCCACGCACTCTGTTCTGAGATCGCAGTTCATTCAGTTGCTGCGCCGCAGCATTGTAGCCGCTCAATTGATGGTTAGGCGAGTGGCAGACTGCGATCGCCTAGTGTGCAGCGCACAATCATCCCGCCTGACACAATAATTTCGCCGAGCCACGCAAGCTTCTGCCCCTTGACGCCTCGATAAGGGGTTGTCAAAGGACCCGAGCCGCACGTCTAACAAAGCGGTAAGACTTCGGTTTCCTCACGGGAGTTCGAGGTCGCCCGCCTTCGTAACGCCAAGTCCCACGTAAGTTGGGAGGGCGCGTTCGGGTCGGGCGCAGCGACAGCGGCTCTGGGGCCTCGGCCGGTTTTATAGCTGGTGGGGGCGCCGGGCATGTTCAACTAGGGTGGAGACGCTCTCGCGCGACGACCCTCCGGCCAATCGTGCTAGACCAACCAGGAACTGGCGACAGATGCTCGACAACAAACTGAAGACTCCTTTCATCGCTCTCGTCGGCGCCGTTGCGCTGATGGCGAGCGCGCCGGCGTTCGCTCAGGACGCCGCCCCGGCCGCGCCTGCCGCCGCCGACGCCGCTGCGGCCCCGGCCGCCGCTCCTGCCGCGGCTCCGGCCGCCCCTGAATCGGCCGACCCGCCGACCATGAAGCACGCCGGCAAGCTGAACGTCGGCACCATGTTCATGGACGCCGACCCGGTCGTTAAGGTCATCATGATCGGTCTGGCGCTCGCCTCGGTGTTCACCTGGACCATCCTGGTGACCAAGATGCTCGAGTTCCGCTCGCTGAACCGCGTCACCGACAACTTCCTCGAAAACTTCCGCGGCGCGAAGTCGATCAACGACATGAACCGCATCGCGATGTCGGAAGAGTTCGACGGCAACCCGCTGGCCGACATGGCCGCCGCCGCCGCTCAGGAAATCGAACTGTCGCGCCAAGCCGGCCTGCAGATCACCGGCGAACACCGCGACACCACGCTGATGCGCGCTTCGGCCGCCGTCGGCGCCGTGCAGGCCTCGCTTGCCCGTCGCCTCTCGGGCGGCATGCAGTTCCTGGCCTCGGTCGGTTCGAACGGCCCGTTCATCGGTCTGTTTGGCACCGTGTACGGGATCATGAACTCGTTCATCGGCATCGCGAACACCAACACGACCAACCTGGCCGTCGTCGCGCCCGGCATCGCCGAAGCGCTGCTCGCCACCGGTCTGGGCCTCTTCGCGGCCATCCCGTCGGTTATCTTCTACAACTTCTTCCAGACGCGGATTTCGGCCTACGGCGCCCGCACCGAAGGCTTCATCGCCGAACTGATGAACGCGATCTCCCGCCAGCTCGACAAGGGGGCCTAAGCTAGATGGCCGCCAAACTCTCGAGTTCCGGGGGGGCGGACCGCTATCAGGAAGAGCAGAACGCCGAAATTAACGTCACACCCTTCGTGGACGTTATGCTGGTTCTTCTGATCATCTTCATGGTGGCCGCGCCTATGGCGGCCGTGACGGTCAAGGTGGCCCTGCCGCCCGCCGTCGCACCGCCGGGCACGAACCCGCCGAAGCCCGTTTACATCTCGATCCAGTCGAACGGCGGGATCTTCATCCAGGATTTCCGGACCGATCTGGCGACCTTGGGCGACGATCTCCGGACGCAGCTGGGCGGCACGCGCAATCCGACGAAGGAACGGATCTTCATCCGCGCCGACAAGGACGTGCTCTACGGCGACTTTATGGGCGTGATGAACATGCTGCAGGACAACGGGTTCTACAGCGTGGCCCTGGTCGGCGAAGATCAGTAGGTGGTGACCCATGGCTGAGACATCACCTAACGAAGCCGTCCACGTTCGGCACAACCCGTTCGACGACCCGAAGCCCAAGCGCAGCAAGGGTGTGACGGTCGCGATCGCCCTGTCGATTGCGGTTCACGCGGCTCTGGGCGTCTACCTCTGGAAGACGCGCTTCGAGCCGAAGTACAAGGAGTACTCGGACGAGGTGACGGATGTGGCGCTGATCAAACCAGTGCCGCCGCCGCCGCCGCCGCCGCCTCCGCCGCCGCCGCCGAACACGCCGCCGCCGCCGCCGCCAAAGCTGCAGCCCAGGCCGCCGGTCGCGGTGCCGGACATCCCGTCGATCCCGCCTCTGCCGGTTCCGCCGGTTGAGCGTCGGATCGAAACGCCGGAACCGCCGCGGGCCCCGCCGCCCGAGCCGCCGCGTCCGTCGGTGATCACCAACCCCGACTGGCAGCGTCGCCCGTCGGCCGAGGACCTGGCCCGGTACTATCCGGACCGGGCTCAACGGATGGAGGTCTCCGGCAGCGCCACGATCAGCTGCACCGTGAACGCTCGCGGTACGCTGGATGGCTGCTCGGTCGTGTCGGAAACTCCGGCCGACATGGGCTTCGGTGAAGCTGCGATGCGGATGAGCCGCCTCTTCAAGATGCGGCCTCAGACCAAGGACGGTCAGCCGGTCGACGGCGGCACGGTGCGGATCCCGATCCGCTTCACGCTGCCGGACTAAGGCTGAAGCCTGACAAGACGAGAGAGCCCCGGTCGCATCAGCGGCCGGGGCTTTTTCTTTGTCCGTCAGGCCGCGGCCGGGGCGGGCGCGGGATGGCGAGCCAGGGGCTTGAGCCCCAGTGGAAGCCGAAGGGCCGGCACAGCGAGCGCCAAGCCGCAGGTCGCCAGACAACTCGCCACGGTGATCCCGAGTATCGCGCTCGCTTCGGCGAGTGGCGGCAGGCCGGCGGGCTTCAGCAAATGGCCGGCGAGGACGATCGCGGTCTGATGGATGATGTAGAACGGGAAGACCGCCTCGTTCAGCGTCGAGAGCAGGCGGGCCCCCTTGCGGACGTAGCGGCGGGCGAATCCGAACAGGGCGCATATCACAGCCCAGGCGTAAGCTTCGCGCACGAAGGCGAAAGCCGCGCCCGGCCAGCCTGGCGCATCTTCCACGCCCTGCCTCGCCAGAACTGAACCGACTATCGCAATGCCGATGGCGACCGAGAGGCTCCAGCCTCGCGCCTTCTGCAGCCGCTCCCACGCGTCGTCACGTCTCGCGAGCAGCACGCCCAGCAGGAAGGCGGTTCCGTATTGCAGATGCCCATAGCCGTCGGCGAAGACGATGTGGGTCTCGCCCCATGCGCGGCCGGCGGTAGCGAGGTACGTCCCGAAGGCAAGCACTGGGACCAGGAAGAGGCCCCCGCCGCCGAGCGTTCGGGCGGCAAGTCGGTCCAGGCGCGGCAGCAGCGGCGCGGCGATCGCCAGCACCATCGTGTAGACCCAGAGATAGGCGACGAACCACAGATGGTTGTAGGTCGGCAGGATGATCCCGAAACTGGGATCGAACGTTAGGTAACGCGGCCAGAAATCCAGGAAGCCGCCGGCATATCCATTCTTCTCCACGACCTCGGCCCAGCTTTGCGGGGCGACGATCACGAGCATCCCGAACAGCAGCGGGATAAGCAGGCGCTGCGACCGCTGAGCCGCCAGGCGGCCCGCCGTGAGCCGTTCCATCATGAACCGCGTGGCTGCGCCGGAGATCACGAACAGCAGGGTCAGGCGCCAGGGATTGAGCAGACCCATCGGGAGCTCAAGCGCCGGCACGATATGGTCGCTCTTCACGTGCCATCCCCAAGGCACGTAGAACATCCCCAGATGGTAGAGGATCAGCAGCATGAACGCTCCGACGCGTAGGGCGTCGAGGTCATGCCGACGGGACGAGGCGGACATTTTGGCGGCTCCAGGTTTCGACGCCGGTGTTGATGCCGCGCGTGCCGCAGCGGCGGCCACCGCCTTGGGTCGTCTGGCGGCGCTGCCGTGACGTCTGGAGCAGGCTCAGGGATGAGCGGTGGCGTTGCAGGGATGAGCGGTCGGCGGCGCGATGCGCTGTTCGTCGCGGGCGTGCTGGTGATCGGCGCGGCGATCGCGATCGTCGATGCCTTGAGCGTCACACACGACCTGAGCCAGGCCGGCCGTCCGATCCCGCTCTGGGAGCCGCTTGTGTGGGAGTTCACGAGCGTCACGATGCTGGTGATGCTGACGCCGCTCGTGCAGGTTCTGACGCGTCGGGCCACGCCGATGCAGTCGCCGTGGCGGCTCGCGATCCCTCTGCATCTTGCGGGGGCTCTGGTGTTCTCGCTGGCGCACGTCACCGGCATGGGCGTGCTGCGCTGGGCCATCTACCTCGGCGTCGATCAGGTCTATCAGCCGTTCGGACCGCTCTCGGAGTTCCTGTACGAGTTCCGCAAGGATATCCTGGTCTATGTCGCTCTCGTCGGGCTCTACGCACTCTGGATGCGTCTGGCGCCAGGTCGCACCACTTCGGCCGCTGCGGCCGTGCTTGAAGTCAAAGATGGGGCTCGACGGATTTTCGTGCCGGTCGCGGAGATCGTCATCGTCGAGGCCGCGGGCAACTATGTGGAGCTTCACCGCGTGGGGCAGCCCGTGCTGCACCGCGCCTCCCTCGCAGACATGGAGCGCGAACTGGCGGGCGCCGGCTTCGTGCGAATTCATCGCTCCCGCTTGGTGCGGCGCGACGCCGTCAGCCGCGTCGAGTCGCGGTCGTCCGGCGATTTCCTCGTGCGACTGAGCGACGGCCGCGAAGTGGCCGGTTCGCGTCGTTATCGCCGGCCTCTGCTGGAGCCTTGATCCGGCAAGCCCGCGCGACTAGAACAGCCCGCTCGTGATGCGCCGCCCTAGCTCAGTTGGTTAGAGCGCCAGATTGTGGCTCTGGAGGTCTCCCGTTCGATCCGGGAGGGCGGTACCATCACAGGGCGTTAAAGAGGCTCGGGAAAGTCCCGGGCCTTTTTGTTCTGGGCGGCAGACTTCACCTTCTTGCCGCCCTTTCTGCCACATCCCGTTCGGGCGCTGTTTTCGCAAGGCGCCACCCGGTCGGCGATCGCGTCCGCAAGGCGTACGCGCTCGGACTGCGGCGGTACCGGACAAAGCTCGACGAGCTCCTGTGTCCCATCATCGGCATCCTCACCCGGGAGTTGGTCTCCGTCGTGAGCTCGAGCTTGGCCGGATCTGCTCGCGCCGGCTGTCGGCAGTACGGAACAGGAATGGCGTCGCCGTGTCACGCGCCCGGCTGCGTTTCGATCTCCTGTCGGCCGATGAGCCGCCGGAGCAGCTCAGGCTGTTCCGGGCGCACCGCAGGCGCCGATCACAAGGGTAGTCTGCGGGAAACGCACTGGGCGCGCCTTGGACATCACCCGGCAGCTCTAGGAACTCGCTGGTGCGCGACTTGCGCAGCGGCAATGGGGCAGAGGCTAACTCAGCAGTCGACTGCTCGCCGCCCAGGTCCGCAGGGTAAGCTTCTGGCGCTCGCGGAAGATGGCCATTGCCTCCGACGTGGGATCGCGTGAACGCTCCCACTCCGCGTGATCACGGTAGCGCGTAAGGAGAAGCAGCCGTCGGCTTCCGGCGCTGCGCTCCGCCTGTGTCGGAGCGGCCGTAAACAGGCCGTAGACCCGCGCATCGAACCGCTGCTCAAAGTCCTGCCAGCCCGCGGCTGAGAGATCCACAAAGCGGGGGACGTCCGGCGCGCGGACCACGAACCATCTGTGCACGTAGATGCCGCCGGTGGGCAGCGGCTGCAGATCGTTCGGTCGGGCGGTGGGCGTCAACATGGCATGATCCCGCAGTTGCGCGCCCCTGACCTGAAACTTCCTCGCGGGATCGGCTTCCGGTCCTCGAAGGAGCAGCATCGCAAGGGCTTCGTTGGTCCATCCGAGTTGCCCCTCGAATGCGCCGACCACCGCGACGTGGCGGGTGTTCGCGACCTGCTGGGCGAAGCGTTGCCGCGCCACGCGTTCGCCTTCGACGAAGAGATATTCGAAGTTCATCTTTGATGCTGGCGCGCTGGTCAGGGTGGCGGCCAGGCCCTGGAGGCATTCGCGTCTATCCATGGCGATAACTTACTTTGAACGCGCCCGGCGCGGCCATCGATAAGAGACGGGCGCCTGCTGGCCCTGCCGAAACGGGCAAGATCGGCGTGATCGGGCCGACGCCACCGGCCTCCTTGGAGCCGAGGGCCCGCGGTCGTATATCCCAGGCTCCAACGGGCGCCTGCCATCCGGCGCGCCCGGCGCGCAAGATGAGGCCCGGGCATGAAGCGCCCCTATCTCGTTCCCCCCTCCACCGGCCTCAAGGCTGATCCGGAGACCGACTCCGTGAGCCAGGCCATCTCGCCGATCGAAGACATCATCGAGGATGCCCGCAACGGACGTCCTTACATTCTGGTGGATGCGGAGGATCGGGAGAACGAGGGCGATGTCATCATCCCGGCCCAGTTCGCCACGCCCGAGCAGATCAACTTCATGGCCAAGCACGCGCGCGGCCTGATCTGCCTGTCGATCACGGCTGATCGTGCACGCCAGCTCCGCCTGCCGCCGATGTCCAGCGACAACCAGTCGGGCCACGGCACCGCCTTCACCGTCTCCATCGAGGCCCGCGAGGGCGTCACCACAGGCATCTCGGCCCACGACCGGTCCCACACCATCGCCGTCGCCGTGGACCCGACCAAGGGCGCCGACGACATCGTCTCGCCCGGCCATGTCTTCCCGCTGGTGGCCAAGGACGGAGGCGTGCTGGTGCGCGCCGGCCATACGGAGGCCGCGGTGGACATCAGCCGCATGGCCGGCCTCGTGCCCGCCGGGGTGATCTGCGAGATCATGAAGGACGACGGCTCGATGGCCCGCCTTCCGGACCTGGTGGCCTTCGCCCAGCTCCATGGCCTGAAGATCGGCACCATCGCCGATCTGATCGCCTACCGCCGCCGCACCGAGCGGCAGGTGGAACGGGTGCTGGAAACCCCGTTCGAGAGCGCCTACGGCGGCAAGTTCCGGATGGTCATATACCGCAACGTCCTGGATCAGACCGAGCACGTGGTCCTCACCAAGGGCCGTATCGAACCCGACAAGCCCACCCTGGTGCGCATGCACCGCGTCGACCTCGCCGCCGACATGCTGGGCGCTGTCGAAGCCCGCCGCACCTATGTGCCCGACGCGCTCAAGGCCATCGCCGAACACAGCGGCGCGGGCGTCGCCGTCTTCATCCGTGACAGCAATCCGCACTGGCTGTCGGAACGCTATGGGCAGCAGGCCGACCACAGCCAGAACGTGCTCCGCGACTATGGCATCGGCGCCCAGATCCTGCTCGACCTGGGGGTTCGCGACATGCTGCTGCTCACGTCGTCGCAAACGGTGCTGCCGGGCTCGGCCGGCTATGGACTGAAGATCCTGGGGCGTGTTCCGCTGGGCTAGGCGCCGGGATATCGAGCGCTCGTTCCGCCCCAAGCGGCGCGCCGTCGTGTGGCGGGCGCCTGCGCGCCCGCCACGGTGATGGCTAGAACTTGTAGCCGAGGCCGCCGGAGACGACCCACGGATCGAGTTTCACCTTGGACTTCACGCCGTTGAAGCGATCGACGGCGTCCGTCTCGAAGAACACCTTCTTCACGTCCACATTGACGCTCCAGCGGTCGCGGATCGCGACGTCGACGCCGGCCTGCAGCGCATAGCCGAAGCCGTCGTCCACCTTCAGGCCGAAGCCGTTGTAGTCCTTCTCGCTGTAGAACAGCATGTAGTTCACGCCGGCGCCGACGTAGGGGCTCACCTGCGAAGCCGGGGCGAAGTGGTACTGCAGCGACACGACCGGCGGCAGCACCCAGGTCTCCTGCACCTTCACGTCCGTCGCGCCGCCCTTGGCGCGGATGGTGTGCTGGGTCGAGCCGGCGATCACTTCGACGGCGACGTTGTCCGTGAAGAAGTAGGTGAGGCCGATCGTCGGCATCACGTCGTCGCTGACCTCCGCCTTCAGGCCCGTGTTGGCGCCGGCCAGAGTCGTGATCGGATCGCCCGCATCCGGAGCGACGACGCTGAGCCGCGTGTTGAGCATGACCGTGCCGGCGGTCTTGGGAGTGAAGTCCTCGGCCTGCGCGGCGCCGGCAAGCAGCAGGCTCGCACCGACGGCGGTCGCGAAGAGTTTGGCGTACATGGAATATCCCCTTTGATGGTGAGGCGGTGTGTTCGCCTGCCTCGTGGGGAAGGAGTCGCAGACGTCGAGCAGCTCCGCCTTGATCTTCCGCAATCTCAGCAGAGCGAGCCCACGCAGGAGGGGACGCTGAGTTTCCGGCGGGTCTTCTTGTCGGCCTTGGACAACGCCTCGATGTAGGCGGCGACGTCCAGAGCGTCGCGGCTCGTGACGAACGTCGGCGGCATGGCGTAGTGATCGCCGCCCTGCACGTCCTGCAATACCTCCTGAAGTTCGGCCGGCGTGAACCGGCCGCCCAGCTCGCGCAGGGGCGGCGCGTGCGCATAGACGCTATCGCCCTTGGTCATGGCGTTGTGGCAGCCGACGCAGTGATTCTGCACGAAGACGCGGCCGCGCAGCACCGCGGGCTTCAGCACGCGCGGCGTCTCTGCCGCGGTCGCCGTCGATGCCATGAGCGCGACGGCCAGAGCGAGGAGCAGCGGTTTCAGATGCGAGCCTTCGCCGCTCTGGGCGCCGGACGCGCTGCAGCGACAAGTGCGGCCAGACCGGCGGCCGCGAGGCCGGCTGCTGCATAGCACCAGCCGCAGTGCGGCTGCTGGGCCCCGCACATGTCGCCCAGGAAGGCCATGTGGCCGCGGGCGATGTCGAACGCGAGGGCGCCGCTGGCCAGCAGGATGACGCCCAGGAGAGCGAACCCCGTCCGCAGCATCGCATCTTCATCGGACGTCAGACGGCGCCGCATCGAGAGATCCTCCAGGATTGTCGAGGTCTTGTCGCGCGGCTCTCCGCGACGGTCGTTGATGGAGATCAAGGCCGACGATTCTCCGGTGCGGCATGGATCGGACAGTCTCTCAACCGCTGTTCGGATCCATGACGCAGGCAGTTGCAACGCGAGAGGAGGCGTCCTTCGACGCCGTCGCTCTCTACACGCTCACAGGGCTGCTTGCCCTGGGGTCGATCCTGGCGACGGCTTTCACGCCCGACCCATCCTTCCGCTTCCACGGCTACGTGATGATCGCGGGCTTCGTGACCGCATTCTGCGTCATGTCCGTGGGCATGGGCTCGGGCCGCTTCCGGCCCGACCCCACACGCTACAACGACGGCGTCGTCCGCGCTGGCGTGATCGCGACGATGTTCTGGGCGATCGCCGGCCTTCTCGCCGGGGTCCTGATCGCCGCCCAGCTGTCGTGGCCCAACGTCTTCTATTTCCCGGAGGCGGGTTGGCTGAACTTCGGCCGCCTGCGTCCGCTGCATACCAGCGCGGTGATCTTCGCCTTCGGGGGCAACGCCCTGATCGCCACCTCCTTCTACGTCGTGCAGCGCACCTGCAAGGCGCGGCTGGCCGGCGGCGCATGGCCATGGTTCGTCTTCTGGGGCTACCAGCTCTTCATCGTGCTGGCGGCGACCGGCTACCTCGCGGGGATCACCCAATCCAAGGAGTACGCCGAGCCTGAGTGGTACGTGGACCTTTGGCTGACCGTAGTCTGGGTCGCCTACCTCCTCGTGTTCCTGGGCACGATCTGGAAGCGCAAGGAACGCCACATCTACGTGGCCAACTGGTTCTACCTGGCGTTCATCGTCACCATCGCCCTGCTGCACGTCGTCAACAACCTGGCGATCCCGGTGGGCCCCCTGGAAGCCAAGAGCTACTCGGCCTTCGCCGGGGTGCAGGACGCGCTCACCCAGTGGTGGTACGGCCACAACGCCGTCGGCTTCTTCCTGACCGCCGGCTTTCTGGCGATGATGTACTACTTCGTCCCGAAGCGGGTGGAGCGGCCGGTCTATTCCTACCGGCTGTCCATCGTCCACTTCTGGTCGCTGATCTTCATCTACATCTGGGCGGGCCCGCACCACCTGCACTACACGGCTCTGCCGCAGTGGGCGCAGACCCTGGGCATGACCTTCTCGGTCATGCTGTGGATGCCCTCCTGGGGCGGCATGATCAACGGCCTGATGACCCTGTCGGGCGCCTGGGACAAGCTGCGCACCGACCCGGTGGTCCGGATGATGGTCGTCGCCATCGCCTTCTACGGCATGTCGACCTTCGAAGGCCCGCTGATGAGCATCCGGGCAGTCAACGCGCTCAGCCACTACACGGACTGGACTATCGGCCACGTGCACTCCGGGGCCCTGGGCTGGGTCGGCTTCATCAGCTTCGGCGCGATCTACTGTCTGGTTCCGTGGCTGTGGAAGAAGGACCGGCTGTACTCGAACCGTCTGGTCGAGTGGCACTTCTGGATCGCGACCACCGGCATCCTTCTCTACATCGCCGCCATGTGGGTCTCCGGCATCATGGAGGGCCTGATGTGGCGGGAGTACACGCCGCAGGGCTACCTCGCGAACGCCTTCGTCGAGACCGTCGCGGCCAAGCATATCGAGAACGTCATCCGGACCGTCGGGGGGCTCATGTACCTCGCGGGCGCGGTGATCATGTCCTACAACCTGTGGCGTACGATCCGCATGCCCAGCGCCGTGAAGACGGAGCTGGCGACGCCGGTCTCGACGCCCACCCCCGCCCTTCTGGCGGCTGAGTAAGGGTCGGGCCCATGTGGAAAAAGCACCAGAACCTCGAGAAGAACTCGATCTGGCTCGTGATCGCCATCCTGCTGGTGGTGTCGGTCGGCGGCCTCGTGGAGATCGCCCCGCTCTTCTACCTGGAGAGCACCATCGAGAAGGTGAAGGGCGTGCGGCCCTACACGCCGCTCGAGCAGGCCGGTCGGGACATCTATGTCCGCGAGGGCTGCTACGTCTGCCACTCGCAGATGGTCCGTCCGCTGCGTGATGAGGTCGAGCGCTACGGCCACTACAGCCTCGCGGCCGAGAGCATGTACGACCACCCGTTCCAGTGGGGCTCCAAGCGCACCGGGCCGGACCTGGCGCGCGTCGGCGGCAAGTACTCCGACGGCTGGCACCGGGATCACCTGATGAACCCGCGCTCGGTGGTGCCGGAATCCAACATGCCGCCTTATCGCTTCCTGGCGGAGACGGATCTGGACTACCGCGCCATCGAGGCCCGGCTGAACGCGCTGCGCACCGTGGGCGTGCCCTATACCGACGCCCAAATCCAGAACGCCAAGGCCGACCTCGAGACTCAGGTCGATCCGTTCGCCGGCGAGAAGTCGGGGCTCAAGAAGCGCTACGGCGCCAAGATCGCCCAACGCGACTTCGACGGTAACCCGGAGAAGCTGAGCGAGCTCGACGCCCTGGTGGCCTACCTCCAGATGCTCGGGACCACGGTCGATTTCCGGACCTACAAGGCCGAAGACCCGGAGAACCTGCGGTGAGCGGCCTGACCTACGAGGCGGTCGCGCGGTTCGCTCAGCAGGGCGGGACCCTGTACTTCGCCGCCATCTTCATCGCCGGCCTGATCTACGCGCTCTGGCCCCGGCACAAGGAGGCGTTCAAGCGCCTCGCCCACCTGCCGCTCGAGAAGGACGAGAGCGATCATGTCTGAGCGCGAACGCGACGAACATTCCGGCATCGAGACTACCGGTCACGAGTGGGACGGAATCAAGGAACTGGATAACCCGCTGCCCCGCTGGTGGCTGTGGATCTTCTACGGCTGCATCGTCTGGGCCGCGGTCTACTGGGTGTTCATGCCGGCCTGGCCTGGCCTGCACAGCTACACCAAGGGGGTCCGCGGCGAGTCCGACCGGGCCAACGTGGTGCAGGAGCTTTCTAAGCTGGAGACCCTGCGCGGCGCACAGGGCGCGAAGCTGAAGTCGGTCAGCCTTGAGCAGATCGAGCAGGATCCGGAGCTGCAGAGCTTCGCCCTTCAGGTCGGCCAGTCGGTGTTCGGCGACAACTGCGCCACCTGCCACGGGGCGGGCGGCGCGGGAGCCAAAGGCTATCCGAACCTGCGCGACGATGTCTGGCTGTATGGCGGCGGCACGCTGGAGGACATCCAGCACACCATCCAGGTGGGCATCCGCTCGGGCCACGCCCAGGCGCGCGGCGAGACGGTCATGCCGGCGTTCGGTCGCGACCAGATGCTGGACCAGGCGCAGATCCGCGACCTGACCGAGTACGTGGTGGCGCTGTCGGGTCGCAAAGCCGACCCTGCCGCCGTCGGGCGCGCGCGGCAGACCTTCGCCGACCAGTGCGCCGCCTGCCACGGCCCGGACGGCCGCGGCGATCCGGTCAAGGGCGCGCCGAACCTGACGGACGCGGACTGGCTGTACGGCTCCGGCCGCGACGCCATCACCGAGCAGATCTGGAACGGCCGCAACGGCGTCATGCCGACCTGGGAGGCGCGCTTCAGCCCTGAGACCATCAAGGCGCTCGCCGTCTATATCCACGCCAACGCCGGCGGCGGCGAGGAAGAAGTCGCAAGCCTTGGAGGCGTGTCGGCCCGATGACCGTCGTCATCGATCGCGTCTCGAAGCCGCAGCCGACGCCGACCTCCGGGTCGGCGCCGGTCTCGGCCGCCGCACGTCTGCGCAAGAAGCGGGGCGGCGGCGGGGGGCTCTACTCGCCACGAACGCCGATCTACCCCAAGCTGGTCCACGGCCGGTGGCGCGCCATCAAGTGGGCGCTGCTGATCGTCATGCTGACGATCTACTACGTGACCCCATGGATCCGGTGGGAGCGTCCTGGCGCCCTGCCGGACCAGGCGATCCTCGTCGACTTCGAAGGCGCGCGCTTCTACTTCTTCGACATCCAGCTCTGGCCGCAGGAGGTGCATTTCATCACCGGCCTGCTGGTGATCTCGGCGCTGGCCCTGTTCCTGGTCACGGCGCTGTTCGGCCGGCTCTGGTGCGGCTACGCGTGCCCGCAGACCGTCTGGACCGACCTGTTCATCTACGTCGAGCGCGCCTTCGAGGGCGACCGCAACGCCCGCATGCGCCTCGACGCCTCGCCCTGGTCCTTCAACAAGATCTGGCGCAAGGTCGGCAAGCACCTGACCTGGCTGGCCATCGGCTTCGCGACAGGCGGCGCCTGGATCTTCTACTTCCACGACGCGCCGACGCTGATCCGGGAGTACTGGGTCGGCCAGGCGCCGGCCACCGCCTACATCTTCTCGCTGCTGCTGACGGCCACGACCTATGTCTTCGCCGGCCACATGCGCGAGCAGGTCTGCATCTACATGTGCCCCTGGCCTCGCATTCAGGGTGCGATGCTCGACCACCACTCCCTGCAGGTCACGTATCGCTACGACCGGGGCGAGCCGCGGGGGCCGCACAAGAAGGGCCAGGCCTGGGAGGGTCGCGGCGATTGCATCGACTGCCATGCGTGCGTGGTCGCCTGCCCGATGGGAATCGACATCCGCAACGGGGCGCAGCTGGAGTGCATCAACTGCGCGCTCTGCATCGACGCCTGCGACGAGATCATGACCAGGATCGGCCGCCCGAAGGGCCTGATCGGTTACGACACCGACAGCGCCGTGGCCGAGCGGCAGTGCGGGAACACCCCGCGTTACAAGTTCGTCCGGCCTCGGACGGTGTATTACGCCGTCGCCCTGGTGGTGGTCTCCAGCCTCATGCTGTGGGGCCTCAGCCACCGCCGCCCGATAGACATGCATGCGCTGCGCGACCGCAATCCCACCTTCGTGCGTCTGCACGATGGGGCGATCCGCAACGGCTACACGCTGAAGATCGCCAACCGCAGCTTCGAGCCGATGCCGGTCGAGGTTCGGTTCCTGGGCGTCGCCGGGGCGCGTTTGCGCAGTCCGGGCCAGCCGGCGTCGGACGCCCTGCGCCTGACGCTGGAGCCTAACGAAGTCACAGCCGTCCGCGTGTTCGTCATCGCGCAACCCCAGGCGCTTGCCGCGCCGAGCCTGCCGTCCGCCTTCGCCGTCACCGGCCAAGGTCTGACGGTGAAGGCCAAGACCACCTTCCTTTCGGGAGCCGCGAACGAGCTATGAGCGCCACCCACACAGACGCCGGCGAGCCCGGCTTCCGCATCACCGGCTGGCATGTGCTGGCCGCCGTGTGCGCCTTCTTCGCAGTGGTGATCGCCGTCGACGCCAGCTTCACCGTGATGGCGCTGCGCACCTTTCCGGGTCAGGTCTCGGTGACGCCGTACGAGGACGGGCTGCTCTACAACCAGCGCATCGCCCAGGAGGAGGCGCAGGCGAAACTTGGTTGGCGCGCCGCCGCCGAGGTCGCTCCGGGCCTGGTGGTGCTGACCGTGCAGGACGCCGCCGGTCGCCCGCTGCGCGGATTAACCGTCACGGGTCGCCTGGAGCGGCCGGCCACCGAATCCGGGCGTCGCACGCCCCGTTTCATCGAGACGGCGCCTGGCCGCTACGAGGGCGCGACCAGCGCGATCGAGGGCGCATGGGACCTCACCGCTGAAGCCGTGGACGCCGCCGGCCGCCGGTTCGTGGCCGAGCGGAGGCTGACGTGGCGGTGACCTACGACGCCGGACGGCCGGCGGATCTCTCGGCCTTCCTCAAGCGTGACCCAAAGGGCGCGCCTTCGGTGGACCTGCTGGTTCGCGGCGCGCGCTGCGCCGGCTGTCTCGCCAAGATCGAACGCGAAGTCCTGGCCCTGCCTGGGGTCAAGGAGGCGCGCTTCAACCTGACCACGGGCAAGCTGACGGTCGGCTTCGCATCGACGGCTGGCGATCCTGGGCGGGTGGTCGAGACCGTCGAGCGCCTTGGCT
Source organism: Phenylobacterium sp. VNQ135 (assembly GCF_049445735.1). Taxonomy (NCBI): domain Bacteria; kingdom Pseudomonadati; phylum Pseudomonadota; class Alphaproteobacteria; order Caulobacterales; family Caulobacteraceae; genus Phenylobacterium; species Phenylobacterium sp. VNQ135. Next base: position 483,444 of record NZ_JBMSDS010000001.1, on the reverse strand, counting down.
ATTCGGCGACACCCTACGATCCGAGCCAGGCCCAGGCGATCTACGACCGTGAGGGCCGGGCGCTGATCCTGGCCATGGCCGTGGCGGCTTTCGGCGCCATGAACACCATGATGTTCTCCGTCCCGCTCTGGGCCGGCCTGTTCGGCCAGGAACTGGGGCCCGCGACGCGAACGGTCATGATGTGGCTCTCAGGCGCGGTCGGGGCGCCCTGCGCGATCTACGCGGGAATGCCCTTCTTCCGCTCGGCCTGGCGCTCGCTGAAGGCCGGCCGCGCCAACATGGACGTGCCGATCTCCATCGGCGTCATCCTCACCCTGGTCATAAGCTTCTCCGAGACCCTGCTGCAGGGCCGGGACGCCTATTTCGACGCGGCCGTCTCGCTGCTCTTCCTGCTGCTCATCGGGCGCTGGCTCGATCACCAGTTGCGGGCGAAGGCGCGCGGGGCCGCCGCCGACCTCCTGGCGCTGCAAGCGACCGCCGCCACCCGCCTCGAAGCCGGTGGCGAACGTCGGGTCCCGATCAGCGAGCTTGCGCCGGGCGACGTGCTGCTGGTCCGGCCCGGCGAGCGGCTGCCTGTTGACGCCGTGGTGGAGGAAGGCGCCTCCGAGCTCGACAACGCCCTGCTCACCGGCGAGACCGCGGCCGTGGACGTCGGCCCGGGCCAGCTCTGCCGTGCCGGCGCGGTCAACCTTACCGGCATGCTGCGGCTGAAGGTCGTAGCCCGGTCGGAGGATTCCGCCTTGGCCGGCATCGCGCGCCTGGTCGAGGCCGGAGCCCAGGCCCGCTCGCGTTATGTCCGCTTGGCTGACAAGGCCGCCGCCCTCTACGTGCCTGTGGTGCATACGGTGGCGGCGCTCACCTTCGTGGGCGGCTGGGCGCTGGGCCTTGGTCCGCGCGAGGCGCTTATCCGAGCGGTCGCGGTCCTCATCGTCACCTGTCCGTGCGCGCTGGGCCTGGCCGTGCCGGCCGTGCAGATCACCGCCTCCGCCCGTCTGTTCCGCAAGGGCGTGCTGGTGAAATCGGGCGCCGCGCTGGAGCGGCTGGCCGAAGTGGACCACGTTATCTTCGACAAGACCGGCGTGCTGACCGAGGGAAGGCCGAAGCTGGTCGATCCCGTGCCGTCGTGCCTGGCGCTCGCGGCGCCGCTCGCGCGCGCGTCGCGTCACCCGCTGGCGCGCGCCCTGGCAGGGGAGGCGGGAGCCGGTCCGATCGCGTCCGAGGTGCGGGAGCACGCGGGCCTGGGCGTCGAGGGCGTCATCGACGGGCGCCGCGCGCGTCTGGGCCGCGCAATCTTCCTCGGCATCGAGCCGCAAGACGCATCGGAGACCGAGCTTTGGTTCGGCTTCGAGGGCGACACCAAGATCCGCTTCCGTTTCACTGACGCCGTCCGACCCGACGCGGCCGCTGCGGTGGCTGCGCTCAAGGCCCGCGGCCTTGAGGTGGAGATCCTTTCCGGCGACGTGGCGCCGTCGGTGCGGCGCGCGGCGGACGAGGTGGGCGTCGACGTCTGGCGGGCCGGCCTAACGCCCGAGGGGAAGGCTGCATCGGTCGACGCCTGCGCCCGGCAGGGCCATCGCGTGCTGATGGTGGGCGATGGGCTCAACGACGCCGCCGCCCTGGCCAAGGCGCACTGCGCCATGGCGCCCGGCTCGGCGCTGGAGGCCAGCCAGAACGCGGCCGACCTGGTGTTCTCCGGCGAAGGGCTCATGGCGGTCGTCGAGGCCTACGACATCGCGCGGTCGGCGCGGCGTCGGGCGCTGGAGAACTTCGGCTTCGCCAGCCTGTACAACCTGGTCGCCGCGCCCGCGGCGATGCTGGGCTTCGTCAATCCGTTCATCGCGGCGCTGGCGATGTCGGGCTCCTCGCTGGTCGTCACCCTCAATGCGCTCAGGACCGGAGGTCGCTGATGGACATCCTGCTGATCCTTGCACCGTTCTCGGTCGGCCTTGGCCTCATGGCCGTCGCCGCGTTCTGGTGGACGCTCAAGGCGGGCCAGTACGAAGATCCGGTTGGCGACGCAAACCGCATCCTCATCGACGATGCCGACGACAGACCGCCCGCCTGACGCCTTGATCCAGATCAGGGCGCGCCGGTCCGGGCACGGCGACAAGGGCGCATGAGCCTCGCCCCAGACCTCCGCCCGTCGCTCGCGCAGCTGGTCGCCCGCTACGACGGCCGCGCGCCGCGCTACACCAGCTACCCCACGGCCGTGCAGTTCACGCCGGCCGTGGACGAGGCGATCTACCGGGATTGGCTGCGCGAACTGCCCGCCAGCGATCCGATCTCCCTCTACCTGCACATTCCGTTCTGCTCGCGCCTCTGCTGGTACTGCGGCTGCAACACCCGGGCGGTGAACCGGCACGAGCCCGTGGGCGAATACGTCGAGCTGCTGCTGGCCGAGCTCGCGCTGCTGGAGCGGGCGCTGCCCGGGCGCATGAAGGCTAGCGCGGTCCATCTGGGCGGCGGCACGCCCAACATGCTGACGGCGCAGGAGCTCGCCGCGATCTTCGGCGCCCTGAAGGCTGCGTTCCGCTTCACGCCGGGGTACGAGGTGGCGGCCGAGCTGGACCCCGCCGTCCTGACCCGCGAATGGGTCGACGCCGCGGCGTTCCATGGGCTCAGCCGCGCCAGCCTCGGCGTTCAGAACCTCGATCCCGTCGTGCAGAAGGCCGTCAACAGGCGCGAAAGCTTCGAGGACATCGCGCGCTGCGTCAGGTGGCTGCGCGACGTGCAGATCGGATCGATCAACCTCGACCTGATGTACGGCCTGCCGCATCAGACCACGGAGTCGACCCTAGCGACGGTCGACGCCATCGCCAGTCTGCGGCCCGAGCGGATCGCGCTGTTCGGCTACGCCCACGTTCCCTGGATGAAGGCGCACCAGCAGCTGATCGACGAGGCGGCGCTGCCTGGTCCCGCCGAGCGGCTGGAGCAGAGCGAGGCCGCCGCCGAACGTCTCGCGGCGCTGGGCTATGTCCGGATCGGCCTCGACCACTTCGCCGCGCCGCACGACCCGATGGCGAAAGCCTTGGCTCAGGGCGATCTGCGCCGCAATTTCCAGGGCTACACCACCGACACCGCCGGCACGCTGCTCGGCCTCGGCGCCTCGGCCATCGGCTCGCTGCCGCAAGGCTTCGTGCAGAACATCGCCCAGGAGCTCGGCTGGCGCGCGGCGGTGAAGGGCGGCCACCTTCCGGTGGCGCGCGGTGTGGCGCTGACCGACGACGACCGGTTCCGTGGCGAGATCATCGAGCGCCTGATGTGCGATCTCGCTGTTGATCTCGATGCGGCGTGCGCCCGTCATGGCCGCCTGCGCTCGGACCTGGAGCCGGCCCTAACGCGGCTGCAGCCCTTCGTCGCCGATGGACTGGTGCGGATCGACGGCGGACGCATCTCGGCTGTGGGGGCAGGGCGGCTGGTGATCCGCTCGATCGCCGCCTGTTTCGACGCCTACTTCGCTCCCGACGCCGAGCGCCACTCCCGCGCGCTCTAGAAGCGCGCGAGCAGCGCCATGCGGACGAGGTCAGAAAGGCTTCCGGCGCCGGTCTTGGTCATCACGTTCGCCCGGTAGACCTCAACGGTCCGCGGACTGATCCCAAGTTCGTAGGCGATGATCTTGTTGGCCTTGCCCGCGACGACGCCGTGGAGGACGTCCTTCTCCCGCGGCGACAGCGAGGCCAGCATGGTCTCGAATTTCTGGCGTTCCGCCTCCTCGCGCTGCGTCTCTTCGCCGACGTCCAGCGCCGCGCCGACCGCCATCAGCAGCACTTCGTCGTCGAAGGGCTTTTCGAGGAAGTCCTTCACGCCCGCCTTCATCGCCTCGACGGCCAACGGCACGTCGCCGTGTCCGGTAAGGACGATGACCGGCAGGGTGACGCCCTCCGACCGCAGCCGGCGCACCAGCTCCAGGCCGTTCATCTCAGGCATGCGGATGTCCGTGACGATGCAGCCAGCCTCCAGGCGATCGAGCCCCTGCAGGAACTGGATCGCCGACTCATACGTCCGCACGGCATAACCGGCAGTATCGAGCAGGAACTGCAGCGACTGCCGTACGGGCTCGTCGTCGTCGATCACATGGACCAGACCGCTACTCAACGTCCCTCAACTCCTCGTCCCCGACTCCCCGGAGGGTGAACCGGAAGATAGCACCGCCGCCCGGGCGAGGTTCAACCCAGATGCGGCCGCCGTGCGCCTCCACGATTGTGCGGCTGATGGACAGGCCGACGCCCATTCCCTCGCGCTTGGTGGTGACGAAGGGTTGGAACAGGCGATCGGCGACCTCGGGGCTGACCCCTGGACCCGAGTCGGCGACCGAGATCTCGACCATGCCATCGTCGGCGGGGCGGGCCGACACGGCGAGCTCCGCGCGCGGCATGTCCTCCATCGCGTCGATTGCGTTGCGCATGAGGTTCAGCACGACCTGCTGGATCTGCACCTTGTCGGCGAGCACCACGTCCACCTTCGGATCTATCCGGAAGCTGAGGCGCACGCCGCGCTCCTTCGCGCCGACCATGGCCAGGGCGCCGGCCTGCTCCAGCAGTTGCGGCAGGCTTTCAAGGCGCCGCTCCGTCTCTCCCTTGGATACGAAATCGCGCAGCCGGCGGATGATCTGTCCGGCGCGGAGGGTCTGCTCGCCCGCCTGGACCAGCGCGTCCCGAATCTTCGCCTGGTCCGCCGGCTCACGGTCTAGGAGGCGGATCGAGCCCTTGACGTAGTTGGCCGTCGCCGAAAGCGGCTGGTTCAGCTCGTGGGCGAGGGCCGAGGCCATCTCGCCAAGGGCCGTCAGGCGGGCGACGTGAACCAGTTCGGACTGCAGATCCTGCAGGCGGCGCTCGGTTTGCTGGCGTTCGGTGAGGTCGCGGACGAAGCCGGTGAAGAAGCGCCGATCGCCCGAGCGCATCTCGCCGACGGCGAGTTCCATCGGGAAGGGCGAACCGTCCTTCCGCTCGCCCACCACCACGCGACCGATGCCGATGATCCGCCGCTCGCCGGTGTCGATGTAGCGGTGCAGGTAGCCGTCGTGCGCGTCGCGATAGGGATTCGGCATCAGGATGCTGACGTTGCGGCCGATCGCTTCGGCGGCCGTCCAGCCGAACAGCCGCTCGGCGGCGGCGCTGAACGATTGCATGATCCCGCGCTCGTCGATCACGACCATGGCGTCGGGCACGGTGTCCAGGATCGAGCGCAGGTGGGCTTCCCGCGCTGCGAGGTCGTCGAGCGCATGGGCGGTGTCCGCCGTGGAGCGCCGCAGGTATCCGCCCGCGATCCCACTGGCGAGGCCGAGGGCCACGAAGACCACGCTGTTGATCACGTTGGCGGTGTCGTCGAACATTTGCGGCCCAAGGAGCGCGGCATGAACGGCGATGCCGAGCGCGCTGGCGGCGACCGCCGGCCCGAAGCCGCCCACCACCGCCGCCGCCATCAGCGCGGGCACGAACAGCAGGAAGGCCGCGCGTTCCTGGAAGACGGGCTCGAGGGCGACGCGCGCGCCGGCGCAGACCACCGTCGCCGCCAAGGCGACGCCATAGCCCAGGGCGGGGTTCAGCCGACGACCGGCCTCAGCGACGGTCATGCGCGGTCCTGGCTTGCCGGCCGATCATCAAGCACGTCCTCCACGTAAACCATTCGCACCACCACGTAGGCGACGACCGCCAGCGGCGTTGCGAAGAGCACGCCCAGCGGTCCCAACAGTACGCCCATCGCCAGCACCGCGAACAGCGTCACCGCCATCGGCAGCTCGACCATCTGGCGCAACACCAGCGGCGTGAAAAGGTTGGCCTCGAGCTGCATCGCCCCGACGTAGAGGACGGCGGTCCAGGCCAGGGTGTCCCAGCCGGCGCCGGCGGCCAGGATCAGACCCGGGATGGTCGAAACCATCGGGCCGATCACCGGCACGAACTGACCGATGCCGGCGACAACGCCCAGGGCGAGCGGCGAGGGCACGCCGGCCAGCCACAGGCCGACGCCGGTCGTCACGCCCACCAGCAGCATCGAGATGAGCTGGCCCACCAGCCAGCGGTTCAGCGCCCCGCCGCACGCCAGCAGCACGGCTTCCGTGCGGGGCCGCCAGCTCTTGGGCGTGAGCCGCACGAGACCGCCAAGGTAGGTGCGCGGGTGGAAGGCGAGGTACAGCCCTGCGAACATGACGATCAGCGCCGCCGCGCCCGCCGTGGCGGAGCCGCGGATGAGCTTCGGACCGACCTGCATGACGAGCCCGTCTGCGTGCTGCAGCCGGCGCAGGTCGTCGAGGATGTAAGCGCCCACCACCGAGCGCGAGAGGTCCGCCTCCAGCGCGCGCCACGCCCGCGGCAGCAGTTCGCTGAGCGCCGCGAGCTGGATCGCCGCTTCGCGGCCGAAGAGCCAGACCATCGCCGAGATCGCCAGGACAAGGCCCACGACCGCCGCCAGCAACGCCCACGGCCGCGGAAGCCCGGCCCGGCGCACCATCGGATCGGCCAGAGCGTGCAGCAGGACCGCGGTGAGGATCGAACCGAAGGCCAGCAGCAGCACGTCGGCCAGGCGCAGGATCAGCAGGGCAAGCGCCGCCAGTGCGCCCACCACCGCGACCCGGCCGAGGAACCGGTCTCCCGATCTCGCCCGCAATGCCCCGTCGCTCATCTTCATCTCCCCTGTGGGCGCATCGTCGCCTGTTGCGCCGCTCCGCGCCAGCCGAAGCTCGGCAAGAAAACGGCGTCGGATGGAAAGCCACCCGACGCCGTTACGTCGTCGCAGTTGGGGGAAGGATCCAGGATCCAGCGACGAACGATCAGTCCACGAGAGCCGCCAGCATCTCGGGGCGCTTGACCTGGAAGCGCCGGAAGGTGGGGAATTCCACGATCTCTTCGTCCTGGAGCTGCGTCAGCATCCGGGAGACCGTCTCGATCGTCAGGCCGAGATAGTCGGCCATGTCCTGCCGGCCCATCGGCAGGTCCACGGCTCCGGGCACGGCGCCCTCGGCGAGATTCAGCAGGAAGGCGGCGACTTTCTCGCGGGCGCTGCGGCGGCCCAGCAGCAGCAGGTGATCCTGCGTCCGCTGCAGCTCGCGCCGGGTCGCCTCCAGGATGGCGCGGTCAAGCTCGACGTCGCCGGCGAAGGCTCGAACCGAGGCCCGGCGGACGACCTGCACCTCGCAGGAGGTCAGCGCCTCGGCCGAGAACTGGTGATCCGGGCCGACTTCGAGGCCGAACAGGTCGCCGGGATAGTAGAAGTCGCCCACCTGGCGGCGCCCGTCGGCGGCGAGGCGGGTGGTGCGCACCACGCCCGAGACCAGCCGGTAGAGATGCTCGACGTCATCCCCTTGCGCGTAGATTTCCTCGTCACGCTCGAAGGTCGACTTCGCGCCGAGGCGGTCCATCACTTCGGTGAGCGCTGCGCTCGGGCGGGCGGTGCGGGGATCGTGGAAGTCGTAGGCGAGCGACATGGCGGTGTCCTTCGTGATGACGAAGGGGTACGCGGCGCCGGCGCCCTGCGAAATTCGTGACGTCCCCCTAAGGGGCGCCCCCTACGTAGACATACGGAGGCGCTGGCCCTCCGTATTTGATCCGCGTCACAGCGGCGCTGCCGCCGGCTCTCCAGACTGGCTCTCAAGAAGGAGACCTCGGTCATGGAACTCACCGGAACCACCTGGATCGTCGCTGCGGACGCCGGAGAAGCTCGCATCTTCGAAGAGCGGCTGCGCGCGGGCGAGGTCCGCGAGCGAACGGACCTGCGGGCGCGGGCCGACAGCGGCGACCAGCCGCAGTCCCACCGGCATATGGCGACGGTCCACGAGAGCGGCGGGTTCGGCCGACATGGCGCCGGGACTCGAGAGGCGTCCGACGAGGCCGAACGCCGGTTCCTGCGTCGGGTCGCCGAGTCGCTCGAGGCGGCCGCCAAGCGCGAGGCGTTCGACCGGCTGGTCCTGATGGCGCCGCCCAGGGCGCTCGGCCTCCTGAGGGCCGAGCTTGGCCCCGCCTGCGTCCGCCGGCTCGACGTCTGCGACGCTCACGAGCGCGTCCACGACGGGGCCGACGCCATTCGTCAGCGGCTACGTGAGGCCCGCGCCAAGGCTTGATGGAGATCAAGGCGCAGCTTGCGGCCCTGGCCGCACCCTTCGTCTGACGCCCTATAATGATAAGGAACCAAGAGATGGCCAAGAAGTCTCTCGCCCGGAAGATCCAGCACGAGGTCGACGACACCTTCGAGGACATCGCCGACGCCCTGCGCGACGCGGCCGATGGCCTGAGCGACGACGCGGAGAAGGCGGTGGCGCAGGCGGCGGTCGCCGTACGCCAGGCCGCCGAGGCCCTGGCCCGGCAGGGCAAGGCCGCGGCCAGCGAGGCTATCGCGCACGCGCCGGCTCCGGCCAAGGATCTCGCCCGCAAGGCCGTGCAGGAAGCCAGGGAGCATCCGATCGCTTCGATTGCGGCCGCGCTGACGGCGGCGGCGGCGCTGATCTCGCTGCTGTCGAGCGACCGGAAGCGCAAGGCCGCCTGAGCGCGCCTCGGCTGAGGAGAACGGCGGCCGCACCACGTCCGGTGTAGGATCGTTGTTCACGCGACCAGAACGTGTTCATCTCCCGGCGCATCGAGCCGGGGGGCTGACTTGCCGACAGTGAACACGTTCGAGGCGCTGCTTTCCGGCGCCAGTTGGAATGGCGAGGGCGTGACCGGACGGCCGGCCTTCGTCACCTTCTCCTTCGATACCGCAGCGCCGGCCGACGCCTCGACAGTCTATTCTCCCGGGTTCGCCGGGAGCTTCCAGGCGCTCAGCGAAGCTGAACAGGCGATTGCGCGCCAGGCGCTCAAGGCGTGGGCCGATGCTTCCGGCGTCACCTTCCTCGAAGCGCCTCCTGGCCAGGGCGACATCCGCTTCGGCATCTACGATTTCGACCTCGGTCCGGCCTCGATCAGCGGCTTCGCCGGTTTCGCCCGCTACCCGGCGGTGTTCGTAGAGTCCGTCTACGCGGTGGATCTGCCGCTGGGCGGCGACATCTACATCGACCGCGGCGCGGCCACCTTCGCCGTGCTGATCCACGAGATCGGCCACGCGCTGGGGCTGAAGCATCCGCATGACGACGATCCCCGGCTGGAGCCGTCGATCGACGACTACGCCCACACGGTCATGACCTACAATCCCGCCGGCGGGCCGCCGACGGGCCTAGGGTCCCTGGACGTCCTGGCCGTCCAGCACATCTATGGGCCGGCCTCGACGGACGGGACCCAGGCCGCCAGCTGGTCGTGGGACGCCGCCGCCAGCCGGCTCACCCAGCTGGGCGGGCTGAACGCCGACACCCTGATCGGCGTCGGCGGTGCGGACATCATCAACGGCGCGACGGGCGCCGATCGCATCTTCGGCCGCGGGGGCGCCGATAGCCTCGACGGCGGCGAAGGCAACGACTCACTCAGCGGCGGAGACGGCGTCGACACGCTCATCGGCGGCGCGGGCGGGGATGTGCTCGAGGCGGGCGGCGGCGGCTTGGACGTCCTGGACGGCGGCGCGGGCGACGACCGGCTGATCTTCTCCGCCGGCCCTGGCGTCGCCGACGGCGGCGAGGGCAACGACACGCTGTACGTCGTCGGCGCAAGCGGCGGCGTGGTGATGGATTACGGGAGCTTCACGGCGGGCGGCGGCTCCTATGTCAACATCGAGTGGTTCGGCCTGATCGGCGGTCTCGGCAACGATACCCTGCTGGGCGGCTGGCGCGACGACGAGCTGTACGCCGGCCCCGGCAATGACTCGATCAGCGGCGGCGACGACTGGGACCTGATCACAGGCGACGATGGCCTGGACACCGTCTACGGCGGCGCAGGCGACGACGTGATCGAGGGCGGGGCGGGCGACGATTTCCTCCGCGGCGATACCGGCGACGACTGGATCGAGGGCGGCGACGGATTCGACGACACCCACGGCAACCTCGGCGACGACACGGTCCTGGGCGGGAATGGCCCGGATTGGGTGGTCGGCGGCCAGGGCTCGGACGTGCTCTTCGGCGACGGCGACCACGACGTCGTCTACGGCAACCTCGCCAACGACACCCTTTCCGGCGGCGTCGGCAACGACTGGGTGCGGGGCGGCCAAGGGGACGATTCGATCCAGGCCGGCGCGGGCGACGATTTCATCGCCGGAGACCGCGGATCAGACACCATCTTCGGCGGAGCCGGCGCGGATCGCTTCCACAGCTTCGGCGAGGCGGGCATCGACCGCATCGAGGACTTCAGCGCCGCCGACGGCGACAGGCTGAACCTGCTGGCCGGAACGACCTACACCGTCACCCAGTCCGGGGCGGACGCGGTGGTCAGCATGGGCGGCGGCGGCATGGTGGTGCTGGTCGGGGTTCAGGTCTCCAGTCTCACGGGCGATTGGCTGACGGTGGGCTAGGCCGTCAGCCGGGCGCCCGGGCAAACGCCTTCAGCCGTGGGGCGTATCGCCGCGAGACCGGCACCTCGGCCCCCGTCTCGAGGGTCAGGACGGCGTGGCCCCCGTCGCCGCGAACCACCCGCACGATCTGCTCGGCCCGAACGAGCGCCGAGCGGTGGACGCGAACGAACTGACTGGGGTCCAGTCGCCGTTCGAGCTGTCGGATGGAGAGCCGCAACAGGAAGCTGCGGCCGCCGCTGTGCACGCGGATGTGGTCCCCATCGGCCTCTATCCAATCGACCGCCTCGAGGTGCAGCCGCACCCGTTCGCCGCGCGCCTTGGTCCAGATCTCGGTGAGGTACCCGTCCTCCGCGGCGGGGGCCGCGGCGGGCGGGGCCGAGACGGCGAGCGCGGCTTCCAGCTCGGCCAGACGACGCGTCGCCCTATGCGCCGCGATCTCGTCGCGCGCTCTGGCGAGCGCCTGCCGCAGCCGGTCGAGCGAGACCGGCTTCAGCAGGTAGTCCGTGGAGGCGAGTTCGAAGGCGTCGACGGCAAAGCGGCTGTAGGCAGTGACGAAGATCACCGCCTGGCCCCCGGCTTTCAGCTGCGAGAGCAGCTCCAGCCCGCTCAGACCAGGCATCTTGATGTCGAGCAGCACCACGTCGGCCGGCGCGGCCTGGAGCGCCGCCAGGGCCTCGGCGCCGTCGGAGGCCTGACCCACCACCTCAACGTCCTCGACGGCGTCCAACAGCATGTGCAGCCGGCGCAGGGCCGGCGGTTCGTCGTCGACCAGGAACAGGCGCAGCGGCGCGGTCATGCGGCGCGCTCCAGCGGGAGCTCCAGGCGGCACTCCCAGCCCCGATCTGCGCGAGGGCCGCAGACCAGATCGGCATCGCGCCCGTACATCGCGTCCAGCCGCGAGCGCACGTTCTCCAGGCCGAGGCCCAGTTTGGGCGGCGCCTCCTGGGCGCTGTTGTCGCCATCGTCGCACACGGCCACGCACAGCCGGCCTTCCTGTTCCCAGGCGCGGATCTCGATGGTTACGGGGCGGATCGAGCGGGCGACGCCATACTTCACCGCGTTCTCGACGAGCGGCTGCAGGATCAGCCACGGGGCGAGCGCGTCCCGCACAGCGTCCGGGACATCGGCGCGGAACTGCAGCCGATCCTCGAACCGGACCTGCTCGATCGAAAGGTACTGCCGCTGGGCGCCCAACTCCTCGTGCAGCGGCACCTTCTCGGGCAGCTCTTTCTCCAGCGTGTAGCGAAGGAAGCCTGAGAGCATCAGCACCACCTTCTCGGCCCGGTCGGTTTCGCGCGCCAGGATCAGGGCCGAAAGCGCGTTCAGGGTGTTGAACAGGAAGTGCGGATTGATCTGGTAACGCAGCATCTGGTTCTGGGCGCGGGCGGCGAGCGTCTGGGCGCGTTGCAGCCGGAGCGACTTCTCCTTCAGCTGGTCTTCGTAGCCGAGCGCGAAGTGAACGGCCGTCCAGGCGAGGAACACCCAGATCGCCCAGAAGCCGGTGGAGATGAAGCTCATCCACCAGGTGATCTCTCCCCAGCGAGGCCAGATCAGGTAGAACGCCGTGTGGTTGACGACGCCGTAGAACAGGGCGCCGACGACAGCGCACAGGAAGGCCAAGGCCATCTTGAGGGGCAGGTTCAGCTTGGCGCCCAAATCCAGCACCCGGCCGATGCCTACGCAGAAGAACGCCGCGCACAGCATCACCAACAGTCGCCGGATCGCCGAGTCGACCGCATGCGGCATCGGCTGGATCACCAGGATCAAGGTGGTCAGCAAGGTATATGTGACCGCCCACAGCGCGAGGTTCGCAAACAGGTATCGATAAAGACGCCGCAGCGGCCCGCCTCCCGAAGTCGCCCAATGTGACGATACTTCACTGAAGCTGGGCTGCGCCAAAGACCGTTGGTCGCGGATTATCGACCGCTCACAGATTTTCCGCCCGCTTGTCGCTGCAACGGCGCCATCCGCAGCAATTCGACTGACAAATTCCACCGTTCCGCGACCATTCCTCGAAGCAAAAGTGAGGGAGTGGGCAAGGTGCCGGTTCGACCGCCGTCGCTCAGGGCGATTGCAGCCTTCGAGGCCGCCGCCCGGCATGAGAGCTTCTCCAAGGCCGCGGAAGAGCTGAATCTCACCCGCAGCGCCATCAGCCACGCCATCCGTTCGCTGGAGGATCGCCTCGGCGTGAACCTCTTCGCGCGGACCGGGCCCTCGGTCGTGCTCACCGAACCCGGCCGCATCTTCGCGGGTCGGCTGCGGCTGAGCCTCGAGATGATCTCGCAGGCCTTCGATATGCCGGCGCCTGCCGACCGCGCCGTACTGCGGGTGGCCGCGCCAGGCGACCTGATGCGACAGGTGGTTGCGCCGGGACTGGCCGAACTGCGGGCGAGCCGCCCCGACCTCGATCTCGACCTTCGCGCCCAAGGCGGCGTGTCGGACCTGCTCGGCGGGCTCGTCGACGTGGTGGTGGCGCAGGGTGCGTCCGCGCCGGCCGGCTTCCAGTCGCGGATGATCGCCCGCGAGGCGCTGATCGCCGTCGCTGCGCCCGGGCTCTTCGCCCGGCTGCCCGCCCGTCCGGAGGAGATGCTCGCGGCGCCGCTGATCCACTGTCACGCTCGCCCCTGGGGGCTGTGGTTCGAAGCCGCCGGCCTCGAACGCGCGCCTATGGGCGAGGCGCTGAAGGCCGACGATCACACAGTCGCCGTGGAGTTGGCGCGTGCCGGGCTCGGTGTCTGCCTGGCTCCGGCGTTGATGGTGCAGGAAGACCTCAGGCTGCGCCGGCTGGTTCGCGTCAGCGACGTCGAAGCCTTCCTGCCGGAGGGCTACTGGGCGCTGTGGAACCCCGGGTCGCCCAAGCGCGATCTCATCGACGCCTTCGCCGAGCGGCTCTGCCGGTCGCTCGCGGTTCAGCCGGCGGCCGAGCTGCAAGCCGCCTGACGCACAGCCCGATCATCGGCGGGACGGAAGAGGGCGGCGACCGCAGGGTCGCCGCCCTCTTCCGTTGAGGCAAAAGAAAAGGGGCGGCGACCGAAGTCGCCGCCCCCGTTCCCGAGCTTCCGTCCGACTAGAAGTCGGCGCGCACCCCGAAGAACATGTACCGGCCCAGAGAGTCGTAGGTCTGCGGGAAGGTGTTCCCCGAGCAGGGACCCGACGGGCAGTTGTTGATGGCCGTGCCGCCCGAGCCCACCAGCGGCGGGTCGTTGTCGAACACGTTGTTCACGCCGAACCGCACGGTGATGTTCTCGCGGACCGACCAGTTCGCCGCGATGTCGAAGTAGTGCTGCGACGCGAGCTTGGCGTCCGGACCCTGGGCGTGGGTCGGGCCGGAACCGGGGATTTCCGAGTCCACCTTCACCGAGTCCACGTAGCGCCAGGTGCCCGACACCTCGAGGTCCCACGGCGCGCGCCAGGTAGCCCGCAGCTTGTGACGCCACTGGTTCAGCGGAGCCGAGGCGGTGGTGGCCGAGCCGGTGCAGATCGAGCCGTAGAGGCCCGCGCAGTCGAACGCGTCGTCGCCCGGGAGCGATGTCACCAGATAGTCCTTCAGGTAGCTGCCCTGGAAGTTGAAGGACATGCCGCCGAAGCTATCCAGCGCGCTGGTGAGACCGAAGTCGCCGAAGTCGAAGCGGTAGTTCGCCTCGAAGTCGATGCCTTCCACTTCCAGCTTGCCGGTGTTGAAGGTGGTGTCGACGATGTAGCCGTTGCTGCCCAGCCAGAGCGAACCGGTGCCCGGCGCGCGATGGATCAGGCTGCAGAGGAACGCGTCTCCCGTGGTGGCGCAGCGCTGCAGGGTCGTATCCTGGCCGATCTGGCCGATACGGTCCTTCACGGAGATGTTGAACCAGTCCACCGAGGCGCTGAAGCCGGGCAGGAAGGTCGGCGTCAGCACGAGACCGAACGACACCGTGTCGGACGTCTCCGGCACGAGATCCGGGTTGCCGCCGAGTTGGCCGTTGTACTGGCCGGCGAGGTTCGGCGCGATGTTGCCGTACTGGGCCGCCGTCACGCCCGTGCGGGCGCATTGCTCGAGCGTGAAGGTCGGATCGTCGCCTTCGCAGGGGTCGCTCAGGCCGTTGAGGGCCACGTTCGCGGTGGCGAAGAGCTCGACCACGTTCGGAGCGCGGACCGCGCGGTTGTAGCTGGCGCGGAACCGGAAGTCCTCGGTCGGCGCCCAGTCACCGGCGATCTTGTAGGTGTCGGTGCTGTAGCCTTGCGAGTAGTCGCTCCAGCGGTAGCCGACTTCCGCCGAGAGGTTGTGGAAGAACGGCTGGTCCTGCACGAGCGGGATCCGGGCCTCGCCGAACAGCTCGTAGACGTCGTAGGAGCCGCCGGCCGGCAGGGTCGCGCCGCCCTGGCCGCCGAGGTCGCCGGTCTGGAAGGCGACGTCGGTGTTCAGGTCGAGGCGTTCGCGCCGGTACTCCGTGCCCAGAGCAAGGCCCACGCCGTCGTTGGCCCAAGGCGACTTCACGCCGTACTGACCAAGATCGCCGGTGACGCCGGCGCTGACGATCGCCTGCACGTACTCGCCGTTCTGGAAGCCGGGCACCTGCACGTAGTTGAGGGCGTCGGCGCTGGGACCGGCAAGGCCGAAGATGTCGTACGGCCGGCAGGCAGGGTCGAAGTTGGAGCCCGCCAGCGACTGCACCGCAGAGCGGCAAGCCGCCTGGCCGGTCGTCGGGTCGATTACCACATCCAGAGCCCGCGCGATGCGCGAGTTGGAGAACTCGTTGTAGTAGGCCTGCTGGTACACGACGACGCCGTACTGGCCGTAGACGTCGTAGTTCCAGCCGTCGGCCAACTCGCCGCGCATGCCGATCACGCCGCGGTAGTCGGTGTGGCGCAGGTCGGCCTGGCGGCCGCCGCCTTCGATGTTCCGCCGCAGGATCACCAGGCTGGCCTGTTGACCGGGAGTCGCCGCGCTGGCGTCGGTGTTGAGGCCCAGCGTCGCCGGGTTCGTGACGTCGT
Organism: Phenylobacterium sp. VNQ135; assembly: GCF_049445735.1. Taxonomy (NCBI): domain Bacteria; kingdom Pseudomonadati; phylum Pseudomonadota; class Alphaproteobacteria; order Caulobacterales; family Caulobacteraceae; genus Phenylobacterium; species Phenylobacterium sp. VNQ135. Next base: position 468,117 of record NZ_JBMSDS010000001.1, on the reverse strand, counting down.
CCGGAAGCTGGTCGATCGTCGGCGCGCAGATCTCGGCGGCCATGGCGGGCGTGAGGTACGGATTGCCCTCGCAGTTGATGTTCAGCGCCAGGGCGAAGATCCCCGACGGGGCGATCTGGGCGACCGTGCGGTCGTCCATGAACATCAGGTCGGCGTAAAGTTCGGCCTTGTCGCTGAACTTGTAGTTCGCGAAGGCGCCCAGCGTGTAGCGTTCGTCCGGACGCTGGAAGTAGTTCGTCGGCGCGAAGTTGTAGGCGTCCCGGGCGCCGTTGTAGGCGCGGAAGCCGCGGCCGCCGGCCGCCGCCGGATTCAGCGTCAGCGCGTCGCCGTTGCCGCCGGCGGTGATGAACTGCGCAGGAGCTGTGGTGCCCGAGCCGCCGCAGGCGAAGCCGTTGAACGACAGCGTCGCGCTGCTCGAGAAGTTGGCGTTACAGGCCGAATAATCACGGTCCGACTGGACGACCTTTTTGACGTTCCGGTAGCCGGCGTAGGCCGTGACGTTGCCCTTTCCGTCCGGCGAGTTCACGCCGATGGCGATGTTCAGGTCGGTCGTGCCGCCGTCCCAGACGTCCTTCTCGGGCAGGGCGAAGTCCTGCGGGCGCAGCGCGCCGGCCTGACGGCGGCGGACGACTTCCTGCATGAAGTCGTTGCTGTTGGTGTGCTGGTAGCCCGAATACTGGGCGTCGATGCGCACCCCTTCGAAGTTGCGCTGCATCTTGAAGTTCACCACGCCGGCCACGGCGTCGGCGCCGTACACGGCCGAGGCGCCGCCGGTGACGACTTCGACGCGTTCGATCAGCGAAGCGGGGATGAAGTTGAGGTCGGCCGCCAGGTTGTTGGCGTTGGCCGAGGGCGTGCCCGGCTGCAGACGACGGCCGTCGATCAGCACGACGGTCCGCGTCGGGCCGAGACCGCGGAGGTCGACCGAGGCGATGCCCAGCGCGCCGTTGGCGTAGGTGGAGCCTTGGGCGGCGAACACCTGGGGAAGCTGGTTCACCAGGTCTTCGGTGCGCGTGACGCCACGGGTGGCGACATCCTGGGCGCCCAGCACGGTCACCGGGCTGGCGCTGGTCAGGTTCGGCTGCGGAATGCGCGAACCGGTGACGACGACTTCAGCGACTTCGCCGCCTTCCTGCGCCATGGCCGAGGTGGCGGAAAGACCCACAAGGGCCGCGCCACAGATCATCGAGGACGCCAGAAGGCGCTCCCGCATGGATTTGATTTTCAAGGTCAAGGTCCTCCAGCGGCTCGCCGAGATCGGCGGGCCGAGCCCCAAAACGAAATCGGGCGCCAGCCTGGGCTGCGCGCCGATGGGGCGAACGCTAGTGAGCGCCGCTCACCGCCTTGAGTGAATTTGTCGAACCGACAAGTTGAAATTTGTTCGACGTCAGCCTTCGACGAGAATGCGCAGAAGGTCATAACGCGCGGAAAAAGCGAAACTATTACAGATTTTGGCTCCGCGGGGGCGCGGAGCGGCGGGCCGCGTGTTCCATCAGAGGCAACGGGTGTTACTTTGCCGATGTTGCAAAAAGAAGACAGATGCCTAGGGGGCGAACAGCGTGACTGCGTTTGTCCCTATGTTGAGCGTCGTTCATCAAGCGTGTGACGAGATTTCGTCACACGGATATTTTGTGAGCGGCTAGTCTTCTGCCTGAAACGTTACGTCAGGAGCATCCCATGGCCGCCTCGCTCGCTCACAGGTCCGACGACGGCGGCCGCGGTCGCCTGGCTTGGCCCCAGCCGCCGCGACGCGTCGCCTTCCGCCCGCCGGGCGCCCCCGTGGCCGAGTCGGGTGGATCAACCAACCCGCCGTTGGTGTACTGGGCCGACCCCGATCTCGCATCGGTGGAGGCGCACGTGCAGATGTTGCGTCGCTCAGGCTTCGAGGTCCGCGGTTTCGACACCCTGGCCGAACTGGAAGCTGCCCGGGCGGAGGTGGAACCCAGCCTGGTGATCCTTGATACGGCGATCCCTGGAGAGGACCCGCTGGCGCTCTGCGGCCGCCTGGCCGAGGAAGCCGGCACGCCGGTGATGCTGTTCAGCGCCGCGGCCGACACCCTGGACCGAGTGGCGGGGCTTGAGTCCGGCGCCGACGAGTATCTCCACAAGTCATCGCACGCCCTGGAACTGCTGGCGCGGGCCCGGGCGCTGTTGCGCCGCGTGCGCCGCACTGGCCGCGTGGAGCCGCCCGGAGGCTGGGAGCTGGACATGCTCACCGGGCTGCTCACCGGACCTTCGGGCCGCTGCGTCCGCCTCAGCCCCAGCGAGGCCGAGCTGCTGAAGGTCTTCAGCGAGCGCCCCAACGAGGTGCTGTATCGCCCCGAGCTGATGGCTCTCCTGCACGGCGAGGCGGCCGAAGGCCTGACCCCCCGTCTCGTGGACACGCGCGTGGCCCGGCTCCGGAAGGCGCTGGACGCCTGCGACGCCGGCGGCGACCTGATCCGCACCCTGCGCGGCGGCGGCTATCTCTTCCACGCCGCCGTCGCCTGACGTCGCACTTGACCCGGCTGGCGCTTCCAGCCTAGCGCGAACCTGAGCAACTCGGGCGTTCCGCCCGGGCGGGGGCGCATGGCGCGAGCGGACGGACGATCTGGCGGCGCGGCCCGGGGGCGGCGGCCGAAGGGGCAGGGGCCCGACCTGCGCGAGGCGATCCTCGATGCGGCCGAGGCGCTGTTCTGCAAGCACGGCTTCTATGGCGTGACTGTGCGCCAGGTGGCCGCCGAGGCCGGCGTCGACACCGCCCTGATCCACTACTACTTCGGCGCCAAGCGCGAGCTGTTCGACAGCGTGTTCGCCCGTCGCGCCGAGATCCTCAACGCCGCGCGCCTTCAGGCCATGGCCGCCTACAAGACCTCTCATCCCGGCAAGCTCGAAGTCGAAGGGATCATCGAGGCCTTCATCGGGCCGCTGCTCGACCTCTCGATGACCAATGACGAGGGGTGGAAGAACTACTTCCGCCTCGTCGCCCTGGTGAACAACACGCCCGCATGGGGCGGCGAGACCATGCACCGCTTCTTCGATCCGGTGGTGCATGCCCTGGTCGAGACCCTCAAGGAAGCTCTGCCGCGGGCCGAGGTGCGGGACCTCTACTGGTGCTACCAATTCCTGACCGGGGCGATGATGCTGACGCTCTCGGAGACCGGCCGAATCGACCAGTTGTCGAACGGCCTCTGCCGCTCCACCGACCTAGAGGCGGTGCGGCGGCGCCTCTACGCCTACTGCGCGGCCGGCATCAGCGAGGTCGTTCGGCGGAAGCCCTGATCGTGAGCGCTACTGTGGCGGAAATTCATCACCTGATCAAAAACCAACCTGAGCCGTAGTGCTGCGGGTGGCGCTTCACGCGCGGATCGACGAACACTCCCGCTAATTCGCCTGTCGGTGAAATTTTAGCGTTTCAAGATCTTCAGGCGTCGACCGCCCCAAGGTGGGACGGGCACGGCGCCGTCGGGAGGATACAAATGAAAGCCTTTGTGAAGGCGGCCCTCTTCGCGGGCGCCGCTTGGTCCGCCATTCCGGCCATGGCCCAAGCTCAGACCACCGCCGCCGAAGACACCGGCGTCGTCGAGGAGCTGGTCGTCACCGCCCGTCGTCGCGAGGAATCGCTGAAGGACGTGCCCGTGGCGGTGAGCGCCATCTCAGGCGAGCGCCTAGCGGCGACCGGCGCGGTCGACCTCACCACGCTCCAGCAGTCGACGCCGAACACGACCGTCCAGGTCGCCCGCGGCTCGAATTCGACCCTGATCTCCTTCATTCGCGGCGTCGGCCAGCAGGATCCGCTGTGGGGCTTCGAGCCCGGCGTGGGTCTCTACATCGACGACGTCTACGTCGCCCGGCCGCAAGGCGCCGTCCTCGACATCTTCGACATCGAGCGCGTGGAAGTGCTGCGCGGTCCGCAGGGCACGCTCTACGGCCGCAACACCATCGGCGGCGCGATCAAGTACGTGACGGCCAAGATCGAAGGCGATCCGGAACTGAAGCTCCGCGGCGCCGTCGGCTCCTATGACCAGCGCGACTTCGTGGCCTCGGCCAAGGCGCGGGTGAACGACATGGTGGGCGTCGGCCTGACCTGGGCGACCTTCAACCGCGACGGCTTCGGCAAGAACCTGAACACCGGCGCCGAACACTACAACAAAGACGTGTCCGCGGCCCGCGCGACGCTTGAGTTCACGCCCACCGAGGACCTGTTCTTCCGTCTGGCCGGCGACATCGTCACCGACCGGTCCAACCCCCGTCACGGCCACCGTGAGGTGCCGGGCCTCAACATCCTGGGCCAGCCGGTTCCGACGGCCGTCGTTCTGGACGACGTCTATGACACCCGGGCGGGCTCGGGCGACTACAACAAGGTCGAAACCCGTGGCGTGTCGTTCCTGGGCGAATGGAACGTCTCGGACGCGATCACCCTGAAGTCGATCAGCGCCTATCGCGCCGGCGAGACCGAGGGCACGATCGACTTCGACAACGAACCGTTCGCCTACCTGGACATCCCGGCCAAGTACAACGACCACCAGTTCACCCAGGAACTGCAGCTGCTCTACACCGGCGACCGGATGCAGGGCGTCTTCGGCCTGTACTACCTGAACGCCACGGCGGCGGGCGCCTTCGACACCGTACTCGGCGGCGCGAACCTGACCGTCGCCAGCGCCGGCTACGTGGACACGGAAAGCTGGTCGGCGTTCGGCGACCTCAGCTTCGACGTGACCGAGGCGTTCAAGGTGTCGGTGGGCGGTCGCTTCACGCGCGACGAGAAGACCGGCCAGGTCTTCCGCGCCAACTACCTTGGCCTGCGCAGCCCCATCTTCGGCAACAACCAGGCGGTTCTGGTTCCAGCCGCGGGCGTGGGAGCGCCGTACCTGACGAACTTCACCAATTCGAAGACCTTCGAGAAGTTCACGCCGCGGGTCAGCGCCAGCTACGACCTCAACGAGGACCTCACGGGCTACGTGTCGTACTCGAAGGGCTTCAAGTCGGGCGGCTTCGACATGCGCGCGGACACGTCGCTGACGCCTGACTCCCGCGAGGGCTACGATCCCGAGACCGTCGACTCGTTCGAAGGCGGCCTGAAGGGCTACTTCTTCGACCGCCGGCTGACCCTGAACTCGGCGGTCTTCTACGCCAAGTACAAGGACCAGCAGGTCACGTTGCAGACCCCGGTCGTGGTCGGCACGGCCGTGCGGATCGCCAGCCAGGTGCTGAACGTCGGCAAGTCGCACATGTACGGCGCCGAGCTGGAAGGCTCCGCCGTCCTGACCGACGCGCTGCGCGCCAACTTCTCGGTCGGCTACATCAAGGCGGAATTCGACGAGTACCAGGCGCTGAACCCGGTGACGGGCCAGATCGAGGATTTCGCCGACAGCCGCGTGTTCCAGAACACCCCGGAATGGAACGGGTCGGTGAACCTGACCTACACCCACGACCTGGGCGATCACGGCTCGATCAGCTTCATTCCCTCGGCGTCGTACCGCTCGTCCTTCAGCATGTTCGAGGTTCCCTCGATCCTCGATCAGGACGGCTACTGGCTGGTGGACGCCAGCGTCGTGTGGACCTCGGCGGACGATAAGTACCGCGTCGGCCTGCACGGCAAGAACCTGACCGAGGAGGAGTACCGCATCGGCGGCTACAACTTCCCGGGCGGCACGTTCGGGAACTCGATCACGGCCTACTACGGCCCGCCGCGGACGGTGACGCTCTCGCTCGAAGCGAAGTTCTAGTATCAGCGGACGCCCGGCTCCTTGGAGCCGGGCGTTTTCCTTCGCGGAGTGAATATGGCCAAAGAGGCGCCTGCGGGCAGCGGCTACCGGATCGTTGTCCTTTCGGTCCTGATCCTCGCCTACACCTTCAACTTCCTCGACCGGCAGATCCTGGGAATCCTGGCGGGGCCCATCAAGGCGGAACTCGGACTCACCGACAGCCAACTTGGCCTGATGGGCGGCCTGGCCTTCGCCCTGTTCTACACGGGCCTCGGCATCCCGATCGCCTGGCTGGCCGACCGTTGGAGCCGGACCTGGATCATGACGGGAGCGCTCGCGCTGTGGAGCGGCTTCACTGCGCTCTGCGGCTTCGCGGGCGGATTCTGGCAGCTCTTCCTGTGCCGCATGGGCGTGGGCGTCGGCGAGGCGGGGGGCGTGGCTCCGGCCTATTCCCTCATCAGCGACTACTTTCCCAAGGAGCAGCGGGCGAGGGCGCTCGCAGCCTATTCCTTCGGCATTCCGGTGGGATCGGCGCTGGGCATCCTCTTCGGCGGCCTGATCGCCCACGCCATCGACTGGCGGATGGCCTTCATCGTCGTCGGCCTGGCGGGCGTCGCCCTGGCTCCGATCTTCCGCCTCGTGGTGAAGGAACCGCCGCGCGAGGCCTCGCCAGCTCCGCTCGCCGGTGCGCCGGCTCCCGGCGGCATCGGCGCGTTGCTGGCCAAGCCGACGTTCTGGCTGATCTCACTGGGCGCGGCCGCCTCGTCGGTCTGCGGCTATGGCGTGGCCTTTTGGCTGCCGTCGTTCTTCGAGCGGAGCCTCGGCATGGACTTGGTGGACCGCTCGCTGTTCCTGGGCTCGATGACCCTCGTGGGCGGCGTGGCGGGCGTCTGGCTGGGCGGCTATCTGGGGGATCGGCTCGGCCGCGCCAAGCCCGCGTTCTATTTGCTGATTCCGGCTGTCGCGTTCCTGATCGCGCTGCCCTGCTTCTTCCTGGCGATCCAGGCCAAGTCGCTGTGGCTCGCCTTCGTGCTGTTCATCATCCCCACCGGTCTGAACCTTGTGTGGTTGGGGCCGGTGATTACCGCGGTGCAGCATCTTGTCGCGCCCTCGCAGCGATCGACGGCGTCGGCCTGCTTCCTGTTCGTGAACAACCTGATCGGTTTGGGCCTCGGCACGTGGTTCTTCGGCGCCGTTTCGGATGCCCTCGCGCCTCATTTCGGTGCGGAATCGCTACGTTACGCGATCTATTCCGGACTTGGCTTCTATCTCGTCAGCGCCGCGCTCTTCGCCCTGGCCGCCCGCCGCTTGGCCCGCGACTGGGTGGGATAACGATCCATTTCACGGCGATATGAAATTGTGACTTGCGTGCAGTGCAGCAAAGGCGCATGAAGGTCTCGCCCTTTTGGGCGTTTCCTCCCTATGACTTGGCCGCGTCCTCGGACGCGGCCGTCTTTTTTTGTGCCCTCCGCTAGTGGCCGGCGTGGCTCTGCAGGTGTTGCAGATGGCCCTGCACGACGGTCGCCGCGTCGGACGCCACGGTCTTCAACTGCGGCACCGTCCCGTTCTGCGAATAGCCGGTGTGCAGCGCCAGTGCTTCCTGGTGGGCCGTGATCTGCTGCTGGGTGAACAGCCGGTCGAACGCCGCGCCGTCTGCCTTGGCCAGTTGGTCGATCATCGTGCGCCGCCGTGCATCGAGGCCGGGCGGATTCATCGGCCGACCGAGCGCCGTCAAGGTGTCCATGAGCTTGTTGGTCGTCATGGTGTGATCCTTCACCAGCATGGCGCCCATCTGCTTCACCATGGGCGAAGCGGCCTTCGTCTGGGCAAGCTGGCCGGACTGCACCTCATAGGCGTCGCTGCGTGCGGCTTCGGCGGCGAATTCGTCGGGCGACATCGGCTTGCCGGGAGCGGGCTGAGCTGCCAGCGGCGCCGCATGAGCGGCGAAGGCTACGGCCGCAACCGCGGCCGCGATCTGAAATCTGCGCATATTTAGGTCCCTTCCGCGACCTCCATCGGTCGCCAGCGCCACAACCGCCGCGCACGAACGCTGTTCCGGAAACCCTCAAAGGCTAGGCATCGCCTACCAGCGCGGTGATCCGGCCTGTGCCCCCGCACTCGCGGCACGGCGAGCCCGCCACCTCACCGAAGCCGTTGCAGGCGGGGCAGATGTGCTCGCCGCTTTGCTCGGTCCCAGGTTTCACCTCGTCGCCTGGGTTCAGGTCAGGCTGCTCGGGCATGGCGGGCTCCTCTCACGGAGACAACCGGCAAGCCTCGCGCCGGTTGCGAGCGCTCCGCGATAGCGCGCGACCTGCGCGACGTCCCCGGCGAACGTCCACAGCCCGGCCTGGAAGGCCGGGTAGGCCATGCGGTGGAGGCGGACGAGATCCTCATCAGCGTCGACGGCCCTGGCGAGGGCAGCCAAGTCCGTCTCGCTCAGCTCGAACTCCACCGCCGCGCCGGCTACGTCCCAGGCGATGTCCTGACCACCGATCAGGTCGTGGGCGCGGTGGTGGTCGACCGCGTCGGTCTTGAAGAGGCGGCCCGCGCCGTCGCGCAGCCATTCCCAGGCATGCAGGCGCCCGTCGACCGCCACCGGACGCCCGGCCAACCTCGGCGGAGCCACATCCAGCTTGAGCCCAAGCTCGGCGGCGTTGACACGCACCATCTCGGCGAGTTCCTCTGGACCCGCGCCGGGCAGGGCGGGCTGCTGCGCCCGCACGCGCAGATAGCTCGTCAGTTCGCTTCGGGTGGGTCGTGCCGCGGCGCCTTCGATCCAGCGGCTGAGCAGGAAGCCCCTCCGAAGCGCGATGGGACCGGCGGTCATGCCTGTATCGCGCCGGAGTCGGCGCGCCAGCGCCAGCTTCGCCTCGCCCGGTTCGCCCAAGCCGGCGAACTTCGCCAGGTAGACCCCCGAAGGCGTAGTCAGACGGAACTTCAGCCGCTCCTGCTGCGGAAAGGCCGGAAGGCGGGCTCCTTCGCGCCACGCCCCGGCGGACAAGTCCTCAATTCCATCCGGGGCGCCGGTCAGGTCGTCGAACAGCCCTGTGATCGAGGCGGCGGTGGGCGCGGCCTTGCGGACCGCGCGCCATCGCCGGCGTATTCCTGACGACGCCTCGGATCCGGGTTCGCCGTCGTGACTCGGGAAGACGACGATCCGCTCCGGCGCCGCGCCGAGATCCTCGAGCGCCGCCAGGACGGCGCCGATGGAGCTGCCGGAGAGGCCGGGTCCCTCGTCAACCACGGCGAAGGGGCCCTCATGCGTCGTCAGCAGCCGGCGCAGGGCATCGGACACGCGGATTTCCCGGCGGAACGGCGCTCCGACCGGACGAAGGCTGACCATGGCCTGGGCCCCCGCTGCCTCCGCGACGGCCGCCGCCAGCCCAAGCCCGATGCTGCGCAGGCCGATGACCAGCGGCGGCGAAGGCCAGGCGACCTGCCGCGCCGCCGCCGCATAGGCTTCAGGGTGAACGGCGTAGAAGGCGTAGCCCTCGGGCTCCTTGACGATCAGGCCGCTGGGAAGCGCATGCTCCGCCAAAGCCCCTGGCCGACGCCCGCCGCAGATAGCCCGCAGGTCGGCGATGGCCGCGGCGTGCAGGGGCGTGAGATCATCCTCGCCTCGGGCGTTGAATTCGGCGTCGACCAGGCCTTGGGCCACCTCCGCAATGCGGAAGAAATCGCCCGAGGCGATGGCCTCCCGCGGCGCGACCTCCCGGCGTCGGTCGCCATAGACGAGCACGGGTCAGGCCTGCTGGGCGAGGTGGCGGTAAGCGACGCAGCCGAACTCATGATAGCTCGGCGCGGCGGCGCGCGGCCCGCGCCGCTGCAGCCAGGCGACCCAGGCCTCGTACTGCCACCGGCTGGGCGAGACGAGGGCGCGCGCGTCCTTGGCGGTCGTCAGCGCCTCCATCGGCGGCAAGCCCCGGTCGACCAGCACGCAGAGCGCGACCGTGGCCGATCGGCCGATCCCGTGCTGGCAGTGGATGAGCAGCTTGCGCCGCTCCTGCGCCATGGCGCGCGCGAAGCGGACGCCTTCGTCCAGCATCGGCTGGCTGACGCCGCGCAGGTCTTCCGTCGGCAGGTGCAGGAATTTCAGCCCGCAGGCGGCCAGCTCGTCGGGATCGTCGCATTCCTCGACGCGCACATCGATGACTGCGCCAAGGCCGTGGTCCTTCGCCAGCGTCGCCGCCCGACCCCGCTCGAAGGCGCCCCCCACGGCCAGATCGGCCGTGATCCAGCTGAAGTTGGGCTCGTCCGCCATCCTACTCCGCCGCGTACGCGGACCGGGTCGCAGGGGCGGGCGCATACCGGCGCACCATGGCGGCGCAGAACTCGGCGAACTCCTCCGCCGCTTGGGGCGGACTGGTGTGGTGCGGCTCGATTCCCCTGTGTTCGGGCGTGAAGCAGAAGGTGACGGTCACGTCGAAATCGGCCAGCGCCTCCATCTGGCGGTCGAACCAGCGGTCTGCGTCAGGCCGGAAACTGTCGGCCCACGAAAGGCCGGTCCGCAGCTGCCGCACCCCCAGGCGCTTCATCCAGGCCACGGCGTCGTCCAGCCGGTGGTCCTCGAAGTGGAACCATTGGCACAGGCCCATGTCGGCGGCGTAAGGCGCATAGGCTTCGACCGCGGGCTTCGGTGAGCCGTCCTCGCGCAGCAGGCCCATGTGGAAATGCCGATAATAGGACGAGCCCTCGGCTTCCTTGTGCCGCGTGGTCGCCTCCCATGTTTTCGGCAGGTCATAGAGCGAATACCAGTGGACCGTCGGGACCTTGCCGATCAGCAGCTCGGCGGTCTTCTTCACGCCCCAGGCCTGCACGTCTTCCGAGCCGAAGGACGAGACCCCGACCTCGGTGATCCAGATCGGCTTGTCGGTCACCGCGGCGATCTCGTCGACCTTCGCCGGCCATTCGTCGATCTGCCAGAGGTTCCAGTCTAGCGGAAAGCCGTGGATCGCGATGACGTCGACGTGGTCCATCACGCCGCGCGCCTCGAGCCGCTTCAGGAAGTGCGGGTCGATCGGGGACATACCGCCCAGGACCCGCGGCACGCGGGCGTTCTCGGCCGCGATGGCCTGCCCTGCCAGCCGGGTCATGTTGGCAAACAGGTCCCACTCGGGATCGAGGTTCGGGTCCCAGTGCGACTTGTTGTTGGGCTCGTTCCAGATCTTGACCGCTTCGATCACGCCTTGCCCCTCCCGTTGCCGTTGGACCTCGGTTTCGTCGGATAGACCGCGCCCCAGGGCTTCGGCCGTTCGGTTACCCGGCAGACGAAGACCTCTTCCTCGGGGTGCTCCAGGATCTCGAAGCCGGCGCTGCGCAGCATGGCGGCCGAGCAGGCCGCGTTCGGCGCCCACCAGTTGGTCCAGTCGCCGGCGTATTCGTGCTCGATGAAGTGCAGCTTGGGATAGGCGGGATCGTTGAAGTGGTCCTGCTCGAAGAAGTCGTAGTCGGAGCGAACCGGCGCCTCCTGGGCTGAGCCGCGCTGCATCGACTGGTAGATCAGGAGGTCGCCCGCGACGTGATCGTGGATCAGGTCCAGCGCCAGCAGCGGGTGGCGCAGATGGTACAGCACCCCCATAAACAGGACGATGTCGAACGTCTCGCCCAGTTCGGCGACGTCATAGACCGACAGCTTGCGGAACTCGATGTCGGCGCCCTTCACCTCGGCGGCGAACCGCGCCTGCTCCAGATACCGGTCGTCGAAGTCGATCCCGACGACGCGATCCGCGCCGCGGCGCTTCATCTCGATCGAATAGAAGCCGGCGTTGCAACCAACATCCAGCACCGTCTTGCCCGACAGGTTCTCGGGGATGGCGTGCTTGAACCGCTGCCACTTCACGTTCGGGTAGTCGTTCAGGAAGTGGTCGGGCGCCGTTGGCACACCCTCGAGGTCGATGTTGTGGAACCACTGTCCGAGCGCCGCCGCCCGTTCACGGATCTCCGTTTGCGAAAGGGCGGTCATCAGGACGCCAACCGCACCTTCGCGCGGACCTTGGTGGGCGTCGCCGTATCGGCGCCGGCGATGAACTCCAGCGTCCGCTCGCGCGCCTCGTTGTCGGTGTACTGCTCGGGCGGCGACTTCATGAAGTAGCTGGACGGGCCGAGCAGGGGGCCGCCGATCCGCCGGTCGAGCCCCAGCTTGGCGCAGCGGACCGCATCGATGACGATGCCGGCCGAGTTGGGGCTGTCCCAAACCTCAAGCTTCAACTCGACGTTCAGGGGCACGCCGCCGAAGGTCGTCCCCTCGAGCCGGATGTGCGCCCACTTGCGATCGGTCAGCCACGGCACGAAGTCGCTCGGGCCCACGTGCACGTCGTCCGCGTCCGGCGGTACGTCGAACTGGCTGGTGACCGCCTGGGTCTTGGAGATCTTCTTCGACGCCAGCCGATCCCGCTCCAGCATGTTCTTGAAGTCGCTGTTGCCGCCGAAATTGAGCTGGTAGGTCCGGTCGATGCGCACGCCGCGCTCGCGGAACAGGTTGGCCAGCACCCGGTGGATGATGGTCGCGCCGACCTGGCTCTTGATGTCGTCGCCGATGATCGGCACGCCGCGCTGCTCGAAGCGCTTCGCCCACACCGGGTTCGAGGCGATGAACACCGGAATGCAGTTTACGAAGGCGCAGCCGGCTTCCAGGGCCTGGGCTGCGTAGTGCTCGGTCGCGCGCTCGGAGCCGACTGGCAGGTACGACACCAGGATGTCGGTGCCGGTCCGCCGCAGCTCCTCGGCCACATCGACCACGGGTGCGTCGGCTTCCTGGATATCGCCGACCATATACTGGCCGATGCCGTCCAGCGTCGGGCCACGGCTGACGGTTACGCCGGTCTTCTCGGGTTTGGTGAAGACCATCGTGTTGTTTGGAGCGGCCAGAACGGCCTCGGCGACGTCCCGCCCGACCTTGCCCGCGTGGACGTCGAAGGCGGAAGCGATCTCGATGTCGCCGACGTGATATCCGCCGAGCTCCACGTGCATCAGGCCCGGCGGCGGCTCGTTCGCTGTGGCGTCGGCGTAGTGGGTGAGACCCTGGACGAAGGACGAGGCGCAGTTGCCCACGCCAACGACGCCCACTCTTAGCTTCCTGCGGCTCATCGGACCCCTCGCGCGTAAGTAGCTTGGAAACAGCTTCGCCAAAGCTTTGTTCCTTCGCGCGACGCGTAGGGGAACCCGCATATCAATTGTGGGGCGCCGGAATTCTTGCCTCCAAGTTGTCATATGTTATGACGCGTCGCGTTCACGCGCATTTTTGCGTTAGTCGAACAGTAAAGCCTGGAACTATTACTGCCCAGCTTGGGGAACTTACATGTAGATGAAGGGTTAGCTTCGCGGGAGCAGCGCGAGGGAACCTATGGCCAAGACCGTGTTAATCACCGGCGGCGCCGGCTTCATCGGCCGGCACGTCGCGGCGGCGCTTCTGGCGCGCGGCGACCGCGTCCGCGTCCTCGACAGCCTCATCGAACAAGTCCACCCGACCCGCGAGCGCCCGCAGGAATTGGACGCCGGCGCCGAACTGGTCGTCGGCGACGTCCGGGACGAGGCGGCGGTCCTGAAGGCCCTGTCCGGGGTCGACCAGGTTCTCCATCTCGCGGCCGAGGTCGGCGTCGGCCAGAGCATGTACGCCGTCGACCGCTACACCTCTGTGAACGACTACGGCACCGCCGTCCTCTTCCAGCAGCTCATCGACAACCCCGTCGAGCGTGTCGTCGTCGCCTCATCGATGTCCATCTACGGCGAGGGCCTCTACCGCACTCAGGACGGCGTGCTGATGGAGGACGTCGTCCGCGGCGGTCGCAATCCGGACGGCTCCTGGGATCCGCTGGACGACCGGGGTCGGCCGATGATCCCCGTGCACACGCCCGAGACGAAGGCGAACGGCCTGAAGTCCGTCTACGCAATCGGCAAGTTCGTGCAGGAGCGGCTGACTCTGACGCTCACGCGTCAGTACGGCATGGGCGGCTCGGCCCTGCGGCTCTGGAACGCCTACGGCCCCGGCCAGGCGCTCTCCAACCCCTACACCGGCGTGCTTGCCATCTTCGCCTCGCGGATCGCCAACGGGCAGGCGCCGATGGTTTTCGAGGACGGACAGCAGCGGCGTGACTTCGTGCACGTCCGCGACGTGGCCCGCGCCTTCCTGCTGGCGCTCGACAGGCCCGAGGCGGACGGGGAGGTGTTCAACATCGGATCGGGCGTGGACCGCACGGTCGAAGACGTCGCGCTGCTCCAGGCCAAGGCGATGGGGCGACCCGACCTCAAGCCGGACATCGCGGGCAAGGCGCGCGCGGGCGATATCCGCCACTGCATCCCGGATCTGACCAAGGCTCGGACGGTCCTCGGATACGAAGCGCAGGAGGACTTCGGAGAAGGCCTCGCCGAGCTCGCGGAATGGGTGGCGCGGCAGGAGGCCGAGGACCGCGTGCAGGAGGCCCGGCGCGAGCTCGAGATGCGCGGGCTCGTGGCATGAGGGCGCTCGTCACAGGCGGCGCGGGCTTCATCGGCTCGAACCTCGCCGACCGGCTGGCGAGCGACGGCCATGAAGTCGTGGTGTTCGACGCGCTGGCGAGACCCGGCGTGGAGCGCAACCTGGCTTGGCTCCAGGAGCGGCACGGCGCCCGCATCGTCAGCGTCCAGGCCGACATCCGGGATGCGCAGGCGGTCGCCGACGCGGGGCGGAAGGCCGATGTCGTCTTCCACATGGCGGCCCAGGTCGCGGTGACGACGAGCCTCGTCCAGCCCGTCGAGGATTTCGAGATCAACGTCCGCGGCGCCTTGAACGTGATCGAGGCGGCGCGGCCACGGAATACACCGGTGATCTTCGCCAGCACCAACAAGGTGTACGGCGATCTCGCCGACGTGCCCCTGGAGCTGGTCGGCGACGCCTACCGGCCGCAGGACCCGGACGTCCGCACGCGCGGAATCTCGGAACAGCGACCGCTCGACTTCCACACGCCCTACGGCTGCTCGAAGGGGGCCGCCGATCAGTACGTGCTGGACTACGCCCGCAGCTTCGGCCTGCCGACCTGCGTGCTGCGGATGAGCTGCATCTACGGCCCGCGGCAGATGGGGACGGAAGATCAGGGCTGGGTCGCCCACTTCCTGATCCGTGCGCTGGAAGGCCAGCCCATCGTGATCTACGGCGATGGCCGGCAGGTGCGCGACATCCTCGACGTGGGAGACGCGGTGCAGGCCTACATCTCCGCCTGGCGGCGGATCGACCAGGTCTCGGGTCGGGCCTTCAATCTCGGCGGAGGGCCGGCGAACGCGGTCAGCCTGCTGCAACTGATCGCCTACATCGAAGAGGTGACCGGACGTAAGGTCGACGGCGGGTTCTCCGAGTGGCGCGCGGGCGACCAGCGCTATTACGTTTCGGATCCGTCCGCGGCCCGGCGGGAGCTTCATCTGCCCGAGCCCCGCGACTGGCGTTCCGGTGTGGCCGCGCTCGCGGATTGGCTGGCCGCCGAGCGCGGCCGGACCGCGGCGCGCAAGACGGCCGAGGCGGTCTGATGCAGGTCCTGATGACCGCTGACGCGGTGGGTGGCGTCTGGACCTATGCCCTCGATCTCGCCCGCGGGTTGGGCGCGGCAGGCGTGCGGACCACTCTTGCGGTTCTCGGACCAGCGCCTTCCACGGACCAGGTCCGCGGAGCGCATGCCGTTCCGGGGCTCACGCTGATCGAGACCGGCCTGCCGCTCGACTGGATGGCGAGCGAACCGGCGGAGATCCTCGAAGTCGGCGCGGCGCTTCGCGGGCTTGCGCGCGGCGTTCGCGCGGACCTGATCCACCTGAACAGCCCGGCCTTCGCCGCCATCGGCGGCTTCGAGGCGCCGGTGGTGGGCGCCTGTCATTCCTGTCTCGCGACCTGGTGGGGTGACGTGAAGGACGGGCCCATGCCGCCGGACTTCCGCTGGCGGACCCAGGCGCTGTGGCAGGGGCTGCACGCGTGCGACGTGCTGGTCGCGCCGACCCGCGCCTTCGCCGAGGCGACCGCCGCGGCGTACGACCTCCCTGCGCCGCACGTGGTCT
Source organism: Phenylobacterium sp. VNQ135 (assembly GCF_049445735.1). Classification (NCBI taxonomy): domain Bacteria; kingdom Pseudomonadati; phylum Pseudomonadota; class Alphaproteobacteria; order Caulobacterales; family Caulobacteraceae; genus Phenylobacterium; species Phenylobacterium sp. VNQ135. The sequence continues at coordinate 452,416 of NZ_JBMSDS010000001.1, read as the reverse complement.
GGAACGGTCGCGATGCGCCAACGCGGCCGGAGGCTGCACGTGAAGACATGGTCTTCACGTCGGGGCGGCTGTGGGACGAAGGCAAGAATATCGGCGTGCTGGACGCTGCCGCCGAACGACTCTCCGCGCCCATCTACGCGGCGGGACCGCTGGAGGGGCCGAACGGCGCCGGCGTTCGGCTGACCCATGCGACGAGCCTGGGCCGCTTGCCGGCCGCCGAGGTTGCGGACTGGCTGGCGCGTGCGCCGGTGTTCGCCTCTTCCGCCCTGTATGAGCCGTTCGGCCTGGGGGTGCTGGAGGCGGCGCAGGCCGGTTGCGCCCTGGTGCTGTCCGACATCGCCACGTTCCGGGAGCTCTGGGAGGGCGCGGCGGTCCTGGTGGATCCGCGTGATCCCGGCGCCTTCGCCGCTGCCCTGGACGCGCTGCTCGCCGACGAGCCGCGACGGGTCGAGCTGGGGCGGAAGGCGCGCGCGCGGGCGCAGCGCTATTCGGTGCAGGCGATGGCGACCGGCGTTCATGAACTCTACCGCCACGTACAGCCGGAGCTCGTGGCGGCATGAGGATCGTCTATTTCACCCACTCGCTGGCCTCCTGCTGGAACCACGGCAACGCCCACTTCCTGCGGGGCGTGCTGCGAGAGCTGATCCGGCAGGGGCACGACGTCCGCGTCTTCGAGCCGCAAGGCGCCTGGAGCCTGCAGAACCTGCTGGCGGACCACGGCGAGGCGGGCCTGGAGGCGTATCGCGCAGCCTATCCCGAGCTGGTTTCGACGATATTCGGCCCGGCCGCCGACGTGGCGGCGATGCTGGACGGCGCCGACCTGGTCATCGTCCACGAGTGGAACGACCCGAAACTGGTGGCCGACATCGGGAGGATGCGGGCCAGGGGCGCGCGCTTCACCCTGCTGTTCCACGACACCCATCACCGGGCGGTGAGCGAACCGGACGCGATCCGCGCCTTCGATCTCGCGGCATACGACGGCGTGCTGGCCTTCGGCGAGACGCTGGCGGAGGTCTACCGGCGCTGGGGCTGGGGCGAGCGCGTGTTCGTCTGGCACGAGGCGGCCGACATCAGCCTCTTCAAGCCGCCGGCGGAGGAGGCCGAGCGCGAAGGCCTCGTCTGGATCGGCAACTGGGGCGACGGCGAGCGGACGGCGGAACTGGAGACGTTCCTGTTCGCGCCGGCGAAGGCCGCCCGCCTGCCGCTCGACATCTACGGCGTTCGCTATCCCGACACCGCCAAGGCGATGATCCGGCGGCACGGGGCGCGGTACCTGGGCTGGCTGCCGAACGCCCGGGCGCCCGAGGTGTTCGCCCGCCACTTGGCGACCGTGCACGTGCCGAGGCGGTTCTACACCAAGGTGCTGCCGGGCATCCCCACCATCCGGGTTTTTGAGGCGCTGGCGTGCGGCATCCCGCTGGTCTCGGCCCCCTGGTCCGACAGCGAGGGTCTGTTCCGGCCGGGCGAGGACTTCCTGTTCGCGCGCGACGGGGCGGAGATGGAGGCTCATCTCACGGACCTAGCCCGCGACCCGCAGCTTCGGGCGGCGCTGGCCCAATCGGGCCTTGAGACCATCCGCAACCGACACACCTGCGCCCACCGCGCCGACGAGCTGATGGCCGTCGCGCGCCAGTTGGCAGCCCCTGAACTGGAAGCCGCCGAATGAAGATCGCCTTCTATGGATCGAGCTTGCTCTCCGCCTACTGGAACGGCGCGGCGACCTACTACCGCGGGATGCTGAGCGAGCTCGCCAAGCGCGGCTACGAGGTCACCTTCTACGAGCCCGACGCCTTCGAACGGCAGCAGCACCGGGACATCGACCCGCCGGACTGGGCGAAGGTGGTGGTCTATCCGGCCACCGCGGCGGCGGTGGAGGACGTCGTCGCCAGGGCGTCCGAGGCCGACGTGGTGGTGAAGGCCAGCGGCGTCGGCGTGTTCGACGACGAGCTGCTGGACGGGGTCATGACCCTGGCCCGGCCGCACGCGGTGAAGATCTTCTGGGACGTGGACGCGCCGGCGACGCTGTCGGCGCTGCGCGGCGGCGGCGAGGCAGTGCTGGGCCGCGTCCTGCCGAAGCTGGACATGGTGCTGACCTACGGCGGCGGGCCGCCGGTGGTGAAGGCCTACGAAGGCTTCGGCGCACGGACCTGCCGGCCGATCTACAACGCCCTGGATCCGACGACCCATCATCCGGCGCCGCCCGATCCGCGGTTCGAAGGCGACCTGAACTTCCTCGCCAACCGGCTGCCCGACCGCGAGGCGCGGGTGGAGCGGTTCTTCCTGGAGGCCGCCGCCCGATCGCCGCAGAGACGCTTCGTGCTGGGCGGCAACGGCTGGGACGACAAGCCAATGCCGCAGAACGTCCGGCGGCTGGGGCACGTGGGCACGAACGACCACAACGCCTTCAACGGCTCGGGCCTGGCGGTGCTGAACGTCGCGCGGGATTCGATGGCTGACGTGGGCTTCTCGCCGGCGACGCGGGTGTTCGAGGCTGCGGGGGCGGGCGCCTGCCTGATCACCGACGCCTGGGAGGGCGTCGAGCTGTTCCTGACGCCGGGCGAGGAGGTGCTGGTCGCGCGCGACGGCCAGGACGTGGCCGAGCACCTGGACGCCCTGACGCCGGAGCGGGCGAGGGCGATCGGCGAGGCGGCCCGGCAACGGATCGTCGCCGAGCACACGTACGCCCGGCGTGCGGCCGACGTGGACGCCCTGCTGAAACAGGAAGCCGCCGCCAAGCGCGAAAGGAGCCCGGCGTGAAGCTGGTCGTCCTCGGCCTCTCGCTGTCGTCCTCGTGGGGCAACGGCCATGCGACGACCTATCGCGCCTTGCTGCGGGCGTTCGCGGCGCGTGGGCACGAGGTCACGTTCCTGGAGCGGGACGTGCCCTGGTACGCGAACCATCGCGACCTCGCCGAGCCCGACTTCTGCCAGCTGGCGCTGTACCGCGACCTCGAGGAGCTGAAGACCCACTGGCGCGGCGAGGTCGAGCGGGCCGATGCGGCGATCGTCGGCAGCTACGTGCCCGATGGCGTCGAGGTGGGCCGCTGGGTCCAGGCGACGGCGAAGGGCGTGGCGGCCTTCTACGACATCGACACGCCGGTGACCCTGGCCAAGCTGGCGGCCGGCGACCACGAGTATCTGACCCCCGAGCTGATCCCGGGCTACGACGTCTATCTCTCCTTCACCGGCGGGCCGACGCTGACGGAGCTGGAGCGGCGCTACGGCTCGCCCGCGGCGCGGGCGCTGTACTGCTCGGTGGACGACGACGCCTACCGACCCGTGGCGGTCCAGCGGCGCTGGGACCTGAGCTACCTCGGCACCTACAGCCCCGACCGGCAGCCGACGCTGGAGCGGCTGCTGATCGAGCCGGCGCGGCGGGCGCCGCACCTGAGGTTCTGCGTGGCGGGGCCGCAGTATCCGGCCGACATCGACTGGCCGGCCAATGTCGAGCGCCTGGAGCATGTGGGGCCGGCGGACCATCCGGCGTTCTACGCCGCCAGCCGGTTCACGCTGAACGTCACCCGGGCCGACATGATCGCGGCGGGGTGGAGCCCGAGCGTGCGCCTGTTCGAGGCCGGCGCGTGCGCCGCGCCGATCATCTCCGACGTCTGGGAGGGCCTGGACACCCTTTTCACGCCCGGCCGGGAGATCGTCCTGGCCGAGAGCCCGGAGCAGGTGCTGGCGGCGCTCTCCATGGGCGAGGCCCAGCGCGACGGCCAGGCCGAAGCGGCCCGGCGGCGGATCCTCGACGGACACACCGCGGCGCACCGCGCCGCCGAGCTCGAAACGCATCTCGCAGCAGCGACCACGAAGCAGCCGGCCGAAGGGGCTTTCGCATGAAGAACGGACACCGGAAAACCGTGCTGGTGGCGGGGGGCGCGGGCTTCCTGGGGTCGCACCTGTGCGAGCGGCTGATGAGCGACGGCGCACGCGTCGTGTGCCTGGACAACTTCCAGACCGGCCGGCGCGAGAACCTCCGCCGGCTGGAAGGCCGCGAGGGCTTCGAGCTGGTCACGGCCGACGTGGTGGACCCGCTGCCGCCGAAGCTGGCGAAGATGCGGTTCGACCGGATCTACAACCTGGCCTGCGCCGCCTCGCCGCCGCTCTACCAGGCCGATCCCGAGCACACCCTGCTCACCAGCGTGCTGGGGACCCAGCACCTCTTGAAGCTGGCGGAAGAATGCGGGGCGCGGTTCCTGCAGGCTTCGACCAGCGAGGTCTACGGCGACCCGGACAGCCACCCCCAGCTCGAGAGCTACTGGGGCAATGTGAACTGCACGGGCCCGCGGGCCTGCTACGACGAGGGCAAGCGGGCGGCCGAGACGCTGTGTTTCGACTACGACCGCCTGGGCCGCGCCGAGGTGCGGGTCGTGCGCATCTTCAACACCTATGGGCCGCGGCTGGACGCCAGCGACGGCCGGGTGGTGTCGAACGTGGTGAGCCAGGCCCTCGCCGGCGAGGACATCACCATCTACGGCGACGGCTCGCAGACGCGGTCCTTCTGCTACGTCGACGACGAGATCGACGGCCTGGTTCGGCTGATGGAATACGACGGTCCTCAGCCGGGGCCGGTGAACATCGGCAACCCTTCCGAGCGGACCATCCGGGAACTGGTGGACCTGGTCCTGGCGATGACCGGCTCCAGTTCGGAGATCGTGTTTCATCCGCTGCCGACCGACGACCCGAAGCGGCGGCGGCCAGACATCGCCAAGGCCGACAGGCTGCTGGGCTGGCGGCCGACGACGCCGCTGGAGATGGGCCTGCGGGCGACGATCGCCTGGTTCGAGGGCCGCGACGGCGAGCGGCGGTCGCGGGACGAGAGCGCGCGGCTGACGGCGGCGGAGTAGGGCGGGGCGGCGCTCCTTTAGAACCACGAACGAACACGAACCCACACGAACGGGTCGGCGCATGCGGCGCGAGCCCGGAAGCGCGGGGCTTGCGGGGGGAAGGCGCGCCCGAGGCGCGCGACAGGGCTGAAGCTCTGAGGGGCGACGACCAACCGTGCTGTTCGTGTTGGTTCGTGTTCGTTCGTGGTTGACCCTTGCTGGGAGTGGTCAGGCGGAGCTTTGGAAGCTGGGGGCTTCGGCCTCTACCGCTTCCCCCTGTGGGGGAGGATAGAGGACGGCCTTGAAGCCGAGGGCCCGGATCACGCGTGCGACCTGCTGTTCGAGGGGCAGGTGGATGAAGGCGGGGTCTAGGGCTTCGTAGTCGAGGATGCGGTCGAGCTTCTCGGCGAACTCGTCCTCGTCCTCTTCCTCCCAGTCGATCTCGCGCCAGGTCAGCGTCTGGACGGTGTTGCGGATGCGGTTCCAGGGCCGCTCGGCCTCTTCGCGGGCCGCACTCTCGGCGCGGCGGGTCTCCTCGCGGTCGAGCGAACGGACGTCCTTCCGCAGCTTCACGCGGAGCGCATAGGTCAGGCGCAGCGAGCGGCTCACGCCTTCCAGGGCCTTGGCGAGATCGGCCACCTCGGACGCCTCTTCCGCCGCCTGGGCCATGCCGTGGAGCTTGTCAGCAAGCGCGAGCTGGAGGCTGGCGACATGGGCGAGGCCCGCGTCCATCTCCTGCAGCATGTCGGCGTCGCTCAACATGAACAAAAGAAGAACATAGAACGGACGCGAAGTCAAGGGAAAGCCGTCGTCCCGCGTCGGGTCGGCCGGAAGGATCTGGCGCGTAGGAGTCCCGGACAGCCGCTTGCGCGGCTTCCGGGGATGAGACCGGCTTCGCTTGCGGATCAGACCTCGAAGAGGGCGTATTCGACGCCGACGTCGCGGTTCAGGACCGGCTTGGCGACGTTGTAGACCGGCACGCCGCGGGCCGTGCGGCCCTCGTAGGCGCCGCGGTGGGCGTGGCCGTGGAAGGCGAGCTTCACGCCTTCGAAGCGGTCGATGGTCTCGCCCATGCGCGCGCTCCCGAGGAAGGGGAAGATCTCAGGCGGCTCGCCCTGGACCGTCTCGCAGACCGGCGAATAGTGGGTGACCACGACGATGCGGTCCGTGCGCAGCATGCGCAGGGAGGTTTCGAGCTTGAGGTTCTCGTCGACCGCCGCCTGCACGAACGACTTGATCTCGGGCTCGCCGAAGGCGGACAGCATGTAGCGGCCGAAGCCGCCCACGAAGCCCTTGCAGCCGGCGAAGCCGACGCCGCCGACCTCGACCGCCTCGCCGTCCAGCACCTTCATGCCGGCCTGGTGCAGGATGCGGGCGACCTCCTGGGGCTGGCCGCATTCGTAGTCGTGGTTGCCGAGCACGCCGACGACCGGGATCGAACAGGACATCAGGTCCTCGGCCAGGATCTCGGCCTCGGGCGTCTTGCCGAAGTTGGTGAGGTCGCCGCACAGGGCCAGGACGTCGGCCTCCTGGCTGATGCGCGAGAACAGGTCGCGGTAGGGATGCTGGTGGTTCTCGCCGACGTGCAGGTCGCCGATCGCCGCGACCTTCAATCGGCTGCCCGGCGTGTCCCCGTTAGGCGATTGGCTCATGCCGCTCCTCCAGGCCCTTGCCGACCACATCGGCGAAGCCCCACTCGCTGATGTCCATGACGTAGTCCCGCGGGCTGAAGAGCCGGCCGCGGCAGACCTTCACCCGGGCCGCGGGCAGGCCGACCTGGGCCTTCAGGCGGGCCGACAGCTCGTCCATCACCCAGCGGGGGATGAGGTCGCGCTCGGTCGGATAGATGAAGCGGAAGTTCAGGAAGTGCGTGAGCAGCACCTCCCAGTACGGCTCCATGTATGTCATGAGCCGCTGCCAATCGATGCGGTCGTGGGCCCGAAGGATCACGTGGGCGACGTCGGCGCCGTCGTAGCGGTAGCGGTCCTGGATGAACATCTTCGAGACCAAAAGCTCGGTCGGCGGCGTGATCTTGGCCTCGGTCCCGTAGACGTTGATCGTGTCGTTGTTCTCGAACCAGGCGTCTGTCACCGGCGCGGTGCCGTTCGACATGGCGAAGATCACGTCGAAGAAGCGGTTGTCCTGCCAGACCTTGGCGATCCAACGCTCGTCCTCGACGTCGGTGCGGTAGCCGCACTCCTGGAAGTAGGCGAGGATCTTGGGATAGTCGCCCGCCTTGCAGAAGACATCGAGATCCTTCGTCGGGCGCGAGATGCCGGTGTAGGCGGTCACCGCGTAGGTGCCCGACAGCAGGAACGGTATCCCGGACTGGGTCAGCAGCCTGAGACTCTCGGCGTAGAAGGCCTCGGCGTCCGGCGGCGGCTCGAAGGCGGCGGCGTCATAAGGCTGCGACATGCGCTTAAGGGTTTCGCTCCAGCAGGGGCCTCGACGCCCCACGCCGAAACGGCGCCCCGGAGGCCGAGTTCCGCCAACGCCGGTTGGCGGCGGAACCCGAATGCGATAGGTTCTAGGTCTCGAATTTCCCTCGCAAAATTTATTTCCAGCCAAGCTGGAACCGATGGCGGAGACCCTACGTTTTCCCAAGAGGGCGGGGTGTGTCTTGGCGTCGACCCGAGCCAGCGAGGCTTGGGCGCAGCCGGGTATCTCCCGCCACGCAACAAACGCATGCCCTCGGGGGAATAATGTCTGCCAACGTCGTTGCGAAGACCGCAAAGGCCACGAAGTCGCGCACGGTTTCGAGCACCAGGGGCGCGGGGGTCGACGTCGACACCGGGCAGCTGCTCGCCGCGCTCCGGGCCTTCCGGCGGGGGGACTTCTCGGTTCGGATGCCGCGCGGCCTGACCGGCGTCGCCGGCGAACTGGCCGAAGCCTTCAACGACGTCGTCGAGCTGAACGACCGCATGACGAAGGAATTCGAGCGGCTGGGCGACACCGTGGGCCGGCAGGGCAAGATCAGCCACCGGGCCAAGCTGCCGGGCGCCCAGGGCTCGTGGGCGTTCTCGGTGGACGCTGTGAACACCCTGATCACCGACATGATCCACCCCACCGCGGAAATGGCCCGCGTGATCGGCGCCGTGGCGAAGGGCGACCTGAGCCAGACCATGGACCTGGAGAACGAGGAGCGCCCGCTGCGGGGTGAATTCCTGCGGATCGGCAAGGTCGTGAACACCATGGTGGGCCAGCTGGGCTCGTTCGCCTCGGAAGTGACGCGGGTGGCGCGTGAAGTGGGCACCGAGGGCAAGCTGGGCGGGCAGGCGCAGGTGAAGGGCGTGGCCGGCACCTGGAAGGACCTGACCGACAACGTGAACTTCATGGCCGCCAACCTGACGGGCCAGGTGCGGAACATCGCCGAGGTGACGACCGCCGTGGCCAACGGCGACCTGAGCCGCAAGATCACCGTGGACGTGAAGGGCGAGGTGCTGGAGCTGAAGAACACCATCAACACGATGGTGGACCAGCTGAACTCGTTCGCCTCGGAAGTGACGCGCGTGGCGCGTGAAGTGGGCACCGAGGGCAAGCTGGGCGGTCAGGCGCAGGTGAAGGGCGTGGCCGGCACCTGGAAGGACCTGACCGACAACGTGAACTCGATGGCCGCCAACCTGACGGGTCAGGTGCGGAACATCGCCGAGGTGACCACCGCCGTGGCCCGGGGCGACCTGTCGAAGAAGATCACCGTGGAGGTGCGGGGCGAAATCCTCGAGCTGAAGAACACCATCAACACGATGGTGGACCAGCTGAACTCGTTCGCCTCGGAAGTGACGCGCGTGGCGCGTGAAGTGGGCACCGAGGGCAAGCTGGGCGGCCAGGCCCGAGTGGAAGGCGTGACCGGCGCCTGGAAGGACCTGACCGACAACGTGAACTTCATGGCCGCGAACCTGACGGGTCAGGTGCGGAACATCGCCGAGGTGACGACCGCCGTGGCCAACGGCGACCTGTCCAAGAAGATCACCGTGGACGTGAAGGGCGAGATCCTCGAGCTGAAGAACACCATCAACACCATGGTGGACCAGCTGAACGCCTTCGCCTCGGAAGTGACGCGCGTGGCGCGTGAAGTGGGTACGGAAGGGAAGCTGGGCGGCCAGGCGAACGTGAAGGGCGTCGGCGGGACCTGGAAGGACCTGACCGACAACGTGAACCTAATGGCGAACAACCTCACCGGCCAGGTGCGGAACATCGCCGAGGTGACGACCGCCGTGGCGAACGGCGACCTGTCGAAGAAGATCACCGTGGACGTGCGCGGCGAGATCCTGGAGCTGAAGAACACCATCAACACCATGGTGGACCAGCTGAACTCGTTCTCGTCGGAAGTGACCCGGGTGGCCCGGGAAGTGGGTACGGAAGGCAAGCTGGGCGGCCAGGCGCAGGTGAAGGGCGTGGCCGGCACCTGGAAGGACCTGACCGACAACGTGAACCTGATGGCCGCGAACCTGACGGGCCAGGTGCGGAACATCGCCGAGGTGACGACCGCCGTGGCCAACGGCGACCTGTCCAAGAAGATCACCGTGGACGTGAAGGGCGAAATCCTCGAGCTGAAGAACACCATCAACACGATGGTGGACCAGCTGAACGCCTTCGCCTCGGAAGTGACCCGGGTGGCGCGTGAAGTGGGTACGGAAGGGAAGCTGGGCGGCCAGGCGCAGGTGAAGGGCGTGGCCGGCACCTGGAAGGACCTGACCGACAACGTGAACTTCATGGCCGCCAACCTGACCGGCCAGGTGCGGAACATCGCCGAAGTGACCACCGCCGTGGCCATGGGCGACTTGTCCAAGAAGATCACCGTGGACGTGCGCGGGGAAATCCTGGAGCTGAAGAACACCATCAACACGATGGTGGACCAGCTGAACTCGTTCGCCTCGGAAGTGACCCGGGTGGCGCGTGAAGTGGGTACGGAAGGCAAGCTGGGCGGCCAGGCGCAGGTGAAGGGCGTGGCCGGCACCTGGAAGGACCTGACCGACAACGTGAACCTGATGGCCGCCAACCTGACCGGTCAGGTGCGGAACATCGCCGACGTGACCACCGCCGTGGCCAAGGGCGACCTCTCCAAGAAGATCACCGTGGACGTGCGCGGCGAGATCCTGGAGCTGAAGAACACCATCAACACCATGGTGGACCAGCTGAACTCGTTCGCCTCGGAAGTGACGCGGGTGGCGCGTGAAGTGGGCACCGAGGGCAAGCTGGGCGGCCAGGCGCAGGTGCCCGGCGTGGCCGGCACCTGGAAGGACCTGACCGACAACGTGAACATGATGGCGGCGAACCTGACCGGCCAGGTCCGGAACATCGCCGACGTCGTGACCGCGGTGGCCAACGGCGACCTGAAGCGCAAGCTGACCCTGGACGCCAAGGGCGAAATCGCCGCGCTGGCCGACACCATCAACGGGATGATCGAGACCCTGGCCACCTTCGCCGACCAGGTGACCAACGTGGCCCGCGAGGTGGGTATCGAAGGCAAGCTGGGCGGCCAGGCCCGGGTGCCCGGCGCCGCCGGCCTGTGGCGCGACCTGACCGACAACGTGAACGAACTGGCCGCCAACCTGACCACCCAGGTGCGCGCCATCGCCGAGGTGTCCACCGCCGTGACGAAGGGCGACCTGACGCGGTCGATCACCGTCGAAGCCTCGGGCGAGGTGGAGGAGCTGAAGAACAACATCAACGAGATGATCCGCAACCTGCGGGAGCAGACGCTCAAGAACACGGAACAGGACTGGCTGAAGACCAACCTGGCCCGGTTCACGCGGATGCTGCAGGGCGAGCGCGACCTCTCGACGGTGTCGAACCTGGTGCTGTCGGAACTGGCGCCGCTGATCAACGCCCAGCACGCCGTGTTCTACGTCACCGACCGGGACGACGAAGGCCAGGCGGTGCTGAACCTGGCCGCCTCCTACGCCTTCAACAACCGCAAGCACCTGGCCAACCAGTTCAAGCTGCGTGAGGGCCTGATCGGGCAGTGCGCCTACGAGAAGTCGCGGATCCTGCTGGCCAACGTGCCGAAGGACTACGTGCAGATCAGCTCGGGCCTGGGCGAGGCGCCGCCGGCCAACATCATCGTCCTGCCGGCGCTGTTCGAAGGCGAGGTGAAGGCCGTGATCGAGCTCGCCACCTTCGGCGAGTTCAACGAGACGCAGATGGCGTTCCTCGACCAGCTGATGGAATCCATCGGCATCGTGCTGAACACCATCGCCGCCAACATGCGGACGGAAGGCCTGCTGAAGCAGTCGCAGCTCCTGACCTCCGAACTGCAGGCGCAGCAGGAGGAGCTGAAGAAGACCAACGATCGCCTGGAGCAGCAGGCCGCGTCGCTGCGTCAGTCGGAGGAACTGCTCCGCACCAAGCAGGAAGAGCTGCAGCAGACCAACGCCGAGCTGCAGGAGAAGGCGCACCTGCTGTCGATCCAGAACCAGCAGGTGGAAGCCAAGAACCGGGAAGTGGAACAGGCGAAGCTGGCCCTCGAAGAAAAGGCCGAACAGCTCGCCCTGACCTCGAAGTACAAGTCCGAGTTCCTGGCCAACATGTCCCACGAGCTGCGGACGCCGCTGAACTCGCTGCTGATCCTCTCGAAGCTGCTGGCCGACAACGCCCAGGGCAACCTGAGCGACAAGCAGGTGGAGTTCTCGAAGAACATCCACGACGCCGGCACCGACCTGCTGGGCCTCATCAACGACATCCTGGACCTGTCGAAGATCGAGAGCGGCACGGTCACGCTGGACATCGGCGAGATGTCGTTCGCCAGCCTCAAGGACCACGTCGACCGCACGTTCTCGCAGATCGCGGCCGACAAGAAGCTGGAGTTCCAGGTCGAGGTCGACCAGGGCCTGCCGCGGTCGATGTACACCGACGACAAGCGGCTGCAGCAGATCATCAAGAACCTGCTGTCGAACGCCTTCAAGTTCACCGAGAAGGGTCATGTGAAGCTGAAGGTGGCGCGGGCGCATTCCGGCTGGAACGCGGCCAACGACCACCTCAACACCGCCGGCCAGGTGCTGGCGTTCTCGGTCGAGGACACCGGGATCGGCATCCCCGAAGAGAAGCAGCGGATCATCTTCGAGGCCTTCCAGCAGGCCGACGGCACCACCAGCCGCAAGTACGGCGGCACGGGCCTGGGGCTGTCGATCAGCCGCGAGATCACCCGCCTGCTCGGCGGCGAGCTGAAGGTGGAGTCGCGGTCGGGCAAGGGCTCGACCTTCACCCTCTACCTGCCGCTGAACTTCAGCCCGGCCGCCCAGACCCCGAGCTCGGGCCAGGGCGCGCGGACGGCGGCGAGCCTGGCGGCGTCGCGGGCGCTGATGTCGTCCTCGTTCTCGGACGAGCCGGCGGAGACGGTGGCGGACGACCGCGACAGCGTGAACTCGGGCGATGCGGTGGTGCTGATCGTCGAGGACGATCCGCGTTTCGCCTCGATCCTGCTGAGCCTGGTGCGCGACAGCGGGTTCAAGGGCGTCGTGACGGGCGAGGGCGCCGCGGCGCCCTCGCTGGCGCGCCGGTTCGGCCCCGACGCCATCATGCTGGACATCGGCCTGCCCGACATGGACGGCCTGGCGCTGCTGGACCTCCTGAAGCGGACGCCCGAGACGCGGCACATCCCCGTGCACATGATCTCGGCGGACGACCAGAAGGGCCTGGGGCTGTCGATGGGCGCCTTCGGCTTCACCCACAAGCCGGTGGAGCGCGAGGTGGTGGTCTCGACCCTGCAGGGCGTGAAGACGTTCGTCGACAAGGCGGACCGGCGGATCGTGCTGGTGGGCGCCGAAGGCGAGGCGGCCGAGACGCTGCGCCAGTGCTTCACCGAGGTGGAGCTGGCCGGCAGCTTCGCCGAGGTGCTGGCGAGGCCCGCGAACGAGCGGCCCGACGGCGTGGTGGTGGAAGCCTCCGCCCTGCCGGTGAAGGAGCTCGTCGAGCAGCTGAAGCAGGCTGAGGGCCGCTGCGTGCCGGCGGTGGTCTATGCCCCGGCCGAGCTGGAGGCCGAGGACGACAAGCGCCTGCGGCTGGCGGTGTTCGGCGGCCTGGTGCGGATGGCCCGCTCGGTGGACCAACTGGTCGATCAGGCGACGCTGCTGCTGCACGCGCCGCTGGACAAGCTGCCCGCGCCGGCCAAGGCCAAGCTCAGCCAGAGCAAGCACGAGGACACCGTGCTGGCCGGCCGCAAGGTGCTGGTCATCGACGACGACATCCGCAACATCTTCTCGCTGGCCTCGGCGCTGGAGGAGTACGGCATCGAGCTGAGCTACGCCGAGAGCGGCCGCGCGGGGCTCGAATCGCTGGACGCCAAGGGGGATGTGGACGTCGTGCTGGTCGACATCATGATGCCGGACATGGACGGCTACGAGACGATCCGCGAGATCCGCGCCCGCCAGGCCCTGTCGGACCTGCCGATCGTGGCGGTGACGGCGAAGGCCATGAAGGGCGACCGGCAGAAGTGCATCCAGGCCGGCGCCTCGGACTATGTGTCGAAGCCGGTCGACATCGACCACCTCATCTCGGTGCTGCGCGTCTCGATCCAGCGCGCGGACGCGATGAAGCTGGCCAGCGACACGGTGGTGTCCCTCATGCCGCAAGCGAGCTGACTTGACGAACCAAGCCGCCGCCAGACTGCCGGCGGGCGGATCCTGGCGGGCGGAGCCGAAAGCTCCGCCCGACCTGGACGCCCCGCTCCAGGCCCGGATCCTCATCGTCGACGACGATGAGCGGAACGCCTTCGCCGCGGTGCAGGCGCTGGAGGACCTCGGCCACGAACTGGTGACGGCGAAGTCGGGCGAGGAGGCGCTGAAGCGGCTGCTCACCGAGGAGTTCGCGCTCATCCTCCTCGACCTGCACATGCCGGGAATGGACGGCTACGAGACGGCGGCGCTGATCCGGTCGCGCAAGCGGACCGCGGACACGCCCATTGTCTTCCTGACGGCGATCTTCCGGGACGAGGCGCACATCTTCCAGGCCTATTCGGCCGGCGCCGTCGACGTGGTGTTCAAGCCCGTCGACCCGTTCATCCTGAAGGCCAAGACGAAGGTCTTCACCGACCTTTACCTGAAGACCCAGGAGGCCAACCGGCAGTCGGCCTACAAGCAGTGGCTGCTGGACGAGCACGCCCGGGTGAAGACCGAGAAGGCCGAGACCGAGCGGGCGCTGCGCCGCGCCGAGATGCAGCAGCAGGCGATCCTGAAGTCGCTGCCGATCGTCTTCACCTCGCGCAGCGTCGAGCCGCCGTTCACCCCGCTGTTCGTGTCGGAATCGGTGGTGGAGATCACCGGCTTCCCAGCGGGCCGCTTCACCGAGGAGGCGGACTTCGGCTCCAGCCGCATCCATCCGGACGACCTGGAGCGGACGGTCGCGGCGTTCCGCAACGCCACCCAGACCGGCCAGTACTCCTGCGAATTCCGCTGGCTGTGCGCCGACGGGCAGTACCGGGTGCTGCACGACCAGGGCGTGATCGCGCCGTCCGAGGACGGCGAGGCGCGCGAGATCTTCGGGGTTATCCTGGACGCCACCGACCGCCGCAGCCTGGAGGAGCAGCTCGCCCAGGCGCGGAAGATGGAGGCCGTGGGCCAGCTCACCGGCGGCGTGGCGCACGACTTCAACAACCTGCTGACGGTGGTGCTGGGCAACATCGACATGCTGGCCCGCAAGCAGGATGAGGAAGAGAGCCGCAAGGCCCGGCGAATTGACGCCATCCGCCAGGCGGCCGAGCGCGGCCGCGACCTGACCCGCCAGCTTCTCGCGTTCTCGCGCCGCCAGCACCTGTCGCCCGTGACGCTGGACGTGAACGCGCTGATCACCGACTTCGCGCCGCTGATGCGCCAGGCGGTGGGCGAGGCGGTGACGATCGACCTGGAACTCGCCGAGGAGACGCTGAGCACCCACGTCGACCCGACCCAGCTCGAGACCGCGCTGCTGAACCTGGCCGTGAACGCCCGGGACGCCATGCCCGAGGGCGGGCGCCTGGCCATCCGCACCACGCGGCGGCCCACGCCGAAGGGGCCGGGCCTCGTCTGCATCGAGGTGCGCGACAGCGGCACCGGCATGACCGCCGACGTGCGCGAGCGGGTCTTCGAGCCGTTCTTCACCACCAAGGAGGTGGGCAAGGGCTCGGGCCTGGGGCTGAGCCAGGTGTACGGCTTCGTGCGCCAGTCGGACGGCGAGGTCGAGGTCGAGAGCGAAGTGGGCAAGGGCACGGCCTTCCGCCTGCTGCTGCCCGGCACCGAGGCGAAGGTCGAGGCTCGGGTCGCCCAGACCGCCACCGAGATCGTCGGCGGGACCGAGAAGATCCTGCTGGTGGAGGACGACGCCACGGTCCTGGCCCTGACCCTCGATGTGCTGACCGGCCTGGGCTACCAGGTGCAGACGGCGACGAACGCGGCCGAGGCGCTGGAACTCCTGCACACCGACATCGAGGTCGACCTGCTGTTCACCGACGTCGTCATGCCCGGCGGCGTGAGCGGGCTCAGCCTGGCGCGGACGGCCCGCGAGCTGCGGCCGGACCTGCGGGTGCTCCTGACGTCCGGCTTCGTCGGCGACGGCCAGATCAACGAGGGCCGCGAGTTCCCGCTGCTGGACAAGCCCTACGAGACGCCGGTGATGGCCTCGATGCTGCGCAAGCTGCTGGATCGGCCGGAGAAGAAGCGCAAGCGCGCCCGCGAACCCGCGGCGGCGGAGTAGCCGTCAGGCCTGGCCGGGATCCTTCCACGGGTCCTTGGCGAGGCGCTTGAGCGCGGCGGACAGCTTGCGGGCGTGGGCGCGTTCCATCTCGGCGTCGCGGAAGCCGGACGAAAGGGTCTCGGCCATCTCCTGCAGCTCCTCGACGCCGCCCTCCTGGGCGAACGCCTGGGCCACGATGCGCGCCTCGGTCAGCAGCTCGGCCTTCTCTTCGGCCGGGCAGGAGTCGAGCAGCGCGTCGTCGAAGTCGATGACTTCGCAGGGCTTCTGCCTCGTTTCACTCTTTCGTGCGTGTCCCATGGGCGGGGGAAAGCACTACCCCCGCGTGCGGTTCCCCACGGCGAAGGCCGTTAGCTGGCAATCATAAGTTAAACTCTGGCCGGGCTCGAGCCGGGCGATGCCCGTGTCCACGCCGGAGTCCCAGACGCCGCCGAAGGGGTCGGCCAGGTTGAACTGCGGCTCGACCACGACGAAGGCCTTGTCGGGCGGCGCATAGACCTGCACGGCCTTCACGTGCGGGCTTGTCGAGGTGAAACGATAGCCCACGCCGGCCGCGGGATCCTCCACCTCGACGGTAACCTGGCCGCCCGTCCGGACGAGGTCGGTGAAGCAATCGTCCAGATAGAGCTCGCCGAGCGCCCGGCCGTCGGAGAAGTCGTAGGGGCCGCCGGCCGTGGGCAGCAGCCGGCCGGTGGGCAGCACCTCGTCGTAGTCGTTGACCTCGGTCCGCATCCGGGCGGGCAGGCGCAGGCGGGCCTGGCGCCGATCGCCCGACGGGAGGGCCATGTAGGGATGGAAGCCGACCCCCAGCGGGACGGCTTCATCGCCAGTGTTGTGGGCGCGGATGGCGAGCGTGAGCACGCCGGCCTCAAGACCCCATTCGAGGTCGAAGGCGAGCTGTCCCGGCCAGCGGCCGCCGAAGTCGCCAGCGTCGAGACGACCGGCGAGGCGTCCGGGCGTCGGCTGCTCGTAAGGCACGGCGCGGTCGAGGATCAGGCCGTGCATGGCGTACTGCTCGGCGCCCGCGGCCTTTCCGCCCCAGTTGCGGGGCAGGCGCACGCGGCGGCCGTCGACGACGGCCTCGATCTCGCGGGCGTCTCCGATCGGCTCGCCGCGGATGCGGTTGGCGTAGGGGACGAGCACCGCGCCGCCGAAGGCGAAGGCCTTGTTGCCCGCAAAGTCGTCGGCTCCGCCGAATTCGGCGGCCGGATCCTCCGGGGCGAAGAGGCCGTCGACGACCTCTCCCGAGGGGAGGCGCAGCCTGGCCTGCAGCAGCATCATGCCGCGGCCGGGCAGGATCCGGGCCTCGACGAACCCCGGTCGGTCCGCCGGCGCTTCGGCCCTGAGGGTGACGATGTCGAGCGCCGCCGCCATGAGGCGGCCCTAGCCCGTCTCGCCGCCGGAGGCGAGCTCGACCGCCCGCAGGCGCCGGGCGTCCGCGCGGTGCCGTTCCGAGGCCATTTCCCCGTACTCGTTCGGCGGCACGATGGGCACGGTCAGACAGACGCTCTGGGTCGGCAGCACCTCGCCCCAGTCGCGGATGAGCTGCTTGTACGACACGCCGACCGGCCGGATCTCGCGGTTGAGGTCGTAGAGGCCCACCGGATGGACGCGCATGTTGGTCTCGCGCAGCGCCGTGTCCCAGTCCATCTGGTCGGTCAGCGAGTACCAGGTGAAGCCGACGGTCGGCACGCCGTCGTTGCGGACGCGCAGGACGTTGGCCCATTCCTTCCAGAGCCAGTTCACCGCCTCGTCGCCGTTCGGTCCCTCGGCGATGTTGGTTTCGGTGTGCATCACCGGCAGGCGATAGCGGTTGTAGTACTGCCGGGTGATCTCGGAGTAGCCGAAGATCTCGCCCGAGGCGCGGTGCAGGCCGTCGGCCGACACGCGGTGCTCGTTGGTCCAGTAGTAGTCGTTGCCCAGGATGCAGTGGTGGCGCAGCGAGTTGCCCAGGAAGAAGTGGTACTCGTCCCGGGTCATGCCGTTGTCCATCAGGTACTCGTACATCTCGCTGTCGACGCGGTGGCCGTAGTTGAGGTCCAGCGAGAGGAAGCGGCGCGAGTTCTCGATCTCGGCCGGCTTGATGGCGGCGGGGTTCTCAGCGTGGAAGTATTCCGAGGACTCGCTCTGGATGAAGATGGCGTCGGGGCGGACCTTCAGGATCTCCTGCATGGCCCGCACATTGGCCTTCACGATGTGCTTCAGCGCGGTGACGAAGGTGAGGTCCGTCGTGCCCTGCTCGTTCCACCAGCCGAACTTGGCCGAGAACTGGGCGCAGATGAACATCTCGTTGACCGGCGTGTAGAGCTGCACCCACGGGAAGCGGCGGGCGAAGGCGCCCGCGTAGGCCGCGAAGATCTCGGCGAAGTCGGGGTTCTGGAAGTCGCCGATCCAATCGGGCACGCCGAAGTGGCAGAGGTCGACGATCGGGTTGATGTCGCGCCGCCTAAGCTCCGCGAAGGTGACGTCGGAGAATTCCCAGTCGTGCTTGTCCGGGCCGAGCAGGGTGGTGTGCAGGGGCGGACCGTAGCGCAGGTACTTCAGCCCCAGCTCCTCGACCAGGTCGAAGTCCTTCCGCCAGTGGCGGTAGTGGCCGCAGGAGTCCATCTGGTCCACGCGAACGCGGCCGTTCTGGATCGTGGGGATGGAATTCTCGATCCCCGTGGCGAACATGAAGGCGGAGATGGCGCGTCCTCCCCTGGTCTTCCGCGCGAGCGAAATCGCTCCCCCGGAGTCGATAACTCCGGGGCGCGCGGGCGGTTCAGATGAAAAGCTGTGGGATCGGTCTCCCCCGAGGGGGGGAGACCCGGGCGCTACTCCGCGGCCTCGGCGATGCCGGGCTGGCCGTTGATCTTGCGGCAGCGCGTGAGGATGGCGAGGTGGTCGGCGCCGGTCAGGACATTGCGGACCCAGGCCTTGTCGCCGTGGACGGCCAGAACCTCGAAGTGGGGATAGAGGTTCGGCCCCGTGCGGACGAGGTCGCCCGGAGCGATCGTCTCTTCGTAGCCACGTTCGTGGTCGATCGCGAAGACGTCGGAATAGCTGGAGAGCGACACTGGGTGAGACCCCTACCGATTCTGTCGACTAGGATAGTAGTGCGGTGACTCTGAATGGAACCAAAACGCTGAAGTCAGGGTGTCGCAGGCTGGGCGCGGGTGGTCCGCGAACGGTCTCACGATTCTTAGTCAGCTCGGTCTGGAGGCCGATGTGGTGCAAGTTCGTTGCGTCGTGAATGCGGCAGACCGCCTCGGGGAGGGCCCGGTGTGGTCAGCGGCCGAGCAGAAGCTCTACTGGTTCGACATCAAGGGCCGGCGTCTGGCCTGGTATGAGCCGGCCACCGAGGAGAGCGGCAGCTTCGACCTGCCGATGCGGGCAAGCGCCGCCGTTCCGCGGGCGAAGGGAGGACTGTTCGTCGCAACCGAGCAGGGGCTGGCGGTCATCCATCCCGAGCCGGGCACGATCGAGATGGTCCAGCGCTATGACCTGGGCCAGGGCTTCCGCACCAATGACGGCAAGATCGACATGGAAGGCCGCTTCTGGTGGTCGACCATGGACGACGACGGCGGCAAGCGGCCGGGCAGCGTGTTCCGCACCGACCCGGGCGGCAAGACGACGCGGGTGCTGAGCGGCATCCACATCCCGAACACCGTGTCGTTCAGTCCCGACGGCAGGACGCTCTACATGGCCGACTCCAAGCTGCAGACCCTGTTCGCCCATGAGGTGGCCGACCTGTCGAAGGTGCGGGAGTTCGCCCATACGCGCGGCCAGCCGGCGTCCCCCGACGGCTCGGCGGTGGACGCGGCGGGCTATCTCTGGAACGCCCAGTGGGGCGGCGGGCGGATCGTCCGCTACAGCCCCGACGGCCGCGTCGACCAGATCGTCCAACTGCCGGTGGAACAGCCGACGAGCTGCGCGTTCGGCGGGCCGGACCTCGGCACCCTCTACGTCACCAGCGCCTGGGACGAGCTGTCGGACGAGGCGCGCGCAAAGCAGCCGCTGGCGGGCGGGCTGTTCGCCCTGGACGTGGGCGTGAAGGGGCTGCCGCTGCCAGTGTTCGAGGGGTGAGGTCCCGCTCAGTCGGCGCTCGGGATCAGGCTGAAGAAGATTGCGTTGCCGGTCACCGGATCGCGGTCGATCCACTTGTCGCCGAGTTTCTGCCCTGGGCCGGTGTTGCAGTAGGTCGCTGCGCGATCCGCGGGGGGCGCTGGTCTGCGCTGTGTCGTGCAGAGCTTGCCAGCCTCAAGCGTCCAGGTCCCTTCGACGGCGCCGTCAGATCCGGTCTGGGTGAAGGTATGATCGGGCCGGATGCGGCGCTCCGCGCGCCAGCCGTCAAGGGTGCTGATCTCGAGGGTCGCGCCGTAAAAGGCGGAAAGCGGATCCGCGTCCAACGGAGCGCCAGCCGCGCCGTCTGCAGCGAAGACCAGGAACGCCACGCCCAATCCGATCATGCGCTTTTTCCATCGACGAAGGCGACCTGGGGGCCGCAGCGTCACCTCATGCGGTGAAGGCGTCAATTCGCGGTCGGCGAAGGCGGCCGGCCTGAACCGCCGCCACGTTGAAGGGTTTATCTTGCGGGCATCCAGAAAAAGGCGAGGGGTCGCGGGAATGGCGAAGAAGCCGCTGCGGAGCCAGAAGAGCTACGGCAAGCTCGACCGGGACGGGTTCATCCATCGCAGCTGGATCAAGGGCACGGGCCTGCCGGACCATGTGTTCGACGGCCGGCCGGTGATCGGCATCTGCAACACCTGGTCGGAGCTGGTGACCTGCCAGTTCCACCTGCGCGACCTGGCCGAATACGTGAAGCGCGGCGTCTGGGAGGCCGGCGGCGTGCCGATCGAGTTCCCGGCTATGAGCCTGCCCGAGACCCAGATGCGGCCGACGGCGATGCTGTTCCGCAACCTGCTGGCGATGGAGGTTGAGGAGAGCATCCGCGCCAATCCCATCGACGGCGTCGTGCTGCTGGGCGGCTGCGACAAGACCACGCCGGGACAGCTGATGGGCGCGGCCTCGGTGGACCTGCCGACGATGGTGGTCAGCTCGGGGCCCATGCTGAACGGCAAGTGGCACGGCAAGGACATCGGCTCGGGCACCGACGTGTGGCGGTTCTCCGAGGCCGTGCGGGCCGGGGAGATGACGCTGAAGGACTTCCTGTCGGCCGAGAGCTCGATGAGCCGCAGCCACGGGGTGTGCAACACCATGGGCACGGCCTCGACGATGGCGAGCCTGATCGAGGCGCTGGGCGTCAGCCTGCCGAACAACGCCGCCCTGCCGGGCGTGGACAGCCGGCGAAAGACGCTGGCCCACCTGACCGGCAACCGCATCGTCCAGCTGGTGAAGGACGACGTGAAGCTGTCGCAGATCCTGACGCGGGAGGCGTTCGAGAACGCCATCCTGATGCACGCGGCGATCGGCGGCTCGACCAATGCGGTGGTGCACCTGCTGGCCCTGGCCGGCCGGGTGGGGATCGAGCTTTCGCTGGAGGACTTCGACCGCCTGGGCCGGGAGGTTCCGCTGCTGGTCAACCTGATG
This sequence comes from Phenylobacterium sp. VNQ135, assembly GCF_049445735.1. Classification (NCBI taxonomy): domain Bacteria; kingdom Pseudomonadati; phylum Pseudomonadota; class Alphaproteobacteria; order Caulobacterales; family Caulobacteraceae; genus Phenylobacterium; species Phenylobacterium sp. VNQ135. Next base: position 431,400 of record NZ_JBMSDS010000001.1, on the reverse strand, counting down.
CCGTCGGGCAAGTACCTGATGGAGGACTTCTGCTACGCGGGCGGGTGTCCGGCGGTAATGAAGGAGCTGGGCGGCCTGTTCCGGCGCGAGGCCCTGACGGTCTCGGGCCACACCCAGGGCGAGATCGCCGAGGCCGCCGAGGTCTGGAACCGGGAGGTGATCGGGACGGTGGCCGAGCCGATCGGGCCGTCCTCCGGCGTCTGGGTGCTGCGCGGCAACCTCTGTCCCGACGGGGCCATCCTGAAGCCGAGCGCGGCGACGCCGGAGCTTTTGACCCACCGCGGCCGGGCGGTGGTGTTCGAGGACATCGAGGACTACCACGCCCGCATCGACGACCCCGACCTGGAGGTCGACGAGACCTCGATCCTGGTGCTGAAGGGCTGCGGGCCGAAGGGCTATCCGGGCATGCCCGAGGTGGGGAACATGGCCCTGCCGCCCAAGCTGCTGCACAAGGGCGTGCGCGACATGGTGCGGATCTCGGACGCGCGGATGAGCGGCACGGCCTATGGCACGGTGATCCTGCACGTCTCGCCGGAAGCCGAGGCGGGCGGGCCCCTGGCGCTGGTGCGGAACGGCGACGAGATCGAGTTCGACGGCCCGAACCGGACGCTGAACCTGCTGGTCAGCGAGGTGGAGCTGGTGAAGCGGCGGCACGAATGGGAGGCGGCGCGCACGCCTTCGCAGTTCGAGCGCGGCTGGTACAAGCTCTACATCGACACGGTGCTACAGGCGGACCAGGGGGCCGACCTGGACTTCCTGGTCGGGAAGTCGAGCTCCGAAGTCACCCGCGAGAGCCACTAGATGAGCCGCGCCAGCTATCCCGACCTGCAGGGGCGGACGGTGTTCGTCACCGGCGGGGCCTCGGGCATCGGAGCCTGCTTCGTCGAACGCTTCCACGGCCAGGGCTGCAAGGTGGGCTTCGTCGACCTGCAGGAGGACGAGGGGAAGGCGCTGGCGGCGAAGCTGGGAGAGCGTGCGTGGTTCCGGCGCTGCGACGTGACCGACGCGGCCGCTCTGCAGGCGGCGATCGCGGGCGCGGCGGAGGCTCTGGGGCCGGTGACGGTGCTGGTCAACAACGTGGCCAACGACACCCGGCATGACGCGGCCGACACCTCGGTGGAAGCCTGGCGCAAGGGGCTGGCGGTGAACCTCGATCCCGCCTTCGTGGCCTCGACCGCGGCCTATCCGATGATGAAGCAGGCCGGCGGCGGCGCGATCATAAACGTGAGCTCGATCAACGCCTTGTGGGGACCGGCTCACATGGCGACCTATGTGGCGGCGAAGGGGGCGATCAACTCGCTGTCCAAGGGCCTGGCGCGCGAATGGGGGCCGGACAAGGTGCGGGTGAACGCCCTGTCGCCCGGGTGGGTGATCACCGAGCGGCAACTGGAGCTGTGGCTGACGCCGGAGGCCGAGGCGCAGTGGCGCGAGCAGGTGGCGCTGAAGGACCGGCTCTATCCCGACGACATCGCCGACGCGGCGCTGTTCCTGGCCTCGGACGCGGCGCGGATGATCACCGGCCAGAACCTGATCGTCGACGCGGGGCGGCTGTGACGGCGGCGCTGCTGGCGTGCGACTGGGGCACGACGAACCTGCGCGCCTGGACGCTGGACGCGCGCGGCGGCGTGGTCGCGGATCGGGACTTCCCGGGCCTGGGCGTCGCAAAGCTGAAGCCGGGCGAGGCGGAGGCGCGGTTCCGGGACGAGGTGCGGCCGGCGCTTTCGGCTGAGCGCCTGCCGGCGATGCTGTGCGGCATGGTGGGCTCGAACCTCGGCTGGACGCTGGCGCCCTATGCCGACGCGCCGGCGGACCTCGACGACCTCGCGGCGCGGCTGAAGGCTGTGGATGGACCGGACTGGATCCGCATCGTCCCGGGCGTGCGCTGGGCCGGCTTCAACGGTCAGGGCGACGTGATGCGGGGCGAGGAGACGCAGCTCTTCGGCTGGCTGGCGGCCGAGCCTGAGCGGGGACGCGGGCGCAGGCTGGTCTGCCATCCCGGCACCCACGCCAAGTGGATGCTGGTGGAGGACGGGCGGCTCACGCGGTTCGTCACCGCCATGACCGGCGAGCTGTTCGCGGTGCTGAAGACGCACAGCGTGCTGAAGAGCGAGGTCGCGGCCGACGACATGGCGGCGTTCGACGCGGGGGTCGCGGCGGCGGGCGCGGGCGATGCGCTGGCGGCGCGGCTGTTCACGGCCCGGGCGCGGGTGGTGGGCGAGGGGCGACCGGCGGAGGAGACGCCCAGCTACCTCTCGGGCCTGCTGATCGGGGCCGAGGTGGCCGCGACGCCGGCCTTGCTCGGCTGCACCGGCGACGAGCCGGTGTCGCTGCTGGGGGATGCGAAGCTGTGCGGCCTCTACGCGCGGGCCCTTGCGGCGCGGGGCATCGAGGCCGACGTGCATGACGGCGAGGCCGCGGCGGTCGCGGGCCTCTTCGCGCTCTACGAGAGGGTTCGGCCATGAAGCTGGAAGCGGCGCTCGCGGAAGCCCCCGTGGTGGCCATCGTCCGCGGCATTCGGCCCGAGGAGGCGGCCGAGCATGCCCAGGCGCTGTTCGAGGCCGGCGTGCGCGGGATGGAAGTTCCGCTCAACTCGCCCGACCCGCTGACCAGCATCCGGAAGCTGGCCGAGGGCTTCGGCGACCGGATGTGCATCGGGGCCGGCACGGTGCTGACGGCCGAGCGCGTCGAGGCGGTGGCCGAGGCCGGCGGGCGGATCATCGTCTCGCCGAACACCTCGGCCGAGGTGATCCGCCGGGCGGTGGAGCTCGGACTGGACCCGGCGCCGGGGTTCGCGACGGCGAGCGAGGCGTTCCAGGCGATCGAGGCCGGGGCCCGGCACCTGAAGCTGTTCCCGGCGGCGACCTACGGCCCCGGCCATGTGAAGCAGCTCAAGGCGGTGCTGCCGCCCGAGGCGGTGGTCTGGGCCGTGGGCGGCGTGGGCCCCGACAGCATGGCGGAGTGGTGGGCGGCCGGCTGCCGCGCGTTCGGACTGGGCGGCGAGCTGTACCGCGCCGGACAGAGCCCGGACGAGACGGCGGAGAAGGCGGCCCGCGTGATGGCGGCGCTGCGCGAGCTCACCTGAACGAAAGGCGCGCCCGGCGGTTATGCCCCTAGTCGGTCAGGAGGCCCGCATGAGACAGCTCGCCAAGTTCGCCATCTCGATCCGCGAGGAGGACTTCGTCCTGCACCTCGAGGACGACGCCGGCGAGAAGATGGATTTCGCCGCCAGCCCCGAGCAGCTGGACGCGGTGATCGACGCCCTCGACGAGCTGCTGGCCGAGGCCGAGGAGGACGTCTTCGAGGTCGAGGACGACGAGGACGACGGCGACGACGCGCCGGCCGCCACCCGCAACTAGGTCCGCCCGGCTAGGACAGTCGCTGGAGGCTGCGCACCGGCATGTCGGGGTGCAGGAGGTCGGCCATGGCCTCGGCCTCCGGCGCGAATTCGGCCTGGCGGACGATGGCGGCGTAGCGCGCGACCGCGTTGTCGAGACTCGGCATCACCTGGCCGCGCTCGGTGTCGAGCGGAACGTGCGGCGGACGCTGGGCGGCCCAGCCGAAGCTCTTCGCCTCCACGCCGATCACCAGGGCCTCGTCCAGGTCGAGCGCGCGGGCGACCATGCGCGCGAAGTCGGCCCAGCTCGCCTGGCCGGCGCTGGCGAGGTGGCGGACGCCGGTCTCGCCGTCGAGGAGCAGGTCGAGGCTCGCGTCCACCAGGTCGGGCACGTAGGTGGGCGAAACCACGAGATCCTCCGCCGCCGGCAGCGAGTGGCCCGCCGACAGGGTGCGGCGGACGTGGCTCGCGAAATTGTATGGGTCGTAGGGCGAGAAGAACGCCGCCGTGCGGATCATCAGGCTCTGCGGATTGGCCTCGCGCACGCCGGCCTCGGCGAGCGCCTTGCTCTCGCCGTAGACGTTGAGCGGCGAGGGCGCGTCGCTCTCGACATAGGGACGGCCCGCCGTCCCGTCGAACACCAGGTCGCTCGAGTAGCCCACGACCGGCAGCCCCCGGCTGGCGCAGATCGCAGCGAGGCGGACCGCGCCCGTCGCATTGGCGGCGATGCAGTCGTCGCGGCAGTCCTCGGCCTCGTCCACGCGCACCCAGCCGGCGGCGTTGACGACGGCCCAGGGATCCCAGGTGTCGAGGCAGGCGGCGATGGAGGCCTCGTCGTCGAGGCTCAGCTCGGCGCGGGCGGTGAGGTGGTAGGCGATCCCGCGCCATTCGCAGGCCCTGGCCAGGGCCTTGCCGAGCGTGCCGGTGGCGCCCACGATCAGCAGCGGCCGCCGCGTACCGTCCGTTCGCCATGCCGACCGGGGCTCGGGCGTCTCGGCGTGGCGGAACACCGGGCGGAACTCCAGGCGGATGTCGCGCCGCCACCAGCCGGGGCCTTCCGTGCCGGGGTGCGGCTCGCCGCCCTGGGCGAGGCGCTTGATCTCGGCGGCGATGGCGGTCGGGCGGGGCTCGCCGGCCCGGACATCGAAGGCGCCGGTCTCGTAGTGGCCGAGCGGCTGGGTCAGCAGGCTGTTCCAGTCGTAGGTCCCGAGCAGCGCCCAGACCGTGACGGCGCGGATGTCGACGCCGCGCCCCTGGAGCCGCTGGGCGGTCTCCCAGGCCTCGCGCACCCAGCGGACCTGCTCCTCGCGGGTGCAGCCGTTGTGGCTCTCGGTCACGGCCAGCGGCCGGCCGTAGCGGGCCCAGGCCTCCTCCAGCGCCTGCTCGAGGCCGCCGGGCGCGGGGAGGGTGACCCGAATGGCCTCCACGTCGGCGTAGCGCGCCCAGTCGTTGCCGCCGTGACGCTCCGGCGGATAGGCGTCGAGGCGGTGATCGAGGAACCGCTCGCTGGTGAGGTAGTGGTTCACGCCCAGGACGTCCGGCGGGCAGGGATCGTCGGCGATGGCGCGCAGCCGGTCGCCGAAGCCACAGGACGCCAGCCGGCCGAACAGCGGGTGGTCGGGCGTCACCTTGCCGGCGAGCAGGTCCCAGGTCAGCCAGCGGCGATGGTTCTCGAACTCGGCCTGCGGGGCGAGCGGGCGGGTGGCGTAGGTGCGGCCGAGGTCCTCGGTCTGGATCAGGCGGGCGTCGGGGTTCACGCGGCGGATCTCGCGCATGGCCAGACGCGTGGCGTCGATCTGATTGAGGAGGGCCGCCCAGAAGAACGGCTCGTCCGACAGGTGCGGGTACCAGAGGCCGTAGAGGGCCGAGAACCGGGCGGTGGTCAGGGGCTCGTTGATCGGCGTCCAGTCCGAGACCCAGGGGTACCGCTCGGCGGCCGCGCGGGCGTAGTCGGCGAACAGGCCGGCAAAGGCGTCATCGACCAGGCTGGTGTAGCGGGGCCCCGAGCCGTGATGCAGCAGGCCGACGATCGGGTTCATGCCCAGCTCGCGGATGCGGGCGAGCCGCTGATCGCTCCAGCGCCAGTCGCGGCTGTGCGGCGTGTCGGGGGCAACGCGCTCCCAGAGCACCGGGTAGCGCAGCGATGTGAGGCCGAGGGCGGCGAAGCGGTCGAGGTCTTCGGGGCGGTCCTGGTGGCCTGAGCGGATCGTCTGATCGTAGAACGCAGGTCCGACGCGGTTCACGGTGCATTCGTGACCGCCCCACAGCTCGACTGTGCTTGGCATAGACCCTGGCTTTCCCGTCACATCCCGATTTTCTAAGCCGCGGCTGACGGATTTCGTTCCAAAACCGGCGTTCGGCGCTGGAACCCGACCCGCGGACAGGGGATTATCCGAACCATGGATCGGGGATCGAAGCCCGCCGTCCTCGTGACGGGCGGGGCCGGCTATATCGGCGCGCATACGGCGAAGGCTCTGAGCGAGCGGGGCTTTTTCCCCGTCGTCTTCGACAGTCTCAGTTCCGGCTTCCGCGAGGCAGTGCGCTGGGGCGCGTTCGTCCATGGGGACATCCGCGACGTCCGGGCCGTGACCGAGGCGCTGGACGAGTACGGCGCCAAGTCGGTGATCCACTTCGCCGGGCTGATCGAAGTCGGCCGTTCGGTGGTCCAGCCGGACCTCTTCTGGGAGATCAACGTCGGCGGCACGGTGAGCCTACTCACCGCCATGCGCGAGCGCGGCGTCGAGCGCATGGTCTTCTCGTCGAGCGCGGCGGTGTACGGGCAGGGCGGCCGGGCGGCGCTGGAGACCATCCCCGAGGACGCCGCCAAGGCGCCGGCTAGCCCCTATGGCGACACCAAGCTCGCCTGCGAATGGATGATCCAGGCCCAGTGCAAGGCCTATGGCCTGAGCGCCGTGGCGCTGCGCTACTTCAACGCCGCCGGCGCCGACCCGTCGGGCCTGATCGGCGAGGCGCACGAGCCGGAGACCCACCTGATCCCGCTGGCGATCGCCGCGGCGCTGGGTGAAGGCAAGCCGCTGACGGTGTTCGGCGACGACTTCGACACGCCGGACGGCACCTGCCTGCGCGACTACATCCATGTGAACGACCTGGCGGCCGCGCACGTGGCGGCGCTGGAGGTGGAGCTTCCAGCGGGCGCCTTCGAGGCGGTGAATGTCGGCACCGGCAAGGGCAATTCCGTGCGGGAGGTGGTGGAGGCCGTCGGCCGCGCGGCGGGCCGTCCGGTTCCGCACAGTGTCGGCGCGCGCCGGGCGGGCGATCCGCCAAGCCTGGTGGCCAACGCCAGCCGCGCGAAGGATCTGCTGGGGTGGGAGCCCCGGTATTCGGACCTGGACCGCATCGTCGCGGACGCATTGCGGTGGGAGGCTCAACCGGCCTACGGGTCGGGGCGTCGCTCGACCGGCCGCAAGGTCGAAGCGGCAACATAAACAGTCGAGATCCCGACATAAGCTCAAGTTTCAAGATAACTTGAGCCTGTTATCTTTTGATTACTGGAGCGAATTCTGGCGTCCGAAGCAAAGCTTTGGAACCATCGCCGCCGCTTGGCGTTTTACCCCCGGGCTTCGTGTGTCTTTTTTCATTCCAGGGGATCGCGTCTTGAACACTCCGTGGGTTCCGAGCGCCGTCGGCGCTGCGCCGTTTCCGCCGCACGTGGGGGCGCGTTCCCACGGTCGAGAGACCCTCGTCTGCTTCTCCCATCTGCGATGGGATTTCGTGTTCCAGCGTCCTCAGCATCTGATGACCCGTTTCGCCCAGACCCGGAAGGTGGTGTTCTGGGAGGAGCCCATGCCGGCCCGGGCCGGCTCGCCGCCGGCGCTTTCCAGCAAGATCTGCCCCGACAGCGGGGTGATCGTGGCCACGCCGCAGCTTCCCGAGGGCCTCGAGGGCGAAGAGCGCGACGCCGCGCTGAAGGGCCTGCTGGATGCGATGCTGGCAGGCAGCGGCTCCGCTGCGCTGCTGCGCTGGTACTACACGCCGATGATGCTGCCGTTCTCGCGGCACCTCGACGCCGCCTGTACCGTCTATGACTGCATGGACGAACTGGCGAACTTCAAGTTCGCGCCGCCCGAACTGACCATCCTGGAGCGCGAGCTCTTCGAACTTGCCGACGTGGTGTTCACCGGCGGCTACAGCCTGTGGGAAGCCAAGCGCGACCGGCACCCGAACGCGCATCCGTTCCCGTCCAGCGTGGACCGCGCGCACTTCGCCAAGGCCCGCGCCGCCCGCGAGGAACCCGCGGACCAGGCGAACCTGCCCTGGCCGAGGCTCGGGTTCTACGGCGTCGTCGACGAGCGCATGGACCTGGACCTGCTGGCGGCCCTGGCCGACGCCCGGCCGGAATGGAGCCTGGTGATCCTGGGCCCGGTGGTGAAGATCGACCCCGAGAGCCTGCCCAAGCGTCCGAACCTGCACTACCTGGGCGGCAAGTCGTACGACGAGCTGCCGACCTACCTGGGCGGCTGGAACGTCGCCCTGATGCCCTTCGCGATCAACGAGTCGACCCGCTTCATCAGCCCGACGAAGACGCCGGAATACCTGTCGGGCGGCCGGCCGGTGGTCTCGACGCCGATCGTCGACGTGGTGCGCCACTACGGCGACCTCGAGGCGGTGAAGATCGCCGAGACCGCAGAGGACTTCATCGCCGCCTGCGACCAGGCGCTGGCCCTGTCGCGCCTCAAGGGCGACTGGCTGAAGGCGGTGGACACGAAGCTCTCCGCCCTGTCCTGGGACGAGACCTTCACCCGCATGAACCTGGAGATCAGCCGTGTGCTGCTCTCGCGCGAGCAGGCGAAGACCGAGCTGATGAGCCCGGGCGCGGCGACCGACGTCGCGATGCCGGCCATCCGTCCGGCGGGACGCGCCAAGCCCTACGACTACATGATCGTCGGCGCCGGATTCGCAGGCTCGGTGCTGGCCGAACGCCTCGCCAGTCAGCTCGGCAAGCGGGTCCTGCTGGTGGACCGCCGACCGCACGTCGGCGGCAACGCCTACGACGAGAAGGACGCCGGCGGCGTCCTGATGCACAAGTACGGGCCGCACATCTTCCACACCAACTCGGAGGAGGTGTTCCGCTACCTGTCGCAGTTCACGAAGTGGCGGCCCTACGAGCACCGGGTGCTGGCGTGCGTGAAGAACGGCCTGCACGTGCCGATGCCGATCAACCGCACCACGCTGAACATGCTGTACGGGCTGGACCTGCAGACCGAGGCCGACGCCGAGGCGTTCCTGGCCGGCCGCGCCGAGCCCGTGGAGAAGATCCGCACGTCCGAGGACGTGGTGATCAGCCAAGTGGGCCGCGAGCTCTACGAGATGTTCTTCCGCGGCTATACCCGCAAGCAGTGGGGCATGGACCCGTCGGAGCTGGACAAGGCGGTCACCGCGCGCGTCCCGACGCGGACGAACACCGACGACCGCTACTTCACCGACCAGTTCCAGGCCATGCCGCTCGACGGCTACACCCGGATGTTCGAGAACATGGTCGACCAGAAGGGCATCACCCTCGCGCTTGGCGTCGAGTACGAGGATGTGCGCGAGGAGGCCGACTTCGACCGGCTGATCTTCACCGGCCCGATCGACGAATACTTCGACTATCGCTACGGCAAGCTTCCGTACCGGAGCCTCAGGTTCCAGCACGAGACGCTGGACCAGCCCTGGTTCCAGCCGGTGGCGGTGGTGAACTACCCGAACGAGGAAACGCCCTACACCCGCGTCAGCGAGTACAAGCACATGACCGGGCAGGAGTGCGAAAGGACGACGATCACCTACGAATATCCGAGCGCCGAAGGCGACCCCTACTATCCGGTGCCGCGGCCCGAGAACCAGGCGCTGTACAAGAAGTACGAGGCGCTCGCCCTGGACACGCCCGAGGTCCACTTCGTCGGGCGGTTGGCCACCTATCGCTACTACAACATGGACCAAGTGACCGGGCAGGCGCTGGCCACCTTCCGCCGGATCGCCGAACGGGAAGGCCGGACGGTGATCCAGGCCCAGGCGGCGGCGCAGGCCATCGCCGCCAACTGATCGCCAATCAGGCCGACGCGAACACGACCCCAGGGCGCACCCTGGGGTCGCTTGCATTCAACTTTGCAATCGCACAGGTTCGGCCCACAGGGGGCGACATGAGTCACGATCCGGAGCACGCCAGAAAGCTGGCCCAGAACCTGGTTGAGCTGCTGGCCCCTTACGAAGAGGAACTCATCGCGGTGGAGCGCGAGAATCCCGCCGTCGGCGCCCTGCGGCGGGCGCTGGGCATCGTGATCGCCGAGGCGTGCTACTGCATCTCGGATCAGAAGTCGCCGCAGGAGGATTGGGCGCCTCCGACGGATGACGAGGCGAACCGGGCGCGCTAGACACGCCGACTACAGTAGAGGCTCCGGAACGTTCATGGCCAACAAACCCGATGCGGTCGCCGACCCCGTGGATATCGCCGTCGGCGCGCGCATCCGGCTGCTCCGCAAGCTGAAAGGCCTGTCCCAACAGGCGCTGGCGGAAGCGGCGGGGGTCACCTTCCAGCAGATCCAGAAGTACGAGCGCGGCGCGAACCGCGTGAGCGCCTCCATGCTGGCCCGCATCGCCAAGACCCTGAACGTGCCGGTCTCCGAGATGTTTGGAGAGGCCTCTCCGACCTCCAGCGCCGTCGACGAGGTGGCCGCGCTGCTGGCCGAGCCGGGCGCGCTGGAACTGCTCAAGGCCTACGCCGACCTGCCGCGGGGCGTCTCGCGCTCGGCCCTCGTCGAATTCGTCCGCAGCCTGCGCAGCAATCAGCCGGGCTGAACCCAGCCTCGGGAGCTTACCGATGTCGTGTCTTCGTCCCGCCCTGATGGGCGCGCTTTGCCTTGCGTTCGCGGCCCCGGCCTTCGCCGCTCCGCCGACGCCGGCGGAGACGAAGATGATCGCCACGGTCGAGGCCGAGCGCGAGCGGCACATCAAGCTGCTCGAAGAGCTGGTGAAGGTGAACTCCGGCACCATGAACCTGAAGGGCGTGGAGCAGGTCGGCCGGATGATGCGCGCCGAGCTGGAGCCGTTGGGGTTCGACGTCAAATGGGTCCCGATGGAGAAGGCCGGCCGGGCCGGGCACATCGTGGCCACCCACAAGGGGAACGGCCGCGGCAAGCGCATGCTGCTGATCGGTCATCTGGACACCGTCTTCGAGCCCGATAGCCCGTTCCAGGCCTGGACCCGCAAGGGCGACATCGGCGAGGGGCCGGGGGTCGGCGACGACAAGGGCGGCATGGTGGTGATCGTCGCGGCCCTGCGGGCCATGCAGGCGGCCGGCACGCTGAAGGACGCCGACATCATCGTTGTGCTGACCGGCGACGAGGAGGACGCGGGGGCGCCGATCGCGGTCGCCCGGGGCGACCTGATCGCGGCCGGCGAGGCCAGCGACGTGGCGCTGGACTTCGAGGGCCTCTCGCGCGACGGCGACCAGGACATCGGCTCGATCGCCCGCCGCTCGTCCAACTCCTGGACCCTGAAGGCCACCGCCAGGTCGGGCCATTCGTCGGGCGTCTGCATGGAAGGGCCGGGCTGCGGCGCGATCTACGAGCTGACGCGGATCCTCGACGAATTCCGCCGCGAACTGGCCGAGCCGAACCTGACCTACAACGTCGGCGTCGTCGTGGGCGGGGCCCAGGCGTCGGTGGCGGGCGACAAGACCGGCGGCCAGGCGACGGGCAAGTCGAACGTCATCCCGGCCGAGGCGATCGCGCTGGGCGACATCCGCACCCTGTCGAACGAGCAGGAGGCGCGCGTACGGGCGAAGATGCAGGCCATCGTCGCCCGGCACCTGCCGAAGACAGACGCCAAGCTGACCTTCGACGAAGGCGGCTATCCGGCCATGGCGCCCACCGAGGGCAACAAGGCGCTGCTCGCCAAGCTGAACGACGTGAACACGACGCTGGGCCTGCGGCAGATGCCGCAGGGCGACCCGGCCCGACGCGGCGCCGGCGACATCGCCTTCGTCTCCTTCATCGACGGGCTGGTGGGCCTGGGCACGGCGGGCGACGGCAGTCACGCGCCGGGCGAGACCGTGGACCTCAAGAGCCTGGACGTGCAGGCCAAGCGCGCGGCGCTGCTGATGACGCGGCTGAGCAAGGAAGCGCGGCCCCGGAAATAGGCCCGCCGACTGAACGGCTCCGCTAGGCGGGCTGGCCCAGCTCCTTCAGGGCGCGGTCCTTGATGGCCTTGTAGTCGACCTTGCCGTTGGGGGCGCGGCCGATGGTGTCGACCAGGATCAGCTCGCGGGGCGCCTTGTAGCCGGCCAGGTGCTCGCGGACGTGAGCGGACAGCTCGGCAAGGCCGGGCGCAGCCCCGGCCTCCGGCTCGACCACCGCGCAGATGCGCTCGCCGAAGCGGGCGTCGGGCACGCCGACGACGACGGCGTCGCGGACGTCGGCGTGGGTTTTCAGCGCCTCCTCGACCTCTTCGGGGAAGACCTTCTCGCCGCCGGTGTTGATGCAGACCGAGCCGCGGCCGAGCAGCTTCAGCGTGCCGTCGGCGTTGACCTCGGCCCAGTCGCCGGGAACGGACCAGCGGACGCCCTCCATGACCTTGAAGGTCTTGGCCGTCTTTTCGGGGTCCTTATAGTAGCCCTGGGGCAGGAAGCCGGAAACGGCGACGAGCCCGCGCTCGCCGGAACCCGGCTCTACGCGGCGGCCGTCTTCGGTGAAGACGGCGGTGTTCGGGCCCAGCATGAAGGCGGCGGTGGGCGCCTCCATCCCGGCGGCGGAGGCCGATGCCCCGAGGCCGACGGCTTCGGAGGAGCCGAAGCTGTCGGCGATCATCGCCTGGGGCATGTGGCCGAGCAGGCCGCGCTTGTTCTCCTGGCTCCACATCGAGCCGGACGAGCTCATGGCGCGGACGCAGGCGAGGTCCCAGCGGCCGGGATTGGCGTCCAGCGCCTCGAGCATCGGGGTGGAGAAGGCCAGACCGACGATGACGACGTTGGTGGCGCGCAGGCGTTCCACCTCGTTCCAAAGCTCGACGGGGTCGAACCGGCGCGAGGGCAGGGCGCAGACCGTGCCGCCGATGTTCAGCGAGATGAAGGCCGAGAACTGGCCGGTGCCGTGCATCATGGGCGCGGCGGTCATGGTCACGGGGCGCAGGTGTTCGGGGCCGCGGATCCGCTCGATCAGCTCGGTGATCGAGGCGACCGGCGGGATGCCGAGCGCGGCGTTGCCGCCGGCGCCCAGCACCTGGAAGAGGTCGTCCTGGCGCCACATGACGCCCTTGGGCATGCCGGTGGTGCCGCCGGTGTAGAGCAGCAGGAGGTCGTCGCCGGAGACGCCCCAGGGGCCGCGGACCGGGCGCTGGGCCGGCGCGCGGGCGACGATGGCGTCGTAGTCCTCGGCCCAGGGCGGGACCGGACGGCCGGACTCGGCGACGGCGATCCAGGTCTTCACCTGGGCGAGGCGGCCGCGGATGGGCTCCAGGACCTCGGCGAAGCCGGCATGGAAGACGACGGCCTCGGCGTCGGCGTTGTCGAAGAGGTAGAGGATCTCCTCGGGGCCGTAGCGGTAGTTGGTGTTGACCGGGGCGAAGCCGCCCTTGAACGCGGCGAAGTAGGTCTCGAGGTATTCGGGGCCGTTGAAGAGGTAGGCGGCGACCTTGGCCTGATGGCCCAGCCCCCTGGCGAGCAGGTGGGCGGCCAGCGCATCGGCGCGGGCGTCGAACTGGGCCCAGGAAATCTCGCGCTCACCGTGGACCAGCGCCGGCGTGTCGGGTTGCGACTGGGCCACCGCCTCCCAGATCGGCGCGATCGTCCATCCGGCCATGACCATTCCTCCCAACGCAGGCTCTGTGTCCCTTGCGCGGAAGTTGGCGGCTTCCCGTGGGGTTAAGTCAATGATCGCCTAGTGGTCCGACGGCGGCGGTCCCCCGGCCGGCGCGGGCTTGGCGAAGGGGACGATCAGCAGGGCGGCCAGGAACAGCCAGGCCATCAGCCGGTAGGTGTCGGCGAAGGCGAGCGTCAGGGCCTGGCGGACCACTACGGCGCCCATCTGGGCCTGAGCGATCTGCAGCGCCTGGGCGGCGTCGCTGGTCAGGGCCTGGGCGTTGCGGGCGAGACCCGCCAGCATCTCGGCCGCGCGGTCGGGCCGCTCGCCCAGGCCCGCCGACAGGCTGGAGGCGTGGGCGCGGGTGAAGTCCCCCAGCCAGGTGTTGACGAGCGCGATGCCGACCGCGCCGCCCAGGTTGCGCATCAGGTTGAAGAGGCCCGAGGCATAGCGAAGCTCGGCCGGCGCGACGCCGTTCAGCGCCATGCCGACGGCGGGCACGATGCAGAGCAGCATGGCGAGGCCCCGCATCACCTGGGGCCAGAACAGCTCGCCGAAGCCCCAATTGGGCGTGACCCAGGAGAACATCCACAGCGCCGCGGCGAACATCAGGAAGCCCACGGTGATGACATAGCGGCCGTCGACCTTCGTCGAGAGGCGGGCGGCGATGGGGGCGGTGATCATCATGGCGACGCCCGTGACGAAAACCGTGCCGCCGATCTGCAGGCTGGAGAAGTCGCGCACCCGGCCGAGATAGACCGGCGTCAGGTAGGTGGCGGCGTAGAGGCCGAAGCCGATCACGAAGTTCAGCACGCAGGCCATGGCGAAGGTCGGCCGCCGGAAGGGCGTGAGCTTCAGCACCGGCATGGACGAGAAGAAGGTCCGTTCGAAGAAGACGACGGCGGCGACGAAGGAGAGCCAGGCGGCGGTGGCGACGGCCGGGTCCTGGAACCACTCGTGGCGGGTGCCTTCCTCCAGAACGTACTGCAGGGCGCCCAGGAAGACGGCCAGGGACGCCACGTGCAGCCAGTCGATGCGGCGGAGCATGGCGGGCTGGGCCTCGTCCACCTTGCCCAGGATCGGCAGCAGGATGGTGATGGCGAGGCCGGGGACCACGTTGAGGAAGAACAGCCAGCGCCAATCCAGCGCGTCGCTGATCACGCCGCCGAGGCTGGGGCCGAGGGTGGGGGCCAGCGTCGAGACCATGCCGAGGATGGCCGGGACGGCGGCGCGTTTCGGGCCCTCGAACATCGCGAAGCCGGTGGCGAAGACCAGCGGCACCATGGCCCCGCCGACGAAGCCCTGGAGTGCGCGAAAGGCGATCATGGACTCGATGTCCCAGGCCAGGCCGCAGAGCAGGCTCGAGAGCGTGAAGAGCGCGGCCGAGGCGGCGAAAAGCCAGCGGGTGGAGATCGCCTGCGACAGGAAGGCGGCCAGGGGGATCATCACGATCTCGGCCATCAGATAGGCGGTCTGGACCCAGGCGATTTCGTCGGGGCCGGCGCTGAGGCCCGCCTGGATCGAGTTCAGGGAGGCGGCGACGATCTGGATGTCGAGCAGAGCCATGAACTGGCCGAAGGCCATGATGGCGAAGATCGTCAGCTTGCGGCGCTCGGGCAGGGCGGCCGGATTGAAGGAGGTCATGGCTTGCGTTCCGCGCGGCCGCTCATAATATGATGCACATCATATAAAGGCGGGCCGTGCAATGCGCTACAGCGGAACCCACAAGGAAGAGACCCGGAAGAAGGTGGTGAAGGCCGCGGCCGCCGCTGTGCGGGCGAAGGGCCCCGACGGCGTGGCCGTGGCCGAGGTGATGGCGGAGGCCGGCCTGACCCACGGCGGCTTCTACGCCCACTTCCGGAACAAGGAGGCGCTGATCGTCGCCGCCCTGGAGGAGGCCTTCGCCGAGAGCCGTCGGCGCTTCGCGCGCCTGACCGAAGGCCTGGACCGACAGGCGGCGCTGGGCGTCTTCGTCGACGCCTATGTCTCGATGGCGCACCGGGCGCGGCGGGCGCGGGGCTGTCCGGTGACGGCGCTGGCCAGCGAGCTGCCGCGGCAGCCGGAAGCCGTGCGCGCGGCCTTCGACGCGGGCCTGCGCGGCATGATCGGGCGGATCGCCGCCTGGCTGCCCGAGACGGAGCCGGACCGCGACGGCCTGGCGGCCTCGCTGGTGGCCGAGATGGCCGGCGCGGTGACGCTGTCGCGCGCCGTCGCCGACGACGACCTGGCGGAGCGGCTGCTGGCCGACTGCCGCCGCAGCATCAAGGCCCGCATGGGCGCGCCAGAGGATCCTTCCCAATGAACGCCGTCACCGACCTCTCCCAGATGACCGGGCTGGAACAGCTCCAGGCCGCCTTCGACCCCGAACGCAGGGACGGGTTCAAAGGCATCGGCAAGACGCTGAACTTCCACCTGGTGGAGCTGGAGGAGGGCCGCGTCGTGTTCGGCGGCCATCCCGACGAGAGCGTCTACAACCCGATCGGCACGGTGCACGGCGGCTATGCGGCGACCCTGCTGGACTCGGCCGTGGGCTGCGCGGTGCATTCGAAGCTGAAGGCCGGCCAGGGCTACACGACGCTGGAGCTGAAGGTGGCCTACCACCGGCCGCTGACGAAGGACACGGGACCGATCCGCGCCGAGGGCGTGGTGGTTCAGCTCGGCCGGCGGGCCGCCTTCGCCGAGGGCAAGCTGACCGACCTGCAGGGCCGGCTCTACGCCACCGCCACCTCCACGCTGCTGGTGTTCGACAGATGAAGATGGAAGCCATCGAGGCGGCGCCGGCGAAGCCAGCCCGCAAGCTGCCGGCCCGTGGGCTCATGGTGCTGGGCGCGGCGCTCGTGGTGGGGGCCGGCGGCGTCGGCTACCTGCACGCCGCAAAGGGCTCGGTGACGACCGACAACGCCTATGTGAAGACCTATTCCACGGTGGTGGCGCCGCGGGTGCGCGGCCACGTGGCCGAAGTGCTGGTGGCCGACAACCAGGCTGTGCGCGCGGGCCAAGTGCTGGTGCGGCTGGACCCCGAGGAATATGCCGCAAGGCTGGCGTCGGCCGAGGGCGACGTGGCCGTGGCCGACGCGGCAGTGCAGGCGGCGGAGGCCGCGCTCGCCCGCCTGGACGCCGAGGAAGCGCTGGCCCGGGCGTCGGTGCGCGAGGCCGAGACGGCGATCCGGGCGTCGGACGCCGAGGCGCGGCGCGCCGGCGCGGATTGGGACCGCTACGAAAAGCTGCTGGCGGTGGGCTATGCGCCGAGGCGCGACGCCGACCGGGTGGAGGCCCAGGCTATCGCCGCCCAGGCCCAGGCCGAGAAGAGCCGCGCGAGCCTGGCCGTGAGCCGCAGCGAGGCGCTGGCCACCGAGCGGCGGCGAGGGGAGCTGGAGGCCGCGCTGGCGCAGGCCAGGGCGACCCGGGCGAAGGCGGCGGCGGCGCGCGCCCTGGCGGGCCAGGACGAAACCCATGTGGCGATCCGGGCCCCGATCGCCGGGGTGGTCGGCGACCGGCAGGCGAACGTCGGCGACTACGTCCAGCCGGGCTCGCGGCTGATGACCCTGGAGCCGCTGGACCGGCTCTACATCACGGCCAACTTCAAGGAGACGCAGACGGCCCGGATGCTGAAGGGCCAAAGGGCGAGCGTGAAGATGGACGCCATGCCGGGCGTGACCCTGAAGGCGCGGGTGGAGAGCTTCGCGCCCGGTTCGGCCTCGGAATTCGCCCTGCTGCCGTTCGAACCGGGCGTCGGCAACTTCACCAAGATCGTCCAGAGGGTGCCGGTGCGGCTGGTCTTCGAGCCGGGGCAGCCCGAAGTGGCGAAGCTGCGGCCTGGGCTGTCTGCCAAGGTGACGGTGAAGCTGGACGGCTGAGCGCAGGAACTTCGCCCTCATCCCCTCGGGCTCGCGGCGCAGTTCGCGGGAACGGCCCGGCGGCCCAGGTGTTGGAACTCCCGAGACAAATCGGGAGACGCGACATGGCCGTTCGGCCCTATAGCGACTTGGACAGCACCCGTTACGACACGGGTTACGAGCGCCGCCACGAGGTGGTCGAGACCACGAGCGGCGGCGTCGGCGGGAAGATCTTCCTGTGGGTGGCCTGGGCGCTCGCCGCCGCCTTCTGGGCGTTCACCCTGACCGCAGGCGTCGGCATCCTGAACTCCATGGGCTCGGCCAACGGGCCGGGACCGGGCGAAGTGGACGCCGGCGGCGTCGGCTGGGGCCTGATGAACGTCGTCGGCGTGGTCGTACTCGGCCTGGCGCTGGCCTACGGCGCCTACCGCTACTTCAGCCGCGACAAGCGCACCGACGCCCTGACGGAAGCCGCCACCCGTGCGGAATACGACATGGTGGAAGCGGCCGGCGGAGACGACGACATCAGCCGTTCGCCGGACGCCCGCCGTCCGCTGGACCGCGACGCCGCCCGCGCCGCGGGCGCCTACGAAGACCCCACCACGGGCGGCCTGCGCCCATAAAGCGAGCCGACGTGCGCTTCCCTGTAGCGCGATGCGCCGGTCACGCTAGGATACTTCCAAGCGACTCACTCGGCGCATCCCTCGCGCCGGGGAGGCGTGGACACTCTAGCTGGGGGAGCCCATGGCCACTGGAAAGAACACGAACGCGCTGCAAAAGCCGCTGACGCCCTCGTCGGAACTGGCTGCGGTGGTTGGCTCGGGGCAGCTGTCCCGCGGCGAGACCGTTTCGAAGATCTGGGACTACATCAAGAAGAACAATCTTCAGAATCCCCAGAACAAGCGCGAGATCCTGGCGGACGCCAAGCTGAAGCCGATCTTCGACGGCAAGGACAAGGTCTCGATGTTCGAGATGAACAAGCACCTGGCGAAGCACCTGAAGTAGGCGCCGACCGGCCACGGCGCGCGTCGCCGCGGCCTGCCAGACTTGGTACAAAGAAACCTCGCGGGCCGCTCGCCCTGCGGGGTTTCTTCACATTTCGGATAGGCGAACTAGATAAGGTCCTCGCCAACGGGGGCGGGGCGCGGCAATGCATCACGGCCGCGAGCGTGAGCCTCCGGTGTATCCAGGCCCAGACCGTCCGCCAGGGATCAAGCCCGTGAAGTCGCCGAACAGAGCCATCATCCTGAGCGCAGGGCAGGGCAAGCGCCTGCTGCCGCTGACCGAAACCCGCCCGAAGTGCCTGGTGGAGCTTTCGGGCAAGACCCTGCTGGCCTGGCAGCTCCAGCGGCTGGAGGCCGCGGGCGTCGAGGAGGTGGTGATCGTCACCGGCTTCCGCGCCGACGCCGTCGCCGCCGAGATCGAGCGGCTGGACCTGAAGTTGGCCGTCCGGCTCGCCTTCAATCCCTTCTATTCGGTGGCCGACAACCTGGCCTCGGTGTGGATCGTGCGCGAGTTGTTCGACCGCGAGGTGCTGCTGCTGAACGGCGACACCCTGCCGGGCCCCGGCATCGTCGAGCGCCTGATGGAAGCGCCGCCCGCCGAGATCACCGTCACGGTGGACCGCAAGCCGGGATACGACGCCGACGACATGAAGGTGCTGACCGACAACGGCCGGCTGCTGGCTATCGGCAAGACGATCGAGGCCTATGACGCCGAGTCGATCGGCTTCCTGCGTTTCTCGACCGTGGGCGCGGCCAAGTTCCGGGCGGCGGTCGAGCACGCCCTGCAGCGGCCCGAGGGCCTGAAGCGCTGGTACCTCTCGGCGATCGACGAGCTGGCCCGGAGCGGCGTGGACGTGCGCGTCCAGTCGATCGAAGGCCTGCAGTGGGGCGAGATGGACTTCCCCGCCGACGTCGACAACCTGATGAAGCTGTCCGCCGCGTGGGTGAAGGAGCCCGTGAAGGCCTAGGCCTTCGCAGTCAGCGCCCGCACCAGATCGAGGTCGGCGGGCTTGTCCACGTCGACGGCGGCGAGGCCGTAGGGCGTCGCCACGACCCGGGCTTCGACGCCCGCGCGTTCGCCGAGGCGCCTGGCGGCCCCGGACAGGCTGAGCATGCCGGCCACGTACTTCAACAGCATGCCCAGCCCCAGGATCTGGGCCATCTTCCACGGGCGCTTCCGCTCGGCTTCCAGCCTGCGCCAGAAGGCGACTGCGCCGAGCGCACGCTCCGAAGCCAGCCAGAACAGGTTGCAGCCCGACCACCAGCCGTCGGCGAGCTTGAGGTAGGTGCGCTTCGTCGTCGGCGCGGCGGCCTCGACGGCGGTCTTCGGCGCGACCATGGCGGCGACGTCCGTTCCGGCCGGTACGTCGGCGAGGAAGCGCGTGACCCACTCGGGCCGCAGCAGGGCGTGGTCGGCGGTGGTGACCAGCAGCGGGAAGCCCAGTGCGTTTGCGCCGTCCAGCACGCTCTGGCTGGGTCCCGACGCCGAGGCCAGCACCTCCAGCCCAAGCTCATACGCCAGGGCTTCGACGGCGGGGTGATTGCATGAGACGCCGATGCGAGCGGCGCCGGCGGCGCGCAGCGCCTCGGCGACCCGGGCCAGCAGCGGCCGGCCTTCGAGTTGGATCAGCGCCTTGTGCGGGACGCCCGCATAGTCGGCCACGGGGTCGGCGCCACCCTCTCGCGAGCCGGCCAGGATCAGGGCGGAGAAGGCCGTCAAAGCGCCTTCTCGTAGAGGCGGTAGGTCTTGTAGATCCGCGCCCCGCCGGCCTCGCAGATGCGCCGCATTGGCGCGTTGTCCTCGAGGATCCACGACAGCTCGTAGCGGCGGTAGCCCAGCTTGCGGGCGGCGAGCACGACGGCGTCGATGAGCTGGAACGGCAGGAGCTGGCCGCGATGGGTCGAGGCGAACTTGCGCTTCACGCCCATCAGCGGCACGCGGCCGGACTTCACCCGAGACACCTTGAGACGCCAGAGCAGCTTGGCCCAGCCGAACGGAACGAGCTTGCCCTTCAGGTCGGCGATGGCCTCGTTGACGTTGGGCAGCAGGACCATGAAGCCGGCGGGCTCGCCGTCGATCTCGGCGAACCAGGTGAGTCGCGGGTCGATGACCATCTTCAGCGCCGTGGCGAGCTGCTTGGTCTCGGCCTCGGTGGTGGGCGTGAAGCCCCAGTTGCCGCTCCACGCGTCGTTGAGGATGTCGGTGAGCGTGCGGACCTCTTCCTCGAAGCGCTTCATGTCGAGGGTGCGGAGCACCACGCCCTCGGCCAGCGGCTTGCGCACGCGGCGCAGGATGGGCGCGGGCAGGTCGTCGGCGACGCTGCACTCGTAGGCGTAGATGTCCTTGGCCTTGACGTAGCCCTGACCCTCGATGCGAGGACCGGTGAAGGACGCGTCGTGGCCCATCATCACCATCGGCGGGGTGTCGTGGCCCTCGACGAGCAGGCCCACCTCCTCGTTGGTGGAGAGGTTCACGGGCCCCAGCGCCGCCTTGCAGCCGCGCTCGCGCAGCCAGGCCTCGGCGGCGGCGAAGAGGGCGGCGAAGACCTCTTGATCGTCCTCGGCGGCGATGAGGCCGAAGTTGCCGTAGCCCTCGGCGGTCTGGGGGTTGAGGCGGTCGATCTGGGCCGAGATGCGGCCCACGTCCCGGCCGTCCTTCACCGCCAGCCAGAACTGCACGTCGGCATGGGCGAAGAAGGGGTTGGTCTTGGGCGACAGGGCTTCGCGCCGCTCCAGCAGCAGGGGCGCGATGTAGTTCGGATCGTTCGCCTGCAGCCGCATGGGAAGGCGGATGAACCGCTCCAGCTCGGCGGCGGTGGAGACCGGCACGAGACGGACGCTGGAGGCCGGGCTGTCGTAAGCCATCAGCCCTCCAGGTAGAGCAGGGCGGTGACGCCCAGGGCGGCGAAGATGGCCGGCGCCGCCCAAGCCGCCAGGACGGCGGGCGCGGCCCCGTTCTCGCCGAGCGCGGTGAAGGCCCCGTCGAAGACGAGGTAGACCAGACCCGCCGCCAGGCATTGGACGATCAGGGTCGAGGCCCCGCCGCGGAAATTCGCCATGGCGGCCGGCGCGGCCAGCAGCAGCATGACGATGCAGGCGAAGGGCGCCGCCCAGGCGCGCTGCACCTGGGTGTCGTAGAAGGTCTTGGGCCGGACCGAGACGCCGCCCTGCAACGCGCGGCGAGCCTCGGCGGCCGAGACGGTCGCGGCGCCGGTGCGCAGCGCCTGGATGTCGGCCGGGCGGATGTTCTGGGTCCAGGTCATGGACTGGGCGGCGCCGGAGCTGACGCCGTCGGGGCTGACGGCCTCGAAGCGCGGCGAGACGAGACGCCAGGCGCCCTGGTCGTAGACCGCCGCCTCGGCGGTGGTGCGCTGGACGAGGCGGCCCTGGCCGTCGCGGCGGTAGATGGTGAGCTGGTCGAGGCGGCGGGCGTCCTCGGACGGCCGGCCCACGACGATCTCCTGACCGACGCGGAAAGTCATCTGGTCCTGGGGCTTTACCTGATCCTCCTGAGGAGCCGTGGCCTGCCACCAGTCGGTGAGGCGCGCGTCGGCGCGCGGGGCGACGATCATGCCGTTGACGAGCTGGACGGCGGCGAGCAGGGCGGCGGCGGGGAGGGCCAGGGCGGTGATGCGGTAGGCGGAGATGCCGGTGGAGCGCATGGCGGTGACGGCGCTCTCGCCCGCCAGCTTGGCGAAGGCGAAGAGGGAGCCGGCCAGGACGGCCAGCGGCGCGGCCTGCTCGATCAGGCGGGGGAGCCGCAGCAGGCCGTAGTAGAAGACGCCGCCCGCGCCCAGGCCGCGGTCCAGGATGTCGGTGGTCACATCCAGCAGGTCGAGGATCTGCAGGACCCCGACCAGGACGGCGAGCGCCGCCAGGATGCGCCCGGCGGTCAGCAGGAAGAGGTAGCGGGCGAGCTTCACGCGGGCGCGCCTTCGCTCGCGGCCTCACGCCGGAAGCGCGCCCGGATGCGCGTGACGATCACCGACAGGTGCTCCATCAGCCGGCCGATCGGCGTCTCGCCGGGCCGCTTGCGGCTGGTGAGGAAGACCGTGAGGCAGATGGCGGCGAAGCCGAAGAACGGCAGGCCGACGCTGAGCTCGGCGGGCGCGCGGCCGGTTTCGGCGAAGCCCTGGCCCAGCTGGATCAGGTGGTGGAAGGCCAGCAGCAGGAGCCCGCCGACGATCACACCGGGCGCCCGGCCCGACCGCTTGGCGGACAGGCCAAGGGGCACCGCCAGGAGCGGCAGCAGCGGCAGGGCCAAGGCGCGGGCCAGGCGGCCGTAGAGTTCGGCCAGCAGGGTTTCCTTGGGGATCACCGAATGCGGGTCGCGGGACCTGGACGCCAGTTCGAACAGGTTCAGCTCACGCTCGTCGCCGCCGCGGGCGCGCAACAGCCGGGCCGGCCCGCTGAGCGGGAGCTGCATGGTGAAGTCCTTGAAGCTCAGCAGCTCGGGCTCGCCGCGGGCGTTGAAGCGGAGCTGCTGGCCGTCCTTGAGCGCCAGGGTGACGTTCTTGCCGTCCTCGGAGCGGCGGAGTTCGGCCATGCCGGCGGTGGTGACCTCCTCGCGGCCCTGCTCGTCGATGCGGCGGATGAACACCCGGCTGAGCCTCTGGCCGGCGGCGTCCGCCTGGTCGGTGGTCATGGTCAGCTTGTCGTTCGGCTCGATGATCGTCCCTTCCGGGACGACGCCGCTCCAGCCGGCGTTCTGGGCGGCGTGCAGCACGGCCCGGTAGGCGTAGCGGCTGTAGGGCTGCAGCACGCCGAAGACGATGAGGGTCAGGAAGCTGAGGACGGCGGCCAGGGCCAGGAACGGCGCGGCCAGGCGGGTCAGCGAAACGCCGGCCGCCAACAGGGCGTCGACCTCGGACGCCTGGTTCATCCGGTTCACGACGATGATCAGCGCGATGAAGAAGGCGGCCGGCAGGGTCAGGCCCATGTAGTGGGGCACGAGGTTGACGGCGAGCTGGGCGACGAAGCTGAACCGCTCGCTGGAGGCCGACAGCATGTCGAGCAGTCGCAGGATGCGTTCCAGCAGCAGCGCCACCAGCGTCACGCCCGTGGCGCCGACCATCGGCCACAGCGCGCTTCGCAGGAGATAGCGGTCGATGAGGTTCACGCGCGGCGGCTTTCAGGCTCGCCAGCGGGCGGCGAAGTGCGCGGCGAGTCCGGCCGCCTCGTCGTCGGACAGGGCGACGTGCGATCCAAGCTGAGGCTGGCCCGGCCAGCCGGCGTCGGCGAAGCTCTTCCCGTCGTGCTCACGGGAGCCCTCGTAGCGCGGCAGGACGTGGAAGTGCACGTCCTTATCGACCATCATCAGCATCAGGTAATTGATCTTCTCGTAGCCGACGGCGTCGCGGAGCAGGGTTTCGATGCCCTGCACGGCGGCCTTCAAATCCGCGAATGCGGCGGGCGTGAGGTCGGAGAAGGCCTGGGCGTCCTCCTTGCACACCAGCACCAGCGACCCGAACGTGGGCTGCTGCGGCCGGACGAGGACCAGCCAGGACGCGGTCTCGGCGACGAGCGTGCGGGGATAACCGAACTTTTGGGCCGTGGGATTGGTCACGACGTTCCCGGACTGAGATGAAGGGCGGCGCGGCCGTAATCATAGGGACCGCGCCTGCGCCGTGAAAGGGTTCAGGCGGCCAGAACGTAGGCGCCGACCGGCTGGACGGCCGGACCGGGCACGACGCCGCGCGCCTCGATGCGGACC
Source organism: Phenylobacterium sp. VNQ135 (assembly GCF_049445735.1). Taxonomy (NCBI): domain Bacteria; kingdom Pseudomonadati; phylum Pseudomonadota; class Alphaproteobacteria; order Caulobacterales; family Caulobacteraceae; genus Phenylobacterium; species Phenylobacterium sp. VNQ135. The sequence continues at coordinate 407,722 of NZ_JBMSDS010000001.1, read as the reverse complement.
TGGAAGCCGGCGGCGCCCGGGGCGATCTCGATGAGGTTCCAGCGGGCCGCCGGGTCGTGGTGGCCGGCTGGGGTCGAGGCGGAAGGCACGCCCATGGTGGGAATCGGTCCGGCGGGCCCGGCGACGCGGTTCAGCAGCGCCTCGTGGGCGTGACCGTGCAGGACGAGTTCGGCGCCGTGGCGGGCGAGGATCTCGCGCAGCGCCGGCGCGTCATCGAGGGATTTGCGCTTCGAGACCACGCCGGGGGCGATCGGATGATGCAGCAGCAACACGCGGAAAAGTCCCTTCGCACCCGTTTCGGTCAGAACGTCCGCGAGACGGTCGAGCTGGGCGCCGCCGAGCTGGCCGGTGGCCAGATGAGGCGCGGTGGGCACGGCCGAGCAGGCGTTGACGATGGCGACGGGCCCGCGGACGCGGACGCGGGGGAAGTCGTCGTCGGCTTCGTCGCCGAGCCAGGGGCGCCAGGGGGCGAAGCGGTCGGGCGCGCCGCGGGCCACCAGCGCGTCGTGATTGCCGGGGCTGACCGTCACGGCGGACGGATGGCCGAGGCTTTCCAGCCAGACGGCGGCGGCGGCGAATTCCTCGGCTGTCGCGAAATTGGTGAGATCGCCTGTTACGGCCACATGGTCGGGACCGGCGGCGCGCAGATCCTCCGCGATCGCGTCCAGAACCGCCGGATCGTGACGATGGCGCTTGCGCCGCCAGGCGAAGCGGCTGAGCACGCGCTTGGAGAGGCCGCCGCCGCGCATCGCCGACTCGGGCGGCGCGAGGTGCGGGTCCGACAGGTGGGCGAGGCGGAAGGTGGACAATTCGGGGCCGCGTAATATTTGCAGGGCCTTAGGCACGTACCAGTTTCCGGCGATTTGCGTGAGAGGCGCGAGCGAACTTTGACGACCGAGGGCAAGACGACTCCGGCAGGACTGATCCTCGGCTCGGGCGAGGTGCGCCTCTGGGGCATGACCGCCCGCGAGCGGCTGCGGCGCCAGTACGTGCGGGCCGGCGTCGAGCCGTCGGAGGAAGCGCAGGCAGGCCGCGGCGCGGTCATCACCCTGGGCGACTGGGTCTATGACGAGGCCCTGGTGGCGACGCTGGCCAGGCGGCCGGGCTCGGTGCTGGTGACGGACGATGGCCGCGCCGTGGCGGCGCACGTGGACGGCGAGGCGGCGGAGGCGGCGTCGGCGGATCTGGCCCTGGGCCGGGCTCCTGAAGGCCTGACGGTGCTGTCGCCGGCCGAGCTCGCCTACAACGAGGCGCTGCGCAAGCGGGAGGCGCCGGTGCTGGCGCCGCTGACCCGCGAGAACGTCCGCGCCATCGAGGCGCGCACCTTCGCCGGCTCGTACAAGGGCGTGACGGACATCGTGACCAAGTACGTCTGGCCCGTGCCGGCGCGGATCGTAACCCGCTGGTGCGCCCAGGCGAAGCTGACGCCGAACATGGTGACCTCCGCAGGCTTCCTGCTGGTGCTGCTGGCGTTCTGGCTGTTCTGGATCGGCGAGTTCGGCTGGGGCCTGCTGGCCGGCTGGATCATGACCTTCCTGGACACGGTGGACGGCAAGCTTGCCCGCACCACCATGACCTCGTCCAAGTGGGGCAACGTCTTCGATCATGGCATCGACCTGATCCACCCGCCGTTCTGGTGGTGGGCCTGGTACGTGGGCTGCTTCAAGGTCGGCCTGCCGCCGCCGTTCCCCGAGCTGACGCTCGGCGTGATCCTGGCGGGCTATGTGCTGCAGCGGTTGGAGGAGGGCGCGTTCATGCGCCTGTTCGGCTTCCACGTGCATTCGTGGCGGCCGTTCGACAGCTTCTTCCGGCTGATCACAGCAAGGCGGAACCCGAACATGATCGTGCTGACGCTGGCCTGGCTGGTCGGCCAGCCCGGATGGGGGCTGTTCGTCGTGGGCGTCTGGACCGCGATCTGCCTCGTCGTCCATCTCGTTCAGGTGCTGCAGGCGATGGCCGTTCCGAAAGGCCAGGTCGTGTCCTGGCTGGCGCGTTGATCCGCGCCGGCGTCATCCGCAACCTGAAAAGCCACCGCAACCAGGCGGCGGGGCCGGTCGACGCGCCGCCCGGCGTCCTGGAAGCCGTGCCCGAGAAGCCCGACGACCTCTACGACGCCCTCGCCTGGTTTGCGAAGTCGGGCGTCGACCTGGTTGTCATCGACGGCGGCGACGGCACCGTGCGCGACGTGCTGACCCGCGCCCCCAAAGCCTACGGCGACAAGCTGCCGACCTTCGGGGTGATCCCGAACGGCAAGACCAACGCGCTGGCGCTGGACCTGGGCGTGCCGCTGGGCACCCCGGTGCGCGCCATGCTGGCGGCGGCCCGCGATCCCAAGAAGCGCAAGCTGCGCGCCTGCCTGGAGGTGGTGCGGCCCGGCCAAACCGTGCCGGAACACCGCGGCTTCCTGTTCGGCATGGGCGCCTTCGTGCGCGGCACCGAGCTGGCGCAGAAGACGCACGGCCTCGGCTTCTTCGACAACGCCGCCATCGTGATGACCATCCTGGGCGCGGCCGGGCGGACGCTGGCCGGCGGGCCGGCCGATCCCTGGCGGCGCGGCGAGCCGGCCATGCTCACGCTCGGCGAGGCTGCGCCCGAGACCCGCGACTGGTTCCTGGTGCTGGCCGCGACGCTCAAGCGCTTCCCGCTGGGCCTGAAGCCGTTCGGGCCGCCTCATGAGGGCCTGAAGGTGCTGGCCGTCGAGGCCCCGCCGCTGAAGCTGCCCAGGGCCGTGCCGGCGCTGCTGGCCGGCTCGGAGGCCCCGTGGCTGGAGCAGGCCGGCTATCGCCGCCGCGACGTGCCGGAGATGGGGCTCGCGTTCAACGGCGACTTCACCCTGGACGGCGAGATCTATCCGGGCGGCGAGCTGATCGTGCGCCAGGGGCCGGACCTGGAGTTCGTGATCACGTGAGCGGGCCGCTGGAGGCGCTGCTGGCCGAGGAACTGGCGCGGCCGCTGCCCGAGCCGGTGGGCGCGTTCGCCGCCGCGCTGGCCGACCGGTCGCGGGACGTGGCCGTGCTGTACTACGGCTCGACGCTCAGGACCGGCGACCTGTCGGGGCTGCTGGACTTCTACGTGCTGACGAAGCGGCCGCACCGGACGGGCTTCCACGGCGCGGTGGAGCGGGTGCTGTGGCCCGAGGTCAGCTACCATGAGTTCGGAGGCCTGAAGGCCAAGGTGGCGACCTTGCCGCTTTCGGTGTTCCGACGCGCGGCCGAGGGGCGGACGCTGGACACCACCATCTGGACCCGCTTCGTGCAGCCGGCCGCGATCGCCTGGTCGGGCGGGGAGGAGGCCGAGGTGGCGGCCGCGGTGGCCGAGGCGGTGAAGACCGCTTCCCGGTACGCGGCGGCGCTCGGCCCCCAGCAGGGGCGGGCGGAGGCCTACTGGACGGCGCTGTTCCGGCAGACCTACGCCGCCGAGTTCCGGGTGGAGAGCCCTGAGCGCGCGGACACGGTGCTGGGCTCGAACGCCGACCGGTTCGCGCGGCTGCTGCCGATGGCCTGGCGCGCGGCGGGCGTGGAATTCTCGGAGATGGCCGGGACCTACTGGCCGAAGAAGAAGGGCCTGCCCGGCTGGGCGGTGCGCTCGGCGCTCGGCAAGCCGCTGAACCTGGCGAGGCTGGCGAAGGCCGCCTTCACCTTCGATGGCGCGGCGAAGTATGCCGCCTACAAGATCGAGAAGCACACAGGCGTGGCCCTGGAGGTCACGCCCTTCCGCGAGCGTCATCCGATCCTGGCGGCGCCCGGCGTGCTGTGGACGCTGAGGAAGACCCGGAAGCGCTAGGCCGTGGCCCGGCGGCGGCCTTCCAGCAGCCCGAACTCCCGGCCAAGCTGCTCGAACACCGCCAGGACGGCGTCGATCTGCTCGGGCGTGTGGGCGGCGCTGACGCTGGAGCGCAGCAGCGACTTGTTCTCGGGCGTCGCCGGCGGGATGGCCAGGTTCAGGTAGACGCCGTTCTGCAGCAGGGCGTTCCACATGCCGACGGCGGTCGCCTGGTCGGGCATCTCGACGGCGGTGATGGGGCTGGCGTGCGGACCCACCGAATAGCCCATGTCGCGCAGGCCGTCGTAGAGGCGGTCGGCATTGGCGGACAGGCGGGTGCGCAGGCTGGCGTCCTCCTCCAGGCGCTTCAGCGCCGAGAGGGTGGAGGCGATGACCGCCGGCGGCAGAGAGGCGGTGAACATGTAGGGCCGGCTGACGATGCGCAGCAGGTCGAAATTCTCTTCGTCCGAGACGAGGAAGCCGCCCACCGAGCCCAGGCTCTTGGAGAAGGTGCCGACGATGAAGTCGACGCCGTCCTCGACGCCGGCCGCTTCGGCCAGGCCGCGGCCCTTTTCGCCCAGCACGCCCATGGAGTGGGCCTCGTCCACCAGGAGGTGGCCGCCCATCTCGCGCTTGACGTCGACGAACTCCTTCAGCGGCGCGACGTCGCCGATCATGGAGTAGATGCCTTCCACGACGATCAGCCGGCCGCCCGGCGCGTCGCCCAGGCGGCGCAGGCGCTTGTGCAGGTCGTCGGGATCGTTGTGCCGGAAGCGGATGACCTCGGCGCCCGAGAGCTTGGCCGCGTCATAGATCGACGCATGGCTGTCGGCGTCGAGGATCAGGTGGTCGCCGCGCCCGACCAGGCCCGAGATCGAGCCCAGGTTGGCCTGGTAGCCGGTGGTGAACACCATGGCGTGCTTGCGGCCGTAGAACTTGGCGAGCGACTGCTCGAGCGCCGCGTGACCCTGGAAGGTGCCGTTGGCGAAGCGCGACCCCGTCGTGCCCGTGCCCCACTGGCGGACGGCCTCGGCGGAGGCGTCGATGCAGTCGGGATCGAAGGTCAGGCCCAGGTAGTTGTTGGTGCCCAGCAGGATCACCGGCCTGCCGTTCAGCACGCCCTCGGTGGGCGAGGTGATGGCTTCGAAGCGCACGTTGGAGGGATCGGCGCCCACGGCGCGGATGGCTTCCAGCGGGGCGCGATAGCCCAGATGCTTGTCGAGCAGCCCCATTCTTAAGCCTTCGTCCGCAGCGTATTGATCAGTTCGGAGAGGTCGCCGACGGTCTGGACGGTCGCCAGCCGGTCGAGGGGGATCGACAGGTCGAAGCGATCCTCGAGCTCCATGACGATGTTCATGAGCGCGAGCGAGTCGACGGCGAGGTCGCGGGCGATGTCCGTGTCCGGGGTGACGTTCACCGGCCGTTGGAGCACGGTCTCAGCCGCTTTCGCGACTTCGCGGACGGTAAGATCCGTCGCGAGTTCCACCATGTGCCAAGCCCCCAAGTACGTACAGACTGCAACCGCAGCGGCGGTACCTAAGCATGTTGGCCTAGGATTTCCACCTTCCCCTGCGAGGCGCGTCACAAATCCGCAGCTAATGTTTCATCCACGCCGCACGCCGGTACCACTGCACCGTGTCGGCGAATCCGCTCGTCAACGTGTGGATCGGCTCGGGAAGGCCCTCCAGCCGCTCGTGCGGCGCGACGGACCAGTCGGGATGCAGCAGTTCGCGCGCTTTTCCGGAGGTCAGCATCGGATTGGCGCCGAGAAGGGCGCTGAAATCATTTGTGATTCCGACGGCGTGGACAAGCAACGCCGGTACGGCGGCCAACCGCGCCGTACGGCCGCAGGCCCGGGCGGCCTCGGTCATCAGCTCCGACCAGAGATAGCCGTCGGGCCGGCCGTCGCTGAGGCCCACCACGCGACCGGGAGCCAGCGCCGCCAGCGTAGCGACCTGACGCGCGGCGTCGTCCACGTGGATCATCCCGACACGGGCCGTCCGACTCAGCACAGGAAGCACCGGCAGGGCGTCGGCCGCCTGGAAAACAGGCAGCAGCTCGCGGTCGCCCGGCCCGTAGATCGCCGGGGGCCGGGCGACGGTCAGGCGCCCGCCGAGGACTTCGGCCATCGCCTCCTCCGCCGCCCGCTTGCTGACGGCGTATCGGGAGAGCTGGGGTTCGCGCGCGGCGAGGCTGGAGACCAGCACCACCTGGGGAACGTCGGCCGCCGCTTCGGCGAGGCGGCGCGCGCCCTCGCGGTTGACGGCGGCGAACTCGCCCGCGCTCCGGGCCTTCACCACGGCGGCGCCATGGATCACGGCGTCGGCGCCGCGCGTGAGCGAGGCCAGGGCATACGGATCGGAAAGGTCGCCTGGGACCACTTCGGGCTCGATCCCCGCCCACAGCGGGTCGATCGGATCCCTGCGGGCCAGGATGCGGACCCGCCACCCGGCCTCGGCGAGCGCCCGGACGAGCCGGCGGCCGAGGAAGCCGGTGGCTCCGGTGACCGCGGCCAGCCTGCTCAGGCCGTGGCCTCCGCCTGGAAGGCGCCGGCGAGATAGAGGGCGCGGGCCTTGGACCGCGACAGCTTGCCGGACGAGGTCTGCGGCAGGGCGTGCGCTCCCACCAGCTCGACCTTGGCTTCCACCCCGTGGCGGGCGCGGAGCAGGGCGGCCACGTCGTCGACGAGGGCCTGGCGGGCGTCGGGGTCGCTGGTGCGGGCCTGCACCAGGACGACGAGCTGTTCGCCCTCGTCGCGATCGATGGAGAACGCCGCCACGTCGCCGCTGCGCAACCTTTCGATCTCGGATTCCGCCGACCATTCAAGGTCTTGCGGCCAGACGTTGCGGCCGTTCAGCAGGATCAGGTCCTTGGCGCGGCCGGTCGGCACGATCTCGCCGTCCACCAGGAATCCCAGGTCGCCCGTATCGAGCCAGCCGTCGGGCGACAGCACCCGGGCCGAGGCCTCAGGCTCGCCGAAGTACTCGCGCATCAGGCTGGGTCCACGCACGAAGATGCGGCCGACCTGGCGCTCGAGCAGGACCTTGCCGGCCTCGTCGCGGACCTCGAGCTCGTGGAGCGGCAGCACCGGGCCGCAGCGGACGAAGGCGCGGCTGCGGCCGCCGTCTCCGGGAATCGCTGCGCCGTCGCGCTCCATCCGGTCGGTGTCGACGGTCTCGAAGCGCAGGCCGCGGTCGAGCGGCGCCATGGTCAGCGCCAGGGTCGCTTCGGCCATGCCGTAGCTGGCGACGAAGGCCTTGTCGGAGAAGCCGGCGGGGGCGAACCGTTCGGCGAAGGCGGCCAAGGGGCCCGGCCGCACCATGTCGCCGCCGGAGCCGGCGATGCGCCAGGCCGAGAGGTCGAGGCCCTCACGCGAGCCGTCGCCGCGTCGCGCGCACAGCTCGTAGCCGAAGGTCGGGCTGTACGAGATGGTCGCCTTGTTCTTGGACATCAGGTCGAGCCACATCAGCGGCCGGCGGACGAAGGCGCCGGTCGGCATCAGGTCGACCGTCATCTGCGCCGAGAGCGGCGCCATCAGGAACCCGACTAGACCCATGTCGTGGTAGAGCGGCAGCCAGGAGAAGGCGCGGTCGGCCGGCACGACCTTCAGGCCGTCCCGGGTGATGGCGGTGGCGTTGGCCATCAGCGCCCTGTGGGTGCAGAGCACGCCCGTCGGGTTGCGCGTGCTGCCCGAGGAGAACTGGACGTAGCAGGGGTCGTCGGGCTGCGGCGCCGCAAGCTCGACGGGCGCAGCTTCCGGCAGGTCCTGGACCCGCAGGGCGCGAGGCGTGCCCGCGACGGCGGCGGCGTCCTGCAGCCACGGGATCAGCGCCTCGGGCCCGAAGACGGCGGCGGCCTTGGCCGAGGCCAGCATGCGGCCGATCTGTTCGACATAAGCCTCGCGCCCTCCGAGCGGGGCGGGCAGCGGCAACGGGGCCGGGGTCACGCGGGCGTACTGGCAAGCGAAGAAGGCGACCACGAAATCGGTGTCGGTCTCGGCCACGAGGCCGACCCGGTCGAACGGCTGGACGCCGGCGGCGAGCAGGCGGGCGGCCAGGGCGCGCGCGCGTTCGCGCAGCTCGGCGTAAGGCAGGGCCAGGACCAGCTCGCCGCGCAGGCCGTAAAGGTTCACGCCCGTCGGGCCGGCGGCGGCGAAGTCGAGCGCTTCGGTGAGGGTCGCGAATCCGCCGGTGCGGAACGGCCGGTCGGGAGCTGTGGGGGTGGGCGTCACGCTAGGTCTTTCAGACTTCGTCGGGGTCGGCGGCGGGCTCGTTCGAAGGTGGGCCGCGGCGATTCCCGTTCTCTCTCAGGATGAACCAGAGCAGACCCAGGGCAAGGGCGGCCGCCGCCCCCACGAGGCCTGCGCCGGCCCCTGTAAGGCCGAACGCCTCGACAAGGAAGGGGAGTGCGACAAGGAAGGCGGCGCCGACCACCAGACGCACCCAGACGGCGCGGCCGGGCTTGCCCAGGGAAACGAGCATCGGCTCAAGCGGCAAGGCGAAGATGCCGACCACGGCTGCGGCCACCTGCCAGGTCATCACGCCGGCCGCCGGCGCGAAGGCCTTGCCCATCACCAGCGACAGCAGGGGGCCGCCGGCGAGGGCTGCGAGCGCGAGCAGGACGATGCCCGCGCCGCCGGCCAGCAAGCCGACCTGACGGGCCAGCCGCCACATGGCGTCGTGGTGCTCGCCGGCGCGCAGGCGGGCCAGTTCGGGATAGAGCGCAGGCGTCAGGAGCTTGGCCGGCTTGGCGATGGCGTCGGCGACCTGGCGGCCCACCCGCCAGAAGGCGGCCTGCGCGGGGCCGACGAGGGCGCCCACGACCAGGGTCGCGACATGGGTGAAGGCCACGTCCAGCGTGGACGCGAGGTTGGTGTTCCACGCGAAGCGCCAGGCGTCGGGCATCCCCTCGGTGAGCCGGCCCTTCCACGAGAAGCCCGTCAGAAGGTCGCGGCGGCGCAGCTCCGCCAAGCCTAGCGCCACCAGGTAGAGCCAGCCCGCGATGCTGCCCGCCGCCCAGGCCAGCAGGAAGGCGGGCACGCCGCCGCCGACGGTCCAGGCCGCCACGCTGCCCAGCACGCGCACGAGACCCACCAGCGCCGTCTGCTGGGCCAGCACGTCGAACCGGTCGAACAACCGGAGCAAGCCCGTCGGCATGGCCGAGACGACGAAGACAATGCTCAGCATGTAGAGCGCCGCCACCGGCGCCATCTCCTGGCTCCAGCCTAGCCGGCCGGCGAAGGCGAAGGATCCGACGATCCCGATGCCAAGGCCCAGCAGCGTGCTGACGACGTCCAGGAAGAGCGTGAAGCGCAGCATGCGCTGGAAGGCCGGCCGGTCGCCGTCGGCCAGCGGGCGGGCGCCGTAGTGGATCACGGTCTGCCACGACTGGAACTTCACGACATCGCCGAGAAACTGGGCGAAGGCGGTGATCAGGACCAGCACGCCCATCTGGCTCGCGCCCAGGCTGCGGCCGGCGATGGCGAGGTAGGCGAGTCCCAGGACCGCGTTGACCGTGCGGCCGCCCAGCAGCACGCCGGCGTTGGCCACCACGCGCTTCAGGATCGCGCCCACGCCGGCCTCGGCGGGCTCGGCCGTCACGCGGCGGCTCCGGCGATGATGCGAGTCAGGACCATGGCCGTGTTCTGCGCCGGAAGCCGCCCGGCCTCAATGCCGCCGGATGGCTCAGTTCCGCCACTCGGCGAGCTGCCGGCCGGCGGCGTCCTCGAAGGCGACCCTGTCGATGTCGACCAGGACGAGGCAGAGGGGCGGGGTGTCGGGGTGTGCGGCGCGGCAGCGGATCGGGCCGCCGCCGGCGGCCGGCGCGGCGACGCGGCCCTCCAGCGCGAGGCGGAAACCGCCCTGGCCGGGCGGCGGCTCGGTCTCAAGCTTCTCGGTGGCCTCGTAGGGCCGGCCCGCCCGGCGCTGCAGGCGCGAGCCGCCCTCTTCGAACACCTGCGCCAGTCCGACCGTCTCAGGCGCCGGGGCGATCATCGGCGCCGGCGCGGCCTTGGGGCAGGCTTCCGCCGCCATCCACGGGCGGCGGATCCAGAAGCCTTCGATAGCCTCGGTCGAGGGCGTTCCCGCCAACTCGCGGGCCCAGTCGGCGTCGGTCCAGGGCTCGGGCCGCGCGGAGAGTTTCAGAACCTGCTTCGTCGCGTCATAGGCGTAGCCGGCCGCAGCGTCGGGCGAGGGCCCGAAGCAGCCGAAGGGCAGGCGCAGCGCGAAACGACGTCCGGCGAGGGCGCCGGCGGCCGCAGGCGGCGGATCGCCGGCCGCGACGGCCGACGCCGCCGCGGCGACGGCGGCCAGCAACTCTGCGCGGCCCACGACAGGCGGGGTGGGCGGCGGAGTGGGAGCCGTCTGCGGCGGCGCGGCGGGCTCGGGCGGAGCGGCCTGTTCACGCGGGCCACAGCTCGACAGCAGCGCCAGAGCCGCCATCAGCCCGACCGCCGGCCAGGCGCGGACACTATCCATGCATCGAGGATAGCAGCCGTCGCGCGGGTCACCTAGGGTGTCGCGATGACCTTCGACCAGGGCTGTGCGCTGGCCGTCCTGGCGGCGGTAATGGCGGCGCTCATCTGGAACCGGATGCGCGCCGACGTCGTGGCGCTCGCGGGCGCGGCGGCCCTCCTCGGGCTGGGCGTGATACGCCCGGTGGAGGCGCAGGGCGCCTTCGCGAGCCCGGCGCTGATCGCGCTCGCCTCGCTGTTCGTCATCGCCTACGCCATGGAACTGTCGGGCCTGCTGGACCTGCTGATCCGCGCCGGGGTGCGCCTGTGCGGCCGCATGGGCGCGGCGGGCCTCTGGCTGATGATCGCCTTCTGCGGCGTCGTGTCGGCCTTCCTCAACAACACGCCGATCGTGGTGCTGGCGGCGCCCGTCGTGCGCGACGTGGCCGCCTCCCTGAAGCTGCCGCCGCAGCGGTTCCTGATCCCGCTTTCCTACGTGACCATCCTGGGCGGCTGCTGCACCCTGATCGGCACCTCCACCAACCTGCTGGTCAACGACATGGCCCGCTCGGCCGGCCAGCCCGGATTCGGCCTCTTCGACATCACTCCCGTCGCGGTGATTGTGGCCGCGGTGGGGGGCCTCTACCTGGTGCTCGTGGCGCCGCGGCTGCTGCGCGATCGAGACGGCGCCGAGGCCCCGTCGGTTGCGCAGGCGCTTGAGGACGCCGCATCCAGCCGGGACGTGGCGGTGGGTGACGCCAGCCTGTTCATCGAGCGCCGTCCGCTGGACCTGCGACGCGGTCTGGCCTCGCTCGGCGTGTTCGTGGCGGTGGTGGCGATCTCCGCCCTGGGCTACGCGCCGATCGCCGCAGCGGCCTTCACCGGCGCGGTCGGCCTGATCCTCGCCCGGGTGATCAGCGCCGACGACGCCTACAGAGGCCTGCGGCCCGAGATCCTCATCCTCATCGCCGGCATGGTGGTGGTCGGGCTGTCGCTGGAAGTGACGGGCCTGGCCGCGGCGGCGACCGACCGCCTGGCGTCACTCGTGCAGGGCCTCGGGCCCCACCTGGCGCTGGGCCTGTTCTACGTCATCGCCCTGGTGCTGACGGAGATCCTGTCGAACGCGGCTGTGGCGGTGCTGATGACGCCGGTGGCGGTGGCCCTCGCCGAGAGTCTGGGCGTCAGTCCGCAGCCGTTCCTGGTGGGCCTGATGCTCGCCGCCAGCGCGGCGTTCGCCACGCCGTTCGGCTACCAGACCAACGTGCTGGTCTTCGAAATGGGCCGCTACAGCTACATGGACTTCGTGCGGATCGGCCTGCCGCTGAACGTCGTCACCGGCGTGACCGCGGTGCTGACCGTCCCGGCCTTCTTCCCGTTCTGACGCACGAGGATGAGGGCGGCGCTGAAGACGCCGCCACAACCTGCGAATCTACGGGAAGGACGTGGTGGCGTCGTGGGGCGGACCGCTCGCGGACGTGGTCCCCAGCGGTCAGGCTCCGGCGGCGCCTCAGGTGCTCGCAAAGCGATCCAGGCGGCTGCGGATGATCGTGTCCGCCTCGCTCATGATGCGCTGGATCAGCTCGGCGACGGTGGGCACGTCGTGGATCAGGCCCACCACCATCCCGCAGCTCCAGCCGCCGGCGTCCATGTTCCCGTCCTTCATGATCGCGGGATAGACGCCCGCCACCTCGGGCGCGATGTCGGCGAAGGTGATCTTGTCGCCCAGCGTCCGCTCCTTCTCGAGCAGCCGCTCGACGCCGGCGTTGTTCAGCACCCGCTCGGTGTTGCGCAGCGGACGCATGATCAAGCGGGTGTCCAGCTCGTTGGCCGCGAGGATCGCCTGCTTCACGTTCTCATGCACGGGCGCTTCCACGGTGGCGATGAAGCGGGTGCCCATGTTGACGCCTTCGGCGCCGAGCGCCAGGGCGGCGACGAGCTGGCTGCCCGTCGCGCAGCCGCCGGACGCCACGAACGGAATCTCCAGCTCCTCCGCCGCGCGCGGCAGCAGCACCCAGTTGCCCACATCGTCTTCGCCCGGATGCCCTCCGCACTCGAAGCCGTCGACGCTGACGGCGTCGCAGCCGATCGCCTGGGCTTTCAGCGAGTGCCGCACGGAGGTGCACTTGTGGATCACCTTGATCCCCGCCTCCTTCAGGGCGGGCAGCCACTTCTGCGGATTGTTGCCGGCGGTCTCCACGGCCTTGACGCCGCTCTTGACGATCACCTCGACGAAGCCCGGATAGTCCGGCGGCGTCACCGCCGGCAGGAAGGTGAGGTTCACCCCGAACGGTTTGTCGGTCATCTCGCGGCAGCGCGTGATCTCCTGGGCAAGCTTTTCGGGCGTGCCCTGGGTGAGCCCCGTGATGATCCCCAGGCCCCCCGCGTTGGACACCGCCGCGGCCATTTCGGCGTAGCCGACCATGTGCATGCCGCCCTGGATGATCGGATGCTCGATGCCGAAGAGTTCGGTGATCTGCGTCTTCATGGCGTTTCCCCTTGCGATTTGAGGTGGGGCGTACAGGGGCGCCGCCGCGTGCGGCAACCTGAATCGTCACGGCGACGACGGACGGCCCGCATCTGCGCGTCGAGGATCGGCGCCCGGTCTCGACGCAGGCCCCCCTAGGGCCGCATGAGGAGCTCGATCCGGTTGCCCGCGGGGTCGCGGACCATGGCGATGACATTGCCGCTCACGGCGGAGCGTGCGGGGGCCTTTTCGACCGTTCCGCCCGCCGCGGCCACGCGAGCCATCACTCGGTCCATGTCGCCCACGTTCAGCACGAGGTTCGACACCCCGTCGGCCGGCTGGTCGGGCCGCCGGGTGATCAGGGCGATGCGCGTCGTCTGCGCAGCCTTCGCTTCCTCGACGGTGCGGCCGAAGTTCAAGATCACCTCCAGGAAGCCCGGCCGCTCGTAGCGCTGTATCTCCTGCATGCCGAACGCGGCGCGGTAGAACGCCGCCGCCTTCGCCACATCCGCGGCCGCGACGCGGGCGTTGCGGACATTGACCCAGTCACCCTGCGCCTGCGCGGCCGCCGGTCCCACATGAAGCGCGGCCGCCAACGCCAGCGCCGCTGCAGCGCTATTTCTCACGGAATTTCGCATGGCACCCCCCGCAGGTCTGGCCCACCGTCTTCGCCTGGGCGCGGATCTCGTCGACGTCGCCGCCCGCGGCCACGGTCTGCAGCTTCGCGGCTTCGGCCCCCAACTCACGCGCCGACTGCGCGAAGCCAGCGGAATCCGACCAGACGGCAGGCTTGGTCTTGGTCGGCGCGCCGGCCTCCGGGCCGCTGCCCTTCGGAAACCACTTCGGCAGCTCGCCGGACGCCTTGCGCATCGCGGCCGCGGCGGCGCGGATCCGCTTCAGGTCGGGCTCGCCCTTGCGGCTCTCATCGTTGAGCGCCTTGAACTCGGCGCCCAGGGCCTTCAGGGCGGCCTGGCGCGTCTTGACGACATCGGCCATGCCGGCCGCGCTCGCCACGCCGCCCAGGGCAAGGGCGGCGGCGCACACGGCCATGATTACGCGAACACGGAACATCGAGACTCCTCTGCGGCAGGGACCGGTCAACTTTCCATTTCCTGGGCGATGGTCTTGCGGGCGGCCCAGAACAGGCCGGCGGACAGGACGCCGAACAGCGAGGCGATGATCAGCGCCCAGCGGATCCCGGCTCCGGGGCCGAGGTCCAGTCCGTTCGCCACGTAGTCGCTGAGCAGGCCTACGGCGAGCGGCCCAAGGCCAAGGCCGATCAGGTTGATGACGAACAGCAGGATCGCCGCGGCGGTGGCGCGCATGTTGGGCGGAACGATGCCCTGGGTCGTCCCATAGACCGGGCCGTACCAGAAGTAGTTGAGAGCGTAGGGGACCACGAGGATCGCCAGGGCCAGGCGGGCGTCGGGCGTGAGCAGCGCCAGGATGAAGACCGGGACCGACACCAGCACCGCCAGCGCCGGCGCGATCAGGCAGTCGCGCACGTTCCGGGCCGACGTGCGGTCGGCGATCCAGCCGCCGGCGATGGAGGAGAACGCGCCGCAAAGGCCGGAGATGAGTCCGAGGGCGAGGCCCAGGAAGCCCACCGACTTCAGATCGAAGCCGGCCGCCAGGCCGGTGATCTGGTCCGGATGGTTGCGCAGGAAGAACGAGGCGACGAACGGCGCCTGGCCGTAGCTGATGAAAGACTTGATCGCGGCGGCGAGCGCGAGCAGCCAGAAGGTGCGTTTCCGCGCCAGCAACCGCATGGCCTCAGCGAAGGACGGCTGCGCCGCCCGCGCCGCTGCGACGTCCTCCCGGACCCGCGAACGGGTCTCCTTCAGCGTCAGCCAGGCGATGACGGCGAACGCGAGGCCCGGCAGGCCCGCGACCAGGAACGCCACCCGCCAGCCGTAGGCGTCGGCGACGACGCCGCCCATGGCCATGCCCAGCAGCGAGCCGAGCGGCACGCCCATGGAGTAGAACGCCAAGGCCGAGGCGCGTCGGGACTTGGGAACATAGTCGGTGATGAGCGAATGCGCGGGCGGCGTGCAGCCGGCCTCGCCGACGCCGACGCCGATGCGGAACAGGCACAGCTGCACGAAGTTCTGCGCCACGCCGCAAAGGGCGGTGAAGCCGCTCCAGATCGTGAGCGCCGCGGCGATCACCGCCGGCCGGCTGCGGGTCTCGGCGACGCGCGCGATCGGCACGCCAAGCACCGTGTAGAACAGGGCGAAGGCCAGGCCGGACATCAGGCCGATCTGCCAATCCGCAAGGCCGAGGTCCTGCTTGATCGGCTCGGCCAGGATGTTGATCACCTGCCGGTCCAGGAAGTTCAGGATGTAGATGCCGAGGAGCAGCAGAAGCGCGTAGCGCCGATAGCCAGGGCCCAGGGTCGCGCCGCTCGCCGTCTCAGGGGCGAGGGGGATGGCTTTCGCGCCGGATTGGGCGACGCTGGCGTCCGTCGGGCTCATTTGACGACGACGGTCCCGACCATCCGCATGTTCTCGTGGTAGCGGCAGATGTACCGGTAGACACCCGGCGTCTCGAACACGTGCGACCACTTGGCTTCGCGCCGCATCGGCCCGGAATCGAAGGCGGCGACGCCAGCCGGCAGCTCCACGTTGCCGGCGACCTTCGACTTCGCCGGATCGAAGGTCACGCTGTGCAGCACGCTGGTCGTGTTTTCCCATTCGACGGTGTCGCCGCGGCGTACGGTGATCGTGTCGGGGGTGAATTTCGAGCCCGCCGGGTCCATGGTGACCGTGTGGGTCTTGGCCGCGGCGCGGCCGGCCGAGGCGAGGGCCGCGACCGCCGCCGCGCCCCCCACGAACGTGCGACGTCGGATGGGCTGCATTCCTGTCCTCCCGGGCGGTCGAGCGCCGCTTCTTGCCCCGAGCTAACGAGGGCGACGCGATGTCGTCAACACACAAACATTCTTGATTGCATTTATTTGCTCGGCGCCGGATGGTTGGACGGTTCGTAGCGCGCCGCGTATACATTCAGCCCTGCATGTATGCGCCCGCCGCGACGGTGCGGACCGGCTCGCAGAAGCCGGCGGAGGAGACATGGAATGAGGCTTCTCGCCCTCTTGCTCGCCGCGGCGGCGCTGCCGTCCGCGGCCGCGGCCGAACCCTGGACCCGCGCATATGTCGTCGACTGGATGGAGCCGGCCTTCTTCCACGGCGGTCCGAAGGATGAGAACCCGGCGCCGGGCACGGACTGTCCGAAGGGCACGGCGCCGCCGCATGGCTGGAAGAAGGTCCTGAAGACGCGTTGGCGCAAGGACGCCGACATCGCCTACTACATGGACGCCGAGCATCGGCCCGACCTGCAGCGCGTGCTGCGCTTCCGCGGCCCGAATTACGAGAACGTCTGGGAGAACCCGACGCTGGCGCCGGACCTGGGCCTGCCGCCGGTGACGGGGAAGATCGCCTACGGGTTCGACCTCGACGGCAATCCGAAGACCGGCGGCTTCGCCACGCCCGAGGGCGTCGCCGGCATCGACAATGCGTACTACCGCGCCGCCGGATGCTGGGCGTCCTACCGCGGCCAGCCCTACAAGTCCCAGAGGGGCGTCGGCATCAACGGCTACATGCGCGACGGCCTGTACACGGTCCTCATCGTGATGTCGGGCACGAAGGACCCGATGAACGACGACGACGTGACCTTCGCCTTCTACCAGGCGCAGGAGCGCATCATGAAGGACGCGCTCGGCCAGGTGGCGCACGACGTCAGCTTCTCGGTGAAGCCCGACCTTCGGACGCAGAGCATCGTCAAGGCGACGATCCGCGACGGGGTCGTGGAGACTCAGGCGCCGTCGGAGCTGCGCTTCCGGGACGAGGCCTGGAACATCCGCATGCCGGACCAGATCCAGCTCACCCAGGCACGCCTTCGCTTCCAGATGAAGCCGGACGGCGGCCTCGAAGGGTATGTCGGCGGCTACCGCGACTGGAAGGTGCTCTACAAGAAGCAGGCCGTGAACGGCCGCGACACCGAGATGAACCAGGGCATCGACCTGCCCAGCTTCTACTATGCGCTGGAGCGGCACGCCGACGCCGATCCGGATCCGAAGACCGGCAAGAACCGGCGCATCTCGCTGGCCTATCGCCTGCGCGCTGTGCCGGCCTTCGTGCTGACGCCGGACTCGCGCGAGGTGGTCTCCGTGCCGCGCGTCTTCGACGGCAAGGCGCCCAGCCAACTGGCGGCCGCCGCCGGGCCGGTGGCGCCATGATGGCCCGGCGCACCTTCAGGGCGCTCGCCCTGGCCTCCGCAGTGGCGATCGGCGCGATGACGGTCGCCGGTTGCGCGACGGACGCCGGCGTGGCGGCGCGGTCGTCCGCTTCGGCCGGCGAGGTGGTCGGGATGCGCCGGCTCACCGCCGAGCAGTATCGGCGCTCCGTCGCGGACATCTTCGGCGCCGGCGTCAAGGTCCAGGGTCGGTTCGAACCCGAAGTGCGGCGCGAGGGGCTGCTGGCCGTCGGCGCCGCGGGGGCGGCGATCTCCGCCGCCGGGTTGGAGCAGTACTACGCCATGGCGGCGAGCATCGCCGAGCAGGCGACGGCGCCTGCACAGCGCGAGAACCTGAAGGGATGTCGTCCGGCGGCCCCGGCGGGGCCCGATGACGCGTGCGCGGCCGAGACGCTAAGCCAGTACGGTCGCCTGCTGTTCCGCAGACCCCTCACCGAGGCGGAGCTGCGCTCGCGGGTGAAACTCGCCCACGAGGTGGCCGCGCAGAACCAGGATTACTACGCCGGCCTGCGCGAGGGGCTGACGAGCTTGCTGGCCGCCCCTGACTTCCTCTTCCGTATCGAGCGCGCCGGGAAGGGGCGGACGGCGGACGGCGCGGTCGCCCTCGACGCATATTCGCGCGCTTCGCGCCTGAGCTACCTGCTGTGGAACACCACGCCGGATGAGGAGCTTCTGCGGGCGGCGGAGACGGGCGAGCTGCTCAAGCCCGCCGGCCTGCAGGGCCAGGTCGAACGGCTGACCGCCTCGCCGCGCCTCGAGGACGGGGTGCGCGCCTTTTTCGACGACATGCTGCAGCTCGAGCTCTTCGACCACCAGTCGAAGGATCCGAGCAAGTTCCCGAAGTACAGCCAGCAGCTCGCCAGCGAGGCTCGCGAGCAGACGCTGCGTACGGTGGTGGAGTTGCTGGTCCGCCGGAATGGCGACTACCGGGACATCTTCACCTCGCGCGAGACCTTCCTCACCCGGACCCTGGCGATGGTCTACAAGACCCCTTACGCCGCCAAGGCCGAATGGGCGCCGTACACCTTCCCGGAGGGCTCCGGCCGCTCGGGGGTGCTCACGCAGATCAGCTTCCTGTCGCTGTTCTCGCATCCGGCGCGCAGTTCGCCGACCAAGCGCGGGGTGGCGCTGAACGAGATCTTCCTCTGCGAGGTCACGCCCGCGCCGCCGGGAGACGTCGACTTCAGCCAGGTCAATGGCGAGGCGGGGATGGTCAAGAAGACGGTGCGACTGCGCCTGGAGGCGCACGCCACCGACGAGACCTGCGCCAGCTGTCACTCGATGGTCGACCCGCCCGGACTGGCGCTGGAACGGTTCGACACCCTCGGCGAATACCGCGAGTTCGAGAACGGCGAGCCCATCGACGTGAAGGCCGAGCTCGACGGCCAAGCGTTCGAAGGCGCGACCGGACTGGGGCTGCTGCTGCGGGCGAATCCGCGCGCGCCAGCCTGTCTCGCCCGGAACCTGCTGGCCTCAGGCATCGGCCGGCCAGCCAGCGGCCCCGACAAGCCCCTGGCCCAGTCCTTGGCGAAGAGCTTCGCCGACGACGGGTATCGCGTCCCCGCGCTGATGAAGCGCCTGGCGGCCGATCCCGCCCTCTACACCGCCCGCCCGGGCGCCAGCCCCGCGACGAAGGGTCCGACGGAGCCGTCCACCCGCGTGGCGACCTTTGCACCCCGCAAGGAGACCGGCCGATGAGAACCCTGCGCTTCAATCGCCGCTCGATGCTGCGCGGCTTGCTGGGGGGCGGCGCCGTAACGATGGGCATCCCGCTGCTGGACGTCTTCCTGGACGGACACGGGGCGGCGCTTGCCAACGGCGCGCCTTTGCCTACGCGCTTCGCCACCTTCTTCTGGGGCCTGGGGCTGACGCCCACGCGCTGGGAGCCCAAGACGGTCGGCCCGAACTTCGACCTCCCGCCGCAGCTCGCGTTCCTGGAGGGCTCGCTGCAGAAGAAGACGAGCGTCTTCACCGGCTTCACCGTGGGCCTCGACGGCCGGCCGTCCCACCCCCACTGGACCGGCATGGCGGCGATCATGACCGGACAATGTCCCGCGAAGGACAAGTCGTTCGACCGGCTGAACAGCTTCGACACGGTAATCTCGGACAAGATCGGCGGCGGGACCCGCTTCCGCTCGATCGAGGCGACGCCCTTCCGTGGCGCGGTCTCGGCGTACAGCTCGCGCGGCGAAGACGCGTTCAAGATGGCCGACGACTCCCCGCTGGCCCTCTACACGCGGCTGTTCGGGCCCGGTTTCCACGACCCCAACGCCGGCGACTGGAAGCCCGACCCTCAGGTGCTGGTGAAGAAGAGCGTCCTGTCGGCGGTGAAGGAGCAGCGCGACGCCCTGTGGCAGGATGTCGGGACCTCCGACCGCGCCCGCCTGGACCAGTACTACACCGCCGTCCGCGAGCTGGAGCAGAAGCTGGACGCCGAGCTGCGTGAACCGCCGCCGGCCGAGGCCTGCGTCGTGCCGAAAGCGCCCGTCGACCTGCCCCGCAAGGGCGACGTGCCGACGGTGACCTACAACAACAAGCACATGTGCGAGCTGATCGCGATGGCGCTGGCCTGCAACCAGACCAACGTCGTCAACTACATGTTCACGCCGGCGACGTCCGAGATGTACCGGCCGGGCGACACGCCGGTGTACCACGCCCACACCCACGAGGAGCCGATCGACGGCAAGCTCGGCTACCAGCCGATCTCGTCCGAGCTGGCCGACATCAGCGTCGGCGGCTTCGGCCACTTCCTGAAAACGCTCGAGGGCATCAGGGAAGGCGAGGGCACCCTGCTCGATCACGCCCTGGTGCTGGGCTACAGCGACACGGGCTGGGCCAAGATCCACTCGATCGACAATATCCCCATGCTGCTGGTCGGCGGCGCCAACGGGCGGCACAAGGGCGGCCAGCACATCAAGGTCGGCGCCGATCCCGTCACCCGGGTCTCGCTGACCGCTCAGCAGCTGGTCGGCGTGCCGGTGGGTACGTTCGGGACCGGCTCGATGGCCACGTCCAAACCGATCACGGAGGTCATGGCGTGAGGCGCGGTCTCGTCCTGGCCGGGGCGCTCGTCGCCGCGGCAACGCCCGCGCTGGCGTCCGATCCCGCCGACATGGCCGAGGCGGCGAAGACCTACGCGACCCAGGCGCCGAACACCCTGGCCCTGCCGCGGCAGGGCCAGACGCAGATCCCGAACTACGGCGAGGCGCAGTTCCGCAACGTGCGCGCCAACTACAAGCGTTTCGAGCTGGTCAACGACCGCATCGTGTTCTGCGGCGAGGTGAACGTGAAGGATCCGGCGACCAGCGCCTTCACCGGCTGGACCAAGTTCGCCTACCTGCCGGGCGATCCGCCCATCCTGGTGACACCGCGTCCGGGCCTGGGTCTGCGCGAAGTCGGGCCCCAGGTGTTGCGCAACGTCTGCGAGACCGGTCAGGAGACCTGGCTCGACGGCGACTTCACCGCTTTCTTCCAGAAGAAGCCCGGACCGCCCGTCTGACGCGCCGCGCGGCGTTCGCCCGGGCTGGCCATGACGCGCCGCGCCCGCCGGGGGTCCCGGCAGGCGCGGCTTCCGCCGTCAGAAGCGGAACCGTACGCCGGCGGTGTAGTAGCGCCCGATCGTCTCGTAGAGCTCGTAGTTGGTCTGGATGAAGTTCGCCGAGTTCGTGCCGGGGGCGACGGGCGGGTCCTTGTCGAACAGGTTGTTCACGACGACGAACGCCTCGAACTGGTCCTGGTCTCCGAACCGGTAGCGGCCGCTGACGTCGAAGGTCGTGACCGCGGGCACGTGGTTGTCGACGATGGTGTTGGGACCGTTGGGCGCTTCCGCCAGCTGCTTGTTCTGATACCCCGCGCCGATGAAGTTGGCCTCTACGCCGAGCGACAGGGGACCGTTGTCCCAGACGACCGCCGCCTGCGCGCGGTAGCGGGGGTTCGACACGCCCGAGCCGACCTGTCCCGTGGTGTCGAGCGTGGCCGAGCCCGGCGCCTGGGTGGAGAACTCGTGGAGATAGCCGATCAGCGCGCGGGCGTTGAAGCGGCCGGGCACGCCCGGCAGCTCGGTGCGGTAGCTGAGCTCGACGTCGATCCCGCTGGTCTTCAGCTTCTGAAGGTTGAGGTAGGGCTGCAGCACCGAGATGATCACGCCGTTGGCGTCGCGGACGATGTTGGAGCAGAGGGCCGCGTTGCCCTGGAAGCAGGAGTCGACGGTCACCTGGGTCGTGAGGGTCCCGATCGCACCCTTCACGGTGATGTCGTAGTAGTCGATCGCGGCGGTGAAGCCGGGGAGGAAGGCGGGCTGCAGGACGACGCCCGCGGCGAAGGTGTCGGCCTTCTCCGGATCCAGGTCGGGATTGCCGCGCACGCTGCCCAGGATGTTGAACGTCTGGCTGCCGTTGAAGGGGTCGATGACGGTCTGGGCCCCCTGGCCGTTGCCCTGGAACAGCTCGATCGGACTCGGCGCGCGGATGTCGCGCGAATAGGTGCCGCGGAAGCGGACCGACTCGACCGGGCTCCAGACGGCGCCCAGCTTGTACGTCGTGACGCCGCCGCTGGTGCTGTAGTGGGTGTAGCGACCGGCGGCGTTCAGCTCGAGGCTGTGGAACAGCGGCGCGTCGCGCACGAGGGGGATGGTGGCCTCGGCGTAGAGCTCCTTAACCTTCACCTCGCCTTCGAACACCGACACGTTGCCGAAGTTGTAGGCGCCCGGTAGTCCGACGAGAGACGAGGGGAACCCGCGGATGCCGGTGCCGTCCTTGATCTCGCTGTTGCCGGGGTCGGCGGTCTGGTCCACCCGGAAGCGGCGGTACTCGGCGCCCACGGCGACCGCAACGGGTCCCGCCGGCAGGCTGAAGGGCTCGCCGGCCAGGTCGAGGGCGGCGGTGTCCTGCTCGATCTCGGTGCGGAACCAGCTGGTCACGAACGCGTACTGCAGCGCTTCCTGCGACGGGGAGCCGAAGCCGAACAGGTTCAGCGGCGTGCAGCCCGGATAAAGGCCGGGGTTCGTCAGCGTCGTGCGGCACACGATCTGGCCGCTCACCGGATCGCGGACGGCGTCGACCGCCGCGAAGAAGTTCTCCCACTTGGCGTTGTCGTGGGTGCGGGTCTTGTAGTCGTTGTATCCGTGTTCGTAGTAGCCGCTCAGGCGGTAGCCGCCGAACACGCGGGCGTCGAAGCCCACCACCACGTCGATGGTCTCGTTCTTGGCGATGTTGGTGATGCGGTTGAAACCGCCGACGTCCTCCTGGTGGATCCGCGAGAGCTTGAAGCAACGCAGGCCCACGGTCGGCGTCCCGGCTGCGCGGCCACAGGCGGTCCCGGCGGTGGTGGTCGGCGCCGAGGCGGCCAGGGCGGCGGCGATGTCCGCGGGAATGAATGGATTGCCCTCGAAGATGGTGATCGCGGTCGCCGTCACGTTCTGGTTCGTCGACGGCTGGTAGATGTTGCGCGCCCTCGCGCCCATCACCTGGCCATAGATCTCCAGGTCCTCGCTGACGTCGTAGGTCGCCCGGCCGAACACGCTGGTCTGCTCGAGCCCGCCGGCCAGGCTGGTGGTGTTGCGCGAGCCGTCGCCGCCGACCGCGTTGTTTGCGGTGACGTTCGTGCCCCGGTTGTAGACCGACGACACGCCGCCGGGCAGGAACTTGACGCCCGTGGGGAACAGGCCGTTCGGACCCACGAGGTTCGCGGGGCCGTTCGCCGTGCCGGGAAGAATGACGCCGCCGTTGTAGTTGTTCTGGTTCACATTCCGGAAGATGGCGCTGTACTGCCCGGCGCCGGTTCCGATGATCAGTCGGCCGTCGCCGTCGGAGGCCCAGTCGCGGGCTCCGAGCGCGCTCAGCACCTCGTCGGTATGATTGTAGAACAGGCTGCCTACGACATGCAGGCGGTCGTCGAGGAAGCCTTCTCCGGCGGTGAGGCTGATCTTCTGGGAGGCCACGTCGTCATGGCTGGACAGACCGCCCTGGACTGAGCCCTTCAGGCCCTCGAAGTCCGTCTGCAGCACGACGTTGACCACGCCCGCGACGGCGTCCGAGCCGTAGGCGGCCGAGGCCCCGCCGGTGACGACGTCCACGCGGCTGATCAGCGATTGCGGCAGCAGGTTGAAGTTGGTCGCCCCGTTGTTGGCCGCCGGCGCGACGCGGCGGCCGTCGAGCAGCACAAGGGTGCGTTGCGCGCCTAGGCCTCGCAGGTTGAGGAAGCTTCCCGTGTTGTTGTTGGCCGTGCTCAGCGCCGGCGTGTTCGTGCTCGTCGATCCGCGGAAGGCGGGGAGGCTGATGAGGCCCTCGACGACGTTGCGGGGTGAGGAGCGCTCCAGCTCGTCGGCCGCGACGACGGTGACCGGCGTCGGCGCCTGCGACCCGTCGCGGGCGGTGCGGGAGCCCGTCACCACCACTTCGCCGAGTTCGCTGGCTGGGGCCTGAGCGTAGGCGGCGCCGGGGCAGAGCCCCGCGGCCAGCAGAGCCATGGCGCTGGCCGATTGCAGCCAGCAGCGGGCGCGAGCGGCTTGATGGAGCCGAGCCATCGGTATCCTCCCCCGGTTCTTTGTCTGGACGGCGCCGAGGTCGAGCCCGGACCGCAAAGCAAGGCTGCGGAGCACAGCGCCGGCTGTCAAGATACATTCTTGAATGTATGTTTTGGGGCGCCTGTCCGACGCGGGGGTAGGGCCCGCCTCAGGAGGAATCGGAGCGGGCCTTGTCGATGAGGTGCTGGGTTAGGAACGCCCGGTACATCTTCAGAAGCTCGATCGGCGGCTCGAGCTGACTGCGGTCGTTCGAGTGCATCAGACGGATCGAGAGGCCCTGCATGGCGGCGATGTGCAGGGTCACCATGGCGTGGATGGTCTCGTGGTCGGTGATCCCCGCGTCGACGGCGATCTCCCAAACACCCTCCTGGTGGCGTCGCTCGATCTGCGCCATGAGGCGCGGCAGCTCCTCGGCCAGGGCGGGGTCGCTGCGGCTGCCGACCATGATCTCGAGGAGCGCGATGGCCGGGGGCTCGATGCTGGAGCGCCAGGTGACCTCGGTCAGCGCCATGAAGCGCTCGTAGCCCCGGGGCACGGCCATCAGCGCCCGCCGACGATCGCGGAACTGGGCGTCGGCGATGTGGGACGCGACTGCGAGGATCAGGTCCACCTTGGTCGGGAAGTGGTGGAGAATCGCCCCACGGGTCACCTCGGCCCGCGCCGCGATCTCGAGGGTCGTGGTGGCCGAGTAGCCGAGCTCGTGCAGGCACGCGATCGTCGTCTCGATCAGCTTGGCGCGGGTGGTTGCGCTGCGTTCGGCGTTGGTGCGGCGCGACCGGGGCTTGGGCGTCGGCTTCTTCGCTTGCGTTCGGGCCAAGCGTCTAGGTTCCTTCCCGCGACGCCGTTTTCGCCGCGCCGTCCGGCCGGAGTCACGATGACGTTGCGGCCCCCCTCTCGGGCACAACTAGGAGGCTTCGCCGGAGCCCGCAAGATGTACCGCGGCCAACGAAAGCGGCCGGTCCGCAGGGCGGACCGGCCAGTCGGGCTAGGGAGGAAGTGCGCCCGGATCTCAGAAGGTCTTGGCGAAGCCGATGCGGAAGACGCGGCCGAGGGGGTTCGCCGTGTAGGTATTGTAGGCGAAGTCCTGGCGCATGGGCGGCGGGTCGCGGTCGAAGACGTTGAGGATCGCCAGCGTGACAGCGGAGTCGCCCCACGGCAGCTCGCGGCGATAGACGACGTCCACCGGAATCCAGGCTTCCATGTGCTCGGCGAACCGGTTGGTCGCGGTGGGCGGGAAGATCGACGGGCTGTCGTTGGTCATTCCGTCGATGTAGTGGACCGTCACGCGCAGGTTGTCCGGGCCGCGCGAGTACTCGGCGAAGGCATTGGCCTTCCAGCGCGGAACGGCGTTGAAGTTGGTGGTGCCGGCGTAGTCCCGACCCTGGGTGATCAGGATGCCTTCCGTGTAGCTGCCGGAGCCGCGGTACTTGAAGACGTAGTTGAGGTCGCCGCCCACCCTGACGTCGCCGTCCCAGAGGACGTCCGGGATCCGGTAGTCCAAGACCACGTCGAGGCCGGACACCGTGTAGTCCTGCTTGTTGTCGTAGGTCAGACGGGTGCGCTGCAGGTTCTGCAGCGCGCAGGTGGCCGGATCGCCGACGCCGCCTGTGAAGGTGAAGCGCTGTTGCAGCGCCCAGTAGGGATTGTTCGGGTCTGAGCTGCACTTGTTGGGGCTGCTCACCGAGGAGCCGAAGAACGTGCTGATCAGATTGGCGGCGGTGTCTCCCTCGATCACCCCCTTCAGCTTGATCAGGTAGTAGTCCACCGTGGCGGTGAGGCCGCCCACGGTCAGGATGCCGCCGGCGCTGAAGTTGTCGGCCTTCTCGGGCTTCAGATCGGGGTTTCCGACGGTGTCGGTGGCCTTATAGACGCCGAGCTGGGCCACGACGCCGCCGGAGGTGACGAGACCCGTCGTCCGCGTGGGGTAGGGCGCCTTGAACGTCGTGCCGGCCGAGCCGCGGAGGGCGAGCCATTCGGTCGCCTGCCAGCGCAGCGAGGCTTTGGGGTTCGTCGTCGTGCCGATGTCGCCCAGGTCTTCGTGGCGGACTGCGAGCTGCGCCTCCAGGCTGTCCGTGATCGGCAGAAACAGCTCGCCGAACACCGCCCAGCGCTCGGACTTCAGATCGTAGGGCGGAACTGCGCCGAAGAAGGTCAGGGGGCCGGTCTTCGCGATGCAGGTGGTGACACCCTTCATCGGGCAGGGCGCGGAGTTGAAGTTGGTCTCCGCCGGCACCTCCTTCACGTCCTGCGTCCAGATGTACTGGGCGCCGACAGCCCAGGCGACGTTGCGCCCGGCCCAGAGTTCCAGCGGGACCTCGCCGGTCAGGGTCGCGTCGGCGACGATGGTGCGGTTGATGTCCTTGAAATTGTAGCCGTAGGGCTCGAGGAAGCGGGCGACCTCCTCCGAATTGACGACCCGCGGGTCGCGCGCGACGGCCTGGGCGTATTGCGGATTCACCTGGCCGGTCTGCGCGTTGCTCGCGATGCCGGTCGAGAACGGGTTGAACCAGAGGCAGGGACCCTGGCCGGGCGTGCTCGTGGCCGGGTTCGTTCCGCCGGGCGTACAGCCGAAGCCGCCCAGCCCCAGGAGCGCCCATTGCAGGTTCTCGACCGACATTTCCGAGGTGCGTCGGCTGAACCGGTATTCACCGTACGTGAGGGCGGTGTCGTACTTCATGCCCAGGGGCAGGGCGCCGCTGAAGCCGCCGGACACCCGGAACGAGCGCCCGGTCCGGTTCGATCGGAAAGCGTCGCCGGTGAGCGGATTGCCGCCGTAGCCGTAGGGGCGCCAGGCCCCGGCGGCGCTGTTCGTCAGCACGCCGTTGGCCTGGATGTTGGCGAGCTGGGCGCTGGTGAAGGCGCCGGGGTTCAGCGCGATCAGCGTCTGCAGGCCCGGGTGGTTCGCAGGGATGAAGTAGCCCCGGATGCCGTCCGTCCCCGGAGGCGCCGGGAACGGGTTGTTGCCGCCGTTCTGCACCGAGAGCGGGAAGTTGCTTGGCGCGTAGCTCGGCTGCTGCACGTCATGGGGAACGACGTGGCCGGCGACCAGGACCTCGCTGTGGAACTGCTGTTCGGCCGGCAGCTCCACCGTGACCTGGCCGAACACCGAATAGCCGTCGGTGTCGTCCACGAGGTTGTTGAAGCGGGCGTTGTGATACTGGCAGCGCGCGCTGTTGCCCGTGCCCGTCACCAGCCCGCCGAGCGGCGCGCAACCGGGATCCAGGAACGCCGAGTTGAACCCGGCCTGGGTGCGCGCCGCTCCGGTGAGATAGGAGCCGGGATTGCCGCTCGCCGCCCAGCCGTTCTGGGGATCGAGGGTGAAGGGGCGGATCGCCCACCCCCGCTGATCCTGCCCCAGTTCGGAGCGGTGATAATAGCTGCCCGCGAGGAGCACGTTGCCCCAGTCGCCCGAGCGTCCCCACGAGGTGTTGAGCGTGTAGTCGCCTTCCGAGCCGCGGATGTAGCTGTAGTTCCCGTCGATCCGGAAGTCGTTCTGGTTTGTGCGGGTGATGAAGTTGACCACCCCACCCATCGCGTCCGAACCGTAGGTCGCAGCCGCACCATCCGTGAGCACCTCCACCCGGCCAAGAGCGGCGCTCGGCATGAGCGCGGCGTCGACGGCCCCGCCGTCGATCAGCTGGATGGTCGGCATCCGCCGTCCGTTCAGGAGCACCAGGGTCTTGTCGGCGCCTAGGCCCCGCAGGTTGATGCTGTAGCCGCCCGCGTTCTGTCCGTTCAGGCGATTGGTTTCCCCGATCGTCGCCCCCACCGCCGGGATCGTCTTGATCAGCTCCAGCGTGGAGGGGTCGCCCCGCTTCTTCAGTTCCTCGGCGCCGAGCACCTGGACGGGGAGCGCGCCCGTCTTCATGGCGCCCTGCAGCAGGGTGCCGGTGACGACGACCTCGTCGACCTCCGCGGCCTCCTGGGCGGTGGCGGTTCCGGCGAGCGCGAAACCGAGCGCGAGCGCGGACGCGCTCGCGGCGAGACGAATGGCCGACATCGAGAGACCCCTCCCTTGCGTTTCCCTCCGGCCCTGAGGCCGGCTCGGCGGTTCTGTGACCGCCTTTCCCGCGGGCCCTGCGGACCCGAGGCCGCGACTATGGCTTTGCCGTACATTTACAGTCAATCCTGTACGTGCATACATGAATGTATCTTTTGGCCGCCCCAGCTTGCGCCGGGCGTTTGACGGAGCAGCGGACGGTGGATCGGCGGCGGGGGCGGACGCACCTGACCCACGAGGAGCGGAGCGCGGCGACGCAGGAGCGTCTGATAGAGGCCGCGATCTTCTGCCTGCACAAGTACGGCTACGCGGCGACGACGACGACGCTGGTCGCGGAGGAGGCGGGCTTCAGCCGCGGCGCGATGCTTCACCAGTTTGGGACCAAGGTGGATCTCATGCTGGCGGTGGCGCAGTACGTGGTGGAGAAGCAGAACGCCTTCTTCCGCCAGGCGCTGAAGGCCTATCCTCGAGGGCGGGAGCGCTTCATCGGGCTGACCGACGTGACGTGGGAGGCGCTGAGCCAGCCGGCGGCGATTGCGCTGCTGGAGATCATGATGGCCAGCCGGTCGGACCCTGAGCTGGGCGAGCGTTTCCCGGCCCTGGCGGACGAGCTGGCCCGATCCCAGCGCGAAGGCACCTGGGAGACGGCGCAGCAGGCGGGGATCACCGACCGGGCGACGGTGGAAGCCATGTCCCAGCTCAACCGCGCCGCCATGCAGGGCCTGTCCATCCTGCTCATGTTCTCCAAGGACGCCGACGCCATCAAACCCGGCCTCGACCTCCTGCGGAGCCACAAGGCGGTGCTGACCGAGCGGCTGGCGCCGCAGGCGGAAGGGGAATGACGCCCGAGGCGATCGGCTTGCGGCGCAAGCGCCGTAATGCTCGACTGCCAGGAGGAGGTTGCCTGTCGCCTCTACAATCACACGAGAAGGCTGCGGGGCGAGACGGAATGGCGGATCGACTCAAGGTGGATCGGCGGCGGGGGCGGACGCACCTGACCCACGAGGAGCGGAGCGCGGCGACGCAGGAGCGTCTGATAGAGGCCGCGATCTTCTGCCTGCACAAGTACGGCTACGCGGCGACGACGACGACGCTGGTCGCGGAGGAGGCGGGCTTCAGCCGCGGCGCGATGCTTCACCAGTTTGGGACCAAGGTGGATCTCATGCTGGCGGTGGCGCAGTACGTGGTGGAGAAGCAGAACGCCTTCTTCCGCCAGGCGCTGAAGGCCTATCCGCGGGGGCGGGAGCGCTTCATCGGCCTGACCGACGTGACGTGGGAGGCGCTGAGCCAGCCGGCGGCGATCGCGCTGCTGGAGATCATGATGGCCAGTCGCTCGGACCCTGAACTGGGCGAGCGTTTCCCGGCCCTGGCGGACGAGCTGGCCCGTTCCCAGCGCGAGGGCACCTGGGAGACGGCGCAGCAGGCGGGGATCACCGACCGGGCGACGGTCGAGGCCATGTCCCAGCTCAACCGCGCCGCCATGCAGGGCCTGTCGATCCTGCTCATGTTCTCCAAGGACGCCGACGCCATCAAACCCGGCCTCGACCTCCTGCACTGGTACAAGGAGATGCTCACCGAGCGGCTGCTTCGCGACAGCGAGTCGGAGCGCGAGGTGGAGAAGGACGACTGAGCGCGCGCAGGCCGCCATTGGAGATGCAGATGAGTTTCGCTACGCCCCTCAGCCTCGCCGGGCCGCTCCGCAAGCCGCGCCAGATGCTGGCGGACCAGGCCTACGGCGGCCATACGTCGATCCACGACGACGCCATGGCCGAGAAGCTGGGGTTCCGCGCCGGGCCCATCGAGGGGCCGACGCACTTCAGCCAGTTTCAGCCCCTGCTTGCGAAGATCTGGGGGCAGGCCTGGTTCGAACGCGGCTGCATCTCGGCGCACTTCCTGAACATGGTCGTGGAAGGCGAGGAGGTCCGCGCGTTCGCCGAACTGCCGGCGGAAGGCGCCGTCTCGACCCGCATCTGGGCCGAGAAGGCCGACGGCACGCCTGTCCTGGAGGCCAGCGCCAGCATCGGCCCGGACGCCGGGCCGACCCTTCTGGAGACGCGGATGGCGGCGCTGCGTCCGCCGGGCAAGCTGCTGATCCTGGAGGACCTGAAGGTCGGCATGACCGGCGCCCGCGACGAGCGCGTGCGCATGGATCCCGACCAGAACATGGGCGCGCTGTATCCTTTCAGCCTGAACCAGAAGCTGGCGGCCATCACCGAGAACTCGCCCTGGTTCTCCGACGCGAACGCCTCGCCCTGGGGCCGCCCGATCATTCCCTTCGAGATGCTCAGCGTGCTGTTCGAGTACACCAGCCGCGACGCGGCGCTGCCGGTGAAAGGGCCTGCCGTTGGCCTCTTCGCCGATCAGGAGATCCGGCTGATCGACGGCCCGCTGTTCGTCGGTGAGGAATACGTCCTACGGCGCGAGGTGGTGGCCCTGTCCGAAAGCAAGCGGACCGAATCCTACTGGGTGCGGACGCGCGTGTTCGACGCCAGCGGAACGAAGCTCGTGGCCGAGATGCTGCTGAACCACGCCACGCTGAAGCATTCCTACGCAGGCTATGCCGACGCGGCGCAGGCCTGATCCACGTCGATCCGCCGCCGCGGTTCCGCAGGCCGACTCTTCGCTGTCGGGCTCCCGCGGACAGCCGCTTCGCTGCCGCCTCAGGAAGGCAAAAAGTCGAGGAAAATAATGGTGGGTGTACAAGGATTCGAACCTTGGACCCGCTGATTAAGAGTCAGCTGCTCTACCAACTGAGCTATACACCCGTCCCGGCTCCGAGGCCTTCACAGGCCCGGCGGCGAGGGCGCGGAAAATACGCAAATTCCTTCGCTTGGCAAGGCGCTTCAGGAGAAAGACTTTGGCGACGGGTGCTGAAGAGGATGGCGCGGTCGATTTCGGCTACCTCGAAGGCTTCTGCGCCGGCGACCAGCAGGTGATCGCCGAGGTGCTCGCCACCTTCCGGGAACAGGCGGTCGGCTGGGTCGAGGCGCTGGCCGCGTCGGATGTCGACCAGCGCGAGGTCGCCCATACCATCAAGGGCTCGGCCCTGGGCATCGGGGCGCGACGCCTCGGCGAGGCGGCCAGCAGGGCCGAGTTCGACGGGCCGGAGATGCTGGGCCCCGTCCGGGTCGAACTCGAGGAGGCGATCGCGGCGATCGAGGGCTATCTGACGCGCATCGGAGGCGGCTAGCGACGTCCCGGCCGCATGCCTATGTGGCAGGGCTCAAACCTTGGCCGTGAGGAGGCGTCCCAATGTCCCTGTCGCTCCATGAAGCGTCGATCCCCGTCTATCTGCAGATGCTGCGCAACCTTCTGGCCATCGTCGACAAGGCCGAGGCGCACGCCAGGGCCGAGGCCAAGGATCCCAACACCTACGCCGACGTGCGGCTGATCGAGGACATGCTGCCGTTCAACCGGCAGATCCACATGGCGTCGGACGCGGCCAAGAACGGCGCGGCGCGCCTTTCCGGCCAGACGCCGCCCAGCTTTCCCGACGTGGAGACGACCTTCCCCGAGCTGCGCGAGCGGATCGAGAAGACGATCGCCTTCGTCGAGAGCGTGAAGCCGGAGCAGGTCAATGGCCGGGAGGACGCCACGATCGAGCTGCCGATGCCGAACCGGACCATCAAGTTCAGCGGCCGCGACTTCCTGCTGAAGTTCTCGCTGCCGAACTTCTTCTTCCACGTGACCATGGCTTACGCGCTGCTGCGCCAGCAGGGTGTGCCGCTGGGCAAGCTGGACTATCTGGCGGGCGCGTTCCCGGTCGAAGAGCTGGCCTAGGCCCGCAGCCGATCCCAGACGCCGAACTCGTAGCGGATGCACTGCTCGATCAGCGTGCGCCATACGGGTTCGGCGATCTCTTCGGAGAGGCCGATCCGGCGAGCCTCGGCCTTCACCTTGGCGACCACGTCCTCGACGCGGGCGTTGTCGCGGACCGTGTCGCGGTCCTGCTTGATGCGGGCGGCGGCGTCCATGTAGCCCTGGCGCTCGAGCAGCAGGGCCACGAGCTGGCGGTCCAGGGCGTCCACGCCCTGGCGGACCTCGGCCATGGTGGTGCAGTCCGCGGGACGCGGGCGGTCGTCGATAGCAGTCGTCATTCGTCTCGTCTGATCGTCAGATGCCGGCGCCGTTGTCGATGGCTGCGAGCGCCGCTTCGTGCGCCTGCGCCTCCGCTTCGATCCAGCCGATGAAGGCTTTCACCTGCGGCAGCCGACCCTTGGCCTTGGGATGGACGAGGTAATAGGCGAAGTCGACGGCCGTGGCGATCTGCAAAGGCGCCACGAGGCGGCCGGCTTCCAGGTCGGCCTGGGCTAGCGCGCGTTTGGCCAGCGCCACGCCGCGGCCGTTGGCGGCCGCCTCGATCACCAGGCTGGATTGGTTGAAGCGCGGGCCGCGCTGGCCGTCGATGCCGCGGAGCCCGCGGGCGGTGAGCCACATCGACCAGTCGGGGCAGGAATCGTCCGGGTCGGGCGAGCCGTCGTGCAGCAGGACGTGGTTGGCGAGGTCCTCGGGCGTCTCCAGAGGCTGCTGGGCCAGGAGATCGGGGCTGATCACCGGGATCACGGTCTCGCTCATCAGGCGGCGGACCTCGAGGCCGGGATAGCGTCCCGCGCCATAGCGGATGGCGAGGTCGACCTCCCCGGCGGTGAGGTCAACGAGCTCCATGCCGGCCGATAGCCAGACGTCGACCTGCGGATGGACGCGCTCGAAGGCGCCCAGCCTCGGCACCAGCCACTTGGCGGCGAAGGACGGCGCGGCGGTGATCGTCAGGCGACGGCCGTCGACGGCGGCGGTGAGCAGGCTGGCAGCCTCGGCCAGACGGTCGAAGGCTTCGCGGAGGGCGGGAAGGGCGGTCTGGGCCGCGTCGGTCAGCAGCAGGCCCTTGGGCGTGCGCTTGAACAGGGCGGCGCCGACGTAGTCCTCGAGGTTCTGGATCTGCTGGGAGACGGCGCCGGGCGTGACCGCCAGCTCGTCCGCCGCCCGGCTGAAGTTCAGGTGCCGCGCGGCCGCTTCGAAGGCGCGCAAGGCATTGAGCGGCGGAAGCCGGCGTCGCTGGTTGTTACGGTCCATAGAAGAATCTCTGACAGCCCCGGCAGAAGTCCTTGGGTTGCGAATTGGGCGGTCCGGACCCTTATTGCAAGCGTCCGCAGGTGTATCGGCCCTTTTCACCGGTGGACGGTCGGCGGGACGGGCGCAAGTCCGTCCCGTCCTGATTCCAGAGTACAGCGCTTTTAGAGAACCTAAAATATGGCCTCAGCGAACGGCAAGACGCGGCGGACGCACCGACTGGTCGTTCTGGACGGCGGCCCCCGGCGCAAAAGCGTGGGCGAGGTGTGGCTGGTGGGCGCAGGCCCCGGCGATCCTGACCTGCTCACGATCAAGGCGCTGAAGGCGCTGCAGACCGCGCAGGTGGTGGTGCACGACGGCCTGGTGTCGGACGAGATCCTGGCGCTGGCGCCCCCCGAGGCGCGCCGCATCAGCGTCGCCAAGCGCAAGTCGCGTCACTCCTACAGCCAGGACGAGATCAACCGCATGCTGGTCGCCTTCGCGCTCGAAGGCCTGACGGTGGTGCGGCTGAAGGGTGGCGACCCCTTCATCTTCGGCCGTGGCGGCGAGGAGCTGGAAGCCTGCCGCGATGCGGGCGTGGACTGCCATATCGTTCCGGGGATTACGGCGGCGCTGGCGGCCGGCGCCTCGGCCGGAGCGCCGCTGACCCACCGCGGCTCGGCCCAGGCGGTGACCTTCGTCACCGGCCACGCCTCGCAGGGCGCCGAGCCCGACCTCGACTGGGCGAGCCTCGCGCGGCCCAATCAGACGGTCGTGATCTACATGGGCCTGTCGCAGGCGACCGCGATCGCCGCGCGCCTGATGGCGGCCGGCCGCGCCGCCTCGACGCCTGCGCTGATCGTGGAGAACGCCTCGCGCGCCGACGAGCGTCGCGTGGTCGCCACGCTGGCCGGTCTCGCCGAAGCCGCATCGGCCCTGAACGGTCCCGCGCTGCTCATCGTGGGCGAAGCCATGGCCCTGGCGACCTCAGGCGAACAGGTCGTCGAAACCCTCATCCGCGAGGCCCAGTCATGAAGGCGCTGACGGCAAACCGCCTGACCGATGGCGAAGTGGTGTTCTGGAAGTCCGGCCAGTGGGTCGAACGCTTCGCTGACGCCGAGCTGTTCTCGGACGAAGAGGCGGCGACGGCGGCGGAGGCCCACGGCAAGAACCAGCCCACCGTGGCGGTCGACGTCTATCTGATCGACCTCGTGGAGGCCGAGGGCATCTGGGCGCCGCTGTCCTATCGCGAGCGGATCCGGGCGCTGGGGCCCACGAACCACCTGGCTCACGGCAAGCAGGCCGAGGGCGGGGCGGTGATCGAGGCCCTGCAACACGCCCACGGCGCGGCCCGGTCCACCGGCCGTGTGAACCTGATCAAGCGGAAGTAGTCGCATGTACCGCTACGACACCATCGACAAGGAGATGCTCGCCGACCGGGCCGCGGAGTTCCGCAGCCAGGTGGGCCGGCGTCTGGCCGGCGAGCTCACCGAGGACCAGTTCAAGCCGCTGCGGCTGATGAACGGCCTTTATCTGCAGCTCCACGCCTACATGCTGCGGATCGCCATCCCGTACGGCTCGCTGAACCCGACCCAGATGCGCAAGCTGGCCTGGATCGCGCGCACCTACGACCGCGGCTACGGCCACTTCACCACACGCACGAACCTGCAGTTCCACTGGATCAAGCTGCGCGACGCGCCGGACATCCTGGACCACCTGGCCAGCGTCGACATGCACGCCATCCAGACCTCTGGGAACTGCATCCGCAACGTCACCGCCGACCCGTATGCCGGGGCGACGGCCGAGGAAGTGGACGATCCGCGGGTGTGGGCCGAGGCGATCCGCCAGTGGTCGACCTTCCACCCGGAGTTCAGCTTCCTGCCGCGGAAGTTCAAGATCGCGGTGACCGCCGCGCCGAAGGACCGTACGGCGGCGCGCGTGCACGACATCGGCCTGGTCCTGAAGCGGGCCCGCGACGGCGCGCTGGGCTTCGAGGTGATCGTCGGCGGCGGCATGGGCCGCACGCCGCACATCGGCCCGACCATCCGGGAGTTCCTGCCGGTCAACCGGCTGATGAGCTACCTGGAAGCGATCCTGCGCGTCTACAACCGCCACGGACGCCGGGACAACATCTACAAGGCCCGCATCAAGATCCTGGTGGCCGCGCTGGGGGTCGAGGAGTTCACCCGCCAGGTGGACGCCGAGTGGCTGAAGATGGGCGAGGGCGCGGACCTGCCCGATACCGAACTGGCCCGCATCCGCGGCGCCTTCGCGCCCACCGGCTTCGACAGCCTGCCTGTGCAGTCCGAGGCGCTGGAGGCGGAGAAGGCGGGCAACGCCGCGTTCGCCCGCTTCGTTCGCAACAACCTGAAGCCGCACAAGAAGCCGGGCTACGGCATTGTCGAGATCAGCCTGAAGGGCATCGGCGACACGCCCGGCGACGCGACCGCCGACCAGATGGACGTGGTCGCAGACCTGGCCGAACGCTACGGGCAGGGCGACATCCGGGTGACGCACGAGCAGAACCTGGTGCTGCCGCACGTGAAGCTGGACGACGTGCCGGCGGTGTGGGCGGCGCTGCGCGACGCAGGGCTGGCGACACCGAACATCAACCTGGTCAGCGACATCATCGCTTGCCCGGGGCTGGACTACTGCGCCCTGGCCAACGCCCGGGCGATCCCGGTGGCCCAGAACATCGCCGAGAAGTTCCGCGACGAGGAGCGCGCCGAGCTGATCGGCGAGCTGAAGATCAAGATCTCGGGCTGCATCAACGCCTGCGGCCACCATCACGTCGGCCACATCGGCATCCTGGGCGTCGATAAGAAGGGCGAGGAGTTCTACCAGCTGACCCTGGGCGGCTCGGGGGCTGAGGACGCCTCCCTGGGCGCGATCCTGGGGCCGGCCCTGCCTTACGACCGCGTCGCCGATGCGGTGGATACGCTGGTCGACGTCTACCTGCGCGAGCGGGCCGAGGGCGAGCGGTTCCTCGACACCTTCCGCCGTACGGGCGTCGCGCCCTTCAAGGAGGCTGTCTATGCCGACGCTCATTAGGTGGCGCGAAGGCCGGGCCGAGCCGGTGGAGGACGCCTTCACCGATGTGGCCGACGATCAGGAGCTGGCGACGGGCGACGTGATCATCTCGCTGACGCGGTTTCAGGCCGACGGAGACCGGCTGATCCACGAGGGCCGCAAGGTCGGCGTGCGGCTGACCAGCGAAGAGGAGGTCGAGGCGCTGACCTACGACCTGCCGCGGATCGCCGTGGTCGCGCTGGAATTCCCGAAGTACCGGGACGGCCGGCCCTATACGAACGCGCGCCTGCTGCGCGAACGCTTCGGCTTCAAGGGCGAGGTGCGCGCCGTGGGCGACGTGCTGCGCGAGCAGGCGGGCTTCATGGTCCGCTGCGGGTTCGACGCCTTCGAACCGGCCGACGGCGCCAATTCCCAGGAGTGGGACGCCGCCGCCCGACGCTACCGCCATGTCTACCAGCGTGCGGCCGACACGCGCATCCCCGCCTTCGTGGAGCGCCGGTCATGAGCCTTGCCTACGATGCCCCCGCCTCACAGACGCTGGTCCAGCGGCTGGATGCGGAACTGCGCCGCGCGCATCCGCGGACCATCGTGGAAGCGGCCTATGAGACCTTCGGCGACAAGCTGGCCCTGGTCTCGTCGTTCGGCGCCGAGTCGGCCGTGCTGCTGGACATCGCCGCCCAGGTGAACCCGGCGATCCCGGTGCTGTTCCTCGATACCGGCATGCTGTTCGGCCAGACCCTGGATTACCGCCGCGACCTCGCCAGGCGCCTGGGCCTGACCGACGTGCGCGACCTGCGTCCGGCCTACCAGGACCTCGCCACCGCCGATCCGCAGAACAAGCTGTGGCAGAGCGACACCGACGCCTGCTGCCATGTCCGCAAGGTGCTGCCGCTGGATCGCGCGATCGAAGGCTTCGACGCCTGGGTGACGGGCCGCAAGCGCTTCCACGGCGGCGACCGCCTGCACCTGCCGGTGGTCGAGCACGCCGACGGCAAGGTGAAGTTCAATCCCCTGGCCAACTGGGGCAAGGAAGACCTCGACGCCTACGCCGCCGAGCACGAGCTGCCGGCCCATCCTCTGGTCGCCCAGGGCTTCCCCTCGATCGGCTGCTGGCCCTGCACCCAGCCGGTGGAGGAGGGCGAGGACGTCCGCGCCGGCCGCTGGAAAGGGTTGGACAAGACCGAATGCGGCATACATCTGGTCCGCGCGCCGGGCGCCGCGAACAATGTGGGCGGCGACATCTAGCCGACGCCTGAAGAGAGAGCCGATGAACGACGTTTCCGTGGCCGCAGCGCCGGCCCAGAAGGCCAGCGGCGCCTTCTTCGTGGAGAAGGTGACCTGGGTCCAGCACTGGACCGACAGCCTGTTCTCGTTCCGCACGACGCGCGACCCGGGCTTCCGCTTCGCCAGCGGCCAGTTCGTGATGGTCGGCCTGACCAAGGAAGACGGCAAGCCGCTGGTGCGCGCCTATTCCATCGCCTCGCCGTCCTGGCATGAGGAGCTGGAGTTCTATTCGATCAAGGTGCCGGACGGTCCGCTGACCTCGCGCCTGCAGAAGATCCAGGTTGGCGACGAGGTGCTGATCGGCCGCAAACCGACGGGCACGCTGGTGCTGGACGGGCTGAAGCCCGGCAAGCGTCTGTGGATGCTGGGCACCGGCACCGGGCTCGCGCCCTGGCTGTCGCTCGCGCGCGATCCGGAAGTCTATGAGCGCTTCGACGAGGTGATCGTCACCCACACGGTGCGCAACGTCGCCGACCTGAACTACCGCGACCTGTTCGAGCATGAACTGCCCAACGACGAGATCCTGGGCGAGCTGATCGGCTCGAAGCTGAAGTACTATCCGACGGTCACCCGCGAGGACTTCAAGACCCGCGGCCGGATCACCGACCTGATCGCGAGCGGCAAGGTGTTCGAAGACCTCGGCACGCCGCCGTTCGACCCGGCGGTGGACCGGGTGATGCTGTGCGGCGGCCCCTCGGTGCTGGCCGACCTGAAGCAGCAGTTGCTGGACCGCGGCTTCGAGGAAGGCTCGATCGCCCAGCCGGGCGACTTCGTGCTCGAGAAGGCGTTCGTCGAGACCTAGGCCGTCGCATCGAGGACGAAGGCGGCGCGGGTCTCCACGTCCGCCAACGGCAGTTCCACCAGTTCGTAGCCCTGCGCGAGGTATGCCGCGGCGCAGGCTTCGTAGGCGCGCACGGCTTCGGGCCAGGTCTGGTCGCGCTCGGCGTCCTGGACGTAGATCGCCTTCCACGGCGGAGCGATGAACGCCCGCGGCGCGTAGCGATGCGCGCGGACGGCGTCATCGGCCGCCGGCGAGGGCGCAAGGCCGTAGGCGCGGAAGGTCGCCCAGGCGTCCACCAGGGTCCGATCGAAGAAGGTGAGGCCCGACGCCGCGGCGTAGGTCGATAGGTCCTGTTGGAGGATCAACTCGCAGAAGCGTTCAGGCTCCGGCCGGCCGCCGCACGTTTGGATGACCGCTCGGGCGCTCTCGGGAGCAACCTTGTGGCCGAGGCCGGTGAGGTGGCGGAGCAGGGTGGTCTTTCCGGCTCCGGGGGCGCCGGTCACCGCGTACAGGCCGATGTATGTTCCCAGTTTGTTCTTGACTTTCGGAGACTCCGATGCGAGGCTTCCTGCTGGCGACGGTCTGATGGGAGAGCGAGGTGGCGGACGAGCGACGGTCGGTTCGGGGTTTGGATGAACGACGCGACGAGTACTCCTTGTCGGTGCGGGAGCAAGGCGAACTCGCCAAGGCGCCCAAGAAGAAGGACCGCCGGCTCGATATGCGAGACATAGCCGGCAAGGTGTGGTCGTCCCCGAACACCGCGCTGGGCCTAGCCTATGGCTTGGCGGGCTACGCGGCCGGGCAGGCGAACCGGCTGCGCCCGGGCGACCAGCCGGATCCGCGCATTCAGGTCGGCAACAACGCGGTGCAGTTCGTGAACAATCCACTGGGCGGCGTGGGCGCGATAACACTCGGGAACACCATCACGTACAAGGATGACCCTTATAGCCCGTACGATGCGCCGTATCTCGGGCATGAGCGCAGCCACACGCTGCAGGGGCAGCAACTAGGTCCTTTCTATCTGCCATCCAACTTACTCGGCGGGCTTAACGGGCTCCTCAGAGACCGCGATTGGCACGGCGCCCACAACTGGAATGAGCAAGGCCCGCGCAGCACCCCGCCGACTCCGTGGGGGCCGCGGAAGCGATGAAGCGACGCATAGCGATCACAGGCTTGGCTTTGCTGATGGCCGGCTGCCAGCCCTCGCCGGCGATATATGTGCTCAACAATTCCGGCATGGAGCTTCGCGTTCGAGCGTCTCGCCGTGAAGGGGAAAGCGGCTGGGTCGAGAAGATCGTCTCGATCAAGCCTGGGGCCGGCGAGACCTTCCGGTACGTGAAGGCGCTCTCATATCCTGACGGGAGCCTGCGGGTTCAGATCGGCGGATGTGAGGTCACATACGACGTGCCGCCGCTCGCCTACGAGCAGAAGTACAAGCTGAACACGTTCGGCTTCCGGCTCGATCGGGACCTGACGGTGCACCAGATCCTGCCGGAACGACCCGAGAGGTTGGTATATCAGTTCAGCATACACCCGGACTTCCCGTTGAAGCCCGCATCGCGGGTCTGCCCGGCCGGCGGCGCCTAGGCCGGCGGGCAGCCCTTGAACGTCCCGACCTTCACCGCGGAGATCTTCGCGAGGCTGAGGTTCTTCACCGGCTTCATCGAGGCCGAGCCGTGGCCCGTGTAGAGGTCGATGCGCTCGCCCTTGATGGCGCCGCCCACGTCGGAGGCGTACCAGTAGCCGTCGTGAACCTTGCCGTCCGGCATCTTCACGCCGACGGTTTCCTTGATGAACAGCACCGTGCGGCGGGGGATGACGTTCTTGTCGACCGCGACGGTGCGCATGGCGACGACCTTGCAGCCCAGGCTGTCCAGGGCGCCCACGCCCCTGGCGCCGGCATGGTAGAGCGTGGCCTTGAGGTTGAAGACCGGAGCGCCTGGCAGATTGCCGGTCATCACCGAACCGATCAGGTCGCCCACGGGATCATTCGACGCGGCTTGCGCGTTGGTTGCCGTGAGGATGAGGGAAAGACTTGCCAGGGCGGCGAGGCGGCGTCGCATGGACGGCGTCCTCCTTCGTCGTTGAACTGGTTGACCGGACTCGTACCGGCTGAAGCCGCCCAGGGCAACCCCGGGACGCCCATTCGCCGCACGCCTGTTAGATTTCCTCACGGCCGCGGTGAGACAGCATCGCTTGATCCCCTTCAGGATTCCGCCCACAGCGCAGCTCGCCAGCGGGAGGGATCGACATGGAAATCTACGGCGACTCGAAGTCCGGAAACTGCCTGAAGATCCGCTGGACGGCGGATCACCTGGGGATTCCCTACCGTTGGATCGAGCTCGACATCATGAAGGGCGAGAGCCGCACGCCGGAGTTCCTGGCGCTCAATCCAGCCGGTCAGGTGCCCGTCGTGATCCTCGACGAGCGACGTCCGCTGGCGCAGTCGAATGCGGTCATCCTCCACCTGGCGGAGGGCTCGGACCTGATCCCAACGGACCCGTACGACCGGGCCAAGATGCTGGAGTGGCTGTTCTGGGAACAGTACAGCCACGAGCCCTATGTCGCCGTCGCCCGCTTCCAGGTGCGCTACCAGGGCAAGCTGGTCTCGGAGCTGGAGCCGCGGATCGTCGAGCGCGGCAAGGCGGCGCTGCAGCGGCTGGAGGACGGCCTGGCGACCACGCCGTTCCTCGTGGGAGGCCGGCCGACGCTCGCCGACATCTCACTCGTCGCCTACACGCGCATGGCGGAGGATGGCGGCTTCCGCCTCGCCGACTACCCGCGGGTGCAGGCGTGGATCGCCAGGGTGGAGCAGGCCTTCAAGATCGCCTGAACGGCGCCCTGGTGAAGGTTGCGTGACCCGCTTGCGTTCGCGCTTGCGAGCCCGCAAACGAAGCGCATGAAACGTCTCGTCCCGCTGGCGCTCGCCGCCGCTGTCGCCATCAGCCCAAACGCCGCGCTTGCTTGGGGCGGCACGGGCCACCGGGTCGTGGGCCGGGCGGCGGCCCAGGCGCTGCCGTCCGAGCTGCCCGGGTTCCTACAGTCCAAGACGGCCATCGAGGCGATCGGCGAGCTGTCGCGGGAGCCTGACCGCTCCAAGGGTGCGGGCAAGATCCACGACAGTGATCGCGACGCCGCGCACTTCGTCGACATCCACGACGACGGCACGGTCCTGGGCGGCCCGGCCTTCCTGCCGATGCCGGCGACACGAGCCGAGTACGAGACCCAGCTGGCGGCGCACAAGCTGGACACGGCCAAAGCCGGCTACCTGCACTTCGCGATCGTCGACCGATGGCAGCAGCTCTCCAGCGACTTCGCCTACTGGCGCGTGCTGAGCGCGGCCGAGAAGAACCCGAGGTGGAAGAAGAACCGCGCCTGGTTCAAGGCCGACCGGCTGCGCCGCGAGGCGCTGATCCTGGCCACGATCGGCGACCTGTCGCACTTCGTCGGCGACGGCGCGCAGCCGCTGCATACGTCCACGCACTTCAACGGCTGGGGCGACTACCCGAACCCGCAGGGCTTCACGACGGCGCGCATCCATTCGCCGTTCGAGAGCGCCATGGTGCGGGCGACCGCCGATCCGAAGACGGTGGCGGCGAAGATGACGCCGTTCCGCTCTTGCGGCTGTGCGATCGAGCAGCGGGCGGTCGACTACCTGCTGGCCACCAACAGGCAGGTCGTGCCGCTCTACGAACTTGAGAAGGCCGGCGGCCTCGCCCAGGGCGATCCGCGCGGCCCCGCGTTCGCCACCGAACGCATGGCGGTCGGCGCCTCCGAGCTGCGGGACCTGATCGTCGAGGCCTGGAACGCCAGCGCCACGCGGAGCATCGGCTGGCGGCCGGTGGCGGTTCAGGACGTGCTGTCCGGCAAGGTCGACCCGTATCCCTCGCTTTACTCGGTGGACTGATGGCCGTTCCCCAGTTCGGTCAGACGCAGCCGGGGCGCGACTACCGTGACCGTCCGGCGGCGTTCGGCATCGCGGAGCGCCAGGGCAAGATCGCCGCCGTACGGGTCCAGAAGCCCGGCCACGCCGCCTGGCTGGACCTGCCGGGCGGGGCGATCGACCCGGGCGAGGGGCCGGAGCAGGCGGTCGTCCGCGAATTCGGCGAGGAGACGGGGCTGAAGGTGGCCGTGCGCGAGGCCTATGCCCGGGCGGACCAGTTCTTCGTCAATACGGACGACGAGGCCTTCGATAACCGAGCGACGTTCTTCGTGCTGTCGGTGGAGGGCCAGGACGCCGCTCTGAAGGTGGAGGACGACCACACCCTGGTGTGGCTCGAGCCGCTGGAGGCCGTGGAGACGCTGCGCCACGAGGCCCACGCCTGGGCGGTGGCGGCATGGCTGAGATTGCGCCGGCGCGGCTGACGGGATAGCAGCGCGCCATGACGGCGAACATCATCGACGGCAAGGTCGTGGCCGAGCGCCTG
Source organism: Phenylobacterium sp. VNQ135 (assembly GCF_049445735.1). Taxonomy (NCBI): domain Bacteria; kingdom Pseudomonadati; phylum Pseudomonadota; class Alphaproteobacteria; order Caulobacterales; family Caulobacteraceae; genus Phenylobacterium; species Phenylobacterium sp. VNQ135. Next base: position 365,703 of record NZ_JBMSDS010000001.1, on the reverse strand, counting down.
CGGGCGCAGGTGGCGGACGAGGTGGCGCGGCTGCGCGCCGACTACAAGCTGCAGCCCGGCCTCGCCGTCGTGCTGGTGGGCGAGGATCCGGCGAGCCAGGTCTATGTGCGGTCCAAGGGCGAGCACAGCCTGGCGGTGGGCATGCACTCGGTGACCCACCGGCTGCCCGAGGACACCCGCCAGGAGGAGCTGATCCGGCTGGTGGCGGAACTGAACGCCGATCCGCTGATCCACGGCATCCTGGTGCAACTGCCGCTGCCCAGGCATCTGGACGAGAAGGCGGTGATCGCCGCCATCAGCCCGGACAAGGATGTCGACGGCCTGCACGTGGTGAACGCCGGGCGCCTGGCCAGCGGCCTGCCGGCGCTGGTCCCCTGTACGCCGCTGGGCTGTATGATCATGCTGCGCGAGACCCTGGGCGACCTGACCGGCAAGCGCGCCGTCGTCGTCGGCCGCTCGCTGCTGGTGGGCAAGCCGATCGCTCAGCTGCTGCTGGCGGCGGACTGCACCGTCACGATCGCCCACTCGCGCACGAAGGACCTGCCCGACGTCTGCCGAGAGGCCGACATCCTGGTGGCCGCCGTGGGCCGACCGCGAATGATCCGCGGCGACTGGATCAAGCCGGGCGCGACCGTGATCGACGTGGGCATCAACCGCGTCCCGTTCGACGACCCGGAGAAGGCGGCTCAGGGCAAGACGAAGCTGGTGGGCGACGTGGCGTACAAGGAGGCGCTCCAGGTGGCGGGCGCCATCACCCCGGTGCCCGGCGGCGTCGGGCTGATGACCGTGGCCTGCCTGCTGCAGAACACCGTGACCGCCGCGCGCCGGATCGCCGGCATCGAGAGCTAGAGCGGCTGCGATCGACGCCAGAGCCGGCCGGACTCGGCGATCTCCGCGCCGTGAAGGAAGAGGCGGGTCATGGCCTCGCGGTCGAAGCGCAGCATGTTCGCGCCGTCTCCGTCCGCCGGAATGCTGGCGCTGTGCAGCGGGAAGTCGTTCAGCTGACAGAACGCCGCCACCGAGCGCACGGCGCTGCGGTAGGACGAACGCAGCATCAGCTCGAAGCTGCGGACCAGCACCGGCACCGCGCCCAGCGGCGTGGGCCTGGGCGTAGGCTCCAGGGTAGTGTTGACCAGCACGTAGACCTCCGCCCCGCCGGACGCGTGTTCGCGCGCGCGGCGCAGGATCAGCGGCTCGGGCACCACGAACAGCGGGCTGATCGCGCCGCCGTCAACGTGCAGCTCGTCGTAGCTCGTCCCGTCCGCTTCGACGCGGAGCAGCTTGGGCGGGAACACGCCCGGCACGCTCGCCGATGCAATGAGGATGTCCGCGAAGAGGCGCAGAGCCTCGGGCCCTCCGCGGGCGGCGATCCCGCCCATGTCCCAGATGCTTGTGGTCTGGGCGTCGAGGTTCGCCGTCGCCACGAACAGGCGCCGGCCGGCGCGATGCGCTGCGGCGACCGCCTCGATCATCTCGGCGTCAACGTAGCGGCCGACCAGGGCCTCCAGCCGCTCGGCCGGATAGAGGCTGACGCCAGGGCGAACGGCCATGAGGCCCAGCAGCTCGGCGGCATAGCCGCCGGTGTAGGCGTCCTGCAGCCTCTCGTCCCAGGCGGACCCGAGCAGCGCGAACGGAGCGATCAGGGCCCCGGTGCTGACCCCGGTGACGAGGTCGAATGTTGGACGGGCGCCCGCGCGGCTCAGGCCCACCAGCGCACCGGCGCCGAACGCTCCGCCGGCGCCGCCGCCGGAGAGGGCCAGAACCTTGACGGGATCGCGGCGGGCATGGCTTCCGCCGGCCGCCTCCTGGAAGAAGAAGGCTGTCGCTTCGAGGTCGTCCAGCAGCGACAGGCGCACGTCACGGAAGCCGATCGGCTCGGCGCGCGCGCCTGGCGGCGGCGGCGGGGCGCGGCGCTTTGGCCAGAAGGGCTTGCGCGGCGCGATGGGCGGCTTGCTCATCAGGCCGTCGGCTTCGCCTCGGCGTTGGTCCAGGTCACGACAGCGCCCAGCACCTCCGTGACCGCCTGGTCGTAGGCGGCGACGATGCCCGAGACGCGGTTGCCGTCGGCCCGGACCTGGGACTCGAACATCTGCTCGCGGACTTCCTGCGCCTGCCGGGGGCTGAGCGTGGCGCGCACGCGCACGACGACGACCGGAGCCGCCTTCGGGCCTTGGTCGTACCGGGTCTCGAAGTTGCGGACCTCCAGGCGCAGCACATAGGACGCCTGGCCCGGCTCGCCGCGCGAGACCAGGCGCACCGGCCCGGTGTCGGCGTCGAAGGCCGCGGTCGCCGCTTGGTTGAACAGCGTGGAAGCCGGCGCGACCCAGCGCGTCTCGGCGATGTAGGCCGCCTTGCCGCCGGTGACGGTGAGGATGCGGTCGCCCGCGGACTCCCGCTGGAACGGGCCCGCCGCCCGGAAGACCCCGACGCTCTGCGCCGACGCCGGCGCCGGATCGCCGACCGTCGACTGGCCGAAGCGATAGAGGTTCGCGGGCTTGCCGCCGCCAAGCAGCGCGCAGCCGCCGAGCGCCAGGGTGCAGGCGGCGAGGACGCCGATGGGGGCGAGATGGCGCATTCTCGTCATTGGGGCACCTTCACTTCCTCGGACTTGCGGGACACCGACCCGGCGATGCCGTTCTGCTGCAGGTCGTTGAGCAGCCGCTCCAGCGATTCCGCCGTCTCCTGAAGCTGGCTGACCGACGAGGTGATCTGCGGCAGGCCGTTGGTGGCGAAATCCGTGGTCGGGCCCTGCAGGCGGGCGACCATGCCGCGCACGTCGGCGGCGGCGGCCCGCGCTTCCTCGGCGGCGTCGGCGAGGTTCTTGGCGGTGCGGCGGCCATCGGTGTCGACCAGTTCGCGGCTGGATCGGGCGAGCAGGGTGATCTCGGCGGTGGCTTCGTCGACCCGCTGCAGCGCGCGCTGGGCGTCGGCGATGATGGCCTTGCGCTCCCGCAGCTCTGCAGTGACGGCCTGGACATCGGACAGCGAGGCCGAGAACGTCTTGATGTTCTGGTCGGACAGGACACGGTTCACGCGGTCCAGGGCCTCGATCGTGCGCGTCAGCACGGTGCCGCCGCCTTCCAGCAGGTCGGACAGGGTGCTGCGCTGGCTGCGCAGGACGGGGATGCACTCGCGGCCGATGCCGATGCCGTCCTGTTCGCACTTCTTGCGCGCCTCGTCCTTGAGCAGAGGGCGCGAGGGCGTGCCGGAGGTGATCTGGATGTAGTTCACGCCGGTGATGCCCTGGGGCTCCAGCGTCGCGTAGCTGTCGACGCGGATCGGCACGTCGGACGTCACGCGCACCCGGGCGATCACGCGGCTGGGGTTGGTGCGATCCAGCGCGATCTTGGTGACCTCGCCCACCTTGATGCCGTTGAACTGGACCTCGCCGCCTTCGGAGAGACCGCGGACCGGCCCCTGGAAGAGAACGTCGTAGGTGTCGTTCTGCTGGGCGAACTGGAAGCGCGCGAGCCAGACGACGAAGATCGCCAGCGCCGCCACCAGGATGAGGGTGGACAGGCCCACGAGCGCGTAATTGGCGTTCCGTTCCATCAGGCCTCCGTCGCGCGGGCGCCGGCCGCGGCGCGGCCGCGGGGTCCCAGGAAATACTCGCGGATCCAGGGATGATCCGCCTTTTCGAGTTCGGCCACCGGGGCGGTGGCCACCACGTGCTTGTCGGCGAGCACGGCCACGCGGTCGGTGATCTCGTACAGCGTGTCGAGGTCGTGGGTGATCATGAAGACGGTCAGGTCCAGGCTTTCGGACAGGTCCTTGATGAGCGCATCGAAGGCCGCGGCGCCGATCGGGTCCAGGCCAGCGGTCGGCTCGTCCAGGAACAGGAGTTCGGGGTCGAGCGCCAGCGCCCGGGCGAGGCCCACGCGCTTGCGCATGCCGCCCGACAGTTCCGCCGGCTTCAGCGCGCCGGCGTCAGGCCGCAGGCCGACGAGGGCGATCTTGAGGGCCGCCAACTCGTCGATCTCCTGCCGCGAGAGGTCGGTGTGCTCGTGCATCGGCGCCGCCACGTTCTCCCTCACCGTGAGGTTCGAAAAGAGCGCGCCGCCCTGGAAAAGGACGCCCCAGCTCCGCTCCAGCGCCGACCAGCGGCGCTTGGAGGCGCGGGCGAGGTCGGCGCCCAGCACTTTCACGTCGCCGGCCTCGGGCTCCTTCAGGCCGATGATGGTGTTGAGCAGCACCGACTTGCCCGAACCGGATCCGCCGACCACGCCGAGGATCTCGCCTCGCTTGACGGTGAGATCGAGGTTGTCGTGCACGACGTGCTCGCCGAACTGGGAACGCAGACCGCGCACCTCGACGGCCGGACCGTCGCCATCGAGCAGTTCGTCGTCGGGGATGTCGGCTTCCGCCCGCTGGTCCATGGGCCCGCTCATACGTCGAGCTCCATGTAGATCAGCGCGAAGGCCGCATCGATGACGATGATCGCGAAGATGGCGTGCACCACGGCGGCGGTGACGCGGCGGCCGAGCGATTCCACGTCGCCGCCCACTTCCATCCCCTGGCGGCAGCCGATGCCGGCGATGATGCCGGCCATGAACGGCGCCTTGATCAGCGCCAGCCAGAAATGCGTCGGCCCGACGGCGTCGACGATGCGTTGCAGGACGAAGGCGGGGCCGAGGTCCAGCGTCGACCAGACCACGATGATGCCGCCGAGCAGGCCGGACAGGGTGGCGATGAAGGTCAGCAGCGGGATCGTCAGCACCAGGGCGACGAAGCGCGGCAGCACCAGCGCCTCGAACGGGTCGACGCCCATGACGCGCATGGCGTCGATCTCCTGGTTCATCTTCATCGAGCCGATCTCGGCGGCGAACGCCGAGGCGGACCGGCCGGCCAGCAGTACGGCGGTGATGACGATGTTGAACTCGCGCATCATCGAGATGCCGATCAGCTCGACCGCGAACACCTCGGCGCCGAACTGGCGGAGCATGCTGGCGCCGATGAAGGCCACGACCGCGCCGATGAAGAACGTGGTGACGGCGACGACCGGGATCGCGTCGAGGCCCGCTCGCTCCATGGTCGAGACGAGCGCCGGCCAGCGGATGCGACGCGGCTGGGTGAACAGCCACACGACGCTGAGCGCCAGAACCACCAGCAGGTGGCCCAGGAAGCCCATGGTGTCGAGGAACTCCTTGCCGAACGCCACCACGCCCTTGCCCACGCGGACCGTGAGACGGTCCGCGGCGCGGTCGCGCCGCTTCTCGGGCTCGACCTTCACCGCGTCGGCGACGACTTCCAGCAGGCGCAGCGTCTCGGGTCTGGCCTCCACCTTGGCGAGATCGAACTCGCGGCCGGCGGCGCGGACGATGGCGTAGGCGCCGGCGGTGTCCATCCGCCGAACGTGGGTGAGGTCGACGATGAAATTGTTCAGGCCGTCCAGCGTCTCGGCCAGACCGGCTCCTGCGCCGCCCAGCATGCGGGCCGTCCAGTCGCCGGTGAGCGCCACCGTGGGACGATCCGTCGCGGGTCGAAGGCTGAACTCGGCGGGTCTCTCCATGGGGTGTGCCGGGAGGGCGCAGCGCGCCGTCCGAGTCTGGTCTCCTCGAAAGTCAGCACCCTAACAGAGCCGTCGGAAGGGGCGAACGTCCATATGGCGAAGGTTGTTCCGCCTCGCCACAGCCACCTGTCCGCCTTTCTACGGTCAAGCTGAGCCCACATTTGGACGAATTCGGACGAGACGAGGGGGATGCGCCCCGCATTTCGCGATTCAGGCCGCGGACTTCGCGGGGCGACGAGAGAGTGGAGAGTAGGTTTGACCCGCCAGATCGAGCTCGCCGGCAAGTCCGGCGCCCGCTACCGTTACACCTCGATCGACGAGGATCGTTTCCTGCCGCCAGCGGGCGCCAACTACGTCATCGCCCAGGTGACGCCCGAAGGACCGCACGTGGTCTATGCGGGCGAGACCGACAACCTGGCCAGCCAGAACTGGCGCACCACGCTCGACAAGGCGCGCGAGACCTACGCGGACGCGAAGATCCTGACCCGCCTGAACGTCACGCGCGCGATCCGAGAGGCCGAGCGCGAGGACCTGATCGAGCAGTACCACCCGCCGCTGAACCAGTAGCCGCAGACGCGATCGGCGGCCATGCTGGCGGCATGACCGCTCCACCGCTCATCGTCATCTTCGGAGCGGCCGTTCTGCCGCAGGGGCCTTCGCCCTCGTTGCTGCGTCGGATCGGCTATGGAGCCGAGGCCGCCGCCGCCCATCCGCAGGCGCGGGTGCTGTGCTCGGGCGGGCGAGGGCGGTTCGGCCCTTCGGAAGCCTCGGTCATGGTCGAGCAGCTGACCTCCGCAGGCGTTGCGCCCGACCGCCTGATCGTCGACGACGAGAGCCTGGATACGTTGCAGAGCGTGGTTGCGGCGACCCACTGGAGCCGACGGCTCCAGGCGAGCCGAGTGGTGGTTTGCAGCGACGCCTATCATGTCCCGCGTATCCGCCTGATGCTGGCGGTGTTCGGCATCGACAGCGCGGCCGGGCCGCGCCTGCCCGGGCGTGGCGGGGCGAGCTTTCGCCATTGGCTGCGGATGACGCTGCGCGAAAGCCTTGCGATCCCCTATGATCTGGCCATCGTGATCGCCCGTCGCCGCGCCCTGTCAGCCGAGACAGGTCCGGCGTCATAGTGCTGTCCAACTCGGCGCGAAGAGGTGGGCGCAAGCTTCCGATCTGAGACCGAAGACGACCTGATGTCCGACCCTGACGCCCCCAATCCGTACGCCCGCAACAGCGCCTGGCCGAAAATGCCACAGGCGCCGTTCCGCGTGGGGCCGCTGCCGAAGGCCGAGCCGCCGCCGGCCGCGCAGCCAGCGCCCCAGCCGCCGGCCGCTCCGGCTCCGGAGCCTCAGGCCGAGGCGCGTCCGCAGACCATCACGCCGGTCTTCACCCGGCCGGCCGGGCCGACCCCGGCGTTCACGCGCCCGATCACGCCCACGCCGGCGCGCGCCCAGCCTCGCATGCCGCCGCAGTCGGCCATTCCGGAACCGGCCATGCCCCGGCCGGCCCAGCCGCCGCCGCGCCCGCAGCCGCCGCCGCGCCCGCAGGCGGCGCCGCAGCCCGCGCCCGCTCCGCAGCCTGCACCCGTCGCGACAGCGCCGGCGGCGACGAGGCCCGAGCCTCGCCCCGAACCCGCGCCGTTCGCGAAGGCGGGGGTGCGCGCGCGAGCCCGGACAGGCGGCGTGCCGTGGCTGCCGATCGCGGCCGCCGGCGGCGTCGCCGCCGCCGGCCTTGCGGCCCTGGTCGTTGTGCTGAGCCGCGGCCCCGAGACGCCCGCGCCGTCGACGGCGCTCTCGCCGGCTGTCGAGACGCCGACCATCGCCAGCGCGCCTGCGGACCTGGCGACGCCTGTCGCCCAGGCGCCCGCCGCTGCGACCGTCACGCCGCGCCCCGTCGAGCGCCGGATCGCCGCGGCGCCGAGCCGAGCCGCGCCCGCTCGGACGACAGCCGCGTCCGCCCAGCCCGCGGCCGAGGCCGCGCCACCGCCGGTGCTGGACCTTCCTGCCACCGCGCCACCCGCTGCGCCCGGTCCGGTGACGCTGCCCACGCCGGCGCCGGCGTTGAAGCCTTACACGCCTCCGCCGCAGCCCGATCCTGACGCACCGATGGAGAAGCGGCGTGACTACTAGTCTGGCCTAGGCCTGCGGGGCGGGCGTGCTAGAACGCGCCCGGAATCCCAAGACCTCGGAGAGGCCCATGAAGACGCGCGCGGCGGTGGCATTCGCGGCGAAGCAGCCGTTGGAGATCGTCGAGGTGGACCTGGAGGGTCCGCGCGCCGGCGAGGTGCTGGTGGAGATCAAGGCCACCGGCGTCTGCCACACCGACGCCTACACGCTCGACGGCTTCGATTCCGAGGGCATCTTCCCGTCGATCCTGGGCCACGAGGGCGCGGGTGTGGTGCTGGAAGTCGGGCCCGGCGTCACCAGCGTGCAGCCGGGCGATCACGTGATCCCGCTGTACACGCCGGAATGCCGGCAGTGCAAAAGCTGCCTTTCCCGCAAGACGAACCTGTGCACGGCGATCCGCGGCACCCAGGGCAAGGGCCTGATGCCCGACGGCACCAGCCGGTTCTCGTACAAGGGCCAGCCGATCTTCCACTACATGGGCTGCTCGACCTTCTCGAACCACACGGTCCTGCCCGAGATCGCCGTGGCCAAGATCCGCAAGGACGCCCCGTTCGAGACCGCCTGCTACGTCGGCTGCGGTGTGACGACGGGCGTGGGGGCGGTGGTCAATACCGCCGACGTGGAGGCGGGCGCCAACTGCATCGTCTTCGGCCTGGGCGGCATCGGCCTGAACGTGATCCAGGGCTTGAAGATGGTGGGCGCGGGCATGATCGTCGGCGTCGACATCAACCCCGACCGCGAAGAGTGGGGTCGCCGGTTCGGCATGACCCACTTCGTCAATCCGAAGGACATCTCGGGCGACCTGGTGGCCCATCTCGTCGCGCTCACCGACGGCGGCGCGGACTACACCTTTGACGCCACCGGCAACACGACGGTCATGCGCCAGGCGCTGGAGGCCTGCCACCGCGGCTGGGGCGAGAGCATCATCATCGGCGTCGCCGAGGCCGGGAAGGAGATCGCCACCCGGCCGTTCCAGCTCGTCACCGGCCGGGTCTGGAAGGGCACCGCCTTCGGCGGCGCGCGCGGGCGCACCGACACGCCCAAGATCGTCGACTGGTACATGGACGGGAAGATCGAGATCGACCCGATGATCACCCACAAGCTGCCGCTGGAGCGCATCAACGAGGCCTTCGACCTGATGCACGCCGGCGAGAGCATCCGCAGCGTGATCGTCTACTGATGGAGCTCGTTTCCCAGGCGAAGAGCTTCGGCGGCGTCCAGGGCGTCTATCGCCACCAAAGCCGGGAGACCGGCACGCCGATGGTCTTCAGCGTGTTCGTCCCGCCGCAGGCGGAGCGCGGGCCGCGGCCTGTGGTCTGGTATCTCTCGGGGCTCACCTGCACCCACGCCAATGTCACGGAGAAGGGCCAGTACCAGCGCGCCTGCGCTGAGCTCGGCCTGATCTTCGTGGCGCCCGACACGAGTCCGAGGGGCGAAGGCGTGCCAGACGATCCCGCCTACGACTTCGGCCAGGGCGCGGGCTTCTATGTGGATGCGACGCAAAGCCCCTGGGCGCAGCACTTCCGCATGGAGAGCTACATCGTCTCGGAGCTGCCGGCGCTGGTCGGGGCGGAGTTCCCCGTCGACATGGCGCGGCAGGGCATCACCGGCCACTCCATGGGCGGTCATGGCGCGCTGACGCTGGCGCTGAAGAACCCTGGCCGTTGGAAGAGCGTCTCGGCCTTCGCGCCGATCAGCTCGCCGATGCGCTGTCCGTGGGGCGAGAAGGCGCTGGGCGGCTACCTTGGCGAGGATCGTGCGGCCTGGCGCCGGTACGACGCCACCGCTCTGCTCGAGGACGGCGCGCGCCTGTCCGAGCTCCTGGTGGACCAGGGCGGAGCCGACAACTTCCTCGCTGAACAGCTCAAGCCCGAACTGCTGGCCGCGGCCTGCGAAAAGGCCGGCGTGCCGCTGACCCTGCGGATGCAGCCCGGCTACGACCACAGCTACTATTTCGTCTCGAGCTTCATGGCCGACCACCTGGCCTGGCACGCCGAACGGCTGGGCTAGAGGCCAAAAGAAAAGCGGCCCGGATCGCTCCGGGCCGCCCGAACCTGCCGGAGCAGGCCTCTCCTTAGTACTTGAACCGCAGCGTCGCGCCGACGGTGCGCGGGGCGCCGAGGAACGCGTTGTAGACGCTGATGGCGTCGTTGTTCTCGTCCACCTGGTACGGGCCGTTGAAGCCGACCTGGATGTAGTTCTTGTCGAACAGGTTGTTGGCCCAGAGTTCGACGGTCCAGCTCTCGTCCGCGGCGCCGAGGCCCACGCGGCCGTTCACCAGCACCATCGAGTCCTGCTCCTTCACCGGGTGCAGATCGGAGCCGGTGTTGTAGCGCGAGGTGAACTTGCCCGAGAGGTTCGCGCGGAACTTCAGGCCCGAGAACACGTCACGCTCGTACGAGCCGGCCAGCGAGGCCGACCAGCGCGGCGCGAACGACAGCTGGGCGCCGGGCAGGCGACGCAGGCTGTTGAAACGCGTCGGGTTGAGCAGGTCGGCGGCGGTGAATTCCCCGATCTCCGTCTCGGCGTAGGTGACGCCGCCCTGGAAGGTCAGGCCGTCAACCGGCGGCAGGTAGATGAAGTCGATGTCGACGCCGCGCGAGGTCACCTTCGGCAGGGTCTCGACCACGAAGGCCGTGCCCACGAAGGTGTTCAGCTGGAAGTCCTCGAACTTCTGGTAGAACAGCGCCGCGTTCAGCAGCAGCGAATTGTTCAGCCAGGAGGTCTTGGCGCCCAGCTCATAGCTGTCGACCGACTCGCCGCGGAAGCTGGTGTCCGGGTCGGCCGTGAAGTTCGGCCCGGCCGCGGTCACCGCGATCGCCTGCTCGCGGTCGAGGTTGAACCCGCCCGACTTGTAGCCGCGCGAGTACGAGGCGTACGTCATGAGGTCGTCGTTCCAGCGGTAGGCCAGCTTGGCCGTGCCGGTGACTTCCTCTTCCGTGCGCTTCTGCGTGGTCACGCCCAGGTCGTCGAAGTCGTTGTTCTGCGAGTTCAGGCAGAGGCCGCCGACGATGGTCGTGGCGGTCGCCTGGCCCAGGAGGCCGGCGAGGGCGCCGAAGCGCGCTTCACCCTGGTCGCAGGCCGCGCCCGTCGTCGTGTAGTCGGTGACGAGGGTCTTCTTGTCCTTCAGGTAGCGCAGGCCGACGGTCAGCTCGAGCTGGTCGGTGAACGCGAACGAGTTGTTCGTGAACAACGCATAGCTCTTGCCGTCCTGGGCGTAGCGGTCGTCCGAACCATTGCCTTGCTGGAAGATCGTGCCCGGCGTCAGGCCGATCAGGGCCGGAACGCCGCCGAGCACGCGGCCGGCGAAGTAGGCATAGTAGTCCGAGCCGTAGTTCAGCACCGCGCGGCTATCGAGGTCTTCCTCGGCGTAGAACCCGCCGACGAGCCAGTTCAGGCGGTTGTCCACAGCCTGGCCGGCGAGGCGGACTTCCTGGGAGAACTGCTTGAAGCCGACCCGATTGGAGCCGTCGTTCGGGCGATAGACAAGGTCGGCGGCGGTGAAGTCGCTGTCCTGGCCCGTCTCGGCGTTCCACTTCCGCCAGGCGGTGATGGAGGTCAGGGTGATATCCGGCGTCAGGCGCCAGTTCAGCTCACCCGAGACGCCGCGGTCCTCGACGCGCTGGTCGGTCGGGCGGTTGGCGTAGCCCAGGCGGTCGAACGGCGTGGACGTCAGGTCGAGCGAACCCGGACGCACGGCTTCGATGAAGCGGGCGCGGCTGTTCGCAGCGCCGCCGACGAACAGCTGGGTGCCGACGCAGCAGTCTTCGTTCCGCTTGGTGTAGTCGGCGATGACACGGAAGCTGATGTCCTCGGTCGGCTCGAACTGGAGCTGGCCGCGGACGGTGTAGAAGTTCTGGTTGTTGTCGTCGTGCTGACCGCGCGGACCCGGACCGGTGATGATGTCCTGGTAACCGTTGCGCGAACGGGCGGCGGCGAAGATGCGGCCGGTGACGCCATCGGTGATCGGGCCGGACAGCGAGCTCGAGAAGCCGAACTGCTCGTAGTCGCCGACGGTGACTTCCGACTGCGCCTGGACGTCTTCGGTCGGGCCGGCGGTGATGATGTTGATGACGCCCGCCGAGGTGTTCTTGCCGAACAGGGTGCCCTGCGGACCCTTCAGCACTTCGATGCGGGTGACTTCGCCGAGGTCGCCGAAGGACACGCCGTTGCGCGGCCGGTAGACGCCGTCGATGACGATGCCGACCGAGGATTCCAGGCCGGGGTTGTCGCCCACGGTGCCGACGCCGCGCACACGGGCGGTGACGATGGTCTCGTTCGACGTCGAAGTAACCGTCAGGCCGGGCGTCAGGACGGTGAGCTCGCGGATGTCGCGGACGCCGGCGTCGCGCAGCAGCTCGCCGCTAACCGAGGTGACCACGATCGGCACGTCCTGCAGGCTTTGCTCGCGCTTCTGGGCGGTCACGACGATCTCGTCGATCTCGCGGCCCGTGGACGTCTCCTCTTGCGCCTGCGCGGCCGTGGCGAAGGCGGCAGCCATCACGCCCGCGAGGGCGGTGCTGCGCATCAGATAGTTCATTCGCATTTGGTTGTAGTTCTCCCCGAGCTGCACCCGACAGGGGGAGTCGCGGGCGCTCGCTCAGGCGCGGGTAGAGAGATCATCTCGTCGCTTCGCAATGACGGCGGCGTCAAAAAGGCGTCACAAATCCGGGTTGTGGCCCCACGGCAACGCCCGAACACGGCGCCGACGGGAAAAGCCACAATTCTGCCCCGAAACAGAAAACGCGGGTCAGTCAAAAACCGAGACGTTCACGGGCGCAGGGTCGGCAGGTCGGCCGAGCCGATATAGCCCAGGGTCGCCGCGCGGTGGATCGCCTGGGATCGCCCCGCGACGCCGAGCTTGCGCGACGCGTTGACGATGTGAAAGCGCACGGTGGGCGTGGAGATGGCGACGATCTTGCCGATCTCGGTATCGGTCTTTCCCGCCGCGGCCCATTTCAGGCACTGGATCTCGCGGCGTGTCAGGTGCGCCGGCGCTTGCTTGGCGACCGCGCCCACGGCGTCGGCATAGGTCGCAACGAAACGCAGGGCCAGCGCGTGGAGCTCGGCGGCGCGCCTCTCGAACAAGGACGCCACGTCGAGCGCGGCGTCGGGGGAGGCCCATACGACGGCGCCGATGACGCCGCCCGGGAGATAGGCCGGCGCAACAAGGGCGGCCTCGACGCCGAAGGTCTCGATGCCCTCGGCGCTCACCGCCTCCAGCGCCGGGTTCGCGCGCCAGGACCACATCTTGCCCCGGGTGAAATAGAACGGCTCGGAACAGGCGCGGCAGGCATGGATGAACGCCGCCCGCAGCGCAAAGCCGCGATCCTCCCAGTAGCGGAGGTCGTTGATCCAGCGGAACGTGGTCTCGGCGAAGGGCCGGCCGTCGGGCCCGACCGGCGGCGTCGGGCTGCCGATGTCGGCGCTGACCGCGACATAGGGGAGGTCCATGGCCTGGCCGGCCGCGGCGATCTCGCGAGCGAGCGCCGCCGCTTCTTCCAGACGCACCGATGATCCTGGCCGGGAGAACATGGCCGCACGCTCCCACCCTATCACTTTCGATAGCTTGTTCGTTGCCGAGCCGCTCCGCAAGCTCTCCTGGGACAGACCCGGCGTGAAGCCGGGCTGACCGTTCAGCCGCCTCCAGAGCGGCGCGGGAGGGAATATGACCGTATGCAAGTGGGGCGCATCCGCCCTGGTGATCGCTGGCGCATGCGCCGCGGGTCCGGTCCTGGCCCAGGAGGCCCAGGCCGGGCAGGGGTCCGTGATCGAGGGCATCGTCGTCACGGCGCAGAAGCGCGAGCAGAACCTGCAGGACGTGCCGATCGTGGTGAACGTCGTGTCGGGCCAGCAGCTGCAGGACGCCGGCGTCCGGGACGTCAAGGACCTGCAGGTCCTGACGCCCGGCCTCAGCGTGACCTCGTCCACCGGCGGCGCCCAGACGTCGATCCGGATCCGCGGCGTCGGCACCATCGGCGACAACCCGGGCCTGGAATCCTCGGTCGGCACCGTGATCGACGGGGTATACCGCGCCCGCTCGGGCGTGGCGTTCGGCGACCTCGGCGAGCTGGAGCGCATCGAGGTGCTGAAGGGGCCGCAGGGCACCGTCTTCGGCAAGAACACCTCGGCCGGCGTCATCAACGTCATCACCAAGGCGCCGGAGTTCGACTTCAGCGCCACGGGCGAACTCACCGCCGGCAACTATGACCATCTGGCTGCGGCGGCCTCGGTCACCGGTCCGATCACCGACACGCTTGCGGCCCGCATCTACGCAGCGCGGCGGGTGCGCGACGGCTTCTACGACATCAGCAACGGCGCCGGGCCCTCGACCCAGAAGGACAACGACGACCAGGACGTCTCCACGGTGCGGGGCCAGCTCCTCTGGCTGCCGTCCGACGCCCTGCAGCTCCGCTTCCTGGCCGACTACACCAAACGCGAGGAGCATTGCTGCCTGGACGTGGCCACCGTGCCTGGCCCGACGGCGGCGATCATCGACGCCCTTGCCAGCGACGCCGGCATCCTGCGCCCGGCCGATCCCTTCCGCCGGCTCGCCTTCGCCAACCGCGAGGTGGCCCAGGACCTGGAGGATATGGGCGTGTCGCTGCAGGTCGACTGGGACCTGAGCAAGGACATCACCCTGACGTCGATCACCGCCTGGCGGGATTGGGAGAACTTCCAGGCGAACGACATCGACTTCTCGAGCGCCGACATCTGGTACCGCCCCGACGACGGGCGCACGTTCTCGAAGTTCGAGACCTTCTCGCAAGAGCTGCGGTTCGCCGGCACGACGGGTCCGCTCGACTGGATGGTCGGCGGCTACTACTCGGACGAGCAGCTCGACTCGAGCGCCTACACGCTCTTCGGCACGGCCTATGAGACCTATTTCAGCCTGCTGCTCTCGAGCGGAACGAACCCGACGGCGGTCTCCGCGCTGACCGGGATACCGGCGGGCCAGAACTTCATCCCGGGCGCCGGCTCGTACGACCAGTACGATCATTCGAACAAGGGCTGGGCGCTCTTCACCAACAACACCTGGCACGTCACGGACGCGCTCGAGGTCACCTTCGGCCTCCGCTACACCGACGACACCAAGAAGGTGTTCTCGCAGTACCGGAACACGGCGCCGGGCAATGCCTGCGCCGCGGCCATCGTCCGCCCGATCCCAGCGGCGGCCCGGGCGGCGATCTGCGCCCCCACTGGCGACCCCGCGTTCAACAACGTCGACACCCGCCAGAAGCGCAGCGAGGACCGCCTCGGCGGCACGGTGAAGGTCAGCTACCGGTTCAATCCGGAACTGATGACCTATGTGTCCTACGCCAGCAGCCACAAGAGCGGCGGCTTCAACCTCGACCGGGCGCGGTTCAACCCCGGCCAGATCAATCCGGACACCAGCTTCCCGGCCGAGACGGTCGAGAGCTACGAGGCCGGCTTCAAGAGCAACCTGGCGGGCAACACCCTGCTGCTGAACGCGGCGGCCTTCGACCAGACCTTCAAGAACTTCCAGCTCAACACCTACACGGGCATCAGCTTCGTGGTGGCTTCGGTTCCGAAGGTGACGTCCAAGGGCGTCGACCTCGACCTCGTCTATCGCACGCCGTTCGAAGGCCTGACGGTGACGGGCGGCGTCACCTATGCGGTCACCCAGTTCGGCAACTTCGTGCCAGGACCCGGCATCGGACCGCGCCTGCCGACGTCGCGGCTGTCGTACGCCCCGCTGTGGTCGGCTTCGTGGTCGGCGGCCTACGAGAAGCCGCTGGGCCAGGACTTCAAGCTGCGGGCCAGCCTCTCGGGCCGCTACACCTCGGCCTACAACACCGGCTCCAACCTCGACCCGCTGAAGCGGCAGCGGCCGATGACGATCTGGAACGGGCGGGTGGGCATCGGTCCCGAGGACGAGCGCTGGCAGCTCGAAGTCTGGGCGCAGAACCTCACCGACGTGAACTACTACCAGGTGGTGGTCGACCAGCCGCTCCAGACCGGCACCTTCGCCGCCTTCCTGGGCGCGCCGCGGACGGTGGGCGCGACGCTCCGGGTGAAGTTCCAGTAGGCGTTCGATGGACCTCGACCTGACACCGGCGGATCTCGCCTTTCGGGACGAGGTCCGCGCCTTCCTGGCGGCGAACCTGACGCCCGAGCTGAAGGCGGCCGGGGCGCGGCAGACGAGCGTCTTCGTCGAGCCGCGCCACAGCCTGGCCTGGCAGAGGATCCTGCACGCCAGGGGCTGGGTCGCGCCCTCGTGGCCGAAGGAATACGGCGGCCCAGGCTGGAGCGAGACCCAGCGGGCCATCTTCGCCGCCGAGTGCGTGCAGGCCTCGGCGCCGTCGCTGGCGCCCATGGGGCTGCGGATGGTGGGGCCCTGCATCATGCGGTACGGCACGCAGGCGCAGAAGGCGCACCACCTGCCGCGCATCCTGTCCGGCGAAGACTACTGGTGCCAGGGCTACTCCGAGCCAGGCTCCGGCTCGGATCTCGCGTCGCTTCAGCTTCGGGCGGTAAGTGACGGAGAAGACTACGTTCTCACGGGGTCCAAGATCTGGACTACCCACGCCCACCACGCCAACCGGATGTTCTGCCTGGTGCGGACCAGCACCGAGGGCAAGCCGCAGCAGGGCATCACCTTCCTGCTGCTCGACATGAAGACGCCCGGGATCAAGGTCGAGCCGATCATCACGCTGGCCGGCGAGCATGAGGTCAACCAGGTCTTCTTCGACGAGGTGCGGGTTCCGAAGTCCGGCCGGCTGGGGGAGGAGAACCAGGGCTGGACCGTCGCCAAGTACCTGCTGGAGTTCGAACGGGGCGGGGGCTCGGCCCCGGCGCTGAAGGTGCAGCTCGAGCGGCTGCGCGCCGCGGCGGGCGATTTCCTCGAGGACCCGCACTACCGGCGCAAGGTGGCCGAGCAGGAGATCGCCGTGCAGGCCATCGACGTCTCGGAACTGCGGGTGCTGAGCGCGCTGGCCGGCGGCCGCAATCCGGGCCCCGCCTCGTCGATGCTGAAGACGCAGGGGACCGAGGCCATGCAGCGCATCGACACCCTCGCCATCGAAGCCGCGGGCGCCTACGCCGCCGTGGACCAGCCGCAGGCGCGCGAGCCCGGCTCCAACGTGGCGCCCGTGGGCCCCGACCACAGTCTGACCGCAATGGCCAGGTACCTGAACAATCGGGCCGCCTCGATCTACGGCGGCTCCAACGAGATCCAAAGGGACATCATCGCCCGCCTCGTGCTGGGCCTGTGAGGAGGAAGAGGACCGTGACGCTGAACCTTCGCCGTCCGTATCGGACGTATTCGATCACCCAGCTCTGCAAGGAATTCGGGGCGACGCCGCGGGCGCTGCGCTTCTACGAAGAGCAGGGGCTGCTGACGCCGGCGCGTCGCGACCTGACCCGCATCTATTCGTACAAGGACCGCGCCCGGCTGGCGCTGATCATGCGCGGCCGCAAGGTGGGCCTCTCGGTAGCTGAGATCCGTGACATCCTCGACCTCTACGAGGAGGCCGGCGAGCCCGCCCAGAACGCCCATGCCCTCGCCATCTTCAAGCGGCGGATCGACGCGCTGCTGGCCCAGCGCGCCGCCGTGGACGAGGCGATCGAGGCGCTGAAGCAGGCCTCGGGGCGCCTGCAGCAGAAGTACTTCCCCGAGGGTCACCTGCCGGCCTGATCCGCGCGATCCGACGGCGAAAGGCTCCACCGCCCGTGCACTGGCCCTTGCGGCGCGCGCGGGCGTGTGCTTTCGCCGAAGGTCCTAGTCAAAGACGATAGGACCATGGACACCTTGCTCATCACCCGACGCCCGCATGCTTCTCCGACGCCGCCGCACGCGCGGGCGGCGTTGCTCGAGGATCCGGGGTTCGGCAAGGTATTCACCGACCATATGGTCACGGTCCGCTGGACCGAGGGCGTCGGCTGGCACGACGCTCAGGTTCGCGCCCGCGAGCCCTTCCAGCTCGATCCGGCCGCGGCCGTCCTGCACTACGCCCAGGAGATCTTCGAGGGGCTGAAGGCCTATCGCACCCGCGGCAACGACGTGGTGCTCTTCCGGCCCGACGCGAACGCCCAGCGCTTCCTCGACTCCGCCGACCGGATGGCCATGCCGCGGCTCCCGCCGGAGCTGTTCGTGAGCGCCATCGAGGCCCTGGTGCGCACCGACGCCGACTGGATACCCACCAGCGAGGGCGCCAGCCTGTATCTCCGGCCGTTCATGATCGCCACCGAGGCCTTCCTCGGCGTGCGGCCAGCGGCGGAATACACTTTCTGCGTGATCGCCTGCCCGGTGGGCGCCTATTTCAAGGGCGGGGCCAAGCCGGTGACGGTGTGGGTCTCGGACGCCTACACCCGCGCCGCCCCCGGCGGCACGGGCGCGGCCAAGTGCGGCGGCAACTATGCCGCCAGCCTGGTCGCCCAGGCCGAGGCGATCAAGAACGGCTGCGACCAAGTGGTCTTCCTGGACGCCGCCGAGCACCGCTACGTGGAAGAATTGGGCGGGATGAACGTGTTCTTCGTCTTCGACGACGGCACGCTGGTCACCCCGCCGCTGGGCGGAACCATCCTGCCGGGCGTGACCCGTGACTCGATCCTCACCCTGGCCAAGGACGCCGGGCTGAAGGTGGAGGAACGGCCCTATACGTTCGAGGAGTGGCAGGCGGACGCCGCCAGCGGGCGGCTGAAGGAGGCCTTCGCCTGCGGCACCGCCGCGGTGCTCGCCGCCATCGGGGAGATCCGCCACGCCGGCGGCGCCTTCAAGATCGGCGGCGGCTCGGAAGGGCCGATGACCACCCGCCTTCGCGACCAGCTCACCGGGATCCAGCGCTGCACGGCGGCGGATCCCTACGGCTGGGTGCACAAGATCGACATGGACGGCTAGGCCGTAGCGGCTCAGGCGGACGCCGTTCCGCCTGAGCCGGTGTTTTCCATGCGGTCATCGGCGCGGTGGCCTGACGCTTGCAGCCGCGCTAGGAGGTCGGCGAAGACATCCCCGCCCGACGACGGCGTTGCGGATTCGCTTGGGGGCGAGCGTGAGCAAGATCTATCCCGTCATTCTCTCCGGCGGCTCGGGCTCGCGGTTGTGGCCGCTGTCGCGCGAGAGCTATCCGAAGCAGCTTCTGCCTCTGGCCGGCGAACGGACGATGCTGCAAGAAACGGCGGCGCGGGTGATGGACCCGGCGCAGTTCGGCAGGCTCATGGTGGTGGCCAACGAGGACCACCGCTTCGTCATCGCCGAACAGCTCCGCGCGCTCGGCGTGGACGGCCCGACCATCGTGCTGGAGCCGGTGGCCCGGAACACCGCGCCGGCGGTGGCGGTGGCCGCCGTGCTGGCGGCGGAGCAGGATCCCGACGCCGTCATCCTCGTGATGCCGGCCGACCACGTCATCCAGGACCCGGCCGGCTTCCGCGCCGCGGTCAGGGCCGGGCAGGGCGCGGCCGCGGCGGGGCGGCTCGTCCTGTTCGGCATCCACCCGGACTCGCCGGCGACGGGCTACGGCTACATCCGCGCGGGCGACGAGCTGGGCGGCGGGGCGCGCGCCGTCGCCGAGTTCGTCGAGAAGCCCGACCTCGCCACGGCCGAGGGCTACCTCGCCGACGGGCGCTATCTATGGAACGGCGGCATCTTCCTGCTCCCTGCCGCCAAGCTGCTGGCCGAACTGCGCCGCCATGAGCCCGCCGTGCTGGAGGCGGTGGAGGCGGCGGTCGCCGGCGCCCAGCGCGACCTGACGTTCCTGCGGCTCGACAAGACCGCCTTCGCGAAGAGCCCCAGCATCTCGGTCGACCACGCGGTGATGGAGCGCACGGACGCTGCGGCGGTCGTTCCCGGCGACTTCGGCTGGAGCGATGTCGGGGCCTGGTCGGCGCTCTGGGAGATCGGGGCGCAGGACAAGCAGGCCAACGTGCTGCTAGGCGACGTGACGGCGCAGGACACCCGGGGCTCCTACATCCGGAGCGAAGGCCCACTGGTGGTCACCGTGGGGGTCGAGGACCTGGTGGTTGTGGCGAGCTCCGACGCCGTGCTGGTGACCCGCAAGGACGCCGACCAGGGCGTGAAGACCGCCGTCGAGCTGCTGAAGGCCCGCAACCATCCCGCCGCGACCCAGAACCGCCGGGTCTACCGACCCTGGGGCTACTATGAGGGGATCCACGAGGGCGATCGCTTCCAGGTGAAGCGGATCACCGTGAACCCCGGCGAGAAGCTGTCGCTGCAGAAGCACTTCCACCGCGCCGAGCACTGGGTCGTGGTGAACGGCACCGCCGCGGTGCACATCGACGGCGAGGAACGCCTGCTGGCGGAGAACGAGTCCGTCTACATCCCGCTTGGCGCGGTCCACCGCCTGAGCAACCCGGGAAAGGTGCCGCTGAACCTCATCGAGGTGCAGTCTGGGCCCTACCTCGGCGAGGACGACATCGTCCGCTTCGAGGACGTCTACGCCCGCACCTAGAAGGATCCGCAAGGCGTGGCTGCGCCCGATCTGCTGGACATCGGCCTGACCGCCTACAGGGCGGGCGACTTCGCGACCGCCGCGGCCCGGTTCGAGGAGGCTATGCGGCTCGCGCCCGACGACCCCCGGCCGCATCAAAACCTGGGCTCGGCGCTGCGCATGCTGGACCGCTTCGAGGCGGCGGAGGCGGCCTATCGCCGGGCGATCGCGCTCGATCCGGAGCTGGCCGGCCGCTGGACCACGCTTGCCACCCACCTGCGTCACCTGGGCCGCCTGGAGGAGGCCGAGGCCGCCTATCGCGAGGCCCTGGCGCGCGAGCCGGGCGAGCGCGAGGCGACCGCGGGCCTCGGCTACACGCTGCTGGCGCTGGGCCGTTATGCCGAGGGCTGGCCCCTGGCCGAGGCGCGCCGCGGTACGCTGGGCACGCCCGAGCATCTGCCAGGCCCCGAATGGGACGGCGGCGACCCACGCGGCAAGCGCATCCTCGTCTGGCGCGAGCAGGGGCTGGGCGACATGATCCAGACGGCCCGCTACCTGCCGCTGCTGAAGGCCAGGGGCGCGCAGCTCAGCATCGCCCCGCACGCCGAGCTGGTCCGCCTGCTGGACGGGCTGGGCGTGTTCGATCCGATGGGGGCGTTCGATGTCGCGGTGCTGCCGTTCTCGCTGCCGGGGCTGTTCGGGACGACGCTGGACGACATCCCGCCGCCGGCGCCGTTCGCCGCGACGCCGCGGCCCATGCCCGGCCGCATCGGCGTCGTCTGGCGGACTCAAGCGCGAGCCTGGAACGCCCGGCACAAGTCGCTGCCCCCGGAGCTCGGCCGTGAGCTGCTGGCCATCCCGGGCGCCGTCAGCCTGCACCCCGAGGACAGCGGCGCGGAAGACATGCAGGACACCGCGGACATGGTCGCCGGCCTCGACCTGGTGGTCAGCGTCGACACCTCGGTCGCCCACCTGGCCGCCAGCCTGGGCAAGCCCACCTGGATCCTCCTGCCCGCCTACGGCTGCGACTGGCGATGGCTCAGGGATCGCGACGACAGCCCCTGGTATCCGGGCGCGAGGCTGATCCGGCAGAAGACGGCCGGCGACTGGTCGCGCGTCATCGAGGACGTGGTCCGCGGTCTGAGCTGAGCGGTGGAAGAGATGGTGGATGCGACAGGGATTGAACCTGTGACCCCCTCGGTGTGAACGAGGTGAGTTCACGGCTTCGCCGAGAGGGAGGGGCCGCTATGCCACCCAGATATTCGCATTCCGTTCACGTCGATCTTGAACGTTCCAGGGTGGTTTCTGGGTGGTGCGCTAATCCGGCGCGTCTGCCTCCAGATATGGCCGGCAGACTTTCTCCACCGCCATCACGAGCTCGTTGATCTTCCGAGTGGTCGGGTCATCCTCGCCCGTGGCGAACGCCACCCTGCGCTGCTCCACTAGGTAGCTCCGCTGCTCAGTGTCCTGGTCGCCATCCTTCACGTCGAGGATGTAGCGGCCGGCGTTGTAGATCGCGTTGAATAACCGGATTGCCGCTTGGTAGTGCTCGCGCACCTCGGGGCCGAACAGAGCGGCGGCCGTGAAGCGCCTCGCCTCCAGCCGCGCGAAGAACTCCTCTTGTTTCCGAAGGCGGCGGATCACGCCGTAGCCACTGTTCTTCGTGACCGCCTCGGGCACCCCTTCCTCGGCCTCCATCTCACCCGCCCAAATCATCGGCGAGCGCACCTGCTCGAAGATGCGCGCCATCTCGTAGAAGTCGCCCAGTACGGCCTCCGCGACTTCAGCCCGGCGCCGGCTGAGCGCGAGGTGGCGGTCGAGGCGCATACGTTTCTCGGCGAGCTGCAGGTCCAACTCTCCGCGCCGCTCGAGGGCCTTGCGCTCGGCCTTCAGGCGCCTGTCGTTGCTATTCAGCGTTATGAGCGTGTTCGTCGCTAGGCTGGCCAGGGCGACCAAGCCGCTGACGATGGCAGCTGTGACCGCCGGACCGACCCAGAGGCTCGTCTCAACTGTAGTTGCAGCGGCCTGCATCAGCGGCGCCCGATGCCGCGTGAAGCGGCCGCCTGGTAGTCTGGCCTGTGGTGGCCGTAGTGCTTCTCTAGCGTCGCCGTGGACATGCCCAGGTACCCAGAGGCGAGCCACATATCCACGCCAGCTTCCATCAGCCAGGTAGCTGCGGTGTGGCGCATCCAGTGCGGCGTCACCTCTTCGGGCAGACCCGCGTCCCTGACGCAGCCCTCGAAGCCGGTGCGGATCTTCCCGGCGATGGGCTCACCGCCATGGTGCAGTATCGAAGGTGGCACTGGCTTCAGCTTCCGGTCGAGCCGGTCCCAGCGGCGCATATGAGCCAGCAGGGGAGGCGGCAGCTTCACAACCGGCCGGCGCTTCGTGGTCTCGCGCTCACCGCGGCCGCGCCGATATATCATCCCCTTATCTAGATCTACCCAGGCCTGAAACAGGCTTTCCTCGCGCAGCAGGGCGCGCATCACTGAGTGGCGGGTGCCGGTGTAGAGGCCGATCAGGATGAAGCGGCGGAGGTGGGCGCGGTTCGCGATCGCCGAGCCGCCAAGGCGCTTCCAGGTGCCGTCTTCCTGCCGGCGGTAGCCCATCGACGCCTTGAGCAGCGCCGCTGCCTGGGCGCGGGTCAGGGCGTCGCGCGGGCTCTCCGGCTTATCTGGCAGCCAGACCACCGGGCGGGTGGTGAGCGTGTCCTCGCCATGCCAGTGCCCGATCGCGGCCGAGAGCATCTCGAGCTCGCGGCGGGCGGTCTCTGAGGAGACCCGTGGCGCCGTCTTCGGATCCTTGTAGCGGGCGTCCGGCTGCGACTGGCGGTGCTCGGCGTAGGCACGGCAGGTGGACCGCTTGACCTCGACAAGGGTCTTCTCGCCCCACCAGGCGAGCAGGTTCGCTACGAAGCGGTCAAAGGTGGGGGCATCCAGCCCGGACGCGCCGGCCTTGTCCTGGCTGTAGAGGGCTATGACCTCGGCGACGAGGACTTGAGCGGGATCACGTCGGCTGTCGGCCTTGAGCGCCGGCGCGGTGAACTTCGAGGCGAGGTAGTCGGCGAGGGCCCGCTGGAGCTGGGTGGCCGCCTCGTCGAGCTCAGGGCCATAGCCCGTGCTGCGCTCAACCTGTCCGTCACGGATGACCCAGACCGGGCTGAGGAGCTTGCCGGTTCGGCCGTCGCGCTGCTGACGGAGGTAGAGCCGAGGCGGCTTGGCGCGGCGGGGCATGGCTTGAACAGGTCTCGGATCTGGGCGGGAGTCACAAAGAACTTCCCAGCGACTTCAGCAGGAATTAGTCGGCCTTTCCGTATCTCGGTTCTTAACATGCTTATCGTGATTGGGAGCTCCGATCGAAGCGCCTCGACAGCGTCCTCAAGCCGGAGCGGCGAGTGTGCAGACGGAAACCCCTTCTGCGCCTGACCAAACTGCTCTGGGTCCGTGGGGTTCATGCTGACGCCCACGTGCATGGCGACAAACACTCAGAATGAAGTGCCTGGCGCAGCTCTGCGGCAACCGCGCGAATCATAGGGACAGGAACTGCGTTTCCGGTCTGGCGGCGGACGTCCCGGTAGGATCCCAAGCACTGGAAGTGCGGCGGAAAGCCTTGCCATCGAAGAAGTTCGCGTGCCGAGGGGCGCCGCCGTCCGTTGACAAGGATGTAGTTTGCGGAGGCCTCGGCCCGCAACGCGACTGAGTGGGGCCTTACCGACACGTTGCAGGTCAGGTTCGTGTGCCACACCGCCGGCTCGAAGACCCGAGTCCCTTTCGCGGCGACAATGCGCTGGACCTTGGCCGCCGCCTCCTCCGTCGGCAGCAGAGCTGGGTCCGCATCGGCCTCGGGGTCGAGAAAGTCGGCGAGGCTCGCCGTTCCAGGAATGACATCTGGCCAAGCGAACGGAAGGTCGTCACGGAAGCCAACGATGATGATCCGCTCCCGCTTCTGCGGTAGGCCGAAATGTAGTGCATTCAGCACCTTGGTGTGCACGACGTACCCGAGCCCTTTGAGGGTATCGACCACCTTCGCGAGGCCGCTCCTAAAGCCACGCGTCGCGAGGCCTTTGACGTTCTCCAGGATGACAGCGCGAGGCCGCTTCACGCGGATGAGTTCGGCCACGTTGAAAAACAAGGCGGCTCGTGGGTCGGCAAACCCTCGACGTTTCCCGGCGAGACTCCACGGCGGGCAAGGGAAACCAGCGGCCATCACGTCGTGCTCAGGGATGTCGTGCGGCTGGATGCCACGAATGTCACCGCACGGCCGATCTTTGAAGTTGGCCTCGTAGGTGTCCGCTGCGCGACGGTTGATCTCGCAGCTGAATACGCACTCGCCGCCAGCGCCCTCGAGCGCCAATCTCATGCCCCCGATCCCTGAAAATAAATCTACGAACGTAAAGGGCGCTGGGCGCAGCCTGTACTTGGTTGGGTAGTGCCGCACGCCGCGGCCTTCGACCTCTACTAGCCCCTCGCGAAGTGCTGCTTTGAGTACGTTTCTGACGCTCCCAAGCGACACGCGGCCGCTCACGGCGGCCGATCTTGCGCCTCTGCGGATCATCCTTCCGCCCAAGGCCGAGAACAACTCGTGCACGCTTATCGATCGGTCGCGCCGCAGAAGCGGCATCACGGCTTCTCGTGCTCGCCGGCGCCGGTTCTTCAGTTTGCCGCCGCCCGACGGACCTTTTAGCGCACTACGCCTCGCGCGCCTCGGATGCGCCGCTTTCCAGCGCTGGAAGTCAATGATCTGAGCAGACATTTCAGAAAGCCGTGGATGATAGAAAAATCGGGTCCAACGAGACGACTTAGGGATCTGGTCGTTTCGCAGTCAATTCGTCATCTACGACAGCTTTTCTGGCCGTCAACACCACGGACGTCAGAAAGTGCGTTCAACAAGATCTCACAAACAAGAAATTTTGCTCAAAGATTAGCGCGAGTTACACGCCGTACACCTAAAACTACAGCCTACCCGCGGTCGAAGTTTCTCTCACAGCATCTCCGGACAATAGTTCGGGCACGAAGAATAGCTAAACTTCGTCGGCGGGTCGGCCGTCGGAGCTGATCTTGAGGCGGATCCGGGGTGGCTAGGGCTTTGGCGCACCGCGGCCAGGATCGTAAGCTTGACCTTCACCACCCTCGCCACCAGGCGGAAGGGTCGTCGAAACTCACGCTGACAGGCAGAGGATCAAGGTCGTGCAGCACACCTTGCGACGGTTTGCCATGACGGGTCGCCTTACTCCAGCGCGGTCCTACGACGACCCGTAATTCCCTGAAGGATCGTAGATCCATCATGGGCGTTGCGGCCCAGAGCGCGCCAAAGTGGTGCATTGGGGCAGGTGAGCCTTCGCTATTAAAGGCGACGAGGCGAACGGCCGCGCTCGACCACGCGTTGGCGATCACGCGACCTAGCGCGTGTGGCGCGACATCGCCGAAGTAGATGAAGCCACTCAGCGTTAGTTGATCCAACCTGGTGCCGAACAGAGCTCGTATGTGGATGTCATCCCACGGGGCGCCAAGCGTGCTGCGGCGCTGCCGATCCACAGTGTTTCTGAGCCGGTTGGTGGTGGGCCGGCGCAGACGGCTTGCGTCCGCCACGCAGCCGAGATCGATCTCGAACCAACCGAGCTGGCCGGGCGCGGCATCGCCAAAAGTGGCGATCGTCTGAGCCAGTTGCTTCTCTGCAAAGCGCTGGAAGCACTTAGGGCAGGAGGGGCGATTACATCGGTCAGCCCAGCGCCAGCGCGAGGGCGCGCCGCACGTTGCGGGTTCGGTTGCGGCCTGGCGCGACTGCATCTTCTATTTAGCGGCGCTTGCGAATTGGGCGTGTGTTCCGAAAGTAATGTCTGGCCCTGCCGCACCTTACCGGTTGCCGAGGTGCGCACGGCCTGGGCCATGTGATCTCAATCCAACTCCGGCGCAGAGTGATCCCACTCGTCGGGCCCGAAGCAAAACGGATCGTACTTCATCAAAGCAAAACGCACGCTCGCCAGCGGACCCGCCACCGGCGCCGGCGTGATGACGGGAACGCCGAACTTGGAGAGTGCGGACCGCACCTCCTCCACCAAGTCGGGGAAGACGGGAGCATTGCCTGGCCCGTGGATCTTAGACAGCATGTACCCTTGGGAGGTGGGCAGTAAGGCTGCGATCGCCGGCCGTGGCAGGTACTCGAGCCAGATGACCCGGCCGGAAAGTGCGTCCAAGAATTTGCTAGCGATACAATTGCGGAAGCGCCTGCCACAATCCTCGAACTGCGCCACGCTCCGGAGGTATCTGAAGTCGCGCGGCTCATCGAAGGGGAGGTGGGGCAGCTCCTTCACCAGGGCGAGAAGCCGTTCAAGCTGCGCGTGCAGCGGCGAGTGCTGGTCGGCTTGGCCAGCATACTCACGCAGTTCGCGCTCCGTTAGGTCGGGCCGGCGCCCGCGAACCACTGCAAGAACATCATTCGCAACTCGGGCTTGCTGCTCACGACGCACCTTCCGCGCGATACGCACCACGCACAGCGCAGGATCGAGAGCGAGCACCGCGCGGAGCCGGTCGTGGTCGATCCTGGGAATATGCTGAAGCACGTTACGACGGTGGCGCTCTGCCGGGTCGCTGAGCACTTCAATAAGCTGCACGTAGTCGTCAGGCTGGAGTGGCTCAACAAGGCGGGCCAGCGTTCCAAGTCCGGTGAAGCTCGACAGCTGGAACGCAGATTCGATGGCTTGGCGCGGCTTCGCTAGAGGCAAGGTCTCGCCAAGTGCCCTCAGAGCACCTTCTTGAGCGCTGCTTACGCCAAGCTCCGGAAGCCGATCCAGGTGACCTCGCAGGGACGCTGCGAGAACGGCGTGCATAGCATGGCGGTGAGCCCCGCGGCTCCGGACGAGTGCTGCGAGGAAGCCTGGCGAGTGATCATCGATCATGGTGGCGGCATGGAGCGCCCAGCTCGCCTGCAGGGGCTTGACGAGCAGCGCTCCACGCTCGCTCATTTCGAAGTCTTCGAAGATGTCCATCCGCGCCTCCAAGAGGCGGCTCTGCTTTACCTAGCGCCGCGTAATTCGGCGGCGGAAACGTAGCTGGATGGGCTAATCATCACCTTCAGACTCGCACAGGTCGGCCATTCGTCAACTGCATGTCGTTGGCGACCCACGACCTGCGCCCGAATTCAGCGGCCGCCGACCAGAATCCGCGCGCACGGGTCACCAAAGACCCCAGCACCTGTGAGTATGGCGCCGGTAGGCGGCCGGCCAGGCGCGAACAAGCAGATCTCGTCGGCCCAACCTCCTGCTCGTCACAAGCCGTTGTCTAGCAACCCGCGAGTGCGTCGGGGCGAGCGAGCTTGCGAGCGAGAGGGAGACGCGCGAGCGCCGTGGGGCGCCAGCCACGCGGTTCGGCTTCTATGCACCAGGTGTTCTGCGGCCTCGCTCGCGGGCAGAGCCCTGTCCTCGCGAGACCGATCTCGCGGCGCAGCTGCGCTTCGCGTTTGCTTCGCTTGGCTGCTTGCTCGAACAACTGACCTTCGGGTGACCTCGTCGGTTTGTTGCCGGCTACCACGCACCGAAATGACGTTGGGGAAACGCCTTCTTCCCCCCCCACCGGTCCTGATTGCTATCGTCAGGTCGGCGGAGAGGAGGATGGGCAGTATGCGCCCTCTGTCATCGCCACGTTCGCGGTTCTACCCGCTGCCGGCGGCCTCCCGAGGCCCGGCTTTGCAGCGCCCTCCCGACTTTAGTCGAGGCGGTTATGGGTCTTGCGACCCAAGCGTTTCCGGCCGGCCATGACAGGAACCTCCGGAAGCTGACGGTCGCAGAATCGTTCAACGCGGACCCGTCATCTTGTTCAATGCCTTCTGCCCACTGGGGCCCAGGAGCCGTTGCTCGGGTCGCATGAGTGGTTAGCCACTCGAACGCCCGATGTCCGCCTGGTTGAGCGCTCTCTCAACGCGCCGGTCTGATCGTCCCGGAAATCGCGTTCATTGCGGCGGGGTCACCGCGATCATCTCGACCTTTCCCCTGAGCGTATGACTTCGGTGGGCCGCTTCTCGCGACCCACACTATTTATCAGATTGCGTCCGGCGCGCCTGCGCCGGCATCCGACACGACGATAAGGAAGCCGCTACACCGGAAGCCAATCTTCGCGAAAGTCATGCAGCATCGCGGCTGATGTCACCGCGCCCAGCGCCGTAAGCGCCGCCCCCAGGTCCTCTTGAGAGGCGTCGAAGAAGACAAGGGCGCATAGTCGGGCGGCGACCGCCTCGTCTAGGCACAAACGCCTCAGAGTTCGCGTCTCATACGTCAGGATGTTCTTCTGGAACAGGGCTGGGTACCACTGATGATCCGGTACCGTCTGGTGAAGCGCCTGCATGCCAATCGCTAGATACGTCTCTGTCATCGCAGGCTGGTGTTCGTGTACCGCGAAAGTCCGCCAGCATTCGGCTTGAATCTCGAAGGGCGTGGATCGCAGTTTCTTCCGGCGCAGAAGCCGGTTCCATTTAGTGGTCCGGTGACAATAGATGTCACCCGGCAGGAACTCCGAAAATTTTACAAGCGCGCCATATCTAGCGCGAGGTTGAGTTATCGGTATCATTTGTCCTTATTGCGTTGTAATTCCGACTTTATAACACGGACGTCTGTTATTTGCAATAAAAACAAAACAATGCGGTAGGTGTCGAATTTTGATGAATCCAAGACGGCTGCTGTAGTACAACGTATTCATCGCCTCGCAATAACGCAAAGGGGCGACGAAACAAAAGGTTTATGAAATCTACGATACTTATGCCGTTGCGCCATGCGCAAATTCTCAAGACCGCCCGCGAAATCGCTTCTGATTTCCTTGAGCAAGAGGGTGGCTTCCCGATGCAGGTTGTTATCTTTGGCGTCGGAACAATGGTGTGCTTGGAGGGCGTATTCTCTGAAGGGGAAGGTGGGGCCGTCGAGAAGGACGACTTCGCAACCGTCATCCGAGCGACGGCGCAGCTTGAGCAGGCCCACGCCATCGCCTACCTGTCGGAAGGTTGGGCGGGATCGCCAGGCTGGGGCGGAGCGCCCAGCGCTGACCCCAACCGGACAGAGGTGGTGGTCATCGGCGTCGAGACCCACGAGGGATCGTCCCGCGTCGTCCACCAGATTTCGCGCGCGTCGGACTCTCAGGCAACTTTGGGTCGCGAAACATCGCGACACTTTGAGGACATCTCGGAGCGGACCTTCAACGCGCGGTTCGCCTGCCTGCTTCCTACCCCAGACGAGTTGCGGGATGACGACCGCACCGAGCTCGCGCGAGCGTACTTGTCCATTGTGCAGCCGCTAAATTGCTCTGCGCAGGGCGGCGCAGGCACCATTCACTGAAGTAGTGCGCCCTCGGCGTCAGCTGCGATCGTTAGCGACAACCAGTGGCTTTGACCCACCGCAAGTCGGCAGAATTCCCACTGCTGACTAGGCGGGCCGGCGAGATCTGGAACGCAGTGCCGCGCCGGGGCGCAGCTTCCACTCGCGCTCGAAAGGCTGCGAGATAAACTTCCCCACAACGAATATTATTATGACCCTAAAATTTGACCTCCACGGGTGGCCGGAGCCGAAGACTGCGTTGTCAGCCACTTTGGTTGGCAGAGAGAAATTCCGATACCTGGCGCATATGCACATCATGCTCATTGAGTGCGGTACCCATGGGCCGCCATGCCCACCAGAGATCGACCCGTACTACTATGGCTTTGCCTTCGACGCTCTCGTTCAAAACGATAGCGCGGGAGACGATCTAGATCTCTGGATTGCGGAAGACAGTGACTACTACCGACTGGAGCAGCGGCTTGAGCAGGACTTCATCATTCAATTCTACGAAGAAGATGTCCAGGAACGCCTTATCTCCTGGATGTCTGAGAATGATGTTCCGATCTCACTCTATGGCTTAACGGACCTTAGTGACGAGTGTCCCGATCTCTTGATCAGGTTCGAACGTCCTCAGGAGTTAGTGCTATTCAAGCTTACGTTCGGCGAGTTCGAGCAACGCGGATGGGATTCGAAAAAGTGGCAAGAGCAACTTGGGACACTCAAGTGCGCCAAGCTGCAGTAGGCGGTCCCGATGGTCTTCTTGGGGCGGGCGCAGAGGCGGAGATCTGGATTGTCGTCGAAGGAGGCGTCGTTCAGAGCGTATTCTCGCCGGATAACGACGTGCCCGTCCGCTGGTCACTTATCGACTACGACGCGGCCGATGCATGGCCCGACGAGGGACTTGCCGAAATCATCCAACCTGATGGCTCTACATCAGTCGCCCTCATCGTAGAGGCGCAGCCTGTAGCACACGCCCCGCGGCCAAGCGTGCGACGCGCCCACCGACGGCATTCGGATGTATAGCTGCTCCCACTCGCGCGGGTTGGCCGTGCCAGAGGCCTGAGCGTTGAGGCCGTGCGGCGGTGTAACTGACCGCCTGCGCGGTCAGACCGCCCGGGCCGCCACGCGGCTCCCGCGCAGGTTCGGCGTGACGTCAAAGCCGGCTGGGATCTGGGCCTTCACAAGGTCCACGTGGGAGATCACCCCGACGGCCCGAGCCTCGCCCACCAAGTCGCGCAGGGTGTCGAGCGCCCGGTCGAGGCTCTGCTCGTCTAGGTGGCCAAATCCTTCGTCGATGAAGATGGCGTCCAGCTTCACGCCCCCGCTCTCCGCTTGCACCACGTCCGAGAGGCCGAGGGCCAGTGCAAGCGCAGCCATGAAGCCCTCACCTCCAGACAAGGTCTGGGCGTCGCGCTCACGACCGCTGTGGGCATCGTAGACCAGGATCTCCAAGCCGGCACGGCTGCGGCCGTCCTGGGCTACGGTCTTGCGCCGCAGCTCGAAACGCCCTTGCGACATGCGCCGGAAGCGGATGTTGGCGGCTTCCAGGACGTCCTCGAAATAGGCCGCGACTGCGTAGTCCACGAGCGACATGCGCAACGGATTCCGACCCTGCGCCAGGCGCGACAGCTCGCCAACGGTCGCGAACGCTGCCTCGGCTTCGGTCTGGCGCTGCTGCGACTCCGCGATGCGCGCCTGCGCGGCGGTCCAGCCCTGCAGCTCCGCCGTCTGGTTGGCGGTCTGCTCCAATCGAGTGGTCAGGGCAGTGTCCGCCGCCGCCTTGGCCGCGGCGAGGGCTTCGAGATCCGGCGCGGTGGCGCCTTCGACAGCCCGCGCAGCCCGGGCCTGACGGTCGACAGCCGCCGCCAATGCGTCCTGGTGGGCGGCGAGCTCCGCGATGAGAACCTCGATCTGGCCGATGTCCTTCGCCGCCGCCGCGTAGAGCTCCGGCGTCATTCCCCTTGCGGCGATCGCCGCCGCAAGCTCCGCCGCGGCTGCCTGTGCCGTCGCATCCGCCCGTCCGGCCTCGCCGCGTCGCGCCTCGAGAGTGGCGCTTTCGACCGCGAGGGCTTGGGTGGTGCTCGCCGCGTGCGCCTCGGCCGCCTGGTGCGCGGCCAGCGCCGCCGCTTCCGCGCTGGCGGCGGCGTTCAGCGCAGCCTGGGCCGCCTCCGGGGTGCGCAGCTCGTGGGGGACGGTGGCCAGCTCGGTGGCCAGCGCGGCGCGCCGGCCCTCCAGAGCGCTGGCGAGGGTGGCCGCATCGGCCTGGGTGCTGCGATGTTCGGATTCGGCCGACTGGAGGGCGTCAGCCGCCGCGCCGAGGGCCGCTTCGGCGGCCGGCGTTCCCGGCGCACTTTGGAGATCGGCGAGTTCGGCTTCCGCCGCGGTGACCTGCGCGGCCAAGACGGCCGCCGGCTGTTCAGGCGCGGTCTGTCCGGCCAAGGCGGCGGCGACATCGGCTGCCAGGGCCCGGGCCTCGGCCGCGGCGGTCTGCGCCCGGCCCACGGCCTCACGGCCGAGCCCGGCGGCGGCTTCCGCCGCTCGCAGATCCGCGGGATCCTCGCCGGCGAGCGCGCCGCGGGCCGGCGCAGGATGCTCCAGCGCGCCGCACACGGGGCAGGGGGCCCCGTCGCGCAGTTCGGAGGCCAGCTGCACGGCGTGCGCCGCCTGCGTTCGGCTGCGCAGCTCCGCCAAACAGGTGTCGAGATCCCGGGCGGCCGCGTCCGCCTCCGCCAGCTTGGCTTCGGCCTCGCTCAGGGTGGCGCGCCGGGTGGCCGCGAGCGCCTGCTGGACTTCGTATGCCCGGGCGGCCGCGGACGCCTGGCGCAGTTTCTCGAGCGACAGCGCCAGTCCACCTGCGCGTTCGGTTCGCTGCCGCGCTGCGGCCAGGTTCTGCTCGGCGCCGTCCAGGCCGCGGCGCGCCTGCTCCACGGCGACGCCTGCCTTGGCGGCGTTCGTTTCAGCTTCGGTGAACTGGCGTTCGGCCTCCGCCAGCGCCGCCTGCAGCGGTGCGGCCGCCTTGACACGGTCCAGCCGGCGCGCCGCGGCCTCGCGGGCTTCTTGCAGAGCCCCGCGCCGGGGTGCCTCAAGCCGGGAGGCCGCGGCCGCCGCTTCGGCCTCTTCGGCGCCTCGGCGTGCGCCCTCCAAGGCGTAGGCTAGATCGGCGACCTCGCTCGCCCGACGGCTGGCCTCCGTCGCCGCACGGCTGGCGGCGGTCTGCAACGGGACCAGCTCGCGGGCGGCCTGCGCCTGCTCCAGCCGCAGCCGCTTCGCCGCCGTCGCAGGGGCTTGCCCTTGCAGCTGGACCAGCGCGGCGTCGGCCGTTGTGGCCTCGGTGAAACGCTCGGCGAGCGCTCGGCCGGCCGCCCAGGCCGCTTCCGCCGCCGTTCGTCGGGCCTCGAGTTCGGTGCGTTCGGCCTCGGCGGCAGCGAGTGCGGTGCGACGCTCGTCGATCATCGCCTGCACCGTCTCGGCGGATGCGGCCCCGAGGTCCGCGAGCCGTGTCTCGATCTCGCGGCGGGCGTTGAGCACATCCGCCTCCAGCCCCGCCGCACGGCTCTTGAGGCGCTCGGCGAAGCGCTCGAAGACGCTGACGTCGAAAAGGCCGCGCAGGATCGTCGAGCGCTGGTCGCTGCCCGCGGTCAGCAGGTCGCGGAAGCGGCCCTGGGGCAGCATGACCACCTGCCGGAACTGCTCGGCGTCGTAGCCCAGCAGGTTGCAAAGGACCTCGTCGACGTCCTTCAGCCGGCGCTCGGCCATCGCTCGGCCCGGATTGTCGAGCCCGATGGCGTCGGGATCGAGCCCCGTTGCGTCGAACACCGCGGCCGTCGCCGCAAACACCCGGCTGTCCTTGCGCGCCGATCGCAGCTCCTGTTCTGGCTCGCGGCGAACGAAGTAGCGCCGGTCGCCGAGCTCGAAGAGGAACTCCACGTAGGTCCGCATATCGAGGTCGGCGAGGTCCGAGCGCAGGTGGGCGCGCGTCCGCTCCCCTCCGGATGAGACGCCGAACAGGGCGAAGGCCATCGCGTCGAGCACGCTCGTCTTCCCGGCCCCCGTCGGGCCGTAGATGCCGAACAGCCGCTGAGCCAGGGCAGGGCGGAAGTCGATCTCCACCCGTTCCGCGAACGGCCCGAACGCCTGAGCGACGAGACGGATCGGCCGCATCAGGCGGCCTCGTCGGCGGCTGCGGCGAGCGCGCCGCGGACGATCTCCCGCTCGGGCTCGTTGAGCCCGGCGCCGCCGCGGACATCCCGCAGGAACGCGTCAACCACCTCGACCGGCTCGCGGCGAGGATGGGCTGGCGTCACGCGCGCTCCTGCCTCGGCCGAGCGGCGGGCGCTGCGTTCGATCTGCAGAGCGAATGGGTAGACCGTGCGTAGCCGCCCCATCGGATCCACCAGCTCGCCCTCGTCGGTGAGCACCGCCTTGATGAAGTCCTCGCAAAGGCCGGGGCCCGCCTCGCGGACCAGCGCCTCGAGCGCCCCTTCGATGACCCGCACCGGCCGCCGCGGACGCAGCGGGTGCGCCGTCGCGCCGGCGAAGCCGTGCGCATCAAGGTCGACGATCAGCACGTTCTTGACCGCGTCCGCTTCGTCGAAGCCGAAGGCCATCGGCGAGCCCGAATAACGGATGTGGTCGGCCCCGACGCTCTGGGTGCGGTGCAGGTGGCCGAGCGCCACATAGGCTGCGCCCTCGAACAGCGCGTGGGGCACGGTCTCGACCCCGCCGACGAAATCCAGCGACCGTTCGGTCTCGGTGACAGCGCCGCCTTGCACGAAGGCGTGGGCACAGACCACCCATCGCGCATCCGGCGGCAAATGGGCGCGGGCCTCCGCCAGCTGCCGCGTCAGGACGTGCTCAGGGCAGCTCACCTCCACCGCCTCGTAATGGGCCCGGGCGGCGTAGACCTCGCAGAACGGCAGGGCGCTAATCGCCACCCGCCCATGCGCGTCGTCCAGCAGCAACGGGTCGGCCCTTGCGGCGAGAGGGCCGCGGATGAGCACGCGCGCCGGGTCCTGCAGCGCCCCGCCGAAGCCGATGCGTTCCGGTGCATCATGGTTGCCGGCGAGGGCGACGATGCCCGCGCTGGTCTGGCGGTACACGCGGGTAAGGAAGCGGTCGAAAAGGTCGACCGCCTCGCGCCGCGGCACGGTCCGGTCGAAGACGTCGCCAGCGATGACGATGGCGTCCGCCCGGCTCTCCACCAGCAGGTCGAAGATCTGGTCCAGGATCAAGGCCTGGTCCTCGAGCAGGCTCTCCTGGGCCATCATGCGGCCGAGGTGCCAGTCGGAGGTGTGCAGCAGGCGCATCGCGTTACTCGGAAGGCTCTAGGGCTGTCGCTAGTCGGACGTTGCTGTAAGCCGCCGGTAAACAGTCGCCCGATTCACACCAAGAAGAGCTGCAGCATCCTTCGCCGACAGAGCTCCTTCGCGGATCTGCGGCTCGAAGTGCGCCCACTGCGCTTCAGTGATTAGCGGGCGGCGCCCGAACTTGACCCCGCGCGCACGAGCGGCTCGGCGGCCGGTGCTCGTTCTCTCGAGGATGAGGCTGCGCTCGAATTCGCTTATGCCCGCGAACACGGTGAGGATCATCCGCCCTGCTGGGGAGGTCGTGTCCGCCCACGGTTCGGCGAGGGAGCGCAAGCCTGCGTTTGCCCCCGTCAGGCGCTCTGCAATTTCCAGCAGGTCGCGGGTCGAGCGCGCAAGCCGGTCGAGGCGCGTAACGGTAACGACATCGTCCGCGCGGAGATGGTCGAGCATCCGCTCAAGTTCTGGCCGCGCGCGATTGGCACCGGAGATCTTCTCCTCGTAGATCCGACCGCAACCAGCCGCGCGCAGAGCTCCTCGTTGCAGGTCCAGCTGCTGGTCCTCAGTGGACACACGTGCATAGCCAATGATCATGCACGCATTGTTGCACAAGTTGTCGCGCTGTCAGCGCTTTTCGCGACTGAGTTATGCAACCAGCCCAGCAGGGGGGGCGGCGCGGGGAGGGGTGGTCATTGCAGAACTTAGGAGATTTGCGACGCGCGCCGCGGCGGTCGGGGGCTTCAGGCTCGCGGGTTCCTGCGCGGCATGCTTCCGGCATTCCTATTGCTCAGTGGTAGGCACGGCCGGTTGCCGCTCAGCACCGGACCGCATCACGCAAACGCGTTGTGAAGCCCCAGCGCCGCCTGATGGTACGCGTCGACCGGCGAGCTGAGGGCTGTCAGGAGCTTGTTCATCGGGTCCTTGCCGGCGACGAAGATGTAGACCGGCCGACCAGGACGCGCGCGAGACGAGTCCGCGGCCCAGCCCGTCCGGGCCTTCGCCAGGCTCAGCCTCGGGCGACAGCGATCGCGACGGCGGGCGAGCGACGCGCAAGTAGTGCGTCAACGCTGAACCGCCCGCCACCTAGCGCAGCCCCCACGCGCCCGCCCGCCTAAGGTGCGGAAAAGTACGCAGGTTGGGCGGCTGCCCGAGCTGTCGTCATAGAGGGACGGAGCAGGTTCTGGTGGCGAGTTACCCGCAATGCGTTTCGATGCGCGCTCCCGCGCGCGGGCTACCTTCGTCCCAACCGCACGACCGTCGACCCGAGAGTCTCCGGAATTTCGATTGGCATCGTCCGACCCGTGAGAAGCTCGAACATGGTGTCGGAGAGATCTAGGCCTTCGCCAAGCCGGCGGAGCGCGTTCGGGCCACAGGCGTCTAGAGCCGACATCGCCGCTGCGAGCAGCTCCGGTTGCTCCAGCGGCAGCTGGTCATCGTACCGTTCAGCCTTCGCTTGACCTGTCTTCACGAGCTGAATGTTGGCGGTTCGATACTGGGCCGCGTTGATCAGCCCTAGGTCGAACGCTCGCCGCACTATCGCCCGCAGCGCCACCTTCCAACGCAGCTTCATCTGGAAGAGCGCAGGCCAGTCGAAAGTTCTGCCCCTGGGAAACTCCCGAAGGAAGGCCGCCCGAGGCAGTAGGAACGCGCTTGCGAAGCGATGGGCCTGGTCCTCTGTCGTCTTGTCTCCGGTTTCGACGCCGCGGTGCATAACCAAGTGGCCGCATTCGTGCGCCAAGTCGAAACGTTGGCGGCACAAGCTTGCCTTCGCGTCATTCCGCACGATGATCGGGCGAGGCCTATCCATCGACAGTGCGTCGACCCTCTCCGACAGTCCCTTGAACTCCGTGACGATCGCGCCAGCGTTCTCCACAACCCGGGTCATGTTCGTGATCGGGCCGTCACGTCCCAGGCCCCAGTATTCCCGCGCCTTCTCGGCCGCCAACTCCGCCTCGAGTAGATTGCTGACTGGGTAGTCAGGGAAGTTGACCCGGGGCAAGCCGAGGGTGGCATCGAGCGCAGCGGCCAAGCGATCCAGCATGGTCCCGCGCGCAAGCACCTGGCTCGTCACGGAGATCGGCGTCGTCTGTTGCTTCCTGAAATGGCACTGCTCGGGTCGCACGCCTGACGAGTTGCCCCGCTGGAAGAAATCAGTCCGGACGCCTAGCGCATCGGCGAGGGCTTGCGTCAGATCGGGCGCGGGGCTCCGAGTGCCGTTCTCGATTTGGTGAATGTACTGGCGGGTGGCGCCGACAGATTCCGCGATCTGTTCGAGCGACATGCCGTGCGTCAGGCGGGCGAGCCGAAGGTGGTCGCCGATGAATTTCGTTCCGTCCATAGGTCCTGCCCGGCCGAGGCCGGGCTCCCCTTAAGCAACTGTCCCCCTCAGGTCGCGGGCTAGCCCGTTTCCGACTGGCCACGCTCCTGGTCGTCCCGCGAGATTCGCACAAGCGGAGCGCCGAGATCGACCCCTTCGACCGGCGGCGAGACGGGGAAAATGGAAGGCATGGCAGGGGTAAGCGGCACGTCCCAGCAGAACGCCGGTGCCTCACCTAGCAAGCCCACAAACTTGATAGCGGCCACGGTGCCGTCGAAGTCGGTCTCCACCGCGAACCGATAGACCAAATGCTCCCGCTCATCGCCGAAGATGAGGCCAAGCTGGCTGAGTTCTGGATAGGTCTGACGGAGCGTGCGAACGGTCGGCTCCTCAGGCGCGCCCTTGTAGAACCTCACCGGGACCGCGCCGATCTTGAACACCAGGTGCTTGGAGCTGTCGATGATCTCCAGCCACGGGAAATCCTCGCTCGCCGCCGCCGTCAGGATCTGATGCCTTGTCGCTTGGAAGGCGCGGCAGCCGAGAACCCAGGTGTCGTCGCCGATCTCCTCGTTCTGGAACAGGACTGCGTCATGCCGCCCCTTCGCGATCAGCTGACCGATGTGGACGAGCCGATCCTTCGTCAGATCGGGGTGAACTTCCCAGGGGAGGTCGGGAATCATGTGCGCTCCGTGTTGCCGCCAACCATTGGTCTGGCAAAATTGAGCAAACGTCAACACGAAGTGAGTTTGTCAGCAGTGAGCGAATTTGTCAGCAAGCCGTACTCTCGGCCACTATCGCGGATATCCGACATGGGTCCAGGCTGGGCAAAAACTCACCAGCTTTACCTAGCGTGGGCGAAACGATTGGGGGGGCGGGCCACGGCTCCGCGCGCGTCAGAGCGAAGCCGAGATTTCACTCCAGTTGCTGGACTGATTTCTCATCTTTTGACGTTTTTCCACTGCCTCGGTCGTTAGCGGCTCAGTCAGGGGACTGCCAGCTAGGTTCACACTCCGCCAAAACACCGTCCTCATTCATGTCGGCGCGGACTCCGTGAATGCCCACCTCTACAACGGGCTGCACAGATGCCCGCCATCGACCGCCAGGACAGCCCCCGTCATGTAGCGCGAGGCGTCGGAGGCCAGGAGCAGTAGCGGACCATCCAAGTCGCTGAGCTCGCCGAAGCGTCGCTGCGGGATCCGCTTGAGCATGGCCTGCCCGTATCCGGATGCCAGGAAGTCCCGATTGAGATCCGTGGTGAAATAGCCGGGAGCCAGCGCGTTCACGCGAACGCCATAGCGCGCCCACTCCATCGCCAAGGCTTTGGTCATGTGGATGACCGCCGCCTTCGATGAGGCGTACGCAGCCGTGGAGCCTCCGGGGCGCTCGCCGGTGATCGAGGCGATGTTGATGATCGATCCGCCGGCGCCGTTCGAGACCATCTTCTTCGCGGCTTGCTGGGCGACGAACCACGCGCCGTGCACGTTGATCTCGTAGGTCCAGCGCCATTCGTCAGCCGTGCACTCGAGAGCCGGACTTGCCCCCGCGACGCCTGCGTTGTTCACGACGACGTCCAAGGACGTGAGATCCGCGAATGCTGCCGTGACCGCATCGACGTCGGTCACATCCAGCACTCGAGCTTCAGCAGACCCGCCCGCGGCCTTGATCTGATCCACCAGGTCTTCGAGCTCGGCCTGACGGCGAGCCGCGACGATGACTGCGGCGCCGCGCTGGGCGAGCGTGAACGCGAATTGACGCCCCAAGCCACTGGAGGCGCCCGTGACGAGGGCGGTACGACCGGACAGGTCAGCGCGCATGTGGGACTCGCGGATCAGACTGCCGCCGCCGGCGCGGGGACACCGTCTCACTCACGCGAGAACCACCTCTGCCTCGATCTCCACTCGAGCGTTCGGATCGACCAG
Organism: Phenylobacterium sp. VNQ135; assembly: GCF_049445735.1. NCBI lineage: Bacteria > Pseudomonadati > Pseudomonadota > Alphaproteobacteria > Caulobacterales > Caulobacteraceae > Phenylobacterium > Phenylobacterium sp. VNQ135. The sequence goes on along the minus strand of NZ_JBMSDS010000001.1, from coordinate 326,833 downwards.
GCCCGTCACGCCGACCAAGGTCGCCGCAGGATAGTGCTCCCCGAGCGTTGCGGCCCAGGCTTCACCCACCTCCGCGCCGCCGGCGTTGAACTCGGCCATATCCGTCACATAGATGCGCAGCATCACGATGTTGCCGATATCGCCACCCGAAGCGCGCACCACGGCGATCAGGTTTTCGAGCGCCAGGCGCCACTGGCTCCCCAGCGACGACCCTGCTTCCACGCCTGACGTGCCAGGCGCCCGACCGAGCTGTCCTGACACCCGTACCCCGACAGACCCGGCATACTTTACAGCCTGGGAGAACCCGCGCGGCGGCGTCCATCCGGCCGGCAAGATCGCTTCGAACCCAATTCCCGGATCGCCCATCTATTCATCCTCCAGCGTGTGCGCTTTTCGGGAGAGAGCCCGGGCTGCGCCGCCCTGACCTCGGGGTCTCGATTTTCAGCGGGCTGCCGATAACCACGTAGGACGGAGCGACCTCAGTCGAAGGTCGCGCCGTGCAGCAGTTCGTTCGGGTCCGCCATCTGGCCAGCGATCTCGACCCAGCCCATGTGGTTGGCGCCGGACGCCCAACCCAGCAAACGCTGGATCCGCTCGGGATAGCTCCGGACGACATCGGGCGAGAGGGAGAGGTAGTGGTTCTCCTCCTGGCGTAGGGTGGCGTTGTCGAGCGACATCGTCAGTCCGGTCCGGAACTGGTCGGCCGTCCGGTTGGTCCCGCCGGCGTGGAAGGTCGAGCCGATCCAGAGCAAGGCCGAGCCGGCCGACATCTCCGTCGGTATCGCCTCGCTCAGTTCGGGCTTGCGCCGGTCGTCCCACTTGTGACTGCCCGGAACGACGAGCGTCCCCCCGTTCTCGGCGGTGAACTCCGACACGGCGACCATGATCTGCAGGCGCGCCTGCCGCTCGCAGGGGTGCCGCCAGCTCCAGACGCCGTCATCCCGGTGCAACGGCTGATTGCCTTCGCCAGGGGCGATCTGGATGGCCTGGGTCATGCCGAGCTGAAGGCCGGGGGCCGCCGTGTGCATCTGGCCGCCGTGCCAGGTCTCCATCGGTCGGGACACGAAGTGCATGGCCGCGTCATAGAAAAGCGGGTCCATGGCGATGTCGGCGACGTGGCGCGTGCGCGCGAACAGCCGGCTCAGGCGCCGTGTCTTCTGACCATCGAAGACGGCGTCCTTACCCGTCGGCGTCTTCTCGAGCAGGGGCAGCAGATCACTGCGAAGGCCTTCCAGCGTCTCGGAGCGCAGCATGCCCTCGATGATCACGCCACCGTCGCGTTCAATGACCTCGATGACCTGTGCGACCTCCGCCTCCCGCGTCAGCCTCGTCAGACCCGTTGCCGCCATGGTCGCGCTCCTCCGGAAGCCGGGCTGGTCAGCCCGCTCGTAAGAATTGCTGCCAAGCGTCTTCAGCTGTCAACGCCAATCGTTATTTATCGAATATAGAAAGCGCCCGCCTATACGACGATGCGGGCGGGTCCGTGCTGGCCAATGGTGACAAGCGACATGTTAGTGGATTATCCCCGACTCAACCCTATCGAGTGCCCGGGATGAATGCCGAGAAGACAACGAAGCGTCCGCGCCCGGCGGGTCTGAGACGCCCGTCACGCGGACGTGGGGTCCTTCGCTACCAAGCGCTCTTGGAGGCCACCGAGGCGCTGCTGCTCGAGGCCGACCCCGATGTCATCGGCCTGTATCAGATCGCGGAGAAGGCGGGCGTTCCGCCGGCCTCGGTGTACCACTTCTTCCCGACCAAGGAGGCGGCGTACCAGGCCCTCGCCGAACGCTACCTTGAAGGGCTCCTCCGGATGCACAGCGAGCCGATCGAGGCGGCGCGGATCCGGAACTGGCAAGACTTGTCGGCCATCGATATGCGCCGGGCGATGGACTACTACAACGCCCGGCCGCCCATGCTGAAGATCCTCTACGGCGGCTACGGCGGCGTCGGCGCGCGGAACATCGACCTCCTCACGAACGAGAAGCTGGCGAAGGCGGCGTACCGGCGTCTGAACCGGATTTTCCACGTGCCCCATCTGCCCGGCGAGGAGACCAAGGCGCAGATCGCCCTTGGCATCCTCGACGCCATCTGGACGATCTCCGTGCGGCTGCACGGCAGGATCACGGAGGAATATTACCAGGAAGCGCTGAGCGCCTGCACCGCCTACCGGCGGCTCTACATGCCGGAGTTCCTGCAGCCGCGCGACCTCCTCACCGAAACCGCGGCCCGCGGCGGGACCCTGAGCCTGTCTTTCGCCTTCGAGGACGAGGAAGAGGCTGCGGCCTGAGCCTCGGCCGGTTCGACGAGTGTGGTCCGACCGCGGAGCTCCGCATCGGCCGCTAAAGGGCGACGCCTGCGCTTCGAAGATGCATTTCGAGAGGCTGCAGATGCCGCTCGTACCGTCGCCAGAGGCCGGCGGAGCGGCCGTGGATCGGCTCGCGGACCTGGACGGCGCTGGCCGTGAGTGAGGCGCTCCGATTGTTCGTGATCTCCAGCGCAGCCTCGGCCCAGGGAAGGCCGCAGTGGCGAGCAAGCGTGGGCGCAACGGCGGCTGGGGTCTCGACAAGCGCTTCGTAGTCGACGGCGAGGAGGCGCTCCCCCAGGGTGGCGCGCCAATGCGTCATGAGCCTGGCGTAGGCGGCGTAGTAGCGGGCGAGATCGTGGAAGTCGTAGCTGAACGGGTAGGCCTCGCCGAAGAGCGTCCGGAACATGGCGAAGCAGCTGTCGAGGGGGTGGCGCCTCAGCCAGACGATGCGTGCCTCAGGCAGCGCACGAGCGATCGCGCCGAGGTAGAGGTAGTTCATCGGCAGTTTCTCGAGGATCGTGCCCGCACGCCGGTCCGGCGCAGCAAGCGCCTCATAGGTCTTGGCCACCTGACCGCCATTCGCCCGGGCGCACCGGTCGAAGATGTCGCCGTCCCCGGCCGGGGCGGACCGAAGCAGCGCGGCGGCGAAGTTGTCGGTCTCGCCATTGGAATGCACGCCGGGCAGCCCGCCGAGAATCCGTTCCGTCAGCGTCGTGCCTGAGCGGGGCAGGCCCACGATGAACACATGCCGGGCCGGACTTGAAGGCGCCGTGCTGCTGGGCGCCTGAGCTGCATAGGCGGCTTGAATGCGCGCGAGCTTCCGTTCGTCCTCCGCCACCTCGTAGCGGAGGCCTCGGCGGCGCGTGTGGGCGCCGAGGGCGAAAGCCTCGAAGGCTTCGTCGTATCGGCTGAGATCGTGCAGTTCCTTGCCCAGGGCGTAGGCCAGGAACATGCGACCCGCGCTGCCGGCTTCTGCCGCGAGCTTCGCCTGCAACTCGTGCACGTGATTGGCTTCGGGCGTCGCGCGGACGAGCTCGGACCGCAGGAGCACCGCGCCGAACCGTTGAGGTTCGAGCGCGAGGGCACGGTTGCAGGCTTCGGCGGCGGCCGCCAATCGCCCGAGACTGCGCTCGCTGGTCGCCAGATTGTACCAGAGCTGCGCGTCGTCCTGCGCGGTCTCCGCCGCGCGGCGATAGAGGGCGTTCGAAAGCTCGTGGCGATCGAGGCGGCGTGCGTAGAAGGCAAGCGCGTCGAGGGCGTCGGGCGAGGGGGCCTCGAGGGCGCGTGCGGCCTCGAAGAGTTCGACGGCCTCCAGCCGCCGCCCCGACCGAAGCAAGGCCTCCAGGGCCAGTGAATGACGGGCGTCCACCGCGCGGGCCTGCTGAAGCTCGGGGCGCAGCATCTCCAACGCGCGGTCAACTTGGCCTTCGGCGAGAAGGCGACGCGCTGTCGCGTGAATCTCGGCCGTCATCGGGATTCTGATCGGGATTCGGCGCCCCCGCGGGGCGTCGGCGCGCTGCGCAGTGCGGAGCGGGCGCGGAGAACGCGCCTCTTCCCCCAAGCGCCTCGCTTCGTGCCCATTGCTTCGCCTGCCTCGATCACGTATGGCGCAAGAAACTCGATAATGATCGACAATCTGTCAAGTCGCGGGGGAGCTCGAGCGGCTTGCGGGTGCCGCAGCGACACGGAGAGGCGGGTCCGATGATGGCTGACACGTTGATGGATGCCGAAGCATGGCGGCGCGCAACGCTCTGCCCGGGGAGCGTCTCTTGAAAGTGGTTGTGCTGGGCGCCGGCGTCATCGGCGTCACCACCGCCTACTACCTGGCGAAGGCGGGGCACGAGGTGACGGTCGTCGAGCGCCAGGACGGAGTCGCGCTCGAAACAAGTTTCGCCAACGCCGGCGAGATTTCGCCCGGCTACGCCTCGCCGTGGGCTTCGCCTGGGGTTCCCGGCAAGGCCGTGAAATGGCTCATGATGCGGCATGCTCCGCTGATCCTTCGCCCGAAGCTCGATCCCGCGATGGTCGCCTGGTTGCTAGCGACACTGCGGAACTGCACCGCGGAGCGCTACGCCATCAATAAGCGGCGGATGGTCCGCCTCGCGGAGTACAGCCGAGATCAGCTGGTGGCGCTGCGCTCGGAGACCGGGATCGCGTACGACGAACGCAGCCTCGGTACGCTCCAGCTGTTCCGCACCCAGGCGCAGCTCGACGCCGCGGCCAAGGACATCGAGGTCCTGCAGAGCTACGGGGTCCCCTTCGAGGTGCTTGACCGCGCTGGTTGCCTGGCCGTCGAGCCTGGACTGGCGTACGCGCGCGACGTGATCGTGGGCGGCCTGCGGCTGCCGCGTGATGAGACCGGCGACTGCTTCAAGTTCACGAACGCGCTCGCGACGCTCGCCGCCGCCCAGGGGGTGCGCTTCGAGTTCGGCCAACGGATCCTTGCCCTCGAGAGTGACGGCGGCGGGGTCCGCGCGGCGCGCACGGAAAAAGGCGCGATCAGCGGAGATGCGTTCGTCGTGGCCTTGGGGAGCTACTCGCCCGGCCTGCTGCGCCCGTTGGGGCTGCGCCTCCCGGTGTACCCCGTGAAGGGCTATTCGCTGACCGCGCCGATCAAGGCGGTGGACCGTGCGCCGCAATCAACCCTGCTCGACGAGACCTTCAAGATTGCGGTGACGCGTCTCGGCGATCGCATCCGGGTGGGCGGCATGGCGCAGGTCTCCGGCTATGATTGCGATCCGGAAACGCGCCGTCACAGCACGCTCGACTATTGCCTCGAGAGCCTGTTTCCGGGGGCGGCGGATCTCTCCGAGGCGGAATATTGGGCCGGCCTTCGACCGATGACGCCTGACAGCACGCCGATCGTCGGCGCCACCCCCTTCGCCAATCTGTTCCTGAACACGGGACACGGAACGCTCGGCTGGACGATGGCGTGCGGCTCGGGACGCCTCGTCGCCGATCTGGTCAGCGGTGCGACCCCCGATATTGAATCCGCCGACCTGGCGATCTCGCGGTATGCGGCGGCCTGACGACGAACAGGAGGACAGATGACCATCCAACGCATCCGATCCGGCCAGCGCATGAGCCAGGCCGTCGTCCATGGCGATACGATCTACCTGGCCGGGCAGGTCGGTGCGCCCGGCCGCAGCGTGACCGAACAGACCCGTGAAATCCTCGCCGCCATCGAAGAGCTTCTGGCGGAGTGCGGGAGCGACAAGTCGAAGATCCTCAGCGCCACGATCTGGCTCGCGGACATCGCGGACTTCGGCGAAATGAACGCGGTTTGGGACGCCTGGGTCGGCGGGCGGGACGCGCCGGCCCGCGCCACGAGCGAAGCCCGGCTGGCCACCCCGGACTACAAGGTCGAGATCATCGTCATCGCCGCGCGCTGATCGCGTCGAAGTCCGCTTCGGGCCGGCTTACGGCCGAGAGAGCTTGCGCCCGCTGCGCCGCCGCTCGGCGGCGCAGCGGCCAACGATCGGACGAGTCGATGCTAATCGGCTCTGAACTCGAAAATAGTCGGTAGATCGCCCGCAGCGCCCGTTAGCGCCGACCCCAGAGTCGCGGCTCATCTCTGCCGCAAACGCGTCGACTCTCCCCTTCAGCCGCCCGCCTGCCTGAATTCAAGGCGCCAAGGCGTCCATTGGGCGACGGACAGGTCAAACCGATACCTGTCGGCTAACTCGCGACAAACGGCTTGTGAAAGCCGAGAAATATCGGTTACCGTTTTCTGGCGCGGGAAGAACAAGGTTGGTCAGGCCGAACCCGTCGCCGGCCGCTCGATGAGCCGCGGGACGCAGTCGCGCTCCGCGCTGAACGACCACTTCAAGGGGAGTCAGATGCGCAGGAAACAATCGGCCAGGATCGGCCAGCTTCTCGCCGCGACGGCGCTCACGGGGCTCTCCGCCCTCGTCGGCGCAACGCCGTCGGCGGCTCAGCAGGCGCCCGCGGAACTCGACGAGTTGATCGTTACCGCCACCCGCAGAGCGCAGGACGTCACGGAGATCCCGTACAACATCACCGCGGTGTCGGCGCAGTCGATCGAGCGCGCGGGTGTGGCGAGCATCGAGGATCTTTCGCGCCAGGTGCCCAACCTCGTGGTGACCTCGAGCGGAAACCAGTTCCTCGGCGCGCAGCGGCAGATCATGCGCGGCCTGAACGCCTCAGCCAACAACCGCAACGGTGTCGCGCTCGAGCAGAACCCGGTCAGCACCTATCTCGGCAACGCGCCCTACGCCAACTACTTCCAAGTCGAGGATATCGAGCGCGTCGAGGTGCTCCGCGGCCCGCAGGGCACGCTTTACGGCTCGGGCGCGCTCGGCGGCACGATCCGCCTGATCCCGCAGGCGCCGAAGCTCGGAGCCTTCGAGGGACGCATCAAGGCCAGCGCCGCCGACGTGGCCCATTCTGAAGAGTACGACTACGGCCTTTCTGGCGTCGTCAACATCCCGGTCGGCGAAACCCTGGCCGTACGCCTATCGGCGAGCCACGACCGCGAAGCCGGGTTCATCAACCAGTACGGCATCTTCGCGCGCGACGGCGATGGCCCCCTCAGCGATCCGATCCTCGCCAATCCCGGTTCGCCGCTGACCAGCCCGGCGTCGATGTACGACAAGAAAGACGTCAATTCTTCGCGCGCCACGAACGTCCGCGCGGCGGTTCGCTGGGAGCCGGTCGAGGCGTTCGACCTGACGCTGGCGCACAACTATTCGCGCATCAAGGGGTTCGGGCCCTCGTACGACACGCCCGAATACGACGGGGGCCCCGATCCGCTCGCCCCCTCGATCAGCTATCCTGACACCGGCGAGTACGAGCTTGTGTCGCGCAGCCTGCATCCCTTCGACCGCACGTCGAACATGACGACGCTCGACGCGAGCTACGACATGGGCTTCGCGACCCTGTCATCGACGTCGAGCTATTTCGAAACCGAGGGCGACGTTTTCGTCGACGGAACGTGGGGCAATCTCGCGCTGCCCGCTTCGGTGCTGCCCTACTACACCGGCACGCCGGTGAACCCCCGATACAATTCCGTCTACCGGTTCGGGGACGAGACCACCTCCAAGACGCAGGAATTCCGCCTGGTTTCCAACGGCGAGGGGTCGTTCGACTACACGGTGGGCCTCTACTACCAGAAGGAGAAGAATCCGTCGGCCTGGGTCGGCTACGCGCCGGGCCAGAGCGCCTACAACCAGCTCCCTGGCGTCACCTTCCCGGGCTTCGGTCCCGGCGGCGCCGATGAGGTCCTGTTCGACGTGTCGGGGGTCAACCACTTCACCGAGAAGGCTATCTTCGGCGAACTGACCTGGCGCCCCATCGACCGGCTCGAGCTGAGCGGCGGCGTTCGCGTGTTCAAGCAGAAGCTGCGGCGCGACGTGAGCAACCTCGTGCCGCTCTACGGCTTGGTCGAAAACAGCACCAACAAGGCCAGCTTCTCGGACGCCAAGTTCCGCTTCAACGCGACCTACGAGTACATGCCTGGGCACCGTGCCTACGCGACGTTCTCGCAAGGCTTCAGGCGTGGCGGCGCGAACGCGTTCGCGCTCACGGGCTTCCTTCGCGAACCGGAGTCGCTCCTGCGCTACCAGCCCGACTCCGTCGACAACTATGAGCTCGGGGTGAAGGGGCGGTTCGCCAACGGCTGGCGGTACACCGCCGACGTCTTCTTCGCCGAGTGGAAGGATCCGCAGATCGGCGGGTTCACCGCGGTCCTCTTCTGGCCGGCGGTCTTCAATGGTGAGAAGGCCGAGAGCAAGGGCTTCGAGTTCGAGCTTTCGGGCGACATCACCGACGAGCTGAGCTTCCAAGGCGGCTATGCCTACACCAAGGCGACGCTCACCGAGGATTTCTGCGTCGCTTCGGGGGATGGCAGCGGCGCGCCGAACGGCGACATCCCTTGCGCGATCTCAGGCGCAAAGGGCACGCCGCTGCCGTCCGCGCCGCGGCATAGCGGGACGTTCTCGTTGGACTACGAGCGTGAGCTCAACAACGAGAACTCGATCGTTGCCTCGATCAACGCCAACTACAAAGGCAAGACCCGGATGAACCTGCCGACGGTCGGGGCCAGGTATCCGACCATCCCGTCCTACTGGCTGGTGAACGCCTACGCCGGATGGAACCGCGGGCCCGTCACGGCGTCGCTCTTCGCGCGCAACCTGTTCGACGCGCGCGCGGAATCCGCGATCAACACGCGCATCACCCCCTACGCGCCCATCGACCTCTACGAGACGGTCGGCCGCCCCCGGACGGTCGGTGTGGAGCTCGCATACCGCTGGTGACGCGCGCCGCCGGCGCCTCCCAGGCGCCGGCGGCGATGCTTAGCCATATTTTTCCCGCCGAGGCGGGGCAGCCAGTCAGAGGCGACAATGTCCGATTTTTCGATGGAAACGGTCCTCGGGGCCCATGAGCAGCGCAAGGCCGAGCTGGAACGAAGCGGTAATCCCTATGCCGGCGGTGTGGCCTGGATCGCTGGGGAGCTCTCCCCTCTTGAGGAGGCTCGGATCCCGATCCTTGATCAGGGCTTCCTCCGCAGCGACCTGACCTACGACGTGCCGGGCGTCTGGGACGGCCGCTTCTTCCGCCTGGACGATCACCTCGACCGGTTTGAAGGCGCCTGCGCCAAGATGCGCTTCCGCATCCCGATGGAGCGCGAGGTGCTGCGGCGGACGCTGATCGACATGGTCGCCAAGAGCGGCATTCGCGACGCCTATGTGGAACTGATCTGCACCCGCGGCCTGAAGTTCGTCCGCGAGTATCAGAGCTACGAGAACAACCTCTACCTCATGGTGATGCCGTACGTGTGGGCCATGCCCCCGGCGGTGCAGGTCACCGGCGGCGCCGCGGTCGTGACCCGGACCGTGCGGCGGACGCCCCCCGGCGCCATGGACCCGACGATCAAGAATCTCCAGTGGGGCGACTTCGTGCGCGGCTGGCTCGAGGCCATGGATCGCGGCGCGGTCTATTCGCTGCTTCCGGACGGCGACGGGAACATCACGGAAGGCGGCGGCTACAACATCTTCTGTGTGAAGGACCGGGTGCTGACCACGCCCGCGCGGGGCGTCCTGGAAGGCGTCACGCGACGGACCGTGCTCGAGATCGCGGCTCAGAAGGGACTGGAAGCGAAGCTCGAGTTCGTGCCCGTCGACGACCTATATCACGCCGACGAGCTCTTCATCTGCACGACGGCGGGCGGCGTGATGCCCATCACCACGCTCGACGGGCAGCCGGTCGGCGGCGGACAGGTGGGGCCGATCACGCGCGAGATCTGGGAGGCCTACTGGGCAGCCCACTACGATCCCAACTACAGCTTCGCCATCGAATACCCCAATCGGGCGGCCGTCACCGCCTGATCCGCCGGCCGGCGCGAGCCGCTACCCCGAACCTCCAACTGTGGCCGTCCGCGGATCGGTGGGCGGCCACGATCTTCTGGCTTGCATTGCGGCGGGGTAGGCGGACGACAAGCTGGCGCATCCGGCCTTTCGATGGGCCGCTCGCAATTGACAGACGAGACTCAGGTCGCGAGGAAGCCGCCGTCGATGGCGAGGGTTTCGCCGTGGATGAAATCGGCGGCGTCTGAAGCCAGGAACGCCACGGCCCCGCCGATGTCGCGCGGCTGGCCGATGCGGCCGAGCGGGATCCGGCCCTTCACATAGGCGTCTGCGACGTCGCTGTTCCAGAGGTACGACGTCATGTCAGTCTGGATCAGGCCGGGCGCAATGGCGTTCACGCGTACCCCACGGCTCGCCCATTCGATGGCCAGGGACTTCGTGAGGCCGACGAGGCCGTGTTTCGCCGCCACATAGGAGCAGGCTTCTGCAGTCCCGACATGGCCTAGGACCGATGCGATGTTGACGATCGCCCCGGGCCTTCCCGCGCCCACGAAATGCCGGGCGGCCTGCTGCGCCAGACGGAAGGGCACTTCGAGATTGAAGCGCAGCACCCGCCGCCAGGTCTCGAGCTCGTAGTCGATGGCGGGGGCGTCGGCGTCGATGCCGGCGTTGTTGACCAGAACGTCAAGCTTGCCGAAGCGCGACACGGCGTCTCCGACCAGCGCGGCCACCGCTCCGTCGTCCAGCAGATCGGCGGTCAGGATTTCGGCGGCGCCGCCCTCGGCGACGATCTCCGCAGCAACATCTTCCGCACTCTGGCGATCGCGCCCTGAGACAATGGTGCGCGCGCCGGCGGCGCCGAGCGCGAGCGAGATCCCGCGGCCGATCCCGCGCGTGCCGCCCGTCACCAGCACCGTCTTGCCGCGCAGGTCGTTCGGTGCAGGCGCGTACTGGATGGTCGCGGAAGTGGGCACTTTGGGAAGCTCCGGGGCAGGGGTGTTCGTTGCGTCCAATGCAGCCTGTCCGACGGGCCGAGGTCAATAAAAATCGATTAATGTTGACGAGCGCCCTGCGTCGGCGTGTTCTGTCTGCCTAGAACGGTTGTGAATGGCAGACGAAAGTCGACTCTTGTGACGACCAGTGGCGAAGGCGGTGTGCGGCTGAGGGGGGGCTCTGACAACGCTCCAGCGGCGTCGTCTGCGGCGCGCCCTTACTTCGGCTGGCGGATTGTGTGTGCGCTCTTCCTAGCCATCTTCGCCCTCTTCGGCGTGAGCATCTTTTCCTTCATCATCTTCACCGCGCCGCTCGCCGAGGAATACGGCTGGTCGGCCGCCCAGATGGGCTCGCTCGTGTCGGCCATGTGGCTCGTGGCGCCGCTGGCGTTGTTCGCGGGCCCGATCACCGCGCACGTGAGCCCGTGGCGGCTGGTGATCCTCGGACTATGCATCCAGGCCGTCGCCTTGCTGGCGCTTGGGCACATCTCCGAGCTTTGGCAGCTCTACCTCCTGCGGATCGGCATGGGCCTGGGCAAGATCATGACGGCGATGTCCGCGCCGCTGATCGTCGCCCGCTGGTTTTCGCGCCGGTTCGCCACGGCGGTCGCGATCGTCTGGGCCGGCGGCGCGGCCGGGGGCCTGGTCCTGGCACCCCTCACCGAGGCGCTGGTCCAGGCGTTCGGCTGGCGTCCGGCCTCAGGGATGCTGACCCTGGCCGTGCTGGCGATCGCCCTCAGCGTCGCCTTGCTCGCCCGAGGGCCGAGAGGGCCGCACGAACTGGCCCACGATCCGGAAGGCGTGCTCACATCCGCTGAAGGGCCGGCGGCCTCGAGCGGGCGCGCGGCCTGGGCGCAGATCGGCAAGGCCCCCGCATTGCTCATGGTGTTGAGCATCGTCGGGATCGGCATGACCGCCATCGCCACCTTCTCGCAGCAGCCCGCATTCCTGCAGAGCGCAGGCCTGTCCGGGCCGATCGCCGCCACGCTCCTGGGTCTGACGGCGGCGGGCTCGCTGGTGGGGTCCGCCTCCATTGGCTGGCTTCTGGATACTTTCCGCGGCTGGTGGAGCGCGGCGCTTGTCGCCGGCGCGGTCTACGTCGGCGTGCTCACGCTCGCCGTGCTCCCCGGTCACCCGAGCGTCCTCATCGCCGCCGTCGGCGCACTCGCCCTTGGGTACGGGTTCGGCGCAGGCGAGGTGCTCTGGCTGACTTTCACGAAGCGTCAGTTCGGCGAGGGGCTGTTCCCGCTGACCTATGGCGGCTGGTATTTCGCGCTGCAGCTCGGCTACGCCCTCGGCGGCGGCGTCGCCGGTTGGACCACGGAGCACCTGGGCTCCAAGGGCTTCCTCCTGCTGCTAGCGGCGCTCTACCTGACACCGACGCTGGTCAGCCTCGCACTGCGGGCGGCCCGCTGGCGCCCTGCGGCCCTTGAACAGGCGGCGTCGCGATGACAGCTCCCCACGTGTCCGGCCGCGCGGCCGTCGATGCGCCGAGCGCCGTTGCGGCGGCTTCGTACCTCATCGGGATCAATCAGCTCATCTCGAACCTTCAGCCTCTGATCCTCGGGGCCTTGGCCGACGCGTACGGTTTGAGCGACACGCAACTTGGCCATGTCAGCGCGATCTTCATCGGCTTCAACACCCTCGCGGTGCTGAGCGCTCCGGTCTGGGTCCGTCGCGTGAACTGGCGGACCATTTCGGCGGCCGTCGTGGCGCTAGCGGCGGGGGCGCTCGCAGCAGGCGCGGCGCTCTCGACGCTGCCGGCAATCCTGCTCCTCTTCGCCGTGCTTGGTGTTCTCAAGGGGACGTTGGGGGCGCCGTCCTTCGCCTCGCTGGGCGACACCGCCAATCCTGATCGAAGCTATGCCGCCTCGCTGATCTCCCAGAGCCTTCTCGCGGCCGCGGCGGCGGTGCCCGTCGCCCAATGGCTGATCCCGCAGCACGGCGTCGTGGGCCTGTTCCTGGGGCTGGCGGCCATCGCCGCCACGGGCCTCGTGGCCGCGAGGTGGCTTCCTGCGGCCGGCGCGGTCCCGGCGTCGGAGGTCGCCCAGGCGCCGAAGGCGGCGCTGCTGACGCGCGGGATCGTCGCGCCCGTCATTGGACTGTTCGCGCTCGGTCTGTTCGTCTGCGGCATCCTCAGCTTCTGGTACTTCGTCGAGCGTATCGGCGTCGCGCGGGGCGTTCCGCCCGGTGTCGTCGGGGCTGCAGTGAGCCTGTGCGCGCTCGCCACCGTGGTGACGGCCGGCATCGTGGCGTGGTTGGGCGGGCGCCTGCCCAGCTTGGCGTTCGTCGGCATCGGCAACGTTGTGCTCCTCGCCGGCTACGCGTGCCTCATCCTGGACGGCGACCTGGCCTTCATCGCCACCACGATCCTCTTTGCGATGGGCTGGGGCCTGGCGCAGCCCGGCTACTGGACGATCATCCGGAAGGTGGACGCCACCGGCCGTCTCTTCGTGGCGGCCCCCGCGGCTGGAGGCGTTGCCGGCGTTCTGACGGGCATCGTCGCAGGGCCCGTCATCGAGCGCGGCGGCTACACCGCACTGATCCTCTTCAGCGCCGCGGCGCTGACCGCGTCCGCCGTCTGCCTGCTGCTCGCTGAGCGAGCCGGAGCTTTGGCGCTGAGAGGGCGCGCCGCCGCGGAAATCGAAGCCCGTCGCGAGTGCGAGGCATGACCACCAAGCTGGCGTTCAAAAGGAGGATCACATGAAGGCGACCGAGCAGCAGAAGCGCGCGTTGGCGGATGACGGCGCCATTGTGGTGCGAGGCCTGTTCTCAGGCGAGCGTCTGGCGCGGATGCGCGCGGCCTTCGACTACGCGGTGGCGCATCCCAGCCCCCAGCACGGGTTGGCTTATGCGGGCACGCCGGACGAGCACTTCAACGACTACGGCAATCCGGCCAACCGCGATGTGCACATCGCCGCGGTGCGCGAACTGGACCTGGACGAGTTCGTCGCCTCTTTGTGGGGCTCGGAGCACGTCTGGTTCATGGGCGAAGAACTGTTCATCAAGAAGGGTGGCCGCGCGGGACGTTCGCCGTGGCACCAGGATACCTCCTACATGGCGATCTCCGGACCGCACATGCTGAACATCTGGACCAGCTTCGAGGCGATCCCTGAGCGCAATTCGCTCGAGTTCGTCCGGGGCTCGCACAGGGGCGTGCAATACAACGGCAGCTCGTACAACGACCCCAAGGACCCCACCAAGCCGCTGTGGCTGGAGACTGAGTGGCCGCGTCTGCCCGACATCGAGGCCGATCGGGCGAGGGACCCCGCCTCCTGGGATGTCTTCACGTGGGCCCTTGAGCCGGGCGACGCGCTCGTCTTCCATTCCGGGATCCTTCACGGCGGCGCCCCGGTGAGCCCTGAGTGCCCCGACCGGCACACGCTCGTGTATCGCTTCTATGGTGATGAAGCCTTCTATCGCCCCGTGCCGACGGGGCCCTCCAACTACGGCTACGACACGAGCACCCTGAACGACCTATCGCTAACGCCGGGGCAGCCTTACCGTTCACCCCACAACACGCAGCTGCGCTGAGGCTCCCAGCTGAGCGCGCCCTGTTGACCCGGAGATGCGTTCGCAGAGGTGATCATGCCGCTCCGGTCGTCCGCGAACATGCTCACGCCTGGGCGGCTGAGCGCCTTTCGTGGAGCGGAATGGAGGGACCATGACCCGCAGCGCTTCGTCAGCGACCAGGCAGCCGGCGGGATCTGTCCGTTGGGCGGAAGCCTCGGCCATCACGCCTGCGGACGAGGCGTCCGGTCTCCTCCTCGCTCAGACGAAGTCCCTGCGCGGACTCTCGACCTGGACGAGCCCGTGGTGCAGCGGGCTCGTCTAGGCTGGGAGGAGGGGCCTAAGCTATGTCGAGCGGAAGGCGGCCAAGCTTGAGCTTGTCTTCGAGCGGCCGCGCCTCGAGGCGCCAGAGAAAACCCGGCTCCTCGCCGCGCATCGGCACAGAATGGAAGCCAAGCATCGCTTGGACGATGGGCGGGTAGCTTTTCGCCTCTTCGATTGTGATGGCGAACGGCCAGGCCTCTTCCGGCGTGATGAAGCTGATGGAGAAGGACGTCGAGATCACGCGTCGCGAGCGGTCGGTCGTCGAATTGGCGCCGCCGCCATGCGAGAGCTTGCCGGTCAGCAGCAACGCATCGCCGGCGTTCATGGTCGCCGGGATGGTCTGCTCTGGGGCCCCGACGTTCTCGAAATCCTGCCAGGCGTGGCTCCCGGGGATCACACGGGTCGCGCCCATCTCTTCGGTGATGTCTGTGAGCGCCAGCAGCGTATTGGCGACAAGCTCCACACTGTCGGCCCTGTTGATGCCCAACGTCGGGGCGATTGTGCCGCCGTCGCGGTGGAGCGCCTGTGCTGTCTCACCCGGGTAGATGTCGATCGCTTGCGATGCAAATAGCGAGTGCCGACCGGGGCGGCCGGGCAGGATCGCGGCGACGTACTCGGCCAGGATGGGGCTGGCCAGGAACGCCTCACGATAGACTTGGCTGTACTTCACGCAGTGCTGCAGGCGCTTGGTCTTCCCGCCATAGAACTCAGCCACGAAATTGTCTTCGCCGACCCCGAAGTTGCCTTGGCGCAGCGGGCCGATGAGTGGATCGAGATCGCGGTTGATCGCGTCGACCTGCTCGCGGCTCAGGCATCCAGTGAGAACCAGGCCCCCGTCCCGATCCAGAACCCGCTTCACCTCGTCAGGATCTGTTCCAAAGGGGAGGCGGGCCAGCTCGGCGGCCTTCGACATCGTTGCAGCGGGGTTGGCCATAGTCGCCTCTCATTCTCAATGAAAATCCAGAATTGAGGTTCGCGCATAGATGTCAACGGGGGAGGTGGGCCGAATCTTCTGGGTTCACACACCCAGTCGATTCCGGCATATACGATTTTTATCGAAGAACGGGGATCGGTGATCCCGCTCTGAGCTGAGCCGCCGGAGGGCTGGCAAGCGCCGAGGCGGGCGGGCTCCGGTCCAACCCTAGAGGATGCAGTCATGGCTGACGGCGCCGGCGAACTGGCTGACGGGGCGAGGGAACGTGCGAACGCCGTGCCTCTCGAGGAGATCAACCTTCTCGATCTCGAGCTCTGGCGGACCGACACGATCTATCCGTATTTCGAGCGGCTGAGGCGTGACGATCCCGTCCACTTGCATCCTGCCGATCATCACCGCGACGGTCCGTTCTGGTCCGTCACCCGCTTCGAAGACATCGTGGCCGTGGACACCGACCACGAGACCTTCTCGTCCGAGCCGGCGATCACGATCGACGACCCGCTGGAGGGCTTCGACCTGCCGATGTTCATCGCCATGGATCGCCCCAAGCACGATGAGCAGAGGAAGGCCGTCAGCCCGATCGTTTCGCCGGCGAACCTGGCGATCCTCGAACCGCTAATCCGCTCCCGCATCCAGGCGACGCTCGACGAGCTGCCGGTCGGCGAGCCCTTCGACTGGGTGGATCGCGTCTCCATCGATCTCACGGCGCAGATGCTGGCGACGCTCTTCGACGTGCCCTTGGAGGATCGTCGGAAGCTCACCTATTGGTCGGATGTCGCCTCCACCTCGCCGGACGCCGGCCTGCTGCCGGCGGAGAACTTCGACGAGGCCTGGGTCGGCGTCATGACCGACTGCGCCGAGTATTTCACGGCCCTGTGGAACGAGCGCGTCAACGCCGAGCCGCGGGGCGACCTCATCTCCATGCTGGCCCACAATCCCGCCACCAGGGACATGGACCCCCAGACCTTCCTCGGGAACATTCTCCTTCTCATCGTCGGCGGCAACGACACGACCCGCAACTCGATGTCGGGCTCGGTGCGGCTGATGGACCGCAATCCGCAGGAGCGGGCCAAGCTCTACGCGAACCCGGGCCTGATCCCCTCGATGGTGTCAGAGACCATCCGCTGGCAGACGCCGCTCGCCCACATGCGCCGGACGGCGTCGCGAGACGTCGAGTTCCGCGGCCGGTCGATCGCCAAGGGCGACAAGGTCGTCATGTGGTACTTGTCCGGCAATCGAGATGAGACCGTCATCGAGGATCCGCACCGCTACATCATCGACCGCGCGAACCCACGCCATCACCTCTCGTTCGGGTTCGGCATCCATCGGTGCGTCGGCAACCGCCTCGCGGAGCTGCAGCTGAAGATCCTCTGGGAGGAGATCATGAAGCGCTTCCCCGAGATCAACGTGCTCAGCCTGTCGCGCGTCCCCTCGGCCTTCATCCATGGCTACGCCGCCATGGAGACGGTGATCCCGCGCCGCTTCTAGTCGCCGCGCCGCCGACTTCCTCCCGCGCGACGCCGCCTAAGTCCGCGGCGTCGTGGCTTCAACTCTCCGAGGTGCAGAGGTTCGACCATGACGACCATCAGCTTCATCCAACACGACGGCCGCGTGGACAGGATCGAGGACGCCCGTCCCGGCGCGAGCGTCATGGAAGTGGCGGTCAGGAACGCGGTCCCGGGGATCGACGCGGACTGCGGCGGCGCCTGCGCCTGCGCCACCTGCCACGTCTATGTGAGCCCTGAGTGGCTGCAGACGGTCGGCCCGCGCACGGACATGGAGCAGGCCATGCTCGAATTTGCGGAAGGCGTGCAGGAGAACTCGCGCTTGGCCTGCCAGATCCGGCTCGACGAGTCCCTCGACGGCCTTGTGGTCCAGCTGCCTGAGCATCAGCACTGATCTGGCGGCGAGCGCGACATGAAGCACGAAGTCATCCGTGAGCCGGATCGGCTCGCCGTCACCGAGGCGCGTCGGTTGTTCCGGCTGACCGGACGCGCCCTCCGCTACTACGAAGAGCTTGGGCTCATCGTGGCCCACCGCAACAGCAACAACGTCCGCTGGTATGACGCCGTAGGACGTCGCCGTCTCGAATGGATCGCGCGGCTGAAACGCTTCGTGCCACTGCACGACATCGCCGAAGTGCTCCGGGCGGAGGAGCAGGAGGGCGGCCGCGGTCGCGCGCTGGCGCTCCGCCATCTCGAGCGTCGTCGGGTTGCGCTGGAAGACGAACTTGCGCGCCTGGAAGCGGTGATGGCGGAAGTGCGGTCCTGACAAGGGAGCGGGGAGGGCAGCCGCACTGGGCAGACAGCGACGATCATTCGTAGAAGCTGCTGGTGTCCACCTTCACTTTCAGCGTGTCGCGCAACAGCTGTTCGGGGCGACCAATCGCGGCTGAGATGGTCGCCTCGAACGGGTAGTCGTCGCTCATCACCGCGCCTCGGTCGTTCCGGACGTCTGAATTGGAGCCGTATTGCAGGCTCACGAAGACCGTGCCCTCGACCAAGTAGGTGGCGGTCTTGGGACCAAGCTTGGTGATACGTATACCGTCGATTTGATGCTGGTCGTACTGGGTGTGCGTCGATAGTTCGTCGAGGTCCGGGATGACCTCGGAGATCATGTGCTCCAACACGACGCCATTGAGTTGCCCGGCCAGGCGGTCGCCGATGAGTTCGCGGCTTTCCTCCGCGGCGTCCAAGACGCTAGCGGCCGCCTCGAGCGCGTCGTGTGCTAGGCGACGAACTTCGATGTCGTCAAACAGTACCGTAAGAGGCCGAACATGTGTTCGGTTGTGGAGCGCATCAACCGCTTGAATGAGCGGTCGGGCGACATCCGCAGGATCGATCTTGAGCTTTCCGCGGACGTAGTTGTCGCCGAGCCCTCCCATAGCGATGAACCGCACCCGCTGGCCCCTGGTCGGCCCGTTCGCGTTCGGGTCCTGCCGATACCAAGCGCAGGCTGTGACCTCCGCCGTTGGCGCCAGTTCGTGGAGGATGACAGTGATCAGTTCGCGCATGACGCCAGCGAACAAGTTTCCCCGGATTGGGTTCGTCGATTGCGCCACCTGAAAGGCGCCTGTGAGCAGCGTCTGGGTGAATTGATCGCCGCCGATGCGCTTGATGAGGGCTTTGGAGTGATCGTCGAGTTGAGCCCAAGACGGCGGGGCGCTCGCAGCGGTCTGCTTCTTGTTCGACTTAGCCAATTCCAGCCCCGTGTGTGCGAACCCAACGGTAGTCATGAGGCACCGCGCCGGCTGTTTAGTCCCAGCACGCAGAGCGGTCATGTTTGACCAGCTTCAGCCGGCCTCTTCGTCCTCGTAACTGCCGGAGAAGAGGTCGTCCTCTTCCTCGCTGAGCGCCTGGTCGATCCGCATGCGCAGGGTGCGCTTGGCGTCCTGATGGACGGTGTCAAAGAGGATTTCGGGGCGAGACCTGACGAGCTCTCGGATAATGGTCTCGTCTCCAACGAAGCCCACCACGCGCATGCAGTGGTTCCATTCAGCAGCCCAGGCCCAGACCTCGTGGCCCTCCGGGTGGCGCCGGATGAAGAATTTGAAGAAGCCGTCAGCCCCTATGGCGTGAAGTCGAAGGTCCCAGTCGCGCACAAGGTCCATGAACCAGCGCATCTGCGGGTTGCCCCAGTCATTCCGCCGCACCGCGACCAAAGGGATGAACTGCCCCGGCACAAAGCCGCCAAGGCGGGTTTCTTCCTGGTAGGTGATGAGGAAGAAGAAGCCCCGGAAGTGATAGTGGGCGAGCTTGAAGATCCGCTGGTCGGTGACCTGCGGCGGAGCAGTGAAGTTGAACGTGAATGTTCCCCCGCCGAACTGTTGCTGGAAACTGATCTCCTCCTGACTGTCGGCCACGACCTTCTTGGTTCGCCGGCTGCGCGCGTTGGCGGCCTTGCGTGCGGCTTCGGCCACGAGCCGGTGATCGTCGATGGCGTAGCGCCCGCCCAGGTCGGGCAGCATCGAGATGGCCGAGATGTCGTCCTCTAGGTCGGACTTGTCGCCGTTGCAGCCGCCACAGGCATTCGCGATGAGGTTCCACTGGCCATCGAAGCAGCCTCGCGGGACGAAGCGCCGGCCGATTACGTGCTCCTTCGTCGCGTTCAGGCCGTCTCCGAACCGTCGCCCGCAGTAAACGCAGTTGAGGTTCCTCAACACGATGGCCCGGTTGCTCGGGTAGCGGATGATCTTGTCGGGGTCGTCTTTGGACATCGCCGGAAGGCTAAAGTAGCAGGGGATCGAGTCGCCATCGGTTCCGATCGGCGCCGCTCTTCCCCTCGGGTCGCTCGAACTCTTGGGCTCGCCTTGTGTCCGTCCGTGAGAGTCCGATGAAGAGCTTCGCGTCACGCATTGAGAGCGTCGAGCTGCTGGAGGCCCTGGAGCCTGAGGAGCTGGGCATGCACCTTCTGGCTATCCTGCGCGATGATCCAGGCCAACAGGGCATGCACATCCTGACGAACTCGCTGCAGGCCCTGGTAGCTGGCTATCCGGCTGACCGGCAGGGCGTAGCGATGGATCTCGTCGCGGAGGCCTGGGCCTGGCTCGAAAGCGAGGCGCTCCTCGTGCCTGCCCGATCCCAGATCGGCCATGCGCCATGGCGGGTGATCAGCCGGCGCGGCCGGAGCCTGACGACGCCCCAAGCCTACACAGGCTATCGGCTGGGCAGCCTGCTCCCCAGGGAGATGCTGCACGCGTCCATCCCGGCGACGGTCTGGCCGAGTTTTCTGCGCGGGGACTACGACACCGCCGTCTTCCAGGCCATGCGCCAGGTTGAGATCGCGCTTCGCGATGCGAGCGGGTTCACCGAAGAGACTTCGGGCGTGAAGCTCGCCCGGCGGTCCTTCCACACCGAGAACGGGCCGTTGACGGATGTCAGCGCTGAAGGCGGCGAGCGGCAGGCTATGATGGACCTGTTCACCGGCGCACTCGGCACGCTGAAGAACCCCCACTCGCATCGAAGCGTGCAGCTGAACGACCCGGCCGACGCCGCGGCGGCCATCATGCTGGCGAGCTACCTTCTGCGGGTTATCGATGCCCGCAAGTTCGACAGCCCCGAGCGCGACTGAGCTTCAAGGTCAATCCTTTACCGAGACCGTTGCGGACGTGGGCGAGGACGGAGGTATCTAAAGCGAGAACATGCTGCTCGGCCAACCGAACTCCTGCAGGCAGTGAATCAGGTCCGGCAGCTCGGACGAGGTCGACCGCTCCAGCCGAACCTTGCAGGCCTCGTCGATGATGCAGATCGCCACCGTCCGCAGCGACACATCCAGTGCAACGTAGAACATCTTCGTCTCCCTCTGCCTCGGTCCCGCCGAGACATTACTGGGAGCTCACCCCTCGCAGGGCTGCCCGATTACGCATGCTTCTGGCTCATAGCAGTGAGGCGAGCCAAAATACCCCGGATGGCTTCGCCCATAGAGCTGGCTATGCACCAGCCTCGAGGTGAGGCGGCCGCTATCTCTGGTCGCGGCTTGTCCCCGAGGCAACAAGACTTCTCTAGGTATCCGAGATGAGTGAACCTGATACGCCGAAGCAACGCCGATACCTCGCTTTCGTGGAGAACAAGGCCGAGCCCCTCGACGGTGTGCCGCCTAGTCGGATCACGTTCGTTCTAGACTGTGTAGAGAGCGTCGCCTTTCAGGAAGGCCGCTTCGAGGATCACGAGGCCCTCGCTCTAGTCCGGATCCTCAGCACTCCGCGGCGGCTGCTGGACCTGTTCGAACTCCCGCGTCTGCCGACGGAGGGGGACTGGCTCGAGATCATGCTCTCGGACAATCCCGGAAACCAACCGCTGGCGTGGTGCCTTTCGGCGCGGAACAACTATCAGGGGCCCGCCGAGCGTCTCTATCTCGTCGGCCTGCGCTTCCTACCTTCGGAGCGCGAACCTGGTCTGGCAGCGAAGGATCCTGAAGCCGCGACGCTTCCGGAACGACAGATGGTGGCGCTTCAGTTCATGGTCTCTCCGCCAATCGGCGACCGCGACGAACGGGTGGCCTTCGATGCCCTGTTCGCTGACGTCGCCGCGAAGTCGGGGCTGCACGCGCGAGTTCTCGACGTCGGGCAGGCTTGCGCAATCGCTCTGTGCAACGAGAAATCGTCGGCCGCCAGAATCCTAGGCTTTTTCGATGTCGGCTGGCCCCTTTGGTTCCACAGTGGCTCGCTGCCAAAGGCCTGGACGAAGCTGAAGCTGGCGCCCGACGGAGATGGCTTCGTGATCTTGTCACACTGGGACTTCGATCACTTCGCCATGGCGCTCTGGAAGGAGCCGGGCCTTAGAAAGCTCCGCTGGTATGCGCCTCATCAGGCTGTAGGACCGAACACCAAGGCGTTCGCGGACAGCCTCGGTGACAGGCTCACCTACCTATCTCAGCCCACTTACGGACCGCCGAACGTCCAACTTTTTCGAGGATTGGGGGCTCAGAACGGCGTTCCGGACGATCGCAACGCCACAGGCTATGTGCTGCGATTTGAAAGGGAAGGACACGGACGCCTGCTCGCCGGCGATGTGGACTATCGGCACGTTCCCCCCGGCGCGCTCGCCAACTTGGCGGGCGTCTATATTCCCCACCATGCGGGGTCCGGAGGCACGAAGCCGCCAACACCCGCGGGAGGTGGTGGCGAGGCCGTGGCTTCCTACGGACTGCCCAACAAGTATCGTCATCCCAACGACGCGGTGCTG
Source organism: Phenylobacterium sp. VNQ135 (assembly GCF_049445735.1). Taxonomy (NCBI): domain Bacteria; kingdom Pseudomonadati; phylum Pseudomonadota; class Alphaproteobacteria; order Caulobacterales; family Caulobacteraceae; genus Phenylobacterium; species Phenylobacterium sp. VNQ135. The sequence continues at coordinate 304,760 of NZ_JBMSDS010000001.1, read as the reverse complement.
AACGCTCACTACAGCCTCGGCTGGAACGTCCAGCACACCGCTAGCACCAAGAAGGTGCCGCGAGGCGACCGCTGGCTGTAGCCACTGGCGCTGTGAACGATTCGAAACGATGGCGGGTCGCCGCTGGTGTCCGTAGCGCTCAGCACCCAAAAGTCAGGGGAGCGATGCTGCCTCTGCGGTCGGGTTGCGGTCCGGAGGCCGGCTCGTGGCAGAAGGTCTGAACGCGCCATGGCGGCGGTGATAAGAAGGCCGGCCTCAGGTCTGCTCTCCGGCCGCAGCGCAACTTCCGCCGTTGGCGCTGAGCTGAAGCCATGGACAATTCTGGGGAACTGGTGGGTTAGACGGGGTCAGCAGTCTAACTCCCCTTCGGTGCGCAGCCCATTGCTGCCGAAGAGCCACAGGGGTTCGAATTCCTCCGTCTGCCGCCCCGTCTGCGCGTCGCTCCGCGATAGACGCCGAGGGCGCTTCCCCGCTTCTGATGCCAGGTGCTTCGAGCTGCGGACGATCTCAAGCGAAAGGGTGCTTGTTGCTCGCACCCGCGGTGAGGATTGCCGAGTGAACTGGAAGCCGACTGTGGCGGTGGCGGCGTTACTGGGTGGCAATCTGGGTGGTCGCCGAACACAGCAATCGGGGTCTATCGCCTAAGTAACTAGCAAAGTTGAGGAAAACGATGGTGGATGCGACAGGGATTGAACCTGTGACCCCCTCGGTGTGAACGAGGTGCTCTCCCGCTGAGCTACGCATCCGCCGGAGCGCGACCTTGAAGCAGGTCGCGCGGGAGGAGGGGGCGTATAGCCGGAAGGCTTACGCCCCGCAAGCGCCCAACAGCCTTTTGCAGGCCTCGGGCAGCTCGTGGAAATGGTCCACCAGGATGTCGGGGTCGAGTTGCGCCGCCGGCGTCTCGGTGTAGCCGAAGCTGACGAGGATCAGGCCGGCGCCGGCGGCCCGGGCGGCGCCCGCGTCGGTGGCGGCGTCGCCCACCATGATCGTCCGCGAGATGTCGCCGCCAAGGGCCTCGACCGCCGTCGTGAGATGCCGCGGGTCGGGCTTGATAGCCGGCACGGAGTCGGCGCCGACGATGGCCTCGAAACGGTCGGCAATGCCCAGGGCCTGGAGCAGGGAGGCCGAAAGGCCCGTGAGCTTGTTGGTGCAGACGCACAGCCTGGCGCCCCCCGCCTTCAGCGCGTCCAGGGCCTCGACGCAGCCGGGATACGGGCGGCTCTCGTCGGCGATCCGCTCGAGGTAGCGGGCGATGAAGCGGTCGAACAGCGGCGGCACGCGCTCGTCGGGCAGCGGCGCGCCGGCCTCGGCGAAGCCGCGCTGGATGAGCCAGCGCGCGCCCTTGCCGATGAAAGGACGGGCCTCCTCCAGCGGGAAGGGCCGCACGCCCTCGGCGCTCAGCAGCTCGTTCAGCGTGCCGATCAGGTCGGGCGCGGTGTCGACCAGCGTGCCGTCGAGGTCGAAGGCGATCACCGCGCCGTCGAGTGCGTCAGCCGCCATTGATCACCGCGCTCGCCTCGTCGAGACCCGAAGCGTAGTCCATCAGGGCTTCGGCCGTCAGCCCGACATAGACCTTGGCGTCGTCGAACCGGCGCTCCTCGATGGCCTCGCGGATGCCCGGCAGGGTCTTGGCGCCGTAGCCGGTGAAACGGCCGGGCGCGTAGATCATGTTCTTGTACCAGGGCCGGAAGGGCAGGCCCTTGTCCCGCAGCAGGCGCTGCTCGAGCGTCAGCGTGATGGCGTCCAGCTTCTTGCGCTGGGCGGGAGTGAGGCTGTCGCCCTTGGCGGCGAGGGCCTGATCGAAGGCGCTCGCGCTGGCCTTGAGCTTCACGACGGCGGCGTCCATCGCCTGGAAGTCCAGGGTCGGCGAGGCCGCGAACGGCGTGGGGTCGCCCCGCGGCAGGGTCGGGTCGTCCGCCAGCTTGTAGGCGCCCGTGGCGAGCAGCCTGGCCTGGGCCTGGGCTTCCTCGCGCTTGGCGGCGTCCAGCTTCTTCACCTCGCCAAGGTAGCCCTCGACCGTGTCGGCGAAGTCGCCGTAGCGCTGCACCGGCCGGTCGGCGTCGGCGATGCGGATCACCATGCGCCCGATGGTGTCGGCCAGCGCTCCGGCGTAGGCGTGGCCCGGGTCCACGAAGCGGCTGTGGTGCTCGTAGGTGTCGTAGGCCGAGTGATAGACGCCGCCCGACTCGCCCTCGCCGTCGTAGCCGACGTTGAGCGCCGGCAGGCCGAGGTGCTGCAGGAAGCTGGAATAGTCGGAGCCGGAGCCGAGGGGCCCAAGCGGCAGGTCGCGGGCGGGGTCGAGCGCGACCTTGGCGGCCGCCTTCGCCGTCTCCGATGCGCCCGGGGCCGAGCCCGCGACGGCCAGCCGCGCCCGCAGGCGATCACGGACCGAAGCGCCCGTCTGCGGATCCTTCACGTCGGCGGCGACCTCGTTGACGAAGTGTTGGAAGGCGTGGCTGCCGCCCACGTCCAGGAAGCCGCGCGCGTTGGAATCGGAGTTGATGTAGATGACCGCCTTCTTCTTCAGCTCGGCGGCGTGCTGCTCGGCCCATTCCGTCGAGCCCAGCAGCATCGGCTCCTCGGCGTCCCAGCTCGTGTAGACGATGGTCCGCTTCGGCCGCCAACCGGCCTTCTTCAGGGCGCCCAGGGCCTTGGCCTCGCCCATCATGGCCACGTGGCCCGAGATCGGGTCGGTGGCGCCGAACACCCAGCCGTCGCGGTGGTTGCCACGGACCACCCACTCGTCGGGCTTCTCCGAGCCCTTCAGCATGGCGATGACGTTGTACGCCGGCTTGGGCGTCCACTCGGACTTCACCTTCAGCCGCACCTGCCCGCCGTTTCCACCCACGTGATAGGTGATCGGCAGGCTGCCGCGGAACGACGCCGGCGCCACCGGGCCGTCCAGAGATTTCAGCAGCACCTGGGCGTCGCCGTACGAGATCGGCAGCGTCGGGATCTTGAGGATGGTCGGCGACTCCTCGCGCGACGTGCGCTTGGCGTTCCTGGTCGAACCGTAGCCGATCGTCGTCGGGTCGCCCGGAGCGAAGGTCATGTCGGCGACCGAGCCGCGCTGGAAGCCGGTCGGCGGCCGCGCCGCGCCCTTCGGATAGACGTCGTCGGCGGCATAGCCGTCGTCGCGTGGGTCGGAATAGATGATGGCGCCCACCGCGCCGTGCTCCTGGGCGAGCTTGGGCTTCAGCCCCCGCCAGCCCTGGCCGTAGCGGGCGATGGCGATCTTCCCCTTCACCGAGACGCCCATGCGCTCCAGGGCGTCGTAGTCGGCGGGCATGCCGTAGTTCACATAGACCAGCGGGGCGGTGACGTCGCCGTCGCCCTGGAAGGCCACGTAGGCGGGGAGGCCGCCCTGCTGGCGCGCGGAACTCTCGTCGCCGGCGATCGGCGGCTCGGTGAGCGTGGCCTTGAACGGCGCGCCGGCGCCGCTGACCAGCTCCAGGCTCACCTCCTGCGGGGTCGGATACATCACCCAGAAGGTCTCGATCCTGGCGTCCCAGCCCCAGTCCCTGAACTGCTTCAAGGTCATCTCGGCGTTCGCCTTGTTATGCGGCGCGCCCACGTGGATCGGCAGGGCCGACATGGTCTTCAGCCAGGCGCCCATCTCGGCGTTGTCGAGCCCCGCCTTGAACCGCTCTTCCAGGGCTCGGTCCGGCGCGGCCTGAGCTGCGGGCGCGATGGACAGGGCCGCGGCCGCGCAGGCGGCCAGAAGGGCGGTGAGACGCTGAGACGATTTCATGGAAGCTCCCCCACAGGTGCGGCGACGCTACCCGCTTCTCGCGCGGGGCCACAAGGCTTGCTAAGGCGTTTCCGGCATCCGTGACTCGCTTGCCCAGGAGCTTCGCTGAATGACCGCCAGAGCCGCCGTGATCCTGGCCGCCGGACAGGGGACGCGGATGAAGTCGCCGCTCCCGAAGGTGCTGCACAAGGTGGGCGGTCGCAGCCACCTGGACCGGATGATCGACACCGTCCAGGCGACGGGTTGCGAGCGGATCGTGGTCGTGGTCGGCACGCACAGCCCGGCGGTGCGCGAGGCGGTGGAGAAGCGTCTGGGCGCGGCCGCGGTCGCCGTCCAGACCGAACCTCTGGGGACGGCTCACGCCGTGCTCGCCGCCAGGGCCAACCTCGCAGACTTCGACGGCGACGTGCTGATCACCTACGCCGACGCCCCGCTTCTGACCGCCGAGGACCTGTCGCCGCTGTTCGAATTGCGGGCCAAGGGCGTCGATCTCGCCATGCTGGCGTTCGAGGCCGCCGATCCGCTGCTGTACGGCCGGGTGATCAAGGGCGCCGACGGCCACGTCATCCGCATCGTCGAGGCCCGCGACGCCACCGAGACCGAGAAGGCGGTGAAGATCTGCAACGCGGGCATGATGGCCGCGGACCGGGCGCGGCTGTTCGACTGGCTGGACAAGGTCGGCAACGCCAACGCCAAGGGCGAGTACTACCTGACCGACATCGTGGGCATCTGCGTCCACGAAGGCGGCCTCGTCCGCGCCAGCCTCGCGCCGGAGTCCGCCGTCATGGGCTGCGACACTCCCGCCCAGCTCGCCCAGGCCGAGGCCATCTGGCAGCAGCGCCGGCGCGCACACTTCCTGGCCGACGGCGTGACGATGCTGGCGCCGGAAACCGTGCATTTCGCCTGGGACACCGAGATCGAGCCCGGCGTGACCATCGAGCAGTTCGTCGTCTTCGCCCCGGGCGTGAAGGTGGAGACCGGCGCCGTGATCCGGGCTTTCAGCCACCTGGAAGGGGCTCGCGTCGGCCCCGGCGCGCTGGTCGGTCCCTACGCCCGCCTGCGGCCGGGCGCGGACATCGGCCCGGACGCCCACATCGGCAACTTCGTCGAGGTGAAGAACGTGACCGTGGGCAAGGGCGCCAAGGCCAACCATCTGTCCTACCTGGGCGACGGCTCGGTGGGCGCGGGCGCGAACATCGGCGCCGGCACGATCTTCTGCAACTACGACGGCTTCTTCAAATACCGCACCGAAGTGGGCGAGGGCGCCTTCGTAGGCTCGAACACCGCGCTCGTCGCGCCGGTGAAGGTGGGGGCCGGCGCCATGACCGGCTCGGGCTCGGTGATCACGCGCGACGTGCCCGACGATGCGCTGGCCTTGGAGCGCAACGCGCAGTCGGACAAGGCGGGTTGGGCGAAGGCCTTCCGCGAGAAGAAGTCGGCGGAAAAGGCGGCGAAGAAGAAATGAGCGACGCGGACGCGCAGAAGCAGGCCGCCGGCGAAGCGGCCGCGGCCCTGGTCGAGAGCGGCATGGTGGTCGGCCTGGGGACGGGCTCCACCGCCGCCTGGTTCGTGAAGGCGCTGGCGGCGCGCCGGCTGGACATCGTCGGGGTGCCGACCTCGCAGGCGACGGCGGACCTTGCGACCAGCCTCGGCATGAAGGTGGCCGAGCTCGGCGAGACGCGCGAAATCGACCTGACCGTCGACGGGGCCGACGAGATCGGCCCGGGACTGTCGCTGATCAAGGGCGGCGGCGCGGCCCTGCTGCGCGAGAAGCTGGTCTGGGAAGCCTCGAAACGCTGCGTCGTCATCGCCGACGCAGCCAAGGTCGTGGACACGCTGGGGAAGTTCGCCCTGCCGATCGAGGTGGTGGCGTTCGGCCACAAGACGACGTCGCTGAGGATCTGCGATGCGCTGGCCGAATGCGACATCGGCATCGCGCCCCGGATGCGCATGAAGGACGGCCAGCCCGTGAGAACCGACGGCGGCAACCTTATCTATGACGCAGCCTGCGGGCGGATCGAGGAGCCGGCGGCCCTGGCGGCGGCGCTGAAGAGCGTGACCGGCGTCGTGGACCACGGCCTGTTCCTCGACCTGGCCGACCAGGCGCTGATCGGCACGGACGCCGGCGTACGCACGCTGGAGCCCTGAGCAAAGGAGTCCCGAGTGGCGGATTACGACTACGACCTCTTCGTCATCGGCGCGGGATCGGGCGGCGTCCGCGCCGCGCGGATCGCGGCGCTCTCGGGCGCGCGGGTGCTGGTGGCCGAGGAGCACCGCGTCGGCGGCACCTGCGTCATCCGCGGCTGTGTGCCCAAGAAGTTCATGGTCTACGCGTCGGAATTTGCTCACCATTTCAAGGTTTCCGACGGTTACGGCTGGACGATCGAGAACGCCCGCTTCGACTGGACCGAGTTCCTGCGCGAGAAGGACAAGGAGATCGCCCGGCTGTCGGGGATCTACGTCCGGAACCTGCAGAACGCCGGCGCCGAGCTGGTCCACGGCAAGGCGCGCCTGATCGACCGGCACACCGTCGAGGTCGAGAACCGCGGCCGCGTCACCGCCGAGAGGATCCTGATCGCCACCGGCGGGACGCCATGGATGCCGAGCGAGCTGCCGGGGATCGAGCACGCCATCACCTCGAACGAGGCGTTCCATCTGGAGGAGCTGCCGAAGCGGATCGTCATCGCCGGCGGCGGCTACATCGCCGTGGAGTTCGCGGGCATCTTCAACGGTCTGGGCGTCGACACCACGCTGGTGCACCGCGGCCCCAACATCCTGCGCGGCTTCGACGACGACGTGCGCGCCCACGTCGCCGAGGAAATGGAGAAGCGCGGCATCAAGGTGCTGCTGGGCGCCCAGCACACTGCGATCGAGAAGACCGAGGCGGGGCTCGTCAGCCGGCTGTCGAACGGGATCTCGCCTTGCGAAAGCGATGTGGTCTTGTTCGCCCTCGGCCGCATCCCCTACGTCCAGAACCTGGGCCTGGACGCCGCCGGCGTGGCGCTGGACGAGCGCGGCGCGGTGAAGGTCGACGAGTATTCCCGGACCAACGTCGACAACATCTGGGCGGTGGGCGACGTCACCGACCGCATAAACCTGACGCCCGTGGCGATCCGCGAGGGCCACGCCTTCGCCGATACCGAGTTCAACAAGCGGCCGTCGAAGTTCGACCACGACACCGTGGCCTCGGCCGTGTTCTCGCAGCCGCCGATCGGCTCGGTGGGCCTCTCCGAGGCCGACGCCCGCCATCGGCTTGGCGGCAAGGTCGACATCTACCTCTCGCGCTTCAGGCCGATGAAATACACGTTCGTCGGCAGCGACGAACGGTGCCTGATCAAGCTGGTGGTGGAGCAGGGGACCGAGAAGATCCTCGGCTGCCACGTGGTCGGTCCGGATGCGCCTGAGATCATCCAGATGGCCGCCATCGCGCTGAAGATGGGCGTGACGAAGCCGCAGTGGGACTCCACCTGCGCCGTGCACCCGACGCTGGCCGAAGAGCTGGTGACCATGCGGGAGAAGCATACGCCGCCCGCCCTGGGCCAGGTCGCTTGATCCTGCTTCGCCAAGGCTCCGCAGGACATGATCGTCGAAGCGGCCTCGCAGGTCGCATAGCAGGCTGGGCCTTCGTCGGCGCGGCCGTACTGGCGCCGCTGATCGCCTGGGTGGGACCGCTGGCCTTCGCGCCGCTGATGGGCCTCGTCGGGCTCTTCTGCCTGCCTGCGCTGCGGATCTCGGAGGAGGACCGGCCGGTCGCCGTGCCGCTGCTGTTCGCCCTGGTCTGGGCCGGAATGAGCGCGTCGTGGAGCCCCTACCGGCCGGACGACCTGGAGGGCAGCGTGGCGCTGAAGCTCGCCTTGCAACTCCCGCTCTATTGGGCCGCATGGTGCGGCGCCCGGCGGGCGGACCCGGCGCTGCAGCGCCTGGCGCTGACGATCCTCGCCTGGGGTTTCGGGATCGTGGGCGCGATCCTGCTGGTGGAGGCGGTGACCGGCGGCGCCATCTACCAGGCTCTGCGCGCGGCGATCGGCGACCCGACGCGGGCCGATCTCGCACGCAAGAACCTGGCCCAGGGGAGTTTCGCAGTGGCCTTGCTGTGGCCGGTGGTCGCCGCGGGCGGCGTGCGGGCGGGCCAGCCGTGGTGGCTGGCCGTGCCGATGGCGGCCGGCTCGGCGCTGCTCGCCTATCTCTTCCTCTCTGACGCGCCGGTGCTGGCGCTGGGCCTGGTCCTGCTCGTCGGCGTCGCCGCCTGGCTCCTGCCGCACTCGACGCCCAAGGGCCTCGCCCTGATCGCCGCCGCATTCTTCATCCTGTTCCCGGCGATCGCTCTGGGAGTTCGCAGCCTCACGCGGAGCCTGAAGCTCGACATCGCGCCACCGGAGTCCTGGGCCCAGCGCCTGGGCTACTGGAGCCATGCGCTCGACGCCATCGCCTGGCATCCGATCCGCGGGTGGGGCCTGGACGCCAGCCGCGCCTTCAGCCCGGGCATCGTGCTGCACCCCCACAGCGGGGCGCTGCAGCTCTGGCTGGAGCTCGGCCTGCTGGGCGGCGCGACGGCGGCGCTGTTCTGGGCCTTCCTGCTTCGCCGCCTCAGCCGCGAGCGCGCCGACCTCGTGGCGACGGCGGGATGCGCGACGGCCGCCGTCTACCTGCTGTTCGGGGCGGTGAACTTCGGGGTCTGGCAGGAGTGGTGGCTGGGCCTCGGCGCCTTGGCCTGCGCCGTCGTAGGGCTCGCGAGCGGGGTGAATCCTGCCCCGCAGACCGGTGAAATTCGCCGCACCGCAGCAAAAACGTCGACCCGGCCCGCCTTCTCAGGGTAGAAGCCCGCTTCCGTCGCGGGGGCGAGCGCGCCTGATGTTCCGCGGCGCGGAGTAGGAGCCATGACCGAACACTGGACGCCCGCATCCTGGAGAGGGAAACCCGCCAAGCACGTGCCGACCGATTATCCGGATGCGGCCGAGCTTTCGCGTGTCGAGCAGACCCTTCGCAAGATGCCGCCGCTGGTGTTTGCGGGCGAGGCGCGGCGACTGAAGAGCCTTCTCGGCGACGTGGCCGAGGGCCGCGCCTTCCTGCTGCAGGGCGGCGACTGCGCTGAGAGCTTCAAGGAATTCCACGCGGACAACATCCGCGACCTTTTCCGCCTGATCCTGCAGATGGCGGTGGTGCTGACCTTCGCCGGCGGAAAGCCGGTGGTGAAGGTGGGTCGCATGGCCGGCCAGTTCGGCAAACCGCGTTCCTCGCCGGTGGAGAAGATCGGCGACGTCGAGCTGCCGAGCTACCGCGGCGACAACATCAACGGCATGGAGTTCACGCCTGAGGCCCGGATGCCGGACCCGCAGCGGCTGATCCAGGCCTACGGCCAGTCGTCGGCGACCCTGAACCTGCTGCGCGCCTTTGCGGGCGGCGGCTACGCCGACCTCTACAACATCCACCGCTGGACCCTGGGCTTCGTGAACGACAGCCCGCAGGGCGCGCGCTACCGCGAGCTTTCCGAGAAGATCTCGGAGTCGCTGACCTTCATGGCGGCGATCGGCGTCACGCCCGAGACCCATCCCGAGATGCACCGGGTGGAGTTCTTCACCAGCCACGAGGGCCTGTTGCTGGGCTACGAGGAGGCCATGACCCGGGTCGATAGCACCTCGGGCGAATGGTACGACACCTCGGCCCACCTGCTGTGGATCGGCGAGCGCACGCGCCAGCTCGACCATGCCCACATCGAGTTCTTCCGCGGCATCAAGAACCCGATCGGCCTGAAGGTCGGCCCGACGCTGGAACCGGACGAGCTGCTGCGCCTGATCGACGTGCTCAATCCGAAGAACGAGGCCGGCCGGCTGACGCTCTACGGCCGCTTCGGCTACGACAAGATCGAGGACCGCCTGCCGCGCCTTCTGCGCGCCACCAAGTCGGGCGGCCGCAACGTGGTCTGGGCGATCGACCCGATGCACGGCAACACGCTGACGGCGGCGACCGGCTACAAGACCCGGCCGTTCGACCGCATCCTGTCGGAAGTCCGCAGCTTCGTGGACACCTGCAAGGCCGAGGGCGTCCACCCCGGCGGCGTGCACCTGGAGATGACCGGCCAGAACGTCACCGAGTGCCTGGGCGGCGCCCGCGCGCTCACCGAAGGCGACCTAGCCGACCGCTACCACACGCACTGCGACCCGCGGCTGAACGGCGAGCAGGCGCTGGAGCTGGCCTTCCTGGTGGCCGAGAAGCTGAAGGAAGACCGGGTCGACCTCTCGAAGCGAGCGGCGGTCAACATCTAGGGCCGTGGCCCCACGGCCACGCTTGCGCACAGACGGTTAACGGCGCTGCCGCCGCTCTTGCCCAGCCGGGCAGGGCGGCGCAGTGTCCGCGCCTCTTTGACATCCCGGAACCTCGTCATGGACCGCGCCGCGGCCCAGAACCCTTCGCTCGTCCGCGCCGACCTGACCCAGCTCCTGAAGCTGTCGGGGCCGGTGGTGCTCGCGCGCCTGGGCATCATGACGATGGGATTGACCGACGCCGTGGTCGTCGGCCGGTTCTCGGCGCGGCAGCTCGGCTACCACGCGCTCGGCTGGGCGCCGACCAGCGTCGTGCTGACCGCACTGGTGGGCCTGCTGATCGGCGTGCAGGTGATGACCGCGCGCGCCATCGGCGAGGGACGTCGCGAGCGCACCGGCGCAGTGCTGCGCCGGGGTCTCGCCTACAGCTTCTGGCTTGGCGTCGCCTCGACCGTGCTCCTGGCGATCGTCGGCCCGCCGTTCCTGCACGTGATCGGCCTGGAGAAGGACCTGGCCGACGGCGCCACCCGCGCCCTGATGGTCTTCTCGCTGTCGCTGACGCCCTACGCCGTGAGCGTGGCCGCCAGCTTCTGGCTGGAGGGCCTGCAGCGGCCGGGCCCCGCCGCCTGGGCCATGTGGGCGGCCAACGTCGTGAACCTCGGTCTCGTGCTGCTGTTCGTGCCGGGGACCTTCGGCCTGCCCGCCATGGGCGCGGTCGGCGCGGCGTGGGGCACCTTCGGCGCGCGGACCTTCCTGGCGCTCGCCATGCTGGCCTTCATCGCCACCCTGCCCGAAGCGAGGGCGCTCGGCGTCTTCGCCAAGCCCGAGCGCGACCGGGCGGCGGAGGCGGAGCAGCGGCGCATCGGCTATGGCGCGGGAGCGTCCAACTTCCTCGAGGTCTCGGCCTTCGCCAGCATGAACGTCATCGCCGGCTGGATCGGCGGCCTGGCGGTCGCCGCCTGGGCCATCGTGCTGAACGTCGCGGCCATCGTCTTCATGGTCCCGCTGGGCCTGGCGACCGGCGCGGCGGTGCTGGTGGGCAAGGCCTATGGCGCGCGCGATCCCGCGGCCGTGACCCGGGGCGGGGCGGTCTCGTTCGCCGTCACCGCCGTCTTCGGCCTGATCGTCTCGCTGGTCATCTGGCCGACTGCGGACCTGATCAGCCACGGCTACACCAAGGATGCGGCGACGATCGCCATGGCGGCGCCGGCGCTGGTGCTGTCGTGCCTGTTCTTCTTCCCGGACGCCCTGCAGGTGGTGGCCGCCCAGGCGCTGCGGGCGCGGGGCGACGTCTGGCTGCCGACGTTCACGCACCTCGCCAGCTATATTTTGATCATGATGCCGCTGGCCTACTGGCTGGCCATCCCGCTGAAGTTGGGCATCAACGGCATCGTCTGGGCGGTGATCGTGGCGAGCTTCGTCTCGGGCGGCCTGCTGCTCGGCCGCTTCTGGCTGCTGAGCCGCCGCGGCCTTTGAGGGGCCGCTAGGCTCCGGCGCCCAGGATCCAGCCTTCCTCGCGTTCGGCGTCCAGGACGACGTCGGCGGCGGCATCCTTCGGCGGGCCGAAGAGGGCAGCCAGCTTGTTCTGCTCGTCCAGTCTCGCGAAGTGCTCGGCGGTCGCCCGCACCTGCGCCAGGTCCTTCACCTCGCCGGGCCCAGGCTGGACCTTCAGCAGCGAGGGATAGACCTCGGCCGCCACCACGTCGACGCCTGCAAGATCGGCCTCGGTGAGCGCCTTGAAGCCGGTCTCGAACGGCCAGACGCGGACGGCCTCGCCGCGCGCGAGCTTCAGCCGCCGCACGAAGGGGATGCCCAGGATCGCCTGACCGCCGACGGAGCCGTTGTAGTAGAGCTTCCAGATCGAGGCCGCGCCCTTGGCCGCCAAGTCCGCATGCCGGAACTCCGGCAGGTCGTCGGGACCGTGAGCCCGGGTGCGCTTGGGTTGCAGGGTGGTGAGCGCGTCCTTGGGCGGGCAGCCCCAGAACGGGAAGGGGCCGCCGGTCAGGCGGCGGTTGATCTCGGAGCCGACGCCGAAACGGTTGTTGGTGTTGTCGGCCTTGTCCTTGACCATCTTGTCGAGCTGGTCCCAGGCCGCGCGCCAGGGCTGGTCGCCCGGCAGGTTCAGCGCCGCCGCGAAGCCGCGCGGGAAGCCCAGGGGGAAGTCGAAGCCCAGCAGCACGCGCTCGCCGTGCTTCTTGCGGTCGTCGAGGATGGCGGTCAGCCGCTTCTCGGCCTCGGCCCGGGTCGGCGGGTTGTAGCTCTCGAAGGCCAGCCGGAACCGCACGTCGCGCTTGAGCACGCCGATCCAGATGGAGTCCGCCCCGGTGGTCGGTTTGGCCGCCGCGCTCCAGTCGACGATCACATAGGCGCTGAACAGGCGCGGCACGGCGGACTCCGGTTGGAAGCTGGAGCCGCCGTTCTACGCCGTCCGCCGTCCTTACGCGAGCTTGACCAGCATCTTCCCGAGGTTCTCGCCGGTGAAGAGACCGAGGAAAGCGTCGGGCGCGCGCTCGATCCCTTCGAACACCGTCTCCTTCCACGTCACCTTGCCATCGCGGATCCAGCCCACGAGGTCGCGCTGGAAGTCGCCTTGCAGATCGGCGTGGGTAGAGACGATGAAGCCCTGGATGCGGATCTGCTTGCCGACGATCAGCGCCAGGTTCGGCGGCCCGGGCGGCAGCTCCTTGGCGTTGTACATCGAGATCATCCCGCATTCGGCGAAGCGGGCGAACGGCCGGGCGGCGTTCAGGGCGGCTTCCAGGTGATCGCCGCCGACGTTGTCGAAATAGACGTCGATGCCCTGCGGCGCCACGCGGGCCAGAGCCGCCGTCAGGTCGGGCTCGGCCTTGTAGTCGATGGCATGGTCCACCCCGATCGACTTCAGGAACGCCACCTTCTCAGGTCCGCCGGCCGAGCCGATCACCGTGTTCCCCTTGGCCTTGGCGATCTGGCAGACCAGCGAGCCCACGGCGCCGGCGGCGCCCGAGACGAACACCACGTCGTCGTCCTTCAGACTGGCGACCCGTAGCAGGCCGGCGTAGGCGGTCAGCCCCGGCATGCCCGCCACGCCCAGGAACGCCTGCACCGGCAGGCCTTGGGGATCCAGCTTCTGCAGCGCGCCGACCGGGGCGTTGAACGCTTCGCGCCAGCCCAGCATGGACTGCACCAGGTCGCCCGGCTTCAGGCTGGGATCGTTGGATTCCACCACCTCGCCGACCGCGCCGCCCTGCAGCGCCTCGCCCAGGGCGAACGGCGGGACGTAGCTCTTCACGTCGTTCATGCGGCCGCGCATGTACGGGTCGACCGTCATCCAGAGGTTCCGCACCTGCGCCTGGCCGGGCCCCGGCGGCGGCAGGTCGACGCTGACCAGTTCGAAGTTGTCGTGAGTGGGCAGGCCCTTGGGGCGGCTCTTCAGCCGGATCTCGCGTGCGGCGGTCATGGTTTCCTCCCATCCGTCTGGTTCAAACGCTTGTTTAGCCGGGCGGCCGGGTGGCGTCGAGCCGCCGGAGCATGCTAGGCCCGCCGCGCCCAGACGAAGGGGAGTCCATGACTGAGACCCTGAGAGGCGGCGTGATCGGCGCCGGCGTGTTCGGCGGCTACCACGCCCGCCAGTACGCGCGCCTGCCGGGCGTGACGCTGTCGGCGGTGCTGGACTCGCACCCGGAGCGGGCGGCCCAGGTCGCCGTTCCCTTGGGCGGACGCGCCTTTCACGAGCTGGAAGCCTTCCTCGATGCGGTGGACGTGGTCACGCTGGCGTCGCCGGCCACGTTCCACGCCGAGCAGGCGCTGGCGGTGCTGGCGGCGGGCAAGCCGGTCTATATCGAGAAGCCGATCGCCGTCAGCGTCGCCGAGGCGGAGAAGGTCCGCGCGGCGGCGGCGAAGCAGGGCCTCGTCGTCGCCTGCGGCCACCAGGAGCGGGTGGTGTTCCGCGCCATGGGCCTGCTGGACGTGCCGGAACAGCCGGTGTTGCTTGAAGCCCTCCGCCACGGGCCGCCGTCCGACCGCAGCCGCGACGTCTCGGCGATCCTCGACCTGATGGTCCACGACATCGATCTGGCGCTCGCCATCACCACGGCCGAGCCGGTGACTGCGGAAGGCGAGGGGCGCCTGGGCGCAAGCGGCGTCTGGGACCAGGCCCGGGCCGAGGTCAGCTTCGACAGCGGCCTTACGGCCCTGTTCGACGTCTCGCGCGTGGCCGGGGCCCGCAAGCGTACGATGCGGGTGGTCTATCCCTCGGGCGAGGTCGAGATCGACTTCGTGGCCCGCACCTTCCGCAACACCACGCCCTTCGCCCTGAATCCGGATTTCGCCGACACGCCTGCCGCGGCCGACCCGCTGGGCGCCAGCGTCGAGGCGTTCCTTCAGGCGGTGCGTGGCGAGGCGCCCCGCCCGGTGGTCACGGCCGAGGACGCGATCCGCGCCTTGGATCTCGCCATCGCCGTGGAACAGGCGTTGGAAGACGCGGCGTAAGGGCGTTAGCGTTCGCATCCGGAGGAAGCCGCCGTGTCCCGCGCTCACAACACCATCGTGCGCACCGATCCGCTGGACTCGCAGGGCGCCGACGCCATCGAGAAATCCCTCTGAGCGACCCGGTCGCCGAGTCTCTGGAGCAGGTGGCGGAGCGGGTCGGCGATCCCGCGCCCCAGATCTACGCCCGCCTGTTCGCGGCCTTCCCGGAGGTGGAGCCGCTGTTCTGGCGGGACGCCAACGGCTCCATCCGTGGCGAGATGCTGGCGGTGGCGATCCAGTGCCTGCTCGACCTCGACGGGGCCTACGCCGAGAACTTCATCCGCGCCGAGCGCGTGAGCCACGAGGGCTTCGACGTGCCGCCCGAGGCGTTCGGCCGGTTCTTCCCCGTCGTGATGGAGACCTGCCGGGAGATCCTGGCTGACGGCTGGACGGCGGAAACCCAGGCGGCGTGGGACGAGCGCTTGCGGCGCATCGACGCTTTGATCGCAAAAGGGGCATGATTTTCCAAAGCGGCCCCTTTCCTGTCGCGGTCGGCGCTATTAGGTCCGCCCTCCCGGCTCGCACGCGCAACGAATGCGTCGCGGGGCGGGGCCGTCGACTGGCCACCGCCGGCCGGTCGGCGTATGGGAACCCAGCTTCGACACGTCGCCGCCAGGACTAAGCATGCCCGCGTACCGCTCCCGCACCTCCACCCACGGCCGGAACATGGCCGGCGCCCGCGGCCTGTGGCGCGCCACGGGCATGAAGGACGCGGACTTCGGCAAGCCGATCATCGCGGTGGTGAACTCCTTCACCCAGTTCGTCCCGGGCCACGTCCACCTGAAGGACCTGGGCCAACTCGTCGCCCGCGAGATCGAGCGGGCCGGCGGCGTCGCCAAGGAGTTCAACACCATCGCCGTCGACGACGGCATCGCCATGGGCCACGACGGGATGCTCTACAGCCTGCCGTCCCGTGAACTGATCGCCGACAGCGTCGAGTACATGGTCAACGCGCACTGCGCCGACGCCATGGTCTGTATCTCCAACTGCGACAAGATCACCCCCGGCATGCTGATGGCCTCGATGCGGGTGAACATCCCCTCGGTGTTCGTCTCGGGCGGGCCGATGGAGGCCGGCAAGGTGGTGATCAAGGGCAAGGAGGTCGCCCTCGACCTGATCGACGCCATGGTCGCCGCCGCCGACGAGAGCGTCTCGGACGAGGAGGTGAAGACCATCGAGCGGTCGGCCTGCCCGACCTGCGGTTCCTGCTCGGGCATGTTCACGGCCAATTCGATGAACTGCCTGACCGAGGCGCTGGGCCTGTCGCTGCCTGGCAACGGCTCGGTCCTGGCCACCCACGCCGACCGCGAGCGCCTGTTCCTCGAGGCCGGCCACCTGATCGTCGACATCACCCGCCGCTACTACGAGCAGGGCGACGAGAGCGTGCTGCCGCGCTCCATCGCCAGCTTCAAGGCGTTCGAGAACGCCATGAGCCTGGACATCGCCATGGGCGGCTCCACCAACACCGTGCTGCACCTGCTGGCCGCCGCGGCTGAGGGCGGAGTGCCCTTCACGATGGAGGACATCGACCGGCTTTCGCGGCGCGTGCCCTGCCTCTGCAAGGTGGCTCCCGCCAAGAACGACGTCCACATGGAGGACGTCCATCGCGCCGGCGGCATCATGGCCATCCTGGGCGAACTGGACCGCGCTGGCCTGCTGCAGACCGACGTGCCGACCGTGCACACGCCGAGCCTGGCCGAGGCGATCGCCCGCTGGGACATCCGCCAGACCAACAGCGAGACGGTCGCAACCTTCTTCAAGGCCGCGCCGGGCGGGGTGCCCACCCAGACGGCGTTCAGCCAGTCGCGCCGGTGGGAAGACCTGGACCTTGACCGGGAGGCCGGCGTCATCCGCGACGCCGAGCACGCCTTCTCGCAGGACGGCGGCCTGGCCGTCCTCAGCGGCAACATCGCCCTCGACGGCTGCATCGTGAAGACGGCGGGCGTCGACGAATCCATCCTGGTCTTCGAAGGCCCGGCCAAGGTCTATGAGAGCCAGGACGACGCCGTCTCGGCGATCCTCACGGGCAAGGTGGTCGCGGGCGACGTGGTGGTGATCCGCTACGAGGGGCCGCGCGGCGGGCCGGGGATGCAGGAGATGCTGTATCCGACCAGCTATCTGAAATCGAAGGGTCTCGGCAAAGCCTGCGCGCTGATCACCGACGGCCGGTTCTCGGGCGGCACCTCGGGCCTCTCCATCGGCCACGTCTCGCCGGAAGCCGCCGAGGGCGGGCTGATCGCGCTGGTGCAGGACGGCGACCGGATCCAGATCGACATCCCCAGGCGCACGATCCATCTGGCCGTGCCGCAGGACGAGCTGGACCGACGCCACGCGGCGCAAGCGGCGAAGGGCTTCCAGCCCGCCAATCCGCGGCCGCGGAAGGTGTCCACGGCGCTGAAGGCCTATGCCGCCTTCGCCACCAGCGCCGCCAAGGGCGCCGTGCGCGACGTGAGCAAGCTGTCCTAGGATCTGCCGGATGAAGACGCTGGGTCTGCTCGGCGGGATGAGCGCCGAGAGCACGGCGATCTACTACCGCGAGCTCAACCGCCTTGTCCGGGAACGGCTGGGCGGGCTGCACTCGGCCGACCTGCTGATCTGGTCGGTCGACTTCGCGCCGATCGCGGCCTTGCAGGCCGACGGTCAGTGGGACGAGACCGGCCGCATCCTCGCCGACGGCGCGCGGCGCCTGGAGCAGGCGGGAGCCGCCGCCATCGTGCTTTGCACGAACACCATGCACCTGAACGCGCCGGTGATCGCGGGCGCGGTTTCGGTCCCGTTCCTGCATATCGGCGACGCGACGGCCCAGGCGCTGAAGGCGAGGGGCGTGCGCCGCCCGCTGCTGCTGGCCACGCGCTTCACCATGGAGCAGGCGTTCTACAAGGACCGCCTGGTCGCCGCGGGCCTCGAGCCCCTGACGCCCGACGAGGCCGACCGCGCGCGGCTGCACGCCATCATCTACGACGAGCTCTGCCAGGGGGTGATCCGACCGGAGTCGAAGGCCGAGGCGCTCGCCATGGTCGCCAAGGGCCGCGCCGCGGGCGCCGACGGCGTCATCTTCGGCTGCACCGAGGTGGGCCTGCTGCTCAGCCAGGACGATCTGGACGTGCCCACGGTCGATACGACCCTCGTCCACTGCGAAACCGCCGTGGACTTCGCGCTGAGCTAGGGCAGGGCGGCGACGCCGGTGATGTACGGGTGGCCCCAAAGCAGGGCGGCCCAGATGACGACGCCCAGCGCGATCCGCCACCAGCCGATCTCGCCAAGGCTCAGCCGCTGACGGCCTTGGACGATGGCCAGGAACGGCGCGTTCGAGGTCTGCACGGCGAACGCGTCCCACTTGGCGCCCAGCACCCGCCTGCGCTTGGCGTCGATGCTAGCCGTGCCGAACAGCGCCAGCGCCAGCATGGAGCCGAACAGCACGAGGCTCGCGGCGTCGCCGTTCACCAGCAGATGGCCAAGCGCCCAGATGGCCACGCCCCAAAGGAAGGGATGGCGGGTGACGCGCAGCATGCCGCGCACGACGTCGGGGCGATCCAGAGCGCCCTCCTGCCGGACGCTCGTGGGATTGGGCGTGGTGAGGCCGACCACGATGAACAGCACGGCGACGAGCTGGATCAGGAGCTGGATGTGCCGCGTCGCGGGCGTCACCCCCCACAGCGCCTCGTTCACCGGCGAGACGCGGGCCTCGCCGAACGCGAAGCCCAGCCAGACCAGCACCGCCGCCGAGGCGAGGGAGAAGAGGCCCATGTAGGGGCCGGCGCCCATCCTCAGCACCAGCGCGTCGCGGACCCGCGTGCCTGAGATCAGGAGGTGGATAAGCACGAAGACGACAGCGGCGGCGATCAGGCTGGTCATGGCGATTTCCCGTTTCGGCCGGAAGGTGACGTCTTAAATTTACACTGTCAACTTATGCAGCGTGGTCCGGCGTTTCGTCATCCACGTCGTCATCGAAGGCGGCGTCCGCGGTCGGCGGCGGCGCGGCGGCCTGGACCTTCGGCGTCTCGACCGCGAGCGTCGAACCGCGGCGCGGGGCGGGGCGGCGGAGCAGGGACTCCATGCGGGCGATCCACCGATTTCCCTCCTGGACCGTCTCGGCAGCGGTCGCCGCCTTGCGCCGGCTCTGATCGGCCGCCGTCCAGAGGTCGAGGATGAAGTCGGGATAGGCGGTGTCGTCGAAGACGAAGCGCAGGCGGACGTGCTCCTGCGCGCCAGAGAACTGGTCCAGCGGGCGGCGCTGCTCGCCGCGATGGGTGCGGGCGGCCACCTGGCCGTCGACGATCAGCTCGGCCCCCATCAGCTCGTCGATCCGATACTCCAGGCACCAGGCGCCGGTATCCCAGGTGACAGCCACGACGTTCGCGCCGAAGTCGAAACCGACGCCTTTTCCGCCTCCGATCAGCAGGGCGTGCGGCTCGGCGCGCAGGACCTTCTTGAGGCTGCGGCGAATCCGGCGGCCGTCCTCCAGGTACCAGACGAACGCGGCGCCCAGCACCGTGAAGGCTGCGCCCGCGATCGCCATCAGCGCGATGAGCCGCCCGATGTCGTCCATGGCGACAGCGTAAGCCCGAACGGGCGAGTCGGCCTATGGCCGAGCTTCAGACGTCCAGTTCGATGACCAGAGGCACGTGGTCCGAGGGCTTGTCCCAACTCCGGACGTCCCGATGGATCGATGCGCCCCGCAGCAGGTCGGCGGCCTGGGGCGAGAGCAGGGCATGGTCGATGCGGATGCCGTTGTTCCGCTGCCAGGCGCCGGCCTGATAGTCCCAGAACGTGTAGGCGCCCGGCGCCCCGTCGGCCTGCATGTAGGCTTCGGTCAGGCCCAGGTTCTTGAGCGCCCGGAATGCTGAGCGGCTCTCAGGCTGGAAGAGAGCGTCGTCGACCCAGTTCTTCGGGAACTCGGCGTCGCGCGGTTCGGGGATGACGTTGTAGTCGCCGACCAGGGCGAACGGCTCCTCCAGCGCCAGAAGGTGCTGGGCGTGGCGGTGCAGGCGGGCCATCCAGGCCAACTTGTAGGCGTACTTCTCGGTCCCCACGGGATTGCCGTTCGGAAGGTAGATCGACGCCACCCGAACCGGCTGGGGTCCCGACACGACAGCTTCCAGATAGCGGGCCTGTTCGTCGGTCTCTTCACCCAGGTCGGGAAAATGGGGGAGGCCGCGGGTCACGTCCTCCAGCGGCTGCTTCGAGAGGATGGCCACGCCGTTGTAGCTCTTCTGGCCATGGACGGCGATGTTATAGCCAAGCCGTTCAAAGGCTTCGGCGGGGAACTTCTCGTCGACGCACTTGATCTCCTGCAGGCAGGCGACGTCCGGCTTCGCCTCCTCGAACCAGCGCAGCACCGTCTCCAGGCGCGCGTTGACCGAGTTCACGTTCCAGGTGGCGATGCGCATCAGGGGCTCCGGCTCAGGTGGAGCGGAAGCTAGTGGCGCGGGCGCTTCGGCTCAATGGCTTGCGCGGCCCGCCGTCCGCTGATACTTAAGCAATGACTTAAGTGAAAGAGCCGCCATGACCCTGATCCTGCACGAGCACCCGCTGTCGTCGTTCTGCTGGAAGGCCAAGGTGGCCCTCTACGAGACGGGCCTGCCATTCGAGGCGAAGCTGGTCGCGTTCTACGAGGAGGCCTCGCGGGCGGCGCACTACGCCCGCTGGCCGCTGGGCAAGATCCCGGTGCTGGAGGACACGAGTCGCGACCGGGTGGTCGCCGAGACCAGCGTCATCATTGAATACCTGCAGACCTTCCACGCGCCGGAGGCCGGCTTCATTCCGGCGGACCCGGAGGCGGCGCTGAGCGTGCGGCTTCTGGATCGCGTGTTCGACAGCTACGTCATGGAGCCGATGTCCCGGATTGTGGCCGAGAACTTCCGCGGGGGCGAGGATCCGGTGGGCGTCGCCCAGGCCGACGCGCTGCTGGCCAAGAGCTACGACTGGCTGGAAGGCGAGCTCGCCGGCCGGACCTGGGCTGCGGGCGATGGCTTCACCCTGGCCGACTGCGCCGCCGCGCCCTCCCTGTTCTATGCCGACAAGGTTCTGCCGTTCCGCGCCACCCATCCGACGCTAGCGGCCTATCTCGACCGTCTGGAGGCGCGGCCGTCCTTCGCCCGCACGCTGGAGGAGGCCCAACCCGTCTGGCACATGTTCCCGGGCCGGAAGGCGGCGTGACCCCGAACCTCGACACCCTGTTCCAGGCGCTGGCCGATCCCACGCGGCGGGCCATCGTCGAGCGCCTGAGCCGCGGGCCGGCCTCGGTCAGCGACCTGGCTCGGCCGTTCGACATGAGCCTGCCGGCCGTCGTGCAGCACCTGGGCGTGCTCGAAGCCGCGGGCGTCGTCGCCTCGGAGAAGGTCGGCCGTGTGCGGACCTGCCGCATCGAGCCCACCGCGCTCAGTCGCGCCGAGCAATGGATCCACGCGCGCCGCACCGCCTGGGAGCAGCGGCTGGACCGCCTCGGCGGATATCTGGCCGCCAACCCCGACATGCCGGAGGAGCCCTCATGAGCCAACGCAACGTCGTCCACGCGACCTTCTGCATCGAGCGCCGCTATCCGGCGGCGCCGAAGCGCGTCTTCGCAGCCTGGGCCACGCCCGAGGCCAAGGCCCAATGGTTCGATGGACCTGAGGGCACGGAGATCTATGAGCGCTCGATGGACTTCCGTGCGGGCGGCTCGGAACGCCTGTGGGGCAAGCACCCCGGCGGTAAGGTCTCGGACTTCCAGGCCCGCTACTTCGAAGTGATCCCGGACGAACGGATCATCTACGCCTACGACATGTGGATGAATGGCGTGAAGCTGTCGGTCTCGCTCGCCACCATCGAGTTCCACCCGGACGGGAAAGGGACGCGGCTCGTCATGACGGAGCAGGGCGCGTTCCTCGACGGCTACGACGACGCCGGCAGCCGCGAGGAGGGCACCCGCTGGCTGATGGAGAAGCTCGGGGCCGTGCTGGTCTAGATCGAGAAGCTCACGCCGCAGCCGCAGCTCGACTTGGCGTTGGGGTTGCGGATGCGGAACTCCGCGCCGGCGAGTTCGTCGACGAAGTCGATCTCCGAGCCCTTCAGCAGGGCCATCGAGACTACGTCCACAAGGGCGGCGGCCCCGTCCCGCTCGACCTTCAGGTCGTCTTCCTGCGGCTGTTCGGTCAGTTCGAACTGGTACTGGAAGCCTGAGCAGCCGCCGCCTTCCACGGCCACGCGCAGCATCAGAGGCCGGCCCTCGGCCTGGCCGATCGCGCGGATCCGCTCGGCGGCGGCGGGGGAGAGCGTGACGTCCTGGGTGGTCATGAGCCTCGTGGTCATCGCCTGTTAAACGATATAGCGGCCTGGACTATATGAGGTTTCGTGCGGTCTCGACCAAGAGGCCAGAGTTTCAAGAACGGTTTGATGGCCGCCACAAATCCCCCGACGGCTCCTTTCGCCGAAGATCCGACGCGCTCCCGCGGCCGGAAGGTCCCGGAGGCGGAGAGCCGCACGCGCACGCCCTTCGCCCGCGACCGGGACCGGATCATCCACGCCACGGCCTTCCGTCGCCTGAAGGAGAAGACCCAGGTCTTCGTGGCCCATGAGGGCGATCACTTCCGCACTCGGCTGACCCACAGCCTGGAGGTGGCGCAGATCGCCCGCTCGATCGCCACGGCTCTGGGGCTCGATGCGGACCTGGCGGAGACGATCGCGCTGGCCCACGACCTGGGCCACCCGCCGTTCGGCCACGCCGGCGAGGACGAACTGCAGATCCAGATGCGCGGCTTCGGCGGTTTCGACCACAATGTTCAGACCTTCCGTGTCGTCACCAAGCTGGAGCGGCGTTACCCGCGCTTCGACGGCCTGAACCTGACCTGGGAGACCCTGGAAGGCGTCATCAAGCACAACGGTCCGGTGACCGATAAGCTGGAGAAGCCGTCCTGGCGGGCCATCGCCGAGTTCGACGGCGAGTACGATCTGCGCCTCTCGGGCTGGGCGTCGGCGGAGGCCCAGGTCGCGGCGCTCGCCGACGACATCGCCTACAACAACCACGACGTGGACGACGGGGTCTCGGCCGGCCTGTTCTTCCTGAAGGAACTCCTGGACGTGCCGCTCATCGGACCGCACGTCCGCTCGGCGATGGAAGACTATCCCGACTGCGACCAGTCGATCATTCGCCTGGAAGCCGTCCGCCGGATGATCGGAGCCATGGTCGACGACGTGATGGTCGAAACCCGGCGCCGGGTGGAGGAGGGCGGCATCAGGTCGGCCGAGGACGTCCGCAACCTCGGCCAGGCCACGGTCGCCTTCTCGCGCGACATGGTCGAGGACCTGGCGGTGCTGCGGGCCTTCCTGATGGACCGCATGTACCGCCACTGGCGCGTCAACCGCACGCGCAGCCAGGCGCGCCGCATCCTGGCCGAAATGTTCCAGCTCTTCATGGCCGAGCCCGATGTCCTGCCCACCGAATGGCAGGCCAAGACCGAGGGCCGCGACGAGGCCGGACGCGCCCGGGTGGTCTGCGACTACATCGCCGGCATGACGGACCGCTTCGCCATCGAGGAGCACCGCAAGCTCTTCCACCTGGAGGTCTGGGGCTAGCCGCCGCATTCCCGCCGCGCATCGCCCACAGAAAATGGCTCCCGCAGGCGCTTGCGGAGCCCAGGCTTCGCTAGACTGCCGTTGATTCCGCGCGATTCGGGTCGCGCCAAGATTCTCGGAGCCTCACGCGATGTCCGACCACGAGCGCGGCGCCTATACGCCTCCCACCGACGCGCCCCTGTCGTTCGACGCCCGCCAGCCGGTGCGCGGCGCGCGGCCGGTTCCGCTCACGCTGATCATCAGCGTCCTGGTCCTCGCGGGCCTCGTCGCGGCGATCTTCGTCTTCTACCGCTCGGGCGTGCGCCAGGCCGGCGATGCGCCGCAGACGGTGGGCGTGCCCGTCGCCGGAATGAAGGAGGCCGCGCCTGCCGGCGCCCAGCCGACCGATCCCGCGGCCGGCCTCCAAATCTACCGTTCGGACGGGTCCGGCCCCGCCGAGGCGGCGCCGCCGACCTTCACGCCGCCGCCCGAGGAGCCCCAGCCGCGTCCCGCGCCGACGACGCCGGTGGTGGTGACGGAGCAGGCCGCGCCGCCGCCGGCCATGCGCCCGACGATCCCGGCGCAGCAGCCTGCGCCGCCGCCGGCCCAGAAGGCCGCGCCCACGCCGACGCCTGCCGCGCCCGCGCCGGTGGCCAAGGCTCCGGCGCCCAAGGCTCCGGAGACGAAGGCCGCCGCCGCGCCGGCCGCGAAGTCGGGCGGGGCCGTCGTCCAGATCGGCGCGGTGTCGTCCATCGCCCTGGCCGACAAGGCCTGGAGCGAGGCCGTCGGCATCGCGGGCGGCTCGGGCAAGGGCAAGAGCGTCGAGAAGATCGAGCGCAACGGCGGCACGCTGTACCGCACCGCCGTGACCGGCTTCGCCAGCCGCGAGGACGCCGCGGCCTTCTGCAACCGCCTGAAGGCCGCCGGGAAGAGCTGCTTCGTCCGGTGAGCGTCTCGGCCGCGATCCTCGGCTGTTCGGGCCTGGAGCTGACCGCGGAGGAGGTCGCCTTCTTCCGCGACGTACGGCCTTGGGGCTTCATCCTCTTCGCGCGCAACATCGACACGCCGGCCCAGGTGAAGCGGCTCACCGCAGCTCTGCGCGAGACGGTCGGGCGCGCCGACGCTCCGATCCTGATCGACCAGGAGGGCGGCCGCATCCAGCGTCTGGGACCACCGCACTGGCGCGCCTATCCCACCGGCCGCGCCTATGGCGCGCTGCCGCATCCGCAGCGGCGCGAGATGACCCGCCTCGGCGCCCGCCTGATCGCCCACGACCTGGCGGCGCTCGGCATCAATGTCGACTGCGTGCCGGTGCTGGACGTGCCGGATCCGCACGGCCACGAGATCATCGGCGACCGGGCCTACGGCGACACGCCCGAAGACGTGGCCCTGCTGGGCCGCGCGGCCTGCGAAGGCCTGATCGCCGGCGGCGTCTTGCCGATCGTCAAGCACATACCCGGCCACGGCCGCGCCAGGGCGGACAGCCATCTGGAGCTGCCGGTGGTTGAGGCCTCGTTCGCCGAGCTGGACGCCCGCGACTTCGCCCCGTTCCGGGCGCTCTCGGACATGCCGATGGCGATGACGGCGCACGTCATCTACGCGGCGGTCGACGCCAGCCAGTCGGCGACCACGTCCGAGGCGGTGTTCGAGGCGGTGATCCGCGGCGCCATCGGCTTCGACGGCCTAGTCATGTGCGACGACCTCTCGATGAAGGCGCTGTCGGGGCCGCTGGAGGACCGCGCCGCCCAGGCGCTGGCGGCCGGCTGCGACGTCGTGCTCCACTGCAACGGCGATATGGCCGAGATGCGGGCGGTGATCGACGGGACCAGCGAGCTTTCAGGCCGGGCGGCCGAGCGGGCGAGGGCGGCGCTGTCGCGCATCCCCGGCGCGCCCGAGCCGCTGGACCACGCCGAAGCCGTCGCCCGCTTCGAGGACGCGTTCCGGTGAGCGCCAAGGGCTTCCAGCCGAGCCTGGACTTCGCGGCCGTCAACCAGGCGGTGGAGGACGGCGAGGCCCTGATCGTCGACATCGAGGGCTATGAAGGCCCCCTGCACGTCCTGCTGGCGCTGGCGCGAAGCCAGAAGGTCGACCTGCTGAAGCTGTCGGTGACCAAGCTCGCCGAACAGTACCTGGCGTTCGTGCAGGAGGCCCGCCGGCGTCGCTTCAGCCTCGCCGCGGACTATCTCGTGATGGCGGCGTGGCTGGCCTACCTGAAATCGCGCCTGCTGCTGCCCAAGCCGGACCGGCCTAAGGCCGAGGAGCCGCCGGCCGAGGAGATGGCCGCGCGGCTCGCCTTCCGCCTGGCCAAGCTGGAGGCCATGCGCAACGCCGCCGAGGCGCTGAAGATGCGGCCGCAGCTCGGCCAGCAGGTCTTCGCGCGTGGGGATCCCGACGCCATCAAGGTGATTCCGTCCGGCAAGATCGAGGGCGACCTCTACTCGCTGATGAGCGCCTATATCGAGCAGCGGAAGAAGGAGACCCAGCGGCACTACACGCCCATGGTCCCCAAGGCGTATCCGCTGGAAGACGCCCGCGAGCGCCTGCGCCGCCTGCTGCCCGACCTGGAGCGCTGGACGCCGCTGACGGGCGTGGCGCCGTTCGGGCCGGCGATCGAGAACATGCCGAGCCGCGCCTCCTACGTCGCGTCGACGCTGTCGGCGAGCCTCGAGCTCGTGAAGGAGGGCGCGCTGGAGGCCAAGCAGCTCGAAGCCTTTGCCGACATCTACCTCCGGGCCCGGCAGGGCGGGGCGGAGGCGCGCGCATGACCGACCGCCGCGAGACCGCGCGCGAGGTCGAGGCGCTGCTGTTCGCCGCCGCCGGCCCGCTGACGCTGGAGGATCTGTCCGGTCGGCTGCCTGAGGGCGCCGATGTAGCCGGCGCGCTGGAGGCGCTGGCGACCCTCTACGACGGCCGCGGCGTCGTGCTGGCCAACATCGCCGGCGGCTGGCGCTTCCAGACGGCGGAAGACCTCGCCTGGCTGATGACCGAGGAGCGGGACGAGCCGCGCCGTCTCTCCAAGGCCGCCCAGGAGACGCTGGCCATCATCGCCTACCACCAGCCGGTGACGAGGGCCGAGATCGAAGCGGTCCGCGGCGTCCAGGCGAGCAAGGGCACCCTCGACGTGCTGCTGGAGCTCGGGCTGGTGCGGATGCGCGGTCGCCGGCGCACGCCGGGCCGGCCGGTGACTTACGGCACGACGGACGCCTTCCTGGAGCACTACGGACTGGCGAACCTCGCCGATCTTCCCGGCATGGCCGAGATGAAGGCCGCCGGGCTCCTCAGTCTCGACATCCCGGCGGACTTCACCGTGCCGAACCCGGCCGATCCGGCGCCCGACGAGGACCTGCTGGACCTGGGCGAGCCGCCCGAATTCCACGTGGACTTCGTGGGCGAGGACGAGGAAGAGACATAGGCGCTTTCGTCGCCGTTGGCGTGGCGGGCCGCCTCGGACTATATACCCGCCTGAGATTGGCGAACGGGCGGCGTCGGGGCCGCGGAGCCGTTCAGGGAGTTTTCGCGCATGGGCGCCCTTAGCATCTGGCACATCCTTCTGATCGTGGTCGTCGCTGCGCTGCTGTTCGGCGGCCGCGGCAAGATCTCCGGGCTCATGGGCGACACCGCCAAGGGCATCCGCGCCTTCCGGGAGGGCCTGAAAGGCGAGGCTGACGAGACCGAAGAGGCCGAGGCAAAGCCGCTGCCGAAGACCCGCAAGAAGGACAGCGCGGCAGGCTGACGCTGACGCGGTTCTCGACTTTTCCGCGCCGGCCCGCTTGATCGCGGCCGGCGCATCCGTTTAGGCCACCCGCATGCTTCCCGAGATTGGCGCCTCCGAGCTGCTGGTCATCGCCATCGTGGCGCTGATCGTGGTCGGGCCGAAGGACCTGCCGGTCCTGCTTCGCCGCTTCGGCCAGTTCATGGCCAAGGTGCGCGGCATGGCGAACGAGTTCCGCGCCAGCTTCGACGAGATGGCCCGGCAGTCGGAGCTGGACGACCTGCGCAAGGAAGTCGAAGCGATGCGGCGGGGCCAGTTCGCCGATCTGTCGATCAGCGACAACAGCTATCGGGAAACCGTCAGCGACATCGAGAACAGTCTGTCGGACGTCGGCGTGCAGATGCACCCGCCCATGAGCTACCAGTACGCTCAGACCTCCGAGCCGCCGCTGCCCGAGCCCGACGCGCCCCCTGAGCCGGCCAAGCCGACGCGCAAGCGTGCGCCCGCGAAGCCCAAGGGCGCGGCCGCCGTCGCGAAGGCTCCGGCCAAGCCGAAGGCCAAGGCCCGCCCGCGCGCCAAGAAGATCGTCGAATGAGCTACGACGACGAGTCCGAAATCGAGGCCTCGCGCGCCCCGCTGCTCGACCACCTGATCGAGCTGCGCAAGCGCCTGATCATCTGCGTGCTGGCCGTCGTGGCGGGCTTCGCGATCTGCTTCGGCTTCTCGACCCAGATCTACACGGTGCTTCTGCACCCCTTCCAGGTCGCGGCCGAGATGTTCGCGGCGTCCAAGGGCGGCCATTCGGCGGGGCCGTTCGACCTGCTGTTCGTGCTCGTGGGCCTGAAGGACGCGCCCGCTGTCGACGGCGAGAACCTGCGCCTGGTGTTCACCGCCCCGCTGGAGTTCTTCTTCACCAAGCTGAAGCTGGCCGGCTTCGGCGCGGTGGTGCTGACGTTCCCGGTGCTGGCCTGGCAGGTGTACGCCTTCGTCGCGCCGGGTCTCTACAAGCGTGAGCGTCGCGCCTTCCTGCCGTTCCTGCTGGCTGCGCCCCTGCTGTTCCTGATGGGGGCGGCGCTCGTCTATTTCATCATCCTGCCGTTCGTCCTGTGGTTCTCCCTGAGCCAGCAGATCGTCGGCGCGGCGGGCGTGGCGGTGGAGCTGCTGCCCAAGGTGTCGGACTACCTGACGCTGGTGACCACGCTGCTCCTGGCCTTCGGCCTGTGCTTCCAGCTGCCCGTGGTGCTCACCCTCCTGGGTATGGCGGGGCTGGTGAACTCCTCGATGCTGTGGAAGGGCTGGCGCTACGCCGTCTTCGCCGTCGTCGTCGTGGCGGCGATCGTCACGCCTCCCGATCCGATCAGCCAGCTCCTGCTCGCCCTACCGATCGTCGCCCTCTACTTCGTGTCCATCGGTTGCGTGAAGCTGATCGAGCTGCGCCGCGCCAGGGACGACGAAAGCCGCGACATCGTCGCCACCTAAACTTGGCGCCCGTATCGACGCGCTCTAGACAGGGCCGCTCAAGCGACAAGCGGGCCCCATGCACGACCTGAAAGCCATCCGCGAAAACCCCGAGCTCTACGAAGCCGCGTGGGCGCAGAAAGGCTCGTCGGGCAAGGTCGCCGAGATCCTCGAACTGGACGCGCGGCTGCGCGCCGCCCAGACGACGCTGCAGACCGCCCAGGCCGAGCGCAACGACGCGTCCAAGAAGATCGGCCAGGCCAAGGCCCAGAAGAACGAGGCGGAAGCCCAGCGCCTGATGGCGCAGGTGGAAGGCCTGAAAAGGACGCTGGAAGAGCAGGCCGAGGTCGAGCGCGAGACTTCAGAGGCCCTGAAGGCCATCCTGTCGTCCCTGCCGAACATCCCGTTCCCCGACGTGCCGAAAGGCGGCGACGAGCACGACAACGTCGAGGTCCGCCGCTGGGGCCACCCCCGGGCCATCGCCGCGCCGAAGGATCACGTCGACCTGGGCGAGGGCCTGGGCCTGATGGACTTCGAGGCCGCCGCCCGCATGAGCGGCGCCCGCTTCGTCGTGCTGAAGGGCCAGCTCGCCCGGCTCGAACGGGCGCTGGGCCAGTTCATGCTGGACCTGCAGACGGGGGAGCACGGCTACACCGAGGTCGCCCCGCCGCTGCTGGTCAACGATGCGGCCGCGTACGGCACCGACAAGCTGCCGAAGTTCGCCGAGGACCTGTTCCAGACGACCGACGGCCGCTGGCTGATCCCGACGGCGGAGGTCCCGCTGACGAGCCTCGTCATGGACCAGATCATCGCGGAGGAGGAACTGCCGCTGCGCTTCGCCGCGCTGACGCCTTGCTTCCGGTCGGAGGCGGGCGCGTCCGGCCGCGACACCCGTGGCATGATCCGCCAGCACCAGTTCATCAAGTGCGAGCTGGTCTCCGTGACGGCGCCCGAGCAGTCCGAGGCCGAGCACGAGCGTATGACCGAGTGCGCCGAGGCCGTGCTGAAGCGCCTGGAGCTGCCGTTCCGCACCATGCTGCTGTGCACGGGCGACATGGGTTTCGGGGCGCGCAAGACCTACGACCTCGAGGTCTGGCTGCCGTCGCAGGAAAAGTACCGCGAGATCAGCTCCTGCTCGAACACCGGCGATTTCCAGGCGCGTCGGATGAACGCCCGCGCCAAGAAGGCGGGAGAGAAGGGCACCCGGTTCGTCCACACGCTGAACGGATCCGGGCTGGCCGTCGGCCGCACGCTGGTGGCCATCCTTGAGAACTACCAGGACGAGGGCGGCCGCATCGCGATGCCTGACGCGCTGAAGCCCTACCTGCCAGGCATCACCCACATCGGCGGCGCGCAATGAGGATCCTGATCACCAACGACGACGGGATTCACGCCGACGGCCTGGCCGCTCTGGAGCGGATCGCCGCCGAGCTCACCGACGACATCTGGATCTGCGCGCCGGAGTACGAGCAATCGGGCGCCAGCCGCGCCCTGACGCTGGCCGAGCCGATCCGGGTGAGGACGCTGGGCGAGCGCCGCTTCGCCACCACGGGCACGCCGACGGACTGCGTCATGCTAGGCGTCCATGAGCTGGTGAAAGGCGGCAAGCCGGACCTCGTGCTGTCCGGCGTGAACCGCGGCGCCAACCTGGCCGAGGACGTGACCATGTCCGGCACGGTGGCCGGCGCTATCGAGGGGATGGCCCTGGGCGTGCCGTCCATCGCCCTGAGCCAGATGGGCTTCTACGAGCCCGGCAACAGCTTCGAGCCCGCCGAGGCCTATGGTCCGGGGATCATCAAGCGCCTCGTGGAGATCGGCTGGCCGTCGGACGTGGTGATCAACATCAACTTCCCGAACACCCCGGTCGATCAGATCACGGAGGTGGAAGTCACCAAGCAGGGCTTCCGCGACGTGCACGTGCGCCATGCCGAGAAGCGCACCGACCTGCGGGGCAAGGACTACTACTGGATCGGCTTTCGCCAGGAGCGCTCCAGCCCGCCCGAGGGCACCGACCTGCGCGCGCTCTACGAGGGCAAGATCTCGGTGACCCCGCTGCACATCGACCTCTCCCACATGTCCGCGGTCCACGACCTGAAGGGCAAGCTGGGCGGGGCCCCGCCCAAGGTCTGAGCGATGGCCGAGCCTGAAGACACCGCCGAGACCCGCATGGCCCGGCTGATCCTCGCGCTCCGCTCGCAGGGCGTGAGCGACGCCAAGGTGCTGAACGCCATCGAGACCACGCCGCGCGAACTGTTCACGCCCGAGCTGTTCAAGGAGCGCGCCTTCGAGGATTCGGCCCTGCCGATCGCCTGCGGCCAGACGATCAGCCAGCCGTTCATCGTCGGCCTGATGACCCAGGCGCTGAAGGTCGATCGCCGCGACCGCGTCCTGGAGATCGGCACCGGCAGCGGCTACCAGACCGCCATCCTCTCGAAGGTGGCGCGGCTGGTCTACACCGTGGAGCGCTACCGCACGCTGATGCGCGAAGCGGAGGGCCGCTTCAAGCAACTGGGCCTGACCAACGTCATCACGCGCTTCGGCGACGGCGGGGAGGGCTGGCCCGAGCAGGCGCCTTTCGACCGCATTATGGTCACGGCGGCGGCGCCGGGCGAGCCCAAGGCTCTGCTCTCGCAGCTCAAGCCGAACGGGATCCTGGTCGCGCCCGTGGGCAAGGGACCGGTGCAGAGCCTTCGCCGCTATGTCGGCGACGGGAAGGGCGGCTTCGAGGTCGAAGACCTCATCGACGTCCGCTTCGTGCCGCTCCTGGACGGCGTGGCCAAGGAACTCTGAGGCCGTCCACAGGCTGCGGCGGATTGCGGGTTGGCGGGGGCGTCGGCCCGCCGCCATGATCTCCCCCCACGCCCCGATGATTCTTTGCACCGACCCGGAGCGGCGATGACGCATTCCCCCACGCGCCCCATCCTGACCCTGCTGGCGACGAGCGCGCTCGCCGCGAGCCTGGCGGCCTGCGCGAGCCCGAACTTCCCGATCGAGCCGACGGTCATCGATCCGCCGCCCGCGGCCCGCCCGCAGGCGCCCGTCGAGGCGCCGCCCGTCCGCGAGGCCGAACCCGCACCGGAAGTCCCGCGCCCGACGCAAAGCGTGGAGTCCCGCCCGCTCGACAGCGCGCCGCCGGCCGCGCCGCGCGCCGCCGAGCCGCCGATCCGGCCGGCCTATGTCCCGCCGCCCGCGCCGACCTATCGCACCGTCACCACCCGGTCGGTGACCGGCAAGGTCGTGGAGGTGGAAGGGCCGGCCAAGAGCTACACGGTCAAGAAGGGCGACAATCTCGAGGAGATCGCCAAGAAGCTCGACACCACGGTCGAGCAGCTCGCCAAGGACAACAAGCTCAAGAAGCCCTACGTCATCCATCCGGGCGACGACCTGAAGGGGCCGAAGACGACGGCCAAAGCCTATACCGTGGGCTCGGGCGACACGCTGTTCTCCATCGCGCGCCGGTTCAGCGTCACCGCGGACGCGCTGCGCGAAGAGAACGATCTCAAGAAGAACGCCAGCCTGCGCCCCGGCCAGAAGCTGCGCCTGCCCAAGGGCTACAAGGACAAGGGCCCGACGGTGACGACCAGCCGCGTGCAGGTCGAGGCGCCCGCGCCCCAGCCGACGCGTCCGGCCGCTCCGCCGCCGCGCTCGACCCTGCCGGCCATCGGCAGCCAGCCGCCGCGGACCGCCACGCCCGCGCCCGAGGCGCCGGTGCGGACCAGCCCGCCACCGGTTCGCGAGGAGACGCCGCCACCGCTTCCCTCGCGGCCCCAGCCCTATCGGCCCAGCGGCTCCACGCCGCGGCCCAGCAGCCCGCCGCCGGCCTCCAGCGTCGCGCCCTCGGCCAGCCGTCCGGTGATCCCGGGCGCACCCGTCGCATCGCCGCCGGTCAGCGACAGCCAGGTCTCGAGCCTCGGCCGCGGCCGGTTCGTCTGGCCGGTGCGCGGCGACCTGCTCTCCAGCTTCGGCCCGAAGGGCACCAGCCAGCGCAACGACGGGGTCAACATCGGCGCTCCGGCGGGCGAGGCGGTCCGGGCCGCCGCGGCCGGGGATGTCGTCTACGCCGGCGACCAGGTGCCCGGCTTCGGCAACCTGGTGCTGATCAAGCATGCCGACGGCTGGGTCACGGCCTACGGCCACCTCGGCCGCGTCGACGTGAAGATGCAGCAGAAGGTCGCCCAGGGGCAGCAGATCGGTCAGGTGGGGACCACCGGCGGCGTCGCCGCGCCGCAGCTCCACTTCGAGGTGCGCTACGCGCCCACGCCGGAGGAGCGGGCCCGCCCGATCGATCCGGCGCTCGTCCTGCCGCGCTAGTTCAGAGGGGGAGCGGCTTGCCCAGCTCCCCCGCCAGGTCGCGGATGAACTGCCAGGCCACGCGGCCCGAGCGGCCGCCGCGCATCTGCGCCCACTGCAGCGCGCGGCGATCCAGGTCCTCGATCGCGAGGCCATATCGTTCCGCATAGCCCTGGACCGCCGCCAGATAGGTCGCCTGGTCCATGGGCGGGAAGCCGATCCACAGGCCGAAGCGGTCCGAGACGCTGACTTCCTCCTCGG
The DNA here is from genome assembly GCF_049445735.1 of Phenylobacterium sp. VNQ135. Classification (NCBI taxonomy): domain Bacteria; kingdom Pseudomonadati; phylum Pseudomonadota; class Alphaproteobacteria; order Caulobacterales; family Caulobacteraceae; genus Phenylobacterium; species Phenylobacterium sp. VNQ135. Next base: position 271,987 of record NZ_JBMSDS010000001.1, on the reverse strand, counting down.
CGTCCTCGTGGGCGGCCACCAGGCCGCGGTCCTCCTGATGGCCGCGGGGCATCAGGTGGCGTCGGTTGGAGGTGGCGGTGAACAGCACATTGGCGGGTGGACCCGAGACGCCGCCCTCCAGGGCCGACTTCAGCGCCTTGGCGGCCGCCGCGCCTTCCTCGAACGAGAGGTCGTCGCACAGCACCACGAACCGCTCGGCCCGAACCCGCAGGTCGTCGAACAGCGCGGGCAGGGCGGTCACCTGGTCGCGGTCCACCTCCACCAGCTTCAAATCGGCGCAGTCGGCGGCGACCGCCATAAACGCCGCCTTGGCGATGGAGCTCTTGCCCGTGCCGCGCACGCCCCACAGCAGAACGTGGTTGTAGGGCAGGCCGGCGGCGAAACGGCGCAGGTTCTCCAGCACCTTCGCCTTCTGGCGATCTACGCCGACCAGGCTCTCAAGGGTTAGGGGATAGTCGGGGGCCGGATGGAACCCGCCGCTCTCCGGATCGTGCCGGAAGAGGCGTGCGCCTTCGAACCTCGCCGCGGCAAGGGCGGGCGGGGCGAGGCGCTCAAGCGCCTCGGCGATGCGCTGCAACAGGGGCTTCAGCTCGGCGTCCATGGGGCGGAGCCTTAGCCGCCCCCAGGTTCCATTGCAAAAGCGGGACGCTGCGCATAGCTTCCGCCGACTTTACGCACGGGGCGGCCTCGAGACGGCGCGCCCGCAATCCGGAGAGGCCATGTTCGCCACCCCTGCCTACGCCCAGACCGCCGCCGGCGCTTCCGCCGAGCCCATGGGCATGCTGGTCCAGTTTCTGCCGCTGATCGCCTTGGTCGTGCTGTTCTACTTCCTGATGATCCGGCCGCAGCAGAAGCGCATGAAGCAGCACCAGCAGATGCTGGGCGCCCTGAAGCGCGGCGACACCGTCGTCCTGTCCTCGGGCGTGATCGGCAAGATCGTCCGCGTCGAGGACAAGGAAGTGGGCCTGGAGATCGCCCCGGGCGTCACCGCGAAGGTGGTGAAGTCGATGATCGCCGACGTCCGCGCGCGCGGCGAGCCCGCGGCCGCCAACGACGCCAAGGCCTGATCGGAAAAGCCCCACCTCGATGCTGAACCTCTCCCGCTGGAAGGTCCTCCTCGTCGTCCTTACGGTGATCTTCGGCGTGCTGTTCACGCTGCCGAACGTGATTCCGGAGCAGACGCGGAACGGCCTGCCGGGCTTCTTCCCGAAGCAGACCCTGAACCTCGGCCTCGACCTCCAGGGGGGCTCCTACCTCCTGCTCGAGGTGGATCTTCCCGCCCTGCGCGCTCAGCGCGTGACCAACACTGTCGAGGACACCCGTACGACGCTACGTGAGGCGCAGATCGCCTTCACCGACCTCGGCGCCGTGGGCGAGGCGGTCAACGTCCGGATCACCAATCCGGGCCAGGTGCAGGAGGCCACCCGCCTGCTGCGCAACACCCTGGGCGCGCCGTTGCAGGGCGCCGCCGGCGGGCGGGACGTGACCATCACCACCCAGCCGGACCAGCGCATCCGCATCGGCTTCGTGGCCGACGCCATGGAGGCGGAGGCCCGGCGGGCGGTGGAGCAGTCGATCGAGATCATCCGCCGCCGGATCGACGAGCTCGGCACCCGCGAACCCACCATCGTCCGCCAGGGCGTGGACCGCATCGTGGTCCAGGCGCCGGGCGAGAGCGATCCGGAGCGCCTGAAGAACGTCATCGGCCAGACCGCCAAACTGACCTTCCAGATGGTCGACGACAGCGTCGCCCCGGCCGAGGCCGCCGCCGGTCGCGTGCCGCCCGGCTCGATGGTGCTGCCGGACGAGAACGGCCAGCCGATCGTGGTGAAGCGCCGCGCGGTGGTCACCGGCGAGATGCTGACCACCGCCAACGCGGGCTTCCATCCGCAGAACGGCACCCCGATCGTCGAATTCCGCTTCAACGGTCAGGGGGCCCGCCGCTTCGGTGACGCCACCACCCAGAACATCGGCAAGCGCTTCGCGATCGTGCTCGACGAGAAGGTGATCTCGGCGCCGGTGATCAATTCCGCCATCACCGGCGGTTCGGGCTACATCGAGGGCAACTTCACGACCGAAAGCGCCAACGATCTCGCCGTGCTGCTGCGTGGCGGCGCCCTGCCGACCCGCCTGAACGTCGAGCAGCAGCAGACGGTCAGCGCAGAACTGGGCGCGGACGCCATCAAGGCCGGCCAGATCTCGACCATCGTCGCCTTCGTCGCGATCGTGGTGTTCATGGTGCTGGCCTACGGCTTCCTCTTCGGGGGCATCTCGGTGGTCGCGCTGGTCGTCAACGGCTTGCTGATCATCGCGGCCATGAGCGTCACCCAGGCCACCCTGACCCTCCCGGGCATCGCCGGCCTGATCCTGACGCTGGCCGTGGCCGTCGACGCCAACGTGCTGATCTACGAGCGCATGCGCGACGAGATCCGGGCGGGCCGCTCGGTGATCGCCTCGATGGATGCGGGGTTCTCCCGCGCCATGAGCACCATCATCGACGCAAACCTCACGACGCTGCTCGCGGCGCTCCTGATGTTCCAGTTCGGCGCGGGGCCCGTGAAGGGTTTCGCCTGGACGCTCTCCATCGGCGTGGTCACCTCGGTGTTCACCGCCGTCCTCATCACCCAGGTTCTTCTGGCCGTCTGGCTCCGCGCCGCCCGCCCGAAGACCCTGCCGATCGTCTAAGGAGGGCCTTAAGCGATGTGGCCCCTCATCAAGCTGCTTCCGATGAAGACGAACTTCCAGTTCGTCCGCTTCGCCAAGCTCGCCGCCGTGATCTCCATCGTGGGCATCCTCGCCTCGCTGGGACGCGCCATGTTCCCGTTCGAGCCCCCGTGCGGCGGCCTGAACTGCGGCATCGACTTCACCGGCGGCACCATGATCGAGCTGTCCACGGCCCCGAAGCAGGTCGACCTTGCCGCGGCGCGCGCGGCGGTGAACGCCCTGAATGTCGGCGATCCGCAGGTGCAGGGCGTGGGCGACGGCACGAAGGCCATGGTCCGCTACCAGCCGCCGGCCGGCGCCAGCGCCGACAAGGTGGGCGACGAGGTGCGCGCCGCGCTGACGAAGGCGCTGGGACAGGTGAGCTTCGAATCGCCGAACGTGATCGGGGCCAAGGTCTCCGGCGAGCTCTTCCAGAGCGGTCTGATGGCGCTCGGCCTCGCGATCCTGCTGATGATGGTCTACATCTGGTTCCGGTTCGAACTGCAGTTCGGCATCGGCGCCGTCGTGGCCCTGTTCCACGACGTGATCCTGACATTCGGCATCATCGCCTTCTTCCAGCTCGAGTTCAGCCTGAACACCGTGGCCGCCGTGCTGACGGTGATCGGCTACTCGATGAACGACACGGTCGTGGTCTTCGACCGCCTGCGGGAGAACCTCCGGAAGTACAAGCGGATGCCGCTGCGCGAGCTGATCGACCTGTCGATCAACGAGACGTTGTCGCGGACGGTCATCACCGGCCTGACCGCCGTGCTGGCGCTGACGGGGCTTGCGGTGTTCGGCGGCTCCACCCTGCTCGACATGTCGCTCGTGCTGATCTTCGGCATCGTCATCGGCACCTATTCGTCGATCTACGTGGCCGCCCCGGTGCTGCTGCTGTTCGGCGTCAAGCGCGGCCAGGAAGAGGCCGAGCCGCTGAAGCCGCCGGCGTCCGCTCGGACCTGAGTCGGTGGCTCGCAACGCCCCTTCGGTGGACGCCTACGGCGACGGCGGCTTCCGCCTGGGCGGCGTCCGGCATGACGGATCGGTGCTGATCCTCGGCGACGAGCCCCGGACCTGGCCCGTCGCCAGCCTCGCGGAGCTGACGGTCGAGAGCCTGGCTCCCGTACTGCAGGCCGGCCGCGCCGAGGTGGAGTTCCTGCTGCTGGGCGTGGGTTTCCGGAACGCCCAGCCGCCGCGTGAGGTGCGAGAAGCCCTGCGGGGCGCCGGCATCGGGCTGGAGTTCATGGACACGCCCGCGGCGGCGCGGCTCTACAACGTGCTCACCGCCGAAGGCCGCCGCCTGGCGGCCGCCTTCATCGCGGTCTGAGCTCTCGAAGGGTCACCTTTCGGCCTGCGGCAAAACGCCCTATACCGAGTCCCAGGGTAGGACATCTGAGGGGCTTACGATGGCTGGACTTCTCGCCAATCTCCGGAACACGCTGATCTTGAGCTTCCTGCTCGCGCTGGTCATCGTGGCCGGCTACGGCATGCACAACGCCGCCTGGGACCAGATCTTCTGGCAGGGCGTGTTCCGCTGGCTGCACACGCTGTTCGGCATCCTGTGGATCGGGCTGCTGTACTATTTCAACTTCGTCCAGATCCGGAAAATGCCGGAGATCCCCGCCGAGCTGAAGCCGGGCGTGTCGAAGTACATCGCGCCCGAGGCGCTGTTCTGGTTCCGCTGGGCGGCGCTCGCCACCTGGATCATGGGCCTGATCCTGGCCTGGAGCCGGGGCTACCTGCCGCAGGCGATCACCTTGGGCGCCCTCGATGGCTTCCAAGTACCGCAGCACACCTTCATCGGCCTGGGCATGTGGCTGGCCACGATCATGTTCATCAACGTCTGGGCCTTCATCTGGCCGGCGCAGAAGATCGCGCTGGGCATCGTCGAGGGCGACGCCGACGCCAAGGCCGCGGCGGGTCGCAAGGCCATGCTGTTCTCGCGCACCAACACCCTGCTGTCGGTGCCGATGCTGGTGACCATGACCATGAACCAGACGATCTTCGGCTGACGCCGGAGGGTATCTCTGCGAGAAGGCCCGCCCGAGCGGCGGGCCTTTTTGTTTTCCGATGACCGAAGACCTCGACGACCTCATCCGCCGTACCGACCCGGACCGCTGGCTCTCCAGCCGGTTCATCGGGGACGCGGCCGCCCGCGCCGACGTGATCGCGCTCTACGCCTACGACTACGAACTGGCCCGCGCGCCCAAGGTCGCCTCCAACTCGCTGCTGGGCGAGATCCGCCTGACGTGGTGGCGTGAGGTTCTGGATGAGGTGTTCGAAGGCCGACCTGTCCGCCGCCATCCGACGGCCCAGGCGCTGGCCGACGTCGTGCGCCGCCATGGCCTGCCGCGGGAGCCGCTGGAGGCGATGATCGACGCGCGATACCGCGAGTTGGATGCCGCCCCTATGGATCCGTCGGAGGCCCTGGCCTGGGCTCGCGACACGGGCGGCCGAGCGGCCGAGCTCGCCGCCATGATCCTGGCGCCGGGGGCCGAGGCCGGCCCGGCCAGGGCCGCCGGGACCGCGTGGTCGATGTCGCGCCGGGCTGAGACCGCGCCGGCGCTCGCGCCGATGGCCGAGAAGACGCTGGGGGGCGCGCGCAAGGCGGTGCGGTCGCTGGACGCCCGCGCCTTTCCGGCCGTCGCGCACGCGGCTCTGGCCGCCCGGCGCGGCGCGCCCGTACTGGACCGCCTGCGCCTGATCTGGGCCGTCGCCTGCGGCCGGATCTAGCTATTCCGCCGCGAGCGCCGGCGCCCGGTCCCGCCATGCCTCCAGGTCGGCCAGTGCGCGCTCGCCCACCAGCTGCTTCTTCAGGCGCGTCTTCTCCTTGGCCCCCAGCCGGCGGCCCTCGGCGTCGCGCTTGGGCGGGGCGATCGGCGGGATGAGGCCATAGTTGATGTTCATGGGCTGGAACGAGCCTGCTCCGCCTTCCAGGTGGCCGCCCGTGATGTGGCCGATCAGGCCGCCCAGGGCGGTCGTCTCCGGCGGCGGGACGGCGGCCCGGCCCAGGCGCTCGGCCGCGGCGAAACGGCCGGCCATCAGGCCCACCGCGGCGCTCTCCACATAGCCTTCCACGCCCGTCACCTGGCCGGCGAACCGCAGGCGCGGCTCCGCCTTCAGCCGCAGCGTGCGGTCCAGCAGCCGGGGGCTGTTGATGAAGGTGTTGCGGTGCAGGCCGCCAAGCCTTGCGAACACCGCCTTCTCCAGGCCCGGGATCATGCGGAAGACCTCGGTCTGGGCGCCGTGCTTCAGCTTGGTCTGGAAGCCCACCATGTTCCAGAGCGTGCCCAGCGCATTGTCCTGGCGGAGCTGGACGACGGCGTAGGGCTTCACCTCGGGATTGTGAGCGTTGGTCAGGCCGACCGGCTTCATCGGACCATGCCGGAGAGTCTCCCGGCCGCGCTCGGCCATCACCTCGATCGGCAGGCAGCCGTCGAAGTAGGGAACGTGCTCCCAATCCTTGAATTCGAACTTTGGCGAGGAGAGCAGGGCGTCGATGAAGGCCTCGTACTGAGGCTGATCCATCGGGCAGTTGATGTAGGCGGCCGCATCGCCGCCCGGGCCGACCTTGTCGTAGCGCGACTGGCGCCAGGCCACGTCCAGGTCGATCGAATCGAAGTTCACGATCGGGGCGATGGCGTCGAAGAACGACAGCTGGTCCTCGCCCGTCAGCTTCAGGATCGCCTCGGCCAGCGCCGGCGAGGTGAGGGGGCCGGTCGCCAGGATCACGCTGTCCCACTCGGCCGGCGGCAGGCCGGCGACCTCCTCGCGGGAGATGGTGACGAGCGGGTGCGCCTCCAGCCTGGCGGTGACGGCCTCCGAGAAGCCCTCGCGGTCGACCGCCAGCGCCCCGCCGGCCGGAACCTGGTGGGCGTCGCCGCAGGCCATGATGATCGAGCCCAGCCGCCGCATCTCATGGTGCAGCAGCCCCACGGCGTTTCCGGCCCAGTCGTCGGCGCGGAAGGAGTTGGAGCAGACCAGCTCGGCGAGCTTGTCGGTCTGGTGGGCGTCGGTGCCGCGGACGGGACGCATCTCGTGCAGGACCACGGGGACGCCGGCCTCGGCGATCTGCCACGTGGCCTCGGAGCCGGCCAGGCCGCCGCCCACGACGTGAATAGGGGTCATCGTCATGGCGGCTGATTAGCAACGAACCGCGCCGACCGCGAGCGGGGCCTTGCATCGCCTGCCTCCGACACGGCACTTTGCGCGTTGACGAAGGGGCGGTCCGAATCGGCATGAAGCCCTCGGGCCAAGGGACGAGAATGGCTGGGTTTTCGCCGACTGACGCGGCGCTCGAGGGATTCCGCATCACCAAGGAGCGGCCGCGCAAGCTGCTGGCTGCGGCCATCTTCATGTTCCTGGTCAGCGTCCTGCAGGTGTTCATCGAGGTGAGCATGCCGGACGAGGCGCGCGCTGCGCTCGCCGCGCTCGGCAGTGAGGATACGCTTGCGACCGGCGCCCTGCTGGAAGCACTGGCCATCCTGTCGCCTCTGCTGCTCCTGGGCCTGCTGATCCAGTCGATGATGGCGGCCGCCATCTACCGCATCCTGCTGCGGGGCCAGACCGGCTCCATCCGGCTCTTCCGCGTCGGGCCGGCCGAGTTCCGCCTCATGGCGTTGGCGCTGATCTACGTCGTGCTCTTCGCCCTGCTGATGGCCGCGATCACCGTGGTGGGCTTCGTCCTTGCGGCGGTGGCCTCGGGGCTGGGCGAGGGCGTCCTGGTCCTCGTCAGTTTCCTTTGCTGGGTGGGCGCCGTCGCCCTGGTGATCGTCCTGGGCGTTCGCCTGTCGCTGGCCCCTGTGATCACGTTCGACCGGGACAAGCTGGCGCTGTTCGATTCCTGGAACGTCACCCGGGGCCAGTTCTGGCGGCTCACGGGCGCTTACGTGCTGATGATAGCCCTGGTCATCCTGGCGTTCGTCGTCACGATCCTGTTGTTCCTGCCGGCCGCCGGGATCGCCGTGGTCATAACCGGCGGCAGCTTCGGCGAGATCTTCCAGATCTTCGCGGTCCCGGACGAGCCCACCCTGGCAGCTTACTTCCAGCCGCTGCGCGTCGCGTACATGGTGGTGTCCAGCCTGTTCAGCGCCTTCTGGTACGCCGTCATCGCCGCGCCCGGGGCCTACGCCTACCGCGCGCTGACGCACGGCCAGGCCTAAGCTTTGGAGCTCGGCCGCTCGGAGACCCTTCCGTGCCAAGCGCGGAGGTTCTGGACGTCGTCCAGCAGCGGCAGGCCGATCCAATCGGCGAAATCCACCGTCGTCAGCAGGCAGATGTCGGCCACCGTGTAGTCGCCGCCCACGACGTACGACCGGCCCGCAAGCTCCCGGTCCAGCCAGCGCTGTGCGCCCGCATAGGTCTCGCGGTTGCTCTCGCCGTAGTCCTTGAACTGGGTCAGCAGCTTCGCCGTGAACGGATGCGCGTGCCGCCAGAAAGCGCCCACCGGCATCATCACCGTGAACTCGGTCCGCCGCACCCACATGTCCACCAGCGCCTTCTCCACCGGCGTGCGGCCGAACAGCGGCGGGTCCGGCTGGGTTTCCTCGAAGTAGCGGCAGATCGCGACCGTCTCGGAGATGCAGGTCCCATCGTCCAGCTCCAGCGTCGGAACTTGGCCCAGGCTGTTGCGCGCCTTGTGGTCGGGACTCTTGTGCTCCCGCTGCATCATGTTCACGGGCGTCTCGGGCAGATCGATGCCCTTCTCCGCGAGGAAGATCCGGACGCGCCTGGGGTTCGGCGCCGGCATCGGCGCGCCATAGAGCTTCATGAGTTTCCCCCTCTTTGAAGGGAAGGGTAGGCCGTCGGCCTACGCCCCCACCAGCTTCTTCTTGCGCGCGCCCTTCCGTTCGCGGTGACGCTCGAGCAGTTCGGCGAGGTAGCGCCCGGTCCAGCTGCGCTCGTTCGCCGCGACGGCCTCCGGACTACCCTGGGCCACGATCTCGCCGCCGCCGTCGCCGCCTTCGGGGCCGAAGTCGACGATCCAGTCGGCGGTCTTCACGACGTCGAGATTATGCTCGATGACCACGACCGTGTTGCCCTGGTCGGCCAGTTCGTGGAGCACCTCGAGCAGCTTCTTCACGTCTTCGAAGTGCAGGCCAGTGGTCGGCTCGTCGAGGATGTAGAGCGTCTTGCCGGTCGCTCGGCGGCTAAGCTCCTTCGACAGCTTCACGCGCTGGGCCTCGCCGCCCGATAGCGTCGTCGCCTGTTGGCCGACCTTCACGTAGCCGAGCCCGACACGCTTCAGCGTTTCCATCTTCTCGCGGATCGGCGGCACCGCCTTGAAGAAGTCGGCCGCCTCCTCGACGGTCATGTCGAGGACGTCGGCGATGTTCTTGCCCTTGAACATCACCTCCAGCGTCTCGCGATTGTACCGGCGGCCGTGGCAGACGTCGCAGGTGACGTACACGTCCGGCAGGAAGTGCATCTCGATCTTGATCAGCCCATCGCCCTGGCAGGCCTCGCAGCGGCCGCCCTTCACGTTGAACGAGAACCGTCCCGGGCCATAGCCGCGGGCCTTGGCCTCGGGCAAGCCGGCGAACCAGTCGCGGATCGGCTGGAAGGCGCCGGTGTAGGTGGCCGGGTTCGATCGCGGCGTGCGCCCGATCGGCGACTGGTCGATGTCGATGACCTTGTCGAAGTTCTCCAGCCCCTCGATCCGTTCGTGCGGCGCCGGCGCGTCCGAGGCGTTGTGCAGCCGGCGCGCCGCCGCCTTGTACAGCGTCTCGATGGTGAAGGTGGACTTGCCCCCGCCGGACACGCCCGTGATGCAGGTGAAGGTGCCCACCGGGATCTCGCCGGTGATGTTCTTCAGGTTGTTGCCCTGGGCGCCGATCACGCGGAGCATCTTCTTCTTCGAGAACGGCCGCCGCTCGTCCGGCACCGTGATCTCGCGGGCGCCCGACAGGTACTGGCCGGTGATGCTCTTGGGGTTGGCCTGGATCTCCTCGGGCCGCCCCTGGGCGATGATCTCGCCGCCGTGGACGCCAGCCGCCGGTCCCATGTCGATAACGTAGTCGGCGGTGAGGATCGCCTCCTCGTCGTGCTCGACCACCAGCACCGAATTGCCGAGGTCGCGCAGGCCCTTCAGCGAGGTCAGCAGGCGGGTGTTGTCCCGCTGGTGCAGGCCGATCGACGGCTCGTCCAGCACATAGAGCACGCCCGTGAGGCCCGAGCCGATCTGGCTGGCCAGGCGGATCCGCTGGCTTTCGCCGCCCGACAGCGTGCCCGAGCCGCGCGACAGGTTCAGATAGTCGAGCCCGACGTTCACCAGGAACCGCAGGCGGTCGTTGATCTCCTTCAGGATGCGCCGGGCGATCTCCATCTGCTTGTCGGTGAGCTCGCCCTCCAGCGCCTGGAACCACTCGCCCGCGTGGCGGATCGAGAGCGTCGACACCTCGCCGATGTGCTTGCCGCCGATCTTCACGGCGAGCGCTTCCGGCTTCAGGCGATAGCCTTTGCAGGCCTCGCAGGGCGTCTCCGACTGGTAGCGGCCCAGCTCCTCGCGCACCCACGAGCTGTCGGTCTCGCGCCAGCGGCGCTCAAGGTTCGGCAGCACGCCCTCGAATGTCTTGTTGACCTCGTACTTGCGGGCGTTGTCGTCGTAGACGAAGCGGATCTTCTCGTCGCCCGAGCCGTGCATCACGACCTGACGGGCCTTCTCCGGCAGCTTCCACCACGGCTCGTCCATCGAGAAGTCGTAGTGGCGGCTGAGCGCCTGCAGCGTCTGGATGTAGAGCGGCGAGGGGCCCTTGGCCCAGGGCGAGATCGCGCCCTTGTGCAGGCTCTTGTCCTTGTCCGGCACGACCATGTCGGCGTCGAAGGCGAGCTTCGCGCCCAGGCCGTCGCAGACCGGGCAGGCGCCGTAGGGATTGTTGAACGAGAACAGCCGCGGCTCGATCTCGCTGATCGTGAAGCCTGAGACCGGGCAGGCGAACTTCTCCGAGAAGATCAGCCGCCGGGGCTCCTTCTCGCCCTCGGCGACGTCAGCCCATTCGGCCACCGCGATGCCGTCGGCCAGGCGCAGCGCCGTCTCGAGGCTGTCGGCGTAGCGGCTCTCGAGACCGGGCTTCGTCACCAGCCGGTCCACGACGACGTCGATGTCGTGCTTGAACTTCTTGTCGAGCGTGGGCGCGTCCTCGATCGGATAGAACTCGCCGTCGATCTTCAGCCGCTGGAAGCCGGCCTTCTGCCACTCGGCGATCTCCTTGCGGTACTCGCCCTTGCGGCCGCGGACGACGGGGGCCAGCAGATAGAGGCGCGTGCCTTCGTCGACGGCGGCCAGCTTGTCGACCATCTGGCTGACGGTCTGGCTCTCGATCGGCAGACCGGTTGCGGGTGAATAGGGAACGCCGACCCGCGCCCACAGCAGGCGCATGTAGTCATGGATCTCGGTGACCGTGCCGACCGTCGAGCGCGGATTGCGGCTGGTGGTCTTCTGCTCGATGGAGATCGCCGGCGACAGGCCCTCAATGAGGTCCACGTCCGGCTTGCTCATCAGTTCCAGGAATTGGCGTGCGTAGGCCGATAGGCTCTCGACGTAGCGGCGCTGGCCCTCGGCGTAGATGGTGTCGAAGGCGAGCGAACTCTTGCCCGAGCCTGACAGGCCGGTGATCACCACCAGCTCGCCGCGCGGGATGTCGACGTTGACGTCCTTGAGATTGTGCTCGCGCGCGCCACGCACGCGGATGAAGTTCTGGTTGTCGGCCATTCTGTCCCGGAAACACGCAAAGCGCCGCGGAAGGTCCTGATGCAGAAGCCCGGCGGCGAGACCGCTGAATGTAGGTAACGCGAGTCATCGATAACACGGGAACGCAAGGCGAACATAGCCCGTCCGCGACGGCAGGCCGCAGCGCTGCTGACACCACGCTGTCAGCAGGAGGCTGGCTCCGCGCGCGGGGATCGATCAGGCGGCGCGCGCGCGGCCCGCGACCAGCCAGCCGGCGGCTCCAGCCGTCAGCGCATCCTCGACCAGGCCGGTCGGGGTCTGACCCCAGCGGCGGAGAGCCCACATCCGCGCCCGCCATCCCAGATGCGCGCCGATCACCGCGCCGGCGACGCCGAGCGCCGCGCCGAGGTAGCGCTGCTCGCGGTCGGCCAGCGCCGCGCCGACCAGGCCGCCGGTCACCAGGCGAACGGCCATGCCGGCGGGCACGATCCGGTCCGGGGCCGAGGGCAGCTTGTCGCCGACGATCTCGCCGGCGGCCAGCGCGCCGACGGCGGCCGTCACCCACGGCGAGGCCAGCAGGCGAGGGGCGCCGCCATCATCCAGCCGGCCGCGACGGGCGGCCTCGCTGACGATGGCGAGCGGCGTGAGCGAGCGTTGTCCCGTGGCGAAACCGATGAGGAACGAGCGGATCATGCGGCCTCTGGGCGAGATGCGGGTCAGAAGCGCCGCGTGTAGGCGACCTTCGTCATCCTGAACTGGAAGCCATCGGCCTCGTTCCATGCGTCCTTCTGGCGGAGCTCAACGTCGCCGCGCAGCTTGTCGTCGCCACGGACGGTGAGATCGAGCTTCCGGGGGCCGGGCTTCTCGAACGGTGCTGCCTGCACCGCCTGCCTGGCGGCCAGACTGACCGGTTCGGCGCGCGCCGGCGTCTGCATCGCCACCTGACCCGCGACACCGTTGGCGACGGTGGTCCAGCCGGGTTGGGCGAGGGCAGGGGCTGCGCTCAGGCCGGCGCCCACGATCGTCATCACCCCCAGCAGCTTCAGCGGATGGCGCAAGGCTTCTTCGTCTCCTCCGTATCGGTCGGAGGCGGAAACCCGTTTGCGAATAGATGGTTGCGCGGCCGGGCATCACACGCCCGTGCGCCGCTCAGCCCCGGTCGATGCGAGCGGCGTAGCAGCCGCGGCCCGGATAGTGCGCGTGCAGATAGGCCGTCCCGGGCGTCTCCAGCATCCGCCGGATGGCGTCGGGCAGCTCGCGCACCGGCACGAGAACGCCGTCGGTCATCATCCCTGCGGCGTCGAACGCACGCAGCGAGCTGAACGGCCGCGCCGCCAGCACCGGCGGCAGCTCGTCCACATACTGCCTCGTCGGGCCGGCCTGCTCGCCGACGAACACCGCGTGCCGAGAGCGGAAAGGCGTGTCCGCCGGCTGGTGCTCGTAGTTCAGCAGCAGCACCGTATCGCCGACGGGACGGTCCTCAAGGCTGATGCGGCAGGGGAAACCCAGCGGTGCGGTCACGGTCATCCGCTTCACGCCGCGAGCGGCGAGCTCGACGTCGGACAGGCCGAACAGCGGCTGGAACTCGCCGGCGTCGAGGCCGGACACGATGAAGGACATGATCGGGCTCCTTTTGCGTGGCCGGAACATCGTCGGAGCCCGATCGCGGGCCAATGCTGCTTCCGCAACACAAGTCCGAAAGTCGCGAACCGAGACCTGCGCCGCGCGTTGGCGCCGCCATGACGAGGCTGCACATCGCCACCGCCGGCTGGACGATCCCGCGCGCGGTGGCGCAGGCGTTCCCCACGGACGGCAGCGGTCTGCAACGCTACGCGGCCCGCTTCGACGCGGTGGAGATCAACAGCACCTTCTATCGCAGCCATCGGCCGGCCACCTACGCTCGCTGGGTCGAGACGACGCCGGCGGACTTCCGGTTCGCCGTGAAGCTGCCGCGCCGGATCACCCACGAGGCGCGCCTGAAGGACGCCGCGGAGCCGCTCGCCGCGTTCCGCGCGGAGACGGAACAGCTTGGCGACAAGCTCGGGCCCTTGCTGGTCCAGCTGCCGCCCAGCCTGGCCTACGAGGTGGAGGTCGCGGAGGCGTTCTTCGTCGCGCTTCGCGACGTGTGGCCGGGTGCGGCAGTCTGCGAGCCCCGGCACCCGACATGGTTCGCAGCCGACGCCGATGAACGGCTCAAGGCGCACCGCATCGCCCGCGTCGCCGCCGACCCGGCCCGCCACCCGCTGGCGGCGGCGCCCGGCGGCTGGCCGGAACTGGCCTACTGGCGGCTGCACGGCTCGCCCCGGATGTACTACTCCGCCTACGAAGGTGCTGCGCTCGACGCCTTGGCGCGGGCCATCGAGGCGTCCGGCGCGGCGGAGGCCTGGTGCGTGTTCGACAACACCACGTCCGGCGCGGCCATGGCCAACGCCCTGGGCCTGCAAGCCCGCCTCGCGCCCGAGCTCACGCCGCGTCGTGGAAGATGATTCCGAGCGTGTGGCGTCGGCCGCTGCGCAGCCGGCTCACCCCGTGACGCAGGTTCACGCGGTAAAGGCCGCGGGCGCCCCGCACCGGCCGATGATGGACGGGGAAGATCACGGCGTCGCCCTGGCGCAGCGGCACGACCTCGGCCCGAGACTGCATCCGTGGCCGCTGCTCCGTCAGGACGAACTCGCCGCCTTCGAAGTCACGCCCGGGCTCCGAAAGCAGCACCGCGACCTGCAGCGGGAAGACGTGCTCGCCGTAGAGGTCCTGGTGCAGGCAGTTGTAGTCGCCCACGCCGTACCGCAGCAGCAGCGGGGTCGGCCGCGTCTGGCCGGCCGCATGGCAGCGGGCGAGATAGGCCGCGTGATCCGGCGGGAAGCGGACGTCCTCGCCCAGGGCGCCGTTCCAGGCGTTGGCGATGGCCGCCAGTCGCGGATACAGCTCGGCCCTCAGCGTCTGCACGAGCGGCGGCAGGTCGTAGCGGAAATAGCGGTACTCGCCCCGTCCGAAGCCGTGCCGAGCCATCACCACGGTGCTGCGGAAGCGATCGGGTTCGTCATACCAGCCGGCGACCTGCGAGCATTCGGCGGAGTCCAGCAGGTCTGGGACGACGGCGCAGCCGTGGGCGTCGAGCTCGGCCGCCAGCGCGGTCCAGTCGAGGGTGTCGGGCGATTTCATGCGCCGCAAGTCGGCGATGCCGTGCGCCGCCTCAAGATGCAGCCTGGATGGCGGGTCCGAAACACGCCAACCCTTGGCCTCCGCCGACGCGGCCCCTAGATCAGGAGCTCTAGCGAAGGAGTGCCACGACCATGCGCCTGACGACGGACAACCGCTCCGCCCGCCACGTCCCCGCGCACACGGTCCCCCATGCCTTCCTTCGTCACCCTCGACTCCCTGAGCTTCGCCGCCCCTGACGGGCGCGTCCTCCTCGACCATCTGACCCTCAGCTTCGGCGCCGAGCGCACCGGTCTCGTCGGCCGCAACGGCGTGGGCAAGACGACGCTTGTCCGGCTGATCCTGGGCGAGCTTTCGCCGTTCGCGGGCTCGGTCAGCGTGCAGGGCCGCGTCGGCGTGCTCCGCCAGGCGCTCCGGCCGCCGCCGGGCGCGAGTGTCGGAGATCTCCTGGGCGTCTCGGAGATGCTCGCCCGCCTGCGCCGGATCGAGGCGGGCGAGGGGACGCCCGACGACCTGGCCGAGGCCGACTGGACGCTGGAGGCGCGCCTTGCGGAAGCGCTGGCCGGCGTCGGCCTGGAGGGGCTGGACCTCGAGCGTCCCGCCGCGGCGTTGAGCGGTGGGCAGACGACGCGCGCGGCGCTGGCGGGCCTCATTGCCGCCCAACCCGACCTGCTGATCCTGGACGAGCCGACCAACAACCTCGATGTCGAGGCGCGCGAGCTGGTGGCCGAGACGCTCGGCCGCTGGAAAGGCGGGGCCATTGTGGTCAGCCACGACCGCGCGCTGCTGCGGCGCATGGACCGCATCGTCGAACTGAGCGCCTTGGGCGCGGAGGTCCATGGCGGCGGCTATGACGTCTACATCGAGCGCAAGGCCGAGGCCGAGGCGGCCGCGGAGCGGGCGCTGTCCGACGCCCAGAAGGAGAGCGCCCGTGTCGCCCGCGACGCCCAGACGGCCGCCGAGCGGAAGGCCCGCCGTGACGCCGCCGGCAAGCGCCACGGCGCCTCGGGGTCGATGCCGCGCATCGTCGCCGGCGGCCTGAAGCGCCGCGCCGAGGAGAGCGCCGGCCGCGGGCAGGTCTTGGCCGAGCGGTTGAAGGCCGACGCCGCCGAGACTCTGGCCAAGGCCGAAGCCCGCGTGGAGCGCGTGCGCCGCCTGGCCTTCGAGCTTCCGCCGTCCGGCGTCGCCGCGGGCAAGCCGGTGCTGAGCCTGGAGGATGTGACCTTCGCCTATCCTGGCGCACCGCCGGTCGTGCGCAGCCTCTCGCTGCGTCTTGCCGGACGCGAGCGGGTCGCCCTCGTGGGCCCGAACGGCGCGGGCAAGACGACGATCCTGAAGCTCGCCGCCGGCGAACTGGAGCCGACCGCGGGCCGCGTCATCCGGGGCGTGGCGCCCGCCTTCCTCGACCAGCAGACGGCGCTGCTCGGCGAGCAGGGCAGCCTCGTCGACGCCTTCGTACGCCTGAACCCCAAGGCGACGCCCAATGCGGCGCGCGCGGCGCTCGCCCGCTTCCTGTTCCGCAACACCGCCGCCGACAAGCCGCTCTCGGCGCTGAGCGGCGGCGAGCGCCTGCGGGCCGCGCTGGCCTGCGTGCTGATGGGCGACCGCCCGCCGGGCCTGCTGATCCTCGACGAGCCGACCAACCACCTGGATCTCGACAGCATCGGCGCCGTCGAAGCCGCACTCTCCGGCTACGACGGCGCCTTGCTGATGGTGAGCCACGACGCCGACTTCCTGCAGGCCGTCGGCGTGGGCCGGACCGTCGGCCTCTAACCGAAGCCCTCCGTCAGCACGGCGATCACGTCGGCCCCGGCGTCGCGGTCGACGGCGATCTTCCGGTACTCGGGTGAGTTTGCCCAGGTCAGCGCCGCCTCACGACTGTCGAAGGCCAGGACCACCAGCTTGCGGCCGTCCCAGTCGCCCTCGAGCGGCTCCGGGTTCTCCTCGGAGAGCAGCAGGCGGCCGCCATACTGCTTGAGCACAGGCATGAACGCGGCGGCGTACCGGCCGTAGCGCTCGCGGTCGTGTATGGCGATCCGGCCAACGAGGTAGCAGGTCATTGCGGCCTCCGCTTCACGACGCGGAACACGGCGTTGGCGCGCGCGCACGGCTGGCCGTCTGCGGTGACGAACGCCTGGGCGAAGCACAGCGTGGAGCCCGGCCGCACGAAGACCGTGTCGAACTCCAGCCACTGCCCGGTCAGCGCCGAACCCAGGAAGTCGACGTTGAGGTTCACCGTCACCAGGCTCGGCATGTCGCCCAGCCGCCGCGAGCATGAGAGCCCCATGGCCACGTCGGCCAGCGCCGTGATGAGGCCGCCGTGCACGAAGCCGCGGCTGTTGGTGTGGGCCTCGCCGGCCCGCAGGCCGATCACCACGGTCTCGCCCGCCGCGCGGCTGTAGAGCGGCTCCCAGGGCTTGGTCAGCGGGCTCGACCGGAAGTGCGGCGCAAAGCCGGCGGGTATGTCGAGCACGGTCATCACGCCGCCTCCGCGATGCGGGCCAGGCTCTGCAGCGTGCCGTGGCAGGCGCGCGCCGCCTCGGCGCCCTTCAGCCGGAAATGGCCCTGGAAGAAGCGCTGGTGCGTCTCGTGCTCGTGGAAGTGATGCGGCATCAGCACCACCGAGAACACCGGCGTCTCGGTCTCGAGCTGCACCTGCATCAGCGCCCGGATCACCGTCTCGGCGACGAACTCGTGGCGATAGATGCCGCCGTCGACGACGAAGCCTGCCGCCACGATCGCGGCGTAGCGGCCGGAGCGGGCGAGGGTCTGGGCGTGCAGCGGGATCTCGAACGAGCCGGGGGTCTCGAAGCGCTCGATCGCGCTCTCCTCGAAGCCGAGGCTGACGATCTCGTCGAGGAAGCCGACGTAGGCTTCGCGGACGATCTCCTCGTGCCAGAGCGCGTGGATGAAGGCGATCCGCGCGGCGCGGAAGGCGCCGTTGGCGGTGCGGTATTCCTGGATGGAAGCAGTTTGGGTCATGGTCTTCTCCCTGACCGGGCCTGAAGGAACCACGACTCAGGGAGAGGCCGCGCACGCGGGCAGGGCGGAATCCCGCCCGTCCACGACACGACCGTTCTCATAACCGGACTCTAACCGTCGGCCCCGGGATCGCACCGGTGTCTGCTCGTCCCCTGCTTGGCTCGCGAGAGCTTCGCAGGGCGCCCGCGGGCTCGTCCCTCCTCGCCAGAGGCTTTGGAAGGCATTACCGCCGGTGGGGAATTTCACCCCGCCCTGAGAACGTAGACCGCCTGAGACTCAGGCGGCGTCGATCAAGCTAGGCGGGTTCCGCAACGTCAAACAAGCGTTTGAATCAGGCCCGCCGGTTCAGGGTGATCGCGGTCGCCGTGCCGTTCGTGGAGGCTCGGCCGGTCGCGCCGTAGGAGACGCCCTTGCCGCGCTGATTGGCGACCTCGTCGGCGATGGCCTTGACCAGGCCTTCGGTCACGGTGCGCGCGGCGTTCAGCGCCCGGCCCTGGCGGGCCAACACCGCGTCGAACGCTTCGGTCGCCCGCACCAGGCGCGTGCGCAGATCCAACGGCGCGCTGGACACCAGGTCCGGCTGGGCGCGCACCCGGGCGGACTCGTGACGGTAGAGGTTGGCCAGACGGCTGGTCTCCTCCAGCTTGGCGGCGGCGTCCTGCGGCCGGCGGCTCTCGAAGGCAACGGCCTGCTCGGCCATCAGCTCGGTCAGCCGCTCGGTCAGCAGGATGAGCTGCTCGACCCGGTCCTGCGGGTTCTGCGCCGCGATGGCCATTACTGGAGCCCCTGCATCTTGAGGATTTCACGCTGAACGGTGTCGGCCAGGCCGACCCCGCCCGACTTCACCATCTGCTTGCCCATGGCCTCGGTCATGAGCGAGCGGAACATGGTCTCGCCGGCGCCGCCGCCGAACGGGCCCTCGACATCCGTGCCCTCGAACATCGGCTGCAGCATCACCGACAGGAACTGGGCCTCGAACTGCTCGGCGGCCTCGCGGATCTTGGTGCGCTTGGCGAGCTCAGCGGCCGACGGTGTCGCGGGCTGGGCGAGAAGGGCCGGGGTGATCGCGAAGTCGACCATCACATCACCTCGATTTCGGCCTGCAGGGCGCCCGCCGCGCGGATCGTCTGCAGGATGGAGATCATGTCTCGCGGCGTGACGCCGAGCGCATTCAGTCCTGCCACCAGGGTCGCTAGCGAGGCGCCCGACTTCACGGTCAGGAACTGCCGGCCGCGCTCCTCGTCCACCGAGATGTCGGTCTGCGGCACGACAGCGGTCTCGCCGGTGCGGGCGAAGGGCGCCGGCTGGCTGACGGCCGGCTGCTCGCGCACGGTGATCGTCAGGTTGCCCTGCTGGATCGCCACCGTGGAGACGCGCACCGCCTCGCCCATGACGATCACGCCGGCGACCTCGTCGATCACCACCTTGGCCGGGGCGTCGGGCTCGACGGCGAGGTTCTCGACCTGCGCCAGGAAGCCCATCATGTCGCCGCCGCTCGGCCGCACCGTGACGATGGTCGGGTTCTCGGCGATCGCCGCGCCGGGGTAGCGCTGGTTGATCACCTCGGCGATCCGGCGTGCGGTGGTGAAGTCGGGATTGCGCAGGGTCATGCGCATCTGGCCCATGCTGGCGAGCTGGAAGCCGGTCTCCAACTCCACCGAGGCGCCGCCGGCGATGCGGCCGGCGGTCGGCACGCCCTTCGATACCGACGAGCCCGAGGCGCCCGAGGCGCTGATCGAGCCGGTCTGCACAGTGCCCTGAGCCAGGGCGTAGGCGCGCCCGTCGGCGCCCAGCAGCGGGGTCACCAGCAGCGAGCCGCCCTGCAGGCTCTTGGCGTCGCCCAGGGCCGAGACACTGACATCGATCTGGGAGCCCGGGGCGGCGAACGGCGGCAGCTTGGCCGTCACCATGACTGCGGCGACGTTCTTGGTGTTGAGCTGGGCGTCGCGGGTGTTGACGCCCAGGCGCTCCAGCATCGCCTCCAGGCTCTGCTTGGTGAAAGGCGCGTTGCGCAGCGCATCGCCCGTGCCGTTCAGGCCGACCACGATCCCGTATCCGACCAGCATGTTCTCGCGGACGCCTTCGAACTCGACGATGTCCTTGATGCGCGACTTGGCCGCCACGGGCTCCGCCGCAAGCGCGCCGAAGGCCAGCGGCGCGGCGAAGAGGAGGGCGGTGATGGCTCGGACCGGACGCATAGGCGCTCACTAGCTGCTTCGCGCACATCGCATGCGAGGAGCGTGCCAGACCGTAAGCGTCGAGAAAGCGCAATGATTACAAAGCTAGGCATGGTTAATGCGGCGCCTTTTTCCCGGCAGGAATTGCCGCCCGTTAACCATGCTGCAAGTTTGGCCGGCGAAGCTTACCCTCGAGTGCAGAGGGGGCGGCGTGAGCGCCATGAAGGTCAGCGGGACAGGCGGCGTTTCCCAGGCGCAAGGGGCGGGCAAGACCGCCTCGCGCAGCGGTGGCGAGGGCTTTCGCCTGGCTGGGCCTGCGCCGGGCGCGGCCGTGGAGCGGCCGGCGGCGGTCGGCGGCGTTTCAGCGGTCATGGGCGTTGAAGCCCTCCTGGCGCTGCAGGACGTGGGCGGGCCGTTGGAGCGAAAACGCCGCTCGGTCCGCCGGGCCGGTCAGATTCTCGATGTCCTTGACGGCCTCAAGGTGGCGCTGCTCGGCGGCGACCTTGGGGCGGGCGACCTGGACCGTCTGCGCCGCGCCATTCAGGACGAGCGGCAGGCGACCGACGACCCGAAGCTTGAAGGCGTGCTCGACGAGATCGAGACTCGCGCCGCGGTAGAGCTTGCGAAGCTTGAGGTCGGGGCGCGTGCGGCGTAATCGCGCCTCGAATCTGAGTGCGTTGAAACCACGGTTCGATTTGCTATACACCCACCGCGTGTCTCAGGGCGTCCAGGGGGCGTGAGGTATCCATGAAAACAGCCGCAGTTCTGGCTGACAGTCCTCAGTATCGTCCTGCCGAGGACGAGGAGTTCATGAACGAGCGTCAGCTTGAGTATTTCAAGCAGAAGCTTCTGAAGTGGAAAGAGGACATCCTTCGCGAATCTCGTGAGACGCTGTCCCACCTGCAGACGGAAACCGAGAACCACGCCGACGTTGCCGATCGAGCGTCTTCCGAAACCGATCGGGCTCTCGAACTCCGCACGCGGGACCGTCAGCGCAAGCTGATCTCCAAGATCGACGAGGCGCTGCGCCGCATCGAGGATGGCTCTTACGGCTACTGCGAGGAGACCGGCGAGCCGATCGGCGTTTCCCGGCTGGAGGCCCGGCCGATCGCCACCCTCAGTCTCGAGGCTCAAGAGCGGCACGAGCGCCGCGAACGTGTCCACCGCGACGAATAGCTGACACGGCCCCGGAAACGGGGCCGTTTTCGTTTCTGCCGCGTTCACAACGGGCCCGACGGGATCGGCGGCCCAGCGGCTTTGCCGTACCCCGCGGGCGACGCTATATATGCTCAAAGTGAGCATTTCCCTGGTCGATCTGGGGCGCGGGAAACGGGAGCTGTCGTGTCGAAGTCGTTCTACGCCATCCACGCCCACGGATTCGTCCGCGTCGCCGCCTGCACGCCTCGCGTCGCGGTGGGCGATCCGGGTTTCAACGCCGCCGAGACTCTGCGCATGGCCCGGGAGGGCGACGCCGCCGGGTGCGACCTGATGCTGTTCCCGGAGCTCGGCATCAGCGCCTACGCCATCGACGACCTGTTCCTGCAGGAGGCGCTGCTGAAGCGGGTGGAGGCCGAGATCGCCGGCCTGGTGGAGGCCAGCGCCAAGCTCAGTCCCGTTCTGCTGGTCGGCGCGCCCGTCGCCCACAACGGCCGCCTCTACAACTGCGCCGTCGTCATCGCCCGCGGCCGCGTCCTGGGCGTGGTCCCGAAGAGCTACCTGCCCAACTACCGTGAGTACTACGAGAAACGCTGGTTCGCGCCGGGGCACGGCGTCGAGGGCCTGGAGGTCGCGCTGGCGGGTCAGGTCGCCCCGTTCGGCACGGACCTCCTGTTCGAGGCCGCCGACCTGCCGGACTTCGTCTTCCACGCCGAGATCTGCGAGGACTTCTGGGCGCCGGCTCCGCCGTCGACGCAGGGGGCGCTCGCCGGCGCGCTGATCCTCTGCAACCTATCGGCCTCGAACATCGTCGTGGGCAAGGCCGACGAGCGGGCGCTGCTCTGCGCTTCCCAGTCCAGCCGCTGCCAGGCGGCCTACCTCTATTCGGCCGCCGGACCCGGCGAGAGCACCACGGATCTTGCCTGGGACGGACAGGCCTCCATCCACGAGCTCGGCCGCGAACTTGCCTGCACCGACCGCTTCCCGACGCAGGCCCAGATGGCGGTCGCCGACATCGACGTCCAGAAGCTGCGCCTGGAACGGATGCGTTCGCCCACCTTCAACGACGCGGCGGTGGCCAACAGCCATCCCGAGCAGTTCTTCCGGCGCGTGCGCTTCGAGCACCAGCCCCACTTCAAGGACGTGGGCCTGCAGCGCGCGGTGGACCGCTTCCCGTTCGTGCCCGACGATGCGGCGCGCCTGGATCAGGACTGCTACGAGGCCTTCAACATCCAGGTGCAAGGCCTTGTAAAAAGGCTGCAATCGACGAAATCCCAGCACCTCGTCATCGGCGTTTCAGGCGGCCTGGACTCGACCCACGCCCTGATCGTGGCGGCCAAGGCCTTCGACCTGCTGGGCAAGCCGCGGTCCGACATCCTGGGCTTCACCATGCCGGGCTTCGCCACGAGCGAGGGCACCAAGTCCAACGCCTGGAAGCTGATGAACGCCCTGGGCGTGACGGGCGAGGAGATCGACATCCGTCCGGCCGCGACCCAGCTGCTGAAGGACATGGGCCATCCGTTCGGCCGCGGCGAGCCGGTCTATGACGTCACCTTCGAGAACGTGCAGGCCGGTCTGCGCACCGATTACCTGTTCCGGCTGGCCAACCAGCGGCACGGCTTCGTGCTGGGCACCGGCGACCTCTCCGAGCTCGCACTGGGCTGGTGCACCTACGGCGTCGGCGACCAGATGAGCCACTACAACGTCAACGGCTCGGTGGCGAAGACGCTGATCCAGCATCTGATCCGCTGGGTGGCGAAGACGGGGCAGTTCGACACCGCCGCGTCCGAGGTGTTGCTGTCGGTGCTCGGCACCGAGATCTCGCCCGAGCTGGTGCCGGCCGACGCCTCAGGCGCGATCCAGAGCACCCAGGCCAAGGTCGGGCCCTACGAGCTCCAGGACTTCAATCTCTACTGGATCACCCGCTATGGCCTGCCGCCGTCGAAGGTGGCCTTCATGGCCTGGCACGCCTGGAAGGACGCGGCCGCCGGCGCATGGCCGCCGCACTTCCCGGAGGAGGCGCGGAACGCCTACGACCTGGCGACCATCAAGAGCTGGCTGCAGGTCTTCCTCTTCCGCTTCTTCGAGATCAGCCAGTTCAAGCGCTCGGCCATGCCGAACGGACCGAAGGTGATCTCGGGCGGCAATCTCAGCCCCCGCGGCGATTGGCGTGCGCCCTCGGACGGCACGGCCAAGGTATGGCTGGAAGAGCTGGACGCGAACGTGCCCTGAGCCGCCCGTCTCCCGCGGGGGAGGCCGGGCCGTCACCGAGAGGCCCGCAGACCGCGGGGAAGCGCCGCCCGCGCATCCTGGGCCGCGTGCCGGCGCCGCGACCACGCCTTCAGCGCGGGCCGCACCCACAGCACCCAGTAGCCGAAGGGAACATCCTTATGGATCTTGTGCAGCTCTTCCATGTCCGTCTCCCGTAGCGAAGGTTGTCCGTCACGAGAGAAAGTGCCTCCGCGAACGTCGGTCGACAAACGCGGCCTCCTGCTGTACCTATAAGCGCAACTTATGTCTGACGTTCTCGCCAGGATTCCGCTCAGCGCCATCCGCGTGTTCGAGGCCGCCGCGCGGCTCGGCAGCTTCACGCGCGCGGCCGAGGAACTCGGCATCACCCAGGCGGCGGTGAGCTGGCAGGTGAAGGCGCTGGAGGAGCGGCTGGATCGCAAGCTGTTCGTGCGGCGCCCGCGCGAAGTGATCCTCACGCCCGCCGGCGAGCGGCTCGCCCGGGCCGCCGGCGAGGCCATGGCGGGGCTTCGCAGCGCCATCACCGATCTCTCCGAGACGGGCGAGGGCGTGCTGTGCATCACCACCCTGCAGACCTTCGCCACCCACTGGCTGGCGGGCCGGCTGGGCGCCTTCCAGGTGGCGCACCCGAAGATCGCGGTGCGCCTCGACACCGGCAACCGCATGGTCGACCTCAACCGCGAGGACTTCGACGTGGCGATCCGCACCGGCCGCGGCGTGTGGCCGGGCATGGAGGCGCTGCGCCTGTTCCCGGCGGCCCAGACGGTGCTGTGCACGCCCGCCGCCATGGCCAGCCTCGGCGACAGCCCGACGCCCGCCCGGCTCATGGACGTGCCCCGCATCGGCTCGGACCTGGAGTGGACGGCCTGGTTCCAGGCCGCGGGCGTGATCGCCGATGGAGTCGAGCGCCCGGCGGCGCCGCGCATCACCGCCGACACCCAGACGCTGGAGGTGGCCGCGGCGCTCGCCAACGACGGCGTGGCCATTGGCTCGCCAGTGATGTTCGGGCGCGACCTCGCCGCCGGGCGGCTCGTCCAGCCGTTCGAGATCTACTTCGGAGAGAGCAGCTACTGGCTCGTCTATCCGCAGGACCGCCGGCGGGCCGGCAAGATCGCCGCCTTCCGCGAGTGGCTGCTGGAAGAGGTCGCGAACGACCCCTTCGCCCAGAAGGTGCTGGCCAGACTTGGCGCCGAAGCCGCCTAGGTGACCTTCAGCATTCGCTGTTCGTCGATGTTCGGCATCGGCTCGCCGGCCTGGGCGTAGAGCGCCGGGACGATCTCCTGCACCGTTTCGACGGCGCGCCAGGCGTCCATGAACTCGGGCGGGGTGAGCTTGGCGTCGACCGTGTGCTGGAAGAGGTCGAAAAGCGTCTTCCAGAAGTCGCCGGGGTTGTAGAAGACGACCGGCTTCTTGTGCAGGTCCAGCCTGCGCCAGGACAGCAGCTCCACCACCTCTTCCAGAGTGCCGATGCCGCCGGGCAGGATGACGAAAGCGTCCGACTCCTCGAACATCATCGACTTGCGCTCGTGCATCGAGGTGACCACCACGTGCTCGACGCTGTCGAGGGCGCGTTCGCGGCCCACCAGGAAGTCGGGGATGATGCCCAGAACGTCGCCGCCGGCGTCGTGCGCGCCGCGCGCGGTGGCGCCCATCAGCCCGACGCCGCCGCCGCCGTAGATCAGGCGCAGCCTGGCGTCGGCCAGTGCGCGGCCGAGATCGCCGGCCGCTCGCAGGAAGGCCGGATCGGCCGCCTCGGACGAGCCGCAGAAGACGCAGACGGATTGCAGGCGTCCGTTGTCACGCCCCATGAACATCCACTCCAGAAGGAAGAGCCATCGACGACTCGCGCTTGGCTCGCGCGCACCGAGGCCCCAAGTAGCTATGGCCAGGGTTAAGGAGATTCAAGCAAGCCGTGTTCCCGGAAGTGTCCTTTAGCGTCGCAGGCGAGGCGTAGCCGCCTTGGTCCACGCCCACATGGCCCGCGTCCGCCACGGCGGCGGCGTCGGCGCGGTCGCCCCCGCCGACGCGAAGTTCGACTTCTGGGGTTCGATGACCGGCCTCGGCCGGCTCGTGATGCGCTCGGGCGCGCCGCAGCTTCGCCTGCGGATCGCCGCTGCCCTCGTGCTGGTCTTCGCGGGCAAGCTGGCGGGCGTGCTCGCCCCCGTCCTGCTGGGCGACGCCATCAACACCCTGAGCCCGGTCGGCCAGGGCGCGGTGCTTGTGGGGACGACCTTCGTGGGCCTCGCGATCGGGTTCGCCGCCCTGCGGCTCGTGGCGGCTGTCGCGCCCTATGCCCGCGACGCGATCTTCACCCGGGTCTCGCAGTCCACCATGGCGCGGGCGGCGGTGGAGAGCTTCGGCCATGCGCTGTCGCTGTCGCTCGACTTCCACCAGACCAAGCAGAGCGGGGCGCTGTCGCGGGTGATCGACCGCGGCGCGCGCGCCACCGACTTCCTGATCCGCAGCCTGATCTTCAGCCTGGGCCCGACCGCGGTCGAGCTGGTGCTGGCCATGATCGTGATGGCCCTGCGCCTGGATTGGCGGTTCGCGCTCACGGCGTTCGCGACCCTGGTCCTCTACGCCGTCATCACCTTCAAGATCACCGACTGGCGGCTGTCCCATCGGCGCGAGCTGAACGAGGCCGAGACACGCGCGGCGGGCCTCTCGTCCGACGCCCTGATCAACTACGAGACGCTGAAGGCCTTCGGGGCCGAGCCGCGGCTGGTCGACTCCTACGCGGGGGCGATGGGAGACTACGTGGACGCCAGCGCCCGCGCCAACGGCTCGCTCAACCTGCTGAACGCCGCCCAGGCCCTGATCCTCAACGTAGGCCTCGCCGCCCTGACCGTGATGGCCGGCATGCAGGTGGCCGGCGGCGAGCTGCGGATCGGCGACATCACCACGGCCATCTTCCTGCTGTCCGGCCTCTACGCGCCGCTGGGCATGCTGGGCTTCCAGTATCGCGAGATCCGCCAGGGGCTGATCGACATGGAGCAGATGGTCGCCCTGCGCGACATCCGCCCCGAGATCACCGACGCCCCGGACGCGGTGAGCCTGCCGCCGGCCCGGGCGGAAGGCGCCGCCATCGCCTTCGAAGGGGTCAGCTTCCGGCACGACGCCCGTTCGACGGGGCTGCTGGACGTGAGCTTCGAGGCCCGGCCCGGCCAGACCGTCGCCCTCGTCGGCCCCTCCGGCGCCGGCAAGACCACCGCCATCCGGCTGGCCATGCGCCTGATCGATCCGCAGGAGGGGCGGGTCACCATCGACGGCCTGGACATGCGCGGGGTGAAGCTGGCCGACATCCGCCGCGCCGTCGCCCTGGTGCCGCAAGACGTGGCGCTCTTCAACGACAGCCTCTACGCCAACATCGCCTTCTCGCGGCCCGACGCCACGCCGGCCGAGGTCCGCGCCGCCGCCGACGCGGCCGAGCTCGGTCCCTTCATCGACGGTCTGCCCGATGGGATGGCGACCCGGGTCGGCGAGCGCGGCCTGAAGCTCTCGGGTGGCGAGCGCCAGCGCGTTGGCATCGCCCGCGCCCTGCTGGCCGATCCCCGCGTGCTGATCCTGGATGAAGCCACCAGCGCCCTCGACGGCCCGACGGAAGCTGCGATCCAGGAGACCCTGCGCAAGGTGAGGGCGGGGCGCACGACGCTCGTGGTCGCCCACCGGCTGTCGACGATCGCCGACGCCGACCAGATCCTGGTGCTGCGCCGAGGCCGGATCGTCGAACGCGGCGCGCATGACGAGCTGCTGGCCAAGGGGGCGGAATACGCGGCGCTCTGGCGGCGGCAGACCCGCGGCTGATTTCCTGCCCATCGAGCGGGGAGGTCAGATCGCCT
The DNA here is from genome assembly GCF_049445735.1 of Phenylobacterium sp. VNQ135. NCBI lineage: Bacteria > Pseudomonadati > Pseudomonadota > Alphaproteobacteria > Caulobacterales > Caulobacteraceae > Phenylobacterium > Phenylobacterium sp. VNQ135. The sequence continues at coordinate 245,054 of NZ_JBMSDS010000001.1, read as the reverse complement.
TGCGCATCCGCACCAGCGGCACCGCCACGCCGCCTCGGTCGTCTGAGATCTGTTCGACCGGCTCGAAGCCCGCCGCTGCATAGAGCGGCTGCCCCGATAGCGTGGCCATCAGCTCCAGCCTGGTGAACCCCTCGGCGCGGGCGGCGTCCTCGCACAGCCGCAGGATCAGCCGCCCCACGCCGCGCCGCGCAAAGGCCGGGCTCGTGTACATCGCCCGAACCCGGGCGGCTTCGGTCGCGGGGTCCAGCAGGGCCGCGTCGCGGCCAGGCGTATGATCGCCGCCGTAGAGGGTCGCGCGCCGGCTCCAGCCGCCGCAGCCCGCCACCTGGCCGTCCTCTTCGACGACGAAATAGGTCCCGTCGGCGATGAGCTGCCGATCCAGGCCCATGATCATCCGGCTGGATGCGATCTGCTCCGGCGTCAGGAAGCCCCGCTGGAGCTCGCCGATCGCCGCGTCCATCACCGCCTCCAGCGTCGGGATGTCCGCGGCCTGAGCGACCCGGTGCGTCAGCGGCACGCTACTCCGCAGCCTTCGGGTAGGGCGGCTCGGCGATCTGGCGCCGAGCCCGCCGCAAGGGCGGCCAGCCGGTTCGCTCGTAGAGCCAGTCGCGCAGCCGCACGAAGCGGGCGGAATAGACCTTCGGAGCGGCCAGCATCACCGGCGTCAGCACCAGGGTCAGCAAGGTGGCGAACGACAGGCCCCAGACCACCGCGGCCGAGAGCTGCACCCACCACTCCGAGCCCGGCGCGGCGAACTCGATATGTCCGGCCCGGAAGTTCGGGTGCACCTGGAACATCAGGGGCAGAAGGCCGACGACCGTCACGAGCGTGGTCAGCAGCACCGGCCGGAACCGCTGGGCCGCCGCCCGCACCGCCGCCTCGTCGGCCGCGTAGCCCTCGTGGCGCAGGTGATAGAACGTATCCACCAGCACGATGTTGTGGCCCACCACCACGCCGAACAGCGCGACCACGCCGGTGCCCACCATGATCACCGAGATGTAGTCGAACGTGCCCGCGAGGTTGACCTGGATGCCCAGCAGCACGCCGACGGTCGACAGGATCACCGCGGAGAGCGTCACCACCACGCCGTAGAAGCTGTTGAACTGCCACAGCAGGATCACGAACATCATGAAGATCGACGCCGCCATCGCCGCGGCGAAGAACTGCGCCGCCTCCTGGCCTTCCTCGTCGGCGCCCGTGAACTTCCAGGTCACGGCGGGATCCAGCGGCGAGGTTTCAAGCCACTTGCGGATCTCGGTGATCTTCAGGTTCGCCGCCACCCCCTCGGCGGCGTTGGCCTGCACCATCACCAGACGCTGGCCGTCGCGGCGCTGGATCTGGGTGACCTGCTGGGTCGGCACGCGCTTGATGAAGTAGCTGACCGGCACCGGCCCCTGCGGGGTGGTGATCTTGAGCTGGTTGAAGGCCGCCACGTTCCGCGCCTCGGGCGGGAAGCGGACGCGGATGTCCAGCTCGTCCTCGGCGTCGTCCGGCCGGAAGCGGCCCATCAGCACGCCGCCGGTCAGGAACTGGATCGTCTGGCCCACCGACAGCACGTCGACGCCGTAGCGGCCGGCGGCCTCGCGGTCGACCGCGAGGTTCCACTCGATGCCGGGCGAGGTGCGGTTGTCCTCGAGCTCGATGAGCTGCGGGTCGGACGCCAGCTTGGCCTTCACCATCTCGGCCGCGGCGTTCAGGGCGGCGGGGTCATGGCTGCGGAGCTGGACCTGCACGTCCTTGCCGATCGGGGGGCCGTTCTGCGGCCCGCGCACCTCGATCTGCATGCCCGGGATGTCGGAGACGCGCTTGCGCACCTCGGCCTCGATGTCGCGGCCCCGGATCCCCAGCGCCTGTCGGCCCTCGAAGTCGAGGAAGTCGACGCGGATGCGGCCGATGGTGTCGTTCGGCGCCGAGTTCGGCCCGCCGTTCGAGGTGAAGCCGCCCGAGCGCACGTAGAGCGACTCCACGCCCTTCAGGCCGTCCAGCCGCCGCTCCACCTGCGCCACCAGGGCGTTCTGCGCCTCGGGCGAGAGGTTGCCGCGCGCCTTGACGTAGACCTGGGTGAATTCCGGGTCTTCCTCGATGAAGAACTCGGTGCGGTGCGGCGTCTTGCCAAACCACATGAAGATGGCGACCACGATCACCACGCCCAGGGCCATGGCCCGGGTGGGATGCCGTCCAAGGGTCGTAAGCGCCCGGGCGTACCAGCCCATGAAGCCCTTCATCTCGCGCGGGTCGCCGTGCTCGGACTTCATGATCTCGGCCAGGTGCTCCTGGTCGACCGCCGCGGCGCGACCGAAGATCGAGCCCAAGGCCGGGGTGAAGATCAGGGCCACGAAGATCGAGGCGCCCAAGACGAAGAAGAGCGTGAGCGGCAGGAAGCTCATGAACTTCCCGCTGATCGAGTTCCAGAACATGAACGGCACGAAGGCGCAGAGCGTCGTCAGCGTGCCGTTGACCACCGGCCAGAACATCCGCTTGCCGGCGGCGGCGAAGGCTTCGGCCTTTGACAGCCCCTCGGCCATCTTCCGGTCGGCGTATTCGACTACCACGATGCCGCCGTCGACCAGGATGCCGACCGCCAGCACCATGCCGAACATCACCATCTGGTTCAGCGTGATGCCCATGCCGTTCAGCATCAGGAAGGCCAGCATGAAGCAGATCGGGATCGAGGCGCCGACCATCAGGCCCTGGCGTATGCCGAGGCTGGCGACGATGATCAGCATGACGAGAAGGCTCGCCGAGAGCAGCCCGCTCTCCAGCACCACCAGCGTCCGGCCGATGAACTCGCTCTCGTCGTAGATGTAGTTGAGCTGCACCGTCGACGGCCACCGCTTGGCTTCGGCCTCGGTGACCTTCTTGATGGTCTGGACGGTCTCCAGGATGTTCGAGCCGCCGCGCTTGGAGACTTCCAGGATGAAGGCCTGATGGCCGTTGTAGCGGCTGATCGAGCTGGGATCCTTGAAGGTCCGGCGCACGTCGCCGATGTCGCCGACGGTGACCAGCCTGTCGCCGTTCTTCTTGATCGGCAGGGCCAGGATGTCGGACGGATCCTCGACGACGCCCGGCACCTTCACCGCGAACTGCCCCGCGCCTGAGCGCAGGGAGCCTGCGGGCACCAGCTGGTTGTTGCGCCCGATCACCTGGGCCAGCTCGCCCGTGGTGACGTTGTAGGCCTCCATCCGGAGCGGATCGATGACGACCTCGAGCACCTCCTCGCGGGCGCCGCTCATGAAGACCTCGAGCACGCCCTCTGTGCCTTCCAGGCGCTCCTTCAGGCCGCGCGCGACCCGATGCAGCTCGCGCTCGGGGGCGGCCCCCGAGATGACGATCCCGATGACCGGCTCGCCCGAGAAGTTCATCTCCTCGATGATCGGCTCCTCGGCGTCGGGCGGGAACTCGCCGCGGGCCAGGTCGACCTTGGCGCGGACGTCCTCCAGCGCCTTGTCCTTGTCGAAGTCGGCCTCGAATTCCAGCGTCACCACGGCCACGCTCTCGCGCGCCACCGCGTTCATCGACTTGATGCCCTGGATGGTCTGCAGCTCCACCTCCAGGGGCTTCACCAGCAGCCGCTCGGCGTCCTCGGGCGAGACGCCGGGGTAGGGGACCACCACCGAGATGTAGGGCAGGTCGATGTCGGGCTCGCTCTCGCGAGGCATGCCCAGGTAGGCGAAGAACCCGAACAGGGCGGCGATGAGCGTCACGCCCAGCACCACCTTGCGCCGCTTCAGGGCTCCCTCGATCAGCGCGCCGACCATGCTTCAGCTCTCCCCGGGGGCCGTTGCGCTAGCGCGCGGCGGCCACCCGAACCTTCTGGCCGTCGGCGACGAACGACTGGCCGACCGTGATCACGCGCACAGCGCCAGCCAGCCCGGTCACCCACATGCCGTCGCCGGTCTCCTCCAGCACCGTCACCGGCGCGAAGGCGACGCGATTGTCGGCGAGCACGTAGCGCACGCCTTGGCGGCCCGCGGCGTCCAGCACCAGCGCCGAGACCGGCACCAGGTGGGCCGCGCCGGCGCCCGCGCCGATGCGCAGCTCGGCCGACAGGCCCGACCGGACGACATTGGCCGGGTTCTGCACCGCGACCTCCAGGTGATAGGTGCGCGTCTGCGGATCTGCGTCCTGGGCCACATAGCGGACCCGTCCGTTCAGGAGTTGGCCGCCCACCAGCTTGGCGGTGGCCGGCGCTCCGACGCGCAGGCGCGCTGCGTCCGTCTCGGGCACGTCGCCCACCACCAGCAGCGGATTGAGCTCGATCATCGTGCCGCAGGCCTGGCCCGGCGCGAGGTAGGTCCCGATCTCGGCGTCGCGCTTATCGAACACGCCGTCGAAGGGAGCGCGAATATTCACCTGCGCCAGCGCGATCTCGGCTTGGCGCACCTGGGCCTGGGCGGCGTCCAGGGCCGCCTGGGCCTCGAGCACCTGGGTCTGCGAGCGGTAACCCTTTTCCGCGAGCTGGGCCGCGGCCTGCCGCTGGAGCTGGCGCGAGCGCAGCATCGCGCGGGCCTGGTCGACGCTGGCCTGGCGGGCGTCGACCGCCAGTCGGCACAGCACATGGCCGCGGCGGACGAACGAGCCTTCCGCAGCGGGGGTGGCCGCCACCACGCCGGCAGTTTCGGAGCGCACCACCACCGCGCGTGCCGCCTCTGTGCGGCCGCGCAGCACGACGTCCACCTGGCGCACGGTCTCGGGCGCGAGCTTCACCTGGACGCTGGGCTGGGTGTCGGCGGTGGTCTTGGCCTCGGCGACGTTGTGCGCCTTCTTGCCGCCAAAGAGCGATCCGAAGAGGAAGTACAGGGCGAGCAGCCCGATGACGACCAGGATGAAAAGGTACTGCGGCTTCAGGCGTCCTAGCACGTCGTCTCCCCGGGCCCCGCGGGCCGCCCCTCTTGTTCGGCGGCCGTTCTCCGACCTGCCGCTTGTGATGCCGCCGTTATGCGAGCGCAAATGAATTTGCGGTCACGCCGAGCACATTGAACTATTGGTCGCAGGACCGCCGCTGGATTGTGGTCCTGCCGCAACACTCGCAGAGCGCGAACGTGCTCCAACGATTTACAGAGTATAGGAAAGACCTCGCGTGCGCTACCTTCACACCATGGTCCGGGTCGCCGACCTGGACGCCTCGCTCGACTTCTATGTGAACAAGCTCGGGCTTAAGGAACTGTACCGGAGCGAGCATGAGGCCGGTCGCTTCACGCTGGTGTTCCTCTGTGCGCCGGGCGACGAGGAGCTGGCCCAGCAGCGGAAGGCGCCGCTCGTCGAACTCACCTTCAACTGGGATCCGGAGGCCTACGAGGGCGGCCGCAACTTCGGCCACCTGGCTTATCAGGTCGACGACATCTATGCCGCCTGTCAGCGACTGAAGGACGGCGGGGTGGTCATCAACAGGCCGCCGCGCGACGGGCGCATGGCCTTCGTCCGCTCGCCGGACAACATCTCCATCGAGCTGCTGCAGGCCGGCGACGCCAAGCCGCCGGCGGAACCCTGGGCGTCGATGCCCAACGTCGGGGTCTGGTAGCGGCTACCCGCCGCTCTCCTGGGGAGGGAAGGTCCGGCCCGACAGCAGGTTGGCGATGAACAGCAGGTTGCGCGCGGCGTTGCGGCCCACACGGTCGGAATAGTCGTGCGCCTGCTGGGTGTCGACGTAGTCCGGCCCCGGGCCGGGGCCCAGGTGCCAGTAGGTCCATGACTGGCCCGGCACGGTGAAGCCGAGGTCGATCAGCGGCTGGCACACCGTGGCGACGATGTGGTGGGCCCCGTCCTCGTTGCCGGTGACGACGACGCCGGCGACCTTGCCCATGGCAGGGCTGCGGCCCTGGTCGTCGGTTTCGCCGAAGAGGGCGTCCATCCGCTCCAGCGCCCGCTGGCACACGCTGGACATCTGGCCCATCCAGGTGGGCGTCGCCATGAGCAGGATATCGGCGGCGAGGATCTTCTCCCGCACCTTGGGCCAGTCGTCGCCGCCGCCCATGTCGGACTTCACGCCGGGTTTGATGTCGAGGTCGACGAGCCGGACCAGCTCGGCCTCGACACCCTCCTCTTCCCATTCGGCCATCAGCACCCGGGCGAGGGCCTCGGTGCTCGAAGTCTCCGGGGACGGCTTCAGGGTGCAGTTGAGCACAAGGGCGCGCATAGCGGTCTCCCGACGGTCGAGCTTGGCGCCCGAACGGCCGGGACGGGACCTCCGTTCCCGTGCGACTCAGTGGCGACCCGCGCGGGGGCGGCGTCAGCCGAAGATCTTGTCCAGGACGAACGCCAAGGCGACGAAGCCCGCGCCGATGGCCACGAAGGGCGCCAGGATCACGGCGCACTGGGAATGCAGCCGCTCGGGCGGCCGGGACATGTCGATCATCTCTAGTCTCCTCCCGAGCCTCTGGCGGGCTCTGGAACTCAACTCTGATCCTCTCCGGCCGTTGCCGCAAGCCTCCGTGATCGAACGGCTTTCCGCTTCGGCGGGGAAGAGTGTCCACAGCCGCTTTTGCATTTTGACGCGCCAGCCGGCCGTACCGCTTGCGCCGCCGAACGACGCCGCGTATATCGCCGGCCCTCGACGGCCTGATCCTCGGTAGCTCAGTTGGTAGAGCAGGCGGCTGTTAACCGCCGGGTCGCAGGTTCGAGTCCTGCCCGGGGAGCCATCGCGAACTTCGCGAAACTCCCGCGCCGTCGAGACGAAGTCCCGGAGATCAGCCCCGCCCGCCGTCATATTCGGCGTCATGCGTGGGAGCCTCGGGCGCCTGGCGCTCCAGCGATTCCCGATAGGCGACGCAGCCGCGCAGGAACTTGGGCCAGGGCGGAACGGCGATGGCCGGGTCAACCTTTTCCGGAAGCAGACCCCAGAGTTGCGGGTGATGCCAGCACAGCTCGTGGCCGCTGGAATCGCGGTGCGCCCGGATGCCGGCGCGCAGCCGCCTCACTTCGGCGAGCAGTTCTTCGCGGCTCAGGCCTTCGAGATCGTCGTCCATGGGGACCAAACGCCTGAGGCGGGGCGGCGGACGAAAAAAGAGCCCGGCGCATGCGCGCCGGGCTGAAAAATAGTCGGTGATGGTGGGGTGTCTTCAAGGAAGACAAGGGGAACGTCGGCTGCGTTGGTTAAGCGCGGGTAAACGGATTTCCGACCGTTATCAGGCCTCAGTTGAGCAGTCGGATCGGCTCCACGGCGAGGATGTGAATCTCCACCGCGGCGCCCCGCGCCTCCAGCTCCACCGTCTCGCCGGCCATGGCGCCCATCATCGCGTGCGCCAGCGGACAGACCCAGCTCAGCTTCCCTTCTGCGGGATCGGCTTCGTCCTCGCCGACCAGTTCGACGGTCTCTGCCTGTCCGCCTTCGCGGCGGAAGGTCACGCGGGTTCCGAACGCCACTTCCTCGGGCGCGTCGGGCGATTCGAGGATCTGGGCGCTCGCGTGCCGGGCCGACCAGTAGCGCAGGTCCCGCCGCAGCCAGGCGAGTTCCGCCTCGTCCTCACAAGCTCCGATCCGGCCGTCCAGCTCGGCCAGGGTCCGCTCGATCAGCTTCAAGCCGCGCGAGGTGACGAAATTGGGATGCTGGCTGACGACGCGCTCGGGCGGGCTCTCGGGCCGCAGGTCGTCAGGCTCACGCACGAAGGCGCTGCTCATGACTTTCAACTCTCCTCGGATGGCGGCCACTCGCCGCCGTCACCTCCTGCCAACGCACGGCTAGGCCATTCGGCGCCCGGCTGCTCATTTGACGAATTCGCGAGCGGCCAGCGCCGCATCGTCGCGGGCGAGGGCGCAGGGCCGCAGCGGGCTGGACGAACGCCGCGGATGAGCTAACCAGCAGGTTGAGATTCTCCCGACGCGGAAGGCCCCATGCGCATCCACTTCACCGGCATCGCCGGCGCCGGCATGAGCGCAGCCGCTCTGATGATGCGCGAGGCCGGCCACCAGGTCTCCGGCTCGGACGAGGACGTCTTCCCACCGATGTCGACCTATGTCGAAGGCCTGGGCTTCCCGTTCTTCCGCCGCTTCGACGCCGCCAACCTGCCGGCCAACCTGGACGTGCTGGTTCTGGGCGCCTCGGCCAAGCTGGGCGGCGAGGCCAATCCGGAGGTGCAGGCGGCGCGGGCCCGCGGCGTGCGCGTGACCACCTTTCCCGAAATGGTGGGCGAGGCGACGGAAGGCCGGCTGAACACCGTCGTCGCCGGCTCGTTCGGCAAGTCCACCTGCACGGCGCTGCTCGCCCACGTGCTCCGGGAGGCCGGGCGGGACGCGGGCTGGATGATCGGGGCGATCTCGCCATCGCTGCGCGACACCGGCCACTGGGGGCGGGCCGCCGAGGTGATCCTGGAGGGCGACGAGTACATCGTCGGCCCCGCCGACCGGCGCTCGAAGTTCGTGCTCTACCACCCGCGCGATGTCATGCTGACCTCGCTGGTCCACGACCACGTCAACGTCTTCCCGACCTTCGCCGACTACGAGGCGCCGTTCCGCGAGCTGCTTCGGCTGCTGCCGGCCGACGGCCTGCTGGTCGCGCGCGAGCATCCGGCCATCCGCGCCATCGCCGGCGAGGCGGCTTGCCGCATCGTCTGGTACGACGTGGAGCAGGGCGACTGGAGCGCTGAGGAGGTGGTGTTCGGCGACGTCACGCGCTTCGTGCTGACGGGTCCGAACGGCCGGCGCCTGCGCCTCGCCACCACCCTGTTGGGCGAGCACAACATCGAGAACATCGTGGGCGTCAGCGCCTACGTCCTGGAGCGCGGCATGGTCAGCGAGAGCCAGCTCGCCGCCGCCATCGAGAGCTTCCAGGGCATCCGCCGCCGGCTCGACCGCCTGACCAAGGCCAGCCGCGTGCCGGTGATCGAAGGTTTCGGCTCGTCCTACGAAAAGGCGCGCTCGGCGATCGAGGCGATGCAGCTGCACTATCCGACGCGGCCGCTGACGGTGGTGTTCGAGCCGCACACCTTCTCGTGGCGCAACCGCGAGGCGCTGCCCTGGTACGACACGGTGTTCGAAGGCGTGGCCCGCGTGTTGCTCGTGCCGCCGCCCAGCCACGGGGCGGCCAGCCACCAGCAGTCCACCTTCGAGGAGATCGCCGCCCGTATCGCCGCCGCCGGCGTGCCGGTCGAGGGCGTCCGCACGGCCGACGAAGCGACCGCCGCGCTCAGCGGCCTCGCCGGCGACGAAGTGGTGCTCCTGCTGTCCTCGGGCCCGTTGCTGGGCCTCCCGGACAGCCTGCCGCCGGTGTTCGACCGCCTCTACGCCAAGGCTGCGGCCGCCTGAACGCCGCCTACCGGGGCGCTGGGATCGGCTGGACGTACTGGTCGCCCTGGCTCTCGCGATCCTTGAACATCTGTTTGCGGGGGCCGAGATAGCCGAACAGATACGCCCCGACCTTCCGCATCTGGATTTCCTCCGAGCCCTCGGTGATGCGGTAGCGGCGGTGATGGCGGTAGATATGCTCGAACGGCTTGTGCCGTGAATAGCCGATGCCGCCGTGCACCTGCATCGCCCGGTCGGCGGCTTCGCAGACCAGCCGGTTCGCCCAGTAGTTGCACATGGAGACCTTGTCCGAGATCGTCTTCTCGATGGTCTTGTGGTCCATCTTGTCCATTTCCCAGGCGGTCTTGCGGATGAGCTGGCGCAGCATCTCGCACTGGGTGTGCAGCTCGATCAGCGGCCACTGGATCGCCTGGTTCTCGGAGAGCGCCTTGCCGAACGGCTTGCGCTCGCGGGCGTACTTCACGCTCTCCTCGATGCAGAACGTGGCCGCGCCCAGCGACGAGGCGGCCTGGCGGATGCGGTTCTGGTGGACGAACGACTGGCCGAGGCCGAGGCCCTTGTCGATCTCACCCCAGTAGCTGTCCTCGGGAACCCAGCAGTTGGTGATCGAGATCCGCGGGTGGTCCGTGGGCATGTTGAACGTCCACAGGTACTCCTCGATCACGAACCCCGGCGTCTCCTTCGGCACGATGAAGCAGGTGATGCCGGCGGCGTCGCCGTCCTTGCCCGAGGTCCTCGCGAAGACCATGCAGTGGCTGGCTACGTGCATGCCGGTCGTCCACATCTTGGCGCCGTCGATCCGCCAGCCGGGCTTGCCGTCGCGGGTCTCGCGGACCGCGCGTGTCTCCATGTGGGTGGCGTCCGAGCCGTGGTTGGGCTCGGTTAGGCCGAAGCCCGTGCGCATCTGGCCGTTCAGCAGCTTGTCCGCGTAGCGCTCGTACTGCCAGTTCGTGGCGAACTCCTTGAACATCAGCACGAAGGGGTTGTTGCCGACGATCGAGTGCTCGGTCTGCAGGTCGTTGAAGAGGCCCAGGCCTTTCGCCGCCAGGTGCTCGCGGATGACCGCCATGGCGAGCTGGCTGCCGCCCTTGCCGCCCATCTCCTTGGGCCAGGCGTAGCGGTAGTGGCCGGCGTCGTCCGCCAGCTTCCGCGCCTTGGCCAGCAGCTCCTCCCACTCAGGGCGGGGCAGGCCGCCGTTCTCGAAGTCGGTTCGGGCGTATTCGCGCCGGTGGTCGAAGAAGCGCTCGTTGTCGTCCTGCGCCTGAAGCGGCTTGATCTCGCGCTCGATGAAGTCGTCCAGCTCCTTCAGATAGTCGACGAGATCCTGGGGCAGATCGAAGTCCATGGCGGCGTTCCCTCGCAGACACTCTTACCGGTTCCTGGGCGAGGGTGACGTTGCGGAGGCATTTACAAGCCGCCCGCGGCCCCGCCAGATCGGCGTCACCTTAGATCAATCGGGATATGCCGTCGGGTCATGGAAGTGGATGTTCGCGCGGCCCTGGATCGCCTGGCCGTACGGCTGGAAGGGAAGGGCGCGCGCGTCGTCCAGGCCGGCCGGCTGTCGGGCGGCGCCAGCATGGAGACCTGGGCTTTCGAGGTCGAAGGGCCTCGGGCCACGGACCGGATGATCATGCGCCGCCGGACGGCGCCGTTCGATCCGGACAACGCCCGCTCCGTGCCGCTCGCCACCGAGGCCGCCCTGATCAAGGCCGCCCGCGCCAACGGGGCCCTCGCGCCGCCGGTGCTGCACGTCTGCGACGACGAGGACGGCCTCGGCGAGGCCTACATCATGGGCGCGGTGCCGGGTGAAACCCTGGGGCGCAAAATTGTCTCCGACCCGGGCTTCGACGCCGTCCGCCCGACGCTTGCCCGCCAGTGCGGCGAGGTGCTGGCGAGGATCCATGCCACGCCGCCGCCGCCCGAACTCGGCCTGAAGACCGTCGACGCCGTGCAGGAACTCGACCGGTACGAGGAGGTCTATCGCGCCACGGGCGCCCAGCGGCCGATCCTGGAGCTCGCCTTCCAGTACTTGCGCCAGCGCACGCCCGAGCCGGTGGAGGCGGTGCTGCTGCACGGCGACTTCCGGAACGGGAACATCATGTTCGACCCGCAGAGCGGGGTCGCCGCCGTCCTGGACTGGGAACTCGCCCACATCGGCGATCCGGCGGAGGACATGGGCTGGATCTGCACCAATTCCTGGCGCTTCGGGCGGCCGGAAAAGCCCGTCGGCGGCTTTGGTGAATACGCCGACCTCCTGGCCGGCTACGAGGCGGCCGGTGGGCGAGCGATTCCCTTGGAGCGCGTGCGCTTCTGGCAGGTGCTGGGCTCGCTCCGCTGGGGCGTCATGTGCCTGACCATGTACATGAGCTGGCAGACCGGCATCGAGACGTCGGTCGAGCGGCCGATGATCGGCCGGCGCGTGTCCGAGACCGAAGCCGACCTGATCGTCCTTTTGGAGCAGGGCCTTTGATCACCCATCCCAGAACCGAAGAACTGGTCCAGGCGGTCGCTCTCTGGATCGATCAGATCCGGCCCAGCCTGGATCCGCGCAGCGCCTTCCTGGCCCGCGTGGCGGTCAACGTCCTGTCGGTGGTGGAGCGGGAGCTGGCGCAAGGCCCGGCCGCCGAGGCCCGGGCCCGGGCCGCCATGGCCGGCCTGCTGGGCCACGAGGGCGACTTCGCGGCCCTCAATGCCGAGCTGTGCGCCAAGATCCGCTCTGGCGAACTCACCGTTGAGACGCCGGGCCTGCTCGAAGCCCTCGGGACCATGGCCCACGACCAGCTCGCCATCGACCAGCCCAAGTACAAGCCCGAGATCGCCTAGGCGGCCAGGACGCGGATGATCTCGTCCTCGCGCTGGTTGTAGAGGATCGACACGCCGGCGGCGGTCGCGGCGTGTTCGCCGAACCAGGCGCGGACCTCGGGCTCGCGCAGGCGGTCTTCCGACACCCGCAGAAGGGCGATGTCCGACCCCTGTTCGCGCACCACGTCGTGGTAGCGCAGGATGCCGTTGATCAGATCGCCGGAGGGCTGCGCGGACCGCGCGGCCGGACGAGGCGCCTTCGCGGGGCGGGGGCTGAAGCGGTTGCGGCGGGCGCGGAACTGAGAGGCCATCGACCATCTCCGTGTTGTCGGTTCTTGATGTTCCCGTTATGGATCGGAGGTGCGACAAAAACGGACGTAAGAAATGCGCCACGAAAAAGCCGGTCGGCTTCTGGAGCTGGCGCGCCTGCTGGCGAGTTCGGCCGAAGGGCTGACGCTGGACGAGATGGCCGAGCGTATCGGCGTCGGTCGTCGCACGGCCGAGCGCATGCGCGACGCCATCTGGGAGGTTTTTCCCCAGCTGGAGGCTGTGGACGACCCGCCGACCAAGCGCTTCCGCATCCCGTCCGGTCTCGACGGTCTCTTCCAGGCCCCGACCGCGGAAGAGCTCGCCGCGCTCACCGCTGCTGGAGCCGCCTTCGAGCAGCAGGGCGCACAGGCGCGGGCGGCCGCGCTCCGCTCCCTCGAAACCAAGGTGCTCTCGGCGACCCGCGCCGCCGCCCGCCGCAAGCTCGCCCCCGACCTCGAGGCGCTGCTTCAGGCCGAGACCATCGGCGTCAGCGCCGGGCCGCGCCCGTTTGAAGACGAAGAGGTGCTGCAGGCGATCCGCGACGCTCTGAAGGGCCTGTCCACGCTGCGGTTCCGCTACGAGGGCGGCTCGAGCCCCGGCCGCACGCGCGAGGTTACGCCCTACGGCATCCTCTTCGGCCGGTCGAACTACCTGGTCGCCGCCGAGAGCGCCGAGACGGGCCCGCGCAATTGGCGCCTGGACCGCATCTTCGACGTGGAGGTCACCGGCCGCCCCGGGGAACGGCCCGAAGGCTTCTCGCTGCAGGCTTATGCCGATGAGAGCTTCGGCATCTACCAGGACGACATCCACGATGTGGTCCTTCGTATCCTGCCCCCGGGCCGCGAGGACGCGCTGCGCTGGCGCTTTCATGCCCGCCAGTCCATCGAGCCACAGGAGGACGGAACGGTGCTCGTCCGCTTCCGCGCCAGCGGCATGCGCGAACTCGCCTGGCACCTCTTCACCTGGGGCGAGAAGGTCGAGATCGTCGAGCCTCAGGCCTTGCACGAGATGATGCTGGGCGAACTCGAAGCCGCCAGCCGAGCCCACGTCCGGAACTGACGCATAGGCGCCCGAGGGTCTCTCTGCAAGGAGACACCTGATGACCGCGACCCTCGACTACGCAAACCTGTTCGAAAGCGAATTTCGGCCCCGCCGGCGCCTCCGCCGCGCCGTCGCACGCGTGCTGCTGGCTGGCCTGTTCGTCATCCGCCCAGGCCTGGCGCTCTCGATCTGGCGAGACCGTTAGTTGCCGGCGGCATTGACCGGCAAAGGCTGGCGCTTGTTCGCCACCGTCACGATCCGGCTCTGGACATCGCTCACGATGGAGCGCGCTGCGCGGCGCAGGATTTCCGACGCCGAGTCATTCGCATTCATCAGGTCGGCGATCTGCCGCTGCTTGTTCTCGTCCGCCGCCTGGGCGAGCGAGTCGCGAAGCGCCGCGTGGTCGGTGGCGTAGGACGCCAACTTGTCCGTCAGCGGCTTGAGATCGTCGCCATACGCCTTCGTCTGCCCATTGTAGATCTCGGCCAGCAGACCGTCGATTTCCTGATTGGCGGCCGCAAGGTCCGCTGCCGGCAGCTCGAGCAAGTCGAGCCGCGCCTTGGTCTTGGAGACGACCACCCGCAACTCCGCCACATCGCCGGCAATTTCTCCCAGCGCCACGCTGGCCGTCGCGTGCGTTGAGGGCCGCAGCCGGTTGCTGGTCTCGTCGTCCGAGGACGTGACGGTGGCGCTGAACTTGGCGTCGAAGCCGGCTCGGGCGTAGGTCTCGCGGAAGGCGCGCAAGCCCGCGGGATCGTCCGCGATCGCCACAGCCCGGTTCACTTCCTTGAGGCCCGAAACCAGGCTGCAGGCGTCGTTGTATCGGATGGCGTCCGCAACCGCGGCTTCCACCGGATACTCGGAGATCGTCTTGGTGGTCCGCGTCTCGATCGCCGCGCGCAGACGGTTGCGCTCGTTCTCGATCGCCTTGACCAGGGCCTCGATCCACTGCTTGCGGAAGAAGTCCTCGTTCATTTCCGCGCGGATGCCGGAGGTAATCGCCGAGAGCCCTGAAAGAAGGCGGGCCGAATTCACATCGGTGACGATGGCGCCTGCGCCTCCCACGGCGGTAGCGAAGGACCCCAGGGCGAAGTTGCCGCTCGCCTGGATGCCGTAGACGCGCTGCGTGAATATCCCGCAGTTCATGTCCGAAGCGCCCATCAGGCGCTGCTGCACCCGATTGCGGCGGTCCTCCAGTTTCTGGCCGGGAACGGGCGAGCTGTAGAAGTGATAGTAGGCCGTCTCGAGCCGGAGTCGCTCGACCACCTCTTCGGCCCTTTCGGCTTCGCCGCGCACATCGACACGCCGGTTGGTCACGCCGAGGGAACTGCTGTCGAGCCGCGCGAGTCCCTTGCACTGCGTCGCCACGCCGCCGTTCTCGATGCACGTTCTTACCTGCTCGCTCGCGCCGTCGTGGTTGAGAGGGTTGAGCGCCAGCGCCAGGTCGACGGACTGGAACCCGTCTTCGCTCTTCACGGGCACGCCGGCGCTGTCGAGACGGGCCCCGTTGATGGCCGCGCAGCCGCTGGTGGCCAACGCCACGCACGCGGCGAGTACTGTCGATTTCATGGCAAAACCCCCCGGTTTCCATGTGTACCTCAGCACGAACTGTACCTGATAACAACCCAGGCGCGCGCGTTCGTCGAACGACGAAATACCTTGAGGTTCCGTCCGCGGCAGGGACTATCGACCGCTCAAGTTGGGGTTTCGCCACATGAAGTCGCGCCTGCTCGCCACGCTTTTCGCCGGAGTTTTCCTTATGGGGGCCGCGCCCGCCGACAACGATCCCTACGCTTGGATGGAGGAGATCGAGGGTACGCGCGCCCTGGAATGGGCCAAGGCCGAGAACGCCCGGTCGCTGCCCAAGCTGCAGAACGATCCACGCTACGCCGGCCTCTACGCGGACGCCCTGAAGATCGCGACGGCCAAGGATCGTATTCCGAGCGTCCATTTCGGAGCGGAAGGCGAGCTCTGGGACTTCTGGCAGGACGCCGACCATGTCCGTGGAATCTGGCGGCGGACCAGCATCGACAGCTATGGGTCAGGCAAGCCGGAGTGGCGGACCATCCTCGACCTCGACGCGCTGGCGAGGGCCGAGAACGCCAACTGGGTCTGGCATAGCGCCACCTGCCTGCCGCCCGAGGAGCGGCTCTGCCTCGTCGAGCTGTCGAACGGGGGCAAGGACGCGGCCGTCGTGCGGGAGTTCGACTCCGTCGCCGGCAAGTTCGTCGAGGGCGGCTTCCACCTCCCCGAGGCGAAAGCCAACTACGCCTGGATCGACCGGGACACCCTGGTCGTGGCCACGGAGTGGACGCCCGGCGACCTCACCGCCTCGAGCTATCCGTACATTCTCAAGACCCTGAAGCGTGGTCAGCAACTTGGCCAGGCGCAGGAGGTCTTCCGCGGTCAGAAGGCGGACGTCTCGGTCTCGCCGATCGTCCTGCGCGAAGCGGACGGCCGGGTGGCCGCGGTACTGGCGGCCCGCGGCCTCGATTTCTTCAACAGCGAGTATCACCTGCTCACGCCTCAGGGGGCCGTGAAGCTGGACCTGCCGACCAAGTCGACCATCCAGGGCTATGTGGCCGGGCGCCTCATCGTCAGCCTCGAGCAGGACTGGCCCGCCGGCGGCTTCAAGGAGGGAGACCTCGTCGACTTCGACCTCGCGGCGGTGAAGGCCAAGCCTACGGCGCTCGCCGGTTCGCTGGTCCTCCGGCCCACGCAGAGCCAGGCCGTCGAGCAGGTGGCGACGACGAAGAATCGCTTGGTGGTCGCGCTTTATGACAACGTGAAGGGCCAGGTGCTGAGCTTCGCGCGCAAGGGCGACGGCTGGACGTCGACCAAGCTCGACCTGCCGAAGGATTCCAGCATCGGCGTCAGCTCGGCGTCGGACCGTGACGACCGGCTGATCCTGAACGTCACCAGCTTCCTGACGCCTTCCAGCCAATGGCTCGCCGACGCCGCGACGGGCGCGCCGGAGCGCCTCGCCGTCATGCCCGAGCGCTTCGACGCCTCCGGCATGAAGGTGGACCAGTTCTGGGCGACCTCGAAGGACGGAACCAAGGTTCCGTATTTCGTGGTCTCGAAGAAGGACCTGAAGCTCGACGGTTCGAACCCGACGCTGCTCTACGCCTACGGCGGCTTCCAGGTGAGCCAGACGCCGGCCTACGCCCAGACGGTCGGCAAGCTGTGGCTGGAGAAGGGCGGCGTCTACGTGATCGCCAACATCCGCGGCGGCGGCGAGTTCGGCCCGCGCTGGCACAACGCCGGGCTAAAGCTGAACCGCATGCGGGTCTATGACGACTTCTTCGCCGTCTCCGAGGACCTGATCCGCCGCAAGATCACCACCCCGCGCCGTCTCGGCATCATGGGCGGCTCCAACGGGGGCCTTCTGATGGGCGTGGCCCTGACGAAGCGGCCCGACCTCTACAACGCCGTCGTCATCCAGGTGCCGCTGTTCGACATGATCGGCTACACGCACATCGGCGCCGGCGCGTCGTGGGTCGGCGAGTATGGCGATCCGGCGATCCCGGCCGAGCGGACGATGCTGGAGAGCTATTCGCCGTATCAGAACCTGAAGCCCGGCCAGAAGTACCCGCTGGTGTTCCTCGAGACCTCCACCAAGGACGACCGCGTGCACCCGGCTCACGCTCGCAAGGCGGCCGCGCGGCTCAAGGAGTACGGCTACGACTACCTGTATTACGAGAACATCGACGGCGGTCACGCGGCCGCCGCCAATCTCAACGAGCGGGCCCTGCGCCAGGCGCTGGAATACACCTACCTGATGCAGCGGCTGATGGACTGATGCCCGAGATCAGCGCCGGAGTGCTCGCGTGGCGCGCCGGCGCTGAGGGGCCTGAGTTCCTGCTGGTCCACCCTGGCGGCCCCTTCTGGGCGAACAAGGACGAGGCCGCCTGGTCGATCCCCAAGGGTCTGGTAGAGCCCGAGGAGGACGGCTGGACCGCCGCCCGCCGCGAGTTCGAGGAGGAGCTGGGCGCGCCGATGGTCGGGCAGGCGGTCGAACTGCCCGCCGTGAAGACGCCCGGCGGGAAGGTGATCCACGCCTGGCTCGTCGAAGCCGAGATCGACGTTTCGGGGATCCGCAGCAACACCTTCGAGATGGAGTGGCCGCCCAGGTCCGGCCGCCGCGCCAGCTTCCCGGAAGTGGACCGGGCAGGGTGGTTCGACGCCGAGACCGCGCGTTGGAAGCTGCACAAGGGCCAGCGGCCCGTTCTCGAGGCTGCGCTGCGCATCATCCTGGGAAAGTTGGAGGCCTGACCGGGAATCGAACCCGGGTGCACGGATTTGCAGTCCGCTGCGTCACCACTCCGCCATCAGGCCGCCGGCGGGGCAGTTGGGCCCCGTGTGGAGGGCGCGAGGGCTACCAGAACGCTTTGTCGGGGGCAACGGCCGTGAGGCGCCGCAATTGCGTTTCGTAAGGGTCGGCCTATAAGCCGCGGCTCTGAGCTCACCTTCTCGCGTACCCGAGGGATTCTATGGCCGACTTCGCCGCCGCCCGCCTGAACATGGTGGAAAGCCAGGTGCGGACCCAGGACGTCACCGATGTCCGTCTGCACGACGCGATGCGTGAGCTGCCCCGCGAGCGGTTCGTCCCCGAAGGCAAGGCCTATCTGGCCTATGCCGACGTCGAGGTGGAGTACGCCCCGGGCCGCTGGCTGCTGAAGCCGCGCGACGTGGCCAAGCTGCTGCAAGCGGCGCGCGCCATGCCGGGCGAGCGGGCCCTCGCGATCGCCGCGCCGTACGCAGCGGCGGTCCTGGAGGCTCTCGACGTTACGGTCACGCGTCTGGACGAGGACCTCAAGCAGGCGCCCGGCGGCGAGTTCGATCTGATCATCTGCGAGGGCGCGGTGTCGCGTGCGCCGGATGCGTGGGTGACCGCGCTCGCCCTCGGGGGCCGTCTGGCCGTGATCGAGCGGGACGGGCCGGTGGGCAAAGCCGTGCTCTACCTCCGCGCCGAGGACGGTGTCGGCCGCCGCGAGCTGTTCGACGCCACGCCGCCGGTGCTGGCCGGCTTCGAGGCCGAGCGCGGCTTCGCCTTCTGACGAGGCCTTGAAACGGCCCTGAAACCGGAGCGAAACGGTAGGGGTGAAAAAAGCTTAAGGTGACGCAGCTTGGCCCTGGCGGCACACCACCGCATATAAGGCGCGACGTCTCTCGCACGATCGGGGATAACGAATGTCGATGACTGCCCGTGGCCGGCTTCTGGCCGCGATCTTCAGCGCAACCCTGGGCGGGGCGCTGGTCGCGGGGCCGGCGGCCGCCGAAACCCTCGCCGACGCCATTGCGCTGGCCTATCAGAACAACCCGACGATCCTGGCGCAGCGGGCGACCCAGCGCGCGCTTGACGAGAACTACGTTCAGGCCCGGAGCGGTTGGCGTCCGACGCTGTCGCTGAGCGGCTCGGCCACCTGGCAGGAGAACCGCACGCCGCTGGCGGCGATCCAGCGCGACGTGCTCGGGCGTCCGGTGGAACCCACGATCGTGAACGGCAACGGCGCCGGCGCGGGCCTGACCTTCTCGCAACCGCTGTGGACTGGCGGCCGCGTCGCCGCCCAGGTCTCGGCCGCGCAGGCCGACATCCTGGCGGGTCGCGAGAACCTGCGGCGCCTGGAGGCCCAGATCCTCGGACAGGTCGTGCAGTCCTACGCCGATGTGCGTCGCGACCAGGCGGCGCTCGCGATCCGTGAGGAGAACGTCAAGGTCCTGACCCGGCAGCTCGAGGAATCCCAGGCCCGCTTCGACGTGGGCGAGGTGACCCGTACCGACGTGGCGCAGTCGCAGGCCCGTCTGGCCCAGGCCCGGGCGCTGTTCCAGCAGTCGCAGGCCCAGCTCGCCATCAGCCGGGCGACCTACGCCCAGGTCGTCGGCCAGAACCCCGGCGACCTCGCCCCCGAGCCGTCGCTGGCCTACATGATGCCGGCCGATCCGGATCAGGCGTTCGCGATCGCCGACCAGAACAATCCGCAGCTCCGGGCCCAGCAGTTCACCGAGCAGGCCAGCCGAGCCCGTGTCGCCGGCGCCCGTGCCGAGCGTCTGCCGAACGTCTCGGCCCAGAGCTCGCTGCGCTTCAACAGCGCGCGGGACGAACCCTATGAGCGCGATCTCTACGACCGGGAGTTCACGGCGACGGTCAACGTAACCGTTCCGCTGTTCTCCGGCGGCCTGGTCAGCTCCCGTATCCGCCAGGCGGTGGAGCGCAACAACACCGACCGGCTGACGACCGAGATCGTCCGCCGCAGCGTGCTGCAGAGCATCACCGGCGCCTGGAGCCAGCTCATCGCCGCGCGCGCCAACATCGCGTCCAGCGAAGAGCAGGTGAGGGCGGCGCGCATCGCCGCCGAAGGCACGCGCCAGGAGCAGCAGGTCGGCCTGCGCACCACCATCGACGTCCTGAACGCCGAGCAGGAGCTCCGTCAGGCCGAACTCAATCAGGTGACGGCCCGTCGCGACGAATACGTGGCCGCCGCCACCGTCCTGACCCAGATGGGACGCCTGGAAGCGAAGAACCTGACCCCATCCGTGCCGCAGTACGATCCGACCCGTAACTTCCGGAAGCTGCGGATGACCTGGGGCTGGGTGCCGTGGGAAGAGCCGATCGGCATCGTGGATCACTTCCTCACGCCGTGGCCGGCTCCGACCCCCGACGCCAAGCCGGCCGAGGCGCCGATCTCCCCCGGCCTGCAGCCGCCGCCGGCCGTTCCGGTCCAGGGCGCGCCGCGGTAGCTCGCCAAAGGCCTGCGGCTCGCCCGCCAGGGGAAGCGCAGGCCTCTCCGCGAGCGGAAATTGCAGGATCGCCGAGGTGCGCTTAGGCTGCGCTTCGAAGATTCCTCTTTGGCGGCAGGTCCATGTCCGAGCAGACGTCCCAGGAACCCACGATGGAGGAGATCCTCGCCTCCATCCGGCGGATCATCTCCGAGGACGAGGCGCCGGCCGAAGGCGCTGCGCCCGCCGCCGAGGCTCCGCCGGCGCCCGCGCCGGCTCCTGAACCCGAGCCCGTCCAAGCCGAGGCTCCGCCGCCTCCGGCTCCCGAGCCCGCGGCGCAGGCGGTGGAGGCCGACGACGACGATGCGCTCGAGCTGACCCAGAAGGTGGAAAGCGTCGGCGATCTCGACGTCTTCACTCCGCCTGAAGCGCCGGAACCGCCGCCGGTCGCCGCGGTCGCGGCCGCGGCCCCGGTCGCCAGTCTCGTGAGCGAACGCGCCGCTACCGCCGCCGCCTCCGCGTTCGGACAGCTCTCGGCCGCCATCGCCATGCCGCGCGAAGGCCGCACCCTCGAGGACGTGGTGCGCGAGTTGCTCACGCCGCTGCTGCAGCAGTGGCTGGACGAGAACCTGCCCCGCATCGTCCAGGAGTCGGTGGAGGCCGAGGTCTCCCGCATCGCTCGCGGCCGAGTAGGCTAGCGGTCATAGCGCGGGCCCGGCCTGCGCCAGCCGCTTCGCGTTCGGTCTCAACCCCTGTAAGACGCCGGCGGCGCGCCCATATCGGGCGCGCTTTGCCGCTTATCGCCATGCTTGAAAAAACCTTCGATCCCAAGACCGTCGAACCGCGCCTCTACGAGGCCTGGGAGAACTCGGGCGCGTTCGCGCCGATCGATGACCCGATCGCCGAGCCGTTCTCCATCGTGATCCCGCCGCCGAACGTGACAGGCTCCCTGCACATCGGGCACGCGCTGAACAATACGCTGCAGGACGTGCTGATCCGCTTCGAGCGGATGCGCGGCAAGGCGGCGCTGTGGCTGCCCGGCACCGATCACGCCGGCATCGCCACCCAGATGGTCGTGGAGCGCCAGCTCGCCCAGCAGGGCAACGCCGGCCGGCGCGAGCTCGGCCGAGAGGCCTTCGTCGAGAAGGTGTGGGAATGGAAGGCGGAATCGGGCGGCACGATCGTCCACCAGCTCCGTAGGCTGGGCGCGAGCTGCGACTGGAGCCGCGAGCGCTTCACTCTGGACGAGGGCCTGAGCGCCGCTGTCCGCAAGGTGTTCGTCACGCTCTACAGGCAGAAGCTCATCTACCGCGACAAGCGGCTGGTGAATTGGGATCCGCATTTCCAGACCGCGATCTCCGACCTTGAGGTCGAGCAGCGCGAGGTGGACGGCCATTACTGGCACTTCGCCTATCCGCTGGAGGACGGCTCCGGCGAGATCGTCGTCGCAACCACCCGTCCGGAGACGATGCTGGGCGACACCGCCGTCGCGGTGCACCCCAGCGATGAGCGCTACACCCACCTGATCGGCAAGGCCGTGCGCCTGCCGATCGTCAACCGCCCGATCCCGATCATCGCGGACGAGTACCCGGACCCTGAGAAGGGCTCGGGCGCGGTGAAGATCACGCCGGCGCACGACTTCAACGACTTCGCCGTCGGCAAGCGCCACAACCTGCCGATGATCAACATCTTCGACGACTTCGCGCGGCTGAACGACAACGTCCCGCCGGAGTACCGCGGCCTCGACCGCTTCAAGGCCCGCGAGAAGGTGGTCGCCGAGTTCGAGGCCCTGGGCCTGCTGCGCGGCATCGAGAAGACGCGTCACGTCGTCCCGCACGGCGACCGTTCAGGGGTCGTCGTCGAGCCCTACCTGACCGACCAGTGGTACGTCGCCGCCGATGTGCTGGCCAAACCCGCCATCAAGGCGGTGGAGGAGGGCGACACCGTCTTCGTGCCGAAGGTCTGGGAGAAGACCTACTTCGAGTGGATGCGGAACATCCAGCCCTGGTGCGTCTCGCGCCAGCTCTGGTGGGGCCACCGCATCCCCGCGTGGTACGGGCCGGACGGCAAGTGCTTCGTCGCCGAGACCGCGGACGAGGCGCAGCGGGAGGCCCGAGAGGTCTATGGCCGCGACGTCGACCTGAAGCAGGACGAGGACGTCCTCGACACCTGGTTCTCGTCGGGCCTGTGGCCGTTCTCGACCCTCGGCTGGCCCGAGAAGACCCGCGACCTGGAGCGGTTCTATCCGACCCACACGCTGATCACCGGCTTCGACATCATCTTCTTCTGGGTCGCCCGGATGATGATGCAGGGCATCCACTTCACGGGTGAGGTCCCGTTCAAGCGGGTGTTCATCAACGCCCTGGTGCGCGACGCCAGCGGGGCCAAGATGTCGAAGTCCAAGGGGAACGTCATGGACCCCCTGGAGCTGGTCGACGACTTCGGCGCCGACGCCCTGCGCTTCACCCTGACCGCCATGTCGGGCCAGGCGCGCGACATCAAGCTGGCGCGCCAGCGCATTGAAGGGTATAGGAATTTCGGCACCAAGCTGTGGAACGCGACGCGCTTCTGCCAGATGAACGGGTGCGCCCGGGCCGAAGGGTTCGACCCCGCCCACGTGAAGGCGCCGCTGAATCGCTGGATCGTCGGCGAGACGGTTCGTACGGCCCGGGCCGTGACGGCGGCCCTGGCAGACTGCGGTTTCGACGAGACGGCGAACGCGCTCTACCGCTTCATCTGGAACCGCTTCTGCGACTGGTACGTGGAGCTCGCCAAGCCGCTGCTGAACGGCGACGACGCCGCGGCCAAGGCGGAAACCCAGGCGACGGCCGCGTGGGTCCTGGACGTGATCCTGACCCTGCTGCACCCGGTCATGCCGTTCATCACCGAGGAGCTGTGGGGCCAGACGGCCGACCTCGGGGCGGCGCGCGCACACGAGGGCTTCCTGATGACCGCTCGCTGGCCCGAGCTGCCCGACAGCCTCATCGATCCGGCGGCCGACGCCGAGATCGGCCTGATCATCGAGACCATCTCCGAGGGCCGGTCCGTCCGCTCCGAGCTGAATGTGCCGCCCTCGGCCCGGCCGCCGCTGCTGGTGGTCGAGACGACCGAAGCTCAGCGCAAGGTGCTCGAAAGTTCGGCGCCCCTGGTCGCGCAGCTGCTGCGCGTCTCCGAGGTCCGATTCGTCGATGCGGCTCCCGAGGGGGCCATCCCTTACGTGGTCGAGGGCGCGACCCTGGCCCTGCCCGTGGCCGAGTTCATCGACCTCGCGGCCGAGCGCGCGCGCCTGTCCAAGGAGGTCGCCAACCTCGCCGCCGAAATCGACAAGACCTCGAAGAAGCTGAGCAATCCGGACTTCGTGGCCCGAGCGCCGGAGGAGGTCGTCGAGGAGAACCGCGAGCGGCTCGCCGACGCCGAGGCGGCCAAGGCCAAGCTCGAGGGAGCGCTCGCGCGACTGACTTCGGTCGCGTAACAGCGTCGCCGGTTTGCCTCCGGCGCTGGGTTATGGTTGTTCACCTGGCATGACGCATGGGCAGCCATGACCCGTGCGCGCCAGGAGAAACGCCGTATGTCCGACCCCGTGCTGCCCGCCGGTTGGCCCGCCATGTCGATCCAGCAAGCCCACGCCCTGCTGACCCAGCCGGGCACGCCGCTGGAAGTGGAAGAGATCGACATCCGCGGCGTCCGCACCAAGGTGTGGAAGAACCTGCCGCCGTCGCTGCGGGCGGTGGTGGAGGCGAGCCGGGCGCACGGCGAAAAGATCTTCCTCGTGTACGAGGACGAGCGGGTCAGCTTCGAGGCGTTCTACCGCGCGGTTTCCGTCTTCGCCCGCGAGCTGCAGGGCCAGGGCGTGAAGAAGGGCGACCGAGTCGCCATCATCATGCGCAACCTGCCCGAATGGGTGATGGCCTTCTACGCAGCGGCCTCGATCGGCGCGATCGTCACCCCGCTGAACGCCTGGTGGACGGGCCCCGAGCTGGAGTACGGCCTCACAGATTCCGGCACCAAGGCCGCGGTCATGGACGCCGAGCGCTACGAGCGGATGAAGGAGCATTTCGCCAATTGTCCCGAGCTCGTGCGCGTCTACGTCAGTCGACTGGGCGACGAAGAGGTGGCGCATCCCTACGTCACGCCGCTGGAGAGCGTGCTCGGCGGCGCCAACGACTGGGCGAAGCTGCCTGACCAGGCGCTGCCGGACGTCGGCGTGGGCCCGGAGGACGACGCGACCATCTTCTACACGTCGGGCACCACCGGGCGTCCGAAGGGCGCTCTCGCGACCCAGCGTGGCGTCAACACCAACATCATGACGGCCGCGGCCGCCTCGGCCCGGCAGTTCCTGCGTCGCGGCGAGGCGCCGCCTGCGCCCGACCCCGACGCGCCGCAGCGCTCGGCCCTGATCTCGGTGCCGTTCTTCCACGTCACCGGCTGTTTCGCCGTGCTGAACCCGACGCTGTTCGCCGGCGGCAAGCTGGTGATGATGTACAAGTGGGACGTGATCCGCGCCTTCGAGCTGATCGAGCGTGAGAAGATCATGCTGGCGGGCGGCGTGCCGACCATCGCCTGGCAGCTCATCGAGCACCCCGCGCGCAAGGACTTCGATCTCTCTTCGCTGGAGAGCGTCTCCTACGGCGGCGCGCCGTCGGCTCCCGAGCTGGTCCGGCGCCTGCGCGAGACGTTCCCGAAGTCCCAGCCCGGCCAGGGCTGGGGCATGACGGAGACCTGCGCCACGGTTACGTCGAACGGCGCCGAGGACTACGTCAACCGCCCGGACAGCTGTGGCCCCGCCGCCGCCGTCGCCGAGATCCAGATCCGCGACCCGAACGACGGCAAGACCGTGCTGGCGCCGGGCGAGGTCGGCGAGCTGTGGTCGTTCGGCCCGATGAACTGCAAGCTCTACTGGAACAAGCCCGAGGCGACGGCGACCACCTTCGTCGATGGCTGGGTGCGGACGGGCGACCTGGCGCGCATCGATGAAGAGGGCTTCTGCTTCATCATCGACCGCGCGAAGGACATGCTGATCCGCGGCGGCGAGAACATCTACTGCGTCGAGGTGGAGAACGTCCTCTACGACCACCCCGCGATTATGGACGCGGCCGTGGTTGGCGTGCCGCACCGGACGCTGGGCGAGGAGCCGGCCGCCGTGGTGACGCTCAAGCCGGGCGCCGAAGCCAGCGAGGACGAGCTCCGGGCCCACGTCGCCGAGCGCCTGGCCGCCTTCAAGGTGCCGGTGGCGATCAAGTTCTGGCGCGAGACCCTGCCGCGCAATCCCAACGGCAAGATCCTCAAGAACGAGCTCAAGAAGCTTTTCGAGGGCGAGGCGGCCGCCTGAAGAAGCGGGCCGACGTCCTGCTGGTCGAGCGCGGGGCCTTCGAGAGCCGCGCAAAGGCCCGAGCCGCGATCGAGGCCGGCGGCGTCACCGCCGACGGCCGGCCGGTGGCCAAGGCGTCCGAACTGCTGGACGAAGGTGCGGAGCTCGTCGCCAAGGCGGCGCATCCCTGGGTCGGCCGGGGCGCGCTGAAGCTGGTGCATGCGCTGGATTTGTGGCCCGTGGCGGTCGAAGGCCGGATCGTCTTGGACGTCGGCGCGTCCACGGGCGGCTTCACCGAGGTCTGCGTGACCCGCGGCGCGCTGCGGGTCTATGCCGTGGACGTCGGCCACGGGCAGCTTCATCCCAGGCTGAGGGACGAAGCACGGGTCGTGAGTCTCGAAGGCGTGGACGCGCGGGACCTTACGGCGGTCCTGATCCCGGAGCCGCCGGACCTGATCGTCACCGATGTAAGCTTCATCGGCCTGGCGAAGGCTTTGCCGGCGGCGTTGGCGCTGGCGGCTGAGGGCGCAGATCTCGTTGCGCTCGTGAAGCCGCAGTTCGAGGTTGGGCCCGAACGGGTGGGGAAGGGCGGTCTCGTCACCGACGCCGCCGCGCGGGAAGCGGCGCTGGACGGCGTGAAAGGGTTCCTGACGGCCAGCGGCTGGCGGGTTCAGGCGAGCGCCGACAGCCCCATTGCCGGCGGCGACGGCAACCGCGAATTCCTGCTCTGGGCAAAAAAATAGGCCGCCCGCGGGTGGCGGGCGGCCCGAAGGACAGATGCTGGGACGAAATCAGTCGACGACGGCGTAGCGGCCGGAGCTGTCGCGGCAGACGCGCACGAAGCGGGTCTGGGTGCGGCCGTCGGGCATGTAGATCGGGCTCTCCGCCAGGGTGCAGCCGTCCGCGTCCGGCGAGTTGCCCGACAGCCGGTAGCGTTCGCCGCGGCGGCCGTAGGCATAGTCGTCCCGGTACGAGGCGTAGTCGTCGCGGTCGTAGTAGCCGCCGCGCGGGCCGTAGTAGCTGGACTCGATCGGCGGCGGCGGGGGCGGCGGGGCGGTGTACTGCCCGGAGGTGCAGGCGGCGCTGGAGTTGCCGACGCCGGCGCCCACGGCTGCGCCCAGGGCGCCGCCCAGCAGCGAACCTTCCGTGCGCACGCCCCGGGCGGCGGCGTTCGAGCCGATCACCGCGCCGATGGTGCCGCCGATCAGCGCGCCCACCGTGCCGCGGCTCGTCTTCTCGCGCTTGCAGGCGTCGTAGCTGTACCCGCCCGAGCCCATGCCGTAGTAGCCGTAGGGCTGGGCCTGGGCCGCACCCGCGCCCAGGGCCATCAGGCCGGCGACCGCGGCCAGGCCAGCCCTGATGGTGACACGCTTGGACATTCCGGAAATCCCTCTCTCGAATCTTGCGCAGGCCTCTTGGCCATGTCGGAACCGAAGCTGGGCTACGCAAGCTGAACGGATGTTGAGAATGTCGTTCATGTTCGTTCATTGGGACTTAACCGTGGCGCCCGCCAAGGCCTGCGCATGAAGCCCCGTCCACGCCGACCCAATCCCAGGCCGCCGCCGGGCCCGCCGGTCGAGCTCGAGATCCAGGCCGTCGGCGGCGAGGGCGACGGGCTTGCGGAAGGCCCGGTGTTCGTGCCGTTCGTCCTCCCGGGCGAGCGCGTGCGCGTCCAGGGCAGCGGCGAGCGGCGCGAGCTGCTGGAGGTGCTCCGGCCCAGCGCCGAGCGCGTGGAGCCGCCATGCCCGCACTTCTTCGCCTGCGGCGGCTGCGCCCTGCAACACTGGGCGCATGCGCCGTACCTGGCCTGGAAGGTCGAGCGCCTGCGCACGACCCTGGCGCGCCAGCATATCGACACCGAGTTCCTGCCGCCCTACGCCACCGAGCCTGGCACGCGCCGACGGGTCACGCTGCATGCGCGCCGCGGAAGCCGCGAGGCCGCCCGCCTGGGCTACAAGGCCCGGAAATCGTGGGACCTGGTGGACATCGCCGTCTGCCCGATCTCCGCCCCTGCGATCCAGGCGGCGATCCCGGCGCTGAAGCGCCTCGCCGCGCCGCTGTTCGAGCACCCGAAGTCGGCGCCCTCCCTGCACGTGACGCTCACCGACACCGGTCTCGATATCGACATCACCGGCGTCGAGGCGAAGAGCGGCGGCCTGTCGGCGGACGCCCGCATGCAGGTCGCCGAGCGCGCGGCCGAGGCGGACTTCGCGCGCGTCACCCTGGCGGGGGAGGTCGCCTACCAGGCCCGCAGTGCGCTGGTGCGCCTCGGGCCCGCCACCGTCGCCCTGCCGCCGGGCGCCTTCTTGCAGGCCACCCGCGGGGCCGAGGCGGCCATGACCGAGTTCGTCGCCAAGTCGGCGGCGGGCGCGACGCGCATCGCCGACCTCTACTGCGGCGTGGGCACCTTCACCTTCCGCCTCGCCGAGATCGCGCCGGTCCATGCCGCCGACTTCGCGCCCGAGGCGGTGGCCGCGCTGGGCGCGGTGCTGGCCAGCCTGCCGGGGCTGCATGCCGTGACGCCGGAAGCCCGGGACCTGGTGCGACGCCCGATGCTGGCGGAGGAGCTCAAGAAGACCGACGTCGTCGTGTTCGACCCGCCGCGCGCGGGCGCGGCCGAGCAGACGGCGCAACTCGCCCGGTCCGCCGTCCCGCGGGTGATCGGCGTCTCCTGCAATCCCGCGACCTTCGCCCGGGATGCACGAACCCTCATCGATGCGGGCTTCCGGCTGGAGGCCGTGATGCCCGTGGATCAGTTCCTCTGGTCCCCGCACATAGAATTGGTGGGGGTGTTCCAGCGCTGAGCGGGACCCATATTCAAGCGCATGGTTCCTCTCTCGGTCCTCGACCTGTCCCCGATCCTGGAAGGCTCCGACGCCGCCCAGTCCTTCCGCAACAGCCTCGACCTGGCGCAGCACGCCGAGCGGCTGGGCTACCGGCGGTTCTGGCTCGCCGAGCACCACAACATGCCGGGCGTCGCGTCGGCGGCGACGGCGGTCGTCATCGGGTACGTGGCGGGCGGAACCAGCACCATCCGCGTCGGCGCCGGCGGCATCATGCTGCCCAACCATGCACCTCTGGTGATCGCCGAGCAGTTCGGCACGCTGGCCAGCCTATACCCAGGCCGCATCGATCTGGGCGTCGGTCGCGCCCCCGGCACCGACCAGATGACCGCCCGGGCGTTGCGCCGCACGCTGGTGGGCGACGTCGACCGTTTCCCGCAGGACGTCGTCGAGCTGATGGCCTACTTCCAGCCGGCCCAGCCGAACCAGCTCGTCCGCGCCGTGCCCGGCGCAGGCCTCGACGTGCCGGTCTGGATGCTGGGCTCCAGCACCTTCGGCGCCCAACTCGCCGCGCTCCTGGGGATGCCCTACGCCTTCGCGTCCCACTTCGCTCCGGCGCAGATGGAGGAGGCGATCCATATCTACCGCACCAGCTTCAAGCCTTCGGCCCAGCTCGCCGAGCCCCACCTGATGCTGGCCCTCAACGTGGTGGCCGCCGAGACGGACACCGAGGCCCGGCGGCTGTTCACGTCCCTGCAGCAGGCCTTCCTGAACCTCAGGACCGGCAGGCCGTCACCGCTGCCGCCGCCTGTCGACGACATGGACCAGCGCCTCGCCGCCGTCGGGATCTCGCCCGCCGAGCAGGGCGCGCTCGCCAAGGCGGTCGTGGGCGGACCCGAGACGGTGCGGAACGGGTTGCGCACGTTCGTCGAGACCTACCGACCGGACGAAGTGATCGTGACCGCCCAGATCTACGACCACCAGGCCCGCCTGCGCTCGTTCGAGATCACGGCGGAGGCGGCGAAGAGCCTGGCGGCGGAGCCCGCCTAGGCGCGGGCGGTCACCTTCCAGCAGGCGGCGACGTAGCGGGCGGCGCCGTCCACGATGAAAGGCGCGTAGGCGGCCTCCACGGCGTCCGTCACACGGGTCCGCGTCGCCTCGTCCGCCAGCCGCAGGGCCGCGCCGACCGGTCCCATGCGCTGGAGATACCGGCGCAGATCCTCGACCGCCACCACGGCCGCCGCATCCAGCGGCCGAACCTCCACGTCGCGCCATCCCGCGGCGCGAAGGATGCCTGCGGTGCGCTCGCCGTCGGCGAAGCCGAACTGACCCGGCGCGTTCGGTTCGGGCGTCGGAAGCGCGGACAGGAACGGGGCGGCGGCGCGCCAGGCGGCGGTCATGAAGGGATTGTCGGCCGGACTGCGCCAGGCGACGAAGGCGAGCGTTGCGTCCCTGCGGGCCGCCCGCCGGATGTTGGCGAAGGCGGCTTCCGGGTCCTCGAAGAACATGACGCCGAAGCGGGAGATCACGGCGTCGAAGCCCTCCGCCTCGAAGGGATAGGTCTGGGCGTCGGCCTCTACGAAGGCGGCGTTGCCGACGCCCTCGGCCTCGGCTCGCGCGCGGGCGGCGGTCACCAGCGGGCCCGAGATGTCGACGCCCAGCGCCCGGCCGTTCGGCCCCAGGCGCCCGGCCATGGCCAGCGTGGTCGCGCCCGCGCCGCAGCCGATATCGAGGACCTGTCCGCCCGGGCCCGGAAAGGCTTCGTCGGTCAGCACGTCGACGAACGGCGCCAGCATGCGGTCGAGCACCGCCTGGAGCTCGACCCACGCGGGCCCGCTGGCCTCGTTCCACTGGGCGGCTTGGTCGCGATTGGGCTGGATGGTCTCGGACATCTTGGGTTCCTCGCATTGCATGGCGCAGGCGTTCCAGGCAGTGTGCAAGTTCAAGTGCACTTGAGGTCAAGCGGTGAGTGAGCTCGACATCAGCGTCGTGGCGAAGCGGTCCGGCGTGCCGGCCTCGACCCTGCGCTTCTACGAGGAGAAGGGGCTCATCGCCTCTGTCGGGCGTCGAGGGCTGAAGCGCCTGTTCGAGCCCCAGGTTCTGGAGCGGCTGGCGCTGATCGCGCTGGGCCGCGCGGCCGGCTTCTCGCTCGACGAGATCGCCGAGATGTTCGCGCCCGACGGCGCGCCGCGGATCGAACGGCGGCGCCTGCTCGCCAAGGCCGACGACCTGGACGGAACCATCCGCCGCCTCAGCGCCATGCGTGACGGCCTCCGCCACGCGGCCGCCTGTCCGGCGTCGAGCCCTATGGAATGCCCGCACTTCCTCCGCATCGTTCGCCTGGCGGGGCAAGGGCGGCTGGAGCCGTCGCGGCGGCGCTTCGTCGCCGAGGCGGTCTAAGCGCCGAAGAGGTCGATCTGATCGCCGGGCTTGGGCGGCGCGCGGAACAGCGAGGTGTCGAGGTCGCCCCATCGGCCGTGCAGGCCGTAACGCTTCTTGGCGGCTTCGAAACGCTTGGCCATGAGCTCGGCTATAGGCCCTTCGCCCTTCATGCGGCTGCCCCACTGCGAGTCATAGTCCTTGCCGTCGCGCATCTGCCGGACGAGCGACATCACCCGCCGGGCGCGATCCGGATGGTCGCTCTCGAGCCACTCGCGGAACAGGTCCTTGATCTCGAGGGGCAGGCGCAGCGCGACATAGGCGGCGCCCGTCGCACCGGCCCCGGCGGCGCGTTCCAGGACAGCCTCCATCTCGTGGTCGTTGAGGCCGGGGATGCAGGGGGCGAACAGCACTGTGACCGGCACGCCCGCGTCCGACAGCCGCCTGACCGCGTCCAGCCGCTTCTCGGGCGTCGCGCATCGGGGCTCCATGGAACGGGCGAGTTTGCGGTCCAGGCTGGTGATCGACAGCGCCGCCCTCACCAAGTTGAGGCTGGCCGCTTTGGCCAGAAGGTCGACATCGCGGACGATCAGCGCGGACTTCGTGATCACCGAGAACGGATGGCGGAAGCGCACCAGGACTTCCATCACCGATCGGGTGACCTGCAGCAGGCGTTCCTGGGGCTGGTAGGGATCGGTGTTCCCGCCGATGTGGATCAGCTCGGGGCGGTACTTCGGCTTCGAGAGCTCGCGCTCGAGAAGACGGGCCGCCTCAGGCTTGAAGAAGAGCTTGGACTCGAAGTCGAGGCCCGGCGAGAGGCCCATGTAGGCGTGGGCGGGGCGGGCATAGCAGTAGATGCAGCCATGCTCGCAGCCCCGGTAGGGATTGATCGAGGCCGAGAAGCCCACGTCGGGGCTGTCGTTGTGGGTGATGATGACCTTGGCCTTCTCGGGCGTGACGGTCGTCTTCAGCGGCGCGCAGGCCTCGTCGTCGGAGGTCCAGCCGTCGTCGAACGCCTCGCGGAGCTGGGACTCGTAGCGCCCGGTGGCGTTGGACCGCGCGCCACGGCCGCGGATCTGCTGGGTGAAGGTCGACACGGAACGAATGTATCCGCGCGCTTAGAACATAACAAGAACTGAGTTGACGGCCGGCCAATCCGCGGCGCTTGTCTGGCCATGCTTTCAGTGATCGTCGATGCGCGGGGCGAGGCCCGCAGACTGCCCGCGCTGCTGGCGCAGCTCACGGCCGCCGCGGTGGAGGGCTTGATCAAGGAGGTGTTCCTCGTCGCGCCGCACTCCGACGCCGTCGCTGCCATCTGCGAGGAGATGGGTGCGGAGCCGGCCGACACGATCGAGCAGGCGTTGGCCTGGGCGAAGAGCGAACTCGTGCTGGTGGCCGCGCCCGAGCTTCGGTTGCGCGACGGCTGGGTGGAGGCGTTGGGCGAACACCTCGCGTCCGGCGGCGGCTCGGCCCTCGTCGAGGGCGTGGGCGGCGGCGGGCTGTTCGGAAAACGGCCGCCTTACGGCGTCCTAGTCGAGCGCGGCCGCGTGGCCCGTCTTGAGGACCCCGACCTGAAGCGTCTTCGCCGTCAGCTGGGGCTGCGGCCCCTGCGGGTTGGATAGGTCGAGGCGCAGGTCGACGGTGCGCGCGCCGGTCGCCAGGGCGTCGAGCGAACGGGTGTCCTCGCCGAACATGCGCTTGTAGGCCCAGTAGCCGGCGACCACCTTCTCGACGTAGTCACGGGTCTCCAGCGCGGGGAGGGACTCGATCATCATCAGCGGATCGTCATCGCCCACGTTGCGCAGGGTCTTCAGAACCGCCCCAGGGCCGCCGTTGTAGGCCGCCACGATGCGGAGCAGGTCGTAGCCGACGCCGCGATCCGTGAGCCACCCGATATAGGCCTGGCCGACGCTGAGGTTCGTCGCCGGGTCGAGCAGGAGCTTGTAGTCGCTCTTCAGCTTGTCGTCCCCCGTCGCGAGGGCGGCCGAAGACGGCATCACCTGCATCAGGCCGATGGCGCCGACCGGTGAAATGGCGGCCGGGTTGAAGCGGCTTTCCTGGCGGACGATCGCGTAGACCAGCGCCTTGTCGACCGTGAAGCCGTCCCGCGGCTCCAGCGACGGGAGCGGATAGTCGCCGAGCGTCAGGTAGCCGGGCCCGACGTTCTCTCCGGAGCCAGGGGTCAGCTCGGCCATCAAGGCCTTCCAGTTGTCGCGCTCGACCGGCGTCTTGGCGAGCGCCAGCCCGACGCGCAGCTCCTGCCGGGCATCTTCCATCCGGCCGATCTGCACGAGGGCGGCGGCGCGGTGCGCGCGCGGCTGGCCTTCCATGAAGCGCAGCATCTCGGGGGAGGTCGTCCGGGCGTGGGTCCGGGGCGCGGATGGCGGGGCCGGCGTGCGGAAGCTGGCCAGCACGATATCGCCGGTGGCCGCCGTGGTGAGCTGCACCTGGCGCGCCGCCAGCATGCCGTAGAAGGTCTGCGGGTTCAGGGCCGCGCGACGCAGGAACGCCTGGCCCGCCGCGGGGTCTCCCACGGCGGTGGCGGCGCGGAAGGCCCAATAGGCGGCGGCCGAGCGCTGCCAGACGTCCTCGTCCTCGTCGCTGGAGACCTGAGCGAAATAGTCCTGGGCGGTGGCGTAATCGCGCAGGCGGAAGGCGGCGAGCCCGGCGATCCAGCGATCGGCGCAGTCGACGGCGAGGGCGTAGGCGCGCCTGGCGTCGCCCGAGTAGAAGGCGTCGCGCGCGGCGAAGGTCGCTTCGCTGCGCTTGCTGTCGATGCCCGAGACCGCGGGAACCGGCGGCGGCGGCGCATCGGCCGGCTTGCGCTGCTTGGCCAGCGAGAAGACTCGGTCGGCCAGCGGCAGATCGCGGAAGCGTCCGAGCCAGCCCGAAAGCTCCTCGAAGCTCGCCTTGTGGGCGGTCGGGTGCATGAGCTGGCGGAACGAGAGGTAGCCGAGCAGGGACGAGTCCCTCACTTCGGCGAGCTCCAGCTGGGCCCCGACGAAGTCGCCCTGGTCTGCGGCGGCGAAGGCGGCGCGATACGCACGGGCGTCGCGATCGGACAACGGGCGCGCGGAATCGGCCAGAGCCTGTCCGGCCCAGCCGGACATGAGGAGGGCGGCTGCCCCCACGCACAGGCGCTTTGCGAGCGTCATGCGGACCCTATTCGCGCCGGCGTGTCTAACGTCGCCTAAACGCGAACCCTTTTTCCCGAAAATCGAAGCACTCAGGCTAGGCAGGGCGCTCGGGACGATCAAGTCGTTCCGTGAAGGTCAAAAGGTCGCTCCACGCACGTTTCTTGGCGCCGGGCTGGCGCAGCAGGAAGGCGGGGTGCAGCGTCGGCATCGCAGGCAGCTCGATCGCGCCGTCGCTGGAGCGCCACTCGAACCAGCGGCCGCGCAGCGACAGGATGCCCTCGTCCTTCTTCAGCAGGCTCTTGGCCGACGCGCCGCCGGCGAGCAGCAGCATCTTCGGAGCCGTCAGCTGGATGGCCCGTTCGAGGAAGGGCTGGCAGATCGCCTGCTCATGCGGCGCGGGGGTCCGGTTGCCCGGCGGCCGCCAGAAGACGGTATTAGTGATCAGGACCCGGTCGCTGAGGCCCGCCGCCGCCAGCATCTTGTCCAGCAGCTTGCCCGCGCGGCCGACGAAGGGCAGGCCCTGCTGGTCTTCCTCCGCGCCGGGACCCTCGCCGATCACCATTACCGGCGCGCCCTGGAGCCCGCGCCAGCAGACCGCCTTAGTCGACGCGCCTTCGAACCGAAGGCCGCAGCCTTCGAAGCCGGCGATGGCCGCGGCGAGCGCCTCCATGTCGTGCGCGGCGGCGGCGAGCGCCTGGGCCTGGGCGACCGCGGCGGAGACATCCGGCGCAGCGGCGACGACGGAGCCGGGTCGCGGCGGCGGCGTCGCGACGGCCAGCGGCGAGGGCGCCGGGCGCGGCGGCAGGATCTTGCCGGCCTCGATGCGGTCGAGGGGTTCGTCCAGCAGCACGGCGTCGACCCCGGCTTCGGCCCAGAAGGCGAGCAGGCTTTCGGCGACGGCATAGGTCGAAGCGTCGGGCATCGGTTTTCGATGCTTACGGCGCCCGGCCTGCTCGCGAAAGCCGGCGCTCGAGCGCGTCGCACATTACGCGAGCTTAACTGGACGGGCGCTGCGGCTGGATACTAGTAGCAGCTATGACTACTACGACACCTGTCGGCGCATTGCTCGACCTCGGCTTCACCGAAACCGAGGCCTTGATCTACTGCGAACTGGTGCGGATGGGCTCCGGCACCGGGTACCGCCTGGCGAAGGCGGTGGGCAAGGCGTCGGCCAACACCTATGCGGCGCTGGAGTCCCTCTCGGCGAAGGGCGCCGTGCTGGTCGATGACGTCGATGGCCGCGCCTGGCGCGCCGTGCCCGCCCGCGAGCTGATGGCCACGCTCCAGAGCCGGTTCGCCCAGCGTAGCCGGGCCGCCCTCGACGGTCTGGAGGCGCTGAAGCCCGGGGCCGGCGAACCGCGTCTGTACGCGCTGAAGGACGCCGATCAGGTCCTCGGCCGAGCGCGCGCGATGATCGAGGCGGCCACGGACGTCCTGCTGTTCGATCTCTTCCCGCTTCCGTTCGCCGAGCTCGAGCCGGAGCTACGCAAGGCCCAGGCCCGCGGCGTGCGCGTCGCCGGCCAGATCTACGATGCGGTCGAGACCCCGCTGGCGAGCATCCGCCAGCCCACCGCCCCGGCGCAGCTTGCCAACTGGCCGGGCCAGCAGATCACCCTTGTTTGCGACGGGCAGGAGCATCTCACCGCGCTCCTGTCGCACGACGGCGCCCAGCGCCTGCACGGCGTGTGGACCGACAGCGCCTATCTCGCGTGCCTCCAGCACAGCGGCCTTGCCGCGGAGATCGTGCTGGGCGCGAGGGCGACCGGCTTCGACCTTCCCTTCGACCCTTCGCTGTTCGGTTCGCGGCCGCCGGGCCTCGCGAGCCTGACCAGTCCCTTATCCGGAGACCATAGATGAAGACCCTCTTCGCCGCGGCCGCGCTGGCGCTGGCCGCTCCCGGCTTGGCCTGGGCCGATCCGACAAGCGATGCGGTCGGCCGCTATGTCGCTTGGCGGGGCGGCCCGGCCTTCGAGAAGGCTGCCGGCGTGGTGGTGCAGGGAACGCTGGACAACGGCCGCTTCAAGGGAACCCTGGACCGCCGCATCGAGCCCGGTCGCCTGGCTGAACGTATCGTCCTGGGCTCGGCCGACATCCGGCGCGCCTTGGTCGGCGACAGCGGCTGGACGGTGACCCTCAGCGGTCAGGTCGAGGACGCGGGCAAGGCGTCCGCCGAAGAGGCCGCGCGTCGCCGCCTCACGGCCTTTGACGACGCGCTGGACGGTCGCCACGGCAAGGTCTCGCTCGAGAAGGACGAGGTGTTCGACGGCCGGACCGTGCAAGTCCTGCGCATCCGCTTCACCGGCGAGAGCGGCTACGACCTGCTGCTCGACCCGACGGACGGCGCGCTGATCGCCGACCGCACGACCGAGGAGGGCGTGACGACCACGACCCGCTTTGACGACTGGCGGATGGTGGAGGGCGTCCGCATGCCGTTCCGTCAGGTGCAGCGCACCGAGGGCGAGCCGATCGTGACGACGACGGTGCTCACCAAGGTCGACATCAATCCCAAGCCGGACCCCGCGGCGTTCGCGAGGCCGGCTTCGCGGAAGCTCTACAGCTTCCCTGCAGGCCGCGTGCAGACCGATCCGCTCGCCTTCGAGCTGTTCGCCGGCACGCGCATCAACATCCCTGCGACGGTGAACGGCGCGGCGACGCACGTCCTGCTCGACAGCGGCGCCGAGGCGACCGTCCTGGACAAGGCCTATGCCGAGAGCCTCGGCATCAAGCCCTCTGGCATGGTCGCTGCGGTCGGCACGGGCGGACGCGATGTCGCCGAACTGGCCAGCGGGGTCGACATCCGGTTGGGGGACGTCGAGCTCAGGGACCTCACCGTCGCCCTGATGGACCTCAAGCCGATTGCGGCGGTCATCGGCCGGCCGCTGCCGGTGATCCTGGGCAAGGAGGTGCTTAACGCCCTGACGGTGCAGCTCGACTTCCAGGGCCAGACGATCACCTTCCACGATCCGGTGCGCTATCGGGCCCCGGCCGGAGTCGTGCCGGTGCCGGTAACGAACGTGGCGGGCCTTCACGCCATCCCGGTCTCAATCGAGGGCGGCGAACCGGTGCTCATGGACTTCGACCTCGGCAACGGCCAGGCCCTGCTGGTCTATCCGCGGCTGTGGAAGCCGGCCGGCATGCTGTCGGACCGAAAGGTCTCGAAGGGCATGTCGGGCGGGGTCGGCGGACAGCGGCCCCGGAGCGTCGCCACCGTCCGCAGCCTGACGTTGGCAGGCGTCGAGTTCCACGACATTCCCGCCACCTTCGGCGACGAGGACAACAGCTCGTTCAATGTCGGCAACTCAAGCGGCAACGTCGGTATGCCGATCCTCAGCCGGTTCGAGCTGACTACCGACTATGCCCGCAACCGGATCCTGCTGAAGCCGCGTCTCGACGCCGCGGCTGCGCCGTTCGCCAAGGATCGCACCGGCGCGCTGGCCCGCTTTGTGGACGGCGCCTTCAAGATTGCGGTGGTGGCGCCGGGCTCGCCCGCGGAGGCCGCCGGGCTGAAGCCGGGTCAGGTGATCGAAGCGGTGAACGGGCGGCCGGCCGCCGAGCTGGGCATGGCGGGCTTCACGGCCTTGCGGACGGCGCCCGCGGGTCAGACGCTGATGCTTACGCTGCAGGGCGGCCAGACTGTGCCGCTGACCCTCAGCGACTACTACTGAAGCCGACGCCGGCGGTTCGGCCGCCGGCGTCCGTCCGCCGGGAAAGCGCCAGCCTTTCTGCGGCTTCCGGCTTGACCACCCCCGCGTGACATCCCGATAAGACCCGCGACGAGACGGCAGGCGAGGGGACCTGCCGCGAAGGGGATTGAGGAGCCAGGCCGCCATGAGCGAAGGCGTCGAACGCGAGAGCATGGAATACGACGTCGTCATCGTCGGAGCCGGTCCCTCGGGCCTGGCCGCCGCGATCCGGCTGAAGCAGATCAATCCGGACCTGACCGTCGCCGTGCTTGAGAAGGGCTCGGAGGTCGGCGCCCACATCCTTTCCGGCGCCGTGATCGACCCGAAGGGCATCGGCGAGCTCTTCCCGAACTGGAAGGAACTCGGTGCTCCGCTGGAGACGCCTGTCACCAAGGACAAGTTCACCGTCCTGGGCCCGCAGGGCAGCGTGGATCTGCCCGTCTGGGCGATGCCGCCCTTCATGAACAACCACGGCAACTACATCGCCAGCCTCGGCAACGTCTGCCGGTGGCTTGGACAGCAGGCCGAGGGTCTGGGCGTCGAGATCTATCCGGGCATGGCGGCCTCGGAAGCCGTGTTCGGCCCGAACGGCGAGGTGAAGGGCGTGGTCGCCGGCGTCTTCGGCATGACCAAGGACGGCCCCGGTCCGGACTACCAGCCCGGCGTGGAGCTGCACGGCAAATACGTCTTCATCGGGGAGGGCGTGCGCGGCTCGATCGCCAAGGTGCTCAAGCACAAGTACGGCCTGTGCAAGGACAGCAATCCCGAGAAGTACGGCATCGGGATCAAGGAGCTGTGGCAGGTCCCGGACGATGTGTTCCAGCCGGGCCTGGCGGTGCACACCCTGGGCTGGCCGCTGGACGACAAGACCGGCGGCGGCAGCTTCATGTACCACTTCGGCGACAACTACGTGGCCGTGGGCTTCGTGGTGCACCTGAACTACCAGAACCCCTGGCTGTCGCCCTTCGACGAGTTCCAGCGCTGGAAGCACCATCCGGACGTCGCCAAGTACTTCACGGGCGGCAAGCGCATTGCCTACGGCGCGCGGGCGATCAGCGAGGGCGGCCTGCAGTCGATTCCGCAGCTCTACTTCCCCGGCGGCCTGCTGATGGGCGACAGCGCGGGCTTTGTGAACGTGCCGCGGATCAAGGGCAGCCACAACGCCATCAAGAGCGGCATAATGGCGGCCGAGGCCGCGGCGGCCGCGATCGCCGCCGGCCGGTCCGGCGACGAGCTTGTCGAGTACAAGCAGGCCTTCGACGCGTCCTGGGTGAAGAAGGAGCTCAAGGTCGTCCGCAACGCCAAGCCGCTGCTGTCGAAGTTCGGCACGGCCCTGGGCACCGCCTTCTCCGGCTTCGACATGTGGACCACCCACCTGCTGGGCGGGTTCTCGATCTTCGGAACCTTGCCGCACACCAAGGGCGATGCGGAGTCCACCGGCCTGGCGAAGGACTTCAAGCCGATCGTCTATCCGAAGCCGGACGGCGTGCTGAGCTTCGACAAGCTCTCCAGCGTGTTCCT
This sequence comes from Phenylobacterium sp. VNQ135, assembly GCF_049445735.1. Taxonomy (NCBI): domain Bacteria; kingdom Pseudomonadati; phylum Pseudomonadota; class Alphaproteobacteria; order Caulobacterales; family Caulobacteraceae; genus Phenylobacterium; species Phenylobacterium sp. VNQ135. Next base: position 206,131 of record NZ_JBMSDS010000001.1, on the reverse strand, counting down.
GTCCAACACCAACCACGACGAGAACCAGCCGGCGCACCTGAAGCTCCGGGATCCGTCCGTGCCGATCGCGGTGAACCTGCCGAAGTTCGGGGAGCCCGCCCGCCTCTACTGCCCTGCGGGCGTCTACGAGGTGCTGTACGACGACGCGGGCCAGAACCCGAAGTTCCAGATCAACTTCCAGAACTGCGTCCACTGCAAGACGTGCGACATCAAGGATCCGTCGCAGAACATCGACTGGACAACACCGCAGGGCGGGGACGGGCCGAACTACCCGAACATGTAGACGAAGGGCGCCGTTTTGCCGCGCGGCCGCCTTGCGGCGAGCCGCGCGAGCGCCCAAGCTCAGCGCATGCGTCTTCGTCTCCTCGCCTTCGCCGCCCCCATGGTCCTGCTGGCTGCATGCGCCACCACCTCCGAAGGGCCGGCCGATCCCGGCGTGGCGACGGCTGCGGCCGACACCGCCTACGGCATGTTCCTGGCAGGCAACGCCGCCCTGGCCGAGGGCCGCAGCGACGAGGCGGCCCGGTTCCTCGACATGGCGCGGGCCCAAAGCGGCGACGAGTCCACCGTCGCAGAGCGGGCGTTCACCGCCGCGCTTCTGGCCGGAGAGATCTCCAAGGCCGCCCAGCTGGCGCCCGACGGCCCCGCCGCCTCGGAGCCGGGCAAGCGCATGGGGCGGCTCACGAAGGCCGTGGAATCGATCGCCACCGGCAAGGGCAAGATCGCCCAGGAGCAGCTGGCCGGCGACGCGATCGGCTTCCCGCACCGCTCGGCCGCCGCGCTCCTGGCGCCCTGGGCCGCGGCCCAGGCGGGCGACGTCGAGGCCTCGCTGGTTCGCCCGCAAGTCCGAGGCGACCCGACCGTCGACTACTTCGGCCAGCTGGGTCAGGCTTTCCTGTACGAACGGGCCAGGCGGTACGACGAGGCCGAGACGGACTTCAAGGCGATCACCGGCAGCGAGTCGCCCTCCGAACTGACCGTCCTCGCCTACGGCGGGTTCCTGGAGCGGCGCGGCCGCCGCGCCGACGCGATCAAGCTCTACGACGCCGGCCTGGGACGCAGCCCGTCCAGCGTCGGTCTGAAGGCCGCCCGGGCGCGGGCGGCCGCCGGCAAGAGCGCGCCGGCCGCGCCCAGCGTGAAGGAGGGGGCGGCGCTAGCCATGCTGGCCCCGGCCGCGACGATGATCGCCGCCAAGCAGGGGCAGATCGGCCTGGCCTATCTGCGGCTGGCGCTGCGGCTCGATCCCCAGCGGAACGACGCCTGGCTGATGGTGGGCGACTTCCTGCAGGGCGCGGGCGACGTTTCCGGCGCGCGGGCGGCCTACGCGCGGCCGAAGCCGGGTTCGCCTGAGTACGGCGCCGCCCAGGCCAAGCTCGCCTGGAGTTATCAGCAGGAAGGGGACAAGGCGACGGCCGTGAAGCTGGCGCGCGCAGCCGCCGCCACCGGCGACGCCGACGCGCGGCTGACCCTCTCGGACCTGCTGCGGGCCAATGAGGACTACGAGGAATCCGTCCGCCTGCTGGGCGAGCTGATCGGCGAGGCTCGCACGCCCGACTGGCGGCTGTACTACGCCCGGGGCGCCGCGCTTTCGCAGATGGGGCGGTGGAGCGAGGCCGAGGCCGATCTCGAGGCGGCGCTGAAGCTGCGGCCCGACGAGCCGGAACTGCTGAACTTCCTCGGCTATACCTGGATCGACCGTGGCGAGCGGCTGAAGGAAGCCATGGCCATGGTCGAGAAGGCGGTGGCCTCCAATCCGCGTTCGGGCGCCATGATCGACAGCCTGGGCTGGGCGCACTATCGGCTCGGCGACTACAAGGCCGCTGTCGAGAAGCTGGAGCAGGCCGTCGAGCTGGAAGCGGGCGACCCCGAGATCAACAACCACCTCGGCGACGCCTACTGGATGGTGGGACGGAAGGACGAGGCCGTGTTCCAGTGGCGCCGCGTCCTGACGCTCAAGCCCGACGCCAAGATCAAGGCCGACGCCGAGCGCAAGCTGGCGTCGGGGCAGGGGCCGCTGGCGCCGAAGCTGGCGACGCAATAGCCCATGGCGTCGACGCTGGCGCCGGCCAAGGTCAACCTGTTCCTGCATGTCGGCGCGCCGGACGCCAGCGGCTACCATCCGCTCTGCAGCCTCATGACCTTCGCCGACTACGGCGATGTGGTGACGATCGCCGAGGCCGAGGCGGTGGACCTGGTGATCGATGGCCCCTTCGCGGCTGAACTGTCGAGTGACGACGACAACCTCGTGCTCCGCGCGGCTCGCGCCCTGATCGCCGAAGCCCGGCGCCCTGTGCCCGTCGTCGGCTTTCGGCTCGAGAAGCGGCTGCCGGTGGCCAGCGGCCTGGGCGGCGGATCCGGCGACGCGGGCGCGGCCCTTCGCCTGATGCGGGAGACGCTTCGGCTGCCGATCGACGACGCACGCCTTGAGGCGGTGGCCGCCAGCCTCGGCGCCGACGGGGCCGCCTGCCTGTGGGCTCGACCGACGCTGGCGGAGGGCTACGGCGAGCGGCTTTCGCCGGCGCCCGCGCTGCCCGTGCTGGATGCGGTGCTGGTCAACCCCGGCGTCGCCGTCTCGACTCCGGAAGTCTACCGCCGGCTGGACGCCTCGGGCGCGTTCGGGTCGGTAGAACGTCCGCCGATGCCCGAGGCGATCGAGACGCCGCAGGAGGCGGCGGCCTGGCTATCGGTGCTTCGCAATGATCTGGAAGCGCCGGCGGTGGCCGTCGCGCCCGCGGTCGGCGCTGTACTGGAAACGCTGCGCGCCGAACCCGAGACGCTTCTGGCTCGGGTCTCGGGCTCGGGCGGCACCTGCTTCGCCCTTTGCGCGTCGGACATCGAAGCCGAGGGCCTTGCTGAGCGCCTGGAAGCCATGGCGCCGGACTGGTGGGTGCGGCGCTGCCGCCTCGGCGGTCCCTGGGCCTGAGCCCAAACGAAAGCGGGAGCCCCGAAGGGCTCCCGCATCCACTCCATCCCAAGTCAGGCGCGAAGCCGGACCTGAGCTCTCCCCCGAGGTCAGGAGTGGTAGGCCCGTTCCCCGTGCTCGACGATGTCGAGGCCTTCCTCTTCGGTGTCCGCCGAGACCCGCAGGCCCAGGGTGAACTTGATGAGGGTGAAGACGATGCCCGAGGCGACCGCCGACCAGACGATGGCCAGCAGCACGGCCTTCACCTGGGCCATGATCTGCACGCCGGCGTCGTAGCCGACCGCGCCGTTGGTGAAGTCCACCACGCCGGCGCCGCCGAGGGCCGGGTTGACCAGGATGCCGGTGGCGATGGCGCCCACGATCCCGCCGACCGCGTGGATGCCGAAGGCGTCCAGGCTGTCGTCGTACTTCAGCGCGTTCTTCACGGCCGAGCAGAAGATCACGCAGATCGGCGACACGATCAGACCCAGCACGATCGAGCCCACGGGACCGGCGAAGCCGGCGGCCGGGGTGACCGCCACGAGGCCCGCGACGAGACCCGAGGCCAGACCCAGCATCGACGCCTTCTTGCGCGTCACCCACTCGGTGACCGCCCAGGAGAAGCCCGCCGCGGCGGTGGCCAGCAGGGTGTTGACCATGGCCAGGCCCGCATAGCCGTTGGCTTCCAGGTTGGAGCCGGCGTTGAAGCCGAACCAGCCCACCCACAGGAGGCCCGCGCCGACGAGCGTCAGCGTCAGCGAGTGCGGCGGCATCGGCTCGGACCGGTAGCCCTTGCGCGGCCCAAGGATGAGGGCTCCGACGAGGGCGGCGACGCCGGCGTTGATGTGCACCACGGTGCCGCCCGCGAAATCCAGTGCGCCGAAGGCCCAGATCTGGCCAGCGCCGGCCACCAGGTCGTCGGCCGTCTGGCCGAAGGCCGAGGTCGCCCCGGCCCACCACCAGGTCATGTGCGCCATCGGATAGTAGGAGAGCAGCGGCCAGAGCACGGCGAACACGACCACTGCGGAGAACTTCATCCGCTCGGCCACGCCGCCCAGCACGAGGGCGGCGGTGATGCAGGCGAAGGTCATCTGGAAGCAGACGAAGACGATCTCGGGGATCACCACGTCGCGCGAGAAGGTCTCGACGTTCGTGAAGGCCCCGTCGGCGTTGTAGAGCGCCCCGTTCAGGAACAGCTTGCTGAAGCCGCCGACGAACTTGTTGAGGCCGCCGCCGTCCGTGAACGCCAGGCTGTAGCCCCAGAACGCCCACGCCATCATGCCGATCACGGTGACGATCGACACCTGCATCAGCATGGACAGCATGTTCTTCTGGCGCACGAGGCCGCCGTAGAAGAGGGCCAGGCCCGGCAGGATCATCAGCAGCACGAGGATGGTGGAGACCAGCATCCAGGTGGTGTCGCCCTTGTCGGGCGTCGGCGCGGCGGCGGCTTCGGCCGGGGCCGCGGCGGGCGCGGCCTCGGCAGGAGCGGCGGCCTCCGGGGCCGGCGCGGCTTCGGTCGGCGCGGCGGCGGCGGCAGGCGCGGCCTCCTGCGCGAAGGCGGGAGCCGCGAGCGGCGCCCCGGCGATCAGGGCGGCGAGCGCGAGCCCGGCCAGCCTGTTCGTTCCCAACAGTTTCATCGGATTATTCCCCTCACATCCCGATTTAGAGCGCGGCCGCGCCGGTCTCGCCCGTCCGGATGCGCACGGCTTCCGAGACGTCGAGGACGAAGATCTTGCCGTCGCCGATCTTGCCGGTGGACGCGGCGGCCTTGATGGCTTCCACCGCCTTGCCGGCCGCGGCGTCGTCGACCACGGCCTCGAGCTTCACCTTCGGCAGGAAGTTGATCTGGTACTCGGCGCCCCGATAGATCTCGGTCTGCCCCTTCTGCCGGCCGTAGCCCTTGACCTCCGAAACCGTCAGTCCCTCGACGCCGGCGGCCACGAGCGCTTCGCGCACGTCGTCCAGCTTGAAGGGTTTGACGATCGCCATGATGAGTTTCATCCGCTCGCTCCCGCGTCCGGCCCTCGTGGGCGGGCCTGCCCCTCTTGTTGGTTCGGGACCGCTGCGGACGTTCTTGAACCCATCCCCTTCGCAGCGGTCGGCCAGACGCTAGGCCGCGGGACCCCGGTGACCGGACTGTCGGGGCGGCGAACGGCGCAAGAAGGCGGGATGCGCCCGATCGGTGGGCGCCGCTTTGGTCGGGTGCCGCAATATTGTGCAGATTGGGCCGCCGAGGGGCCGTCGGCGGCGCCCTGCATGGGGGACCGCGCGGGCGTCCACGCTTGTACGGCGCGGTTCACGACCCCGTGAGGGTCAGAAACCCGTCGCAATCTCCGTGCGTAGTCACGGCGGGCTGCTCCGCGAGGCGCGGGCCCGCTGTGCTGCCTGCATTCTTGAATACGAGGACTCTACCGCATGTCGATGACCCGCCTGCTGACCGCCGCCGCCGCGGCCGCGCTGATCGCCGCTCCGGCGCTGGCTCAGACGCCCGCCACCGCCAAGACCGAGGCGGAGGCGAAGGCCGCGACCGGCAAGGCGACCAGCGATGCGCCCGCCAAGACTCAGACGCAGGGGACCGCGGCCGCCGTGAGCCAGGCCGCCCCCGCCGTGACGGGCCAGGCCGCCCCGGCGGCGGGCTCGGCCGCGCAGGTCAGCCCCGCCGGCGACCTGATCGACACGCTCAAGGCCTCGGGCCAGTTCACGACGTTCATCAAGGCGACGGACGCGACCAACCTCACGAGCCTTCTCAAGACCAACAAGAATCTGACCGTCTTCGCGCCAACGGACGCGGCGTTCGCGGCCTTGCCGCCGTCCGAGCTGTCGCGCCTGCAGGCGGACAAGACGGCGATGCAGAAGCTGGTCCTGCACCACGTGATCAACGCGCCGGTGGACTCGGCTAAGATCAAGGGCGCCAAGGGGCCGGTGCCGTCGGGCGCGGGCGACCAGGTGCTGCTCGACGGCAGCGACGAGGCGGCCCTGAAGGCCGACGGCGCGACCATCGTGCAGAGCGACATCCGCACGGGTTCGGGCCTGCTGCACGTGGTCGACAAGGTGTTGATGGCCGGGCAGGGCGACGCCGCTCCCGCGGCTGCGACGGGCGCAGCTTCGGCCAGTTCTGCAACTGCCGCGGGAACCAAATCGCCGGCTCAGCAGTAAAGCTTACGCCACAACGGGGTGGGGCGACGGACGTCCAGGCAACAGGAGTTCCTAGCTATGAACCTCAAGATCCTTGCTACCGCCGCGGCGGCCTCGGCCCTCATGGCCGGCGCCGCCATGGCCCAGTCGACTTCGTCCGCCACGCCGGACCAGTCGACCACGACCAGCCCGTCGACCCCGACGAGCGACACGACCAGCACCGGTTCGGCGACTGGCACGGAGACCGGCTCCACCGTCGGTTCCACCAGCACGTCGACCGACGCGAGCGTTTCGTCGTCCACGTCGACGGACACGACCGCCTCGACCGGCGCGACGGCCACCTCGGCCACCAGCTTCGGCCAGGGCGCGAGCGTGACGACCACGATGGTCACCAACGGCCCGGTTCCGGACACCGCCGAGAACCGCGCGAAGTACGGCCAGCCGATGTCGCGGGCCGGCAAGCGTACGGCCGCCCGGGGCAACTGATCGCCCGGAATTCCGCGCCCCCGGAAACCCGGTGGGCGTGGCTTGAAGCGAAGGTCGGCGGGCCCTATGGTCCGCCGACTTTTTTTGCGCCTGCGAACGGCCCCTTTTTCGATGTCCGACGAGCCCCTCACGTTTCAGGGCCTGATCCTGAAACTGCACGACTATTGGTCCCGCCAGGGCTGCATGATCCTGCAGCCGTACGACGTCGAAGTGGGCGCCGGCACCCTCTCGCCGATGACCGTGATCCGGACGCTGGGGCCGAAGCCTTGGAAGGTCGCCTATGTGCAGCCCTCGCGCCGTCCGGCGGATGGCCGCTATGGCGAGAACCCGAACCGGCTGCACCAGCACCACCAGTATCAGGTGATCCTGAAGCCGAACCCGCCCAACCTGCAGGAGCTTTACCTCGGATCGCTGGAAGCCATCGGCATCGATCCGCTGCTGCACGACATCCGCTTCGTCGAGGACGACTGGGAGAACCCCACGGTTGGGGCCTGGGGCCTGGGCTGGGAGGTCTGGTGTGACGGGATGGAGATCACCCAGTACACCTACTTCCAGCAGGTGGGTGGACTGGACGTGTTCCCGGTCGCCGGCGAGCTGACCTACGGGCTGGAGCGCCTGTCGCTGTACCTGCAGAACAAGGACAGCGTGTACGACCTCCAGTTCAACGACGAGTTCAAGTACGGCGACGTCTACCTGGCCAACGAGCAGCAGTTCTCGGCCTTCGAGCTGGAAGTGGCCAACGTCGACATCCTGAAGAAGCAGTTCGAGGAGATGGAGTCCGAGGTCCGCCGGATCGTCGGCTCCAGGGGGCGCCAGGGCCAGGCGCTGGTGCTTCCGGCCTATGATCACGTGCTGAAGGCCAGCCACCTGTTCAACATCATGGACGCCCGCGGCGCCATCGCCGTGGCGGAGCGGCAGAGCTACATCGGCCGCATCCGGGACCTGTGCAAACTCTGCGCGGAAGCCTGGGTCGAAAGCCAAGGGGCGAACGTCTAGGCCATGCCCCAGCTCCTGCTCGAACTGTTCTCGGAAGAGATTCCCGCCCGCATGCAGGCTGCCGCCGCGCGTGACCTGGAACGCCTGGCGCGTGAGAAGCTGGCCGCGGAAGGCCTGCTGCCCGAGGCGCTGAAGACCTTCGCCGGCGCGCGCCGCCTGACCCTGGTCGCCGAGGGCCTGCCGCCGGCCCAGAAGGACCGCCACGAGGAGTTGAAGGGGCCCAAGGTCGGCGCGCCGCCGCAGGCGCTCGAAGGCTTCCTGCGCAAGACGGGCCTCACCCAGGACCAGCTGACCGAGCGGGACGGCGTCTTCTTCGCCCACGTCCACAAGCCCGGCCGCCCGACGCCCGAGATCGTCGCCGAGATGGTCGAGCAGATCGTCCGCGCCTTCCCCTGGCCGAAGTCGATGGTCTCCGGGACCAGCAAGCTGCGCTGGGTCCGGCCGCTCAGGCGCATCCTCTGCGTCTTCGACGGCGAGGTCGTGCCGTTCGAGATCGACGGCATCCCGAGCGGCAATCTCGCCGAAGGCCACCGTTTCATGAGCGACGGGCAGCCGTTCCTCGTGAAGGACTTCGAAGGCTACGCCCACGGGCTCTCCCACCGCTCCGTCGTGCTCGATGTCGAAGAGCGGAAGGAGAGGATCGTCGAAGCCGCCAAGACGCTGTGCTTCGCCCGCAACCTCGAACTCGTCGAGGACGCCGGCCTGCTGGACGAGGTCGCGGGCCTGGTCGAGTGGCCCGTGCCGGTGTTGGGCGACATGGACCCCGAGTTCCTGGACCTGCCGCCCGAGGTGATCCGCACCTCGATGCGCGTCCACCAGCGCTACTTCGCCGTCCGCGATCCCAAGACGGGCAAGCTCGCGCCGCACTTCCTGACGGTGGCCAACATCCAGGCCCGCGACGGCGGCCAGGTGATCGCCAAGGGCAACGCCAAGGTGCTCTCGGCCCGCCTGTCGGACGCCCGGTTCTTCTGGAACGAGGATCGGAAGACCCGGCTTGAGGACCGGCTGGAAAAGCTGAAGGGCGTCACCTTCCACGCCAAGCTCGGGACGATGTACGAGCGGGTGGAGCGCATTGCGGCGCTCGCCGGCGAGCTGGCGCCCATCGTCGGCGCCGACAAGGACAAGGCGGTGCAGGCCGCGCGGCTCGCCAAGGCAGACCTGGTCTCGGGCGTGGTGGGCGAGTTCCCCGAGCTGCAGGGGATCGTGGGCGGCTACTACGCCGAGGCCGAAGGTCTAGACGCTGCGGTGGTCGAGGCCATCCGCTCGCACTATCGACCGCAGGGGCCGAATGACGCTGTGCCGACCGAGAGGGTGGCCGCGACGGTGGCCTTGGCGGACAAGCTGGACACGCTGACGAGCTTCTTCGCCATCGGAGAGAAGCCCACCGGCTCGCGCGATCCCTTTGCGCTTCGTCGCGCCGCGCTCGGGGCTATCCGAATTGTACTCACGAGCGAAATCCGGTTGCCTTTGCGCGCCATCGTTGGTCGCCAGTTCATGCGGGCGACCCGCGACCAGCTCTTGCATCTGGCAGATCAGCATCCCGATGTCCCAGCCCGAGACATCATTAACGCTGAGGCCGATCATCTTGAGCATCTCAAGAGCATCTTACAGCACACATCAGATCTTCGGGGTGCGCTCGCCGGCGAGCTCGGAAAGCCTTTCGATGCATGGCAGTCAGAGTGGCTGTCACGGATGCCGGCCGCCGACCCTGGCGGAGTCCTCGAATTCTTCGCCGACCGACTGGCCGTCTCCCTGCGTGAACAGGGCAAGCGTCATGACCTCGTGGCGGCGGTGTTCGCCCTGGGCGATGACGACCTCGTGCGCATCGTGGCCAAGGTCGAGGCGCTGGACGCCTTCCTCAGGACCGAGGACGGGGCGAACCTGCTGGCCGGCTACAAGCGTGCGGTGAACATCCTCAAGGCCGAGGAGAAGAAGGGCCCGCTGCCGACCGGCGAGCCCGCTCAGATGGGCGGTGCTCCGGCCGAGGAAGTCGCGCTGGTCGCCGCTGTCGAGGCGCTGGACGGCATGCTGGACGGCCTGATCGAGGCTGAAGACTTCGCGGCCGCCATGGCGGAACTCGCGACGCTGCGCGGCCCCGTGGACGCATTCTTCGACAAGGTGCTCGTGAACTCGGATAATCCGGCGGAACGGGACAACCGGTTGCGTCTTTTGGCCAAGGTTCGCGACGCCATGGGGCGGGTCGCGGACTTCTCGCAGGTCACGGGCTGATTTCTCCGGCGCTTGAAGCCGGTCGGGTGGAGGTGAAGACGTTATGGCCGACACGATGGTGAAGACGCGGTGGGTCTATGCCTTCGGCGGCGGCGGCGCGGATGGCGACGCCTCGATGAAGAACCTGCTGGGCGGCAAGGGCGCGAACCTGGCCGAGATGTCGTCGCTGGGCCTGCCGGTCCCGCCGGGCTTCACCATCACGACCGAGGCCTGCGTCTTCTACTACGCCAACGGCAAGAGCTATCCGGCGGACCTGAAGGACCAGGTCGCCCAGGGCCTCAAGAAGGTCGAAGAGCTCACCAGCAAGACCTTCGGCGACGCCGGCAATCCGCTGCTGGTCTCGGTGCGCTCCGGCGCCCGAGCCTCGATGCCGGGGATGATGGACACGGTCCTGAATCTCGGCCTCAACGACGAGACGGTGGACGGCCTTGCGAAGCTCTCCGGCGACCGCCGCTTCGCCTTCGACAGCTACCGCCGCTTCATCCAGATGTACTCGAACGTGGTGCTCGATCTCGACCACCACATGTTCGAGGAGATCCTCGACGAGCATAAGGACCGGCTGGACGCCCGGGTCGACACGGACCTGACCGCCAAGGACTGGGAAGCCGTCGTCGCCGACTACAAGCGCGCCGTGGAAGGCGAGCTGGGCCGGCCGTTCCCGCAGGACCCGCATGAGCAGCTCTGGGGCGCCATCGGCGCTGTGTTCGCGAGCTGGATGAACGACCGGGCGAAGTTCTACCGCCGCATGCACGACATCCCCGAAAGCTGGGGCACCGCGGTCAACGTCCAGTCGATGGTGTTCGGCAACATGGGCGAGAGCAGCGCCACGGGCGTGGCCTTCACTCGCAATCCGTCCACCGGCGAGAACAAGCTGTACGGCGAGTTCCTGATCAACGCCCAGGGTGAGGACGTCGTGGCCGGCATCCGCACGCCCCAGCCCCTGACCCGCGCCGCGCGCGAGGAAATGGGCGACGTGTCGCCGTCCATGGAGGAGGCGCTGCCGGAGGTCTTCACCCAGTTCAAGGCCGTCGTGGAGAAGCTCGAGAAGCACTACCGCGACATGCAGGACATCGAGTTCACGGTGGAGAAGGGCCGTCTGTACATGCTGCAGACGCGCAACGGGAAGCGGACCGCCAAGGCCGCCCTCAAGGTCGCCGTCGATCTCGCCTCAGAGGGTCTCATCTCCAAGGAAGAGGCGGTGATGCGGGTCGAGCCGCAGAGCCTCGACCAGCTGCTGCACCCGACGATCGATCCGGGCAGCCCCCGCGACGTTATCGCCACGGGCCTTCCGGCTTCGCCCGGCGCGGCGACCGGCAAGGTTGTCTTCACTGCCGAGGAGGCCGAGAAGCTGGGCGGCGCCGGCGAGGCGGTGATCCTGCTGCGCGAGGAGACGAGCCCCGAGGACATCCGCGGCATGGACGCCGCCCGCGGGATCGTCACCGCCCGCGGCGGCATGACCAGCCACGCCGCCGTGGTCGCCCGTGGCATGGGCCGCCCCTGTGTCTCGGGCGCCGGCGAGATCCGCATCGACCAGAAGGCCCAGGAGTTCCACTGCCGCGGCCGGACGTTCAAGACGTACGACATCATCACGATCGACGGCTCGACGGGCGAGGTGCTGGCGGGCGCCGTGAAGATGATCGAGCCCGAGCTGTCGGGCGACTTCGGCGCCCTGATGGGCTGGGCGGACGGCTTCCGCCGGCTGAAGGTGCGGGCGAACGCCGAAACCGCGATGGACGCTGGGGCCGCGCGCCAGTTCGGCGCGGAGGGCATCGGCCTCTGCCGCACCGAGCACATGTTCTTCGATCCCGCCCGGATCGCCGCCGTGCGCGAGATGATCCTGGCTGACGACGAAGCGGGCCGCCGGACCGCCCTGGCCAAGATCCTGCCCATGCAACGGCAGGACTTCGTCGAGCTGTTCAAGATCATGGAAGGCCTGCCGGTCACCATCCGGCTGCTGGATCCGCCGCTCCACGAGTTCCTGCCTCACACCGAGGAAGACCTAGCCGCCGTGGCCGAGGCGACCGGTCTCGATCCGAAAAAGCTGATGCGCCGTGCGCAGGAGCTGCACGAGGTGAACCCGATGCTGGGCCACCGCGGCTGCCGCCTGGGCGTGGCCTACCCCGAGATCTACGAGATGCAGGTCCGCGCCATCCTCGAAGCCGCCATCGAGGTGGCCGGCGAGGGCCGCCCGGCGCCGATCCCGGAAATCATGCACCCCCTCGTCGCCAAGGGCGAGGAGATGAAGTTCCTGCGCGAACTCACGGACCGGACGGCGAAAACCGTCATGGACGAGAAGGGTCGCCAGATCGAGTACATGGTCGGCACCATGATCGAGCTTCCGCGGGCGGCCATCCGCGCGGCCGATCTCGCCGAGAACGCGGAGTTCTTCTCGTTCGGCACCAACGACCTGACCCAGACGACGTTCGGCATCAGCCGGGACGACAGCGGCCGGTTCCTGGGCCACTACATCGAGAAGGGCATCTTCGAGAAGGATCCCTTCGTCAGCCTCGACCAGGAAGGCGTCGGCGATCTCATCCGGATCGCCGCCGAACGCGGCCGCGCGGCGCGGCCAGGTGTGAAGCTGGGCATCTGCGGCGAGCATGGCGGCGACCCGGCCTCGATCCAGTTCTGCGAGAAGGTCGGCCTGGATTACGTGAGCTGCTCGCCCTACCGCGTGCCGATCGCACGCCTTGCGGCCGCCCAGGCGGCCATCGGCGAGCGCGAGAAGGATCGCTGACGCGCTCGGGCGCGGCCGGCGCGCCGCCGGCCGCCCTGCTGCGACGGGCGATGTCGCGCGTGCGACGAATGGATAGCCGCTCGGTAGAGCCTGGCGCGCCCGCCCGCTAGGTTCGCCGAATGGTCTACGTCCCGCGACCGGCGGCCCTTCCGCCGCCCGTTCCGATCGTCGAGCTGCCCCGCCGCCGGCGGGTGCGGGTCCGCTGGATGCGGGTCGCGGGCCTGGCCATCGCGGTGTTCGGATCGGCCTTGCTCTGGGCCCTGCTGGCAGGCGGTGCGCTGCTCCTCTTCAGGTAAGGCACGGATCGCCGGGAACGGCGAAGCTCCACGCCGGTTAGGCGTCCATGGGCGCTTCCGAGGGCATCTTCCCGACCTTCTTCCTGTCCGGCTTCGAATGCTCGACCTTCGTCTGGAAGGACCAGGGCCGCCGCGATCTCGTCGCGGAGACGCGCCATCGGGAACACGCCCAGGAGGACTACGCCTTCCTTCGCCACCTGGGGATCGGCGTCGCCCGTGAGGGCGCGGCGTGGCCGCTCATCGACAAGGGCGCCGGCCGCTACGACTTCTCATCCATCGAGCCGCTGATCGAGGCGATGCACGCCCAGCACGTGCTGCCCATCTGGGACCTTTGCCATTACGGCTACCCCGACGACGCGGATCCCTTCGGGCCCGACTTCGCCCTGCGCTTCGCCGACTATGCCCGCGCCGTGGCCGAGCACGTGATCCCGCGCCTGCCGGGACCCCACTTCTTCACGCCGGTGAACGAGATCACGTTCTTCGCCTTCTGCGGCGGCGAATGGGCCTGGACCGCGCCGTGGGGCAGGACCCGCGAACGGCGCTTCGAATTCCGCAAGCGACTGTGCGCGGCCGACATCGCGGCGGTGAAAGCCATCCGCGAGGTCTGTCCTGAGGCGCGGATGGTCCACATCGATCCCCTCGTCAACGTGGTCGCGCCGCGGGATCGGCCCGACCTGGCGCCGGCGGCGTGGAAGGAGACTTACGACGACACGTTCGTGGCCTGGGACATTCTGGCCGGCAAGCGCCACCCCGAACTCGGCGGGACGCCGGACATCCTCGATATCGTCGGCGTCAATTGCTACTCGTTCGGTCAGATGGAGTATCGCGAGCACGGCCCTCACGCCGCCCTGCCGCGCTACGACGACCGGATCGTCCCGCTCTGCGACCTGCTGAAGTTCGCCTACGAGCGCTACCGCCGGCCGATGATCGTGGCCGAGACCAGCGGGCTCGAGGAGGGCCGCCACCACTGGCTGCGCGACGTGGTGCAGGAGGCGCTCGCCGCCGTCGACATGGGCATCGATCTGCACGGCGTCTGCCTGTTCCCCGCCGTGGACATGCCGGACTGGCACAAGGGGACCTGGGTCCACAACGGCCTGTGCGACCTCATCGAGGACGACGGCGATCTCCGGCGCGTGCCTGTCGTCGCCTACTGCGACGAGCTGCGTCGCTGGCAGAAGCGGCTGAACCGCGTCACCCGGCTCGATGAGGACCCGCTGAGCGATCCGGTGGACCTGGCGGATATCGTCGAGGCCGCGCGGGCGATGAAGATGCGCCCGGACGCCAACTGGAGCTAGAAGAACAGCTGCCGGGCGATCAGGAGGAGGGTTCCGGCGCTGGCCATGAACGCGACGAGGATCAGGAGACCGTCGCGCGCCACGAGGCCCAGGCCGAACGCGGCGATGGCGGTGGCGGGCACGAAGGCCACGAAAGGCAACAGCTCCAGCGGCGGCACGGCCAGGGCCACCACCATGCAGGCGGCCGCCACGATCCTGTCGGCGAGCCCGCCGGTGAGGAAGGCGAGCCTGGGCCGGACGATCCGGTCGACCACCCGGGCGGGTCGCCGGGCGACCTTCACCGTGGACTGCAGCTTGCCCGCCGGAACCGAGAGCCGCAGCAGGCGGCGGGGCAGCCAGAGCGTCTTGCGGCCGAAGAGGAGCTGACCCGCGATCAGAAGGGTCATGATCGCGAGCGCGGTGGGTGCGCCGGGAATGGCCGAGACAGGCGTCATGCCGAGCAGCCCCGCCAGCAGCAGGAGCGGTCCGAACGAGCGCTCGCCGACGGCGCAGTAGATTTCCTCGACCGAGACCTTCGGGCCGGCCCTCCGGGCGACCTCGTTCAGATCGTCGAGCAGGCCTTCTAGATCCTTCGGCGCGTCAGCCATGGAGGCCTCAACGCGCGAAGGCGCCCTTAGGCTACGGGCGGCGGCGCCCGGTCAGCCAGGCGTCGACGCCCGGCAGCCGCTTTTCGCGGATTTCGGCGGCCGTGCGGATCCGCGAGAGCGCGACGCGCACCTCGCCCCAGGCGTCCTCTGGGATGTTCTGCCTGGCGTAGGCTTCCAGCTCCTCGGCGCGCTTCGGATCGTGGGAATAGCCGGCGATGTTGGGCGCGAAGCTGGACCGGGTCAGGGCGTCGGTGCTCCGGGTGATCTGCGGAAGGTTGGCGAGGCTGAAGCGCCAGGCCAGGTCTGGATGACCGGCGGCGACCGCCTGCACCAGCCGAGAGCCGGTGTTCGATGGCGGCTGGTCGGTGATGGCGAGCTCGAGCATGCGCTGGGCGAGCGCTGGGTCGTTCACCGCGGCCAGGTCGGTCCAGATGCGCTGCCGCTCCAGCGGGTCGGACGTGCGGCGGGCGAGGGCCAACAGGGCGTCGAACTCGGCGGGCGTGGCGGCCCGGGCGACCGTCGCCTGCACCCAGCGGCGTTCCACGGCCGACGAGAGCCTGCCGAGCTCGCCGCCGACGGCCTCGTAGCGCCGACGCGCTTCCGCGATGACGGCGCGGTCGCCAAGCTGGCTCAGCGCCTCCAGCAGCCGCTCGCGGGCCACCGCATCGTTGTCGGGCTCGCCAGCCCTGGCGTCGAGCCCGACGCGGTCCAGAGCCTTGTGCAGCACGCCCGTGGCCCAGGCGCGGTAGGCGTCCCGACGCGGGCCGGCGTCGTAGTAGTCGTCGATGCCCGCGACGACCCGGGCCTGCTCGCGCCAGACCAGCGGGTCGGCCTCGACCGGCAGGGCGCCGACGAGGCGCAGATAGTTGGAGATCGGGCCATAGCCGGCCATGCCGAGGGCATAGCCGTCGTTCAGCAGCCCGAACTGGTCGGCCGCCGGCAGCGCGCCCAGCCGGGCGGCGATGGGCGCGAAAGCGGCCTCGTCGTAGAGGGTCCGGAAGTAGCCCGTCTGGCCGGCGTTCGCGACGACGGGTCCGGGCAAGGGCGACGGCTGCGGCCGGTCGCCGGAAACGACGAGCTCCTGGACAGCCCCGCCGGCGAGGCGGCGCAGCCGCACCGGCGTGCGCCAGGTCTGCGGGGTCTTGGAGGCCTCATCCGCGCCGAACCGGCCCTGGGCAAGGGTGGCGGCCGTGCCGCCGGACACCGAAATCAGCGGTACGCCGGGCTGGAACGTGAAGTCGTGAGCGATGGCGGAGACCGGCTTGCCGGCCGCCTTGTCGATGGCGCGCCAGAGGTCGGCGCTCGTGGCATTGCCGTAGGCGTGGTCGCGAATGTGCGCCCGCACGCCCTCGCGCCAGGCGTCGGCCCCGGCATAGCCTTCCAGCATCCGGATCACCGCCTCGCCCTTCATGTAGGTGATGTCGTCGAAGGCCTGTTCGGCCTGGGCCACGGTCTCGACCGGCTGGACCACCGGGTGCGTCGCGCTCCGGGCGTCGAGCCGCAGGGCCTGGTCCTTATCGGCCAGCGCGGTCAGCAGGTACTTCCACTCGGGGTGGAAGTGGTCGGTGGCCTTGGAGGCCATCCAGCTCGCGAAGCCCTCGTTCAGCCACAGGTCGTCCCACCAGGCCATGGTGACGATGTCGCCGAACCACATGTGCGCGATCTCGTGGGCGACGACCATGTAGACCGTCTGCCGGTCGGCCGCGGTCGAGAGCTTCGGGTCCACGGTGAGGTACGTCTGGGTGAAGAGGATCGCGCCCCAGTTCTCCATGGCGCCGGCCGCCTCGCCGGGCGCGCCCACCAGATCGAGCTTGGGCAGCGGGTACTTCACGCCGAAATAGTCGTTGTAGTAGCGGACCAGCTCGGCGGCGGCGTTCAGGGCGAAACGGCCCTTCTCGGCGTCGCCGCGCCGCATCAGGACGCTGACCTTCGTCCCGTCGACGTCGCTGGAGATGCGCTCGAAGTCTCCCAGGCCGAAGAACAGCAGGTAGGAGCTCATCTTGGGCGAGGGCGCGAAGCGGACGTGCTTCAGCCCGCCGGCCACCGGCTGGCTGGAGGTTTCCGGCATGTTGGAGACCGCCGTCAGCGTCTGCGGCACCACGGCCGAGACGGTGAACACCGCCTTCTTGGCGGGCTCGTCGAACAGGGGCAGCAGGCGGCGCGCGTCGGCCGGCTCGAACTGGGTGGCCAGCATCCGGCCGCCCTCGTAGTCCACGTGGAACAGGCCGCTCGGGCGATCCTGGATCTTGCCGGCATAGTCGACGGTGAGCACGTGGCGTCCGGCGGACAGGGGCCTTGCCGCCACGAAGGTCGCCGTCTGCGCCGCGGCGTCCAGCGTGACCTTGGCCGGCGCGCCGTCGATGGCGGCCGAAGCGATGTCGAGATCGGCGGCGTTCAGCACGACCCGGTCGCCGGCCGCTTTGGCTTCATAGGTCACCGCCACCTTGCCCTTGAACGTCAGCTTCGCCAGGTCCGGCGTCAGCGTCAGGTCGTAGGCGACCGGATCGGCGGTCCGGGGCAGCTGGGTCGGGACTTCCGCCAGCGCCGGGCCGGCGACGAAAAGGGCGAGGGCGAGCAGAATCGAGCGCATGGGCGCTAGAGAACCGGCCGCCTGGGCCGAAGCCAAGTTAATCCGCTGTCACCAGCTCCAGTCGGAGGCCTTGGCGCGACAGCCGCCGTCCGGCCATCCCTTCCAGCCGCGGCCGCGCACGACGCGGCCCGGCCGCGCCTTCGTGGCCTCGCCGTCCTCCAGGGCGAGCTGGCCGTTGACCACGACGTAGTTCACCCCAGTGGCGAGCTGCTGCGGCTTCTCGAAGGTGGCGTGGTCCTGAACCTTGGCGGGGTCGAACACCACGACGTCGGCGAAGTAGCCGGGCTTCAGCAGGCCCCGCTCGCGAAGGCCGAGGTTGTGCGCCGGCTGGCCCGACAGCTTGCGGACCGCGTCGGCCAGCGTCAGCCGCTTCTCGTCGCGGACGTACTTCGCCAGCACGCGGACGAAGTTGCCGTAGGCGCGCGGGTGGGTGGAGGAGAGCAGGAACGGCCCTTCGGGCGCCTGGGCCTCGGCGTCGGAGCCGAAGCTCATCCAGGGCAGGGTGGTCTGCCGGGCGACGTTCTCCTCGCTCATCAGGAAATAGACCACCTGCACCCGGCTGCCGTCCTCGATGACGAGATCGATGGCCGCGTCCTGCGGGCTGACTCCGCGATCCTTCGCCACCTGGGCCAGGGTCTTGCCGGTGAGCGGCTTGAGCTTCGGGTTCTTGAAGCCGACCAGCAGCGTGCCCTCCGGCCCCGCGTGCCGCATGAGGTTCTCCCAGCTCGTGCCGTCGGCCAGCATCTCGGCCTTCACCTTGGCGCGGGTGGCGGGGTCCTTCAGGCGCTCGATCCACTTCTCGACGCCGCCGGCCTGAACCCACACCGGCATCGCCGCGTCGAGCCCCGTGGAGCCCGCCGGATAGGTGTACATGTCGGCGGTGATCCGCAGGCCCTGGCCGCGCGCGGCCTCGACCTTGGCGATCGCCTGGTCGAGCTTGCCCCAGTTGGCCTGGCCGCTGGCCTTGAGGTGGTAGATCTCGGCGGGCGCGCCCGAACGGCGGGAAATCTCGATCAGCTCGTCGATGGCCTCCAGCAGGCGGTTCCCCTCCGAGCGCATGTGGCTGATGTACATGCCGCCGCAGCGCCCGGCCTCTGTGGTCAGCGCCACCAGTTCGTCCGTCTCGGCGTAATTGCCGGAGGCGTAGATCAGCGAGGTGCCGACGCCCATGGCGCCGTCCTCCATCGCCTGGACGACTAGGGTGCGCATCCTCGCGAGCTGCTCGGGCGTCGGGTCGACGTCGTCCTCGCCCAGCACGTTCACCCGCACCGTCTCGGCGCCCACGAACGAGGCGACGTTCAGCGACACGCCGCGCGCCTCCAGGTGGCGGAGGTATTCGTCGAGGGTCGTCCAGGTGACGTCGTACTTGATGTCGCCCTGGCGGCGGAGGTCGTCGGCCTTCTGGGCCGCGCTCCAGGGCCCCATCGAGGAGCCTTCGCCCATCACCTCGAGCGTCACGCCCTGCTTCAGCTCGGACAGGCCGCGGCCGTCGGCGATGAGGCTGTCGTTTGACCAGGAGAGCATGTTGATGAAGCCCGGCGAGACAGCCTGGCCTGCCGCATCGATGGTCTTCTTCGCCGCGCCGGCAGGACAGCTCCCGACGCAGACGATCCGGTCGCCCTTCACGCCCACGTCGCCGCGCAGGGGACCTGCGCCCGTGCCGTCGTAGATCTCGCCGCCGCGGATGAGGACATCATAGGACGGCGACGCGGCGGCCCCGGTCAGCAGGGCGGCGGCGGCGGCGATGAATTTGCGCATGTGGAACAGACTCTCTCGAACCGAGGGAGCCTAGCCTCACCGCTTGCGGACGAACACCGTGCCCGCGGAATAGCCGGCGCCGAACGAGCAGATCAGGCCGGTTTCGCCTGCCTGGAAGTCGTCGTTGGCCTTGTGGAAGGCGATGATCGAACCGGCCGAGGAGGTGTTGGCGTATTCGTCGAGGATGATGACGTTCTCGCCCGGCTGCGGTTCGCGGCCGAGGACGCGCTTCCCGATCAGCTCGTTCATGTTGATGTTCGCCTGGTGGAGCCACAGGCGCTTCAGCCCCGTGGGATCGATCCCCAGGTCGGTGGCGTGGTCGACGATCATCTCCGAGACCATCGGGACGACCTCGCGGAACACCTTGCGGCCTTCCTGCACGAACAGCTTGTCGGGCTGGCCCACGCCCTCGGGCGCCGCACGGTTCAGGAAGCCGAAGTTGTTGCGGATGTTGTTCGAGAACTGGGTCTTCAGCCGCGTGCCGAGGATCTCCCAGCCGTCCTTGGCCTGATCGGCGCGCTCGACGATCACCGCGGTCGCCACGTCTCCGAAGATGAAATGGCTGTCGCGGTCGCGGAAGTTCAGGTGGCCCGAACAGATTTCCGGATTGACCATCAGGACGGCCCGCGCCGAGCCCGACGCCACGAAGTCCGCCGCCGTCTTGATGCCGAAGGTGGCGGACGAGCAGGCCACGTTCATGTCGAAGGCGAAGCCCTCGATGCCCAGGGCCTGCTGCACCTCGATGGCCATGGCGGGATAGGCCCGCTGCATGTTGGAGGCGGCGCAGATCACCGCGTCGATCTCGGACGCCGGCTTGCCCCAGCGGGCGAGGGCGTCCTTGGCCGCCTCGACGGCGATCTCGGCCAGGATCGACAGCTCCTCGTTGGAGCGTTCGGGGATGATCGGGCGCATCAGCTCCGGGTCGACCAGCCCGGCCTTGTTCACGACGTAGCGCGACTTGATGCCCGAGGCCTTCTCGATGAACTCGGCGGACGAGGGCGTCAGCGCCTGGACCTCGCCCGCGGCGATCGCCTCCGCGTTCGCCGCATTGAAGCGCTCGACATAGGTGTTGAAGGTCTCGACCAGTTCGGCGTTCGACAGGCTTTCCGAAGGCGTGTGGAGGCCGGTGGCGGCGATCACGGCGGCGGTCATGAGTCTTCCCCGATACTTGCGGCGCGACTGATAGCACGCCGGGCGCTCAGGTCATCGGGGCGCGCATCCGCCATGTGGCCGCAGGGCCACAGGTGGGCCGGGAACAAAGCTTCGCCACAGAACCGGCCGGACCGGGCCGCGTTTGACGCCGACCTAACCCCGGCTCGGGGGAGCTGAGACCAAACTGAGTGGAGTTCCTGACATGAAAGCTCTCTTTGCCGCCGCCTCGGCTGCCGCCCTCGCGTTCACCGTGCCCGCCATCGCCCAGGCGCAGAGCGCGCCGGTGAGCAACGTCTATGCGACGGCCGGCTATGCCCATGTCGACGGCGACGGCGTGAACCTGGGCGCCCTGCAGGGCCGCCTCGGCTATCGCGCCAACAGCTGGCTCGGCGTCGAAGGCGAGGCCGCCATTGGCGTCAAGGACGATGACATCGACTTCGGCGGCACGAATGTGAACGTCGAACTGAAGCACCAGCTCGCCGCCTATGTCGTGGGCTTCGCGCCCGTGGGCGCCAACACCGACGTCTTTGCCCGCTTCGGCTACGGCACCACCAAGATCAAGGGCTCCGCCGGCGGCGTCTCCGCCTCGGACGACGGCTCGTCCTGGAACTACGGCGTCGGCGCCCAGCACCACTTCGACGGCGTCAACGGCGTCCGCATCGACTGGACCCGCCATGACTTCGACGGCGGCAACGCCGACGTCTGGTCGGTCGCCTACACGCGCAAGTTCTAACGGCGCCTTCGATCGCTGTGACACATGGAAGCCCTCCCGGCGACGGGGGGGCTTCTTCTTGACCGGACGGTCCGCGGCGACCACGCTCCTCCGAAAACGGGTACGGAGGAAAGGCCCTTGGGCCAGGCGTTCTTCATCCAGCTCTTCGCCTCGGGCGTGGCGGTGGCGCTGCTCGTCGGTCTCGCGGCGTGGGCCAGGATCGCCCGGCCGACAGGCCCGCTGGACGACGCCAGGGCCCGCGCGCTGCTGGAGGATGAATTCCCCGGCCGCCGGCTGGACGCGATTTGGGTGGCTTCGGACGGGCAGGGGGCTCTGGCCAAGTCGGGCGGCCTGGCGCTGGTGATCTGCCGGCTGGGCGACGGCTACGTGGCCCGCCAGATCCCCTGGGCCCAGGCCTTGCAGGCCAGCTTCCGGCACGGCCGCCTCTGCGTCGACCTGGCCGACGTCGCCGCGCCGAAGGCCTTCCTCAATCTGCCGGCCTGGCCGCCGAAGGACCTAGCCGCATGAAGACCTTCGACCCGGTCACGCTCGCGACCCCGTTCTTCATCCTGACCATCATCCTCGAGATCGTGCTGACCCGCCTCGGCAAGCTGCGCGCCAACTACGAGGCCAAGGACACCGCCGTCTCGCTGGGCATGGGCCTCGGCTCCACCGTCGCCGGCGTGCTGATCGGCGGGGCGACGGCGGCTGCCAGCCTCTGGGTCTATCAGTATCGCCTGTTCGACATCCCAATGACGGCGGTCTGGGCCTGGGTCGCCATCTTCCTCCTCGAGGACATGACCTACTACTGGTTCCACCGCCTCGCGCACGAGCGGCGGTTCTGGTGGGCGAGCCACGTGAACCACCACTCCAGCCAGCACTACAACCTGTCGACGGCGCTGCGGCAGACCTGGACCGGCGGCGTGGCGGGCACCTGGCTCCTGTGGCTTCCGCTCGCCTTCATCGGCTTCCCGCCGGCGATGATCGCCATCCAGAAGGGCATCAGTCTCGTCTACCAGTACTGGATCCACACCGAGGCCATCCGCCGCCTGCCGGCCTGGTTCGAGGCCGTGTTCAACACGCCCTCGCATCACCGGGTGCACCACGCCCGTAATCCACGCTACCTCGACCGGAACTACGCCGGCATCCTGATCGTCTGGGACCGCCTGTTCGGCACCTTCCAGCCGGAGCTGGACGAGGAGCCGTGCCGCTACGGCCTGGTGAAGAACCTCGGCACGTTCAACATCGTGCGCGTCGCCTTCCACGAGTGGATCGGCATCGCCCAGGACATCGTACGCCAGCCGCGGCACGCGCTCGGCTGGCTGTTCGGTCCGCCCGGCTGGAGCCCTGACGGCAGCCGCGAGACGAGCGCCCAGCTCAAGGCCGAGTGGGAGGCGCGGCGCGCGACGCCGGCCCCCAAGCTGGATGAGGCGGCCTAGTCCCGCAGCAGCGGCAGGCTCAGGCCCGAGACGGGGCGGGCGTCCAGCACCTCGCGCCGGAAGCGGAAGAGCTCGGCGGGCCGGCCGCCCGTTTCGGCGTCCAGGCGGCCAAGACCCTCCACCAGCTCCGCCCGTTCCAACGCGCGCCGGAAGTTCTGCTTGTGCAGCGGCACGCCGGCGATGGCCTCCACCGTGCGCTGCAGAGCCGACAGCGTGAACGCCTCCGGCATCAATTCGAAGATCACGGGGCGGTACTTCAGCTTGCCACGGAGGCGGCCCAGCGCCGTGGCCAGGATCCGGCGGTGGTCCGAGATCATCGGCTCGCCCATGGCGGCCTTCAGGGCGTCGCTCTGGGCCGGCGGGACCTCGCCCCGGTCGCGGGCGGCCTCCTGCACGAGGCCAGCCTCGTAAAGCAGCTCGTAGCGCTCCAGCACCCGCTCCTCGTTCCAGGGCGCATCGTCGAGGGCGAAGAGCAGGCGCGCGCGCGCCAGTCGCTGGCCTCCGCCCGCGGCCCAGGCCCGCAGCGCCGGCTCGAGCGCCTGCAGCGCGGCGGGTCGTCCCTGCCGCCAGTCTTCCCAGGGAAAGAAGCGCGCCCAGGCGCGCCACTCGCTCCCCTGGAAATGGGTGTCGACGGCGGCCGGCGCGAGCGCCAGGTAGCCGACCGAGATGACCCGCGCTCGTCCGCCCGCGCCTTCGGGCACGCCGACGTCGGCCAGGGGCGCGTCGCGGCCCTTGTCGCCGAAGGTGTACAGTTGTTCGACGTAGCCCAGGTTGAACCGCGTCTGCTCGGTGACGAAGGCCCGCATCGCGAGCTCGAAGGTGCGGTGGCCTTCGGGATCGAACGGACCGAAGGGAAGGCCACAGGCGTCCGTGCCGCCGGCCCGATCGCGCACGGTCAGCACCACGGCCTCGCCCTCGCGGATGGCGACGACCACCGCCGAGAGCCCGATGACCACCATGCTGGCGCCCATCGTCATTCCGTATCGAAGGCCTGGGCGTGCGGGCGATAGCCGGCCGCCTCGGACAGCACCTCGAACCGGTGCAGGTAGCGCGCCTGGGCGTCGAACGGGGCCTGGGGGTCGATCTTCAGCGCATAGCCGGCAGGCGGCGCACCGAAGAAATCCAGCGCCTCCTCATGGGTGAAGCCGGCGAGTTGGGTCGCCTCGAAGAAGGCGCAGGCGCGGTCGGCCTGCTTGATCAGCTTCTTGACGGCGAGCGGAGTCTTGGCCGGCAGGCCGAAGCGGACGTGGATCGCGTTCTCGAGCCGCTCCTCGAACAGCTTGTAGTCCATGCCCAGCGCCGCCTTGAACGGGCTGATCATGTCCCCGATCACGTACTCCGAGGCATCGTGCAACAGGGCGGCGAGACGCCAGCGCGGCTCGATGTCGGGCTGGATGTGGGCGACGATCTCCTCGACCACGACGGAATGCTGCGCCACGGAGAACGCGTGTTGGCCCACCGTCTGACCGTTCCAGCGCGCCACCCGCGCCAGGCCGTGGGCAATGTCCTCGATCTCGATGTCGAGCGGCGAGGGGTCGAGCAGGTCCAGCCGCCGCCCCGACAGCATGCGCTGCCAGGCCCTCGGCGCCTGAGCCGTTCGGCGCAGCCCTTTTCTCACCGGCGCATTACCTCCACAGTCAGGCCGTGAACTGACCCAGGACCTGAGAAAGATCAATGCCGGGGCGGCGGGCGAGGGTCCAAACGGTCGTGGATGAAGGATGAACGGATGAGCTGGGCCCGTGTCATGGCGCCGCTCTCGGGCGGGCAGGGCGACCGCGCGACGGTGGCTGCGGCCGCCATCCTGGCGGAGCCCTTCGGCGCGGAAGTGGCCGGCGTCTATACGCCGGCGGACGTGGCCGATGTGATGCCCTGGATGGGCGAAGGCTTCCTGGGCGGGGTGCAGACGACGGCTCTGGAATCCCTGAAGGAGGCCGCGACCGCCGGCGAGAAGAGCGCGCGCGCCGCGCTCGAGGCCGTGGGCTACGCCAAGGCCCGCTTCATCGCCCTGCAGACGCCGGTGTGGGCGGGACTGTCCGCCGAGAGCCGGCTGTCCGACGTGATCGTGTTCGGCGACGACCCCGCGCGTGGCCGGGGGCCCCTCGCCGAAGCCTTCCAGCAGATGGTCGCCGACGAGCAGCGCCCTGTGGTGGTCGCTCGGGCCGGCCTCAGGGTGGGCGGCGTCGTGGCCGTGGCGTGGGACGGCGGCAAGGAGGCGTCCCGGGCCGCCCGATTGGCTCTGCCGCTTCTGGAGAAGGCGAGCCGCGTCGTGATCCTGGCGGCGCCCAAGGCCAGTTCGCGCACCTTCGATCCCGCCCGGCTGCAGGACTATTACGCCGCCCGGGCCGTGAAATCCGAACTGCAGGTGCTGCCCGACAGCGGCGACGCCGCCCCGGCGCTCCTGCATGCCGCGGCCGCGGTGCAGGCCGATCTTCTGGTGGCCGGCGCCTTCGGCCATCCGCGTCTGCAGGAATTCATCTTCGGCGGAACGACCCGCACCTTGCTGAATTCCGATCAGCCGTCCCTATTTCTTTCCCACTAGGTTGGAGGTGACCTCATGTCCCTGTCGCGCATCGTGATGCGGCTTGCTCGCAATCCCGGCACCGAGTTCGCCGGCGGCGACGATCACCGCGGCTATGCGCTGACGGCGCCTCTGACCGCCGACGGCATGCTCGACGAAAGCGCCTACGCCAAGGCGAAGGACGCCTGCACCGTTCGACGGTTCGCGCCCGACGAGGATCCCGTGGACGGCCGGCTGGCCCGCAAGGGCCAGCGCTGGTTCTTCGACTACGACGAGGACGACGCGGCCGACGACGAGCCGGTCCATCGTCTGGGCGAACACCGCTTCGCGGTGGGCGAGTACGTGACCGTCACCGACGAGGACGGCCGTCCGTTGACTTACAAGGTCGTGGAGGTCCAGCCGGCCGGCTAGACCCCGCCGTTCTTCCGGACCAGCCGCTTCACGTCGTCGAAGATGTCGTCGCTCTGGTCCAGGCTCTGGTCGGCGCGGACGACGGCGACGGCGAGCGGGCCCGTCTTGGGTCCGCCCGCCTCGTAGCCGATCACCGAGCGCTCTTCACCCTTCCGGCCGCCGACGATGTAGGTGGCGCGGACGCCGCGCTTCTCGCGCGACAGGGCCTCGCCCTTCAGCCGGACGTCACGGCGCACCCGCATGACCGCCTCGTCGCCGTTGGCGTCCACGTGCAGCGGCCCGATGCGGACGCTCGCCGAGTCGTCGTTCTCGTCGGCCTCGATGTGGATGCCCGGCAGGTTCACGCGGGTCGTGCTGCCGCCCTCGGCCACCACCACCTTGCCGTCCTCCATGTGCACGTCGACGCCATCCTCGGAAGGTTCGTCGGAGGCCGGTTCGGCGCCGGCGGCGTCCTTGGCCGCCTCGCTCGCCACGCGGCGGGCGTCTCCGGCGCTCTGCGCGGACGGCTGGGTGTCGGACATGGCGCCCCCGGCCTTGGCGACGGCGGTCGATTGGGTTTCCGCCTGGGCGAGCAGTTCGGCTTCCAGGCGGTCCAGCGTCGCGAACGCGCCGCCCGACACCGGCATCAGTCGCAGCGTCACCTCCGCGCCGTCCGCGGAGACGTAGGTGCAGGTCTTGCCGTCGGCGGCCGCAGCGGTGCGGGTGAGCTGGCCCTGGGTGGCGGGGCATTCCAGCGCCGCGCGCGGGGGGTTGGCGCCCGTGCAGGCGGCGAGGGGGATGACCGAGGCGGCGGCGAGGAGAAGCAGCGGCTTCATGTGACGAGGGCTCCAGTCCGTTCGTGTGAGAACGTGGCCGGAGCCCTCGAAAAAGGCGAGTGAATTCGCGGTAAGACGGGGGCTATTGCCCCGGACGCGCCGCCCCTTCGCGACGGGCCAGGAAGGCCAGGCGTTCGAAGAGGTGGACGTCCTGCTCGTTCTTGAGCAGCGCGCCGTGCAGGGGCGGGATCAGCTTGGTCGGATCCTTTTCCTTCAGCGCGTCCTCGCCGATGTCCTCGACCATCAGGAGCTTCAGCCAGTCCAGCAGCTCGGACGTCGACGGCTTCTTCTTCAGGCCCGGCACCTTGCGCATGTCGTAGAAGATGCGCAGCGCCTCGGCGACCAGCTTCTGCTTGATGCCCGGATAGTGCACCTCGACGATCTCGTTCATCGTCTCGGCGTCGGGGAAGCGGATGTAGTGGAAGAAGCAGCGGCGCAGGAAGGCGTCGGGCAGCTCCTTCTCGTTGTTCGAGGTGATGATGACGATCGGGCGGACCTTGGCCTTGATCGTTTCGTTCGTCTCGTAGACGTAGAACTCCATCCGATCGAGCTCCTGCAGGAGGTCGTTCGGGAATTCGATGTCGGCCTTGTCGATCTCGTCGATCAGCAGCACCGGCCGGCCCTCGTGCTCGAAGGCTTCCCAGAGCTTGCCCTTCTTGATGTAGTTCTTGACGTCCTTCACCCGCTCGTCGCCGAGCTGGCTGTCGCGCAGGCGCGAGACGGCGTCGTATTCGTACAGGCCCTGGACCGCCTTGGTCGTCGACTTGATGTGCCAGGTGATCAGGTCGGACCCCAGGGCGTTGGCGATCTCGTAAGCCAGCACCGTCTTGCCCGTGCCGGGTTCGCCCTTGATCAGGAGCGGGCGCTCGAGGGCGATGGCGGCGTTCACCGCCACCTTCAGGTCCTCGGTCGCGACGTAGTTCTCGGTGCCTTCGAAACGCTGGCTCATTCAGGGTCCCCAGGCGGGCGGGGCCCGCATTCGAACGTTTGTTTGCCTGGGGGCAGCCTATAGGGCGCGGCGCGACATTCAAGCCGGTTCCGCGCCTTACGCAGCGTCCGGCGGAGCCGCCGCTAGTCGTCGGGCTTGGCGCGCGTCTCCCCGCCGCGGTCTTCCGAGTATCCCATGTCCTTCAGGTCGGCGTCGGAGACGTCACGGGCCTGGAAGTCGGTGAAGTCGTCCTCGCCGCCCTCCGCCTCGTCCGCATCGCGCACTTCGTCGAGACCATCGATCTCGCTGCGGAGCACCCGGTGATCGTTGAAGCCGTCGTCCGGGCCAAGGCCGTCGAGGTCGTCCTCGTGCTCCTCGGTGGCGGCGTGATAGTCGAGCTCGTTGTCCTCTTCGAAGTCGCGGTCGTCCACCGCGTCGGGATCGAACTCGTCGGCGTCGAGGGCCACGGCTTCGTCGTCGTCACGGTCGCCCATGAGCTGGGTGAGGTCCTCGACGTCCGGCAGCTCTTCGAAGGTGCGCATCTCCTCGCCGACGGCCAGCGGGCTGTCGCCGCCGAGCGCCACCGAACCTTCGCCGCCGACGGTCATGCTCTCGTCGAAGGCTTCCGCCTGGTCCTGGGGATCGAAGTCGGCGTCGGATTCGAAGCTCGTGCCGGGCATGGGGGTCTCCTTCAGGCTGGGCGCCGTGCGGCGCCGTCCTGAAGCAGAACCCCTTGGAAAACCGGCCGTTCCTCAGGCGGTGGCCCAGGCCCCCAGCGCGTCCGCCAACTGGGCCATCGCCGTGTCCCAGTCGCCGTAGGTCTCCGGCGCGAAAACCTTGGCCTGAGGATACCAGGGATAGCGGTCCGTGCAGCCGAGCCGCGGCCAGGCGCCCGGCGTGGTGATCAGCCAGGCGGGCGCGCCGCACGCGGCGGCGATGTTGAACGTCGCGTTCGAGAAGCCGGCCACCAGGTCCAGCGCGCAGGCGAGGGCGGCCACGTCGTCCAGGTCCTGCTTCAGGTCGATCCCCGGCGGATCCCAGATCTCGACGCCGAACTCGGCCTTGGCCAGGGCGAGCTCTTCGGCGCAGTCGCCGTACTGCAGGTTCACGAAGGCGATCCCGCTCTGCCGCAGCACCGGCGCCCACTGCTCGAAGGCCGAGAAGTAGCGGTGGCGCGCGCCGCGGGCCGTGCCGCTCTTCCAGAGCAGGCCGACCTTCTTGCCGGCCGGGGCGGCCTCGAGGACGCCGCGCCAATGGGCGACCCGTTCGGGATCGGCGGTAAGGAACCGGGGCCGGTCGGGGTAGGCCGCGACGCTGCGCCGGAACTCACGGAGCAGCGAGCCCATCGGCGTCCAGAGATCGGTCTCGGAGGCGTCCTCCAGGAACGGCAGCAGGCGCACCGAGCGGCCCCCGTGCTGGATGGTCACGTGCGCGCCGACGTCGGCCTGCGGGAAACTGCGGGCGAACAGCGGGACCAGGCGCGGCTCCACCGCGATCGTCAGCCGGCCCTCGGGTCCCAGCCGTTCGATGAGATCGGGGAAGACATTGGCGAACAGGATCTCGTCGCCCAGGCCCTGCTCTCCGATGACCAGCATCGACTTGCCGGCGATGTCCATGCCGGGACCCCACAGCGGGCGCTCGACGGCGAACTGCAGGGTGTCGGCGAACTGCGGGTGGTGGCGGGCCTCGTAGCCGTCCCAGCCCTCGGCCAGGCGTCCGAGCGCGACGAGCAGAGTGGAGCGCGCCAGCAGCATCATCTGCCGCTCGTCCTCGGCCTTGGTGGCCTTCAGCGCCTTCTCGACGTGGGGCAGGGCCTCGGCCACGGCGCCGCGGTCGGCCAGGAGGTTGGCGAGGTTGTAGCGGGCTTTGGCGAACCTGGGATCGAGCCGCAGCGCCTCGGCATAGAAGAGCTCGGCGTTGCCCGTGTCGCCGTCTTCTGCGACCACGGCGGCCAGGCTGTTCCAGAGCATGGCGTTGGCGGGCGCTTCCTGGATCGCCGGACGCAGCACGTCGATCGCCTCGGCCCGGCGGCCCAACACGCGCAGCGCGCAGGCCAGGTTGTTGGCCGCCTCGGCGTGACCGGGGCGATGCGCCAGGAAGTGCCGGAAGAAGCCCTCCGCCTGCTGCGGCATACCCATGCGCATGGCGAGCCGGCCCAGGTCATTGGCGATCTCGGCCTGCTCGGGAAGGAGCTGCAGGGCCGATTCATAGGCCGTGATCGAGGAGACGAAGTCGCCGGCCCGCTCGCGCGCCATGCCCAGCAGGCACCAGGCGAAGCCGTTGCGCTCGTCCGTCGCCAGCGCCTTCAGGGCCCATTCGGCGGCGCCTTGGGCGTCCTCGGCCTGGATCGCGGCGACCGCGCGCTGGATGAACGGCTGTACGGCCATGGCCTTCAGCTCGCCCATGGCGGCGTTGAGGCTCTCCAGCGTCCGGCGCGAGCCGTCCGGCGTGACGCCCCCCAGCAGGTCGGTCTTCGGCGGTGCGGCGATCTGAAGCGCCTGTCCGGAATCGGCGCTGGGCCTGGCCTGACGCGGCATACGGGAAAGCTCCTGAGGACAGGGAGGTAGCTCGCGCGGATATGCTTAATGGCGACTTAAGCGCGACCCTCCAGGCGCTCCGGCAAGGGCCCGTTAACTTCGGCCCGGCTATCGCTTTGCGTGCGCTGGGCCCGACCGAAGGCGACAATGGTCCATTCGAATCGCAAAGCCGGTTCGCACGCGTGAGACTCGGGGGGCGTCGTTGCCGCTGAAATTGTCGCTGAGGCCCGGAGAGAGGTTCGTCCTCAATGGAGCCGTCGTGCAGAACGGCGACCGCCGGTCGGTCCTCGTCCTCCAGAACAAGGCGTCGGTCCTTCGGGAGAAGGACATCATGCAGGCGGAAGAGGCGAACACGCCCGCACGGCGGATCTATTTCCCCGTGATGATGATGTACCTCGATGAGCCCAGCGCCGATCGCTACTACGACGAGTTCGTCCGTCGGATGACCGAGTTCATGGGCGTGATCGCCAATCCGACGGTCCTCGCCGACTGCGTGAGCATCTCCAAGCACTGCATGGCGCGCGAGTACTACAAGGCGCTGATGCTGTGCCGCCGGCTTATCGAGTACGAAGACGAGAGGTTGGGGAATGTCCCTTAACGCCTATCAGCAGGCGGCTGCGCGGTCAGAGAGCCCGCGCGACATGGAATATCGGCTGTTCGCGCAGGTGACCCGCGCCCTGATGGAAGCCGCCAGGTGCGATCCCGACGACCTTCGCGGCCGTGTGGACGCCCTGGACTGGAACCGCCGCATGTGGGCGGTGCTCGGGTCGGACTGCCAGAACCCGGAGAACAAGCTGCCGCCGCAGCTCCGCGCCTCGATTATTTCCCTCAGCATCTGGGTGTCCAAGCACACCACCCTGGTGATCCGGAAGCAGGACGAGATCGAGCCGCTCATCGAGATCAACCGCATGATCATGCAGGGCCTGGCCGGTAACGGGGGCGCGGCCGAAGCCGCCTGACCGGACACGCTTCGCAGTTTGCAGAGGCCGCGGTTCGCCGCGGCCTTTTTTCGTTGGCGCAATGCCGATCCGGCAGTTCCTGCCGCCCGGCAGGTTTGGCCCGCGTCGATGTGTGCGAATCGCACCGAATCGCCCGGAAACCCGAATAAAAACAAAGGCCCTACAGCTTGGCCGCATGGTTAAGCCTGGCCCGGCGCTTGCGTGGCCTTCCGCGGGCGAAAAATCGCTCACCCGGCAAAAGCCGGGCGCTTACCTCCAGAACGGAAGGTCTCAACGATGCCGATGAACTCGGTCAACACCAACGTGGGCGCGATGATCGCGCTCCAGAACCTCAACGCGACCAATGCGGAGCTGAACACCACCCAGACCAGGATCAACACGGGCAAGCGGGTCGCTTCGGCGAAGGACAACGGCGCCATCTGGGCTATTGCTCAGAACCAGCGCAACAACAGTCGTTCGCTGGATGCGGTTCGTGAGTCGCTGCAACGTTCGCAGTCGACCGTGGACGTGGCCATCTCGGCCGGCGAAACCGTTTCGGACCTGCTCCTTCAGATGAAGGAAAAGGCGCTGGCGGCTTCGGATACGTCGCTCGACACCACCAGCCGCGTCGCTCTCGCCGCCGACTTCACGGCGCTGCGCGACCAGCTGTCGAAGGCCGTGAAGAACGCCGAATTCAACGGCATCAACATGGTCAAGTCGGGCGGCACCACGATCGCCGCGATCGCGAACGCGAACGGCTCTGAAAAGATCACGGTTGCGGCCCAGAACCTGTCGCTCGGCGGCTCCAACGTGACCGTCAGCGCCACCGCCACGTTCACCACGGCGGCTCAGGCCACGACCCTGATCACCACGATCAACACGTCGATCACCAACGTGTCGACCGCGCTGTCCAAGCTGGGCACGGGCTCGAAGTCGCTGCAATCGCACATCGACTTCGTGAACAAGCTGCAGGACTCGATCGACGCCGGTATCGGCAACCTCGTGGACGCCGACCTCGCGAAGGAAAGCGCCAAGCTCCAGGCTCTGCAGACCAAGCAGCAGCTCGGGGTCCAGGCCCTTGGCATCGCAAACCAGTCGTCCTCGATGGTCCTGGGACTGTTCCGCTAAGTCGTGATCCCCGGGCGGGTTCGTCCCGCCCGGGTGACCTTTCGAGGCGCTCGGCGAAAACTGCCGACCCGCGCCCGGCAAACCTTGCCCATCGAGGCCGCCACTCGGCAGAAATTGCCGGGCGTCAGCATGCCTAACGAGGCTATAACGACGCTATTTCAATAGCTTGCGCGTCGCGACGCGGTGATTAGGCTTGGCCCGCCCCTTGCTGCCTGGTCCTTCGGGCAAAACGCCCCCGGCCGCCAGAACGGCGCCGGTTCCTCGAAAGAAGGACCTAAGTGATGCCGAATAGCGTCAATACCAACGTGGGCGCGATGATCGCGCTCCAGAACCTCAACGCCACCAACAACGACCTGATGACGACCCAGGCCCGCATCAACACGGGCAAGCGGGTCGCTTCGGCGAAGGACAACGGCGCCATCTGGGCTATTGCTCAGAACCAGCGCAACAACAGTCGTTCGCTGGATGCGGTTCGTGAGTCGCTGCAACGTTCGCAGTCGACCGTGGACGTGGCCATCTCGGCCGGCGAAACCGTTTCGGACCTGCTCCTTCAGATGAAGGAAAAGGCGCTGGCGGCTTCGGATACGTCGCTCGACACCACCAGCCGCGTCGCTCTCGCCGCCGATTTCACGGCGCTGCGCGACCAGCTGTCGAAGGCCGTGAAGAACGCCGAATTCAACGGCATCAACATGGTCAAGTCGGGCGGCACCACGATCGCCGCGATCGCGAACGCGAACGGCTCTGAAAAGATCACGGTTGCGGCCCAGAACCTGTCGCTCGGCGGCTCCAACGTGACCGTCGGCGCCACCGCCACCTTCACGACGGCCGCTCAGGCCACGACCCTGATCACCACGATCAACACGTCGATCACCAACGTCTCGACCGCGCTGTCCAAGCTGGGCACGGGCTCGAAGTCGCTGCAATCGCACATCGACTTCGTGAACAAGCTGCAGGACTCCATCGACGCCGGTATCGGCAATCTGGTCGACGCCGACCTCGCGAAGGAAAGCGCCAAGCTCCAGGCTCTGCAGACCAAGCAGCAGCTCGGGGTCCAGGCCCTTTCGATCGCGAACCAGTCCTCGTCGATCCTGCTGGGTCTGTTCCGCTAAGGCCTTGAGGCTGCGGGGTTTCTGCCCCGCGGCCGTCGCGTTGCGGCGGGCCGGGCGACCGGTCCGCCGTTCCGCATTTCATCGGAGCGCCGCCCCAAGCGACGGCGACAGGAGACATGCAAAGCAAGGTTGCGCCGTTCGCAGCCACGCCCGATCCGACCCTCAGCCAGCCCAAGTCCACGCTGAACCGGCCCGCCGGTCAGGCGAAGGCGGGACCGCCGAACTCGGATCCGGTCGATCTGCGACTGGTCATCGAAGAGGATCAAGCCAGCGGAAGCTACGTGTACAAGACCGTCGACCGCCGCACGGGCGAGGTCGTCCTCCAGCTCCCCAGGGCCGATGTCCTGCGGCTGAGGGAAGAAGCCGGTTACGTCGCCGGCGCGGTCATCCGCACCAAGGCCTGATCCCCCGCACACGCGCGGGCCTGAACGTTCAACCGCCCCGGAGCCCTCCGGAGGCGGCGCGATCCGTTTGGCTCGTTAACGATCTGATCACCACGTTTCTTCACCTTCACGAGCGAGGGCGGACGGCGAGTCGCGGCCCGTCCGGAGTGTGGAGAGCGCCATGTCGATCAGCGTGCATACGAACAAGTCCGCCCTGATTGCGCTGCAGAACCTGAACAAGACCAACGACGAGCTGAGCGAGGTCCAGAACCGTGTGAACACGGGCCTGAAGATCTCCGACGCCAAGGACAACGCCGCCATCTGGGCCATCGCCCAAGGGCAGCGGGCCGACATCGGCGCCCTGGGCGCGGTGCGGATGAGCCTGGAGCGGGCGCACTCGATCGCCGAGGTCTCGATGACAGCGGGCCAGACCGTCTCCGACCTGCTCGTAGAGCTGAAGGAGAAGGTCGTCGCGGCGATGGATTCCTCCCTCGACGCCTCCTCGCGCACCGCGCTCAACTCGGACTTCAAGGCGCTCCTGCGCCAGATCAGCCAGGTTGTGCAGAACGCCGAATTCGACGGCGCCAACCTCCTGAACGGCCTGGCGGGCGGCAACATCCAGTTCCTGGCCAACGCCGACGCCAACTCGCGGATCACCCTGTCGAACCAGAACCTGACGCTGGGCGGTCCGAACATCTCGATCACCGCCAACGCCAGCATCCTGACGGTCGCCACCGCCTCGGCGGCGCTCGCCCAGCTCACCCTGGCGATCTCCTCGGTGAACCAGGCGCTGGGCAATCTGGGCTCGCAAGGCAAGCAGATCGACGCCCACCTCGACTTCGTCTCGAAGCTGACCGACGTGCTGGAAGGCGGCGTTGGCAACCTCGTGGACGCCGATCTCGCGAAGGAGAGCGCGAGGCTCCAGGCCCTGCAGGTGCAACAGCAGTTGGGCGCGCAGGCCCTGTCGATCGCCAACTCGGCGCCGCAGATCATCCTGTCGCTGTTCCGCGGCGGCTAGGAATGACGGTTTCCGTTGGGGCGTAGGGAAGGGCCCGGAGGCGCGCGCTTCCGGGCTTTTCTTTCGACCTGTTAACGGCCTGGAGACTCTGGCGGACTAAGAGGGACGGGCGGGATTTCGCCCGCGGTGCGAGTCGATGGTCCTTTCGGTCGATAGCAGTCTGCTTCTGGGCCTCTACCAGTCCCGCTCGTCGGGGTTGCTGGGAACGGCCGCCGGCGGCTCGACGGGCAGCGCCGCGTCGCGGGCCAAGGTCGCGCCGACCGCGCCCTGGAGCACCCAGGCCACGCCGACGCCGGCCAGCGAGCTGGTGAAGTCGGCCCTGCGCGGCAAGAAGTTCATCGACGAGAACGCCGCCCAGCTCGACCTGCAGGGCGCCAGCGCCGACTACAAGAAGCTGTTCGCCATGTACCAGGGCCTCTCCACGCTCTCGGGATTGGCCGAGCGGATGCAGGCCAAGGGCCTGACCAGCACCGACAAGATGCAGATCCAGCGGGCCTTCGCCCGCGGCATGTCCGAAATGAGCGAGTACGTCGACGCGGCCGCGTTCGAGAAGCTGCGGCTGACGCAGGGCGCGGCGGCCGAGCGGGCCAAGACCGCGGCGCCGGTGCCGCGGACCAAGACGGAATACGCCACCCCGCCCATTTTCGCCGGAACGAGCGCCGACGCCGTGCCCGCCTTCCAGGGCGACGTGAAGTTCGACATCAAGGTGAAGCGGGCGGGCGTGGTCCACACCATCAACGTCGACCTCGCCGGGATGGGCTCGGACACCCGCTCGATGGCCAACGTCGTCACCTACATCAACGACCAGCTCCAAGCCGCCGGCGTCGACACGCGCTTCGCGACCCAGCGTCTCCCGGGCCAGCCGAAGACGATCGAGTCGGGGGGCAAGACCATCAACATCGGGACCGGGCCCGACCAGTGGGCGCTCAAGGTGAAGGTCTCGGTCGGGGAGCTCGTCACCTTCGATGCGCCGACGACCGAGAGCGCCGTCTACATGGCGCAGACCGCCGGCGACCCGAACCCGGACGGCAAGGCCTCGACGAACGATGGCGTCCTGCGCCAGCAGCTGCTCAAGTTCCAGACCGACGCCACCGACGTGCCGTATGCGCCCAAGGCGGACGGCGAGTCCTACTGGGTCGAGGGGCGCCAGTTCGCCAAGACGCTCGGCGCCGAGGTGAAGACCGTCCGCGCCACCCAGGTCGGACCGGACGGGTCGGTCTACATGCTGGCCGACATCACCGCCAAGACGGCTGGCCAGGAGATCAAGGGCGAACAGGACGTCGCGCTGCTCAAGTACGACGCCGCCGGCCAGCTGGTGTACTCGCGCACCCTCGGGGCTTCCGACGAGGCGAGCGGCCTCGCGCTGGCGGTCTCCGCCGATGGCAAGATCGCGATCGCGGGCTCGGTGAAAGGGACCCTTAGCGGCGCCACCGAGGGGCCGCTGAATTCCGGGACGAGCGGTGCCTACGCCGGCCAGTCCGACAGCTTCGTCACGCTGTTCAACGCCGACGGCGAGGAGGTCTGGACGGCCCGCCGCGGCGCCCGGCAGCAGGACGAGGCCACCCACATCGCCTTCGGGGCGGACGGTTCGGTCCTGGTGGCGGGGCGAGCCCAGACGACCATGCCGGGCGCCACCGCCGTCGGCGACTGGGACAGCTACCTGGAATCCTTCAAGCCCAATCTGGTGACGACCGCGCAGGACCGCGTGGGGAAGGTGGCGGCGAACTTCACCTACAGCTTCGGGACGGCCGGCGCCGACAGGCCGGCCGGCCTGGTCGTCGATGGGACCAACGTCGTCACCGCCAGCGTCGAGAACGGCCGGGCCATCCTGCGCCGCTTCGACATCTCGGGCGGCTCGCCGGTCTTGACCTCCACGCGCGACCTCGGCGACCTGCAGGGCGGCGAAATCACCGGCCTGGCCATCGACGGCGGGCAGATCGTCATCGCCGGGACCACCGCCAACGGCGCCCTGTCGGCCGGGACGGTCAGTCGGGCCCATGCCGGCGGGACCGACGCCTTCGCCGCCAAGCTGTCGGCGGACCTCTCCGCCGGCGCCGGCGACCGCATCGCCTATTACGGCGGGGCAGGGGACGATCGCGCCACGGCGCTCACCGTCTCTGGAGGCGAGGTCTATATCGCGGGCTCGGTCGGGAGCGACCTCCCGCCGGACGGCGCGGTGGGCGCGCCGGGCGCCGGCCCGGCCGCGGTCGGCAAGAAGGACGCCTTCCTCACCCGCCTCGACATCGACACGGGCGCGGTGGACTGGCAGCGGCGCTTCACCGGCAAGGACGGCTTCGCCGCGCCGACCTCGATCGCCGTCGATCCCCAGGGGGCCAGCGTGCTGGACAAGCTTGGCCTGCCCAAGGGCACGCTCGACATGACGGACTCGCTCCGGGTGATCGACCAGACAGCGATCCGGCCTGGTGACACCTTCCAGGTCCGCTCGGGGGCGGGGCGCTGGAACACCGTCACGATCGAAGCGAAGGACACGCTCGATACCCTCGCGGCCAAGATCCGCCGCGCGGCGGGCTTCCAGGCCAAGGTGCAGGTCTCGTCCAGCGGCGCGTCGAAGGTGCTGACCATAACGCCCGTGAGCGACCGCTCGGTCATCGAGTTCTCGGCCGGCAAGACCGACAAGGACGCCCTCGAGTTCCTTGGGATCCCCGAAGGCGTCGTCCGCAAGACCACGGTCGACAAGAACGACAAGACCGTCGCCGCAGACGGCAAGCCGATGTTCTACGGCCTCGGGCTGGAAAGCCACCTCAACCTCGACGACGCGAGCCAGGTGACCCACGCGCTGGCCAACCTCGCCAAGGCGCAGACCGCGATCCGCACGATCTACCGGGATCTGGTCGCCGCCGCGACGCCCAAGGATCCGCTGGCGAAGGCCGAGCTCGCCGCCGGCCAGGCTCCGGCCTACCTGCAGAACCAGCTTGCCAACTATCAGGCTGCGCTCGCTCGTCTCGGCGGCTGACGCGGCTTGAAAGGCGCCCCGCCGCAGTCTAGCGAGGCGCCATGCATCCCGAGACCGAGCCCGACCATCCTCCGGCGCCGCGGCGCACCGGCCTCGTGATCGCCGGGGCGCTCCTGGCGCTCCTGGCCGGGGCGGTGATCGCCTGGATGCTGCTGCGCTCGGGCGATGCGCCTACCGAAGCACCGCCGGCCTCGCAGGCCGGCCTCGTCATCGAAAGCGGACCGGACGACGGTCGGCTCGACCCGGCAGGTCCCCTGCGCTGCTTCGTGGCCGGCCAGTTCGTGGGCGAACTCAGCCTGGCCGAATGCGCCCAGCGCAACGGCGTGGCCACCGACGCCCTCGACGTCGGCATCGACGAGACCGGCGCGCTCGCCGCCGCCGACCAGGCCGGCGTGGTGCTGACGCCGCTGCCGCCGGAGGAGGGCGCCGAACCGGCCCCCGAGGAGAACGATCCCACGCTGGCTCCGCCCGAGGCGGTCGGGCCCGTGGCCGCCTGCCTCCGCCACTCGGGCGGACAGTGGCGCCGCCTCGTCGACACCGACCTGAACGGCTGCGTCCAGGCGCTGTTCGCCGGCCGCTGCGAGCGGCCCGGGCAGGCGACCTACGGCCGCTTCGGCCAGCAGACCCTGCGGCTCGTCACGGGGCGGGTGGAGATCTCTTCCGACAATCAGACGTTCCGCACGCTGGTCACCCAGGCGCCGAACTGCAGCGTGCCGCCGCTCGGGTGACGGCTGTAAGATCCGCTGCTAGGCTGAGGCCCATGTCGATGAAGCCGTTCCTCGTCCCGATGATCGCCGCCGTCGCGGCGCTGTCGCTCTTCGGCTGCGCGAAGCGCACTGAGCCGCCGGGCGACATGGGCGTCTGCTACCACGTGGTGTTCCAGAAGGACGGCTCGCTGAAGTACAACAAGCTGGTCAACGCCAAGAGCCTGGAGGTCTGCGCGGCCAACCTTGAGGCCATGCGCGTGAAGTTCCTGACGCTCGGCGGCAACCAGCAGGAGCTGGTGGGGGCCTACCAGGCCAATTTCCTCTTCATCGACCGCTACGGCATCCACACCTCCACCTCGCTGGAGGGCCCGCGCTACACGGCCCTGGTGCGGACGGGCGACGGCCGCCTGGCCATCCCCGGCGCGATGCCGCAGTAGCGGAATAGCTGTGGAAAGGTCCTCACGGACCGGAACGGAAGCGGAACATAATGTTTGATGTTCCGTTAACGGCGGGCTAGCTTCGCGCGGGGCGAGAAGGCCCGCGAGCACGTAAAGCTAGGACATCCACATGGCGGGCAGCGTCAACAAAGTCATTCTGGTGGGCAACCTCGGGGCCGATCCCGAGATCCGCAGCCTCACGTCGGGCGACCGGGTCGCCAACCTCCGCATCGCCACCTCCGAGACCTGGCGCGACCGCAGCAGCGGCGAGCGCAAGGAAAAGACCGAGTGGCATCGCGTGGTCGTGTTCAACGAGAACATCGTGAAGGTCTGCGAGAATTACCTGCGCAAGGGCTCGACGGTCTACATCGAGGGCGCGCTGCAGACCCGCAAGTGGACCGACCAGTCCGGCCAGGAGAAGTACTCCACCGAGATCGTCCTGCAGAAGTTCCGCGGCGAACTGACCATGCTGGGCGGTCGCGGCGACAGCGCCGGCGGCGGCATGAGCGACCGGGATGAGGGCGGCTACGGCGGCGGCGGCTTCGGCGGCGGTCCGCGCGCCCAGAGCTCGGGTCCGCGCGAGGAGTTCTCGGCCGACCTCGACGACGAGATCCCGTTCTAGGCCTTTCGGCCGAATTCGGCGGCCAGCGCCTCGGCGATGGCCGCCATCACGCCGGCCCAGTCGTAGCCCGTCTCGCCCGAGAAGGCGCGGGCCTGCGGATACCAGGGGAAGGCGGCCGTCCCCAACCTCGGCCAGGCATCCGGCGTGGTCGCGAACCACGTCGGCGCGCCCACGGCGGCGGCGATGTTGGTGGTGGCCGTCGCCGGCCCGATCACCAGGTCCAGCGCCAGGCTCAGGGCGGCGATCTCGTCCAGGTCGTCGCGCAGGTCCAGGCTGGGGAGGGTGCGGATGGCGGCGCCCGTGGCCTGGGCGATCGCCCGAAGCTCGCCCGCGCAATCGCCGAGCTGCAGGTTGACGAAGGTCACGCCCGGCGTCCGGAACAGCGCGTCCCAGTGCTCCAGCGGCGGATAGAACTTCTGC
This sequence comes from Phenylobacterium sp. VNQ135, assembly GCF_049445735.1. Classification (NCBI taxonomy): domain Bacteria; kingdom Pseudomonadati; phylum Pseudomonadota; class Alphaproteobacteria; order Caulobacterales; family Caulobacteraceae; genus Phenylobacterium; species Phenylobacterium sp. VNQ135. Next base: position 166,869 of record NZ_JBMSDS010000001.1, on the reverse strand, counting down.
CGCTGCGAGGTGATCAGCAGGCTGCGCCAGATCACGCCGACCTTCGGGCCAGGACCGAAGCCGTCCAGCAGGGCGCTCCAGTGCGCGACCCGGGCCGAATCCGCCTTCAGGAAGCCCGCCGCGTTCGGGAAGTCGCCGAGGCTGCGGCGACGGTCGGTCAAGAGATCGCCCATCCGCGCCCAGGCGTCGTAGTCCTCGGCCGCAAGGCCAGGGATCGCGCGGATGGTGCGACCGTCCTCGCGGCGCGTCTCGTAGGGCAGCACCTGGGCCGCGGGAAACGAGCGTTGGAACAGGCTGACGAGCCGCGGCTCGACCGCCACGATCAGCTTTCCCTCATCGCCGATCGCGCGGCCGACGTCAGGCAGCACGTTGGCGAACAGCACCTCGTCCCCCAGGCCCTGTTCGCCCATCACCAGCAGGCGCTTGCCGGCCAGGGGCGTCCCCGGCTTCCACTCACGACCGCTCAGGCGATGATGGACGTATTCGGCGTAGGCTTCCTCTCGTCGTACCGCGTACGCATCCCAGCCGGCGCCGATTTCGCCGGCGTTCAGGAGCAGCAAGGCGCGGGCGTAGCGATACATCGCCGCCTGGCCGGGACTGTCGGCGCCGAGCGCGATCGCCCGCTCGCAGTCGGCCAAGGCGCCCCCGATGTCGCCTGCCGCCTTGCGGGCGTTCGCCCGGTTGAAGTGGGCCGTGTGCATGCCGGGCTCGAGCCGGATCGCCTCGTCGAAGAACACCAGCGACTGGCCGGCCTGGCCCTGCTCGAAGAGCACACAGCCCAGCGTGTTCCACAGCAGCGCCGCGCCCGGATTGGCGGTCAGACTCTCGCGCAGCAGTTCGACGGCGTCGGAGAAGCGCATCTGCGCGCACCAGGCGACCGCCAGGTCGTTGGCGATCTCCACCGATCCGGGGTCCAGCGTCCGGGCGTGCAGCAGGAACTGTTCGGCCAGCGCCGGGATGTCCAGGAAGCTGGCTAGGCGAGCCATGGCCCGCGCCAGGCCGGCGTCCTGCGGCGAAAGCGACAGCGCCTGCTCATAGGCCTCCAGCGCGCCGGCGAGATCGCCCTGCTTCTCCCGGAATGCGCCGGCGATGCGCCAGGCCTCGACGTTCCGCGGATCGACGGCGGCCGCCTTGCCCGCGAGCTGCGCGGCGGCGGCGAAATCCTTGCGACGGTCGGCGTCCGCGGCCCGGCGGAGCAGCGCGGCCGAGCCTTCCCTGACGTCCAGCCGCCCCATCGAATCCTTCCCGTAGCGAGGGCGGCAGGATCGGGTGCGTACGGTTAACGCTTCGTCGAACCTAGCCTAGTTGGCGGCGGGCGGCGTCTCGGGCGCGGGGCAGACGTCGCCGATCCGCCGCGCCTCGGTCGAGGCCTTGCCGGCGATGTCCAGGCCCAGGAACTCGGTGGCGATGCTGGCGGTGAGATTGAAGCTCGTCTGGGTGTAGGCCCCCGAACCCTCGACGGCGACCTTGCGGCCCTTCTTGCTGACGCAGGTGCCCTTCAGGCTGATCCTGCCGCCCTCAATTACCTTGTGCGGATAGGTGCACTTGTAGTGGCGGTTCGAAGGCCCGGCCATGAACTTGTCCACCTCGGCCGGGGTGATGCAGCGGCGCTCCACCTTGGTCTGCCGGATCGGGGAGAGAAGCTTGTTGGTCGACTCCCAGTAACCGGGCTGGATGGCCTGGGGAGCGGCATGCGCCGCCGACGTCGCGAGGACGGGCAGGGCGGCGAGGAGCAGGGCGGCGGCGATCGGGCGGGTCATGCGGTCAGGTCTGGCTCAGGTGTCGGGCGGCATCGTGGCGTTGGCCGGATGAACCGCGGCTTACCGCATATAGGCGCACGCCGCGCCGACCGTCATCGCGGCGTCTCGCCGGTTCGCGCCTGGTAGGCGGCCAGCACGTCCGCGCCCGCCTCGTCGTAGAGGAACGGCAGGAAGGCGTAGCGCCGTCCCTTCGTGACCGGCAGGGCCTCGTGCATCAGCCCGCAGGCGAACACCACCGCTCCGCCCACCGGCGGCCGGTAGGTCGCCGGGCCGAACTCCGGGAACCTGAGGTCGCCGCCTTCGAAGTCGTCGTTCAGGTTGATGGAGCAGGCGAAGACCCGATGGGCGGTGCCCTGGGTGGTATTGTCCCGATGGGGCCGGAAGACGCCGCCGTCGGCCTCGTCATAACAGCTCACCAGGTAGCGCTCGATCCGGGTGGGCTGGAAGCCGAAGGCCCGCCCGATGAACGGGAACAGCCGCCGTTCCAGCCGCTCGCGGAGCGCCGCGACCAGCCCGGGATCGCGGACCATCACGTCGCGCCGCTTCTTCAGCTCGTCCATCACGTGGACCGTGCGGTCGTCGTCGTCGCGCATCACGCCCGTGAAGGTCCCGCCGGTGTCGGCATGCAGGCCGATCAGCGCCTCGCAAAGCTCGGGCTCGAAGATGCGCGGCGCCGTCAGCACCGGCGCGTGGACCGCCGCGCCCGCGTGCAGGCCGGGCGGCCCGAGCGCCGTTACCCTGGCCAGAATCCGTTCGGCGTCGGCCAACGGCGCAACGTCCATCACCCTCAGCGCCGGGTCGAGCAGCAGCCAGTGCGGCGCCTCGGCCTGGAACGCGCCGGCGATGCGGCCCTCGGCGTCGGGCATCCAGCGGATGCCGTGCAGGTCCTGCAGGCCGCCGAGCAGGGCAGGGTCGGCGGCGACCACGAAGGCGGAGCAGCGGGCGTCGTCGAACTGCTGCTGCCGCTGGGCCAGCGCCTTCAGGGCCCCGCCGGCGGCCTGCGGCTCGGCGGGGAGGAACAGCATCAGCACGTAGCGGCCGGCGGCGCTGTCGAACAGGAACTCGGGACTGGAGGCGGTGGGCGCCGTGAACCACGGCGCCGGCTCGCCGAACTGGAGCGGCATGGGACCAACCTAAGCCGCCTCGGTCACGGCGTCATCAGGATGCTCTGTTGCCCCCATGCGCGCGTAGCGCGCGTACGCGCGAGCAAAGTGGCGCTGGGCCCGTGCAAATGCTAACGAGAATGCTTACGTAACCAGTCCGATTCTCACGGCAAATCCCCCTTGACCGACGAAACCCAACCGCCTCCGGACGACCGTCGCGGGGGCGTCGCCCCTATCGCGATCGAAGACGAGCTGAAGCGCTCCTACCTCGATTACGCCATGAGCGTGATCGTGAGCCGGGCGCTGCCCGACGTGCGCGACGGCCTCAAGCCCGTGCACCGGCGCATCCTGTTCTCGATGGGCGAGCAGGGTCACACCCCCGACCGCGGCTATGTGAAGTCCGCGCGCATCGTCGGTGACGTGATGGGTAAGTATCACCCGCACGGCGACGTCGCGATCTACGACACCCTGGTGCGCCTGGCGCAGCCGTTCTCCATGAGCCTGCTGCTCATCGACGGCCAGGGCAACTTCGGCTCGGTCGACAACGACCCGCCGGCGGCCATGCGCTACACGGAAAGCCGCATGACCCGGGCCGCCATGGCGATCCTGGCGGACCTCGACAAGGACACGGTCGACTTCAAGGACAACTACGACGGCTCCGAGCAGGAGCCGGTGGTCCTGCCGTCGCGGATTCCCAACCTGCTGGTGAACGGCGCCGGCGGCATCGCGGTCGGCATGGCCACTAACATCCCGCCGCACAACCTGGGCGAAGTGGTCGACGCCTGTCTGGCCTATGTCGACAATCCCGAGATCGGCCTCGACGAGCTGCTGGACATCGTGCCGGGCCCGGACTTCCCGACCGGCGGCGAGATCATCGGCCGCACGGGCGCGCGTCAGGCGCTGATGACCGGCCGCGGCTCGGTGGTCATCCGCGGCAAGGCGACCATCGAGGAGATCCGCAAGGATCGCGAGGCGATCGTCATCACGGCGATCCCGTACCAGGTGAACAAGGCCGCCCTCGTCGAGCGCATCGCCGAGCTGGTCCGCGAGAAGCGGATCGAGGGCGTGGGCGACCTGCGCGACGAATCCGACCGTGACGGCATGCGCGTCGTCGTCGAGATGAAGCGCGACGCCTCGGCCGAGGTGATCCTCAACCAGCTCTACCGCTTCACGCCCCTGCAGACGTCGTTCGGCGTCAACATGCTGGCGCTGAACCGTGGCCGGCCCGAGCAGATGGGCCTGAAGGAGATGGTCACCGCCTTCGTGGACTTCCGCGAAGAGGTCGTCGTCCGCCGCACCAAGTTCGAACTCGGCAAGGCGCGCGACCGCGGCCACGTCTTAGTGGGCCTGGCCATCGCCGTCGCCAACATCGACGAGTTCATCCACATCATCCGGTCGTCGAAAGACCCGACCGAGGCGCGCGAGCGTCTGGTGGCGCGCGACTGGCCCGCCGGCGACATGCTGCCCCTGGTCGAGCTAATCGCCGACCCGCGCACCCGCGTGATCGACGGCGACAAGATCCGGCTCACCGACGAGCAGGCCCGCGCCATCCTGGCGCTGACGCTGTCGCGCCTTACCGGGCTGGGCCGTGACGAGATCTTCGGTGAGGCCCGCGAACTGGCGGACGTCATCCGCGGCCACCTCGAGATCCTGGCCTCGCGCGAGCGGGTCATGGCCATCGTCCGGGAGGAACTGGTCGAGGTTCGCGAGCAGTTCGCGGTGCCGCGCCGCACCGACATCGTCGAAGGCGACGCCGACGTCGAGGACGAGGACCTCATCGCCCGTGAGGAGATGGTGATCACCGTCACCCACGGCGGCTATGTGAAGCGCACGCCGCTCAGCCTCTACCGGACCCAGCACCGGGGCGGGAAGGGCCGCTCGGGCATGGCGACCAAGGAAGAGGACGCCGTCACCCGGGTCTTCTCCGCCAACACCCATACGCCGATGCTGTTCTTCTCCAGCGGCGGCAAGGCCTACCAGCTCAAGGTGTGGCGCCTGCCGGTCGGCACGCCGACGTCGCGCGGCAAGGCTTTCGTGAACCTGCTGCCCATCGAGCCCGGCGAGAGCATCACCTCGATCCTGCCGCTGCCCGAGGACGAGGCGACCTGGGGCCAGTACGACGTGATGTTCGCCACCAAGTCGGGCAACGTCCGCCGCAACAAGCTCAGCGACTTCATCGGCATCAAGCGCAACGGCAAGATCGCCATGAAGCTGGACGAGGGCGACGCTATCGTCGGCGTCGGCGTCTGCAACGCCGAGCAGAACGATATCCTGCTGACCACGGCTCTCGGCCGCTGCATCCGCTTCGCCGTCGACGAGGTCCGGGTGTTCGCCGGCCGTGACTCCACGGGCGTCCGCGGCATCCGCCTGGCCGATGGCGACAGCGTCATCTCCATGGCCATCCTGCGCTCCGTCGCGGCTACGGCCGACGAGCGCGCCGCCTACGTCAAGCACGCCAACGCCATGCGCCGCGCCGCCAGCGGCGAAGGCGAGGACATCGAGGACGTCGCAGGGGCGGAGGACGAGGAGGAAGCCGCCGGCGACGCCGCGCTTTCCCCGGAGCGGATCGCCGAGCTCGGCGCCGCCGAGGAGATCCTGCTCACCGTCTCCACCGAAGGCTACGGCAAGCGGACCTCGGCCTATGAGTTCCGCCGCACCGGGCGGGGCGGCCAAGGCCTGCTGGCCCAGGACCTCACCAAGCGCGGCGGCAAGCTGGCGGCCTCGTTCCCGGTGGACGACGGCGACCAGATCCTGCTCGTCACCGACCAGGGCCAGCTCATCCGCACGCCGGTGAGCCAGGTCCGCATGGTCGGCCGCAACACCTCGGGCGTGATCATCTTCCGCACGGCCAAGGACGAGCACGTCGTCTCGGTCGAGCGCCTGGCCGACACCGGCGAGGACGATGAGCTGGACGCCGACGCGGGCGACGTGGCCGGCGGCGGCGAAGCGCCTCCCGAGGCTGACGAAGCGTAACCTTCGGCAAGTTTCGCTTGCCAGATTGCTGCGCTGCGGCGAAAGGCGAAGGTGGTTGAGTAAGGGGGAGCCCCGAGCCAAATGACCCGCGTCGGCCTCTATCCGGGCACCTTCGACCCGATCCACAACGGCCACACCGACATCATCGGCCGCGCCGTGAAGCTGGTGGACCGTCTGGTCATCGGGGTGGCCATCAACGCCGGCAAGGGGCCGCTGTTCCAGCTCGAGGAGCGGGTCGCCATCGTCGAGGAGGCCATCGACGGCCTCCGCAATCGCGCCGAGATCATCGTCCAGCCTTTCGAGGGCCTGACGATGCACTTCGCCCGCGACGTGGGCGCCAGCGTCATCGTCCGCGGCCTCCGCGCCGTCGCCGATTTCGAGTTCGAATTCCAGATGACCGCCATGAACCAGCAGCTCGACCGCGAGATCGAGACGGTGTTCTTCATGGCCGACCCGCGGCACCAAGCGATCGCGTCCAAGCTGGTGAAGGAAATCGCCCAGCTCGGCGGCGACGTGTCCAAGTTCGTGAGCCCCGCCGTGCAGCAGCGGCTGCTCGCCAAGGTGGGTCGGGCCTAGGCGAACCGGCTGCGACGAACGGGGCTGGCCTCGCGCGGGCGCTCCCGCTACGAGGACTTCCGATGAACCGCAAGATCGCTCTCATCGCCGCGACGCTCGCGGCGTGCGCCGCCACCGCCGTGGCCCAGCCCAAGCCCGTCGCCGCTCCGCCTTCGAACTCCGGCAAGCCGACTGCCGCCGATTGGCGGACGCCCAATCCCGACGACGTCCTGGTGATCGACACCAACAAGGGCCGCATCATCGTCGAGCTCGTCCCCGAGGTGGCGCCCGAGACCGCCGGACGGGTGCGCGACCTTGCCCGGCGCGGCTTCTACAACGGCCTGACGTTCTTCCGCGTGATCGAAGGCTTCATGGCCCAGACCGGCGATCCCCAGAACAACGGCACGGGCGGCTCCGAACTGCCCGACATCCGCGCCGAGTTCTTCTTCCGCCGCGGCCCGGATATGCCCGTGGCGCTGGCGGACAACCAGCAGGTGGCCGAGATCGGCTTCCTGAAGGCCCTGCCGATCACCAGCCAGAGCATGATGCTGGCCCCGCTCACGGCCGACGGTAAGGTCCAGGGCTGGGGCCTCTATTGCCCGGGCGTTCTGGGGATGGCCCGTGGCGAGGAGCCGAACTCGGCCAACAGCCAGTTCTTCCTGATGCGCGACCGATACCCGAAGCTGGAGAAGCGCTACACGGCGTTCGGCCGCGCCCTGGTCGGCCAGGACGTGATCAACGCCATCAAGGTCGGCGAGCCCGTGCCCGACCCGCAGGACCGCATGGACCGCGTGCGCGTTCTCTCCGACATCCCCGAGGCCGAGCGGCCGAAGATCCGTGTGATCGACCCCGCCGGCGCGTGGTTCAAGGCCGAGGTGGCCCGCGCCAAGGCGGCGCAAGGGTCGAACTTCTCGGCCTGTGACGTGAACATTCCTGTCGAGGTGAAGTGATGGACGCCGAAAACACCCTGATCATGACGCTGGAGAGCGGTCCGGTGACCATCAAGCTCCGGCCGGACCTTGCGCCCAAGCATGTGGAGCGCATCAAGGAGCTGGCCCGCGAGGGCTTCTACGACGGCGTCGTCTTCCACCGGGTCATCCCGGGCTTCATGGCCCAGGGCGGCGATCCCACCGGCACCGGCTCGGGCGGCTCGAAGAAGCCGAACCTGCAGGCCGAATTCAGCCGCGAGCCGCACGTGCGCGGCGTTTGCTCGATGGCGCGCACGCCGAACCCCAACTCGGCCAACAGCCAGTTCTTCATCTGCTTCGACGACGCCACCTTCCTCGACGGCCAGTACACCGTCTGGGGCGAGGTGACCGAGGGCATGGAGCACATCGACGCCCTGCCGAAGGGCGAGCCGCCGCGCGAGCCCGGCAAGATCGTGTCGATGAAGGTCGCCGCCGACGCCTAAGCCGGCGTGATCCCGGCAGCCGCCTGGGCGGCTGTCCGGGATGGCCGTCGGAACAGCCCGCCGGAACGAGCGCTTCACCCACAGCAAAGGTGGGTGTGCAGATGGCAGCCAGGCTCAAGGTCTTCGTCACCTCGGACGGTTTGACCGACTACATCGTCGCCACATCGTCCAAGGTGAAGGCGCTCGCCGCCTGGGGCAGCCATCAGGACCTGTTCAAGACCGGCCTGGCGCACCAGACCGAAGATCCGGAACTGGTGAAGGCCGCCACGGCTCAGCCCGACGAGGTGCTGCGCCGGCCCGCCGGCACGCGGGGCGAACTGGCCAGGCTGAAGCCTGCGAAGAAATCCGCGCCCAGGAAGCCGCCGGGCCCGTCCAAGGCGGCCCTCAAGAAGGTCGCGGACCTGGAGAAGCGGCTGGCCGCCGCCCAGGCCGCCCAGGCCAAGGCTCTCGAGGACCTCGAACGCAAGCGCCGGGACATCGAGGCGAAGGGCGCAACTGAGCTCGCCCGCCTGAACGACCAGCTCAGCGCCGCGCGACGGGACTTAAGGTCATGAGCACCGGGTAATGGTCCGAACCCAGCCTCGGGCCGCGCTCGACCTTGACCGTCGCCCAGGCGGATCCGGCGTACACGTGATCGATCGGCAGGAACGGGAACAGACCTAGCCAGGCCATGCGCTTGTACGGCCGGGCAGGCCAGGAGAAGATCGCCCGGTCCCGCCGGATCAGCCCGAACTCCGCATCCCAGCGCCGCCGCGAGAAGCTCCACGGGGTGGAGTTGAAATCCCCTGCGACGATGGTCCGCTCGCGGGGCATCCGACCGATCGCGCGCGCCAGCCGCGCCTCCTGGGTCTGCTGGTCCGCGGCGTCCGTGGGCCAGGCGTTATGGACGCCAATGACCTGGAACGGACCGCGGGCGTCGCGGAAAACCGCCCGGGCGATCGGTCCGGTGTCCTCGCCGGCCGGTCGGGGCGAGTAGCCGGGCAGCGGCCGCGCGCGGCTGTAGATCACGACTTCACACCGCCCGCACGTGGCGTGCAGCCGCAGGCGCCGGGCCGCTGCGCGGAACGGCGGCGTCGTCTCCTCGGCGACGACGATGTCGGCGTTCTGGGCGGCGAGCCAATCGAGGGTCTGGTTCGGATTTGCACTGCTGTGCCAGACGTTGATCTGGACGATCTTCAGCTGGTCTGGGGCCTCGGCGGGCGCCCTTGGCCCGGTGTCGCGCAGGTATTCCGGAACCATGAGCGCCGCGCTGCACAGCACCGCGATTGCTCCGGCGCCCAGGATCAGCGCCCGCGTATAGCCGCGGCAGGCGAAGGCGCCGGCCAGGGCCAGCAGCCCGCCGGCCAGCCAGATCGGCGCGAAGTGGGTCAGGATGTCAAACCTGAGGCTCTCGCGGCCCAGGTGCGAGGCCGCCGCCGCCGCCGCGCAGAGACTCGCTCCGATGAACAGCGGTGGGACCAGAAGCACCGTCCGGGCGACTCGCAAGGCACGCATGCAGATCTGGCTAGCATGGCGCGGAGCTTGACGCGCCTGCGGCCCCGTGGCCTTGAGCGCGGCCCATGCGTCTTGCCGATTTCGACTTCGATCTGCCCGAGGAGCGCATCGCGCTCCGGCCCGCCAATCCCCGGGATTCGGCCCGCCTGCTGTTTGTCCAGTCGGAACAGCCGTTCCAGGATCTGCACGTCCGTGACCTGCCGGGCCTGTTGCGGGCGGGCGACGTGCTCGTCCTCAACGACACGCGGGTGATCCCGGCGCGGCTGAAGGGCGTGCGCGTGCGGGACGCGAGCCACGTCGCCGTCGAGGCCACCCTGCACCAGCGCAAGTCGCCCGCCGTCTGGACCGCCTTCATGCGGCCGGGCAAGCGGTTGCAGCCGGGCGACCGCATCAGCTTCGGGGCCATGGACGATCGCGCCTGCCTGCTGGGCGCCCTGGATGCGACGGTGAAGGCGAAGGGCGAGGGCGGCGAGGTGACGCTCAGCTTCGATCTCTCGGGCCCCGACCTGGACGCGGCCATCGCCGAGCGGGGCGCCATGCCGCTGCCCCCTTACATCGCCGCGAAGCGTGGAGAGGACGAGCAGGACCTGACGGACTACCAGACGGTCTACGCCGAGGAGGACGGCTCGGTCGCCGCGCCGACCGCGGGCCTGCACTTCACCCCCGACCTGTTCGCCCGCCTGGCCGAGGCCGGCGTGACCATCGAGAAGGTCACCCTGCACGTCGGCGCCGGCACCTTCCTGCCGGTGAAGACCGAAGAGGTCGCCGAGCATCGGATGCACGCCGAATGGGGCGAGGTGGACGAGGCCACGGCCGATCGCCTCAATGTGGCGCGCGCGGCCGGCGGCCGGATCGTCTGCGTCGGGACCACCTCTCTGCGCCTGCTGGAGAGCGCAACGGGCGAGGACGGCGTGGTCCGGCCTTTCCGCGACGAGACGGCGATCTTCATAACGCCCGGCTACCGCTTCCGCGCCGCCGACGGCCTGATGACCAATTTCCACCTGCCGAAGTCGACGCTGTTCATGCTGGTCTCGGCCTTCGCGGGGCTGGACACGATGCGCGCGGCCTATCGGCATGCCATCGAGACCGGCTACCGCTTCTATTCCTACGGCGACAGCTCGCTGCTCTGGAGAGCCTGATGGCCGCGTTCCCCTTCACGATCTCGGCCACGGACGGCAAGGCGCGCACCGGCGTGCTGGCCACCCCGCGGGGCGATATCCGCACGCCGGCCTTCATGCCCGTCGGCACTGCCGGCACGGTGAAGGCGCTCACCGTGGAGCAGGTGGCCGAGACCGGCGCCGACATCCTGCTGGGCAACACCTACCACCTGATGCTGCGGCCCACCGCCGAGCGCGTGCGCCGCCTGGGCGGGCTGCACAGGTTCATGCGCTGGGAGAAGCCGATCCTGACGGATTCGGGCGGCTTCCAGGTCATGTCGCTTTCGCAGATCTCCAAGGTCACCGAGGACAGCGTCACCTTCCAGAGCCACCTGGACGGCAGCCGCCACGTCCTGACGCCCGAACGCTCCATCGAGATCCAGGCCGACCTCCTGGGCTCGGACATCGTCATGCAGCTCGACGAGCTGGTGGCGCTGCCCGCCACGCCTGAGACGGCCGCCGCCGCCATGCGCCGCTCGGCCCGCTGGGGCCAGCGCTGCAAGGAGTTCTTCGGCGAACGCGAGAGCCAGGCGCTGTTCGGCATCCAGCAGGGCGGCACGGACGAGGCTCTGCGGGGGGAATCGGCCGAGCGGCTGCGGGAGATCGGCTTCGACGGCTACGCCATCGGCGGGCTGGCGGTGGGCGAGGGGCACCAGGCCATGTGCGAGGTGCTGGATTTCGCGCCGGGGATGCTGCCGGCCGAACGGCCCCGCTATCTGATGGGCGTGGGCAAGCCGATCGACATCGTCGAGGCGGTCTATCGGGGCGTGGACATGTTCGACTGCGTCCTGCCCACCCGCTCCGGCCGCCACGGCCAGGCCTGGACCTGGGACGGGCCGCTGAACCTGAAGAACGCCCGCTTCGCCGAGGACGAGAGCCCGCTCGATCCCACGATCCCGGTCTCCGCCAGCCGCGACTATTCCAAGGCCTACCTGCACCACCTCGTGAAGGCAGGCGAGATTCTCGGCCAGGTGCTGCTCTCCTGGCACAACGTGGCCTTCTTCCAGGCCCTGATGGGCGAGATGCGGGCCGCTATCGCCGAGGGGCGGATGGAGCAGTTCCGGCGGGACTTTGCGGCGCGGCAGCAGGCTGGCGGGTCGGGAAGCGCGGAATGAACCGCCGGCTGGGGTCCGGCGGCGGCGTACCCGCCTTCTCGTGGCTCGGTGTCGCGGGCGGGTTGCAGCCCTTGGCTTCGCCGAGGCCCTTCAGATAGGCACGGCGCACCCCGCCGGCGTAGATGGCGTCGCGCACCAGCCGGTCATGCCGCTCGGCCCCCGACAGCTTGCGCACCCAGCCGCGGAAGGGGATGGCGTCGGACGCCAGGTCCGCGGCGGCGCCGAGGGCGGTCTCCCGGCTGCGCTCCATCACGTCCTGGTCCTCCACCGCGATCCGGTCGAGGTCCGGCCCCATCGCGTCCTCCAGCGGCTGCACCAGGGCGATCAGCGCCCGGCAGGAGTAGCCCTTCGGCGGCCGGGCGTAGGGATCAGCCATGGCTTCCAGCAGCACCGGCGGGATCTTCGCGCGCATGACGTTCAGGTCGCGCAGCGGCGCGGTGGCGGCGCCCTGGACGCTCTCGCGCTTGATCTCGTCCGCGGTCTTCACCCGCTCCTGGGGCTCGCTCGCCGGGGGCCTGGTGGGTTGCGGCTGGGCGGCGGCCGTCGAGGCGAGGCCGGCGAGGATCAGGGCGAGGGCGGTCGTGGCGCGCATGGCGCCAGGAACATACCTCGACTTGCGGCGGGCGTAAGGCGGAACGGAAGGCTTCGCGGTGGTAGGCCGGCTGGGATTCGAACCCAGGACCATTCGATTAAAAGTCGAATGCTCTACCACTGAGCTACCGGCCCGCACGCGGGTCGCGAAGCGGCGCGGACCATAGGCGCCGCTCCGGGTGGGCGCAAGCTGAGGTTTTGGCATTTGCGTCCGCGGCGGCTCGGCGTCGCCCCGTTCCCGGCGGGATGACGAACACGGTCGGACCGCCTACCTTTCCAGAAGCTGCGGCGGGCTACGACGGCCCACTGGCGCGCCCGCTTCCGGGCCCCAGCAAGGACGGTGGGTCAAAGCGCTCCGCAAGGACGCTTTCCCGCCGCAGCGCCCCTACTGCTGCTGTTGTTGCTGCATGTGGTGCAGCCGCTGCTGCTCGGCTAGCGCCGAGCTCGACGGGCGCCGCGGGCCGCTGCGTCCCGAAGGACCCGAGATGCGCAGGAACTCGGGCTCGCTGACCGCCGCCCGCGCCCGGCGCACCGATACGCCCACCGACAGTTCGCTCTCGGCCTCGCCCTTGTAGACGCCCCGCGACGGCGGCACGTCGGAGTAGTCACGGCCGACCGCGCAGGTCACGTGCCGCTCGCCCGCCTCGATGTTGTTGGTCGGATCGAAGCCGATCCAGCGGGTGGACGGCAGGAACACCTCGGCCCAGGCGTGGGTCGCATCGGGGTCCGAACGGTCGCCGCCCTTGCGGTCGGTGAACAGATAGCCAGACACGTAGCGCGCCGGCACGCCCCAGGCGCGACAGATGGCGATCATCAGGTGGGCGAAGTCCTGGCAGACGCCCTTGCCGGCCGCCAGCACGTCGTCGATGGGCGAATCCGCCCGCGTCACGCCCGCCTCGTAGCCGAAGGCGCCGTAGATCGCCCGCGACAGCTCGCGCACGGCCGTCAGCGGGTCGCTGCGTCGAAGCGCGTCGAGGCCCGTCTCGGCCATGAAGGCATGCAGCGCCTCGGTTTCCCGGGCGAAGCCGTGCGGGCGCAGGTAGTCGAAGTGCTCGCCGCACACGAAGTCCGACCGCAGCCGGTCCCACTCGCCCATGTCCAGGGCCTCGGGCAGGGCGGCGGGCGGGGAGGTCTCCACCGCCGAGCGGGCGGTGATGGTCAGCCGGTCGTGCGGCTGGGGCACGTCGAAGTGATAGACCGCGTTGCCGAAGCTGTCGGCATACGAGAACACCTGGGCCGGCGGATCGAGTTCTAGGTCGAAGCTGACGAGGCGCTGGCGGCCGCTCTTCTGCGGCTGCATCCACAGCTCCATGACGCTCTCCCGCACGGGGGCGGCGTAATGGTACTGGGTGATGTGGCGGATCTCGAGCAGCATCAGGCGGGCAGCCGTTCTTCCAGGGGATAGGCGACGAACGTCTCCCATGCGGTCCGGTGGATCGCGGCGCATTCGTCGAGGACGGTCTTCAGGAAGGCGCTCGGCCCCTGGGTCTCGAGCTCGTTGAGGTCGGCGTACTGCAGGCGGGCCTTCAGCCGGCCCGCAAGCCGCTCGGGGTCGGCGGCCGACGACATCCCGGCATGCCGGCTGATCGCCACAAGGTGCGACTCGATCTGGGCCGTGCAGAACCGCATCGAACGCGGGAAGTCCTCGTCCAGCATCAGGAACTGCAGGATGTACCGCGGCTGCATCTCGGCGGTGTAGACGCGCAGGTAGGGCTCCAGCGCACAGCTCATCCGCAGCACGTTCGTCAGCGCGAAGTGGTCGCTGATCGGGCGCCTCCGGCCCTCGCCGAAGCAGACCTCCAGCAGGGAGCCGATGAGCTGCGCCCGCTCCAGGTACATGCCCAGCAGCAGGAACCGCCAGCCCTCGCCGTGGCTCATGGTGGCGTCGGCGGCGCCGCGGAACAGGTGCAGGTCGGCGATGATGTCGTGGAGATAGGCCTGCGAGCCCTCGGTGTAGGCCGCGGCCGCGTCCGGTCCGGTCATCCGCAGGTAGATGAGATTGAGCCGCTCCCACGTCTCGGTGGTGATCTGGTCGCGCACCTGGCGGGCGTTCTCGCGCGCCCGGCTGATGGAGGAGACGATCGAGCCCGCGTCCTCGCGGTCGAACACGAGGCGATAGGACGCCTCGTAGGGATCCTTGGTCCGCGCCTCGTCGGCATCGCCCACGGCCGCCAGGGCGATGCGCGCCACCTGGCCTGCGCCTTCCGACCGGTCGAGCGAGGCCGAGAGCATCACGTCCGACAGCCGGCACATGTGCTCGGCCCGCTCCACGTAGCGTCCGATCCAGTAGAGGCTGTCGGCGACGCGCGCGAGCATCATGGCCGCGCCTCCTTGGGCTCGGTCAGCACCCAGGTGTCCTTCGAGCCGCCGCCCTGGCTGGAGTTCACCACCAGCGAGCCCTTCTTCAGGGCGACGCGGGTCAGCGCGCCCGGCGTCACGACGATCTTCTCGCCGCACAGGATGAAGGGGCGCAGGTCCACGTGCCGGGGCTCGACCCCGTGGTCGATGAGGCAGGGCGCGGTGGAGAGCTGAATGGTCGGCTGGGCGATGTAGTTGTCGGGGCTGGCCTTCAGCGCCTCGGCGAACTCGGCCTGCTGGGCCTTCGTGGAATGGGGCCCCACGAGCATCCCGTAGCCGCCGGAGGCGCCGACGGCCTTGACCACCAGCTTGTCGAGGTTGGCCAGCACGTGGCTGAGCTGCGCCGGCTCGCGGCACAGGTAGGTCTCGATATTGGGCAGGATCGGCTCCTCGCCCAGGTAGTAGCGGATGATCTCGGGCACGTAGGCATAGACGGCCTTGTCGTCCGCCACGCCCGTTCCCGGCGCGTTGCAGATCACGATGTTGCCGGCCCGATAGGCATTGAACAGGCCTGCCGCGCCCAGCGCCGAGTCCCGCCGGAAGGTGAGGGGGTCGATGAAGTCGTCGTCGACCCGCCGGTAGATCACGTCCACCCGCCGCAGGCCCGTCGTCGTGCGCATGTAGACGTGGTTGTCGTGGACCACGAGGTCGCGGCCCTCGACCAGCGGCACGCCCATGAGCCGCGCCAGATAGGCGTGCTCGTAGTAGGCCGAGTTGTAGACGCCGGGCGTCAGCACCACGACCTGCGGGTTCGGCCGCCAGTCCGCCGCCATGCTCTTCAGCGTCGACAGCAGCATGTCGGGGTAGCGGTCGATGGAGCGCACGCCGGCGCCGCGGAAGGTGCCCGGGAACACCCGCTTCGACGCCTCGCGGTTGGCCAGCATGTACGACACGCCCGAGGGGACCCGCAGGTTATCCTCCAGCACCGCGAAGCTGCCGTCGGGCTGGCGGATCAGGTCCGAGCCGCAGACGTTGGCGTAGGCCTTGTGCGGTACGTACAGGTTCTGCATCTCGCGCCGGTACGAGGGCGCGGTCAGCACCAGTTCGCGCGGCACGACCCCGTCCATCAGGATCTGCTGTTCGGAGTAGATGTCGGCCAGGAACATGTTCAGCGCCTGCAGGCGCTGGATCAGGCCGCTTTCGATCCTCGCCCATTCCTGGGCCGGGATGATCCGCGGCAGGATGTCGGTCGGGATGATGCGTTCGGTGGAGCTTTCCGCGCCGTAGACCGTGAAGGTGATCCCCTGGAGCAGGAAGAACCGCTCCTGGGTCTTCTGCCGATCGGCGAGCTCGTCGGCCGACAGAGTGGCCAGCCTCGCCTGCAGGGCGGCGTAGTGCGGGCGCACCTGGCCGTCGGCGCCCCGCGCCTCGTCATAGGGCCGCGCCGCCAAGGACGCCTCGGCCTGGTCGGCCCTCTCCAGTTGCCCCACGTCCGCTACCACGCGCTCCAGTCCACTGCCGCCAATCCTCTAGGACGGTTAGGGGTTTACCGGAAGGTGGCGAGACGAATTCCGTGCG
The DNA here is from genome assembly GCF_049445735.1 of Phenylobacterium sp. VNQ135. Taxonomy (NCBI): domain Bacteria; kingdom Pseudomonadati; phylum Pseudomonadota; class Alphaproteobacteria; order Caulobacterales; family Caulobacteraceae; genus Phenylobacterium; species Phenylobacterium sp. VNQ135. The sequence continues at coordinate 150,834 of NZ_JBMSDS010000001.1, read as the reverse complement.
CGACCGATGAGGAAGGCGGGCCTGCCCAGCGATTGGGCAGGCCCCTCGCGCCTAGCGGATGATCCAGTCGGCGCCGTTCAGGCTGGACGGCGAGACCCCCGGCAGATGCAGGAAATAGGTTCCCCAGGGATCGGCGCCGCCATGACCGTCGCTGTCGTAGATCATCTTGGTCCCGCCTGCGCCGTCGTCGTACAGCTTCAGGTAGCCGTCACGGACCGGGTCGGCGCTCCAGGCTCCGCCCGCGTCGAGCACGCCGCGCAGGTCCAGGACGTCGCCATCCTTGAAGTCCGTGATCGTGGCCGGGCTCCAGGGCGTGTCGGCGAAGACGAAGCGGTCGGCGCCGTCGCCACCGGTCAGGCTGTCCGACCCGCGGCTGGCGTTCAGGGTGTCCGCGCCCGCGCCGCCCCGGAGCGTGTCGCCCGGATAGCCCGAAGTGAGGACCACGCCGGCCGAGCCGCCGCCGGTCGCCGGAGGCGGCGTGGGCGTGGGCGTGGGCGCGGATCCGCCGCCGATCAGGTCCGCCACGTTGGTCACGCGCACGCCCTGCAGATGGGCCACGTAGTCGGGCCAGGCTCCGCCCGCCCCGTCGGGGTCGATCACCACCTTCGTGCCGCCGGCGCCGTCGTCCATGAGGATGACGCGATCCGCCGCCGCGGCGCCTTTCAGAAGGGCTGAAACGTCCAGCTTGTCGCTGCCGAGCTGGAAATCCTTGATCTCGGTCGGGGACCAGGGGACGCGGCCGAACACGAAGACGTCTGCGCCGCCGGCCCCAGTCATCTGCTCGCCGCCGTTGCCCGCCGTCAGGGTGTCGGCGCCCGAGCCGCCGGCCAGCACGTCTCCGAACCCTTTGGACGTCAGCGCCACGCCCGCGCCGCTGCTTGGCGGGGGCGGGGGAGGCGGCGTCGTGGGGGTGACCGGCGGGGGCGCGCCCACGCCGGGCAGGTTCCACGCCTTGACGTAGTCGACCTTCAGCTCCGCCGGCCAGGGCGTCGTCGCGTCGGGCGATCCGGGCCAATGCCCGCCGACCGCCAGGTTGACGATCATGTGCATCGGCTTGGTCATGTCGCCGGGCATCGCCGTGCGCCAGATTTCCGTGCCGTCGACGTAGAAGATGATCTCCGAGGGGTTCCACATCGCGCCGTAGGTGTGGAAGCCCTCGCTGTTGGGCGTGTAGTTCTGCAGGCCCAGCGCCGGCACGGAGTTGGAGTGGATCGCCGTGTACGGCACGGCGGTGTTCGAGCCGAGCCCCTCCAGGACGTCGATCTCGTTGTTGTTCTCGCCCAACAGCCAGAACGCCGGCCACAGGCCCTGGCCGTTCGGCAGGTCAGCCCGCATCTCGAAGTAGCCGTAGGTCTGGGCGTGGTGCGAATCCAGCATCCCGGACGTGTACTGGTAGCCCCACATGTTTTGGGACTGCCACCCGGCCGGCTGGGCCGTGATGGTCAGCACGCCGTTCTGCACGCTGTAGGGGTTGAGCCCGAGGGGCGCGCCCGTCGTGCCCTTGAACTCCGGGCTGACGTAGATCTGCTGCTCGCCGTTCCGGGGCAGGGTGAAGCTGTTCAGCCCGTCGCCCGCATAGCCGAAGTTCGTCTTCCAGACGGAGCCGGTCTGGAGGGTGTCGAAGTTGTCGACGAAGGTCTGTGAGCCGAGGCTCCCGTAGTTCAGGGGGAGTTGGAAGTCGCGGGCGGCGAACTGGCCGATCGTCGCGTTGCGAAACACGATCTGCATGCCGCCGTCGTTCAGCACGACGTCCGAGCCGACCTGGCTCATGGCCGCCTTCACCTGGTCGAATGTGTAGAGGTTCCCGCCCACCAGCCGGACCTTGTCGCCCCAGGACTGGAAGTCCTGGATGACCTTCGAGCCTTCGCCCTTCACGACGATGAAGGTGTCGTTGCCGCCGCCGCCCAGAAGGACGTCCTCGCCGCGCCCGCCGTAGATGAACTGGTCGCCGTCCTGGCCCTGGATGATGTTGGCCTGGTCGTTGCCCGCCGCGTAGCTGCCGCCGCCGAAGACGATCAGGTTCTCGACGTTGGCCGGCAGGGTGAAGGACGACCAGATCTTCACGGTATCCACGCCGCCGCCGGCGTTCTCCTGCACGACGTCGTTGGTGTCGCGCACCCAGTAGAAGTCGTCGCCGCCGCCGCCGACCAGGGTGTCGCGGCCGCCGCCGCCTTCGAACTCGTCTGGCCCGTCCGAGCCCCAGACCGTCTCGCTGGCCCACGTCCCTTTCACATAGCGGACGCCGTACTGGTTCGTATCGGGCAGCATGGCGCCCGACGCGTTGCGATAGCCCATCGAAGGAACTCCGACGCTTGGATGTGGGTTGTTGGTGGATCGGCGAGCGGTCGTGCGACCGCGCGGCGTCCCCCCGCGACATAAAGCGCCTTAGATGCGTCGCCCGAGGCTCGCAACGTAATACTGTTGTGAAGCTGGAAGGTTATTGGTGATCATCTGAAACGCATGCGGCACGCCGCCGCATGTGGAGAGTTGCGTCGCATTACTGCCGCATTCGGAACGCTCAATACGCTCCAACGGTCGAGCTTGTTTACTTCTGTATTCTCTTTCTAGTCTTCCCGTGGCCGCTGGCGCTGGAGCAAATCGCCGCAAGCGAGAACCTGTAACGTCTACTCGCAAAACGATTGCTTGGCCACGTGACACGGCTCGGCGGCCCAGCTACACCGACCCGGGGGGGCTCGCGGGGATTCGAGCTTTGGGTCGATTGCTCCACGCCTTCGCCGCAACCGCGGCCTTGTGCGTTCACGGTGTGGCCGTCGCCGCCGAACCGCGCGCCGTCGTTGAGGGCGAGCTCGATGGCGATCTGCGCGCGGCCATCCAGCGCGCGATCGGCGACACCGACGACAAGATCGAGAATCGCTTCGAGGCGCGTCGGCGCGCGCGCGCCGCGGCCGAGGACGCCATCGCCGTGCTGCGGTCCGAAGGCTACTACGCCTATCAGGTCGAGCCGGACGTCAGCGAGGCCGACCCGCCCAGGCCGCTGGTGAAGATCACGCCCGGCGTCCGGTTTCGTCTCGGCGCGCCCGCCATCCAGTGGCAGGACCCGGCGCCCGATCCCGACACCGAAGCCGCCGCGCGCAGCGCTATTGAGCTCAGCCCCGGCGGGCCGGGCCGCGCCGCCGACGTGGTCGCCGCCGAGGGGCGGGTCATCGCCCTGCTGCAGGATCGTGGCTATCCGGACGCTGCGCCGCAGCCGCGGGAGGTGATCGTCGACCACGCCGACTCGACGCTCACGCCCACCTACCGGATCCAGTCTGGCGCGCTCGTGAAGCTGGACGGCCTGGAGATCACCACGGACGGCCGTACGCGTCCCGCCTGGGTGCGCGCCCTGGCGCCCTGGACCGCGGGCGAAACCTACGCTCCCGCCGACGTGGCCGAGCTGGAGCGCCGTCTTCTGGATACCGGCGTCTATGATTCCGTGACCGTGGCGCTCGCCCCGCCCGCCAGGGCGACGGCCGAGGGCCTGCGGCCGGTCGTGGTCAGCCTGGCCGAGCGCAAGCGTCACAGCATCGAGGCGGGCGCCAGCTATTCGACGACCGACGGGCCCGGGGTGGAGGCTCGCTGGACCCGCTACAACGTCCTCGGTCGGGCCGACACGCTCTCGGTGCTGGGCCGGTTCTCCGACAAGGACAGCCGGATCGAGCCCGAGCTGACCCTGCCGCACTGGCGCCGGGCCCAGCAGACCCTGCGCCTGGGCGCGGCGGCCTACGACATCACCACCGACGCCTTCGACGAGACCGGCTTCGGCGTACGCGGTGACGTGACCCGACGCTATGGCAAGACCTCGTACGTAACGGCGGGCGCCAGCCTCGACGCCAGCCGCAACCGCGAGACGGACGAGGACGATCTCTCGGGCCTTGGCCGCGACTTGATTACGGCCGCGTTGCTCGCCGACCTGCTGCTGGACCGCTCCAACGATCCGCTCGACCCCCGTCGGGGCTGGAAGCTGTCGGCCCGCGCCGAGCCGACGGTCATCCTGGGCGAGGAGAACCTGCCGTACCTGCGCGTACAGGTGCAGGGGACCGCCTACCTGCCGCTCGACAAGGCCGCCCGCACCGTGGCTGCGGGTCGTGTGCGGGTGGGGCGCATCGTCAACGGCACGATCCCCGAGGTGCCCGCCTCACGACGCTTCTACGCCGGAGGCGGCGGCTCGGTGCGCGGCTTCCCCTATCAGGGCGTGGGTCCGCGTCTGGCGGACGGCACGCCTCGGGGCGGCACGTCGCTGTTCGAGGCGTCCGCCGAGCTGCGCCGGGACATCTCCAGCCGGTGGGGTTTCGCCCTGTTCGTGGACGCGGGCTCGGTCGGCTCCAGCGGCGCCGTCGACTTCGGCGATCTGGCCGTCGGGGCCGGCGTCGGCGTGCGCTATAACCTCGGCTTCGCGCCCATCCGGGTCGATATCGCGACCCCGGTCACCCGCCGCCGCGGCGAGTCGCCGATCCAGGTCTACATCAGCATCGGACAGAGCTTTTGAGCGAAGCCGGCGATACGTCACCGCCGGTCGTCGTCAGGCGCTCGGCGATACCGAAGGCCATCGCGGCCGTCGGCCTGGCGATCCTCGCCGTTCTGGCGATCGTCTTCGCCACCGGCCGCTGGGGCGTGCTGACGCCGCAGGCCCGCCTCTTGATCGAGGCGCGCACCGATGGGCTCAAGCTCGGCCGGATCGGTCGCCTGAAGCTGGAGGGCCTCACCGGCGACATCTGGCGCGACGTCCGCGTTCGCCGGCTGACCATTCGCGACGAGAAGGGCGTCTGGCTGGAGGCAAAAGACGTTCATGTTCAATGGCGCTACCTCGAACTCCTGAGGCGTCGCTTCGACGCTGACGTGATCGAAGCCCAGAGCGTGCGCCTCGTCCGCCGCCCCACGTTGGGACCCAAGGGCAAGGACCGCGGCCTTCCGGTCTCGTTCCACATCGACGCCTTGCGGGCGCGGGTGATCTTCGAGGAGGGCTTCAGTTACCGGCAGGGCGTCTATGACCTCGCGGCCAATCTGGACATCGAGCGTGCGGGCGGCCGCAGCGGCAAGGTGGCGGCCACCAGCGTCCTGCACCCGGGCGACCGGCTGAACGTCGACTTCGCGTTCGGCCCGGTCACGCCGCTGCGGCTCACCGCCGACGCGATCGAAGCCCAGGGCGGAGCAATGGCCGGAGCCCTCGGGCTGCCGGTCGACCAACCCTTCGAGCTGACGGTTCGCGCCGCCGGCAAGGCGTCCGAGGGCCAGTTCAACGCCGTCGCGCGCTCCGGGAGCGTCACGCCGGTGATCGCTCGCGGCGCCTGGCGGCCCGACGGCGGCTCGGCGGGCGGGCGGATCCTGCTGAACGCCTCGTCGCTCACCAGTCCCTACATGGCCAGGTTCGGTCCCGAGCTGCGCTTCGGCCTCGCGGGCCGTCGCGTCGACCGCGAATTCCATGCGCTGGAAGGCCGGATCTACGCCGACAACCTCGCCGTCGTCCTCTCGGGTCGCGGGAACCTGGGTGAGCGACGGCTCGGTCCGCAGGGCGTGAGGGTCGATGCCTCCACCCGCGACCTCCATCGCCTGGCGGGCGGCCCGCAGGCCGGTCCGGCCCGCGTAGCGGGCGCCTTGACCGGGACGCTGCAGGCCTGGCGCTTCGCAGGCGACGGCCAGCTCTCGGACGTGGCGCTCGGCGCCTACGGCCTCGCCCGCATCTCCGGCCCGCTGCAGGTCGCCCGCGACAAGGGTGCGCTGTCCGTCAAGGCCACGCTCCAGGGCGCCGGCGGGCGAGGGCAGGGCTTCCTGGCCGCCATGCTGGGCGGGACCCCCGTCGCCAGCCTGGACGGCGCCCGCCTCGCCGACGGGCGTCTGCTGCTGCGGGACCTGGATGTCGCCGGCCAGGGTCTGAAGGTCGAAGCCAGCGGCGGCCGAAGCATCCTGGGCGCGCTGACCTTCAAGGGTCGCGCCGACATCTCCAACCTCGCGGCGGCTAGACCGGGGGCGGGCGGCGGGGCGGCGCTCACGTTCCAGGCTTCCCAGGGCGGGATCGCCCGGCCCTGGACCGTAAGCGTGGACGCGCGCGGGCGCCGGCTCGCCACAGGCATGGACGAGCTGGACCGCCTGCTCGGGCCCGAGCCCCGCCTTCAGGCCCAGGCCAACTGGGACCGCGGCGCCTTGGCCGTGGCCAAGGCCAGCCTGGACGGCGCCGCCTTGGACGCCACGGTGGCCGGCGCGCTGCGCCGCGACCGGACTCTGGCCTTCAAGGCCGACTGGAGCGCCCAGGGGCCTTTCCGGGCGGGTCCCGTCGAGATCTCGGGCCGCGCCAAGGGAACCGGCGCAGTGACCGGAGCCCTGGCCGAGCCGCGCCTCGACCTCATCGCCGACGTCGACGCCATCGACGTGCCGCGCCTGCCGCTCAAGAACGCCAAGGTCACCCTGAGCTTCCTGCGACGCGCCGACGGATCGAACGGGCTCGTCGCGATCGCCGCAGACAGCGCCTACGGTCCCGCCCGCGCCAAGTCCGCCTTCCGCTTCCCGGAGGGGGGCGTCGACCTGACCGAGCTCGCCGTGGACGCCGGCGGCCTCAAGGCGACGGGCGCCCTGTCGCTGCGCCGCCGCAGCCCCTCCGCCGCCGACCTCGACCTTCTGGTGACCCAGGGCGCCTTCCTCGACGCCGGACGCGTCACGGGCGACGTCCGCATCGTCGACGCCGGCGGGCCCCGCGCCATGCTCGACCTCCGCGCCGAGAACGCCCGCCCGGCGGGTACGGCGCTGGCGATCCGCAGCGCGCGGGTCACGGCCGACGGTCCCTTGAACCGGCTGCCGTACACGGTCCTCGCCGAGGGCGGGTCGCGCCGCGGCGCGTGGCGTCTGGACGGCCGAGGGACGCTGTCGGAGGCGAACGCCGGCTACGCCTTGGGCTTCGACGGCATGGGCCGCCTGGGTCGTCGCGACGTGCGGACAGTGGAGACCGCGGTCTTCCGTTTCGGCGGGGGCGAGCGCGCCGCGCGGCTGCGGCTGGCGAGTTCGGACGGGGGGCGCATCGACTTCGACGGCGCCTTGCGCGGGGAGGCCGCCGACGTCCAGGCCCGAGTGGCCGGCGTCACGCTGGAAATGTTCGACCCCGACCTCGCAGGCCGCATCGACGCCACCCTGAATCTCGCGGGCCGCGGCCGCGCGCTGTCCGGCGGCTTCGAGGCCCGTCTCGCCGATGCGCGCGGCCGCGGCGCGCCCGAGGTCCAGGGCATGGACGGCGTGGTCACTGGGCGGCTGGCGGGCGACAGCCTCCGCCTCCAGGCCCAGACCCGCAACGAGCAGGGCCTGCGCGCCGACGCCGACGTGATGCTGCCGGCCGAGGCCTCGGCCGCCCCGTTCCGCGTCGCCATTGCCCGCCAGCGCCCGATGCGGGGCCGCTTCTCGGCCGAGGGCGAGGTGCGGCCGCTCTGGGACCTGCTGTTCGGCGGCGAGCGCGCGCTGGCCGGTTTCGTGCGCACCCAGGGCACGCTAGGCGGCACGCTGGCCGACCCCAGCGCCGTAGGCCAGATCAGCGTCGAGCGCGGCCGCTTCGACGATGGCGGCACCGGCCTGTCGCTGCGCGACGTCAGCCTCAACGCCGACTTCACCCGCAACGGCGTGGACGTGACCCAGGCGTCCGGCGTCGACGGCCACGGCGGCCGGGTCTCGGGCGCGGGGCGCATCAGCCTGGCGCGCAACGGCGTCTCCAGTTTCCGCCTCGACCTGCAGGGCTTCCGCCTCATCGACAATGAGATCGCGACGGCCGCAGCCACCGGGCAGGCCACCATCGCCCGCGCCGCCGACGGGAAGGTGCGCTTGTCGGGCGACCTCGCCATCGACCGCGCCGACGTGGCCGCCGACCTGCCGACGCCCTCCGGCGTCGTCGCCCTCGACGTGAAGGAGATCAACCGGCCGCAGACGCTCGACACCGGCCTGCCGCCGCCGCGCACCCGCGGCCAGGGCTGGCTGCTGGACGTCAACCTGAGGGCGCCCCGGCGCGTCTTCCTGCGCGGCCGCGGCCTCGACGTGGAGCTGTCGCTGGACGCTCACGTCGGCGGCACCACCACGCGACCGGACCTCTCAGGCGTCGCCCGCGTCGTCCGCGGCGACTACGAGTTCGCCGGCAAGCGCTTCGAGTTCGACGACGCCAGCGTGGTCTACCTGGCCACCCGGCCGCAGAACATCCGGCTGCAGCTCGACGCCGTCCGCGACGATCCCACCCTGCGCGTCACCGTCCGCATCCGCGGCACGGCGGCCGAGCCGGAGGTGACGCTGGCCTCGTCGCCGACCCTGCCCAACGACGAGGTGCTGTCACAGGTGCTGTTCGGCCGCTCGGCCTCGCAGCTCTCGCCCGTGGAGGCCGCCCAGCTCGCCTCGGCCCTGTCATCGCTGACCGGCGGCGGCGGCCTGGACGTCATCGGCAACCTGCGCACCTTCGCGGGCCTCGACCGCCTGGCCTTCGGCGGCGGCGACGAGGCGGGCGTCACCGTCTCGGGCGGCAAGTACCTCACCGACGACGTCTATCTGGAGCTCACCGGCGGCGGGCGGGAAGGCGGCGCGGCCCAGGTCGAATGGCGCATCCGCCGCAACCTGGCGATCATCTCGCGCATCACCGGCCAGGGCGACAACCGCCTGGCGGTGCGCTGGCGGCGCGACTACTAGGCGGCGGTGCGCCCGCCCTTCAGCGCATAGGCCTGGGTGCCGCGGGTGAAGACGCGATCCTGCGGCAGCACCGCCTCGATCGGCACGTCCGTCGCCTGGGCCATGCGTTCATAGATCGGCGCGAAGTCCTGCAGGGTCGCGTCCAGCAGGCTCCGCAGCGACGGGATCACGAAATAGACCTGCTGGAAGTCGTCGATCCGGTAGGGCGTGCGCATCACCCGCTCCAGATCGAAGCCCAGGCGGTTTGGCGACGGATCGTCCAGGGCGAAGACCGACTCCGCGAAGCTGGAGACGATGCCGGCTCCGTAGATCCTGAGGCCCTCGGGCGTGTCCAGCAGGCCGAACTCCACTGTGTACCAGTAGAGGCGCGCCAGGTTGTGCAGACGGCCCAGGCCCAGCGCCCGCCGCCCGCCCTCGCCATAGGCCTGCATGTAATCGGCGAACACCGCATCGGTCAGCATCGGCACGTGGCCGAACACGTCGTGGAAGATGTCCGGCTCCTGGAGGTAGTCCAACTCCTCCGGCTTGCGGATGAACTGGCCTGCGGGGAACCTCCGGTTCGCCAGATGGTCGAAGAAGACGTCGTCCGGCACGAGGCCCGGCACGGCCACCACCGTCCAGCCGGTCAGGCGCTTCAGCTCCTCGTTGATCCGCGCGAAGTCGGGAATGCCGGTCCGGTGCAGGTCCAGCGCCTCGAGGCCCTTCAGGAACGGGTCGGCGGCGCGGCCGGGCAGAAGCTTCGCCTGGCGCTCGTACAGCGTGATCCAGACGTCGTGCTCGGCCTGGGAATAGCCTTCCCAGTTCTGGTCGATCGTCCAGTCGGCCCGCGCGCCGGGCGGCGGGCCGCTTCCAAAGCCGTCGGCGCTCATGTCGAGCAGAATGGCCCCGTTTGCGCGGAAGTTCCGTTCTGAATGAGCCGCGTTTCCAGGGTTCGGCGGAAAAACCTTGCGCCCTAGTGGCTGATGCGGGGACGCAGCGTGTACTGGCCTTCGCGGAAGGATTCGAACAGCAGCGAGGCCTGCGGATGGCCGACCGGCTGGCCGGTGTCGTCGGGCAGCAGGTTCTGCTCGGAGACGTAGGCCACGTAGGCGCTCTCGTCGTTCTCGGCGAGCAGGTGGTAGAACGGCTGGTCCTTGTGGGGCCGGATGTGCTCCGGGATCGACAGCCAGTATTCCTCGGTGTTGCTGAACGTCGGGTCGACGTCGAAGATCACGCCGCGGAACGGATAGACGCGGTGCCGGACGACCTGGCCGATCGTGAATTTGGCGGTGCGCGGGTCCATGCCGTCGAATCTAGATCCCATCTGCTGACTGGAAGGTGAACGTACCTCTCCGCCCACGGCGGTCAAAGGTCTGCTTCCGGCGCCAGCCCGGCCTTGCTACAGTCGCCGGGAAATGAGGCCGCCCGCGGGGCCGCCTGCGCAAGGACGGACATGGTCCATGGATGAGGCGCCGCGTGCGCCTCGCGCCCGAGCCGCGATGCGGGGGCGCGAGGGGGATAAACTCCCCAGGGCTCCCGGGGGCGAGAAGGGCGGCGACGCCTGCTACGCCGCCCTCGACCTCGGCACCAACAACTGCCGCCTGCTGATCGCCACCCCCGCGAACTCCGGCTTCCGCGTCGTCGAGGCCTACTCGAGGATCGTCCGTCTGGGGGAGGGTTTGACCCAGAGCGGTCAGCTTTCGGAAGCCGCCATGGATCGCGCGCTCGCCGCCCTGAAGGTCAGCGCCGAGAAGGTGCGCCGCAGGCGGGTGGTCCGCTTCCGCGCCATCGCCACCCAGGCGTGCCGCATCGCCGACAACGGCCAGGCCTTCGTCGATCGCGTCGCCGCCGAGACCGGCGTGCGCCTGCAGGTGATCAGCCCCCAGGAAGAGGCCCGCCTGTCGGTCACCGGCTGCCTCAACCTGCTGGACCGCAGCACCGACGCGGCGCTGGTGGTCGATGTCGGCGGCGGCTCGACCGAGCTCTCCTGGGTCGATCTCAGGGACGCGCCGGCCACCGGCATGCCGCCGATCCGCGCCTGGCTGTCGATCCCGATGGGCGTCGTCACCCTGGCCGAGCGTTTCCCGGAGGGCGAAACGGCCACCGAGGCCTGGTTCCGGGCAATGGTCGACACCGTGAAGGCCGAGCTCGCCGCCTTCACCCGCGCCGAGCCGATGCGCCCGATCTTCGAGGCCGACCGCGCGCACCTCATCGGCACGTCCGGAGCGATCACCAGCCTGGCCGGGTTGCATCTCAAGCTCCCGCGCTACGATCGCAACCGCGTCGACGGCATCTGGATGACCCGCGACCAGTGCGACGCCGCCGCCGGCCGGCTGCTCGCGCTGAATGCGCGGGAGCGGGCGGAGGAGCCTTGCATCGGTCCCGACCGCGCAGACCTCGTCCTGGCGGGCGCCGCCATTCTCCAGGCTGTGCAGGAACAGTGGCCGTGCACCCGCGTCCGGGTCGCCGACCGGGGCCTGCGCGAAGGCATCCTGCTCTCCCTCATGTCCGATCGCGGGCCGCGCCGCCGGCGGAAGCGTCGTCGTGGCCGCAACGGCCGGAGCCCCCAATGACCGAACCGCCCCGCAAACGTATGGTGAAGCCGCCGACCGGCGGGCTGGAAGGCGGCCGCGGCAAGCCCGCGCGTCTCAAGACCGCCAAGCAGCGCACGCCGTCCCAGCAGGCCTGGCTCGAGCGCCAGGTGAACGACCCCTTCGCGGCCAAGGCGCGCGCCTTGGGCTACCGCAGCCGCGCGACGTTCAAGATCAGCGAGATCGACGACCGCTTCCACCTGTTCCGCAAGGGGGTACGGGTGGTGGACCTTGGCCTCGCGCCGGGCGGCTGGACTCAATACGCCATCCAGAAGGGCGTGACCGACATCGCAGGCGTCGACCTGCTGCCGGTCGAGCCCCTGCCGCCCGCCCACATCCTGCAGATGGACTTCACCGATCCGGCCTGCGGGCCGAAGCTGATCGAACTGCTGGGCGGCGCGCCGGACGTGGTGCTCTCCGACATGGCGCCCAACACCATCGGCCACCGCGAGACCGATCACCTCCGCATCATCGGCCTGATCGAAGCCGCCATGGATTTCGCCGTCGACGTGCTGAAGCCCGGCGGATCGTTCGTGGCCAAGGCTTTCCAGGGCGGCGGCACCGACCAGCTCATCGCCCGCCTCAAGCAGCACTTCACCGACGTCCGCAACGTGAAACCCAAGGCCAGCCGTCAGGACAGCTCCGAGGTCTTCCTCGTCGCCACCGGGTTCAAGGGACGCCAGGCGCCTTAGCCACCGGCTCCGGCGTCTTCGCGCCTTCTTCCAGCAGCCAGTCGCGGAATCGGCGCAGCGCCCGGCTCTCGGCGCCCGGCTGGGTCAGCATCGCAAACGCGCTTGCCGAGCGATGGAAGCCCAGCGGCGCGACCAGCCGCCCGGACCGGACCTCATCCACGCACAGCGGCCAGGACAGCACCGCCGCGCCCAGCCCGGCCAGGGCTGCGTCCATGGCGAAGTGGACGTGGGCGAACGGCCGCTCGGCCACATTGGGCAACTCCAGCCCGGCCAGCTCCGCGAACACCGGCCAGGCCTCCGGGTGGGTGACGGCGGCGAGGCGAGGGGCCTTGATGAGGTCGCCGCCGGCGCGCTCGGCGCATTCGGGCGACATCACCGCGCCCAGCGCATTGCGGATGAACGCCGTGCAGTTCGGATCAGCGACCCGGCTCAGCGGCACGATCCGCACGACCGCCTCCGCGCCGCGATGGGAGGTGGCATGCGACGCAAGCTCGGTCAGGTGCAGACGGATGTCGGGGTGTTTGGCCTGGAAGTCGGCGAGGCGCGGGATCAGCCATTTCACCGAGATGCTGGCGTTCACCGCCACGTGCAGGTCCTCGCCGCCCTGGCGCAGGCCGCGCACCGCCGCCTCGATGCGATGGAAGGCCTCGGTGAGCTGCGGCGCCAGCTCCCGGCCCGCAGCGGTGAGCTCCAGGCGGTGCTTCGGTCCCGACAGCAGCCGCACGCCCAGCGCCGCCTCCAGCGCCTTGACCTGGCGGCTCACGGCCGACGGCGTGACGCTCAGCTCCTCGGCCGCCAGCGTCACCTTGCCGGTCCGCGCGGTGGCCTCGAAGGCGCGAAGGGCGTTCAGCGACGGCAGCGGTCCCGCTATGAGTTTTTCGAACATACGCCTGCGGCTATTTCAATTTACGTCGCGCGGCAATCTCGGCATCTGCTGGTCATGGAAGCCCAGCCCACCCTCCTGAAGCGGGTCGACTACGACCATGCCCAGCACGCCGCCTACGCCAAGGGCCGTGCGCTCCGACCCGAGGCGGTCCAGTGGTACATGGACGCCTTCGCCCGCCATCTGCCTCCGAAACGCCCGCTGGTCGGCGTCGACCTCGGCTCCGGCACGGGCCGCTTCACGCCGGCCCTCGCCGAGGCGTTCGGCGGTCCGGTGTATGGCGTCGAACCCTCGACCCGGATGCGCGAGACGGCGGAGGCCCAGGCCGCGCACCCGAACGTCCGCTACCTCGCCGGCCACGCGGCGGCGATCCCGCTGCCCGACGCCGCGGCGGACTTCGTCCTGATGTTCCTCTCCTTCCATCACTATCCGGATCGGGAGGCGGCGGTCCGCGAGATCGCCCGGGTCCTGAAGCCCGGCGGCCGGGCCATCCTGCGCAGCACCTTCAAGGAGCGCATCCCGGACCACTGGTGGCGCAGCTACTTCCCGCGCAGCCAGCAGATCGAGGAGGCGATGTTCCCGACGGTGGCGGAGGCCAGGCTCTATTTCGAGGACCGCGGCTTCTCCACGGTCGCCTGGGAGACGCCGACGATCCCCTTCGAGGGCGACCTGGAGGAGGCGGTGGCCAAGCTGAAGCTCCGGGCCGTCTCGGTGTTCGAACATATGACCGAGGCCGAGCTCGATCAGGGTTTCGCCGCGCTGGACTCGGCCCTATCTGCCGGGACCCTCCAGCCGAAGCCGACCACCGGCGACTATCTGGTTTTCGCCCGCGACTGAGGGTCACGGGCCTTGCTTAGTCCACACCGCGCCGCGTATACCCGCGCCGCAAAACGAGGTGTCTCCATGGAGATTCGCGAAGGGCTCACCTTCGACGATGTTTTGCTCGAACCCGGCGCATCCGATGTGATGCCCACGCAGGTGGATGTTTCCACCCGGTTCACGCGAGAGATCAGACTGAACATCCCGCTCGTGTCCGCCGCCATGGACACGGTCACCGAAAGCCGGCTGGCCATCGCCATGGCCCAGTCGGGCGGCATCGGGGTGCTGCACCGCAACCTGACGGTCGAGGAACAGGCCGATCAGGTCCGCGAGGTGAAGCGCTACGAAAGCGGCATGGTCATCAACCCGCTGACCATCGGCCCCGAGACGACGCTCGGCGAAATCCGCCAGATCAAGGCGCGGCGCAAGATCAGCGGCTTCCCGGTCGTGGACTCGGCCGGCAAGCTCTGCGGCATCCTGACGAACCGCGACATGCGTTTCGAGGGCCGCGACGACACGCCGGCCCATGTGCTGATGACCAAGGAGAACCTGGTCACGGTCAAGGAAGGCGTCAGCCAGGCCGAGGCCCGCGAGCTGGTCCGCAAGCACAAGATCGAGCGCCTGATCGTCGTCGACGACGACTACCGCGCCGTGGGCCTCATCACCGTCAAGGACATGGAGAAGGCTGAGGCCCATCCCCACGCCGCTAAGGACGCCCAGGGGCGCCTGCTGGTCGCCGCCGCCTCGACGGTGGGCGACGCCGGCTACGAGCGGTCCATGGCCCTCGTGGACGCCGGCGTCGACGTGGTGGTGATCGACACCGCCCACGGTCACAACGCCGAGGTCGCCAAGGCCGTCCAGCGCGTGAAGCGCGAGAGCAACCGCGTCCAGGTGGTCGCCGGCAACGTCGCCACCTACGACGGGGCGCGCGCCCTGATCGATGCGGGCGCCGATGCGGTGAAGGTCGGCATCGGCCCCGGCTCCATCTGCACGACCCGCATCGTGGCCGGCGTCGGCGTGCCCCAGCTCACCGCCATCGCCGATGCGGTGCGCGCGGCGGCGGGGTCGGACGTGCCGGTCGTCGCCGACGGCGGCATCAAGTATTCGGGCGATCTGGCCAAGGCGCTCGCCATGGGCGCTTCGGTGGCCATGATGGGTTCGGTCTTCGCCGGGGTCGACGAGGCGCCTGGCGAGGTGTTCCTGTACCAGGGCCGCTCGTACAAGGCCTACCGCGGCATGGGCTCGCTGGGGGCCATGGGGCAGGGCTCGGCCGACCGTTACTTCCAGAAGGACGTGAAGGACGCGCTGAAGCTGGTCCCCGAGGGCATCGAGGGCCAGGTCCCCTACAAGGGCCCGATCGCGCCCATCCTGCACCAGATGATCGGCGGCCTCCGCGCGGCCATGGGCTACGTCGGCGCGGGGGACCTCGAGCAGTTCCGTCAGCGCGCGCGGTTCATCCGCATCACCAACGCCGGCCTGCGCGAGAGCCACGTCCACGACGTGATGATCACGCGGGAAGCGCCGAACTACCCGAGCGCCGTCTAGGCCCATCATGCGCGACGGCGGGCGGCTCTCGGCGGCCATTGAAATCCTCGGTGAGATCGAAGGCCGCCACCGTCCGGCCCGCCTGGCCCTGAAGGCCTGGGGCGACGCCTCGCGCTTCGCGGGCGCCAAGGACCGCGCCTTCGTCTCCGGCCTGGTGCTCGACGTGCTGCGCCGCAAGCGGTCGCTGGCCTGGCGTATGGGCGCGGAGGGGCCGCGCGCCGCCGCGCTAGGCGCGCTGCGCTTCCTGTGGGACTGGCCGCTGGAGCGCATCGCCGACGCGGCGGCCGAGGAGCCCCACGGCCCGGGGCCGCTCACCGACGACGAACGGCGCGCGCTGGAGCATCCGCGCGACCTTGCCGATGCGCCGGATGCGGTCCGCGGCGACTACCCCGACTGGCTGGACCCCTCGCTCGCCCGCGTATTCGGCGAGGCGAGGGCGGACGAGGGCGCGGCGCTCGCCGAGCGCGCGCCGGTCGACCTGCGCATCAACACGCTCAAGACCGACCCCGAGCGCGGGCTGAAGGCCCTGGCCTCGGTGGACGCGCGCCCCGCGGGCCTTCTTCCCAACGCCGTCCGCATCGCCGCGCCCGATCCCAGCGCCCGCAGCGGCGCCGTCGAGGCCATCCCTCAGTTCTCCAAGGGTTGGTTCGAGGTCCAGGACCTGGGCTCTCAGCTCGCGGCGGCTGTGGCCGGCGAGGTCAAGGGCAAGCAGGTCCTCGACCTCTGCGCCGGGGGCGGCGGCAAGACCCTCGCGCTGGCCGCCGCCATGGGCAACACCGGCCAGATCTACGCCTACGACAGCGACGCCCGCCGGCTGACCGACACCATCCGCCGCGGCGATCGCGCCGGCGCCCGTAACCTGCAGGTCCGCTCGCCGGTGAATCCTGAGCCGCTGAAGGGCCTGGAAGGCAAGATGGACGTCGTCTTCATCGACGCGCCCTGCACCGGCACGGGGTCGTGGCGGCGCCATCCCGACACCAAGTGGCGGCTTACGCCGGAGGCGCTGGCCAAGCGCCAGGCCGACCAGGACCAGGTGCTGGACGACGGCGCGGGCTTCGTGAAGCCGCGCGGCCGGATCGTCTACGTCACCTGCTCGGTGCTGCCCGAAGAGGACGAGGACCGCGTCGCGGCCTTCCTGGAGCGCCATCCTGAATTCGAGCGCCGCCCCGCGACCGGCGATCCCAAGCTCGCGGAACACCTCACTGCCGACGGCGACCTGCGCCTGACCCCCCGCACCTCCGCCACCGACGGCTTCTACGTCTCGGTGCTGGAGAAGACCCGCTAACGGAGCCCCATGACCAGCACCGCCGCTCACGAAAAGGTCCTCATCGTCGACTTCGGCAGCCAGGTGACCCAGCTCATCGCCCGCCGGCTGCGCGAGAGCGGCGTCTATTGCGAGATCCATCCCTACGACAAGGTGGACGACGCTCGGCTGGAGGCCTTCGGCCCCAAGGCGATCATTCTCTCTGGCGGCCCCGCCAGCGTGCACGAGGACGAGAGCCCCCGGGCGCCGCAGAAGGTCTTCGAGATGGGCGTGCCGGTGCTGGGCATCTGCTACGGCGAGATGACCATGTGCGCCCAGCTCGGCGGCTCGGTTGAGGGCGGCCACGACCGCGAGTTCGGCCGCGCCGAGATCCAGATCCAGCACCAGTCCCCGCTGCTCGAAGGCCTGGGTGAGCTCGGCCACTCCGAGACGGTGTGGATGAGCCACGGCGACAAGATCACCGCCATCCCCCAGGGTTTCGACGTCGTCGCCACCTCGGAAGGCTCGCCGTATGCAGTGATCGCCGACGAGGGCCGCCGTTTCTACGGCATCCAGTTCCACCCGGAGGTGGCGCATACGCCGCGCGGCGCGCTGATCCTGCGCAACTTCACGCACCGGATCGCCGGCCTGAAGGGCGACTGGACCATGGCCTCCTACCGCCAGGAGCAGATCGCCAAGATCCGCGCCCAGGTGGGCGACGCCAAGGTGATCTGCGGCCTCTCGGGCGGCGTGGACAGCTCGGTCGCCGCCGTCCTGATCCACGAAGCCATCGGCGACCAGCTCACCTGCGTCTTCGTCGACACCGGCCTGCTGCGCAAGGACGAGGCGACCCAGGTCGTCACCATGTTCCGGGATCACTACAACATCCCGCTCGTACACGTTGATGCGTCTGATCTTTTCCTCGGCGAACTGGAAGGCGTCACCGACCCGGAGACCAAGCGCAAGACGATCGGCAAGCTCTTCATCGACGTGTTCGACAAGGAGAGCGCCAAGATCGAGGGCGCCGAGTTCCTGGCCCAGGGCACCCTCTATCCCGACGTGATCGAGAGCGTCTCGGCCAGCGGCGGCCCCTCGGTCGTCATCAAGAGCCACCACAACGTCGGCGGCCTGCCGGACTACATGAAGCTCAAGCTGGTCGAGCCCCTGCGCGAGCTGTTCAAGGACGAGGTCCGGGCGCTTGGCGTCGAGCTCGGCCTGCCGCCGCAGTTCGTCGGCCGCCACCCGTTCCCGGGCCCTGGCCTCGCCATCCGCATCCCCGGCGAGATCACCCGCGAGAAGGTCGCCGTCCTCCAGCAGGCCGACGCCATCTACCTCGACGAGATCCGCAAGGCCGGGCTCTACGACAGCATCTGGCAGGCCTTCGCCGTGCTGCTGCCGGTGAAGACGGTGGGCGTCATGGGCGACGCCCGCACCTATGAGCACGTGCTGGCCCTTCGCGCCGTCACCTCCACCGACGGCATGACCGCCGACTTCTTCGAGTTCCCGTGGGAGGTCCTGGGCCGCTGCGCCACCCGGATCATCAACGAGGTCCGCGGCGTGAACCGGGTGGTCTACGACGTGACGTCCAAGCCGCCCGGCACGATCGAGTGGGAATGATCCGGTAGGCTTCAGGGACTATCGTGGAGCCCCCTTTTTCCGACCTAAGTCACTGAACGAAAACGTGAATGTTCGTGAGGTCTATCGCCAACTATCGGTGAGCAGCGTTTCGTTCTGACGGCACCGCTGCCGGTATCGGCTGCGCTTGTCCGCGGCCGGTACCCACGATACCGTCATCGCTGTTCGCGGTGATGACGGTATTTTCTGAAAGCTAACGTTCAGAAAAAACAAAAGAAATGCCTCCCGCGAACCCCCGAAAAAGGGGTGACGGTATCGAGGGTTTCTGCTGTGCTGACCGACACCACGCTTCGCAACCTCAAGGGCAAGGACAAGGCCTACAAGGTCGCCGATCGTGACGGCATGTACGTCAACGTGGCGCCGTCAGGCGTGATCACGTTCCGCTACGACTATCGCCTGAACGGCCGCCGAGAGACACTGACGATCGGTCGCTATGGCCCATCCGGCCTCTCTCTCGCTCGGGCTCGAGAGAAGTGTATCGACGCCAGGCGAGCAGTCGCCGAAGGCCTTTCACCCGCCCAGGAGAAGCAGCGCGAGAAGCGACGGCTGTTGGAGGCCAAGAGCTTCGGCCAATTCGGAGAGCGTTGGTTCTCGGAAGCGCCGATGGCCGACAGCACGCGAGCCATGCGGCGAACAATCTATGAGCGGGACCTGCTTCCGGTGTTCAGGAACCGGCTGCTTACGGAGATCACGCCGGACGACCTGCGAGCGGTCTGCGCCAAGGTGAAGGAACGAGGCGCACCGGCGACGGCGGTGCACGTTCGCGACATCCTCAAGCAGATCTACGGCTTTGCCATTCTCCACGGCGAAAAGGTCAAAAACCCTGCCGACGAGGTAGGACCCGCCTCCATCGCAACCTTCGCCCCAAAGGATCGCTCGCTATCACCCAGCGAGATCCGGATCATGCTCACGCGAGATCTGGTTCTTGAACCCTACAAAGGCTGAGAGGTGTGCAAATGGCCAAGCTGAAACTCGCCGAGCTGCAGGACGACACGCCCGTGAAGCTTACCGTCGAATTGCCTGGAGCCGTGCACCGTGACCTGGTCGCCTACGGTGAGGCGCTCGCGGCGCAGGGCGGTCGCGCGCTCGAACCCGCAAAGCTGATCGTGCCGATGCTGTCCAGGTTCATGAATACCGATCGCGCCTTCACCCGCACGAAGCGTTCGGGTGACAGCACGAGCGGCTGAGAGGACGGATCGGAGGCGGGTGCGTGGCCAAGCCTGCACGCCTTGCTGTGGCTGCGAATTTGCCTGTCTGTTCAGGTGGATAGCGTAGAATTCTCACAGCGCATCGCGTGGCGCTCCAGTGTCCAAAGGCGCGCCGCCCGCGCGCGCGTAGTAAGAACGGTGCTGTTCGCGCGCGAATTGGGGTCCCCTAGCGCAAAGGCAACCTTCAGACCGTCCACGTGGGGCGCGGGGGCTGGAAACCAAACCCAGTGTGCCCCGCGATTGGTCACTCAACGTGAGGAAGCGATTTGGGCAAGGCTCGTTCTTGAGCTCAGTCTACGAGCGGTCCGCCAGGTCGATGGGCAGCGAGTCCTCTCAAACCTGAGGTAAGGTCAAGCTCCGGTAGGGCTCGTTGAGGATGTCGAGCGCCTTCTAGGACGCCTGCGCTCGTGCGGTGATTTTGCGGCAAGCGTTCCAAAGTGATCGGGCTTCGCGGATCGCCCGGCCAGAGGGGCGCGCCCGTCCAAAATCCGCTCCTTCAGAGTCCGCCGTGTGCTGGACCGACGGTCGCCTTTCTGAACTCTTTCCTCATCAAGACCCGACCCGGTCGGCGCCGGCCGCAGCCGCCGAGACTCAACGCCATGCCTGGCGCCCCGAGACCTCTGAAGGAGAGACATGATGACCGATCCGGATCGCCGCACCCTGCTGGCCGCCGCCGCCGGCCTTGCGACCGCCGCGCCTTCGCTTGCCGCGGCTCAAGGGGAGCGTGGAGCGCCTGCTCCGGCGGCCTTCACCCCCAAGCCGCTGCCCTTCGACCCGGCCAAAGTACCGGGCCTGTCGGAGAAGCTCATCCGCAGCCACTACGACAACAACTACGGCGGCGCGGTGAAGCGGCTGGGAGCGATCAAGGCCGACTTCGCGAAGCTCGACATGGCGACGGCGCCCACCTTCCTGGTGAATGGGCTGAAGCGCGAGGAGCTGCTGGCCTGGAACTCGATGGTCCTGCACGAGGTGCACTTCGAGGGGTTTGGCGAACGCGACGCGCCTTCGGCCCCGCTGGGGCGCGCGCTCGAGCGGGATTTCGGCAGCCATGACCGCTGGGCGGCGGAGTTTGCCGGCATGGGCAAGGCGCTGGGCGGCGGGTCCGGTTGGGTGCTGCTCACCTGGAGCGAACGCGACCAGCGGCTCGTCAACCAGTGGGCTTCCGACCACACCCAGACCCTGGCCGATGGTCGCCCGCTGCTGGCGCTCGACATGTACGAGCACGCCTATCACATGGACTACGGCGCCAAGGCCGCCGCCTACGTTGACGCCTACATGAAGGCGTTCGCCTGGAAGGGGGCCAACGCCCGCTTCGCCAAGGTCGTCGTCTGACGGTGCGGCGGCTCGGCCTCATCGCGGGCGCTGCTCTGGCGGCCATCGCGTTGGCGGGCTGCGCCGCCGTCGGCGCCTTCCAAGACGAGTTCGTCTCCCCAATGCCGCCGAAGGCGCGATGGACCGACCGCCGCCGGCCAACGCCATCCAGCACTGGCTGACGACGGCTGATGGATCACGGGTCGAGAGCTGGCTCGCCCTGCCGCCTGGCGCGAGCGCGGCGGGGCCGTCGCCCGCTGTCTTCTTCTTCCACGGCAACTCCGACTTCATCGAGAACAAGCTCGAGTACGCTGACTTCTACACCGGCCAGGGGGGCGATCCTGCTGGTCAAGTATCGCGGCTATCGCCGCTCCTCGGGCAAGCCCAGCGAGACGGCCCTGGCGCAGGACGCCGACGCCTTCTTCGACTGGCTGGCGGCTCAGCCGCAGGTCGACCGTGCGCGCATCGCGACTCACGGCCACTCGCTGGGCGCTGCGGTCGCCGCCGGCCTCGCCAACCGGCGGCCCGTCCGGGCGCTGGTCATGGTATCGGCGTTCAAGAGCCCCGACCTGTTCGGGCGCTACCTGATCCCGCCTATTTTGGCCCGCAGCCGCTTCGACAACATGGCCGCGGTCAAGCGCTACCCAGGCCCCATCCCGCTTGTGCATGGGGAAGGCAACGAGATCATCCCGCACACCCACGTCCAGGCTCTGGCGCGGCAGGCCGCCGGCGATGTGACGCTGATCAGCTATCCGGGCGTCGACCACGACGTCCCCTGGGACTGGCGGCGCTTCGCAGCCGATCTCACGCAGTTCTATCGGCAGGCCGGCGTCATCGCCCCCGTCGGTGTTCCCCCGTCATCGAAGGACTGAGTGCGCATGAGCATCGCGACCGACCCGGCGCAGCCTACGGTCACCCACCACGGCGTCTCTTTTGGCGAGGCGATGAAGGTCTGGGCCCGCGTCGCCGCCTTGAGTTTCGGCGGTCCCGCCGGCCAGATCGCCATGATGCATCGCATCCTGGTGGAGGAGAAACGCTGGCTGGGCGAGCGTCGGTTCCTGCACGCCCTGAATTACTGCATGCTGCTGCCCGGGCCCGAGGCGCAGCAGCTCGCCATCTACATCGGCTGGCTGATGCACGGCACAGCGGGCGGCCTGCTGGCTGGCGTCCTCTTCATGCTGCCAGGCTTCCTGGCCATCATGGGCCTGAGCATCCTCCACGCCCTGCTGGGCGGCGTCGGCATGGTCTCAGCCCTATTCTTCGGGCTGAAGGCCGCCGTCCTGGCCATCGTGCTGCAGGCCGTGGTTCGGGTCGGCAAGCGCTCGCTGAAGAACCCGGTGATGATCGGCATCGCCGCGGCGGGCACGCGGTCTACCATCGGCGAGTTGCCGCCGGCCTACCGTGTCGGACCCCTGAGGGAATCTTCCAAGCCGTGCTCGAACACGACAGGCAATAGGGTCCCTGGCGGACGCGTCGGGCGGGGCTTGTCCGCACGATGAGCCAGTGGACGTCATCCAGGCCTTGAGGGGGGCGCCGTCGCGGGGCAGACTGCGTTGGGCTGATATCGCCGCGCGCCTGGCGCGCCCAGATGCAAGGACTTGAGTGCGTGCGGTTGATCTTCCGGTGCCCAAGCGAGCTCAAGGATCTGCTCCCGTTGCCCGTGCCGGCCGCGGAGGGTCTTCCCGGTTGGTTGAAGTCTATGCCAGCCGAGGCGTTCAGCGCCCTTCTCGGAAGGAACGAAGACACGGCGAAGCGATGTCCCCCGCTCCTCGATGCGATGACCACGGGGTTCCTGATGCCACTGATGTGTGACGTGCGGGTGGAGGACGGAGAGTTCACCTGGGATATGGAGCTTCCCGCGGGCCGGAGCGTCGAGTTCCCGCGCTCGCCGATGTTGTTCCACGACCCTGTCCAGATCTCCGGGGCCCCCTTTGCGGAACAAGACCAGTTCATCGTGAAGTTCCACAACCCCTGGGCCATCGAAGTCCCGGCCGGCTACTCCGTGCTGTTCACCCACCCGCTGAACCGCCACGATCTCCCGTTCGTGACGCTCACCGGGTTGGTGGACTGCGATCGCTTTTCGAACCTGGGGACTCATTTTCCCGCCCTTTGGCGTGACCCGAAGTTCAAGGGCGTTCTGCCCAAGGGGACGCCGATCGCGCACTGCATTCCGGTCAAACGAGAGAGCTGGGATGTGGAAATGGCGACGTTGGACGAGGCGCAAAGCCACGATGCTCAAGCCACCCTCGATGCAATTCGGCGCGCGCGCGGGGTCTATCGCCGCCGCTTCCGGGCCTGAGATCAGCCCCTGCTCGTCAAGAAGGCCGCTGCCGTGCTGGCATTCAGGAAGAGTCGCCCGTGCGGCGCGCTGGATAGAGTCGTGATCGCAGCGCCCAACAGCTGGGGCGCGGCTCGAACGACCGCACGAAGATGAGCCTCGCCTGCCGCGCGCCTGCCTTGTTCGAGCAGGCTTTTGGCCAACGCGAGGCGGGTGAGGGGATCGTCGGGCCCAATGGTCAGGGCCCGCTCGTAGAGATCGCTCGCGGCGGCTTGGTCGCCTTCGAGCGCCAGGGTTCGGGCAAGAGCGAGGTGGACGTCGTGTCGGTCTGGCGTTTCGGCCAGCAGATCTTCGAGGATCGCACGTGCCCCAGCGTGGTCCTGACGTCTGAGGTGGAGGTAGGCTAGACCCACCCTGAGGCTCGGCTCGCCGGGCATCGCGGCAAGCCCGGCCTCGAAAGCCGCGGTCGCCTCGGTGAAGCGACCTCGTTCGCCAAGCATCTCACCCAGTTGCAGGAACGCCAGCGGGAACGGAGGCCGCCGGGTGACGGCGCGCTGCAGTTGGGTCAGCGCTTCATCCTCCCGGCCGACGCCGTTGAACGCCCGCGCCAGCAGCGCCTCGAGCTCCGGGTCAGGATTGCGCCGGGTCGCGCGTTGCAGGGCGGGAATGGCGTCAGCGTAGCGCCCTTGCAGCAGAAGCGCGTGGGCGAGCAGGCGGACGGCGGTCCCGTTTCCCGGCGCCGATCGGACGACCGCGGCCGCCAGGCGTTCGGCCGGTTCGAAGCGCCCCTCCAGCAGCGCCGCGGAAGCCTGATGCAGCGCTTCCTCGATTGTCCGGGGGCGCGCTGGCGGCGCCCCGTGTCCCTTCGGCGCCATTGAGCTATCGCTCACTCGGCGAGCTCCGCCACCCTGCTGAGAAAGCTCAGCACAGCGTCGGTGAAGCGGTCGTTACGATCCCCCGCGATCATATGCGCAGCGCCGGCCACGTCGGTGAGAACGCCTCCGGGAATGCGCTCGATAAACGCTCTGGCAGCCTCGCTGGACACCAGCTCGCTCAACCTGCCCCGGATGAGATGCACCGGAATCTGGATCCGAGCGGCACGCTCCTCGAGCGCAGCCATTCCTTCTTCTGTCCGATCACGCCGAACCCCGCTGGCGAAGCTCGGGTCCCAGTGCCATCGATATCGGCCGTCATCGCCGAGGCGCAGGTTCTTGCGCAGACCGGAAAGGTCGGTAGGGCGCGGCCTGTGTGGAACATAGGCGGCGATGGCCTCAGCCGCGGCCTCGAGGCTCTCGAATCCCTGCTCCAAGTTGGCGGCCATGAACCCCATGATCCTGGCCACGCCGGTGGGCTCCATGCGGGGCACGATGTCGACCAGCGTCAGGGAGCGGAAGACGCCGGGGGCGACCTGCGTCTCGGCCACCAGTCCGGCAAGTCCTCCGAGCGAGGCTCCGACCAGGTGGGCTCCCCTCCTTTGACGCCTCGCCACCTCGACAAGATCGGCGGCGAACCGTTCGATGCCGTAGTCGCCACCTGGCGCCCAACTGCTGTCGCCGTGACCGCGGAGATCGAGCGCGATGACTTCCCAGCCCTCCGCCGCGAGCTTCTGCGCAGCGCCGGCCCACGAATGGCGGGTCTGGCCTCCGCCGTGCGCAAGAATGACCACGCCGAGCCGATCCGCGCCGAACACATCAGCTGCGAGGGTGACCCCCGCTCCGAGCTCGAAGTCGATGCGTCTTGGCTTCAGGACGGTCGTTGTTTCCATAGATCGAATCTCCCCTGCGCCGATACTGGTCGGCGCCTCCCTTCAGTGGTCGGCGGCTTGTCGCCGCTCACCTGGTCTCGACAGCCCGTTCGAGCTCGAACCGAACAAGCTCGGGATGTTCCATGGGAAGCAGGTGAGTGGCGCCATTCACCTGGTCCATCGAAATTCTGCCGGCCGCGCTCAGCTCTGTGTCAGCCGCCGCGAGTGACGCGCAGGTCGATCCGTGCTCGGCCCGCAGGATGCGCACCGGAGGCCCCGGAGCGAGCAGGGCCGACCAGGCGTCATGCCCGTGGGAGACGAAGTTGCTCACCTCCCATTCCGGCGAACAGGCGAGCTCAACACCACCAGCCGGCCGGTCGCGGAAGGCGTCGGCCACGTAATCCTCCAGCTGTGCCTCGTTGAGCGACTTGAACGCTCCCCGTCCGCGGTAGGCCTCGAGCGCCTCTTGCCGGGAGGCGAATGTCGCTCGTCGTCGGCGCGCGCCGTCCGCAAGCGGCGAGTTGACGGGGCCCTTGCGGGCCAGCTCGGCGGCTTCGCGGGACAGGATGACGGGTTCGAAGAGCACGAGAGCCCGGATTCGCTCAGACGCCATGTGGGTGGCCAGGAGGCTGGCCGTCCCCCCCATCGAATGCCCCGAAAGCACGATGTTGCGGGCGTCGATGGCCTCCGTAAGTGCGAGCAGATCCTCGGCGATGTCGGTCCAAGTCGAGCGCCCCTCCGCATGCGTCGCAAGCGTGCTGCGGCCGTGCCCGCGCAAATCCAGCGCCAAAACCCGGTGGCGGAGCGCCAGTGGCGCAAGGATGGTGCGATACGTGCGGGCGTTGAATCCATTGGCGTGGGAGAAGACCACGTCGACCGGACGGTTCGGGTCGCCAAAATCGAGGGCGCCCATGGCCCCGCCCCGGCCGGGGAGGTCGATCAGTCGTTGACTGGGATCCGGGGGGCGAGCGTTCATGCTTCGGTTCCCGACGCGGCCGCGGGCGGGGCGCCAAGCCCAGTCGCCGCGCTTCTGATGCTCCAGATGCAGTCGCCGTCCGGCTCGAGAGCCGCATCGCCCTGGGATCCCACCGGCTCGAACTTGCCGTCTGTGAGGAAGGCGATGCCCGCCTCGTCCGAGGGCGGGACCTTCGCCAGGAACCGCTGTTCCTCCGGCCCCCGCCCGACGATGACGCCGAACTTGGGCCGGCCGTCGCGTTCATAGAGAACGGTGTAGGTCTCGATGATCCCGGGACCGGCGTAAGTCTCGTCGAGCTCGGGGACCGATCCGCGGGCGGCGTCGGCCTCCGCTTGAAAGTCGAAGTCCCGGCGGACGACGTCGAGCGGGAAGGTCTCTCTCCCCAAGACGATAGTGTGATTGTTCGTCGCGTACCCGCCGTTGGCGAAGAGGAGGCCGTTGCCGCCCCTCTCACGCAGCTTCAGCACCATGCTGACGACGGCGTGGCTCATGTAGTTGCCGATCGGCCCGCCGCCGAAGGTCAGGCCGCCGACGACGGTGGCCGGCTTCTCCACCGGCCAGCCGATCACCCGCCTCGCCATCTTCGGCACGCACGGGAAGCAGCTGTAGAGCTCGACCAGGTCCAGGTCCGAGGGGGTGACGCCGTTCAGGTCCAGCGCCCGGCTGAGCGAGACGGCCATGCTGACCGACCGATCGTAGCGGTCGCGCTTCAGGTAGTCCCCCGGTTCGTGGGCTGCTGCGCCTGCGCCGACGTACACTAGCCGGTCCTCCGGAATGCCCGCTTGGCGGGCGGCGGCCAGGCTGGCGACGATGAAGCCGGCGCCCTGGTTCACCGAGGAGTTGGCGACCATCAGCTTGTTGTAGGGGAAGGCGATGGGCCGGTTCTCCGCGGAGGGGGTCACGATCGCCTCCGGCGTTGTCGGCTTGCGGATCCAGGCGCCGGGATTCTCCGCGGCGACCTCGGAGAACCGCGACCAGATCGCGCCGCTCTCGGCCTGGGCTTCCGCGAAGGTCTGGCCGTAGGCAGCGCGGCCGGCGTTCTCGTAGAGTGGATAGACGTCCACCGGCGCCGTCAGACCGTAACGCTGGCGCAGGGAGGGCTGGCCGGCGCCGCTGGTCGCCTGGCGTAGCGGATTGTGGGCAGAGGGATCATCTCCGGTCCTGAGAGCGGCCAGCTGGGCGGCGGTGCGCAGCGCCTCGCCGCCGGCCACGGCGGCGACCTGGATCTCGCCTTCGGCGATCCGGCGTGCCGCCTCATTGAGCATTAGAATGGGCGTGTCGCCGCCGGGGTAGGAGCTCTTGTAGCAGAGCCTCGGCTTCGCCCCGAGCTTGGCCGCGAGTGGGCTCGAGACGTCGCCAAGCTCGCGGAAAGACAGCTGGTCGACAACGGCCAGGGAGTCCAGCCGGGCGATCCACCCGGTCCCGGCGTCGCGGTCGGCCTCGCGCAGAGCCGCCTCCATCAGGCCGATGGGGTCCAGGCCCTGCCGCGGGTCCGTTGGCCGGTCGTTGAGCTGGCCCACCCCCACGATCACCGGAATGCGCGCGGCGTCGTCCCTCATCTTGCGTCCCTCACCTCGAACTGAATTCTCAGCGGCCCTGCCAAACCGGCGCGCGCTTCTCGGCGAAAGCGCGCGGGCCCTCGCGACCGTCTTCGGAGCGCATCACGGTCCCGATCTCGGCGCGGGTCTGCGCCCAGGCGGCCGCCTCGGAGGCGATCTCGCCGTGCTGGATTCCGAGCGCGATCCGCTTCGAGGCCTGCACCGCCAGCGGCGCGTTGGCGGTGATCCGCGCCGCCATCTTCAGGGCTGCGTCCATCACTTGCGCCTGCGGCACGACGGCGTTGACCAGGCCGAGCTCCAGCGCCCGTGGGGCCGAGATCGGCTCGCCGGTCAGCATCATCTCCATGGCGATCTTGCGCGGCAGCTGCTGGCCCAGGCGGAAGGCGCCGCCGGCGGCCGCGAGGATGCCGCGCTTGACCTCTGGCAGACCAAAAGGTGGCGGTCTCCGAGGCGACGGCCAGATCGCTAGCCAGGGTCAGCTCGGTGCCTCCGCCGAGCGCGGTCCCGTTCACCGCCGCGATGGTCGGCTTGGAGATGTGGTGCTCTACATAGCCGGCGAAGCCCCAGGCCCGCTCGCGCTCGCCCACGGCGAACGGCTCTCGGTTGGCCAGGGCCTTGAGGTCGGCGCCGGCGCAGAAGGACTGATCCCCGGCGCCCGTGATGATCACCGCCCAGATCTCCGGGTTGCGGCCGGCCTCCTCCAGCGCCTCACCTACCCCGACGGTGACTGCGCGGTTTACGGCGTTACGGGCCTCGGGCCGGTTGAGGGTGACGATCATCACCTTTTCACGACGCTCGACGAGGACGGCTTCGCTCATGCGCTCACCGCCTCGCGGGCTCCGGCTTCGGCGCAGACCTTGGCCGCTCCGTAGTCGGCCTTGCCGTTGCTGACGCGGAGGGATCGGTCGGCGACGAAAATTCGCTTTGGCGTCTTGTAGCCTGCCAGCGACCTTCGCACGTGCGCCTTCAGGGCGGCCTCGTCCAGCGCCTGGCCAGGGGCGAGGTCGACGACAGCGGTGACCGCCTGACCCCACTTTTCATCAGGCAAGCCCACCACCAGGGCGTCCTCGATGCTGGGATGGGTCTTCAGGACCTCCTCGACCTCCTCCGGGAAGACCTTTTCGCCAGCCGTGTTGATGCAGGCGTTGCCGCGGCCCAGCAGAGTAAGCGCGCCATCGGGCTCGACGATGCACCAGTCGCCGGGCATGGAATAGCGGACGCCGTCGATCACCCGGAATGTGCGCGCCGTCTTCTCCTCGTCCTTGTAGTAGCCGACCGGGTTGGGCGGCCCGAGCGCCACGAGTCCACGTACGCCCGATCCTGGCGTCACCGGCTGGTCATTCTCGTCGAACACGCGGCAGCGCTCGCTGATCATGAACTTGGCGGTCTGCACCTCGCCGGCTTTGGTCATGATCGAGCTGCCCATGCCGAGCGCCTCGGACGAGGAGAAGGCGTCGCTGAGCGTCGCCTGTGGCATGTGCTCTAATAGGCCGCGCTTGACCTCGAGGCTCCACATCACTCCCGACGAGACCACGGTCGCCAAGCTGGAGACGTCCCAGCGGCCTGGGTTGGCGTTGAGGGCGTTCAGGAGAGGGCGGGCGAAGCTGTCGCCGACGATGGTCAGCGATTGTGGGCGCTGGCGGTCGATGGCCTCCAGCGTCTCGACCGCATCGAAGCTCTCGCCCGTCAGGGTGATTACGCAGCCGCCGGACAGGTGCGCGCCCATGGCGGTAAGCAGGCCCGTGCCGTGCATCAGAGGCGGAGCAATCAGCGCCCGCCCGCCGGGGCCTACCTTGCGGGTGTGCTCGGCGAGCGCTTCCAGCGTCTCGGGCACGGGGCCCATCTTGCGAGCGGCGCCGAGGGTGATTTCGCGCAGGTCGTGGTGCGGCCACATCACGCCCTTGGGCATGCCGGTGGTGCCGCCGGTGTAGATGAAGAACAGATCGTCCCCGGAGCGCTCGATGTTCAGGGGCGAGCCTTCGCCTTCGCCGGCAAGTGCGTCGAAGCTTTCGGCGAAGGGTGCGGTCTGCCCGCTCGTCGCGACCTCGACCCAGGTCTTCACCTTGGGCAGGCGCTCGCGGATCTGGGCGACCGCCTCGCGGAACTCGGGCGCGTAGACCACGGTCTGGGCGTCGGAGTTGTCGAAAATGTACCAGACCTCGTCGGGCGTGTAGCGGTAGTTGACGTTGACGTGGGTCAGACGCGCTTTGAAGCCCGCCGCGACCGTCAGCATGTATTCCGGCCGGTTGCGCATGTAGACGGCGATCTTGTCGCCTGGAGTCGCGCCGCGGGCGATCAGGGCGCGGGCCAGATTGTTGGAGAGCCGGCTTGCCTCGCTCCAGGGGATGGTTCGCTCGCCGTGAACGAAGGCTGGTGCGTCCACCGGCAAAACCGGCTCGACGGCTTCGAGAATGTCGCCGAAATTCCAACCCACGCTCTCTTCTCCCAGTGTCTTTGTCACCGCCGGGGCTTGGCGGCCCTAGCTCGTGCGAACCTCGCGGAACGGAATATGCCGATCGACCTCCGGCTCCTTCGGCAGGCCGAGGACCCGCTCGCCGATGATGTTGCGCTGGATCTGGTCCGTGCCGCCGCCGATGGACGTGAAGTAGGCGTTCAGCGTCAGGAAGTTGGCGTCGTCGGCCCTTGGGTGCTCGGGCCCCTCCAGGAGGCTGCCGGCGCCGAGAATCAGCGTCCGGACACGCGCCTCCTCGTGGAGGATGCGGCTCATCGCCAGCTTCCCGAGACTCATGAGCGGAGAGGATGTGCCCTGCTTCAAGTCCGCCTTCGCCCGGGAGGCGTTGAGCGCGTTGAGTTTTTTGAGGCCGATCACCCTGGCGATCTCCTGACGGATCAGCGGATCACCGAGCATGCCCGCCTCCCGCGCCAGCGCGATAAGCGGCTCGCCTGAGCCTTCGGGCACGCCGCTGCGAGGGCCGCGCGCGGCTTCGCCCATCGCTGAACGCTCGTAGGCGAGGGCAGTTTGCAGCACGCCCCAGCCCTCGCCGAGTTCGCCGAGCAGGTTTTCCTCAGGACAGACGGCGTCCGTGATGAACACCTCGTTGAACTGGCTTTCCCCGGTGACCTGGCGGAGCGGCCGCACCTCCACCCCCAGCTGCTTCATGGGCAGGAAGAAAAAGCTGATCCCACCGTGCTTAGGCACATCCCAGTTCGTGCGGGCGATCAGCATGCCGTAGTCGGCCGTGGCGGCGTAGCTGGTCCAGACCTTCTGGCCGTTGACCACGAAGTGGTCGCCAACGCGGTCGGCGCGGGTGCGGACGCCCGCCAGGTCCGAGCCCGCGCCCGGCTCGGAATAGAGCAGGCACATGCCGACTTGGCCGCGCAGCAGCGGGACGATCAGCTTCTCCTTCAGAGCCTGAGTTCCGCCCGCGAGCAGGGTGTTGGCCCATAGGTTGGTGCGGTCCTGACCCGTGCCGGGCGCGCCGACCGCGGCGAACTCCTGCTCGACGATGCGCGCCTGGGCGTCCTTCAGGCTCCGGCCCATCCATTCGGCCGGCCATCGGGGGACGGCCCAGCGAGCCTGGACGACCTTGGCCAACCAGGCCTGGCGCTCTGCCTCGCTTTGCAGTGGGCCTGTCCAGTTGGCCGCCAGCCACGCGCGGACTTCCTCCCGCAGGTTGTCCTCCGCAACGGAGCGCGCGGCGTCGTCAGCCATCGGCGGCCTCCAGTTCTCGCAGGTAGCGGTCGCGGTGGAGGGTCGGCGCGCCGAACAGCTGCGCGTCGGCCCGAGCCCGGCGCAGGTAGAGGTGAGCCGGGTGGTCCCAAGTGAAGGCGATTCCGCCGTGCATCTGGATCGCATCGGCGCAGATCTTCACGAAGGCCTCGGAACAGGCGAAGGCCGCCAGCTCCACGGCCGCCTTGGCGTCGGGCGCCGCTGCCGCGAGTTGGGTGGCGGCATAGCGGGCCGCCGAGATGGCGCTTTCCGACTCCAGGAGAAGATCCGCAGCCATATGTTTGATGGCCTGGAAGCTGCCGATCGGCCGTCCGAACTGGATACGTGTCCTGGCGTAGTCGACCGTGAAAGCAAGGACGTGCTGACCTGCGCCGGCCTGCTCGCCGGTGATCGCCACGCGGGCGAGATCGAGCGCTGCCTCGATGGCTTGCCAGCCCCTGCCGCTCTCGCCGATCCGTCTGGCTGCGGCGCCGTCAAAAGTCAGATTCGCGAGCCGCAGGGTCCTATCGAAAGTCGGAAGCAACTTCAGGCTGACCCCGCTTGCGCCGGGATCCACTTCGAAGACATCGATCCCGCCGGCGGATCGCGCCGCCACGAGCAGCACGTTTGCGCTGTGTCCGTGGATGACGAAGGCTGCCTCACCGTCCAGTTGCCAGGCTTCGGCGTCAGGGCTGGCGATCACGGCGACCCCATCAGGTGTCCAGCACCCCCGGGGCCCCGTCAGGGCGGCTGCGGCGATGACAGAGCCCGCGGCAATCTCGGGAAGAAGTCGGCCCGACGCTTCGGCGTCGTCCAGCCGGCGTAGAAGCTCCGCGCACAGAACCGCGCTCGACAGGAAGGGCGCGCAAAGCAGCGCCGCGCCAGCTTCCTCCATGATGAACTCGAGTTCCACGGGTCCGGCGCCTGCGCCGCCGTATTCCTCGTCGATCACCAATCCGAGCAGGCCGAAAGCGGCCAGCTCACGCCACAGAGCGGCATCATAGCCCTCGCGGCTATCCATGACCCGCCGAACATCCGCGAGCGTGCTCCTGTCATCCAGGAGCCTGCCAATGGCCGCCCTCAGGGCCGAGCGTTCCTCGATGGTCAAAGCCGGCATAGCTCACGCCTGATTTATAGACGACCGTCGTCACAAAATAGCATTGAGGACTGCTCGGCAAGCTTGATGTCCTCGGCTGCACCCATGCGCCGCGACATGGCGACGCTATTGGAGGGGCGCGTTGACGTGGCGCCGGAATTATCGGACGGTTCTCGTCTAAAACAGGAATGGGCGATCCGGAGCGGACGTTTTGAGCCTTTTGGCGTCGAGTGCAGATTCGCCCGCCCGCGGACGGCCAAGAGACGTTTCGATTGAGGCGCGGGTCTTCGACGCGGCGATGGCCGTCTATGCGGAGGGCGGCTGGGCCGCCTTCTCGTTCGAGGCGGTGGCCCGTCGCTCGGGGGTGGGCAAAGCGTCCCTTTACCGCCGGTGGCCTGGCCGTGGCGAACTGTTGAGGCAGACCTTCGAGGCGCGCTGGCTCGCCGTCACGAAAATCGACACCGGGAACCTGCAGGGAGATCTGCGGGCCCTCGCTCGCATGGTGGCTCAAACCCTCACGGGTCCGTTCAGCGGTGCGCATCCACGGATCAGCCTGGACTTGGCCGAACATCCCGAGCTCCTGGCGTTCCTGCGTCCCTATGCGGAGGCCACCATCGCGCAGGGACGGCACATCATCCGGCGAGCGATCGCCAGGGGCGAGCTCGCCGCATCAGTCAACCCGGGTCTGATCATGGATCTGGTGGTCGGGGGCGTCACCAACCACGTCCGGACGACGCCCCGCCGTCTTCGTCAGGCGATGCTGGCGAAGATCGAGGGCTTCATCGACTCGATCGTCGAGGTCGTTCTCGCGGGCGTGGGCGCCAAAACCTTGCCCGTGCGCGCGCCAGGGCCGGGGGAGGAAGGCCTGTGAGCACTGACGCGGTGGACGCGGTGGTGGTTGGAGCTGGCTTCGGCGGCCTCTACATGGTCCATCGGCTGCGGCAGCTCGGCATGACCGTCCAGGGCTTCGATGCCGCGGGCGGCGTTGGCGGCACCTGGTACTGGAACCGCTATCCCGGCGCGCGCTGCGACATCCCGAGCCTCTTCTACTCCTACACCTGGTCTGCCGAGGTGCAGCAGGAATGGCGCTGGAGCGAGAAGTACGCCGCCCAGCCCGAAATCCTGGCTTACGCCGAGTTCGTGGCGGAAAAATACGACCTGAAGCGGGCCTTCGCCTTCGAAACCAAGGTGACGTCGGCGGTCTGGGACGAGGCTGCCCGCCATTGGACGGTGACCACGGACCGCGGTCATCGCGTCTCCGCCCGCTTCTGCATCATGGCGACGGGTTGCCTGTCGATGCCTCGCGCGCCGGGCATCCCCGGCGAGGACAACTTCGAGGGCCGGACCTTCCACACCGGCACGTGGCCGCACGAGCCGGTCACCTTTGAGGGGCAGAAGGTGGCGGTGATCGGCACCGGCTCATCAGCCATCCAGTCGATTACCGAAATCGCCAAGACCGCACACCACGTCTACGTCTTCCAGCGCACGCCGAACTTCAGCGTCCCGGCCCGAAACGCGCCGCTGACCGAGCAGGATTACGCCGCGTTTTGGGAGCAGTACCCGGCCTACCGGCAGATGGTGCTGGAGGGCACGGCGGGGATCGCCGGCGGCAGCCCGTTTCGCAGCCTAACAGCCGAACAGCAGCGCGCCAGGTTCGAAGAGCTTTGGAACATCGGCGGCGCCGGCTACCTCGGCGCGCTGGCGGACCTACTGACCAACCCGATCGCGAACGACGCGGCGGCGAACTTTGTGCGCGAGAAGATCCGCGACATCGTGAAGGACCCGGACGTGGCCGAGGCCCTGCTGCCGGACGATCATCCAATCGGGGCCAAGCGCATTTGCGTCGACACCGGCTATTACGAGGTGTTCAACCAGGAGAACGTCACCCTGGTGAACCTGCGCAAGGCGCCCATCGAGGCGATCACGCGGGCCGGGGTGCGGCTGCAGGCGCAGGCGCAGGAGTATCCGGTCGACGCCGTCGTCTACGCCACCGGCTTCGACGCCATGACGGGGGCGCTACTGAACATCGACATCCGCGGGGAGGGCGGGTTCAGCTTGTCCGAGGGGTGGCGGGACGGGCCCAAGACATACCTGGGACTGCAAGTCGCCGGCTTCCCCAACTTCTTCACCATCACCGGTCCGGGCAGCCCCTCGGTGCTGTCCAACATGATCAGCAGCTGCGAGCAGCACGTCGAATGGATCACCGATTGCTTGGCGTGGCTGGACGCCAACGGAGTCGATGCCATCGCGGCCGACCCGCAGGCCCAAGAGGACTGGGTCCGCAAGGTCAACGAGGCCGCCGACCAGACCCTCTTCCCGAAGGCCAACAGCTGGTACATCGGGGCGAACATCCCCGGAAAGCCGCGGGTCTTCATGCCCTACGTCGGCGGCCACTACCGACAGATCTGCAACACCGTGGCGGCGGACGGATACCGCGGGTTCCGTCTCTCGGGATCGGCGGACCGCGCCTCAAGGCGGGTGGTGCGGACATGACCCGGTTGGATCGGCGAACGCAGGGTTCGTCGACTGCCCCCTCGCAGACAGGAGTCACCCATGCCCCTTCATAGCCGCATCTGCGATATCTTCGGCATTCAGTATCCGATCGTGCTCGCCGGGATGGGCGGCGCCAGCGTCCCGCGGCTGGCGGCGGCGGTTTCGAATGCAGGCGGGCTTGGCGTGCTGGGCGCGGCGGCCTGCTCGCGCGAGGAACTGCGCGAGTGGATCCGCGAGGTTCGATCCCTCACCGATAAGCCATTCGGTGTCGACACCCTTCTGCCGGCGTCGGTGCGGCGCGATGGGAGGGACACCGCGGGGCCGGGGAAGCCGTCGCCCCTGGACCTCGCGAGCGAATACCAATCCTTCGCGGACGAGTTCATGCGCCAGGAGGGCTTGACGAAAGTGGCGCGGCCGCCACGGCGGTCCAACGCCGACGGGCAAGGCGGGCCGATGTTCTTCTCGAAGGAATTCTTCGAGGAGCAGATGGAGGTGGTCGTCGAGGAGAGGGTCCCCGTCTATGCCGCCGGGCTTGGCAATCCGGGCCCGTGGATGGAGCGGATGCGCGAGAACGGCACCAAGGTCATGGCGGTCATCGGTTCAGTGAAGCACGCTCTGCAGGTGGCGGCTTCCGGGGTGGATGTGGTTGTCGCACAAGGTCATGACGGCGGCGGCCATAACTCCCCGGTCGGCACCATGGCGCTCATCCCGCAGGTCGTGGATGCGCTCGCGGGCCGCGTGCCGGTCCTTGGTGCGGGCGGTATCGCCGACGGGCGGGGGGTCGCCGCTGCGCTGATGCTTGGCGCCGAAGGCGCCTGGATTGGAACGGCCTTTCTCGCGACCGAGGAAGCCGGCATCCATCAGTTCCAGAAGGAAGCCCTTGTGGAATCCGGCGACACGGACACCGTGGTGTCGAAGTCCGTGACCGGCAAGCCCGCGAGGCTTGTGCGGAACAAGTGGGCGCAGGCCTGGGTCGACGCCGGCAAGGAGCCCCTCCCGATGCCCTATCAGTCGATGATCTCCGGACCGGTTCTCGCAGCCGCCACCCAGGCGGAACGCAAGGATATCGCGCCTGGCTTTGCTGGCCAGGGGCTCGGCTTGATCCGGCAGATACGTCCGGCGCGTGAAGTGCTGGAGGATCTCGTCAGGAGCGCGGAGGAGAGCCTCACGCGAGCCGGTCAGTTCTGTTGAGTGGGCGATGGGCTGGGGAGACGTGCGGTGACCGATGACGCTGAGCTGCCTGGCGCTGCCCCTGTCAAGGCCTGGCAGGCGGCATTGCGGGCCGCCCCCTTTCACAACTGGCTGGACCTGGACATCGTGGCACTCTCGGACGACGGCCTCGAACTCGCGATGCCCTGGCGGGACGAGATTGTCTCCAACCCCCGCATCGGTTCCGTCCATGGGGGCGTTCTGGCCTCGTTGATCGATCTCGCCGGGTTCTACGTCCTGCTGGTTCACGGCCATCGGGTCACCGCGACCGCTACACTCTCGGTGGACTATCACCGTCCGGCGACCGCTGGGCCCATTCTCACATCCTCAAGGATCGTGAAGGTTGGGCGGCGGCTGTCAGTGGCCGAAAGCATGGTGCGAAGCGCTGGCGGTGACCTATACGCCAGCGGCCGCGGCGTCTATCTCACGGGCGAATAGCGGGACCCAAAGGCCAGCGCACCCGCCGCCGCCCGAGGGGCTTCAGCAGATGACCGGCGGTCGCCCGGCCGCACCGTCCGCAGTGCGTGGGCGACCGATCAGCATCTATGCCGGACTAAGCGCCGGCAGAGGATAGCAGCCGTCAGCGTCCGGGTGAGGTCTGAAGCCTTGGCTAGCGGTTGGGTCTGCAGGCGGCCAGCTTCTCTGCGGGAAGCTTGTCGCGGGAGTCGCCGAACTCAGTGATCACCCCGACCCGCTTCGCGAGTTGCTTGCAGGCGCTTACGCTCAGTGTCTGGTTGGTCCGAGCCCGAGCCACGCAGCGGGCGTCCTGACAATTGAACACAGCGCCGCCAGCGACGATCTTTAAGGGCTCTTTGAGCGCGGTTTCTAACTGCGCCACAACCGGCTCAGCGGCCTGGCCCGCGGCAACGATTGCGAGCGTCGCCAGGAGCCCTCCGACAGATGCTTTCAGAAACCTCACCCTGTACCCTCCATTTCCGACGCCGCAGCTCAGGACGCTGAGTATGATTGTAACATACAGCGCAAACTCGAGGTGCGGAAGGTCAGCTTTGGCGGCGCCGGTCCCCTTCGTGTCTCCCTTGGTCGCGGGCGCTTGTTCGCCGCCGCACCGACGGCGCAGCTCACAGCCCCGCTTTTCTCATTGCGTGACCCGGAAAGTGCGGCGAAGCTAAAGCAACGAAGATTACATGTCCCGTCTGCTGCGCCGAAGATGCAGCATCGTCGCGACTGGAGGACGCGAAGGTGTCGAGCGTTTCGCGCGTACCTTGGCTTCGGACACGGACCTTCGGGGCGCTGCAATGCGCAGCCTCCGGCCTTTCATCGTACTCAGTTCGTATTTCGGCGGCTTCCATGCCGCACGGTCTCAGAAGACACAATCAAAGAAGTGAGAAAAAACAGGGAGGAGTCTATCTTGACCAGGCGTAGTCACCTATTCGGTGGTTCGATACTTTCCATCGCCATCTCCTTCGGGGGCGCGGGCTTGGCGGACGCCCAGGCCCAGACCAGCCAACCGGCCGAAGTGGAGGAAGTCGTCGTGACCGGCTCCTTTATCGCCGGCACGCCCGAGGACGCGGCCCTGCCCGTCGACGTGCTCAGCGCAGAGGACCTGGAGGAGCAGGGCTCGCCGACGGTCGTCCAGCTCGTCAAGAACGTGACCTCGTCGCAATCGGCGCTGGGCGAGAGCAACCGCTACAACGGCGGCGCGGGGACGGCGACGATCAACCTGCGGGGCTTCGGTGCGGCACGGACGCTGACCCTGATGAATGGCCGTCGGCTCGCTGACAGCCCCGTAGCCGCCTTCCAAGGCGGCGGCGCCAACCTCAACTTCATCCCGACCGCCGCCGTCGGGCGGATCGAGATCCTCAAGGACGGGGCGGCGGCCACCTATGGCTCCGACGCCATCGGGGGCGTGGTGAATTTCATCACCCGCAAGGATCTCGACAACCTCGAGGTCAGCGCCGAATACGCCTTCATCGACGGCTCGGACGGCGACTACCGGCTCGACGCGGCGTGGGGCAAGCAGTTCGACAACGGCAACGTCTTGCTCACTGGCGGGTACCGCCACCGTTCGCGGCTTGACATCCATGACCGCGACTGGGCGCTCCGGTCGTTTGATTTCGGCGGCTATGCAGGCGCAGGGGGCTGGACCGGGGCGTCGAACCCCGGCCTGTTCCTCGCCGGAGCGAACCTCTTCCGCGATAACGGCTGCGAGGAGTTGGGCGGCGTCCTCACCAACAACGTGACCTACCAGAATCCGCTGAACGGCACGCTAGGACAGGGCGCCACAGCCACGGTCGCGGTGCCGACGGGGCCGCAGAATCCAGCGACATCCAGTTCCACGTGCCGGTTCCAGTTCTCCAACTTCAACGACCTGGTCAATGAGGAGGACCACTACCAACTCTACGGTGAGGTGAACTTCGATCTTTCGGAGACCATGTCCTTCCACGGGGAAGTCGCCTGGACGAAGAACGACACGCCGGTCCAGCGGATTTCGCCTGCGAACCTGACTGCCCAATATCCGTCGCCAGTTTCGGCGGGCGGCACTTCATTCTCGCCGACAGCTCCCAACGGCCCTAACTTCTCAGTTCCGTACAACATTCCAGCCAACCACCCGGGCCTCGTGGCCTTGCTGAACAGCTGCGCCGCGCCGTTGACCGCCGCGCAATGCGCGGCGATCCGCGCCACCGCCAACAGCAGCGTCGGCGCCCAGCCTGGCGCGCCCCTGGGCGCCCGGGGGGTGGATATCGTTCAGCTCGGCTGGCGCGCGATCGCCTTCGCCGGCCATCCGCTCAACCCCGACAAGGCCGACCACCAGTCGATCCAGAACGACGGCTTCCGTGTCTCGGGCGGCTTCCAGGGCAAGGTGTTCGGAAGCGTCAACTACGACACGGCGCTCACCTATATGGAGCAGAAGAACACCTCGAACACGAACGACCTCCTGGTCCGCAATATCCAGCTGGCCCTGCGCGGCTTCGGGGCCAAGGCAGACGATCCGGGCGGCTGTAGCGCGGCCGAGACCGCCAACTTCACGACCGGCGCCGGCAACGCCGCGTTGGGGTGCTACTACTTCAATCCGTTCACCAACGGCGTCGCCACAAGCGTGGTGAATGGCGCGGCCAATCCGTTCTTCAACCCGTCGGTGGCGAACGACCCGCAGGTGGTCGCCTGGCTGTACGGAAACTACACCAATGTCTTGACGAACCGGCTGCTCGTGGCCGACGTCGTCTTCTCGGGCGAAAGCGGCATCGAGCTTCCCGGCGGCCCCGTAGCCTGGGCGGCCGGCGCGCAATACCGCTACACCCAGGAGATTCGGAAGTACGGCGCCCTCTTCAATTCGGCGGAGACGCCATGCCCGGACCGCCCGGCGTGCGCCGATGAAAGTGGGCCCCTACAGTTCTTCGGGTCCGATTCCGACCGCGACGACGACGCGAATGTGAAGGCGATCTTCGCTGAGTTGCAGTTCCCCGTCACGGCCGCCATCAACGTCAACTTCGCGATCCGCCACGAGGACTACCAAGGCGCCGTCGGCTCCACCACCAACCCCAAGGTGGCCCTGAAATGGCAGGTGGTCGACTGGCTTGCGCTGCGCGGCACGGCTAGCACCACCTTCCGGGCGCCCGGGCCGGGCCTGGTTGGCAACAACTGCAATAATGGCGTGCGCGTGCTCGGAAGCGCCTACCGCGCCTTCCAGAGCTGTGGCAATCCCGACCTGAAGCCCGAGAAGGCCGACACCTTCAATGTCGGCGCCATCCTGGATATCGGCGGCTTCTCCGCCACCGTCGATTACTTTAATTTCAAGTTCAAGGACGAGATCATCGAGGAAAGTGGCGCTCGCCTGTACGCCACAATGTTCCCGGGCGCGTCCAACGTGAACTGCGGAAATCCGGCCTTCGCAGCGCTGCAAGCCCGCTTTACGTTCGCCGGCGCTTGCGGCGCGGCGAACGTGGCCCGCCTCCGCAGCTTTGTGGTCAACGGCCCGACGACGGATACTTCCGGGGTGGAGTTCCGCGCGCAGTACGACTGGGACGGCTGGTTCGATGGCCATTGGGCTGTTGGAGGCGAGGCCACCTACCTCATCGAATATAAGCGCGGCGAAGTGACCATGCTCGGCGCAGACATCCCTATCTCGCCTGAGGAGGACCGCGCAGGTCTGTCCGACCTGATCAACGACTTCTTCTCCTACCCCGAGCTCAAGGCCAACGCCTTCGCGGCGTTCGTGAAGGGGCCGCTTTCGGTGCGCTGGCAGACGCGGTTCTCGGAAGGCACATCGCCTGCCTTCGGATCGCCGCTGTTCGTCACCGTCCCAAATTCGGCCGCGACAACGGGCGCGGCGGCCTGCGCGGGCGCTTCCACGTCGTGCGCTGGGCGCGACCTCCTGCCCGTCGGCAAGTCAAAGGCCTTCTGGCAGCACGACCTGATCGTGCGCTGGGAAGCGCCGTGGGACTCGGTGGTGACGGCGAGCATCCAGAACGTCTTCGACAAGGACCCGCCGTACGTTCCGAGCCAGTACAACTACGACTACACCTCGGGAAACCCGCTTGGCCGTGTGGTCGAGGTCGGCATCAGAAAGACATTCTAGGGCTTCGATCCGCAGGGGCGTCGCTCCCTGGCGAGCGGCGCTCCTGCTTCCGGTGTTCCGTTCAGCGGGCGTTTTTCGAGGCGGCGGCGCGATTCACTGTGAAGCTGCCCCTAGTTCAGGTCTATCCCACCGGGCCGCTGAGCCCGGACGCCGATCGCCTGCCCCCAGGCGAAGTTGGCGTGCGTGTGGAGGTGCACGGCGAGGCGGGACCAGGGATAGCCGGTCGATGGCAAATGGCGCCAACAGGCATGACACACATCTCCAGGCACGGCATCGCCCGCGTGATGCTGCTCGGACGGCATCGCTTCGGGTCGGCCAAGCTGTTTCACGAGGGTGGCAGCTTGCGGCTGGCAGTCTTCAACTGGTGGTTCACCTGCCGGACGCCTTGAGCCACGGCCACGATCTATGTGCGCTGGCTGCGTCCACCCGTCGGGCGGCAACGGTCGGGCTTCGCCGGATCGCCGCGCCGATTGGCAGCCAAGGGGCCTTGGAAGCATGTAGCCGATGAGTGCGACACACATGGAATGAAGGTGGGCGATCACCTCGTTGACGCTCGCGGACTACTGGGTGGACCGGCGACGCATCTTCACCCTCAACGAGCCATGCAAGGGCTCAAGAGACGGGACCAACGGTCGGGGTCCTCGCGGGAATCTATCAGTTCACTCAGCGGCCACAGAACCATTTCGATCGTCGATGTGTCGTGAAAAAACCGCGCCTAGCGCCAACAGGCGCGCCGAAACTTCTCCGGCGCTCTGCTTAAGCGCCTCGATCAAATCAAGATCATCACAGCGCGTGTTCTTACCGGAAGCCGAGATTGCCGCTACGACACGCCCATTGCCATCTCGCACGGGCACGGCGGCGCAGTACAAATCCTCGTCCACTTCGGCATTGTCAAAGGCATAGCCCAATGCGCGAACCGTCTCAAGTTCTTCACGTATCTGATCAGGCGATGTTATCGTATGCTTGGTTAAAGCCACAAATTCTCCACTACCCAGATACTGGGATAAGCGTTGCTCATGTAGATCGGCCAGGAGGATCTTTCCAATACCAGAGCAATACGCTTCGAGTTGCATACCTTCCCGTGTGAACAGGAGTTCTGAATGCACGCCCTCCTTGACCAAGTATGTCACCATATCCTCCTCAAGTACGCCAAGATGGATGGTGCGAGCTAATTGAGACGCCAACTTGCGCAGGATCGGTCGGCTCATCGCCGCTACTAGGCTGTTGAAATCCGTCAGCCCCGCGACCTGTGCCACCGCTCCGCCGGCGGCGTATTTCCCCGAACCAATCCTCGCAAGAAGGCCTCGGCTCTCGAAGACGGAAATCAATCGATAGGCGGTCGAAGCTGGAATCCGCAGATCCGCCGCGACCTCGCGGAGAGATCGGTCGGGCTCGGCCGTAAGGCGCAGCCACAGATCCAGCGCTTTCGCCAGAGCTGCGGCGCCGCTCGTGTGATCCTGAGACCATGGGGCCTCGCTTGGCGTTCTCACGATGTGGGACTCCCTGTTCCGCACTCATTGCTGGTCCATGCCTGTGAGCTCTACGCTTGCCCCAACAAAACACAAAATCGGGAGGGGCGCCCAAATGGCGTCTGAGACATTTGGCAACTTGGCCGCGCGTCTGCGGCAGGCCTACGACCGGGGGCCTGTTCCGCCCCTGCGAGACGGCCTTGCTCCGTCGGACATGGAAGGCGCCTATGCCGTCCAGAGCCTCAATACCCGCTACTGGGTAGAGGCCGGCCGCCGGATCATCGGCAAGAAGATAGGTCTGACATCCGAAGCTGTGCAAAAGCAGCTCGGCGTCAACCAACCTGACTTCGGGGCTTTGTTTTCTGACATGGAAATCATCGATGGCGGAGAATTAGATCCGAAGAAGGTTCTTCAGCCGAAAGCGGAAGCGGAGATCGCCATTGTTTTGGGCAGGGATCTGGACGGGTTAGACATAAGCATTGGCGATATTGTCGCGGCCGTTGATCACATTTCACCTGCCATCGAAATAGTCGACAGTCGTATCGAGGATTGGAAGATAACGTTCGCCGACACCGTGGCAGACAACGGGTCTTCAGCATTCTTCGTCTTGGGCCGGCAACGTATCCCCCTACGAGATCTCGATCTTCGGACTTGCGGAATGATCCTCGAGGTCAATGGCGCGCTGGCCTCGATGGGGGTTGGCGCCGCTTGCCTTGGCAGTCCGCTCAACGCCGCCGCATGGCTGGCGCGCACGCTCGCGACCAGGGGCGAGCCGTTGCGGGCGGGCGACCTGGTGTTGACGGGCGCGCTTGGGCCGATGGTGTCGCTCGCGCCGGGGGATTCAGTCGGGGTCTCCATCGGCGGCCTCGGCGATTGCGGGTTCAAGTACGGAGTAGCGGCGTGAGCGTACAGACGAAGGTCGCGATCATCGGGTCCGGCAACATTGGTACGGATCTGATGTTTAAGATCCTACGGAGATCTCGCCACCTCGCGCTGGGGGGCCTCGCGGGCGTGGATCCCGCCTCAGAGGGCTTAGCGCGAGCCAAGCGACTGGGAGTGGCCACAACCGACCGCGGCATTGACGGTCTGCGCGAACTTGACTGCTGGCCCGAGGTCCAAATCGTTTTTGACGCAACCTCGGCCGCAGCCCACGCGCGGCATCAGGAGATCTGTCTCGCCGACGGCAAAGTCATGATCGACCTGACGCCTGCGGCGGTCGGCCCATATGTCGTCCCCGTGGTGAACGGAGACGCTCACCTCAACGCACAGAACCTCAACATGGTCACGTGCGGCGGCCAGGCGACGATCCCGATCGTCGCCGCGGTAAGTTCAGTGGCGCGCGTCCGCTATGCGGAAATCGTGGCGTCCATCGCCTCGAAGTCGGCTGGGCCAGGCACCCGAGCGAACATCGATGAATTCACCGAAACAACCTCCCGGGCCATTGCTGCGGTGGGAGGCTCCGATCGCGGCAAGGCCATCATCATCCTCAATCCCGCCGAGCCCCCGCTGGTTATGCGCGACACAGTGTACTGCCTGGCTGAAGGGGGAGAGCCTGCGGCGATCAAGGCAGCTATAGTAAAGATGGTCGAAAGCGTTCAGGCCTATGTTCCGGGATACAGGCTAAAACAAGAAGTTCAGATCGAGCGCATTGGAGATAACCAGCCGATCTATATTCCAGACATGAGCGAAAAATTCACCGGGTATAAGGTTACGACGTTTTTGGAAGTCGAAGGCGCCGGAGACTATCTTCCGTCCTATGCTGGAAATCTGGACATCATGACGTCAGCCGCCCTCAATACCGCAGAGCGCGTGGCGGCGGCCCGGGCTGGGGCGGTGCGCGCGTGACCCCAATTGCGCAGCCGCGGAAGCTCTATATCCAGGACGTCACCTTGCGTGACGGCATGCACGCGATAGGCCATCAGTACGGTCTGGACGCCGTCATCAAGATCGCCAAGGCGCTGGATGCGGCCAAGGTGGACGCCATCGAGATCGCGCACGGTGACGGTCTCGCCGGATCTTCGCTGAACTACGGCTTTGGCCGCCATACGGATTGGGAGTGGATTTCCGCCGCTGCTGAACAACTGACCCACGCGACACTTACGACCCTCCTTCTGCCCGGCATCGGAACGGTTCATGACTTGAAGCGCGCATTCCACGCGGGGGTGCGG
Organism: Phenylobacterium sp. VNQ135; assembly: GCF_049445735.1. Lineage (NCBI taxonomy): Bacteria > Pseudomonadati > Pseudomonadota > Alphaproteobacteria > Caulobacterales > Caulobacteraceae > Phenylobacterium > Phenylobacterium sp. VNQ135. Next base: position 107,089 of record NZ_JBMSDS010000001.1, on the reverse strand, counting down.
TCGGTTCGTATCGCGACGCATTGCACGGAAGCCGATATTTCCAGACAACACATCGGGTTCGCGCGCGACCTCGGCATGGACGTCGCCGGCTTCCTGATGATGAGCCATAGAGCTTGTCCAGAAGAGCTGGCGCAGCAGGCGCTCCTCATGGAGAGCTATGGCGCGAATTGCGTGTACGTCACGGATTCGGGCGGCGCGCTTACCATGGATGGCGTCACGGCGCGGCTCGAGGCCTACGACCGGGTCCTCAGGCCAGAGACGGAACGTGGCATCCACGCCCATCACAACCTTTCCCTCGGCGTGGCGAACTCTGTCGCGGCGGTCCAGGCTGGCGCGACCCGCGTGGACGCCAGTTTGGCGGGTATGGGCGCCGGGGCGGGGAACGCCCCGCTGGAGGTCTTCATCGCAGTGGCGGATCTGTACGGCTGGCCACACGGCGCCGACCTCTTCACGCTCATGGACGCGGCGGACGAACTTGTTCGCCCCCTGCAGGACCGCCCCGTTCGCGTGGATCGCGAGACCCTGACCCTCGGATATGCCGGCGTCTACTCAAGCTTCCTGCGGCATTCAGAGCGTGCGGCGGACACCTACGGCGTTGATGTCCGCAGCATCCTCGTGGAACTCGGACGTCGCGGCATGGTCGGAGGACAGGAAGACATGATCGTCGATGTCGCCCTGGATCTCGCCTCCCAGGCAAGGCCGGGAAAAGAAACTCGTTAAATCTAATCAAGACGAAGCGAAAAGCGGAGGATAAGATGGTCGTAGACAAGGAGAATTCAAGCCGATCTGTAAAGGTTCAAGATCTGGATATTCATTATCATGAAGCTGGTGAAGGTCCGGTCCTCCTTTTCATCCACGGATCTGGCCCCGGGGCCACAGGTTGGAGCAACTTCCAGAAAAACCTGGGGCATTTCGCAGAACATTTTCGAGTTATCGCCGCTGATCTACCGAACTTCGGGAAAAGCACGAAGCTCTCTGTGCCGATCGATCGTGTCTGGAGCTATTATGCGGAGGTCATGCTCGGCTTGCTGTCGGCGCTGGGGATCGACAAGGCTGATCTGGTCGGCAATTCCCTCGGCGGCGGCATCGCACTGAAGATGGCGATGGACCAGCCTGAAAGAATAGGGCGCCTGGTCCTGATGGGCGCAGGCGGCAGCCTTCCAATCCTGACGCCGACGCCCAGCGAAGGTATCAAGCATCTGCTCGACTACTACGAGCACCCTGGGCCGTCTCGCGAGAAGCTTCGGAACTTCTTGGATGTCATGGTTTATGACACCTCTGAACTCACGGACGAGCTCATCGAAGAGCGCTTCCACGCCAGCAATGATCCGGCCATTGCGGCTAACCCGCTGTTCAGTCGCACCCGTCTGCCCTCCGGCGAGGCGCTATTCCCCAAGCTGCCGTCGGTCGCGCAAAAGACACTGCTGATCTGGGGCCGTGATGACCGAACGGTCACGCTCGACAACGCCTTCCTACTCCTGAAGCTCCTCCCGGATGTGCGTTTGCATGTCTTCGGCAAGTGCGGCCACTGGGCGCAATGGGAGAAGGCCCAGGAGTTCAACACCCTCGTCAGCGACTTCCTTAGGGAAGGGGCGCGGTGACCATGGCCGCCGCCGACGTTGCGCTGGGCTTTATCGGCCTGGGTGAGCAGGGTGCGCCGTTGGCGCTGAACTTGCAGGCGGCCGGCTATGCGCCGGTCGTCTTCGACGCCCGTCGGGAGGCCCTCCTGCCGTTTTCCGAGGCGGGGGCAAGCATCGCCGGCTCGGTGGACGAGGTGGGCCACAGGGCGAAGGTGGTCCTCGTCTGCGTCAATGACGGGGCACAGTTGGCGGATGTGCTGGGCGGGGCTGCCGGCGGCCTTCTCGGAAGCATGCCCGCTGGCGGCGTGATCGTCATCCACAGCACCGTTTCGGCGGCCCTGGTCGAGCGGAATGCCGGAATCGCCGCGAGGCTGGGAATCGCCATTGTAGATGCGCCGCTGACAGGTGGCGCGGAGGGCGCGCGTAACAAGTCGGTCGTCTACTTTGTTGGGGGCGATGCGGACGCTCTCGAGCGGTGTCGCCCAATCTTAGAAGTGTCCGCGCGCAAAATCATAAGAGCGGGCCCGATAGGGGCCGGTCTCCGGGCAAAGCTGGTCCATCAGTTGGTGCTCTGCGGCAACCTCATGGCGGCGCGGGATGGCTGGCTGCTCGGGCGCAGCGCGGGCCTGGACGACGCCATCATCATGGACGTCCTGCAGAGCGGCGCGGCGCAAAGCCGGGTCGGCGAACGCCTGCCACGGTCCGCTTGGTCCGACCATGTTCTGGAGCTTTTCCAAAAGGACATCTCCTTGTGCCTCGAACTCGGCAAGGAGCACGCCCTGGAACTGCGGACCGCCAGCTTCATAGAAGACGAACTAGGTACGCAAAGACGCGAAGAACGTGAAGGGAGCACTCATCCATGAACGCCCAGGTTAAACTTGTCGATCCTCACGCCGGTCTCGTCAGCCGGGAGGTCTATGTCAGCGACGAAATCTACCAGAAGGAGCGCGAACGCGTTTTCGGAAAGGCGTGGCTTTACATCGGCCACGAAAGCCAAATTCGGGAGCCTGGCGACTTTGTTCTCTCGCGGATGGGCGAGGAGTCCGTAATCATGACCCGCGCCCGGACGGGCGAAGTACAGGTCATGCTCAACAGCTGCCGCCATCGAGGCATGAGGGTGTGTCGGTACGACGAAGGGCACACCGAAAAGTTCTATTGCCCCTACCACGGCTGGGCCTACAACCTCGACGGATCTCTCGCACACGTCACTGAGTACGAGCGCGAATACAAGCAGAACGGCTTCGATTTCGCTCAATGGGGCCTCATCAAGGCCAAGGTCGCGACCTTGGGCGGAACCGTTTGGGCGACCTGGGACCCAAACGGGAATTTCGATGAATACTTAGGGCCTGCCCGGCAACTGCTCGACCTCTCGTTCGTGGCATGGGACGGCGAAGGGGAGCTGGAGGTCATCGGCTCCACCCAGAAATGGCAGATTCCATCGAATTGGAAGATCGTCGCCGAGAATTTCGCGGGTGACATGCTGCACGTCGTCAGCCACCGGTCGGTGGACATTGTCGGCATCGGTCCCAACAAGGAGTCCGGCCGTCGTGACGCCAGCCATAGCGCTCAGTACGTGCAGGCCGCCTACTCGGAAGGTCACGCCGCCATCGTTGGACTGTTCGATCCGAAGGATCCACGCCGCGACTACTCGGCATCGGCAATTACTGCCGAGTATTTTCAAGATTGCTATGCCAAGCGGAAACGCGTGCTCGGCGACCAAGCTCTCATCAGCCCCGCGGTGGGCACCATATTCCCAAACATGTCCTTCCACGGGAACCAGCCAAGAACGGTCCTCGTCGCCCATCCGGTGAGTGTAGATAAGACGGAGATGTGGCGTCAGTACTTCGTGGATCGCAACGCCCCAAAGGAAGTCAAGGATTTCTTGCGTCGATACTACCTCCGATACTCCGGACCGGCTGGCCTTACCGAACAAGACGACATGGAGAACTGGAACTACGCCACGAACGCAAGCAAAGGATTCATGGCGCGGAAGTTTCCTTACAACTATACCGCAGGTCTCGGCAACGAAAGTACAACCAACCAGCTTCCTGGAGCCACCGTGGAGGTGATGGGCCAGGGCGAGCTCCATGGCCGTAAGTTGTACGGGAAATGGGCCGAATACATGGGGGAGGCTTAGCGATGGGTAAGCTTGAGGACAGCCGTCAAGGGATGGGTTTCCGCGAGTTGAGTGCAGATCGACTCGCCTATCTGAATTTAGCGCGCGAAATCGAAGATTTTCTCTACGACGAGATGGATACTTTGGATAACCGCGAATTCGAGCGTTGGCTGACGTACTTCGCGGAGGATCTCCGGTACTGGATGCCGATGCGGAAGAACATGGCGTTTCGGGAGCATCATAAGGACATCACGGGTCCCGACGACGCCGCCTGGATAGATGATGACAAGGCGCTCCTGACCAAGCGCGTGAAGCAGATTCTTACCGGAATACATTGGGCCGAAGAACCCTTATCCCGGGTTTCTCACATCATCACCAATATTCGCTTCGACAAGTCTGTCACCCACCTTTCAGATGGCCAGGAGGTCGAGGTAAAGTCCGGGTTTCTCGTCCACAGGAACCGGCTTGAGACGGAAACCGATTTCCTCGCGGGTAGAAGGGTAGACCTTCTGCGCCGGTCGGGGGACAGTTTCCTAATCGCGCGGAGGACGATCATTATTGATCAAAGTGTACTGCTGGCAAAGAATCTTACCTTCTTCTTCTAGACGGTCGTTATTCGCAGGAGGCCAAGAAGGTCGAAGTAACCCGTCTTGGCAAATCTTAGATAAACAATAATCAAGGGGGAGTGAAATGACATATCTAACGAGGCATTTGAAAGCTGGTGTCGGTCTTCTGGCGGGCGCCTCGGCCTTCGCGTACGGCGACTATGCCACCGCTCAGGCTGCGCAGGGAGAGCCGTCTGCGCGGACAAACGCTCCAGCCGCGCTCGAGGAGATCGTCGTAACGGCCACCCGTCGAGAAGAGCGGCTGCAGGAGGTTCCGATTTCGGTCAGCGCCGTCACAAGCGAGGCTTTGGCCGCGAGCGGCGTTACAGATGTGCGACAGGTGATGTTCACCGTTCCTGGCTTCACTGGAGGGCGGAACTTCGGGGTGCTTCAGCCTTCGATCCGAGGCGTGGGTTCCACCGGGAATTCGCCAGGTGACGAGTCAAACGTGGCGATCTACGTCGACGGCGTCTACCAACCCCACGCCAATGGAAATATAGTCGATTTTGTCGCCATCGATCGGGTTGAAGTGCTCCGGGGTCCGCAGGGTACGCTCTTCGGCCGCAACGCGACGGGGGGGCTCGTCAACATCATTACACCGGACCCGAAATTCACACCGGAAACCCGGGTTATCGCGCAGTACAGTAGGTTCGGAGGTGCAGATAATATCGGCGTGCGTGGCTACATTACTGGGCCGATTACGGATAACCTTGCTGCCGACCTGGGTATTCTATATTCCGACTCCGGACCGTACCTGAACGACTTGGTGCGCGGCGGCGAGCTCGGGGACGCGAGGAGCCTGAATGCACGCGGGAAGATACTCTTCCGCCCCTCGGACCGAGCCGAAGCAATCCTGACGGTGGGCTTCGCTGATCAGCGCGGCGGAAATGGCAACATCATCGCGCCGCTTGGCGGAAACACAGTCGGAAACCGCGTTCCTGGGAACATACTGCCGGACGATCCGTACGAGGTGGCGTTAAGCTTTCGGCCGCGCTTGGAGGTGAAGCAATCGACCTTCGCTCTACGGACCAAGTTTGATCTCGGCGCGGTAGCCCTTGAGACGACCAGCGGTTATCTTCGCGACAAGGTCTTGCAGCTGTCGGACACCGATGGATCACCCGCGGTGATCAACTCAAATCTTACGCAAATCTACACGTCTGCGTGGAGCCATGAGGTGCGATTGCTGTCGCAGGACAGCGAAAGGCTGAAGTGGATCGCGGGCGCCTACTACTACTACATGCGCGGACGAGCCCGTTCTGACGGGGTCACAGGTCTGCCGCCCGACTACGCCCAAGCACGCCTGACCCTGATTGAACCTCGCGTTCGCGTCACGTCCCTCGCCGCATTCGGGGAAGGCACTTATGAGGTCAATGACCGGTTGAGCGTCACTTTGGGCGCTCGCTATACCACCGAAAACCGCCATTTCACCCAAACGTTCAATGGCGCCCAGCCGTTCTCGCCGCAGCAGGCGGAGGACGACAGCTTCACCTACCGCGCGACGGCGCAGTACTTCTTCGCAGAGCGCTCGCATGTGTATGCGACGTACAGCACGGGCTTCAAAAGCGGAGTCTTCAACTCGTACTCGGTTGTCCCCAACTATGTTGACCCCGAGACCGTCGACGCGATCGAGTTGGGCGTCAAATCTGACCCACTGCCTTGGCTTCGCACCAACATTGCGGTCTTCGATTACAGCTACGACGACCTGCAGGTCGTGGCGCGCGAGGTCACCGCTACCGGGCCTGCCACCTACGTCCTGCTGAATGCGGCGAAGGCCAAGGTGCGCGGCGTTGATCTCGAGGTGCAGGCTGCCGTCAGCGACAACTTGCGTCTTAGCGCGATGGTGAGCGTCCTAGATCCGACCTACGACTCCTTCCCGAATGCGCAGGTATTCCAGCCCATTATGTCGCCCGGCGGGGGACCACCTCTTGGCAATCTCACAACAACTGCCGATGCGACGGGTAATGATCTTATTCGAGCGCCGCGGCATACCCTGTCGCTCACTGCAGATTGGAGCCATGAACTCTATGGTGGCACGCTCGGCGTCAATGTTTCGGCCTTTCGCAGCGCGAAGACCTACTACGATTTTGGGAATCGGCTTCGGCAGCCCGCGTATACGCGACTCAACGCACAGGTCTCCTGGTCCACCGCAGACGAGAGCCTTCGCGTGAGAGTGTTCGGCACCAACCTGACGGACGAAGTCATCATCCAGCAGGCGACGGCGACCCCCATTACTGACCAGGGGACGTACGAGCGCCCGCGGGAAATCGGCGTCGCCTTGGAAGTTCGTTTCTAACTCTTGGGTATGGCCGCGGTGGGGGACGGCTGGGCGCCGCAAACGCCCAGCCGTCCGGTCAACAGGGAGAGAAGTATGTCTCGGCGCCTGCAAGGGAAAGTTGCTCTCGTAACGGGGGGCGGACGGGGAATCGGGCGTGCAACGGCCTTGCGTCTGTCGGCGGACGGCGCTGCGGTTGTCCTGACTTACCTCGGGAACGAGTCGGCGGCCCGGGCGGTGGAGAGCGAAGTGCGGGCCAAGGGGGGCACCGCTGAAATACTGAAGGCCGACATCACGGTAGTGTCGCAAATCCCTCAGATGTTCGATCAGGCCTGCTTGCGTTTCGGCAAGATCGACATTCTCGTGAACAACGCTGGGGTCGGCGGCCGCGGCAGGGTCGCCGAGACCACTGAGGAAGCTTACGATCGTCTCTTTGCGATCACCAAAGGCGTGTTCTTCACCCTCCAATGTGCGGCAGCCGGTCTCGCTGATGGCGGTCGGATCATCAGCGTCTCGACTGGTCTGACGAGAGGGTGGGCGTCGAGCGCGGCGGCCTACGCGGGCTCCAAGGCGGCGATCGAGCAATTTTCGCGGTCGCTGTCGAAGGACCTCGGGCCACGTGGCGTCACCGTCAACGTCGTGCTGCCGGGCGTGATCGAGACCGACATGACGGCGGCGATGTCCGCGGACGCCAAGGCTCATGCGCTGTCGCAGACGAGCTTTTCCCGTTTGGGTCGGCCAGACGACGTCGCCGATGTCGTCGCCTTCTTGGCCTCGGAGGACGCCCGTTGGATCACGGGACAGCTGATCGTCGTCAACGGGGGGAGCACACCCTAGCGCCTAGGGGCCAGGCGCACCTCAGAAAGAGCGTTCCGCGGCTGGCGCAAGCCGCCCTGGGCCGCAGTGGATAGGATACAGACATGAACATCGTTGCACTTGGTTACATCGGACTAGAGGTGCGAGATCTCGCAGCCTGGTCAAAGTTCTGCGAAGGCGTGTTGGGCCTGATGCCAGCCGCTTCCGCCGACAGCGGACGACGCTATCGGATCGACGCGCAGGCGTGGCGGATCGACTTGGCGGAAGGCGACCGCGACGACCTGTCGTACGCGGGCTTCGAGGTCGCTGACGAAGCGTCCCTGCGAGCCATCCGAGAGCGGTTTCACGAAGCTGGCGTCGTGCTGACGCCAGGGGAACCGGAGCTCCTTGCGCGGCGGGGGGTCACCGAGCTGGTCTATTGCCAAGATCCTGACGGCTTGAGGGTCGAGGTCTACTATGGCCCCACCCTGGTCACGGACGCACCGTTCGTGTCGCCGATCGGTGCTGGTGGGTTCGTGGCCGACTCTCAAGGCCTTGGCCACATCGTGTTGACGGCATCCCGGATCGACGAGACGCGTCACTTCTACCGAGACCTCCTGGGCTTCCGGCTCTCCGACATCATCCGGATGGGGCTGGGCGAGGCAGGCGCGCTCGACCTCGAGTTCTACCACTGCAATCCGCGGCACCATACATTGGCCTTGGTTCCCGTTGGGGCCCCTAAGCGTCTGCTGCACTTCATGCTCCAAGCCCGTGTCCTCGACGACGTTGGGTTCGCTCTGGACCGGGTGCTCGAGTCCGGCGCGCCGCTCGCCCAGACGCTGGGCCGACACACCAACGACCAGATGGTGTCCTTCTACGTGAAGACTCCGTCCGGGTTCGAGGTGGAATACGGCTGGGGGGGTCAGGAAGTGCACGACGACACCTGGCGAGTGGCTCGACACGACAAGCCGAGCATCTGGGGTCACAAGCGATCGCTGGCGTAGTGCACTTAGCGATTCCGGCGGCCTTTCAGCATAGCGAAATCCGCGGGCGCTGGCCGCTACAGCAGGAGAGCAGGAATGAGCATAGGCGAGGCGATCGCAAGTCCAGCCGGGGCGACCGCCTCTCCGGGCTACCGAAGATATGTGATCTGGCTGTTGTTTTCTGTCGCGCTGATCAACTTCTTCGATCGGCAGATCATCAATATTCTAGCGGAGCCTATCAAGCGCGATCTCGGATTGGCGGATTGGCAACTAGGGCTGCTCACAGGCTTCTCGTTCGCCGCGCTTTACACGTTCTCCGGCATTCCGATCGCGCTGCTTGCGGACCGTACCAACCGCGCACGGATCATCTCCGGAGCGCTGCTCTTCTGGAGCGTCTTTACAGCGGCTTGCGGCCTCGCACAGACATTCACACAACTGCTGCTGGCCCGACTTGCCGTGGGTCTTGGCGAATCGGGATGCCAGCCTCCGTCGCTGTCCCTGATCTCTGACTACGCGCCGAAGGAAGAACGCTCATCCGCTTTAGCCCATTACTCCTTGGGCATTACGATCGGCGGTCTCCTCGCGTTGGTTGCGGGCGGCATCTTGGCCGATCAGTTCGGCTGGAGGACCGCTTTCCTTGTTGCTGGAGCTCCCGGGGTCTTGCTGGGGATTCTGTCCTTCATGACCCTCAAGGACCCAAGGCGCGGACAGGCGGGGCAAGACAGTCTCTCGGTCAGAGCGACCATGGGTGAACTGGGGCGGACCAAGATCATTTGGTGGATCTATGGCGCATCTGCCGCCAAGGGCATGATTAGCTATGGCCAGGTGGCCTTCCTCGGGTCGTTCCTGCTTCGCGTGCATGGCGACAGCCTTACTGATGCCTCTAACAAGCTTTCCGCCGCGACAGGCGGCGATTTTGGGCCCTTGGTGCTCGTTGGCGGCGCACTCGGCCTCATTTCGGCCGTGGGCGGCGTCACGGGCACTTGGTTGGGCGGCCAGTTCGGCGACCGCATCATGAAGGATCGGCCCGAGAAGTTGCTGTTGCTGCCCGCAATCGCGACTCCCCTGGCCGTACCGTTCCAGGTCGCCGCATTCCTGTCGCCCTCCGGCTGGCTCGCGGTAGCGCTGCTCATACCGCCCGCACTGCTTCACGCAATGTGGCTAGGTCCAACATTTGCGGCGCTTCAAAGCGTGGTCAAGCCGCGGGTCCGGAGCACCGCGTCGGCCGTCCAGGCCACTTTCGTGCTCTTGATCGGACTTGGCTTCGGTCCGGTCGTCGTCGGCGCCCTGAGCGACTTTCTGGCAGGTCCTCTTGGGCTCGGCTCGGCGGACGGGGTGCGATGGGCGCTGATCGCTCTCTGCTCTGTCTCGTTCGTCGCCAGCTGGTTGTTCTATGTCGCAGCTGGAAAGCTGAAGGCCTCAATAATCAGCTGACGCCGTTAGACCGACAGTTCAGGAGTTCCGATCCGTGCTTCACCCGTCGCAGCCTGTTCCAACAACATGATGAAGGTGCTGATCCTTGGCGCCGGGCATGCCGGCGGCACGGTCGCGGCTCTGCTGCGCCAGTACGGCCATCAGGGCCAGATCACGCTGGTCGGCGAGGAGCCGTTAGCGCCCTACCAGCGTCCGCCACTCTCCAAAGCCTGGCTCAAGGGCGAGGCCGACGCCGAGTCCCTGGCGTTGAAGCCGGTCGAGTTCTACGCCGAGCAGGGGATCGACTTCCGGCCCGGCGTGAGGGGCCTGCAGCTCAAGCGTAGCGACACGACTGTCCTGCTCTCCGACGGCTCTAGGCTCCCCTACGATGTCCTGGTTCTGGCCACCGGCGCGCGGGCCACCCCCCTCCGGATCCCCGGCGCGGGCCTGGAAGGCGTCATGTTCCTGCGTACGGCCGCCGACGCCGAGCGGCTGAAGGCGGCTATGGGGCCCGGCAGGCGCCTGGCCGTGGTGGGCGGCGGCTACATTGGGCTGGAGGTGGCCGCTTCCGGCCGCGCTCTGGGCGCGGAGGTGGTTGTGCTGGAGCGTGAGGACCGGCTGCTGGCGCGGGTGACTTGCCCAGCGCTCTCCAACTTTTTCCGCGGCTATCACGAGAGACACGGCGTGGCGTTCGAGCTGGGCTGCAGCGTAACCGCTTTCGAGGGCGAAGGCGGCAAGGTCGTCGGCGTGCGACTGGCCAACGGTAGGGTGGTTCCCTGCGACGCGGTGGTGGTCGGCGTCGGCGCGGCGCCCAACGACGAGATCGCCGCCGAGGCCGGCCTGGCGACCGCACGCGGCGTGGTGGTGGACCTGGACGCCCGCTCCGTCACCGACTCCACGGTCTTTGCGATCGGCGACGTGTCCTACCGGCCCATGCCGATCTACGACCGCATGTTCCGCATGGAGAGCGTGCCCAATGCGCTTGAGCAGGCCAAGCAGGCAGCCAGCGCCATCACCGGCCGCGCGCGGCCCGCCGGAGAGTGCCCGTGGCAGTGGTCGGACCAGTACGACCTGAAGCTACAGATCGGCGGCTATCCCATCGACGCCGACCAGGTGCTGCTGCGCGGCGACCCGGTCGGGGGGAGATTCGCGGTCTTCCACCTCAACGGGGACCAGGTGCGGGCGGTGGAGGCCATCAACTCGCCGCCCGAGTTCATTATCGGGAAGCAGCTCATCCTCTCCCGCCGGCCCGTCAACAAGGCGAAGCTTGTGGACCCGTCGGTTTCCATGAAAGAGGTCGCTGGCTAAGGCCGCGTGAGGGGTTCCATGGCGAGGATCACCTACATCGAACACAATGGGACGGAGCACGTGGTGGACGTAAAGGCCGGGCTTTCGGTGATGGAAGGCGCCGTGAAGAACAACATCGCGGGCATCGACGCCGACTGTGGCGGCGCCTGCGCGTGCGCCACTTGCCACGTCTTTGTGGACGAAGCCTGGCTCGACCAGGTCGGCTCGCGCTCGACCATGGAGGAGTCGATGCTCGGCTTCGCGCAGGGGGTCGAGGAGAACAGTCGCCTTTGCTGTCAAATCAAAGTCAGCGACACCCTGAACGGCCTGATCGTCCGCATGCCGGAGAGTCAGCGCTGAACCGCGAGACAAAGCTTTATCTGCTGGCCGGGACACGGAAACTACGTCCAGATTGCTCTGCAGGATCAACTGTGCCGCTGGCCCCCGATCTAGAGCGTCGTGCGCTTAGTCGGATGCGTATCCTGCGGCCTTAAGGTAGTTCCAGCATTCGTTGGGATCATAGCAGGACATCCAGGTCCTCCACAGGCTTGACTCCCACCGCCCCGACGGCTGAACGCCGATCATGAACCCAGCCCCACGTCTCTGCGGGCGAACTCGGTGATCGCCTTGTAGTCCGCCTTGCCGCTCGAGGCCCGCAACGGCGCCTGGACACCGAGAATCCGTTTGGGGGTCTTGCGGCCGGCCAGGCTGGCGCGTACGCGCCGGCGCACGTCGTCCTCGTCGAACCGACGCCACCACCACCACCACCACCACCCTCGCTGCGGCCTGGGCTCCACTTGGCGTCCGGCACGCCGACCACTCGCGCGACCTCGAGGGCCGCGACTAAGCCCTCGCATGCCGCGCCCTCAGCGATCTCGCCTGGGGCTGCGCCGCGAAGCAGACCTAACCGCACCATGACAGGTCGAGCACCGGTCCGGGCGAGGGTGCGGAGCACGGTCGCAAGACGGCGATAGTCGCTGGGAGAAAGGGTCAAGGGCGCCATGGGACGTGGATGCTGGGCTCGATCACGTAACGCAAGGCTGGCCGCCGCGCGCGACCCCATCCACCGCCCAGGAATTGGTCTGGTGAGCGGTGCGAGAGATCGGAAAGTGAGCCGGTTCATCATCGGCGGCCGAGCCACTCCAACCGCGCTTGCCAATCGCCGTCGGCGCTGTGCCCATGCACCCCTGTCTCGGTGATGAAATGGAGCGGTCGCAGGTCCACCACCAGGGCGGCCTCAGAGGGCTCGGGGCGTCAAGACGGCTTTGGACATACTGCAGGTGGACCCACTTCCGGGCGAGGAACGCGGCGCGGAGGGCGCCTTCCACCTGATTCCGCAGCGCCATCGCGGCCGGCACCTGCTGCCGGATGTCCAGGCTACCTTCTTCCACGGCGGGGAAGATGGGCACCAGTGCGGCGGTCGCCGCTGGGCCGACGGAACTTCACGAGCCGGCATCTCGAGCCAGTCAGCAATCGCGTTCGCGCATCAGCCCACATGCGCGTCCGACCTGCGCCAGCCCATTCCTGCCTTCCGCCGAGCTTCCCCGGCGTCCCGATTGCGCCTCGAGGCCTTGATCCAACATCGCTGTTCAAAGGGTGGCCGCGACGCAGGTTATGCAGCGCGGTCGGAGAGAGGCCGAGCTTCGTCCAAACGTTCGCCATGGATATGACTTAGAGGCCGCGCTGCCTGGTGAACTCAACGGCGGCTGATGCCACCTCGCCGCTCTTCCGCCCGGGCTTCGGGCCGCGGGGCCCCTGCGAGCCGCCGCGCACAAGGCGGGGAGCGGCGGACTCTCCCGACGCCTACAGAGCCCTACGCTCCCAACCCCCGCCGAGCGCCTTGAAGAGCCTGATCTGGTTGGACGTCACAGCCGCTTCCGACAGGGCGAGCTGGGCTTCCAGGCCGGCCAATGTGCGTTCCGCATCGAGCACGGTGAGAAAGCTGTCGAGACCGGCCGCATGTCGCAAGCGGGCCAGGCGGACGGCCTCGGCGCTCTGGTCCCGCGCCCTGCGCAGGGCAGTTCGGCGATCGAGCTCGCGGCCGTAGGCGCTGAGCGCCGTCTCCGCCTCTTGGAGCGCGGTGAGCGTGGTCTGCTCGAACGTGGCGAGCGCGGCCTGAGTCGCGGCGTCGGCCTGAGCTATGCGGGCGCGGGCCACAGCGATGTTGGGGAAGCTCCAACTGATCAGCGGACCCACGCTGAACGACACCTGGTCGCCGAAGCCCCGCCCGCCGCCTCCGACGCTGCCGACGGACCCGCCGAGGGTGACCTGTGGATAGAGCGCCGCGGCAGCTACGGCGATCCGCGCCGTCGCCGCGGCGAGCCGGCGTTCGGCCTGACGCACATCGGGGCGGCGAGCCAGGAGGGCGGCGCCGTCGCCGACCGGAAGCGCGGCGGTGATCTGCGGGATCGCCTGGCACGCGGCGGCCTCCGGCGACACCTGGGCCGGCGGACGACCCACCAGCACCGACAGGCGGAAAAGGGCGGCGTCGCGCTGGGCCTGCAGCGGCGGGATGGCGGCCCGCGCGGTTTCGGCCTGGGCCTGGGCGCGGGAAAGGTCAAGGCCAGTGCCGCGGCCAGCTTCCATCTGACGACGGGTCAGGCCGGCCGTCTCATCGGACAGCGCGAGGGTGCGCTGGGCCACGGCCAACTGGGCGCCGGCAGCGCAGGCGTCGGCGTACGCCCGGGCCGTCTCAGCGGCGACGGAGACACGGACCACGTCGAGGGCGGCCCGGGCGGCGTCGCGCTCGGCGCGGGCGGCCTCGATCGAGCGGCCGACGCGGCCGAAGAAGTCCACCTCGTAGGATACGTCCAGGCCGGTGGAGAGGGTGTCCGCCTCGACCATCCGGCCGGTGGCGTCGGGCTGGCGGCTGCGGGCGGCGGCGGCGCTCATCGTCGTGCCGGGGAGCCGGCCGGCCCGGGCCTCCGAGAGCGAGGCGCGGACCTGGGCGAGGTTGGCGGCGGCGACGGCCACATCGCGATTGTTGTCGAGGGCCTCGGCGATCAGGCCGTCCAGCGCGGGATCCTGGTACAGGCGCCACCAGTCGGCGGGCGGCTGGTCGGCGCTCACCGGAGCGACCGCGGTGCTGACGAAGCCGCCGCCGGTTCCGGGCGGGGCGACCGGCGCCTTGTAGTCAGGCCCGGTGGCGCAGGCAGTGAGGAGGACGGCCGCAGCGGCCGCGGTCGAGAGATTGCGGGCGCTCACGGGCGGCTCCCTTTAATTTCGGCTTGCGGCGCAGCTGCCTTGGGCGCCCGCTTCGGAAGCCTTTCGGCGAGCTTGCGGCAGACCACGTAGAAGACGGGGGTGAAGGCCAGCCCGAAGAATGTCACGCCCAGCATCCCGAAGAACACGGACGTGCCGAGCGCCTGGCGCATCTCCTGGCCTGGGCCGGTGGCCAGCATCAGCGGCACGACGCCCAGGATGAAGGCGAAGGAGGTCATCAGGATCGGCCGCAGGCGCGTCCGGGCGGCGGTGACCGCCGCCTGGAAACGGTTCTGTCTGTCCCGCTCCTCGGCCTGTTTGGCGAACTCGACGATGAGGATGGCGTTCTTGGCGGCCAGCGCCACGAGCACCACCATGCCGACCTGGGTCAGGATGTTGTTGTCCATGCCCCGCAGGCTTACGCCCACGAGCGCCGCCAGGATGCACATGGGCACGATCAGGATCACTGCCAGCGGCAGGGTGAAGGCCTCGTCCTGGGCGGCCAGCACCAGGAACACCAGAACCACGGCCATGACGAACACGAGGGCGCCGGAGTTGCCGGCGGCCTTCTCCTGGAAGGCCAGTTCGGTCCACTCGTAGCCCATGCCCTGGGGCAGGGTTCGGTCGGCAAGCTGCTCCATGCTTCCGAGGGCTTCCCCCGAGGAGACGCCGGAGGCGGCCGAACCGATCACCTCCGCTGCAGGGAAGAGGTTGAAGCGGACCACACGGGTGGGGCCAGTGTCGTCCAGAAGCTGCGCCACCGATCCGACGGGGACCATCTCGCCGCCGGCGGAGCGGACCCGCAAGTCGGCGATATCTGCCTTCTCGTCCCGGCCGGAGGGCTCGGCCTGGGCGGTCACCCGGAAAGTGCGGCCACCGAGGGTGAAGTCGTTGACGTAGGTCGAGCCCAGGTAGGTTCCGAGGGTGTCGAATATGGCCTGCGGCTGGACGCCCATCATCAGCGCCCGGTCGCGGTCCACATCGGCGGAGACGCGCGGCGCGCCAGTGTTGAACTGGTTGAACACCCCCTGGACCTCCGGCGTGCCGGAAGCGGCGCCCATCAAGCCATTGGCCGCCTGTTCGAGCTCCCGGTAACCCAGCCCCGAGCGGTCTTGGACCATCAGCTTGAAGCCGCCGCCGTTGCCCAGGCCCTGCACGGGCGGGGGGGACAGGACGAAGATGTTGGCCTCCTCGACGGCGCCCAGCTTGCCCATGATCGCGCCCGCGATGGCGTCGGCACCCAGCGCGGAGCCACGCTCTTGCCAGTCCTTCAGGCGGATGAACATGGTTGCGGCGTTCGACGCGTTGGAGAAGCTCGCCCCGTCCAGGCCGGCCATGGCGGCGACCGTCTCGACGCCAGGCATCTGGGCGACCTCGGCGGCAGCCTGCCGAACAATAGCGTCGGTGCGCTCCAGGGAGGCGCCCGGCGGCAGCTGGACGACGCCGATCAGCACGCCCTGGTCCTGCTGCGGGATGAACCCCGTGGGCGTGGCGATGAGACGCCAGCCGGTGACGGTCAGCAGGCCGCCGTAGACGACCAGCACGATCACACTGGCGCGAAGCAGGCGGGCGGTCATGCGACCGTACCGTTCGGAGAGCGCGTCGAAGGACTGGTTGAACCAATCCCCGGCGCGCTGCAGGGGGCGCAGCCAGCGCGGACCGTGGTGCCCTTCGCGGTGCGGCTTCAGCAGCAGTGCGGCGAGGGCCGGGGACAGCGTCAGCGAAATCAGCAGCGAAATGGTCGCCGCCGCGGCGATCGTCACCGCGAACTGGCGGTAGAACTCGCCCGGAATGCCGGGCACGAAGGCAGTGGGCACGAAGACCGCCAGCAGCACGAGGCCAATGGCGACAAGGGCGCCGCTCACCTCGTCCATGGTGCGGTACGCGGCCTCGCGAGGGGAGAGGCCCTCGCGCATGTTCCGCTCCACATTCTCCACGACGACGATGGCGTCGTCGACGACGATTCCGACGGCGAGCACGAGCGCAAACAGAGACAGCGAGTTGATCGCGTAGCCGAGCGCGAGCTGCACGGCGAAGGTGCCGACCAACGCGACAGGGATCGCGAGGATGGGGATGATCGCCGCCCGCCAGGTCTGCAAAAAGACCACGATCACCAGAACCACGAGGATGACCGCCTCGAGCAGGGTATGCTGCACCGCCTCGACAGACGCCTGGACGTACTCCGTGGGATTGTAGGGGATCGTATAGGCGACGCCGGGCGGGAAGTCGGCCTTGGCCGCTTCAACCGCGTTCAACACGCCGGCGGCGGTGGAAAGTGCGTTGGAGCCGGGCTGCTGGATGACCGCGACGCCGATGCCGCGCTCGCCGCCGAAATAGCCGCGGACGCTGTAGTCCTGCGAGCCCAGCTCAACACGGGCGACGTCGCGGACGCGGATGACGCGGCCCTCGGCGTCGGTGCGGATGACCACGTTCGCGAACTCCTCGGGCGTGCCGAGGCGGCCCTGGACCTCCACCGGGAGCTGGGTGGCCACGCCGCGATCGGCCGGGGCCTGACCGAGCGCGCCGCCCGAAGCCTGGACGTTCTGCGCCTGCAGCGCGGCGACGATCTCCTGCGAGGTCAAATTGCGGGCGGCGGCTTTCTGCGGGTCGATCCAGATCCGCATGGAGTAGAAGCCGCCGCCGAACAGCTGCACGCCGCCAACGCCGGGCACCCGCAGCAGCCGGTCGCGCAAGGTGGAGTTGGCGTAGTTGCCGACGAAATCGACATCCACGGCCGGATCCTTGGAGGTCAGTGCGATCAGCATCAGGAAGCCGGTCTGCTGCTTGTTCACGGTGACGCCGATCTGGCGGACCTGGGCGGGCAGACGGGGCTCGGCGAGCGCCACGCGATTCTGAACGAGCACCTGGGCCGAATCGAGATCCGTCCCTGGTTCAAAGGTCACCGTCAGCTGGACTGTGCCGTTGGAAGACGACGAGGTCATGTAGAGCATGCCTTCGACGCCGTTGATCTCCTGCTCCAGGGGGGCGGCGACGGTCTCGGCGAGCGTCTCGGCTGAGGCCCCCGGGTAATTCGCCATCACCGACACGGTCGGCGGGGCGATTTCCGGGTACTGGGCGAGCGGCAGCTGCGGCAGGGCGAACAGGCCGAGCAGGGCCACGAACACCGAGATCACGCCGGCGAAGATCGGCCGGTCGATGAAGAAGCGGGAGAACTTCATGTGGGACGGCCTAGCGGAGGATGGAGCCGGTGGAGGCCGGCGCCGCATTGGGCGCGGGGCGCGGGGCGGCGGCCTGGGGCTGGCGGCTGATGGCGACGTTGCGGGCCTGGATCTTTTGTCCCGGCCGGACGCGCTGGACCCCATTGACCACCACGCGGTCGTCGGGACGCAGACCGGCGCGGATCACCCGCAGGCCGTCGATCACCGGGCCGAGCGTCAGCGGTCGGCTCTGCGGGGCGCCGTCGGGGGCCACCACATAGGCCACCTTGCGCGGCCCGTCGGCGACGATGGCGGTCTCCGGGATGAGCAGGGCCTCGTAGGCGCCCGCGCCGGCCATCCTGGCTGCGCCGTACATGCCGGCCTTCAGGAAGCCTTTGGGGTTGCGCATCAGGGCGCGGACGCGGGTGGAGCCCGATTGCGGGTCGACGGTGTTGTCGAGGAAGTCGACGGTCCCTTCCCAGCGATATTCCGCCTCGTCCTGCAGGCGCACCTGCACGGGCGCGGAGGTCACGCCGCCGGCCTGCCGCTGGAGCTTCAGCAGCTGCGCCTCGGAGGCGTCGAAGATGAAATGGATTGGGTCGGCGGAGACAATGGTGGTGAGCACGTCGCCCGCCGATGTGCCGCCGGCGATGAGATTGCCGGGATCCACCCTCCGGGCCGAGACCCGCCCGGCGGTGGGTGCGGTGACGCGGGTGAACTCGACATCCAGCTGCCGGGCGCGCAGCGTGGCGTCCGCCACGGCGGCCGCCGAGCGGCGGCTCTCGTACTCCTCCTGGGAGATCGCCTTGGCCGCCAGCAGGCTCTCGGCGCGCTTCAGCTCGGTGCGGGCCTGCCCGGCTTGGGCCTGAGCGGCGGCGAGCTGCGCCTGGGCCGGGCGAGGATCGAGGGTGAAGAGCAGCTGGCCCTTGCGCACCACCTCGCCGTCACGGAAGTGGACGGCCTGAAGATAGCCGCCGGTCCGAGCGCGGACGTCGACCTGCTGCACCGCCTCGAACCGGCCGGTGAAGTCGTCCCAGTCGCGCACCGTGGCCTTCAGCGGCGCCGCCACAGAAACGACCGGCGCGGCGGCGACGGGCGGTCCTTCCTTCCGTCCGCAGCCAACAAGCGCCAAGCTCGCCAGCGCCATCAGCGCGAGCGTTCGGAAGGTTTGCATCGGTCTCTGTCCCTCGAGCGCGCTGGGGAGGCGCGGGTCAGTCAGTCAACGGTCGGTGACCTATGGGCGCCATCGGTGTAAGTCAACGGGCGTGGACATTGGCGGAGGAACTTCGATGACGCAGGCTGAGGGCCCGACCCGCGCCCGCAACGCCGTGGCCACACGGAGCGCTATCCTTTCGGCGGCGCGGTCGCGCTTTGCGGAGGAAGGCTACGACGCCGCTAGTGTGCGCGGCATCGCGGGCGAAGCGGGCGTCGATCCGGCGTTGGTGCTGCGCTACTTCGGCTCGAAGGAGGAGTTGCTCGCCGCGGTACTTGCCGAGAGCGGCTCGGTTCGAGACCTCCTGGAGGGCCCGCGCGAGGATTTCGGCGCCCGGGCCGCCCGGATGCTGCTTCTCGATCCCGTAGAGGATCATAAGCTGGCGGTGCTGCAGATCATCCTGCGCTCGGCGTCGTCCGCCAGGGCCGGGCCGCTGGTTCGGCGGAACACTCAGGAACGGTTCTACGAACCGATAGAGGCTTGGCTGGGTGGGCCGGATGCGCAGATCCGGGCCCGCGCGGTAGGGGCGATCATCATGGGCGCTGCCCTGTCCCGGGCGATCGACAACAACGGCCTCGAAGACGAAGCGGATCGCCTGGGCCTGGCCGGCCGCCTCGCAGAAACGCTGCAGCTGGCGATCGAGTGAGATCGGATCGCCGTGAGTTGAATCTCAGAGCCACGACCGTTCGCTTCGAAGCCAGCGATCAGAGATGGATCAGCGGAGGCTCGGTTGGTGGTCGCTGACCTGCCCAGCGGCCGCCGGCTCCAAGATCCTTCCGCCGGGTCTGGTCACCAGCGGACGGGAAGCTCTGGCAGTTGCGCGCCTCGCGCAGACCGCCGAACACCGACCGCGGCCGCAGATCTCCGCGGCGCGGCGCCTCCGACGCGGTGGCCCCGGCCAGCGCCCCGAACATGACTTCCGCCTCGACATGAACCCAGCACGTTTCGTCGGCCGCTGGCGAGTGATCCGCTCCAGCCGGCGAACAAGGAAGTTTCGGGTCACACCTAGGGTCACCTCCACTTCGTGGATCTCGTCCCATCGAGATCACCGGTGTCACGGATTCGAATTCAGGCCCAGCCGGCGCGCCCGAAGCGCCGCTTGCCGCATCTGGGGTGCAAAGCGAAGGACTGGTGGGACGGTTTGGCCTGGATGCAATGGTCGGCTCGTCGGGCGCGTGGCCCGAACCGGGCCGGTCAGCGGGGGCGGCGGGATAGGGCCGCCCCCACCTGGAGCGGCCGTCAGAAGAACCGATACTGCAGCTCGATCCCGTAGGTTCGGGGCGGCGTGAGCGGATAGCTCGTCGCAACCCCCTGAGTGACAGGAATGATTGTGGAGCCGCCGGCCGTGGCGGAACCGACGTAGCCGGCTCGCCGCGCCGCCGTTGCGCCGCCCTCATACCCCACCTCGTCGAAGATATTCTTGGCGAAGAGGATGACGGTGTAGCGCTCGTTGGCAGGCGTCCAGGTCACGCGCGCGTCAACCTGTTCCCAGGAAGGTGAGCGCGAGTAGGCGCGGTTGAAGATCGATCCGTATTGAGCGTCACGCCAGGTGTAGCTGGCCGAAGCCGTCAGCGAAGCGGCCTCGAACAGCCAAGTGTAGTTCACATTCAACGCGACCTTGTGCTTTGGCGCGTTGGGCAGCTTCTGACCCTTGAGGTCCTGGCCGAGCTGGAACCCGCCCCCCGTGAGCGCGGTGAACACGTCGGCCGGGCAATTGTCCGCGGCCGACGGGGTCGCCTGGCGGGCCACGCAGTCCCCGATTGAACCCAGCGGGGTTGCATCCGGGTCGAGTGCGGCCGGGTCCGCGGGGTCGACCACCCCGCTGGCTCGTCTGATCTCGGAGTTCAGATAGGAATAGTTGAAGAGTATCTGCAGATTAGCCAACGGCTGCCAGATGGTCTCCAGCTCAACGCCCATCGAGATAGCTTTGGGCACGTTGTAGAACACCGACTGGGCCTGGGTGACACCTCCGGCGGTGTCGATGATCGTTAGCGGGATTTGCGCATTCTTGTAGTCATAGTGGAACAGCGCAATGTTGGTCTGCAGGTTGCGCCCGAAGGTCTTCTTGAGACCCACCTCGATGTCGTCCAGATATTCCGCCTTCGTATAGGGGTTGGCGGTAAGCGCCGTATCGACGCCGATGCGGAAGCCGCCCGCCTTGTAGCCGCGGCTGTAGCGGACATAGGCGGTCGTGGCGGGATCTGGCTCCCACTGAAGCGTGACGTTGCCGGTAAGCGCGTCCCAATCGGCGTCGTACTCCCGCCGAGCGCGACCTGTGGCCGGGTCAAATGTGAAGTCTTGCGACACGCCTTTCGGCGGCGTGGCTCCGGGGATGAACAGCGCCTGGGTGAGGTCGATCGCCGGCGTGAAGGGCCCGGTCTGCTCCGGCGTCAGCCCGGGCGTGCAGGCGAAGAAGGCGAAGCACAGGACGCGCGCCTCCTCCGAGCCCGACTTCTCGTCGAGCGAGTATCGTCCGCCGACCGTCAGCTTCCAGGCATCGGTGAACTCATAGTCCACCTGAGCGTAGACCGCCTTCGACTGGATATGGAACTTGGGCTCGTCATAGCTCCGCTGCAACAGCGGGTTTGGCGGGCATGCGTTGCCGAAGCGGGGGCAGCTCACGCCCAAGGGGGCGGCGATCTGTGGCTGAAGAAACAGGTACGTGGACGTGGGCTGCTCAAAGTGCTCGTTCCAGGAGTAGACGCCGGCGAGCCACTGTAGCGGTCCCTCGTGGGTCGAACTGAGGGTGAGCTCGTGGCTCCACCACTCCTCGATCTCCTGGTAATTGTAGACCTGTTGCGGGAAGACCCGAAGGCCGCCGGGCAACGTATAGCTCTGCACGGGCGCCACGGTGTCGTCCGGCGGCCGATTGAGCGTGTAGTGATAGCGCGCGCCACCGGTGGTGTACTTCACGTCGAAGCTGGGCGCGTGCCAGATCCATTCGCTGGCAAAGATCCAGGTGCCGTCCAACTTGACCTGATAGGGTATGACCGAAGCGATCTTCCGAGGGTCGCGGTCAGCCGGGTTCTCGCAGCCGAGAGGCGAGGGGTTGACCACGTTCGTGACCCGGCCGCTGCAGCCATAACCCGGCTCCTGGGACGTTGCGCCGTTGGCCACCTCAAAGCTGGCGTAGGGGCCCGGCGTGAACGTGCCGCGGGCGCCGGGCCCGCCAGAGCCGTTGCGCCATTGGATCCAGGTGAGCTTGGTCCAGCCTTCGAAATTGTCGTTGAAGTCGAATTTCAGCTGGCCCTCGACGATGTTGGTGTCGATCACGTTGCCCTCATCGGGCTGCCCGGGCACGATGTTGTCGTACCAGCCTTCCGTCTGCTTTTCCCAATTGGCGGCGAGTCGGAATTTCACGCCGGGAATGGTCGTTGGGCCGGAAACGGCGCCCTCGAGCACGTGACGATTGTAGTTCGCATAGGTCGCCCTGACCTCGGCGTAAGGCTCATCCGTAGGTCGCTTGGACACCAGGTTGATCGCCCCCGCGATGGCATTGCGCCCGTACAGCGTCGCTTGTGGCCCCCGCAGCACCTCGATCCGCTCCACGAACAGCGGTGTCTTGCCGGCTTCCACCGTCGAGGTGGTGTAAATTCCATCTGAATAAACCGAAACGGATGGATCGGCCGCGTGTACGTTCGTCGTTCGTCCCACCCCGCGAAGACTGACCCGATCCAATTGGCTGGAATATTGCAGTCCGGGCGTGAAGTTGGTTAGGTCGAAAACCGTCGATATGCCGAGCTGGTCGCGCTTCTCAGATGTGAATGCTGAAATCGCGACGGGAACGTCCTGTAGACTTTGCTCTCGGCGCTCAGCGGTGACCACGAGTTCTTCGATCGTGTTTGCCTGTTGTGCGCGCGCCTCGTGAGCCACCATCACGCCGACTGCGGCGACTGTGGCCATCAACTGCCTTTTCGACATCTATTCCTCCCCACAACCGCGAATTGATCCCGGTTAATATTGTATGGGACATCCTTTGTCGGTCTCAGCGCCACGTCAAGAGCGAGACCATTGTTCGCGATCCTGCCGCTTAGGTCATACCGCTGGCCGCGCCCAGCTTGACCCCTGCCGCTTGTATCTGACATTACTATCTGACTTGCTGCGCACCGTTCTTCCCCGCAGCAGCCCCTTGACCGCGCTCTCTGGGCGCGGTCAATTTTTGCGGCCGCTGATGCGGCGCTAGGCGGCGTGGGATTGGCGTGTTGCCGAACTCTGGACTTCGAGTTCTCGGAGGCGCGCTACCTTGAGGCGCACCTCTGGGCCTGCGCGGGTGGGCCTACGTGGAGTCGAGGCAACTGCGGCGACGTCGCACTGTCCCGAGCGGAAGTCGCCGCAAGGATGGCGTCAGCGATCGAGTTCGAAACTGAGGTTCGACCTCATGCGATCGAGAAGTCGAAGCAGGGTGATCTGTTCCTCACGGCTGATGCCTTGAAAGGTGATCTCACGAAGCCAGTGCGCCGCCGCTATCATCTGCGGGAGGACTGAGGGGGCGTCTTCTCCCGCAACCACGATCCACTCCCGCTGGTCCGAGGGCGAGCGTTGGCGGCTTACCAGGCGCAGGCCTTCCAGCGCTCGCACGAGCTGCCCGAGCGGAGCGCGCTCGAGCTCGAGCCGTCTTGCAAGTTCTGACTGTGACAACCCTTGATTTTCAAGCACGTAGACCAGCACGCGCCATTGAGGGCGAGTAAGGCCAAGATCCCGGACCCGTCGATCGAACCCCTTCCGCATCAGGCGGGTCACGTCACCGAGCAGGAAGCCCGCGCCTTCGACCTGGGCGGCGTACGCCGACTCGCCCCTCGGGTGTTGTTTCTGCCGTGACGTCATCTTTCCGCGGGTGTCTCCAGGGATTCGGCGCCACCTTCGCCGAAGGAACGAACTCGCGCAAACGGCTTGCGACCGCTTCGCATGGCTGCTGCTTTCCAGCACAGGTTACTGGCCGCGCAAGAGATTGTCGGCAAGGGAGCGCCGGCGCCAGCGAGACGAGGACTGCCGCAGCCCCCCGGGGTGAACTCGAGCGCGAAAGGGCGTGCATGACGGACACACTATGCGTCTTGAGCATCACGACTGGGTTCCTAATGGACCAGGTCAACGCCCGTCGTGGCCTGAGCCTGACCGATGCGGTGGTCCTGGCCACGCTCACACAGGCCAACTCAGGCGCCTGGATGCCCGATTCGGGTCACCAGTCAGCCTTCGTCACCTACGACGCCTCGCCGCCGGACGACCTGCTGCGGCCGATCAGCATCAACGCCATTTCGCAGAGCCTCGGGCTTCCGTTCGAAACGGTCCGTCGCCGGGTGCGGCGGCTTGCTCAGCTCGGCCTTTGCCGCAACGCCCCCGGGGGGATAGTGGTGATACCCGCAGCGCGTGTCGGCTTCCCGGGACATCATCGCGAACTCGAAGCAGGATATGCAGCGCTATCGGCGCTTCACGCCGCCCTCGCTCAAGCGGGCGTCGTGTTTGAGGCGCCAGCGCCTCGCCAAGGCGAGGCCTCCCCGGTACGCGCCGCCGCCCGTCTCTGGTCCGAGTACCTCTTGCGCGTTGTGGTGCTCGCGCTTGCGGCGTTCGGAGACGTGGTCAGTGCGGCAATCTGGTTTGAGGTCTTTCGGTCGAACACCGAACTCGATTGCCGGACCGCGTGCCTGGGAGCCGAAGTGGACCGGCAGCCCGTGACGGCTTCGCAGGCCGCCCGGCGGCTGCGCTTACCGATAGAAACGACGCGCCGCCGCCTGTGGGACCTTGCCGAAATGGGCAGTTGCGTGCGGGCTCGTCGGGGGTTTGTCGTGCCGGACGCCGCGCTCGAGCGGGGCGCGGTCATCCAACTGGCCGCTCAGAACCTCCTCGACCTCCAGCGGATGTACCTGCGCCTCGCCGCCGTTGAACGTCAGCCGGCGCTGCGAGCGATGGGGTCGTTAGGCGCTGGCCGTGACTAGGGGTGACCGGCGGCCCTTGAGAGCGAGGACGGCAGGTTCTGGCAGGTCGGAGTCCTTGAGGGGCCGGCGCGGGCGCCGCGCCGAACTGGACCGATAGGCGCCCACGTTGAAGACTCGAGCGCGTCTGCTCAGGAGCGCCGACCGCTCGCGAGAGCTGGCATCGCTGAGCGTTGGTGGGCGGTCAGCCGGCCCCCCTCTCATTCGCCCATCCGACGAGCCCGGGCTGAGCCTGCCCGCTCCCCCATCCATTGAACCCGCACCCACGGCGCCACGGAGTAGTCATCCACGTCCGAGGTCGTGCGCCGCTCGGAGCCGTCACGCAGATCAAAACGTCCGTTCGGCCGGCGCCAATCCGAGGCAGATCAGCTCGGCCACGTTATCTGCCTCGCGGTCTGGGTCTTGGATCGCCTCCTGCCAGAGCCCGGACGGGAGAGAACTGCAAAGGGCCAGCCAGAAGCGGGGCGCCAACTGATGGTGCCGCTCCCGCAGTTCGCCTGCGCCGACGCCGTCGATCAAGCGCGGCCGTAATAGCATCCAAAGGCCCGCCCACTGTAGTCGCCGTCGGGCTTCGCTATGGCCGTCCGCTCCGCTCAGCGCTGCGATCGGACTTAGCGGCTGCACGTCGGGGCTGAAATAACTGAGCGCCGTCGCCCGGACAAAGCGTCCGACGCCCGCAGCCGTCACAGGCCCAGGCGCAAGGGTGGCGTCCTGCACGTGTAGGAAGATCGTGAGGGTGCGGGAGTGGCAGGCGGACACGAGATGGTCCCGTTCGCCGAAGTAGAGGCCAAGCGTGTGGGAGCTCACCTTCAGAAATGCGGCGATCTCCTCCATGGGAGCCTGGGGGCGCCGGTTCAACAGGTAAGACGCGCTGGCGAGGATTGCGTCCCGGCTACCTGCCTCAAGTGGCTGGAAGCGCTGGTGCCGATTCCTCTCACCTGTCGGCGACGTTCCGCGATTGCCGACGCAGCCGTACGTGATCAGGTCCTGCAGAGCTTCGATTGTCCGACGCCTTCCTGCACCGGTTAGTGGGGTTGGGCCGACGAGCGGCGCGAACAACGTGAGGCCGAGCACGACCCTTGCAGCCACCCCGGAGTCGCAGGCGCGCACTTCTCCGGAGCGAATTCCCGCGTCCACGACCGACGCGACCTCGGCGATTACCGGCCGCAGAACGTCCTCGTGGCGGAAGAGGTAGGATTCTCCAGGTCGTAGCAGGTCGGCATGGTTGGGATCGAGGGCGGCTCCAATGAAGCCGTGGAGCGTCTTCAACGCGCGTCCGTGGCGCCGCATTGCCGCCTTGAGCCCGGCAACAAGAATGTCAGCGCTGGGGACGCCGCCGCCATCCCTGTCGGTCAGCCGGCGAATGCCGCTCATCGCGAAAGTCTCCGCTTCTGCTGACCGGCCGTCCTGTTCAGCCAATCCACTGTGGCGCCGCGTCCCGAAGATGGACGAATGGTACAGCATTAAAGCAGCTGGGGGACGGTTGGACCGGGCCAAGCCCAAGCGAGCGCCTTGGATTCGTGAAATCCGCAGCGTCAGCGCCGACGCCGCGCGTCCTCGGAAGCCGGCATAGCCCAACTTCCGTTGTCGCAAGCCCGGTCGAGCAATGAGCAGCCAGTCGCCGAACGAACCCCCTAGCCGTGACGAAGTTTCGCAGCACCAGCGCCAGATAGGGCGGCAGGGCGAGCTGCAACTTGCGCAACCCATCTTTTGACGTTGCCCGAAAGCTTGCGCCGCTCGCGAGCGACCTGACGCGAGAGCGAACCAGCCCTGCGCCGGGCGAGGCCGGCAAGCTGCTAGCCGTGCTGAGAATATTGGCGCTGTCGTCTCCCGACCTGGTTGGCAAGATCGAAAAGGCGGCGCAGACGGGTTCGATCAGGATTGGAATCGCACCAAGGAATCTAGAGCGTCTACGTGGCGTCGTGCGCGGGAATTGGGCGGGTTCACAGCTCGGTCCGGCTGCGCTCGGCGGCTCTTCGGCAATCGTTTATTCCTCCGAGCCGACTTGGAGTTCTGGCGACGCCCTGCGTTGCCCTCGCCGTCGCCCAGCCGATGACCCGGCGCCTTCGGGTTCAACCCCACGACGCCTCTGCACGCGCGGGCCGCCGACAATGTCGACGAGGCTGCGATGGGAGGGGGCTTCGATGCTGAGACGTTGTTGCAACTGGGGCGGAGGGCTACAGGGCAGAGCAGCCTGCATCCGCGCGCAAGCCGCGGCGGATGTGACGGTGCACCGTGGGTGAGAGAAATGCCGAAGAGTCAGCGGATTTGGGTCGAGCTCAGCGGCGAGATCATTGTTGCAAGAATCCGAGGGGCGTTGACCGCCGAGGATGTGACCGAACTCCAGTCACAAGTCATGCTTCTCCTGTCGGAAAGCGGCCGATCACGGGTGCTGTATGACGCCCTCGAGATGGAACCTCCGGACGTCGATTTGACCGTCGCGCAGCAGCCGAACAGTGAAGAGCTCCGGAGACGCGGCGTCCGCGCAGCGCTCCTGGTTCCGAATACGCGACTGGCCTACATCGCCCGGCTGGCATTTGGGGAGGGCAATTTTCGGGTGATCTACAACGACTTGGCAGAAGCCATTCGCTGGCTTGCCGACGACGGCCGGCTGGCTTAGCCGGAGCGACATCGACGCGGCGCGCCTTGTCGCCATTCCCGGGTTCAGGTCTCAAGGGGCTACAGCAGGGGCGGGCGCGCGCCGCGTGGGATGCGCCTGTCAGCAAGCGCCGGCTTCAGCGGCGACGATTGGGCGCCGGATTGCCGCACCCGGTTGCGGCGCGATAGTTAGCATGCCAACTACTGGCCATGCAGCGAGTGCATCTGACTGACCCTCACTCCGAGTTGTCCCGTCGACTGGCCTTCATCCACCGGCGCTGGCGCGCCCGCCTGGACGAGCGTCTCCGAAGAACCGGGCTGACGCAAAGTCGCTGGCAGCTGCTGCTTGTCCTGTCGAAGGCAGACGGCGGCCTCCTCCAGCGCGAGCTCGCGGAGCGCGTGGGGATCGAGGCGTCCACGCTGGTGCGTCAGCTCGACGCCCTGCAACGCGACGGGCTGATCTTCCGTGAGGCGGTCGCCGGAGATCGACGCGCCAAGCTCGTACAGCTCGCGCCAGGGGCCCAGCCCGTGTTGGACCACATCACGGAGGTCGCCGACGCGCTGCGGGAGGAAATTCTGCACGGGATCCCGAAGGACGATCTCGGCACGACCGTATCTGTCCTTCGCCGCATCAGTGAGCGTCTGGAGTAGGTTGAGATGTCCGGAGAAAGCCAAACAGATGTCGGCGCCGCCAAGGCGAGGCCCCGTGCAGCAAGGCGCAAGATCGCCCTGGCCAGCGTCCTCGCCGCTGCCGCCGTCGTTTGCGCCGGCGGCTTTATCCATGCGCGGGGGCAGCACGTCTACGCCAACGACGCGCGGATCGCATCCGACGTCGTGGCGCTGGCGAGCGAAGCGGCCGGTCGTGTGGTGGAATTGAAGGTCCGCCCGGGGGACGCGGTGCGCGCCGGGCAGGTATTGGTGCGGCTCGAACCCCGCGACGCCGAGTTCGCCCTGCAGGAGATCGAGGCCAACATCGCCGCACTCGAGGCTCAGAAGGCACAGCTGCGCGCCCAGCAGGCGGCGATCAACTCGCGCGTCGGACGCGCCGTCGAGGTCTCCAATGCTGGAGTGCTGCAGGCCGAAGCAGGGCTCGCAGCTGCGCAGGCGGACCTCAAGCTGGCCCGCAGCGCCTTCGGCCGAACGCAGACGCTGTACAGCAAGGGACTGCTCGCCAGGAGTCGGCTCGAGGAAGACCAGGCGCGCCTGACGGCCGCCGAAAAGGCCGTCGACCGAGCAAGGGCCGCAGTCGATGCGGCTCGGGGGGACGTCTACGTCACGGCCTCCGGGCGGGATGACGCTGACGTCCTGAATGAACAGATCGCAGCTCTCGACGCGCAACGCGCCGGTCTCCTCGCTAAGAGAGCGCAGCAATCGCTGGACCTCTCGCGGCGAGAGATCGTGGCGGCATTCGACGGCGTGATAGACCAGACGTTCGTCGATGCGGGCGAGTTCGTCACGCCGGGCGCCCGGATCCTGATGTACCATAATCCCGGGAACGTCTGGGTCGATGCGAACGTCAAGGAAACGGAATTCCGAAAGCTCGCGGTGGGCGCCCAGGCGACGGTAAAGGTCGATGCCTACCCTGGCCGCAAATTCAAAGCTCGGGTGCAGCGGATCGGCGGAGCCGCGACCAGTCAATTCGCCCTGCTGCCCAATCCGAACCCCAGCGGCAACTTCACGAAGGTCACCCAGCGCCTGCCGGTGCGACTTGTTCTGGAAGAGGCGAATAGCTTCCTACGGCCTGGCATGATGGTTGAGGTCAACATCAATGCGGTCGACTAGCGAGCTCTTCGAACGCTACGGACCTGGCTATCGCTGGCTGGCGACGGTGACCGCGATGGTCTCCGCCGTGGCCGTTGTATTGTCGTCGACCATCGTCAACGTCGCCGTGCCGGCCATCATGGGCGAATTCGGCATGAGCGCGACGGAGGTTCAGTGGCTGTCCACTGGCTTTCTCGCCGCCATGACGGTGACCATGCTGATGACCGCCTGGTGCGAACGCGCCATTGGGCAGCGGGCGACCATGGTCGGAGCGCTGGGCCTCTTCCTCTTCGGCTCCATCCTCGGAGGGCTCGCGCCGGACCAGAATGTGCTGGTGGTCAGCCGCGTGCTGCAGGGCCTTGCCGCCGGTGTGGTCCAGCCGCTCGCCATGGTGACGATGTTTCAGGTCTTCCCTCCGGAACGGCGCGGGGCTGCCATGGGCATCTTCGGGATCGGCGTCGTGCTTGCGCCGGCGCTTGGTCCCTGGGTCGGCGGCCTCCTCATGGACAGCTTCAATTGGCGGTTCCTGTTCTACCTCGGGATCCCGTTCGGCCTCGGCGGAATGGCCTTGGCGCACTTGTTCTTGCCGGTCCGCGATCCCCTTGCTGCGAGGCCGAAGCTCGACTGGCAGGCTATGATCATCCTTTCCGTGTTCCTGCTGGCGCTTCTGCAGGGCATATCCTCGGGCCAGCGGGCGGGCTGGGAATCCAATCCCGTGCTGGGATGCTTCGCCCTCTCGCTGGCCGCCGGAGCGGCGTTCCTGTGGCGGGAGCTGACAGCGCGCGATCCGCTGTTGGACTTGCGTCTCTTCCGAAATGGGCCCTTCGCAGCGGCGTCCGTGGTCAGCTTTGTGCTCGGCGCCGGGCTCTTTGGCTCGACCTACCTTCTTCCGGTCTTCGTGCAGCAGATCCAGGGCTACACGCCGACGCAGGCCGGCTTGCTGCTGATGCCCGCAGGTTTCGCGCTCGTCGTGGTCTTCCCGTTGGCTGGCGCGCTCAGCGACAAGCTTTCGCCGGGCCTCCTGATTGGTTTCGGGCTGGCCGTGTTCGCCTACTCGTCATGGCTGACATCTCACGTGACGGCCGGTACGGCGTTCTGGACGCTGGCTTGGTGGACGGTGATCAGCCGGATCGGGATGGGCGCGGTCTTTCCGTCCCTCAGCGCCGCTTCGTTGAAGGTCCTGCCGCCGCACCTGCTGGCCCAGGGCTCCGGCGCCATGAACTTCACGCGCCAACTCGGGGGCGCGCTGGGCACTGGCCTGCTTTCCGTCCTCCTGGAGCGGCGAACGATTCTTCATGGCGAGGCTTTCGCAGCGACTCAGACGCCCGACAACGTCGCGACTGCAGAATACCTGGGGCAGGCGAGCCGGATCATGGCCGAGCTTGGCCTGTCCGGTCCCGAGCAAGGGGCGGCGGCTGGATGGCTGCTGGGACAAACCGTCTATGCTCAGTCATCCGCAGCGGCGTTCCGAGACGGCTTCCTGCTCACCGCCATCGCGTTCGTCGCGGCGATCATTCCGACGATCATACTGCAGCGGGCGATCAGCTCGGCAGGTCGAAGTCGTCTTGCCTCCGACCGCTAGGACTAGCAAGCCGGGTGAACGCCAGGTCGGCAGCCTTGGAGGGCCCGCGTCCGCTGACCTTGGCCGCCGCCCCACCTCGACAAGGTGCCCATGGCCCTGCGACCGCCGCTCGAATCCCACCGCGGCGATTGCGCAGCGTCATGCTGGCCCAATCCGGCGACGTTTCCGCGGGCTGGCGCGGGAGCTGTTGGCTTTTTGCAAGGCGGCGGGCGGGCCTGCGGTGCACCGCTACGTGCGCGGAGATGGGGATTCGCCAGCTCCGCGGGGGTGCCCCTCGAAAGTGAAGAGAGCCTGGACAACGCGCGACACCAGAGGCTTCGCCGCCGAAGACGAAGCCGGTTCGCCGGACAGCACGATCGGCGCCAGCGTCTCGGCAACGCACAGCTGGATCAGCAACGCGGCCATCACATCTGGATCTGAGACGTGCAACCGGCCGGTGTTGGCTTGCTGGACGAACCAGCCTTCGAGGTCGCGCCGGGCACGTCCCAGCACATCCTCCCGCCAAGCGGCGCCGGCGGCTTCTGTCTCGATCGTGCGCGGCGCGAGCAATTCGCGGGTTAGCGGTCGATTGAGGTAGGCCTGCATTTCGACCGCATATCTCTCCAGCGCCTGCGACGGCGTGCGTCCAGCCGGCTGGCCAATCGCGGGCGGCGGACAGTTTGCCGCCTGGTCCGCAGCCAGGGCGGTGAAGAATCCGGTTCGACCCCCAAATCGATTGTAGAGGGTCTGCTTGGACACTCCGGCCGACCGAGCGATCTGGACAAGAGAGACGCCCACCCCCCGTCGGGAGATCAGGGCCTCTGCGGCCTTCAGGAGTGCGGTGGTCTTTTGATGGTCGATCCCGCCCCTTGCCCGCGCCATCCGCCTTCCACACAAACCGGCGGTGGCTCGCACCGCGCCGGCGCTGCACGAGCGCCTCGACTTGACTTCCTAGCGCCTTCCGGCGCCCGAAGCGTTAGCCGTTCTACAACTGAAAGGGCTCGCCCCGCCAGCGGGGACCACCGAGCTCTCCGGACGCCCATCCTTGCACATTGTACGGACTGGGCCGTGCGCCACGGCGGAGCATTCGAACTCGGGACAGCCTGGGATCGAGTGCGTGTCTCGTCGCGGTGGGAGGCGAAGCCTGCGGGTGACACGTACGGGCAGGGACCCGGCGTCGATCCCAGGGCGAAAGGCGTCGCAGCCCAAAGGTACGCTGGGCCGGCCTTCCCGAAACAGTGCGGAAACGTGCGGCCGCGACACTTCTGAAATGCTGGCCCCCGCGCCTCAACGCCCCTGCAGCGCCCGGGTGCTCGTCGTAGATCCGGACGGGACCGCGCGGCGGCGATTGGCTTGCCTTCTGGAGCAGCACGGCTTTGAAGTCGAGGCTGCGGCCAACTCGACCGAAGCAGTCTTCCTCCTCGCGAGCCAAGGCGCTGATCTCGTCATCATCGAACTAGCGCTCCCGGAAGCGGAGGACGGCATTGAGCTGTGCTCATGTCTCAGCACACGGCCGAACGCGCCCGCCGTCATTATCCATTCCAAAATGAACAGTGCTTCAGACTGCATCAGGGGCTTGGAAGGGGGCGCCGACGATTACCTGTCCAAGCCGTGTAATCCCCGGGAGTTGCTGGCGCGGGTCCGGGCGGTGCTTCGCCGGCGGCGTCGTTAGATGCACCTAGGTGCGTCTCTCAGGCCCGGCTCCAGTTGAAGCAGCCAGCCGGCACGCCAGAGCCGCTCACCAGCAACGCGCGGTGCCGGTAGAAGGACCACCGCTGGTCGGCCGGCGCATTGACGACCACCACACCCATGGACGGGTCCGTCCAGACGAGCCGGGCGTCCGTCGCGGAGAGCGCGGACCAGACTTGGTTCGGGTTCGTCCCGGGCGCGAAGACGACGGTGGTGAACGGCTGGTCCGGCGGTGGCTTGAGCGACCAGGCTCCGGCCGCGCCCGTGATCAGCCCGAGCAGGAGCACGGCGGCGGCCGGGCCCGAGATTCTCGGTCCGCCCGGACGGAAGCCCCGCAGCATCAGGAATCCGATGATGAGCGGCAGCGCGCCGAAAGCGGCGAACCAGATAAGATCCCACATGAGCGGGTTGGGACTGTCGAGCTTGATGCGGTGGATGCCCAGCACCCAGTGCGAGAGGACGCTGTCGACGATGTGCCAGACGCCGAAACCGAGGAGGACTGAGCCGAACAGCGGGCGTCCCCAGCCTTCCTCTCGGCTCTTGTGGGCGCGCCACAAGCCAAACAAGCCGACCGCCGCGACGACGTACATCAAGGCATGGAAGTAGCCGTCCCACAGCACCTGCAGGCGCATGTCGGCCATGCCAGGCACCAGGCTCAGGAGGTGGTGCCACTGCAGGATCTGGTGCAGCACGATGCCGTCGAAGAAGCCGCCCAGCGCAAAGCCGAGAACAGCGCCCCAGCGGGTCCAGGGTGATTTGAACATGGCTATCCTCCTTGCAGCTGAACTGTACGAGGCCGCCGCGGTTCCCGGGTAGCTCATGACAACGCCCGGTGAAGTACCTGAGGCGCGCTCAGCGCCGGCGTGAGGACGGTGGCGTCTGCTTCCATCGCGCCCGAAGCTTCGGGAGGGGCGGTCCCTGCATACCTCTAAACAAGGCTGCCCAGTTCCCTTCTCAGCGAAGGCGTGCTGCGGGGAGGGGACTCTGCTATTCTCCGGTTCGTGGAGCCGTTCTTGCTCTCGCCCATTGCTGATGTGCCTCCGCATCATCAATCCGCCAGCCAAAGATTCTGACGGTATCTCAGACGGTATTCAAATCCGCGTGAGCGAGAATGTATCGTCTAATCAGAAACTTAGGGCATTCGAAGATAATCGAGTGGGAATAGGTTAGGCGCGCGTGGCCGCCATCCCGGGCAAGCACGTCTACTACCTGGCGCTCCAGCCGACGCCGGAGGCCGCCGAAGCCGCTTTGCAGCGCCTTGAGGCGGTCCGCCGCGAGCACCGGCTGACCGGGAAGCCAGTCGCCGCCGCTCGCCTGCACGTCTCGCTCTACAACCTCGGCCACTTCAAGCGCCCGCCTGGGCCGATCATGGACAAGGCGGTCGACGTCGTCCGCAGGGTCGAGGCGGCGCCGTTCACCGTGGCGCTCAATCGCCTGGGAAGCTGGGGGCGAGGCGAGGGCGAGCGGCCGGTCGTGCTCTGGGGCGAGGAGGGCGTGATCGGCGTGCAGGCGCTCTACGACGCCCTCCACCACGAACTCGTCCGCGCCGGCATGGCCTCGCGCCGCGATCCGCCGTTCGAGCCGCACATGACGCTGGCCTACGATCGCGCCGACCTGCCCGAGACGTTCGTCGATCCGGTCGAATGGCCGGTGGAGGAATTCGTGCTGATCCATGCCGTCCACGGCGAGGGCAAGTTCCAGGTCGTGGAACGCTTCCCGCTGGAGGGCTAGGGCTTCACCGGCTTCTCGAGCTGGAACAGAGCCTCGCCCATTTCGTCGAGCTTGCGGGAGAGCAGCGCCTGGGCATCGGCCAGGGCCTGGTTGTAGATCTGCGGCCCCAGGGTCTCGATGGCGAAGTCGGCGAGGAAGTGGGCGTCGAATCCCGTCACTTCCACGTCGAGTTCGTCCTTCAGATAGCGGCTCAGCGCCTTCGCCAGGGCGTCGCGGGTCTCTTTCGGAAGTTCGATCTTGGACATCACGGAGACCACGATGGCTGTGACGCTCTACGGCATCAAGAACTGCGACACGATGAAGAAGGCCTGGACCTGGCTGGACCAGAAGGGCGTCGCCTACGCCTTCCACGACTACAAGAAGGCGGGCATCGACCGCGCCACCCTGGAGGCCTGGGTCGGCAAGGTCGGCTGGGAGCCGCTGCTGAACCGCGCCGGGACCACCTTCAAGAAGCTGCCCGACGCCGACCGGCAGGGTGTCGACCAGGCCAAGGCTGTCGAGCTGATGCTGGCCCAGCCCTCGATGATCAAGCGGCCGGTGCTGGACGTGGACGGCACGCTGACCGTCGGCTTCAAGCCCGAGGCCTACGCCGCGATCTTCGGCTGACGGCGCGGCCGGCCTCCGCCTATGCCGCGGGGCCGATGCGGATTTAAGCTCAAGCGCCGCATCCGATCGCCTGGACGGCGGCGACTACAGGGTGAAGGCGGGCAGGGGCTCCATCGGGGGGCGACGGGCCCGCCGCATCTGGAGCTTCGTCATGGAAGACCTGTTCCGCAGCTACTGGTGGCTGCTGTTCCCCCTGGGCTTCTTCGTCTTCGGCGCCTGGGACCGGTGGCTGGCCTACAAGCGCAGTCAGGCCCAGCTCGACCTGCTGCGGGCCTACACCACCCAGGGCAAGGACCCGCCGCCCGAACTCATCAAGGCCGTCCGCGAGGACGATTTCGGCGACGACGACGACTACGGCTGGCGCGAGCGGCGCCGCTACATGCGCCGCCGCTATCGCTCGCCCTACTGGGCGCTGCGCACCGCGCTCGTGACCGGTGCGGTCGCGCTGGGCTTCTGGCTGGCGTCGGAATATGCCGGTCCGGCGGTGGATTTCTGGCCGTTCCGGCTGGTCGCCATCATCCTGACCTGCGTCGCGGCGGGGCACGCGGTGGTCGCCCTCCTCAGCTATTCGCTGCGCGGCCGATGACGCCGGAAGGGGCGGACGAGGCGCTGGTCGCCGCCGCCCGACGCGGCCAGGCCGAGGCGTTCTCGCGGCTGGTGGAGCGCCACCAGCAGGCCCTGCGCGCCTTCCTGCGGCGCACCGGCGGCGACTGGGCGCTGGCCGACGATCTCGCCCAGGAGACCTTCGTCGTCGCCTGGTCGCGCCTGGACCAGCTCAAGTCGGGCGCCAGCGTCCGGGCCTGGCTTTGCGGCATCGGCTACCGCAAGCACCTCTCGGCCCTGCGCTCCGGGCGCCGCGACCGCGCCCGCGAGGCGGCTTACGAAGCGGAACGGGCGCACGTGAGCGCGCGCTTCGAGGACGAGCGGCTCACGCTGGAGGCGGCGCTGGGCGAGCTCGCGCCCGACCAGCGGGCCTGCGTGGCCCTGTGCCTGGCTGGCGATTTCAGCCATGCGGAGGCCGCCGAGGCGCTCGGCCTTCCGCTGGGCACGGTGAAGTCTCATGTGACGCGGGGGCGGGCCCGGCTCCTGCAGGTGTTGGAGGATCGCGATGGACATGGCTGACGATGCGGCGGACGCCCGGCTGAAGGCGCTGTTCGCCCTGGACGCGCCGCGAGCGCGCGATCCGGCCTTCCAGGCCGAGGTCATGGCGGCGGTGATGCGCCGCGAGTTCCGCGCCGACCTCACGGTGCTGGCGGGCGGCGCGCTGGTGGGCGGGCTGGCGCTCTGGGCGGTGTGGCCCGTGGCGCTGCCGGTGATCGCGGAGCTGGCGCACGACCTGGCGCCCACGGCGGCCCTGCTGGCGCTGGCCGCGGCCGCGGTCGTCGTCCTGGGCGGGCGACCCCAGGCGGCGCTGGGGCTGAATCATGACTAAAGTTTCACAGGCTTGGCTGCATCTGTTCGCGCCGCGCCCGGTCTCTTCCTGATCAGAGACGGGCGCTTCCGCCCGCGGCATCGAGACGAAGAGGAGAGAACCCGTGGAGATCCTGATCCCACTCGCGTTTTTCGCCATGATCGCGGCGATCGTGATCGTGCCCCGCTACTTCCGCAGCCTGGAGCGGCAGAAGATGGCCGAGACCCTGCGCGCCGCCATCGAGCGCGGCCAGCCGCTGCCCCAAGAGATGGTCGACGCCATGTCGACGAACGTCCGCTCGCCCGGCCTGCCGCCGTCGCCCCAGCGCGACCTGCGGACGGGCATCGTGTGGCTGGGCGTGGCGCTGGGGCTCGTGGCGCTTGGCCTGATCGTCGGCTTCGAGGAGCCGGACGCCAGCTACTGGTTCCTGGGCTTCGCCGCCTTCCCGGGCTTCATCGGCCTGGCCTTCGTGGTCCTTGGCCTCATCAACAAGCCGAAGTCCTAGAGGCCGGCCGTAGGGGGTTCACGCCCATGCCGGGCAAACCATCGAGCTTCGCCAGCCTGCACGACGTGGAGCTCTGCTCCTACGCCGCGGCCGGCGAGGGGCGCGCCTTCGGGGAGCTTGCGCGCCGCCACGGCTCGGCCGTCCGATACCTGCTGCGCCGGATGGGCGCGCAGGCCGCGGAAGCCGACGACGTGGCCCAGGACGCCTTCCTGACGGCCTTCCAGCGGATCGCCGAGTTCCGGGGCGAGGGGACCTTCGCCGCCTGGGTGAAGCGGATCGCGGCGCGGCAGTACCTGCGCCGTCTGCAGCGCGACCGCCGCCTGACGGAACTGTCCGACGACGCCGCCGAGGACGAGGACATCTCCGCCGGCGACGCCGACCATCGCATCGACCTCGACGAGGCCCTGAAGGTGTTGTCCAAGGCGGAACGGCTGTGCGTGTCGCTCTGTTTCGGAGCCGGCCTGTCCCACAGTGAGGCGGCAGAGGCCTTGAACCTGCCGCTCGGAACGGTCAAATCCCATGTCAAACGTGGTCTGGAAAAGCTCAGAGCGCGACTGGCGCCGGCCGACGGCGCGGTTCTGGAAGGGAGGCGGGGCAATGGCTGACGAGTTCGAACGCCGCCTGGAGCGCCTCTTCGGCGAGGCGCCGGAGCTGCCCGATTGCGCAGCCTTCGCCCAGAGCGTCGAAAGCAAGCTCAACCGCGGCTGGCAGACCCGCCGCTGGCTGATCGGCGCCGGCGGCGTCGTCGGCGGCGTGACCGGCGCCAGCCAGCTGGTGATGTCCAACCTGTTCCAGCGCGTCGAGACGGCCGAGGAATCCGCCCGCGCGCTCACGTCCAGCCTGACGCGGGCCGCGCCCAGCACCGAGATGATCTCGGCGCTCTCGGGCGGCTTCGGGATCTGGCTCGCGGTGGGCCTCGCTGTGCTATTGATGGGCTTCGCCCTCTCGCGGGTGATCGAGGAGATCTGACCCTTGTCCAGTCACCGGCAGGAAGCCGTCCGGCGCGTGGCCGCGCCGGACATCGTCGCGCGCAAGGGCGGCACGCCCATCGTCTGCCTCACCGCCTACAGCGCGCCGGTGGCCGAACTGCTGGACGAGCACTGCGACCTGCTGCTGGTCGGCGACAGCGTCGGCATGGTGGTCCACGGCCTGCCGAACACCGTCGGCGTGACGCTCGAGATGATGATCTTGCACGGCCAGGCGGTCATGCGGGGCGCCCGCCGGGCCATGGTGGTCGTCGACATGCCCTTCGGGTCCTACGAGGGCTCGGCCGAGGTCGCCTACGCCAACGCCGCCCGCCTGATGAAGGAAACCGGCGCCCAGGCGGTGAAGGTCGAGGCGGGGCCCACCATCGTCGGCACGATCGACTACCTGGTGAAGCGCGGCATCCCGGTGATGGGCCATGTGGGCCTCAGGCCCCAGGCCGTGCTGGTCGACGGCGGCTTCAAGGCCAAGGGCAAGGCCGGCGAGGAGCGCCGCCGCATCCTCGAAGAGGCCAAGGCCACCGCGGCCGCCGGCGCCTTCGCGATCGTGGTGGAGGGCGTGGCCGAGGGCCTGGCGCGCGAGATCACCGAGGCGGTCGAGGTCCCCACCATCGGCATCGGCGCTTCGGCCGGCTGCGACGGCCAGATCCTGGTCACCGACGACATGCTGGGCCTGTTCGACTGGACGCCCAAGTTCGTCCGCCGCTATGGCGACCTGCGCGGCGAGATCGGCCGCGCCGTCGCCGCCTACGCCGAAGACGTGCGGGAGCGCCGCTTCCCCGGTCCGGCCGAGATCTACTTCGCCAAAGCTGGGTAGCGTTGCGGCCGAAAGCGGCGCGCTATAGGTTCCCGGCCTCTGCCTGAACGGCGCGCCTAAGAGAGTCCGGAGTCTCCTTCACGTGACGGATCTGTTCGAAGAGGTCGAGGAGCAGCTTCGCTCCGACCGCTACCGGTCGCTTGCGCGCCGGGCCCTCCCGTGGATCCTGGCGATCGCCGCCGCCGCGCTGATCGCGGCCCTGGCCTATTGGGGCTGGGATACGTGGCGCAGCAAGGCCGTCGCCGAAGCCTCCGAGAAGTACCACGCCGGCGCCCAGGCCTTCGTGCAGGGCGACGAGGCCCGCGCCCGTGCGCTGTGGACCGAGGTCTCGAAATCGTCCGCCGACGGCTACAAGACCCTGGCCCTGATGCAGCTCGCCGCCTTCCAGCAGCGCGAGAACAAGACCGCCGAGGCCGTGAAGCTCCTGGACGAGGCCGCCGCGGCCGCGCCCGACGACATCCTGGGCGACGTGGCCCGCCTCAAATCCGCCTTCGCCGTGCTCGACACGGCCCCGTACACTGAGGTGGAGGCGCGCTTGACGCCGCTGATGAAGGACGGCCGCCCCTACCGGGTCCAGGCCCGCGAGGCGCTCGCCTTCGCCAAGCTGATGGCGGGGAACGCCGCCGGCGCCCGCGGCGACTTCGTGGTGCTTCAGCAAAGCCTGGACGCCCCGGACGGCGTGCGCGCCCGCGCCCAGGCTGCCGTCGGCCTCATCGACTCCGGCGCGGCCAAGGCCCTTCCGGGCATCGTCAGGCAGGCCGCCGCCATGCCGCCGCCGATGGTGGTGCCCCCCGGCGCCGTTCTCGGCCCGCAAGGCGCTCCCCAGGCCCCGGCCCAGCCGCAACCGCAATCCAACGGACCGCAATGACGTCGCGTCGTAATCTCCTTCTGGCCGCCTGCATGATCGCCGCGCTGGGCGCGAGCGGCTGCTCCACGGTCGGCCGCCTCAATCCGTTCGACCGGGACAAGGGTCCGCAGGAAACCGCCGGCGAAGGCCAGCGCGTCTCGATCGTGCCCGCAGACCAGCGGCTGGAGCCGGCCGAGAGCCTGAAGGGCGTCGACTTCTCGCTGCCGACTCCGCAGACCGTGGCCGCCTGGCCGCTCCCTGGCGGCACGCCCGAACAGTCCGTCGACCACGTGGATGCGGCCCCCAACCTCTCCGTCGTCTGGAAGCGCGGCTTCGGCGAAGGCTCCGAGCGCGGCCGCTACGTCACCGCTCCGCCCGTCGCCGCGGACGGCAAGGTGTTCGTCATCGACGCCGACGGCCGCGTCTCGGCCCATGACGCCCGCACCGGCGCGCAGATCTGGCGCACGGGCACCAATCCCGGCGACAACAAGCGCGACAAGCTCGCCTTCGGCGGCGGTCTGGCCTACGCCGACGGCAAGCTCTACGTCTCCTCCGGCTGGCGCCAGGTCCTGCAGATCGACGCCAATACGGGGGCCATCGGCTGGCGCACCCGGACCGGCGAATCCGTGCATGGCGCGCCCACCGTGGCCGGCGGCCGGGTGATGGTCGTCGCCCTCGACAACACGCTGCTGACC
This sequence comes from Phenylobacterium sp. VNQ135, assembly GCF_049445735.1. Classification (NCBI taxonomy): domain Bacteria; kingdom Pseudomonadati; phylum Pseudomonadota; class Alphaproteobacteria; order Caulobacterales; family Caulobacteraceae; genus Phenylobacterium; species Phenylobacterium sp. VNQ135. The sequence continues at coordinate 67,335 of NZ_JBMSDS010000001.1, read as the reverse complement.
TTCGACGCGGCTACCGGCCAGCCCGGCTGGACCTACCAGGCGCTGGCGGAATCGGCCCGCATCCTCGGAGCATCGAGCCCGGCGGTGTCGGGCGACACGGTCGTGGCGGCCTTCGGCTCGGGCGAGCTCGTGGCGCTGCGAGCCGCCAACGGCAACGACCTGTGGAACGAGGCCCTGTCGCGAGCCAGCCGTACCAGCGCGCTGTCCGAGATCCGCGACATCCCCGGCCGGCCGGTCATCTATCAGGGCGACGTGTTCGCGGTCAGCCACTCGGGCGTGTTCGCCGCCATCGACCTGCGCACCGGCCAGGCGCGCTGGACCTTGCCTGTCGTCGGCATCACCTCGCCGCTGCCGGCGTCCGACGTGGTCTATGTGGTCTCCAAGGCAGGCGAGGTGATCTGCGCCTCCCGCGAGACCGGCCAGATCTACTGGATCCGCGACCTCAACGAGGGCTTCAAGGCCAAGAAGAAGGGCGGCTTCTTCGGCATTGGCGGTCAGAAGATCACCCGACCGGTCTGGTCGGGCCCGATGCTGACCAACAACAAGCTGATCGTCGCCGGCCAGCGGGGCCAGCTGGCCGTGCTGAACGCCAAGACCGGCGAGATCGAGCGTCGCGTCGACCTGGGCGGCCCGGCCATGCTGTCGCCGATCGCCATGGGCGACACGATCTATGTGGTCACCGACGAGGCCAACCTCGTCGCGCTCCGCTAGGTTCGCGTTTAGGCTGACGACATGCCGCTGAAGCTCGCCATCGTCGGCCGCCCCAACGTGGGCAAGTCCACGCTGTTCAACCGGCTGGCGGGCAAGAAGCTCGCCATCGTCGACGACCGGCCGGGCGTCACCCGCGACCGCCGCTTCGGCACGGGCCGTCTGGGCGATCTCGACCTCGAGCTGATCGACACCGCCGGCTTCGAGGACGTCACCGACGAGAGCCTCGAGGCGCGGATGCGGGCTCAGACCGAGCTCGCCGTCGACGAGTGCGACGTCGCCCTGTTCGTGGTGGACAGCCGCGAGGGCGTGACGCCCGCCGACCGCATCTTCGCCGAGATCCTGCGCAAGCGGGACAAGCCGGTGATCCTGGCCGCCAACAAGGCCGAGGGCCGCCAGGGCGAGGCGGGGGTCCTGGACGCCTGGGGCCTCGGCCTGGGCGAGCCGGTGCCGATCTCCGCCGAGCATGGTGAGGGCATGGCCGACCTGTACGCCGCCATCGCCGCGGTGTGGTCTGAGGACGACGAGTTCGAGGAAGAGGACGAGGCTGACAAGCCCATCCGCATCGCCATCGTCGGGCGCCCGAACGCCGGCAAGTCGACCCTCGTGAACCGCCTGATCGGCGAGGACCGCATGTTGACCGGCCCGGAGGCCGGCATCACCCGCGACGCCATCCCGGTGGACTGGGTCTGGGACGGGCGCAACGTCAGGCTCGTCGACACTGCGGGCCTGCGCCGTAAGGCCAAGGTGCACGAGAAGCTGGAGAAGCTGTCCACCTCCGACACCATCCGCGCGATCACCTTCGCCGAGGTGGTCCTGCTGGTGATGGACGCCACCCATCCGCTCGAGATCCAGGACCTGCAGATCGCGGACCTCGTCGAGCGCGAGGGCCGGGCGCTGGTGTTCGTGCTGGCCAAGTGGGACCTCGTCGAGGACCAGCAGGCCAAGCTCGCCGAGATCATCGAGGAGACGAACCGGCTCCTGCCGCAGGTGAAGGGCTCACCGATCGTCGCCCTGTCGGCCGAGACGGGCCGCGGCCTCGATCGCCTGATGCCGGCCGTGCTGAAGGCCTACGGCGACTGGTCGACCAAGGTGAAGACCCGCGACCTGAACGACTGGCTGCGCATGGCGGTCGAGCGGCACCCGCCGCCGGCGGTGAACGGCCGCCGGGTGAAGCCCAAGTACATGGCCCAGACCAAGGCCCGGCCGCCGACGTTCGTGCTGTTCGCCAGCCGCGCCGACCAGCTTCCGGACCACTACCGCCGCTACCTGATCAACTCGCTGCGCGAGAGCTTCGACCTGCCGGGCGTGCCGATCCGCGTCTCCGTGCGCTCGAACAAGAACCCCTTCGCCGAGGACGCGGAGCCGGGTCCGTCCAAGACCGCGCCTCGTGCGCGGGCCAAGCCCAAGCCTGACGGTCCGCCGAAGCCGCCCAAGCCTGCGAAGCCGAAGAAGGTCGCCACCCGCGGCCGCAACGCCAAGCTGGCGCGGCCGGGCGTCAAGCCGAAGCGAGCGTCCCGAGCCGCTTCCAGTCCGAAAAGACCACGTTAGCCGTGGGCAGGCCCAGGTCGGCCTGCGCCAGTTCCAGGATCAGCGGGCCGATCTCGGACGGATCGGGCAGGGTGGCCGGGTCTTCGCCCGGCATGGCCTCTGCGCGCATCCGCGTGCGCATGGCGCCGGGATCCAGCAGCACGGCGCGGATCTTGGTGTTCTCGAGCTCGTCGGCCCAGGTCCGCACCAGGTTCTCCAGCGCCGCCTTCGAGGCGCCGTAGGGCCCCCAGAACGCCTTCGGACGCGCCACACGGCCCGTGGTCAGGAAGATCGCCCGCGGCGCTTCCGCGGTCCGCAGCAGGGGCTCGACGCTGCGGATCAGGCGGTAGGACGCCGTCAGGTTCACCGCCATCACCCGGTCCCAGTGCTTGGGCTCGATGTGGGAGACGGGCGTCAGCGAGCCCAGGATCGCGGCCGCATGCACCAGCACGTCCACCCGCCCGAAGCGCTGATGGATGGCGAGGCCCAGCTGGTCGAGGGCGCCGTCCTCGGCGATGTCCATCGGCACGAGGGTGGCGGACTTGCCGGTCGTCCGGCGGATCTCGTCGTCCAGCTCCTCCAGGGCGCCGGAGGTGCGGGCGACGGCGACGACATGGGCGCCGGCGTTGGCGAGGGCCAGCGCGGCGGCGCGGCCGATGCCGCGGCTGGCGCCGGTGACGAGGGCGATGCGGTCTTGCAGGGGCAAGTCGGACATGAGGGCGCCTCTCTAGCCGGGATCGTCCGCTATGTCAGGTCGTGCCGCATAGCGCTGCGCGATGGCCGCGCACGCCATCAGCTGCATCTGGTGGAAGACCAGCAGCGGGATCATGGCGATCCCCGCCGCCGCGCCGGGCAGCAGGGCCGCGGCCATCGGCGCGCCGCTGGCCAGCGACTTCTTCGAGCCGCAGAAGACGATGGCGATCTCGTCGGCCTTGCCGAAGCGGAAGAGGCGGGCCGCGGCTGCGGTCGCCAGCAGGATCGCCGCCAGCAGCAAGGCGCAGAGGATCAGCAGCCGCATGAGGTCGAGCGCGCCCAGCTTCGTCCACACGCCCTCGACCACCGCGCTGGAGAAGGCCGTATAGACCACCAGCAGGATGGCGCCGCGGTCGACCCAGCCCAGCACCTTGGCCCGCGCGGCGATCCAGGGCCCCACCCAGCGCCGCAGCGCCTGGCCGGCCACGAACGGGACCAGCAGCTGCAGGACGATCGCCCGCACCGACGAGGCGTCCATGCCGCCCTGCGCGTGCAGCAGCACGCCGACGAGAACAGGGGTCAGCGCTATGCCGATCAGGTTCGAGGCCGAGGCCGCCGCCACCGCCGCCGCCACATTGCCCCGCGCGATGGCCGTGAAGCCGATGGACGACTGGATGGTCGACGGCAGGCAGCCCAGGAAGACGAGCCCGGTCGCCAGCTCGGGCGGCGTGATCCAGGCGGGGAGGGCGGCGAGCCCCAGGGTCAGCAGCGGGAACAGCGCGAAGGTCGAGGCCAGCACCACTAGGTGCAGCCGCCAGTGCGTCAGCCCCTTGATCACCGCCTCGCGCGACAGCCGCGCGCCGTGGAGGAAGAAGACCAGCGCGATCGCCGCATCCGTGATCCAGCCGGCCGCCGCCGCGGCGTCGCCACGCACGGGCGCGACGGTTGCGGCCACGCCCATCAGGATGATGAGGATCAGGTACCAGTCGGGCCGAATTCCGAACGGGAAGCGGAAGCCCGGCTTCCGCTCGCTCACGCGTCGACCAGGAACGAGAGCTGGCGCTCCACGGCCTGGTTGCGGCCCTCGGCGATCTCCCGGTCCAGGAGGCGGGTCGGATAGTCGCCGGTGAAATAGTGGTCGGTGAACTGCGGGTTGGCCGGATCGCGCTTGTCGGCGTCCATGGCCCAGTAGAGGCCGTCGACCGACAGGTAGCCCATGGAGTCCACGTCCAGCAGCTTGGCGATCTCTTCCACCGAGTGGTTGGCGGCCAGCAGCTTCTCGCGGTCGGGCATGTCGATGCCGTAGTAGTCGGGCCACTGGATCGGCGGCGAGGCCGAGCGCAGGTGCACCTCCTTGGCGCCGGCCTCCCGGACCATCCGCACCACCCGCACCGAATTGGTGCCGCGAACGATGCTGTCGTCCACCAGCAGGACGCGCTTGCCGGCCAGCACCGAGCGGTTCGGCGACAGCTTCATACGCACGCCCAGCTCGCGCTGGCCCTGCGTCGGCTGGATGAAGGTCCGGCCCACATAGTGGTTGCGGATGATGCCCATCTCGAAGGGCAGGCCGGCTTCCTGGGCGTAGCCCAGCGCCGCGGGCACGCCCGAGTCCGGCACCGGCACCACCACGTCGACGTCGGCCGGCGTCTCCTGCGCCAGGCGGCGGCCCATGCGCTTGCGCACGTCATAGACCGAGCGGCCGTTCACGACGGAATCGGGGCGGGCGAAATAGACGTATTCGAAGATGCAGGGCCGGGCGCGCTGGGCCGGGAAGGGCTTGAAGCTGCGGATGCCGCCCTCGTCGATGACGACCACCTCGCCGTGCTCCACGTCGCGGACGAAGGCGGCGCCCACCATGTCCAGCGCGCAGGTCTCCGAGGCCAGCACCGGCTTGCCGTCCAGGTCGCCCAGCACCAGCGGCCGGATGCCCAGCGGGTCGCGCGCGCCGATCAGCTTCTTGTTGGTCAGCGCCACGAGGGCGTAGCCGCCCTCGATCTGCTGCAGGGCGTCCATGAACCGCTCGAGGAACTTCGGCTTCCGCGAGCGGGCGATGAGGTGGAGGATGACCTCGCTGTCCGAGGTGGACTGGAAGATCGCGCCTTCCGCCACGAGCTGTTCGCGCAGCGTCAGGAAGTTCGTCAGGTTGCCGTTGTGGGCCAGCGCGATGCCGCCCGCCTCGAGGTCGGCGAACATCGGCTGCACGTTGCGGATGAAGCTGCCGCCGGCGGTGGAATAGCGGGTGTGGCCGATGGCCGATTGGCCCGGCAGGCGCTCGGTCAGGTCGCCGCCGCCGAAGGCGTCGCCCACGTGGCCCATGTGGCGTTCGGTGTGGAAGCGGTGCCCGTCGAAGCAGGCGATGCCGCAGGCCTCCTGGCCGCGGTGCTGCAGGGCGTGGAGGCCGAGCGCGGCGACGGCTGAGGCGGCCGGGGTGTCGAAGACGCCGAAGACCCCGCACTCCAGGCGCGGCGTGTCATCATCCGGGTCCCGGATCGGAGGGGACCATCGGTCATAGGACTGCGTCTTCAGGGTCATCGAGACCTCTCCAGATCGTCCGCTTCGCCGGCTCGCGGCGCGTCGTACCCGTCCGTCACGCGTCTGTCACCTGACCCGTTCCGAACGGCGTTGTCGAACGCCGGGCCCATGGCCTCGGCGAGATCGAGCCCCTTCGGCGCCAGCCCTTCGATCACGTCGCCCATCTCGCCCGCCAGGGGCCAGGTGGCCGCCCCGGTGATCCAGCGCGGGCGCAGGTCCTCGGGCGTCGCGGCGTTGAACATCAGGTAGAGGGCGCCCAGCACGAGCAGGCCGCGCGCCAGGCCGATCAGCAGACCCACGGAACGGTCCAGCGCGCCCACCACGTCGGTCTGCTGCACCCGTTTCGCAAGGCCTGCGCCGATCAGACGCAGCAGGATGTAGGTGACGGCGAAGACCAGGATCATGGCGGCGACCGTGCCCAGCCAGTCGGGCCGCACCACCTCGCGCACGATCGGCGCCGACGCCGGGAGGCCGAAGATCGCCAGGAGCGCCGCGGCCACCAGCGCCACCAGGGCGGCGATCTCGCGCACCGCGCCGCGCGCGAAGCCCACCGCGCCCGAGATCAGCAGCAGCGTCAGGACGATCAGGTCGAACTGTGTGAGCCCCAATCCCATGCCTAGTCCCAGGACGCCTCGTTGATCCGGCGGACCGCGTCCGCCAGCCGGCTCGCGCCGGTGAACTTCATGCCGCCGCCCGCCTCGACGTCGGCGGGACCCAGCGCCCGACGGAAGCCCAGCTTGGCGGCTTCCTTGAGGCGGGCGTCCATCCGGCTCACCGACCGCACCTCGCCCGACAGGCTGATCTCGCCGAAGACCACGCAGTCCTGCGGCAGGGCCTCGTCGAAGGCGGAAGACGCGAGCGCCGCGGCGGCGGCGAGGTCGGCGGCGGGCTCGGTGATGCGCAGGCCTCCGGCGACGTTCAGATAGACATCGCGGTCCCCGAAACCAAGGCCGCAGCGGGCCTCCAGCACCGCCAGCACCATGGCCAGGCGCCCGGAGTCCCAGCCCACCACCGCCCGCCGGGGCGTCCCGTAGGCCGAGGGCGCCACCAGCGCCTGGATCTCCACCAGCACCGGCCGCGAGCCCTCGATGCCGGCGAACACCGCAGCCCCCGGCGCCCGGGCTCCGGAGGTGTTGAGGAACAGGGCCGACGGGTTCTTCACCTCCGCCAGGCCCGTGTCGTTCATCTCGAAGACGCCGATCTCGTCGGTCGCGCCGAATCGGTTCTTGGCGCCGCGCAGGATGCGGAAGGGATAGCCGCGCTCGCCCTCGAAGGCGAAGACGGCGTCGACCATGTGCTCCACCACCCGCGGGCCGGCGATGGCGCCTTCCTTGGTCACGTGGCCCACCAGGATCACCGCCAGGCCGCGCTTCTTGGCCAGCCGCACCAGCTCGCCCGCCGCCGCCCGCACCTGGGTGACGGACCCCGGCCCCGCCTCGTGGGCGTCGCTCCACATCGTCTGGATGGAATCGATCACCACCAGGTCGAAGGCGTCGGTCTTCAGCCCGTCCAGGATGGCCCGCAGGCTGGTTTCCGCCGCCAGCTTCACCGGCGCCTCGGCGAGGCCCATGCGATGCGCCCGGCCGCGGACCTGCTCGACCGCCTCCTCGCCCGAGATGTAGGCGCAGCGCACGCCCCGCTGCGCCGCGCTCGCCACCACCTGCAGCAGCAGGGTCGACTTGCCCACGCCCGGGTCTCCGCCCAGCAGGATCGCCGAGCCCGGCACCACGCCGCCGCCGCACACGCGGTCGAACTCCTCGACGCCGGTGATGATGCGGGGCGGGGCAGGGGTGGCTTCCTCCAGGCCCTCGAACGTCAGGCCGCGGCCGCGCGCGATCTTCGACGTGGGCTTCAGCGCGCCCGGCGGGCGGCTGGTCAGCTCCTCGACGAGCGTGTTCCACGCGCCGCACGCCGGGCACTGCCCCGACCACTTGGTCTGGACCGCGCCGCAGGACTGGCAGGCATAGACGGCGCCGTCGCGGGCCAAGGGGGACGCTCCTGATTCGGTGACGAACGAGTCTAGCCGACGCGGCAAGCGGGGTCTGTGCGACCCGGTCGCCCTTTCGTCCGTTGGCGTGTTACCCATCGGGCGGGAGCTGACCGGAGGGCTGTATGGACTGGACGGGGCTGGCCGCGCGGGCCGGCGCGATGATCGTGCGTCCGGGGCGGACCTGGGACGTGATCGGGCCCGAGCCCGGCGACGCGCGCACCGTCCTGCAGACCTACGTGGCCCCGCTCGCCGCCATCCCGGCCATCTGCGGCGCGCTGGGAGAGCTGGTGTTCGCCACCCGCATCGGCGAGGTCGGCGTCCGCGAGCCGCCGCTGGGCGTCCTGGCCAAGGCCGCCGCCGGCTATGCGACCACCTTCGCCGTTGTCTGGCTCCTGGCCTGGTGGATCGCCGCCATCGCCGCGCCCTTCGGCGGCCTGCGGGAGCGGGACCAGGCCCTCAAGCTCGCGGCCTATTCCGGCACCGTCCTGTGGCTGGCGGGCGTCGCCCACCTCTACCCGAACCTGGCCCTGCCCGTGGGCATCCTGGCGCTGCTCTACGCCGGCTGGACGCTGTACCAGGGCCTGCCGCGCATGATGCGCTCCGACCCGGCGCACAACCTGACCTACTTCGCCGCGGTGCTGCTGGGCTTCCTGCTGCTCGCCGTCCTGCGCGCCACCGTCGTCGCCAAGGCCGCCGAGTTGGGCGGCCCGCTCATGATGGGCTGACGCCAACGTCCCTGCTGGGGTTGCAGCGCGCCTCCCCGCGGGCTAACACTGAACTTAATGGTTCAGTATGTAGCCGCCCCGCTTGATGCGTCCTTCGCCGCACTTTCCGACGCCACGCGGCGCGGGGTGCTGGAGCAGCTCGGGCGCGCCGACGCCTCGGTCACCGAGCTCGCCGATCGCTTCGGCATGACCCTGACGGGCATGAAGAAGCACATCGGGGTCCTGGAGCAGGCCGGTCTCGTTGCGACGGAAAAGGTCGGGCGCGTGCGCACATGCCGCCTCGGCCCACGCGGACTGGACGAGGCGGCGGCCTGGATCGAGGCCCGCCGGCAGGTGTGGGCCGCGCGCTTCGACGCGCTGGACGATGTCGTGGAAGCCTTGAAGCGGAAGGAGAATGGCGATGGGCCAAAGAACGGGTGACGGCCGCACGGCGGTCGAGCGCAGGTCCGAGCGGGAGCTTGTCGTCAGCCGAACCTTCGACGCCCCGGTCCGGCTGGTGTTCGACGCCTGGACCAGGCCCGAGCTGTTCAAGCTCTGGTGGGCGCCCAGGTCCGCGGGCGTGCCGCTGCTGGATTGCGAGATGGATGTCCGCACCGGCGGCGGCTACCGCATCGTCTTCGGCCATACGCCGGCCGAGTCGATGGCCTTCTTCGGCAAGTACCTGGAGGTCGTGCCGCTCTCGCGCATCGTTTGGACCAACGACGAGGGCGGGGAGGGCGCCGTCACCACCGTCACCTTCGAGGCGCAGGACGGCAGGACCCGGCTGGTCCTCCAGGAGCTCTACCCCTCCAGGGAAGCGCTGGACGAAGCCTTCATCGGCATGGAAGACGCCATGCCCGAACAGTTCGGGCAACTCGACGAGCTCCTCGCCGGCCTCGCCACGAGCTAGGCTCCGGGCCCTAGTACCAGGTGCCCTTCTTCAGGCAGGCGCTGTAGCGGACGCTGGCGGTGTTGGTGCAGCGCCCTTCGCCCAAGCCGCAAAGCGCCGTCGCCTCGTGCCACATCTGCTTGCAGTAGGCTTCATTGGCGCCGCCCGCCTGGACTGGCGTCGACGGCCCGCCCGGCGACCGCGCCCCGAGGAGCGCCTGCATCTCGGGCGAGGCCGCATAGTCGGCGGGCCGCTTCCCGCTGTGGTCGGTGGCGGTCCGGCTGGCGCCCTTGGCGATCAGCAGTTTCGCGATATCGATCCGGTTGCGCTCTGCGGCCACGTGCAGGAGCGTGCTCCCGTCCGTATCCTTGGAATTGACGCCGACGCAGTCGTCGAGGAGCGCGGCGAGGTCCGCCGGCTGGTTGTACCAAACGGCGTCGCGCGCCTGGAGGCGCGGCCGCGTCGCCGGCGTGCGGCCGTCATTGGCGGGATTCGCATTGGCCGCCGCGCAAGCCCCGTTGCTCGCCTTTACGGGAGCCGCCGGGCGTCCCTTCGCAGGCGCAGCCGCAGCGCCGCCGAGGTAGGGCGCGAACGGGTCCGCCGGGGGCGCCATCTTGGCCCGGATCGCGGCTCGGATCGCCGAATAGCCTTCCGCGACATCATAGGCCGTGCGCCCGCGCGTGGTCTTCAGGTCGGTTCGCGCGCCGCGGGCGAGCAGATAGCGGACCATGCGCTCGTTGCCGTCCTCCGCCGCGATGTGGAGCGCCGTCCAGCCCTCCTCGTTCTGCATGTCGATGTCCTGGCCCGCGTCGAGCATCCGCACGACCTCGGCCTCCTGGCCCATCTTGACCGCATAGCGCCAGTTGTCCCAGGAGTCCGCCAGCGCCGCGAGCGGCAGCAGCGCCACAGCCGCGACTGCGGCGAAAACCAAACGAATACGCACGCGACACACCCCCAAACAACCGCGGCAGGATGCCGTGCCCGAGCGCGGCCAGCAATAGCCCAAGTCGCCGATGCGGCGTCCCGTCAGCCAGGCTCGTGGAACGGCGCGGTCTCCGGCGGGTGGCGTCCGGGGAGCCGGTCCTTGAAGGTCCGCGATCGGAGTGGAAGCCGACATTCCGAGGCTCGAAGTCAGCCTGCGCTTTGCCGCCGCGCGAAATCGACGAAGGCCTTGAAGGCGGCCGTGGGGTTGCGCCGGCTTGGATAGTAGAGGCTGAGCGGCGCCAGCTCGGGCGTCCAGTCCTCGAGCACGCGGACCAGGCGGCCCGCCTCGATGTCCTCCCGCACGTCGGATTCCATCGCCAGGGCCAGGCCGACGGACGCGAGGACTGCGGTGCGCGCGAGGCTCGCTTCGTCGAGGGTGACGGCGCCTTCGACGTCGATCTGGACGGCCTGTCCGTCCTTCTCGAAAGGCCATCGGTAGATCGCGCCGTTGGGGAGCCGGACCCGCAGGCAGGTGTGGCCGGCAAGGTCCTGCGGGATGAGCGGCGTGCCGCGTGATTTCAGATAGCTGGGCGTCGCCACCACGACATTGCGCCGCGCCACGCCTAAGGGGAGCGAGATCATGTCGGCCGGCACGAGATCGGCGCTGCGGACGCCGAGGTCGAAACCGCCCGCGACGATGTCCACGAGGCGACCCTCCGTGACGATGTCGATGTGGACCTGCGGATATGCCCGCATGAACGGCAGGACGAGCGAAGCGAAGATCTCGCGCGCGGCGGTCGGAAAGGCGTTGATGCGCAGGGTCCCTGACGGCGTGGCCTGTCGGGCGCGCGCGACGTCCATGGCCTCTTGGATGTCCCGCACCGCAGGCGCCACCTGGGCGACGAACTGCTGGCCGGCCTCGGTCAGCGAGACGCTCCGCGTCGTCCTGTTGAAGAGCCTCACGCCCAGCGTGCGCTCCAGCTTTCCCACCGCATTGCTGAGCGCCGTCGTCGAGATCCCAAGCTCCAGCGCGGCCGCGCGGAACTTGCCGTGGCGCGCCACCATGAGAACCGCGTCCAGCTCCGCCAGGTCGCTCCGCATTATTGTCCCGGTTTTCGTGATGAGCCGTACGCTTTTGTCCCGATTATCGCGGGGTATGTCCATCGCTACCTTGACGGCCTGGGCCACTTGCAGCCGCCGTTGGCTGCGCGGGCCGTCAGCAGGACAACGACCATGCCGCTCGAACTGCCACCTCCCGTCGCCGCTTATGTGGCTGCGAACGCCCGCCTGGATGTCGATGGCATGCTGGAGCCGTTCGCAGCCGACGCCGTGCTTCTGGACAACGGCGCCGCCTTCCGGGGCCACGCCGAACTCCGGCGTCTCTTCGAGGAAGCTGTGGTCGCCGTGAAGGCGATCTTCACGCCCGACACCGCGCGCCGAGAGGACGGCCGGCTGGTGGTCGAGGGCCCGGCCCACGGCGACTTCAAGGGCAGTCCGATCCGCTTCACCTACCGCTTCACGCTCGAAGACGGCGCCATCAAGGCCCTGGAGATCAGGGCATGACCCTCAAGGCCGATCCGACCGAGTTCGCCGGCAAGCGCGTGCTCATCAGTGGGGGCACCAAGGGCCTGGGCCGCGCCACGGTCGAGCGCTTCGTCGCCGGCGGCGCCCGGGTGATCACCGCCGCCCGCGGCGCATTGGAGCCCATCGACGGCGTCGAGTTCGTGCAAGCGGATCTGACGACGCCGCAGGGCGGAGAGGCTCTGGCCAAGGCGGCGCTCGAGCGCCTGGGCGGCGTCGATATCCTCGCACACGTGATCGGCGGCTCGACCACGCCGGGCGGCGGCTTCGTCGCCCTGACGGATGATCACTGGCTCTCCGAACTGAACCTCAACCTTCTGGCCACGGTCCGTCTCGACCGCCTGCTGATCCCGCAGATGATCGAGCGGGGCGCCGGCGCGGTCGTGCACGTCACGTCGATCCAGTCCGTCCTGCCGCTGCCCGAGTCGACGACGGCCTATGCCAGCGCCAAGGCCGCGCTCAGGACCTACAGCAAGGCCCTCTCCAAGGAGCTCGGGCCCAAGGGCGTACGGGTCAACGTCGTATCTCCCGGCTGGATCATGACCGAGGGGACGGGCGTGTTTCTCAAGCGTCTGCAGGACGCCAACGGCGGCTCTCTCGAGGACGCGCGCCAGCTGGTCTTGGACGGGCTCGGCGGCATCTCGATCGGTCGCGGCGCGGAGCCCTTCGAAGTCGCCGAGGCCATAGCCTTCCTGGCTTCGGACCGGGCTGCCTCCATCCACGGCGCGGAGCTTGTGGTCGACGGCGGAACCGTGCCAACCGTCTGATCGGAAGACCAAGCCGTCCGCATCCGTCGAACGGGTCGAGCGGGGGAGGTCCGATGGAGCGCCGGGCGGCGACGGCAGCCTTCCATTCGACGCTGACATTCGGAACGACCGCTACCGGGCCCTAATGGGAATGTCCGCCTTGGGGCTTGAGGCCAATGTCCGCTTCCGACCCGTTGCGGACCTGGCGCGGATGGCTCTACGGTGATCACGCGTTCGTGAAGTTGCAACTTCGCGACGAGGAGGAGCCTTCGTGAAGCACTCGCTCGTTTTCGTGGCGTTCGCAGGTCTAGCTCTTGCTGGATGCAGCCGATCCGAACTGACTGGAAGCGCACCAGGCCACGGTGCTGGTCGGTACGCCGGAGTGGGGCTCTACCAAGCTGATCGAATGTGGAAGCAACTGGCGGGGGCCACGCCGAAGGAAGCGGCAGCGGCGCGCATTGCGGACGACAGTTACGTGATCGTCGCGATCGACAGTCGGACGGGCGAACTTCGCCAATGCGGCAATCTCAGCGGCCATTGCATTGGAATGAACCCTTGGTCGACGGCGCTAACGCAGGCGCAGCTCGCGCCAGCCTCCCTCGCGAAACACGCTGAGCAGCTCGATGCTGAAGCGGTGTCCGAGGCCAATCCGGTGTCGAGCGCGCCGACCGTGGTAAAGCCCAAAGTCCCCTAGCCACCCGTCGCTGACGCTCGGAACCTCCGCTTCCGACCAAGAGTGGAATGTCCGGTCGGAGGCTCGAGGCCAACGTCCCGACCCATTGCGGACAACCGCAAAGCACGGAACCGTGGACGCCCAAGCCATCCCGTGGCGACGCCGGAACGGAGGACGGTCGCGATGCTGACTGGTAGCTGCCTGTGCCGCGCGGTCTCCTACGAGGTCGACGCGACGATCGAGGGCATTGCCCACTGCCATTGCGAGACTTGCCGTAAGACGCACGGCGCCGCGTTCTCCAGCATCGCTCCCGTTCCACGGGACCGGCTTCGCTGGGTCCGCGGCGAGCATCTGCTGAGTTCGTATGAATCGTCCCCCGGCAAGCTGAGGCGCTTCTGCTCCCGCTGCGGGTCGCAGATCGTGGCCGAGCGGCCGGGCCACTCGCACCTGATGCTGCGGCTCGGTTGCCTGGACACGCCCATTACGGCCGCCCGCCAATGGCACATTTGGCGGTCCGACGGAGCGACCTGGTACGATCCTGCGGACGTTCACCCGGAGCTGCCGGAGGGACTTCCTCAGCGCTGAGCCCGGTCGTGGGTCATCCACCCTCTGCCGACGGCCCACACGTCGGCTTCGGGGGTGAACGCGGAACCTCCGCTCCCGCTCCGGACAGATGCGCCTGCGCCAGGCGCGCTCGCCTGTGGCCCCGCCTTAGGGCTACGCCCCGCCCAGATAGATCCGCTCGGCCCGGCGGCTGAGGCGCACCAGGACCTCGTGCGCCACGGTGCCGGCCGCGGCGGCCTGGTCGTCCAGGTGCGCGTTCGGCCCCAGGAGCTCCACCGCGTCCCCGACCGTCACCGCGGCATCGCCGATGTCGATGGCCAGCACGTCCATGGTGACGGCGAGGAGGGGGCGGCGCGCCCCGGCGATCCAGCCATAGCCGCCGCCGTTCGACGCGCGGATCACGCCATCGGTGTAGCCCGCCGCCACGATCGCGGCGCGTACCGGACGGTCGGCCGTGTACTGCCGGCCATAGGCCAGCCGGTCTCCCGGCCGCAGGTTGCGGATGTCGAGGATCGGCGCGGTCAGCGTGGCCACGGCCTTCAATCGGTCGTCCGGCCGGTCGAACGGGCCGCCGCCGTAGAGGCTGACGCCGGGCCGGACGACGTCGAACCGGTATTCGGCGCCCCGGAAGATGCCGGCCGAGGCTGCGAGGCTCGCGCGGGCTTCGCTGAACAGCGGCCGGATGGCCCGGAAGGCGGCGAGCTGGTCGGCGCTCCGTGGATCTCCGGTCTCGGCCGCCGAGCCCAGGTGGCTCATCACCAGCCCGATCTCCAGCCCGCGCAGGCGGTCGGGCGCCTGCGCCAGGGCCCGGGTCTCGTCCGGAGTCAGGCCCTGACGGTTCATGCCGGTGTCGACGTGCAGCACGGCTTCCAGCCCGCCGTTCGCGACCGCCCAGGCCGAGGTCGCCGTGACCTGGGGCAGGGTGGTCAGCACGGGGGTCAGCCGGGCGGCGGCGAAACGGGGCAGGGTTCCTGCCGCGGCGCCGTCCAGCACGTAGATCCGGGCCTCGCGGTCGCCGAGCTCCGCCCGCAGGGTTTCGCCTTCGTCGAGGCGGGCGACGAAGAACTCGCGGGCGCCCTCGGCGTGCAGCCGGCGCGCGATCGGGCCCGCGCCCAGGCCGTATCCGTCGGACTTCACCACCGGCGCCACCGTCGCGCCGCCGGCCTCCTGCGTCAGGATCGCGTGGTTGTGGGCGAGCGCGTCGAGGTCGACCGTCAGGCGCGCGCGGGGAGCGGCCGCCACCTCAGTGCGGGTCGTAGCGGCCGGTCTGGGCCAGGTTGCCGAACTTGGTGGTGTCGGAGTGGAACGACAGGCGCACCGTGCCGATGGGGCCGTGGCGCTGCTTGCCGATGATGATCTCGGCCAGGCCCGTCACCTTGTCCATCTTCTCCTGCCACTCGAAATGCTCCGGCGTATTCGGCTGGGGCTCCAGGCGGCTGAGGTAGTATTCCTCGCGGTACACGAACATCACCATGTCGGCGTCCTGCTCGATCGAGCCGGATTCCCGAAGGTCGGAAAGCTGGGGCTTCTTGTCCTCGCGGTTCTCCACCTGGCGGCTGAGCTGCGAGAGAGCGATGACGGGCACCGAGAGCTCCTTGGCCAGCGCCTTCAGCCCCTGGGTGATCATCGAGACCTCCTGCACCCGGTTGTCCGGGCCGCCCGTGCCCGTCGTCACCAGCTGGAGGTAGTCGACGATGATCAGGTCGAGGCCGAACATGCGCTTCAGCCGCCGGGCCCGGGCGGTGAGTTTGGCCAGGGTGATGCCGCCGGTCGCGTCGATGTAGAGCGGGGCTTCCTGGATCTCGAGGGCCGCGTCGCGCAGCCGGCCGAATTCCATGGCGTCGATCTCGCCCTTGCGCAGCCGGTCCCCCGAGACGCCCGAGGCCTCGGCCAGCAGGCGCAGCGCGAGCTGTTCGGCGCTCATTTCCAGCGAGAAAAACGCCACCACGCCGCCGCGGACCGTCTTCTTCGAACCGTCGGGCTGCGGCTCGTAGGCGTAGTTGCGGGCCACGTCGAAGGCGATGTTACAGGCCAGCGAGGTCTTGCCCATGGAGGGGCGGGCCGCGAGGATCACCAGGTCGGAGGGGTGCAGGCCGCCGATCTTGCTGTCGAGGTCGACGAGGCCGGTGGAGAGGCCGGCCAGGCCGCCGTCCCGGCTGTGGGCCTCCGCCGCCATGGCGATGGCGCCCTGGATGGCGTCGGCGAACGGCACGAAGCCCTGGCTTACGCCGCCGCTTTCGGCGAGCTGGTAGAGCTGCTGCTCGGCCTTCTCGATCTGCTCCTGGGCGTCCAGCTCGGTGTCGCCCGCCTGGGCGTCGGCGGCGATCTCCCCGCCGATGCGGATCAGGTCGCGGCGCAGCGCCAGGTCATAGACGGCGCGGGCGTAGTCGGGCGCGTTGGCGGCCGGCGGGGCGCGGTCCACGAGGTCGGCCAGGTAGCGGACGCCGCCCAGTTCCTCGAAGGCGGGGTCGCGGGCGAACTGCTCGGCGATGAGGATCGGCTCGGCCAGCTGGCCCTTGCGGACATAGGTCTCGATCGCGGCGAACAGGCGCTGGTGGAACGGCTCGAAGAAGTGCCGCGCCTGCAGGTTGTCGCCCAGGCGCTCGAAGGCGGCGTTGTCGAAGAGCAGGGCGCCCAGCAGCGCCTGTTCCGCCTCGATGTTCGAAGGGGCGCGATTGATCGCGATGTCGTTGGAGGCGTCCGCCACGGGACGCAGGTCGAGAGCCGGTACGATCGCCATGGGTTACCGATACCCCAGGGGCTGGGGACGATCACTGCGACCACGCGGCCTGCGGCCACCTGTCCACAACAAGATGAAAGCTGTGGACGAAGCTTGGCTTTGAGGGAACCGAAGCGGCGCGGGACCTTCCGATCCCGCGCCGTCGGACGAAGCGCTATGGCTTCAGAGGCTTACCAGTCGACGCTCAGGCGGCCGTAGAAGAAGCGGCCGTTGAAGCCGAACGGCGAGTAGCTCGGGAAGCCGATCGAGCCCGTCGGGCTGTTGATCGTGCCCGGCGTGTAGTTCGGGTACTTGTCGAAGAGGTTGTTGGCCCCGACCGCGGCCCGGACGCCCATCGGGAACGCGTAGCGGACCTCCAGGTCAAGCAGCGCCGCCTGACCCGTCTCGTAGTCGAACGAGGCGTTGTTGTTGGGGATCAGCACGCTGTCGTAGTGCGTGACCTTGGCGGTCGCGCCCCACGGGCCCTGCTCGTAGTCGGCCGACAGCACCAGCTTCACCTCCGGCGTGCCTTCCTCGTAGGCGAGGCGGTTGCCGCGGTCGAACAGGAACGGCGGCTCGGCGAGGTTGGTCAGGGTCGGCAGGTCAGGCGTGCGCGTGACCTTGGTGTCGTTGAAGTTCGCGGCCGCCGTCAGGTCCAGCCGGCCCTCGTCGCCGATGTCGAACCGGTAGCGCGCCACGATGTCGACGCCCTTCGTGGTGGTGTCGACGCCGTTGATGAAGAACCGCGCGCGGCTCACGCCGAAGGGCTGGAGCAGAGCGCTGATCTGCGCCGCCGTGGCCGCCGGCGTGTTCGTGTTCGGCAGGTCTTCCGACAGGACGATGCGGTTGTCGATCTCGATCCGGTAGGCGTCGACCGTCAGCTCGAACGCGCCCTGCTGGAAGACCAGGCCCACCGAGTAGTTGACCGACTCTTCCGGCTCCAGCGGCTGGCCGCCCAGCGCCCGGCCGATCGGGCTGGTCGCCGGGAAGGTGCCCACCTCGATAAGCTGGAAGGTGTTGCCCACCAGCGTGTTGTTGGTCGAGGTGTAGGTGAAATACTGCTGCTGCAGCGCCGGCGCCTTCACGCCCGTCGACACCGCGCCGCGGAAGGCCAGCGCATCGGTGACGTCGTAGCGCGCGGCGATCTTGCCGGTGAACTCCGAACCGAAGTCGGAATAATCCTCATAGCGGCCGGCCACGTCGAAGCCGAGCTTCTCGGTGAGCTGCCCTTCGACGTCCAGATAGGCGCTCCAGTTGTGGCGCTTGACGTCCACCTCGTTCGACGGCCGGAAGCCGGGGAAGCCCTGGCTCACGCCCGCAACGCCGCCCGTGGTGATGGGGCCCAACGTGTAGGACGCCGGCTCGCCCGCGTCGATCTCGAAGCTCTCCTCCCGGTACTCCAGGCCCGCCGCGACGTTCAGCGGCCGCGCCAGGCCGACCTCGAAGCCCTTGGAGACGTTCAGGTTGACCAGCCACTGGTCATAGCCCAGCGAGCCCGAATAGAAGTCGCGCTTCGAAGCCGCCCCGTAGGAGGCGTTGATCGAGTTGGTCGTGTAGTAGTCCAGCTCGTTGCGGCCGTAGGAGACACCCAGGTCGGTCTTCCAGCCGGCCAGCTCGCCGCGCACGCCGCCCTGGACGTTCCAGTCGTCGATGTCGGTGTCGATCTTGGGCAGGAAGCCGCCCGGATAGACCGCCGGCACGTTGTTGGCGTTGTTGTACGCGCGCGCCGTCGCCGCGGCCGAGGTGTCGCGGTGCTGGAAGCCGGCGTAGCCGTAGAGCTCCCAGGTCTCGTTCAGCGGCAGGCCCGCGTTGGCGTAGGTCGCCCACGACCGCACGTAGGGATCGCCGTAGCGGCCCAGCACGATCGGCCGGCCGTAGGCGGGCAGGGTGCTCTGGTTGATGTAGTCCGAGCGGTTGGTGGCGTGGCGCAGCGACCACTCGCCCGACAGCGTCAGGAAGCCCTGGTCGCCCAGCGGCAGGCCCTGCCACAGCGAGACGCTCTCCTGCAGCCCGTCGTTGACGTCGCGCTCGCCGCGCGAGGTCTTCACCTTGGTGTCGTGCAGGCCGTAGCTGACGGTCGCTCCGCCGCCCTCGCGCGCCTGGCGCAGGCGGATGTTCATCACGCCGGCGATGGCGTCGGCGCCGTACTGGGCCGAGGCGCCGTCGCGCAGGATTTCCACCCGCTCGACCGCCACCGTCGGGATGGTGTTGAGGTCGAAGGCGGTCGAGCCGCGGCCGATCGAGCCGTTGACGTTGACCAGCGCCGAAACGTGGCCGCGCATGCCGTTGACCAGCACCAGCGTCTGGTCCGGCGCCAGGCCCCGCAGGGTGGCCGGGCGGACGTGGTCGGTGCCGTCGGTGATCGCCGGGCGCGGGAAGTCCAGCGCGGGCGTCAGGTTGGCCAGCGCCTGGGCGAGCTCGGTCGAGGTCCCCTGGCGGCTGATGGCTTCGTTGTTGATGACGTCCACAGGCGCCAGCGTGTCGAGCCGCGAGCGGCCTTCGGTGCGGGTGCCGGTGACGACCAGCTCCTCGACCTCGGCATTGACGGTCTGGGCGCCGGCGGCCGTGGCCCACAGCGTTGCGGCCGACGCGGCCGCGAACAGGATGTTGCGGTATTTCATGAACTTGCCCCTCCAAGCGGCCTCCGTTCATCCGGAGAACTGCGTTGGTCGGGTCAAGCTAGGAAGCGTCGCTGCCGCCGGGAATGACAATTGTGCAACAGCCGCAAAGCAAAACGGCGCGGGATCGCTCCCGCGCCGCCTGCGACAGGTTTCCCTGCGACCTTAGGCCTCGGCGTCCGAGAACTCCGAAGCGATCTGGCCGGCGCCGCCTTCGAGGAGGTCGGCCGCCGCCTGGTCGGCCGCGAGCCGCTCTTCCTCGAACTGCGAGGAGATCACGTTCTCGCCGCGGGCCTGGCGATCGGCCTCGTCCTGCGAACGGGCGATGTTCAGCGTCACGGTGACGACCACTTCCGAGTGGAGGCGGATCTTCACCTCGTGCATGCCCAGCGTCTTGATCGGCTTGTCCAGCACGACCATCGAACGCTCGACCTTGCCGCCCTCGGCGTTGATCGCGTCGGCCACGTCGCGGCCGGCGACCGAGCCGTACAGCTGGCCGCTTTCGCCCGCCTGACGGATCAGGACGTACTGCGTGCCGTCGAGCTTCTCACCGGCCTTGCCGGCGGCGTCCTTGGCCTTGGCGTTGCGCGCCTCGATCTCGGAGCGCTGGGCTTCGAAGACCTTCAGGTTCGCCGCGTTGGCGCGGAGCGCCTTCTGGCGGGGCAGCAGGAAGTTGCGAGCGTAGCCGTCCTTGACGTTGACCACGTCGCCGAGCGTGCCCCAGCCTTCCAGCCGTTCGAGCAGAATGACTTTCATGTGCCTCTTCCCCCTTACTTCACGACGTAGGGGAGCAGGGCCAGGAAGCGGGCGCGCTTGATGGCCTTGGCCAGTTCACGCTGCTTCTTGGCCGACACCGCGGTGATGCGCGACGGCACGATCTTGCCGCGCTCGGAAACGTAGCGCTGCAGGAGCTTGACGTCCTTGTAGTCGATCTTCGGGGCGTTGGCGCCGGAGAACGGGCACACCTTGCGGCGGCGGAAGAACGGGCGGCGCGCGCCGCCCGCGGAGGCGCCGGCGGCCGGGGCGGCCGGAGCGGTGGAGGTGTCTTCAGACATGGAGCCCTCCCTTTCTTAGAATTGCGGGGCGTCGTCGCGGCGTTCGCGGTCGCGATCGCGGCGGGCGAGGATGGGCGACAGCTCGAGGTCGAGCTCTTCGACGCGGACGGTCATGTAGCGCAGCACGTCTTCGTTGATCGACAGCTGGCGCTCCATCTCCTTCACGGCCTCGGCGGGCGCGTCGATGGCGAGCAGCGAGTAGTGACCCTTGCGGTTCTTCTTGATCCGGTAGGTCAGGTTGCGCAGACCCCAGTACTCGATCTTCGCGACGTTGCCGCCGCCTTGTTCGATGAGGGCCTTGAGCTGGTCGTTCAGGGCTTCGGCCTGTTGCGGCGAGATATCCTGCCGCGAGATGACCACGTGTTCGTAGAGGGCCATATTTTCCTTCTTCCTTTGTGGAATGCGGCGTGCCCGGCGGCGGAAGGTCCGCCGGAAACGATGGCTCTCAGCGCGGCGGCCGGGAGGCTCCCGACCCATTCGCGTTCCGCGTGAGACCGCATTCCGTGAAGAGGCGGGCAATTAGGGGAAAAGCCCTATCAGGGCAAGGCTTTTCGGCCGCTTGCGCCCGGCGCGGCGTCGGGCGAGCCTGCCGAGCCCTATAGAGGATTTGCATGGCCCTCCGACTCTTCGCCGCCGCCGCCGCCGGCCTGGCGGTCCTGATCACGCCGCTGCAGGCCGGCGCCCAGCCCTCCGCAAGATCGCTGGAGCTTGCCCGCCGCTACGTGGCGGCCCTGAACATGGAGGAAATGCTGGCGACCTTCGTCACAGGCATGGCCACCCAGATGTTCGAGCGACAGACGAAGACCCGGGACATTCCGCTGACCAACGAGGTGCGGATCGCATTCGCCGATGCGGTCGACGAAAGCACGCGAGCCATCACGCCAAAGATGATGGAAGCCATGCTCCCGGCCGTCGCCGAACACTTCACGGAGGCCGAGCTGGAGGCCGCCGTGGCCTACCTCGAGACGCCGCTGGGCAGGGCCTTCATGCGCAAATCGCCCCAACTGATGGGCAAGGTCGAGAGGGCCGTGAACCCGCTGACGCCGGAGTTCTCGGCCGATCTCCAGGCCAGGTTCTGCAAGAAGATCGGCTGCGAGGATCCGCCGGCGCGCTGACGCGCTATTTCCCGCCCTTCAGCGTCTTCACCGCGGTCAGGGTCTCTGAGACGTGCTCGGAGGGATCCATCTTGGTGTAGGCGTGGACGACCTTGCCGTCCTTCCCGATGACGTAGGAGGTACGGTCGGACCAGTCGGGCTTGGCGGCCAGGATGGCGTCGTACTTCCTGGCGATCTGCGCGCCCGGGTCGGCGAGCACCGGGAACTTGCCCGAGCACTTGTCGGTGTCGGCCGAGATCTTCTGCAGCTGATCCAGCTTGCCGGCGGTGACGCCGATGACGGTCGCCTTCTGCGCCTGGAACTGGCCGATGGCGTCGGCGAACATCTTCGCCTCGATGTTGCAGCCGGGCGTGTCTGCTCCGGGGAAGAAGTACAGCACCACCGGCCCCTTCTTGCGGGCCTCGGCGAGCGAGAAGGTGAGGGGCTTGCCCGCCTGGAACCCCTGCAGGGTGAAGTCGGGAGCGGTCGCGCCGGTCTTCAGGGCCGCGGCGGCGGGCGTGGCGGTAAGCGCGCCGAGCAGGGCGGCGGCGAGCAGCGGACGGTGCATCGTGATCTCCCGAGGCGGCCCCGCCTCATCAACGGGCAGGGCCTTCGGGAGCGGATGCTAGCGCCTCAGCCGAAGATGTCACCCGGCATGGTGAAGTCGAAGTTCGCCGCCGTCAGATACTTGAGGCTGACGCCGCTCAGAAGGATGGTGTGGTCCTCGCCGTCGGCGCCGTCGTAGTGGATCACGGTGCCGAACTGGGTCTGCTGCAGGCGGCCGCTGGCCTTCAGCTCGGCGAACGAGCCGTCGTCCCCGAACATCGAGATGTCGAAGTACATCTTCTCGTTCTTGACGTCGAAATCCATCACCACGTCGTTGCCGCCGTCGTAGCGGAAGACGAACTGGTCGGGCGAGTTGCCGCCCCACAGTGTGTCGTTGCCGGCGCCGCCGTCCAGGCGGTCGGAGCTGTTGTCCCCGCAGAGCTGGTCGTTGCCGGCGCCGCCCGAAAGGGTGTCCTTGCCGTTGCCGCCGTCCAGGCAGTCGTTGCCGTTCTCGCCGTACAGCTTGTCTTCGCCGTTGTCCCCGTGCATCCGGTCATTGCCGCCGCGGCCGTACAGCGTGTCGTTCTGGTTGTCGCCGCACAGGGTGTCGTTGCCGCCGAAGCCGACGACGTAGTCGGGCTTGTTGGTGCCCAGGCAGCAGAGGTTCACGCCGGCCGGCACCGCCGAGTTCTGCACCACCGTCACGGTCTTGGCGGCGGATGAGCCTTCCAGGTCGGTGACGTGATACGTGACCTGCACCGTGCGCGCCGAGGCAAGCTCGCTGTCGCCTTCCTGCGCCGCGATGCGCAGCACGCCGCCGCTGTCGATGGTGATGCCCAGGTCGCCGGCCTGGCTGGTCACGTCCTGTCCGTTCACCACGACCTTGTCGACCTGATACCAGATCCGGTCGCTGTCGGGATCGGTGGCGGCGATCTGCTTTTCGAAGTCCGCGCCGAGCGAGGTCGTGACGCTCTGCACGCCGCCGACGAAGCCCGTCGTGGTCGGGGCGGCGTTCGGGACGACGACGAGGTTGTCGTATCCCGCGAACTTGGCCGGGCCGCCGCTTGCGGTGTCGTCGATCACGACCCAGCTCAGGGTGTAGAGCGACTGGTTGAAGCCCGGGCCGGTGTAGCCCGTCAGCGGATTGCCGTTGGCGTCGGTGATCACCAGGCTGGCCAGGTTGACGGTCTGGAAGCCGGCCCCGGTGTCCGTGGTGAAGCGGCCGTACAGCGTCTGGCCCGGATTGGCCTTCGGCGTCGCCGTGAACGCGAAGGTCACCTGCGCGCCGGTCGGCTGGAAGTTGCTCCAGGTGAAGCCGTTGACGTCGATCGACTGCACCTTGAACGACTGCGAGACCTCGCCGCCATAGACCGGCTCGCGGGTCAGGTACGACGTGTCGCGCGTGCCGTTGACGAAGATGTACTCACTGCCCCCGAGATTGTAGAGGCCGTTGCCCAAGGTGAGCACGTCGGCTCCCGAGGTGATGTGAAAGTTCTCGACGGGGCGATAGGGAGATCCATCCGCCGGATCGAGCTGCGCCGGCGTGACGTTGTTGAAGTCGATCGTGTAGGTCGGCATCCCACCCTTGCCCCATTATGGCACAACTCGCGGCTCTACCACGGCTTGCCTGCCTCCGCACGCAAAACGCGGGCCTGCGTCAGTTGTACGTGACGGTCACGGTGAACGCGCCGGTGTATGTCCCCGACTCGGTCGTCGTGGTGATCGGGAAACTGCCGCCGACCCAGAAGTCGTAGGTCCCGTCGCTGTTGGCGCTGCCGCTGAGCGTGCCGGAGGTCGTGTTCGGGAACTTGGTCAGCGTCACCGTCAGGTTCCCGCCGGGACCGGACATGGTCGCGGAGCTCGGGACCGCCAGCGTGAAGGTCTGGCCGCCTTCCCCCGTCACCTGATAGGCGGCTCGGCTGACCGTCACCGGCGGCACGTGCACGGCGTTGCCGGCGCCGGTGATGGCCGGGAGGCCCGTGGTGGCGTTCACCGCCACGGTGTTGCTGCCGCTGGAAGGCCGCACGACCCGGCCGAATGAGAGGTCCGACGACTTCACGATCTTCAGCGACCGCCGAACGGTCGCTCGGCCCGATCCGGTGCGCGTGATGTCGTTGCCGTTCACCGCATTGAGCGCGAGGCTGTACGACGAGGTGGCCAGGTTCGACGCGCCGGTCGCGCCGCCCTCGTTGTCGCCTTTGATGGGGAAGTCCATGCCGATGTAGATCGTGCCGGTCTTGTTCTTCTGCATCGTGATCTTGAACGTGCGGGTCGCGCCGGACCCGCTCTCGTTGCTGACCACCGCATTGGTGCTGCCCGCGACGTCGAAGTTGTTCATGTTCTTGCCGCGGTTCGTCGAACCCGTGGCGGTGAGGGTGGCGTCGATGACCAGGTTGTTGCAGTCGTTGTGATTGGCGGTCGAGATCGTCATGGATACGACCGAGGTGCCCGTGGACGTCCGGACGCCGTCGCCGCTGATCTTCGTGATGGTGCCGGTCGTGGGTGCGACGCGGAACACGGTCTCGTTGGTCGCGGCCGACACGACGTTGCCCAGGTTCGGCAGGGAGCTGCTCAGGCTGCCATAGGTGAGCGTGCAGGCGGCCTGCGCACCGCCCGCCGCGACGCAGCCAAGCAGCGCGATGGTCGATGCAAGTAATAGTTGAGAGATTTTCCCGCCAGAGGGGAGTCGCATAACTGATGGTTCCCGAGCGTCTTCAGTTATTAACCTGATCGGACTGAGGGGACAAATCCTCAGCCGCCGGTGCCTGTTCTTGCGTCCGACTTTCGAATACGACTTCGCCCTGGACGTCCGTTCCGAACCCGCCGTCGTTCTTCACCACGGCGGTCAGCGGCGCGGCCAGCCTCATGCGCAGGCGCTTGGCCTGGTCCGGCTCCAACTCCACCCGGTATGAGCCGACCGGCACCTGGCTGAAGACCGCCGTCCCGTCGAACTCCGTGCCGGCCTCGTAGGTGCGGCCCTTGTCGTCGCTCAGGACGAGCCGCGCCGCCGCCAGGCCGACGGTCTGCCCGTCCGGCCGCCGCAGCAGCAGCTTGACCACGACGTCGCCGGTCGGCTGCATCGGATAGTCGACGGTGAGGGTGGCTCCCGGCCGCGGCCGAAGATCCAGGGTGGTGGGAGGCGTCTTCACGAGCGGGTTCTCGAGCTGCTCCAGATTGACCGCCAGCCGCGAGGTGGGGCCCGCGCCCACGCCGGAAATGAACGCCTTGCCGTCTGCGCCGGTTTTGGCGCGCGAAAGGCCGCCCTCCAGCACCACGTCCTTCACCGGAGCCTCGCCCTCGTCATAGGCGCCGTTGCCGTTGTCATCCATGAAGGCGTGAAACAGGACGCTGCCGCCCGACCCGGGACCCGAGCGGGTCATGCGATAGCCTTCGCCGGGCACGTTGTTCAGGCCGAAGCTCAGCTGCGCGCCGAGCCGATAGCTCTGGTCGCTGTTGTTGTATTCGCCCTGCAGGGCGAGGTCGCCGATCTTCAGCCGATGGACGCTGGCGACCACCAGGTTGGTCGCGTCGAAGTCATCGAGCGGCTGCCCGACGCCCACGCGCACGGCCCATGTCGGCGTGATGTCCCGGTCGGCCGTGATGGCCAGGGTGCGGGCGGCGAACTCGGGCAGGATGTCGTAGTCGATCGTCGCGCGGATCTGCCAGGCGTAGTCGCGGAAGGTGGAGGCGGCGAGGTAGCCCGTCAGGCGCTGGATGGTGCTGGTGGCGCTCTCGGTGTGTTCGTACTCGAAGCCGGACGACACGAGGAAGCTGCCGATCGAGGACGAGCCCCGCAGGGAGCCCAGGTAGGTCGTCGTCCCGTCCTCGTACTGATACCGCGAGAGCCGCCCGGAGATCGGAATCAGGCGCTGTCGCAGGTCGAGCGTGGCGTCGGCCGACAGCTCCGTGCGCCGGCGCGTCGGTCGGGTCAGCTCGAACCCGGGGCCGTTCTCGTCGAGGAACCCGCGCCGGAATTCCGCGTGGCGCAGGACCACGGACGCGCCCGCGACGTCCCCGGCGACGCCCAGGAAGCCCCCGTATGCGCCTCGGTCGTCCGCCGCCGCGTCGACCTGGGTCGCGAAGCCGAACAGGGAGGTGCGGAAGCCCGCGTTGTAGACCATGCGGTACTTGTCTTCCGCCAGCGGCAGCAGGGCCGCGCCGGCGGAGAGGGTCAGCGACTGCGTGAGCCCGTAGTTCACGGACGTCACCGCGCGATAGCCTCGGACGTCGGTCCTCGGGCTGCCATCGGGCCTGGCGAAGACGATCACGTCGCGATTCTGCTGTACGGCGCCGAGCTCGAACTGCACCTCTCCGCGACGCAGCATGCCGCCGCCGACATTGATGATCCGGGTCTGCTCCGAACGTTCGCCGCGGGGCCCGTAGGTGACGATCCGGACGACGTTCACCCCCGGCGACAGCGGCACGTTCAGGAACTCGTAGCGCCCCTCCGCCGGCGTGTTCTGCCCGCTTCGCAGGACGTCGTTGATATAGAGCTCGACGTCATAGCCGATGGGCAGTTCGCCCCGCAGGTCGACGCGGTTGAAGACGTTGGTGTGGTCCAGCGGCACCGTGGACAGCATGAAGCCGCGGCCGCCCACGCCGCGGGGACCGAGCGACAAGGTCGGCGTGAAGACGTCGCCCACCGCGACCACGCGCGCCTTCAGCGGCCCGAGCAGGCCGCCCCTCAGTGAGCGGCGCTCGAAAACCGCCCGCGCGGAGGAGGGCGAGCCGGTCTCGTCCGAGCCGATATAGCCCTGGAAGTTGCCGTAGAGCAGGTCCGCGGCGGTCCGCACATCGTAGCGCAGAGGCGTCTGCGGGTCCTCGGACTGGACGCCGCTCGCCACCTGGATGTCGAAGCCCGGCCAGCCGATCAGCCCGTAGGGACGGTCGACGATCAGCGATTCCGTGTCGGTGATGGAGCGCCCGACGCCCAGGTCCCGGATGCGTGCAGCGCGTTCCTGCCGCGCCTGGATCGGCAGGCTCTCCTTGGCGACGATCATGATTGCGAGGCCGGCCGGGTCGACCTTCAGTTCCAGCGGCAGCAGCTGCTGCAGCGTCGACGCCTTGATGAAGATCTCGGTGGCGGTGACCGCCACGTCGTCCGGGGCGAGCTTGACCTCGCGGGGCCCGTCGCGGGCGGTGCCGGTCTTCAAGTCCACCACCAGCGCGCGCCGCGCTTCGCCGACCCGCCCGATGATCCGGCCTTCCGGAGGGCGGACGTCGACCTCCATCTCCAGGAGCCGCGTGAGCTCGCCGACCGGCAGCAG
Organism: Phenylobacterium sp. VNQ135; assembly: GCF_049445735.1. NCBI lineage: Bacteria > Pseudomonadati > Pseudomonadota > Alphaproteobacteria > Caulobacterales > Caulobacteraceae > Phenylobacterium > Phenylobacterium sp. VNQ135. The sequence continues at coordinate 40,502 of NZ_JBMSDS010000001.1, read as the reverse complement.
GGGGTCCGTCTCGTCGCCGTAGCCGGCGAGCCCGTCTGTCAGCGTGAGCTGATCCAGCGCGACCGAGTAGAGGATTAGGTTCGCGGGATCGACGAGGCTGGGCGTCGACTGCACCTGTGGTGCAGCCGGCGTCCCGGGTGCGGCGCTTTCAGCCGCCTGGCCGGAGCCGGCGGCCAGGAGCGAAAGCGCTGCTGGGACGGTGAGGGCGAGCCATCTACGGGACTTGAGCTGTCGCAAGCAGCTTGCCCGGAGAGGTGTCGTCGTCGGTGAACGAGACTTCCAGCTTCTCACCGGCGGCGGGCGCGCGCGTCAGGGGGATGCGCATCGTCCGGCGATCGATCTCGGGATAGACGCCGACGCCGCGAGCCACCCCGAGCGGATCGCCGCGTTTGCCGGCGACGCGAACCTCGAGGTTCCCGAACAGGGAGTTGGCGCCCGCGCGCACCAGGTCGAACACCACGATCGGAGTACGGGCCGGGGCGGCCCCGGCGGCCGACGACACGGCGGCGTACTCGATGCGCGGGTTCTCGATCCGGCCCTGAACGTCCGGCGGCGTGACGCGGACGATCGCCGGGATGCTCAGCCCGAAGACCGAGGTGATCTGGAAGCGCAGTTCGTTGGAGCCGCCGCCGGCCGCGTCGTCCACCGTGGTGCCGACGGTCGGCGGGGGGATGGTCGTGACGGTCAGGTGAGTGCGGAACTCGCCCGTCGCGTCGGCCGGCACGTTGGCGACGCGCAGGCGGATGGTCTGGCCCTGGCCGGGCGCCAGGGTCGCGCGGCGCGGCGAGACCAGGAGGAGGCTCTTGGCCGAAGCCACCTTGTCGGCGAGGGCCTTGTCGGCCGGGTCGGCCTGCGCATCCTCGATCGCCACGATCTGCCCATCCGCCTTCATCACGCGGTCGATCAGCGCGATGTCGAAGGTGGCCGCGGCGGTGCCCTGGTTGAAGATGTACACGCTCCCCGTCCGTTGGGTCGGGCTGAACGTGATCCGCTTGGGCGTGATGTTCAGGTTCGCGCCGACCGTCGTCGTGGTGACGGCAGGGGCGGGCGGCTGCGCCGGTTGACCGTGGGCTTCAGCGCCGAGCGCGGCGACCAGGGCGAGGGCGGGCAGAAGGGCTGCGCGTCTCAATTGTATTGGACCACAACCACGAGCATGCCCTCGTAGGGGCCGGGGACGAGGTTCTGCGCCGACGCAAGCGCCAGCGATCCCCCCACGTCCACGCTCATAGTGGATCCAAAGGCGTCGCCGAGCACGACGTCGCCGCTGCCGACCTGGTATTCGGCGCTGGTGTTGGTCTTGACGGTCAAGGTCTCCTGGCCCCCGCTGCGAACAACCGTGAAGCTCTCAGGCACGGTCGTCGACACTACGTCGCCAGGTTGACCCCGAATAGTTAATTGGGCGTTGTTACCCGCCGTCCGCGACGTCGTGACGCTCGCGGTTCCGCCGATGCCGTTGCTGAGCGCGCCCGTGGGCGCCACCGACACGGCCGGCAGGGTCAGGCCGTTGCCGATGTTGATGCCGGCGGACTCGACGAACTTCACCGCGACGGGCGTCGTGGCCGTGGTGGCGCTGACGGCCGCCTGCGCCGCGCAGAGCACGAGCGCAATCCCGGCAGATCCGATGATGAGTGCGCGTCGCATGACTACTCGCGAAGGAAGAGGCGCGGGCCGGCTCGGGTGAGCCTCGCCCGCGCTTATACCTGATTTACTGGTAGTTGACCGTGGCCTTCAGCTTGCCGACGTTGCCGTTGGCGGTCGGGTTGGCCGGATAGCCGAGGGTGGCGCCGACCTTGAAGGTGCAGCTCTGCGAGCCCGTGCCGGTGATGGCGACCGAGGTCGTGGTCACAGTGCCGCACGAACCGCCCGCCACCGCCGCAACGGTGAAGGCCGACAGGGCGTAGTTGCTCGTCATGCTGTCCTGCGCGAGCGCGAGCTGGATCGACTGGCCGGCTTCGGCCGTGATCGTGAAGCTCGCGGCGGTCGGCGCATTGGCCGTGTCCGCGACCGTCGTCGGATCGCCCGACCGGGCGGCGTCGGTGTCGATGACCACCGTGCCGGCGCTCGTCGGACGGATCAGGGTGCCGTAGTTGAGCGGCGAGCCCGCGGCCAGCGACAGCGCGGTGATGAACTTCACCTTCGCGTCGACGGTCTTGCTGTCGCTGGTCTGAGCGGCGGCGCTGCCGGCGATGGCCGAGACGGCCGCGGCGGCGATGAGGAGAGAACGCATCTTCATAGTTGTCAGCCCCCAGGGAGGTGTGTGTCGAAACGGTACGCTTCTGGACCTTTCCGGATGTCTCCCGGCAAACCCGGCGCCACACCGCCTGGGCGGGAGCTCGGAGCCTCAAGTAAACGTCCGGTTGTACTGTTGTTTTAATTGTTGGTTATCCGTGGCGCCGCTCTAAGGCTACGCTTCGGGAGTGTCAAGTTAGTTCGATACCATCGTTCTCTGAGTTAAGTGAAAGACGGTAAGCAAGGTCTTAAACCGCTAGAACTCGGAAGCTTTTTCCGGCCGCTCGACCGCCGATCCATGCATCCGGGCTCCTGGACAGGTGCTCGAATTCGCGTGATCGGTGTGTGAACTTCAGAAAATTCCACCGACGCGCGAGTCTTGATTGCGTCTTCGCGTGCCGGATACGCCCATCCGCCGCCTGAAGTGAATAGATCCGGCCTCGCAGCGTTACTCAATTTGGGGAACCGCGTCTGAGGCGATCTGCCTCCGTGCGCCGCCGGCCCTCGAGTGTTAAAGGAATGGAGGGACGTCACCCTAGTATAAACACCTAAGTCCGGAGATCTGCCGGACGCCGTACGATCGAGAAGACCGCTCCGGCAGGGACGTATATTGACCGAGGGCCTCCACAGCGCCGCCTCTGACGACGCCCTGTTCGGGCTGTTCGACCGCCTGCGCGACCAGGTCGCCCAGGCCGAGCGCCGCGCCGAGGCCGCCGATCCCGCCCAAGCCGCCGCCCTGCTGGCGGAGCCCCGCGCCGCCGCCGCCGCCGGCGCCCGCCTCGCCGCCGATATCGCCGCCCAGCACCCCGGTCTGGATGTGCTCCGCCGCGTCGCCGCCGAACTCGCCGACAGCGCCGATCGCCTCGACGCCCGCATCGCCGAGGCCGAAGCCGATGTGGCCCGAGCGCTCGCCCGCCTGACCGGCCCGCTCGACCGTTGGGATGCCGCCGCCGCCGCTCGTGACGCCCGCCTCGCCGAAGTCGTGAGCGGGGGACTCCGGGCCGCCGACTCGCCTCGAGCCCCCCCGCGGGCCGCGAGCGAGCAGCCGTCTGTCCCGCCGCGGGCGACGGCTCCGCGTCACGGCGCCCGCTCCGCCGCCTTGCTGCTCTCCGCCGGTGTCGCCTGCCTTGGTCTCACGACCCTTGCCGTCGTCTTGGAGCCGCCGTTCTCCCTTGCTCCGCAAGATGCCGTGAGCGCTCCCGCGAACATCGTCCTACGCGGTCCAATCCTCGTCGCTCCGCCGCGCTTCGCCGCCCTGGATGAGCACGCTCCTCCCAGCGGCGCTCCACCGCTCTCCGATGCGGAGGCTCAGCAAGCGCTCGCGTCGGCGATCGCCGCGGCCGAGCAAGGCCGACCGGGGGCTGTGGCTCGCTTGCGCACCCTCGCGGAAGCCGGGGCGTCCCGCGCGCAGATGTATCTCGCCAAGCTCTACGAGAGCGGGAAGGGTGTGCCGGTCGACAGTGCAGAGGCGCGGCGCTGGACCGCAAGGGCGGCCGACGCGGGCGACGCGGTGGCGATGCACAACCTGGCGCTCTACTACTTGGAAGGTCGTGGCGGGCCTCGTGACGAGGTCATGGCCGCCAGCCTGTTCAAACGTTCCGCCAGCGCCGGCGTCGCCGACTCGCAGTTCAACCTGGCGCTGCTCTACGAAGCCGGGACGGGCGTCGACCGAAATCTTGTCGAAGCCTATCGGTGGTTCCAGGTGGCGGCCAACGCGGGAGACCTGAAGGCGCGCGAGCGCGCTGTGTCCTTGGAGACGCGCCTGTCGCCGAAGGAGATGTCAGGCGCCGAGCGGCTGGCCGCCGCCTTCCGCCCCGGCATGGCGGAACCTGACGAGACCGTGCTGATTCCTGGCGCAGCCACCATCGCGGAATCCCAGAAGAAGCTTGGCCGGCTGGGCTTCTACATCGGGCCTACCGACGGCCAGGATACGCCCGAGTACCGGCAAGCGGTGAACGCCTATCGAAAGAGCCAGCGAACGCAATCCGCGGCGGCGGCCTCAGCGGGTCAGCCCTAGGGCGTCACGAGGATCTTCACGTGGGCTTCGGGGTCGGCGAGGGCGGCGAACGCACCAGCCACGCCTTCGAGGCCGACCTGACCCGTCACAAGATGGGACACGTCGATCACCCCTTCAGCGAGGTGGCGCAGGGTGGTGGCGAACTCCTCAGGCGTGTAGCCCAGTACGAAGGTGAGCTCGATCTCCTTGGTGATGGCGATCGAGGGTTCGATACGATCCGTTTCCATGCAGACGCCCGCGACGACGATCTGGGCGCCGGCGGGCGCGGCTTCGATCAGCGCCTGGAGCACGCCGGGCGCGCCGACGCATTCGAAGACCACCGGTCGAGCGAAGCTGCCGCCCATCATCTGCACCATGGATTGGGCGGCGCGGGTCTTGGGCACGCCCAGTGCTTCCCAGCGGTCGTGCGGATCCTCGATGGCGGGGTCGATGACGATGTCTGCGCCCAGACGCTCGGCGGCGGCGCGCCGGCGCGGCGAGAAGTCGGCGGCTATCACCGGGCCGTGACCCTTCGCCTTCAGCGCTGCGATGACCGCCAGCCCGACGGGGCCGCAGCCCACCACCAGAGACGCGGATTTGGTCTCCAGGCGCGCCTTCGCGACCGCATGCAGCCCGACGGCGAACGGTTCGGTCATCGCGGCGTGCTCGGTCGGTAGGCCGTTCGGGACCTCCAGGACCATGGCCTCGGACAGGACCATCCGCTCCGAGAAGCCGCCCGGCAGGCGGTTCGAGAAACCCAGCAGCTCGACACCGGTAGAGGCCATGACCGCCGGCACGCTGACCACGCGGGTCCCCGCCTTCAGCGTCTTCGGAGACCCGGGTCCGTGGTCGAGGATTTCGGCGCAGAACTCGTGCCCGAAGACGGTGTCGGCGCGCGGATCGAATCCGTTGTCCGGCGCGCCCGCACGACGTGAGAGATCGATCATGTGCTCCATGTGATGGAGCGCGTGCAGGTCGGACCCGCAGATGCCGCAGGCGAGGGTGCGCACCAGGACCTGGCCGGGTTCCGGGATGACCTCGGGGACCTCGTCACAGACGAGCTGCTTGTTGCGACGGACGACGGCCTTCATGCGTTTCTCTGTTCCCTCGCGGGCGGCTCTTGGCGGCCGCGCTCGTCATTCTTGTAGAGCCTAGTCTTATCCCCTAACCCTCGCGCCTTCGGAATCAACAACGAGCGGAGCCTCCTCATGAGCCTCGCCTTCCTCTTCCCCGGACAGGGCAGCCAGGCTGTCGGCATGGGGCAGGACCTGATTGAAGCGTTCGCCTCGGCTCGCGAGGTGTTCGAGGAGGTGGACGAGGCGCTGAAGCAGAAGCTCTCCACCCTGATGCGCGATGGTCCCGAAGATCAGCTCACCCTGACCGAGAACGCCCAGCCGGCCCTGATGGCGGTGAGCGTCGCAGTCATGCGGGCTCTGGAACGCGAATTCGGCGTCGCGATCGACAAGGCCGCGTTCGTCGCCGGCCACAGCCTCGGCGAATACTCGGCATTGGCCGCGTCGGGTGCAATCAGCGTCTCGGACACGGCGCGGCTTCTGAAGCTGCGCGGCCAGGCGATGCAGCGGGCCGTACCGGTGGGGCAGGGCGCGATGGCCTCGCTGATCGGCCCAAAGACCGATCTTGCGCTGGCGGAAGAGGCGGCGAAGGCTGGCGCCGAGGTGGGCGTCTGCGTCGTGGCCAACGACAACAACCAGGGAAATGTGGTGATCTCTGGCGAGAAGGCCGCGGTCGACTGGGCCATCGAGAAAGCCAAGGAGTTGGGCGCTCGGGCGATCCCGCTGAACGTGTCGGCGCCGTTCCACTGCCCGCTCATGCAGCCGGCCGCCGACGAGATGGCCGAGGCCCTTGCCGAGGCGGCGATTTCGGCGCCCCGCGCGCCGGTCGTCGCCAACGTCACGGCGCGGCCGACGAACGATCCGGAGGTGATCCGTGGTCTCCTGGTGGAACAGGTGACCGGCCGTGTGCGCTGGCGCGAGAGCGTCCAATGGATGGCCGGCGAGGGCGGGGTCACTCGCTTCGCCGAGGCGGGCGCCGGCAAGGTTCTGTCCGGCATGGTCAAGCGGATCGCGCCCGACGCCGAAGCGGTTCCACTGAACGGCCCCGCCGACCTCGAAGCCTTCGCCAAGACGCTCTGAAGGGAAGACCCCAGATGTTCGACCTGACCGGCAAGACCGCGCTCGTCACCGGCGCGACCGGCGGCATCGGCGCCGAGATCGCCAAGGCTTTGCATGCGCAAGGGGCGCATGTGGTGCTGTCCGGCACCCGCGAGCCGGTGCTGCAGGAACTCGCCACGAGCCTGCGCGAGCGGGTGTCCATTGCGCCCGCCAACCTCTCCGACGCCGCCGCGGTTGACGGGTTGCTGGAGGCGGCCGAGAGGGCCGCAGGCGCGCCGATCGACATCCTGGTGGCCAACGCTGGCATCACCAAGGACGGCCTCCTCCTGCGGATGAAGGACGAGGACTGGGAGGCGGTTCTGAAGGTGAACCTCGAGAGCTACTTCCGGCTCAGCCGGGCGGCCGTGAAGGGGATGATGAAGCGCCGTAACGGCAGGATCATCGCGATCACCTCGGTCGTGGGCGTGATGGGCAATCCGGGTCAGGCGAACTACGCCGCATCGAAGGCCGGGATGATTGGGTTCTCCAAGGCGCTGGCCCAGGAGGTGGCGACGCGGGGAATCACCGTGAACTGCGTGGCGCCGGGGTTCATCGAGAGCCCGATGACCGACGCGCTGAACGAGCAGCAGAAGACCCAGATCCTCTCGACCATTCCCGTCCAGCGCCTAGGGCGCGGGAGCGAGATCGCGTCGGCCTGCGTTTATCTCGCCAGCGACGAGGCGGCCTACGTGACCGGGCAGACCCTGCACGTGAATGGCGGAATGGTGATGATCTGAGGCTCGCCAAAGTCCAGAGGAACATGCTACGGCCCCGCCGACCTTGATCACCGAAAGCGGCGGTTGACTTCGAAGTCTCCGTCGTCGATGCAAGCACCTGACTAAGCCCTGAGGGACCTACCTAATGTCCGACGTCCTTGAACGCGTCCGTAAGATCGTCATCGAACATCTCGACGCCGATCCCGAGAAGGTCACCGAGAAGGCCAGCTTCATCGACGACCTCGGCGCCGACAGCCTCGACAACGTCGAGCTGGTGATGGCGTTCGAAGAAGAATTCGACATCGAAATCCCGGACGACGCGGCGGAGCACATCCAGACCGTCGGCGACGCCGTGAAGTTCATCCAGGAGCGGCTCGGCGCCTAAGGCGCTCGAATCGCTAGAGAATTCGACCGCCGCGGCTTCCCTTAGACCGGAGACCGCGGCGGTTTTCATTTGAGGGTCACCCATGCGTCGAGTGGTCGTCACCGGTATCGGCATCCTGAGCCCGCTGGGCCAGGGGACCGAGCTGACTTGGAAGAAGGTTCTGGCGGGGACGTCGGGCGCGGGGAAGATCACCGCCTTCGACACGACGGACTACGCCTGCCAGGTCGCGTGCGAGGTGCCGCGGGTCGACGGACGCGGCGGCGGCGGGCCCGACGTGCCCGGCAGCTTCGATCCGGACGCCACCATGTCGGCCAAGGACCGCCGGCGGGTCGACGACTTCATCCTCTACGGCATCGCCGCGGCCGACGAGGCCGTCCGTGACGCCGGCTGGACGCCCGACGACGAGGAGAGCCGCGAGCGCACGGGCGTGATGATCGGCTCGGGCATCGGCGGCCTGGGCACCATCGCCGACACGGCCATCGAGCTGCACGAGAAGGGCCCCCGCCGGGTCAGCCCGTTCTTCATCCCCTCGGCCCTGATCAACCTCGCCAGCGGCCAGGTCTCGATCAAGTACGGCTTCAAGGGCCCGAACCACGCGGTCGTCACCGCCTGCGCCACGGGCGCTCACGCCATCGGCGACGCGGCCCGGCTGATCAAGTACGGGGACGCCGACGTGATGATCTGCGGCGGCGCCGAGGCCAGCGTCGTGCCGGTCGGCATCGCCGGCTTCATCGCCTGCCGCGCCATGGCCACGGCGTTCAACGACACGCCCGAAAAGGCCAGCCGCCCCTACGACAAGGACCGCGACGGCTTCGTCATGGGCGAGGGCGCCGCCGTCCTCGTGCTGGAGGAACTGGAGCACGCCAAGGCCCGCGGCGCGAAGATCTACGCCGAGGTCGCGGGCTACGGCCTGTCGGGCGACGCCTACCACATCACCGCCCCCGTCGAGGACGGCGACGGCGGCTTCCGGGCCATGAAGGCGGCCCTGAAGGACGCCGGCATGACGCCGGGCGACGTCGACTACATCAACGCCCACGGCACCTCGACCATGGCCGACGGCATCGAGCTGGGCGCCGTCGAGCGCCTGCTGGGCAACTCGGCGCCGGGCAAGGCGATGAGCTCCACCAAGTCGATGACCGGCCACCTGCTGGGCGCCGCCGGCGCGCTGGAGGCGGCGTTCTGCCTGCTGGCCATCCGCGACCAGGTGGCGCCGCCGACGATCAACCTCGACAACCCCGACGTCGAGACCAAGCTCGATCTCGTGCCGCACAAGGCCAAGCCGATGAAGATCGACGTCGCCATGTCGAACAGTTTCGGCTTCGGCGGCACCAACGCCTGCGTGATCTTCAAGAAGTACGCGTGAGCCGCCGGCCCGCCCGCCGCAGCCTAGGCCTCGCCGCCCTGGCGGCGGCGGGGGCGGCCGTCCTGCTCGTCCTTGTCGGGCTGTGGAGCTACGGCGGGCCCGGCCCCAAGGCCAGGTCGGGCGAGGTGACGGTCGTCGTGCTGGAGCGCGGCTCGGGCCTGGCCCGCATCGCCTCCGACCTGAAGGCCGCCGGCGCCATCAACTCGGCCGGCCTGTTCGCGTTCGCGGCGCGGGCCACGGGGGCTGCGGCCGAGCTGAAGGCCGGGGAGTATGAGTTCGCCTCGGGCGCCTCGATGGCCAGCGTGCTCGCCGACATCCGCGCCGGCAAGGTGGTGCGCCACCTGATCACCATCCCCGAAGGCTGGACCAGCGGCATGGCCGCCGAGGCGGTGAACCGCCAGCCGGTGCTGACCGGGACGGCCGTCGAGCCGCCCGAAGGCTCGCTGCTGCCCGACACCTATCAGGTGCAGCGGGGCGACGACCGCGAGGCGGTGATCGCCCGGATGCGCAAGGCCCGCGATGACCTGATGGCCGAGCTGTGGCCCAAGCGCCAGGCGGGCCTGCCGTTCGACAGCCCGGAGGAGGCGGTCACGCTGGCCTCCATCGTCGAGAAGGAGACCGGCGTCGCCGCCGAGCGGCCGCGGGTGGCGGCGGTGTTCGTCAACCGGCTGCGCAACGGCATGCGGCTGGAGAGCGACCCGACCATCATCTACGGCGTCAGCAAGGGCCGCCCGCTGGGCCGCGGCCTGCTGGCCAGCGAGGTCGCCGCCGTGACGCCCTACAACACCTATCGCGTGGACGGCCTGCCGCCGACGCCGATCGCCAATCCGGGCCGGGCGTCCATCGAGGCGGTGCTGAACCCGCCGAAGACCGACGAGCTGTTCTTCGTGGCCGACGGCACGGGCGGGCACGTGTTCGCCAGGACCTACCCCGAGCACCAGGCCAACGTCGCGCGTTGGCGGGCGGTGGAGCGCCAGCGCGCGGCGGCGGCGCAGGGGAGATAGAGGGGACCGCGGAAAGCGCGGAAGGGCGCTGAAGGAGACGCCGCGGGAGCGGCGGCTCAGTCATTTTGGACCACCAAGGCGCCAAGGACACCAAGGATCAGCGCAGACCGAGCCTTCTTGGTGATCTTGGTGTCTTGGTGGTTTTCTGACGGCTTCGCCGTCGCGCAAGCGGCGCAGGTCCAGCTTCCGCGTCGATCCGCGTTTCCGCGGTGATTCAAGGGATTCGAACGAGGTTCTCACGTATGGCCATTTCGGGGATGACCGGGTTCGGCAGGGCCGAGGGGGCGCTGGGGGCGTGGACCTGGGCGGCGGAGGCGCGCAGCGTCAACGGCCGGAACCTGGAGGTGCGGTTCCGCGGGCCGCCGGGCTTCGACAGCCTGGAGCGGGCGGCCCGCGAGGGCGCGCAAGGCCGCTTCCAGCGCGGCCAGGTGACGGTGGGCGTGCAGGCCAAGAAGTCCGAGGCCGCGAGCGCCGTGCGGATCAACCTGGAGCAGCTCGAGCGGTATCTGGAGGCCTCGCGGCCCCTGGTGGAGGCGGGCCGCGCGGCGCCGCCGTCCATGGACGGGCTGCTGGCCCTGCGCGGCGTGATCGAGGCCGACGACGGCGAGCAGGACCCCGAGGCCATGGCGGCGCTGGAGGCGGCGATGGCCGCCTCGATCGGCGGGGCCCTGGACGGGCTGCTGGCGGCGCGGCGGCAGGAGGGCGGCCAGCTGCTGGGGGTGCTCCAGGGCCAGCTCGACCGCATCGCCGAGCTCGTGACTCATGCGGGCGGACAGGCGGCGGGGCAGCCCACGGCCATCAAGGCGCGCTTCGAGGCGCGGATGAAGGAGCTGGCGGGCGAGGCCGCCTCCGAGGAGCGGATCGTGCAGGAGGCCGCCGCCATGGCGGTGAAGGCCGACGTCCGCGAGGAGCTGGACCGGCTGGCCGGCCACGTGGAGGCCGCCCGCGGCCTGCTGGCCGCCGACGGCGCGGTGGGTCGCAGGCTCGACTTCCTGACCCAGGAGTTCATGCGCGAGGCCAACACCCTGTGCTCGAAGTCGGCGCTGCCCGCGCTGACCGCGACGGGGCTGGACCTGAAGGCGACCATCGAGCAGTTCCGCGAGCAGGTGCAGAACGTGGAGTAGGGCGGGGCTCGCTTCCGGGACGCCGCGGCAGCGGCGGCTCCAGTTCAGTGAACCGCCAAGACGCCAAGGACGCCAAGGGTCGGCGCCCACAGAGAGCTCCTTGGCGATCTTGGCGTCTTGGTGTTTTGACGGCTGCGCCGTCGCGGGCGGCGGATCGTCCGGCGGTGGCCGATTTGAGGGTTGCTCTCTTCCTTTGCGGCGCTTTCCGGTGTCTCAAGGAGCGGGTTTGGAGGGTTGAGTCCCGGTGAGTTTGCACGACGAACATTCGCGGCCGTGGGAGACGGTGCGGCGCGGCATGCTGCTGCTGATCTCCAGCCCGGCGGGGGCGGGGAAGACCTCGCTGTCGCGCCGGCTCGTGGCCGACCACTCGGACCTGGAACTGTCGATCTCGGCCACCACCCGGCCGCCCCGGCCGGGCGAGGAGGAGGGGCGCGAGTACTACTTCAAGACCCGCGACGAGTTCGAGGCCATGATCGAGGCCGGCGAGTTCCTCGAACACGCCACCGTCAACGGCAACTACTACGGCACGCCCAAGAAGCCGGTGCTGGACGCCCTCGAAGGCGGCCACGACGTGCTGTTCGACATCGACTGGCAGGGCGCGCGGCAGATCGCCGAGAAGCTGCCCGACGACAGCGTCCGCGTCTTCATCCTGCCGCCCGTGTGGAGCGACCTGGAACGGCGCCTGCGGGCCCGCGCCCAGGACAGCGACGAGGTGATCGAGGCCCGCCTCAGGCTCGGCCGCGAGGAGATCGCCCACTGGACCGAGTACGACTACGTCATCGTCAACAAGAACTTCGACCGCGCCTATGCGGACCTCGGCCACATCTACCGCGCCGAGCGGATCAAGCCGGGCCGGAACCCCTGGCTGCCCGGGTTCGTGGAGGGATTGCTGAGCGAGTAGGGGCGGGCGTCTCCTCGTGACTCAAAAGCGAAGTTGGGAAGGTCCGCTCGTCGGCGTCATGCTCAGCGCCGGCGACCAAGTGGCAGGTCTGGCGCTACGCTGACTTCGCATCCGTGGCCCGGGCGTGGCGAGCGGGGACTGCTGGGTCGCTAGCCGACCTTCCGCCTAACAGCTGGTCGCCCGAACCGGCATGTCGTTCGGAAGTTTGAACTTGAGGTCGAATTGATAGCGGCGGCCGGCTGTTGGCGTGCCGTCCTCGAGACGGCGCGGGACGCGCATCGCGGTCGCCAGCTTCACGACGGCGGCGCCGAACTGGCACCCCTGAGGGGTCTCGTCCGATACGGTGCAGTTGATCAGGTCGCCGTTCTTCGCGATGTCGCAGAGCGCCGTGGCGCGGCCTTCCACGCCGGCGCGTTGGGCGACCTCCGGATAGAATCGCGGCGAGCCTGATGGTTTGAGGGCCGGCTTGACGTCCTTCACCGTGAGAGGCAGCGGCTCTTGGGCGAGCGCGGTCGAACTCATCGCCAGCACGAGCGCCGTGAGACTTGCCGCCAACTTGCCGCCTGACATCGCCGCTCCCCCATCCCCGGGGAAAGTCTAGCCCGCCGTCGCCATCGCCGGAACCCCGCCGCTCCCCGCCGGGTTGGCTGAGTCCACCAGCCGAGAGGGAACGACTGCGATGTCCATCATCGACAAGGCGCTGGGCGCGGTGACGCCGCCGGAGAGCGAGGCGGCGCGGGCCAAGGCGACGCGGGAGGCGCGGGCGCTGGCTTCGCCGGGGGACTGGCTGTCGCTGGCGCTGGACCATCACGACGAGATCCGGGCGGGGTTCGAGGCCTGCCGCAACGCCAAGTCCGGGCCGGAGCGGGTGCGGGCCATGCAGGCGCTGGGCCTGGTGCTGAACGGCCATTCGCTGGCCGAGGAGGTGGTGCTGTATCCGGCGTTTGCGAAGGCCGGGCACAAGCCGGCGACCGGCCTGGCCTATACCGAGCAGACGACGGCCAAGATGCAGATGGCCGAGCTGGAGCGGATCGATCCGACCACCAAGGAGTGGCAGGACAAGCTGGAGCACATCCGGGGCGCGGTGCTGCACCACATCTTCGAGGAGGAGAGCACCTGGTTCCCGGCGCTGAAGGCCGACTATGACGACCAGGCGCACCTGGACCGGCGTTTCCGCGAGGAGTCGGACCGGCATGTGGTGGCGCCGGCCAAGGCGGTGATCGCCGAGGCGCGCACGATCGGAAGCGAATCCCGCCCCGGGCGCTAGCCGCCTGCACAGTGTGTGACCCGTTCGCCACGGATGTGTGCATGCGGCGCCGCAGCATCTTGCATGCTGGGCGCCGTGAGCTAGATCGCATGCATGCATCGTCGAACTGTCGGCGCCGCCGTGGCCGGGGCGGCGCTTATCGCGGCGGGACAACCCGCCCTGGCCCAGCCCGCGCCCGCCGATCCCTTCGGCGTGTGGCGCAACCCGAAGGACAACGTCCGGGTCGAGATCAGGCCCTGTGGCGCGGCGGCTTGCGGCACGGTGATCTGGGCCTCGCCGAAGGCCCAGGCGAAGGCGCGCGACGCCGGCACCAAGAGCCTGGTGGGCACCCAGGTGCTGAAGAACCTGGAGCTGGACGAGCGCCGGGGCGTGTGGCGGGGCCATGTGTTCGTGCCCGAGCTGAACCGGAACTTCACCGGCGTGGCCGAGCCCGTCGACGACCGGCGGCTGCGCGCCAAGGGCTGCGTGATCGGCGGCTTCCTCTGCAAGAGCCAGGTCTGGACGAAGATCACCTGAGGCCGGGCGGGCAGGGCGGCGGCGTCAGGCCCTGAGGATCTTCTCCATGGGCCGGCCCCGGGCGAGCTCGTCGATCAGCTTGTCGAGGTAGCGGATCTCGCGCATCAGCGGCTCTTCGACCGTCTCGACGCGGACGCCGCAGACGACGCCGGTGATGGCCGAGCGGGCCGGGTTCATCGGCGCCTGGGCGAAGAAGGTCTCGAAGTCACTCCTGGCGGCGATGTGGGCGGCGAGCTGCTCGGGCGTGTAGCCGGTGAGCCAGAGGATGACCCGGTCGACCTCGGCCTGGGTGCGGCCCTTCTTCCCGGCCTTGGCGACATAGAGCGGATAGACGCTGGCGAAGCTGGTCGCATAGACCCGATGCCTGGTCGTGGTGGTCATCGCCGAACTCCGGTGCGGCGGCGAGGTTAGCACCTTCCGCCTGGAGGGGAACAATCCCGGGAGCGGCCGGTTGGCCTTGCGCAGTCAGAGGAGGCCGCAATGACCAGCCAGAATAAGAAGAACCCCGACCCGGCGCGTGCGGAGCGGGGCGTGCGTCCGGACCATGAGGACGCCTCGCCGCCGCAGACCGACCGCAGCGCCGAGGGGCCGGACAAGGACCGCCAGATCGCCCAGGAGCGGCAGCAGTCGACGGGTCTCGCCGGCCAGAGCTGAGGCGCCGCGCGCCCGGCGGAACCGTCGGGGCGGCCCAGGTGTTGGCGGAGCTTCCCGGAACACAGGAGGCCGCCCATGGGCATATTCTCGGCGATCAAGGACAAGATCTTCGGCCACAAGGGCGGGAGCGGGGGCGGAGGCGGAGGCCAGGCGCAGGCCGCGCCGTCGCCCGGGGCGCAGCCTCAGGTCCAGGCGACGCCGGCCCCGCAGCCGCAGGCCGCGCCGACCGCGGAGCCGGCCGTCGACGTCGAGGCGGTGCTGGCCAGCATGGCCGAGATGCAAGGGGGAGACGGCGGCAACTGGCGGACGTCGATCGTCGACCTGCTGAAGCTGCTGCACATGGATTCCGGCCTGCAGGCGCGGAGGGAACTGGCCGAGGAGCTGGGCGTGCACGCGGGCGAGCACGGCTCGGCCGAGCAGAACACCGCCCTGCACAGGGCGGTGATGAGGAAGCTGGCCGAGAACGGGGGGCAGGTCCCGGCCAGCTTCTACAGCTAGCGGCCTTAGCCGCGTTCGCCGGCGCGGCGGGCGGCGCCCTGCTGCGCGGCGGACTGGGCCGCGGCCGCGGCGGCGGCGGCCTGGTCGGCGGTCGTCTGGGCGCGGGCGGCGGCGGCGTTGGCCGCATCGGCCGCGCTTTGGGCGCTCTGGGCGGCGGACTGGGCGGCCTGGGCCGTCGACAACGCCTGGTCGGCGGTGGCCTGGGCGCGCTCCACCGACGAGACGGTGGCGCAGGCGCTGAGGCTCAGCGCGCCGGCGGCGGCGGCGACGAAGGGAAGGGTGCGGCGGAAGGTCAGCATTCGGGTCTCCCTAGGAGGTTGGAACCGTTGAGGCGGATCACTCGAACTCGCAGGCCGACCGCCCTTACGGCGGGCAGCCGACATAGGCTCAAGCCTGCCGCGTCCAAACGAGCGTGGCCGCAGCCGGTTCCTCCCGGGATTTTGCGGGGTCCGCCGCGCTAGAACTTCGCGTGCAGCGGATGGGCGCCGATACGGCCCTCGGGATCGTCCAGGGCGGCGATGGCGGCGAGGTCGTCGGCGTCCAGCCGGAAGCCGAACACCTCGAAGTTCTCGCGGATGCGGCTGGGCGTCACCGACTTGGGGATGACGATCAGGTCGTTGTCGACGTGCCAGCGGATGATCGCCTGGGCCGGGGTGACCCCGTGCTTGCGGGCGACATTGGCGATCACCGGGTCGGTGAGCAGGCGGCCCTGGCCCAGCGGGCTCCAGGATTCGGTTCGCACGCCGTGGGCGGCGTTGGCCGCGCGGGCCGCCTTCTGCTGGAAGCGCGGGTGCAGCTCGATCTGGTTGAGCACGGGGACCACGCCCGTCTCGCCGACGATGCGCTCCAGGTGCTCGGGCTCGAAGTTGGAGACGCCGATGGAGCGGGCGAGGCCGTCCTTCTGCGCCTGGACCAGCGCCTTCCAGGTCTCGAGGTACTTGCCGCGCCAGGGCGAGGGCCAGTGGATCAGCAGCAGGTCGACCTGCTCCAGGCCGAGACGCTTCAGGCTGGCCTGGGCGGCGCGCAGGGCCTCGTCGTAGCCCTGGTCCTCGTTCCAGACCTTGGTGGTGACGAACACCTCGCCGGGCGGGACGCCGCCGGCGCGCAGGCCTTCGCCCACGCCATCCTCGTTGCCGTAGATGGCGGCGGTGTCGACGTGCCGATAGCCGGCCTCGAGCGCGGTCTTCACCGCCTCGACGGCGACGTCGTTCGGCGTCTGCCAGACGCCCAGCCCCACCTGCGGGATGGCGTTTCCGTCGTTCAGGGCGACAAGCGGCTGCTCGGTCATGGGGGGCTCCACGGATGGGGGAGCCTCACCTAGGTCGCCCGCGGCGGAAGGCAAGGGGGCGGCTCCGCCGGATGCGGAGCCGCCGCCTCGCACCGCCTAGCTCAGGACGACGATCGCCACGCGGCGGTTCTGCGACCGGCCGTCCGGCGTGTCGTTCGGCGCCACCGGGGCTTCCTCGCCGTAGGAGATGGTCGCCATCCGGTTCAGCGCCACGCCCTGCTTGGCGAGGTACTTGCGGACCGCCTCGGCGCGGGCCTCGCCGAGCTGGTCATTATAGGCCTCCGGGCCCGAGGCGTCGGTGTGACCCTGGATCTCCAGGTACACGTTGCGGTTCTCGGTCTTCAGGCGTTCGGCGAACTCGTTGAGCCGCGCCTCGGCCTCAGGCGACAGAGAATGGACGTCCGTGGGGAACTTCACGGAGTCGTCTGAGAGGACCACCTGGTAGAGGAACTTGCCCTCGGCCAGCTTGTGGGCCGCGTTGGCCCGGGCCAAGGCCTCTCCCGCCGTGCCTTCCACCGTGGTGACGCGAGTGTCGACCACCGCCACCTGGTCGCGGACGAACCGATGGCTGGCGCAGCCGCTGGCCGCGATCCCTGCAAAAATCAGCGCGCCGCTGATGGCGGCAACCCTAAGCTTCCCGTCTTTCAAGTCTCTTTTCCTTCTAGCCAAGGCCCCACCCCAAGGCGCTTCGCCGCAGCCAAGGTGCAGTTGGGGCCGTGGCGTCGCCATGACGCGACCGTGGCGAGAACGGGGCAGCTTGACCGTAAGCGCCGCCACGATCCTGACGAAAGCGCGGGCGAGCCTTGGGCGATGGGAGGACGGACGACGACCCGGTCCGCCGGCCGACGACGTCGCGGCGTGGCGATCGCGCTGAGCCTGGCGGCGCACGCGGCGATTCCGTTCGTGCTGATCGCGAGCCAGGGCGACGCGCCGGTCCCGCGCGAGTTCGACCCCATCGTCGTGAGCCTCGTCCAGCCGCCGCCGAAGCCGCCTCCGCCGCCGGAGCCGACGGCGCCGGACCCCGCGGGCGGAACCCCGGCCACGTCGCCCACGCCCGCGCCGTCGCCCACCCCGCCGCCGAAGGCGCGCGCCCGCCCAGCCCTGACCCCGCCGCCGACGGTGCAGCCGCTGCGCGTGGCGGTGACCGAGACGCCGGCGCCCGATCCGCCTCCGGTCGCGACGGTCGGCGAGGCCCAGCTTGCCGGCGCCCGCACGGCCGGTTCGGGGTCGGGGGGCGGCACGGGCAGCGGGACGGGAGACGGGGCCGGCGGCGGCTGCGACATGGTCGAGCGCCTGCAGACGGCGCTGCGCAAGGACGCGCAGGTGCGGTCGGCGATCGGCGCCGCGCACCGGAGCGCCAACGCGGGACGCCGGGCGCTGCTGATCTGGAACGGCGAGTGGGTGCGCAATCCAGGCCAGGAGGGCAAGGGCCTGGCGGGCGTGCGCCAGGCGATCTCGATGGAAGTGGCGTTCGCGCCCGAGGCCTGCCGGAACGAGGCGATGCGCGGCCTGGTGCTGATCTCGATGGCCGACGGTTCGCGCGTGGCGCTCGGCGGCGGAAGCTGGCGCTGGACCGACCTGCTCGAGGCCCGCCGGCGCGGCGGCTAGCTGTTCTTGGCCGGGACGAAGCGGGCCATGAAGAGTTCGCAGGCGCCCGGGTAGCCCTGCATCAGCCGCCGGGCGATGAGATTGCGGGAGGTGATCTCGAGCCGCAGCTCGCAGAAGCGGACCCCATCCTCCGTTTCGATGCTGCGCCGCCAGAGGTAGTAGCGTCGCCCCTCCAGGGTGAGCGCCTCGTCCCAGGGCCCGTAGAGCGCCACGGCCGCATCGGTGGGCTGGCCGTAGAGGGACGACGGCTTCTCGCCCTCGAACTCGGTGGCGCAGCCGCCCAGGGCGAGGGCGGCGAGGGCGAGGAGGGGGCTGAGACGGGCCATGGCCCTAGTTGTAGGCGACCGTGGTGGTGAAGGAACCCGTATAGGCGCCGCCGGCCGAATTGGTGTCGACGATGATCGATCCGCCGACGCCGAAGGTGGCCGAGCCCGCCTGGCCCAGCGCGTTGCTGAGCAGGCCCGTGGTCGCGGAGGGCGTGAGGACCACCTGGATGTTCTCGCTGCCGCCGGTGCGGGTCATGTTGAACGTGGGCGGCACGGTGATCGAGAAGGTCTGGCCGCCTTCGCCGTTCACGGTGTAGGTCGCCCGGCCGGGGGCCGCCTGGCTGTTCGGGTTGCCGGTGTTGAGCAGCGCCCCGCTGCCCGTAAGGCTGCGCGAGCCGTCGTCCTTGTTGATCAGGACGGTGCCCGAGCCGGTCAGCGGACGCACGACGGTGCCGAACGACAGGTCGGTGTTCTTGGTGAGCGTGATCGGCCGGAAGACCGTCACGGTCGAATTGGTCTGGACGCTGGCGGTGTGCTGGGCGTGCGCAGCCGAGGCGGCAGCCGCCGCGGCGGTCGCCGCAAGGGCCGCGATGAAGAATTTCCGAGCCTGAGCCACGTTTAACCTCAGTAGAACCGCAATCTAAACGGGCATCTGGCGCGCTTAGACTTAGCTAAAGTTGTACGGACGGAAACTGTGCCGAAAACTTACAGCGAAGCCGCCTGATACCGACGCTCGTTCATGTTTGCAATCTGGGCGCCAACCCATTCTGGGGAACGCCGGGCGTCGTCATTGTCGTATTAATGCGTACCGACTACCTTGGCGCGATGACGGCGGCGAAACACCTCCTGGCCACGACGGCCTCGATCGGGCTGATGACCGCCTCGGCGGCGACGCCGGCGTGGGCCCAGGCGCAGGCTTCCGTGGTGACGCAGGGCTCGGTGACGATCGTAGACCCGCCGGCCCTTGCAAAGGGCGCGGAGATCTCGGTGGACCCCGTCAGCCGTCCCCGTGCCGGCGGCGTCACTGCAAGGGCGGTCAGCGGCCGCTACGAGGTGAGCGGCGTCGCCGGGGACAGCTACAGCCTGGCCATTCCGTCTTCGCTTAAGCTGATGCGCACGGACGGGGCGGGCGAGGTCCTGCTGCAACTGTCCCCCGCCGGCGCCGTGAGCAGCCTGCCTGGAACGTACGGGGCCCGCGCAAGCGGATCGGTCGCGGTGCAGGGCGCCGTTGGTGTCGACGCCGGCGCGGCGGCGGGCGTCTACAAGGGCTCGTTCCCCGTCATCCTTTCGCTCCAGTAGCCTTATCCCCGAGCAAGGCCCCGGCTTTCCACAGGCTTGGTTAATGCGCCGCTTTGCCGCGGCTCCGAAGCGCGCTTTCGTTAGGCGTCGCATCATCGGCCAAGGGGAGACCGCCCGTGAACGTCGAGGACCTCTCGCCCCCCAATCGGGAACTGCTGCGCGAGGCCCTGCCGGCCGGCGAACTGGTGAACGTGCTGTACGAAGGCGGCGAACGTCTCGACGTCGGTTTCCAGAGGGAGCGGCGCTGCTTCGCCCTCGGCGAACGCGGCTGGCTGGCGTTCGTGGGATGGGACGGCCGCCTGGCGCAGGCCTCGTGCCGCTCGCGCTGGACGCTGACCGAAGCGGCGCAGGCGGTGCTAGGCGGGCGGGGCGGCTAGTTCCCGCGCTAAGGTCCGCCTTGGGTCGATAGCGGGCGTTCGTGAAGTCTGCTGAGGGATGGAAGAGCGCAGCGCTCGCTATCACCCTCTGCAGCTAGCCTGGCTAGGCGCCCTCGATCGCCAAACTAACCCATGGTTGGCGCAGGTGTTCATAGACGGCTTGGGTAGGCCCGCCGGGACCAGCATCCGCAAAGCATCCAATCGCCACTCCGGCATAGCGCGGTCGAAACTCCGGGTACCAAAGGATGTTCGTCCCGCAATCGGGACAAAAGTGAAACTCTACCTTCTGACCGCTGTCGCCCGGACGGCTGAAGGTCTTCGACGTTCCGTTCAGCGTCACCTGATCTCGATCATAGAACACGGCCGCGCTGAAGGCGCTGCCTGTACGACGCTGGCAGGCATGGCAATGGCAGGCGCTGATCTTCAGCGGCTCACCGCGCGCGGTGACCGTCAGTGCGCCACAGGTGCAGGAAGCAGTCCGGATATTCATGGAACAGCAGAATGCTCCAGTACGTCGCCGGCCGCCACTACGCGGCAGCATGATCGTCATCCCAGCGAAGGCCGATCAGGGCGAGAAGCGTAGTAGGGTCGCTATGTTCAGCGTCCGGTCCCGTCCCATCGCGAGTAGCCGGAACATCAGCTTTTCGGCGCTGACTAAGGCTCTGCATTCGACCCGAGGCGGAAGTTCGAAGCTTCACCACCAACGGCGCCCTTCCGAACGTCACGGCCGGGCTTGTCCCGGCCACCGGATGCGGGGGCCGGACGCTGCGGGCCTGCGCCAAAGGTCGGCGTGTCTGGATCCCGGGACGAGCCCGGGGATGACGGTGGGGGGGCTAGGCCGTCAGCGCCAGGAGGGCGAAGGAGGCGAGCCAGTGTTCGCCCATGTAGTCGCCGGCGACGTGGGGGAGGCTGGCGGCGAGGTGGCGGTCGGCGGCGGCCTCGGCGGCGGCGCGGGCCGGGCCTGAGAGCGTGGAGGCGAGCGAACGCCAGCACCAGGCGCGGGAGAGGTTCAGGCCGTCCAGGTGGACGATCTTGCCGTCGGTGCGGTCGGTGACGGTCGCCGGGGTAAACAGGGTGGCCGGCCGCCCATCGGCGATCCCCGGGAGGTAGGCGGCGAACCAGGCGGAGAACTCGTCGGGCGGCAGCAGGCGACGCAGGCACTCGGCGGTCGTGAGCGTCGCGGAGAGGAACTCGTCGAGGGACGGCTCCCAGGCCTGGGCGTCGCGGTCGGCGAGGTGCCACGCGCGGACCTTTTCGGCGAACAGGGCCAGGAGCGCCGGATCGCGGCGACGCGCGTAGTCGGTCGCCATGGCCAGGGCGAAGCTGGTCGAGGAGTGGACGCCGGTGCGGATCGGGTAGGCGGCCTTGGGCAGGAAATCAAAGAAGCGTTGGGCGAAGGCGTCGGCGAGCGGCTGGTGGACGCCAGCCCAAGGCCCGTCGTGGGCGAGGAGCTCGGCCTGGAGCTTGAGCAGCCATCCCCAGCCGTAGGGACGCTCGAAGCCCCGGGCGGAGGGGCGGGCGAGGTAGGCGACCTCGGCGGCCACGTTCTGCGGCGTGAAGGCGGCGTCGAACCGGGCGCGGATGGCCGGCGCCTCCGGGATGTCCGGGAAGAGGCGCAGGATCGTGGCGAGGGTCCAGTAGCCGTGGACGCAGGAGTGCCAGTCGAAGCTGCCGAAATAGATCGGGTGCAGCGCACGCGGCCCCTCGGCGTCCTGAGGACCGTCGAGCACGTGGTCCAGCTTGTTCGGGTACTCGCGGGCGACGTGGCCGAGGGCGATCCGCGCGAAGGACGAGGCGAGTTCGGCGGTGAGCTCAGAACGCGAGGACATACATCAGCACCACATTGACGATCAGCAGCGGCAGGGCCGTCGGGATCTGGGTCTTGATCACCGAATAGCGGTCGGGAAGCTCCAGCAGGGCCGGCGGCACCAGGTTGAAGTTGGCGGCCAGCGGGGTCATCAGCGTGCCGCAGAAGCCCGACAGCATGCCGACGGCGCAGATCACCGCAGGATCTCCGCCGAACCTGTTGATCAGTATGGGCAATCCGACGCCGGCGGTGAGCACGGGGAAGGCCGCGAAGGCGTTGCCCATGATGACCGTGAAGGCGGCCATGCCGAGGCAATAGACGGCGACGGCGGCGAGGCGCGTGTCCAGCGGGATCCAGGCGGTGACGAGCTGGCCGATCAGTTCGCCGACGCCGGCGAGCGCGAAGACGGCGCCGAGGGCCGCGAGCATCTGGGGCAGCAGCGCGGCCCAGCCCACCGTATCCATCAGGCGGCGCCCCTCCTGCAGCGGCGCGAGCGGCGGCTGGCGCAGCAGGACAAGAGCGACCCCCAGGGAGGCGACGGCGGCGAGCGCCAGGGAGATGAGCGTCACCTGCTTGGGGTCCAGCAGCGGCTGGCCGCCCACTTGCACGTGCTTGAGGAGGAAGACGCCGAGCCCGACGACGAGGGGCAGGGTCAGGGCCGGCGCGAAGAGGCGGGCGCCGAAGCGGTCGGAGAGCGCGCGCCGCTCGTCGGGCGAGGTGGTGGCAGGCTGGCCGCGGCCAAGCAGGCCGAAGCCGGCCAGGAGGGCCAGGCCCAACACGACGACGCCGTTGCCGAGGTCGCCGATGCGGTCGCCGGCAAGGAAGCTGGTCGCCACGAGCGCCCAGAACAGCGCATTGCCGAAGCGGCGGGCGTTGGCGCGGTCGCCGACGCTGAGCACCGCGAAGGCGGCGAACAGCAGGCCTGTAAGGACATAGACCGCCGAGAGCGTGATCATGCGGCGTCTCCCCCGCGGGCGTGAACCTTCAGCCGGCGGTCGAAGAGGATCAGCCGGGCGGCGTGGATCAGGAAGGCGGCGATGGCCGTGGGGATGGCCCACAGCGACAGGTGCAGCGGGTCGATGACGATGCCGCTGGAGGCCAGGATGCCGACCATCAGCAGGATGGAGCCGATGGCGATGAAGATGTCCTCGCCGAAGAACAGGCCGATGTTGTCGGTGGCGGCGGCCTGGGCGCGGACGGCCTGGCGGGCGCCGGGATCGAGGGGCCTGCCCTGGGCGGTCTCGGCGGCGGCCTCGGCCATGGGGGCGACGATCGGGCGGATGCTCTGGGCCTGGCCGGCGATGGAGTGCAGGCCGATGGCCGAGGTGATCTGGCGGAAGGCCAGGTAGGCGATCAGCAGCGGGCCCACCGAGACGCCGCGCAGGCCGGCGATCAGGGTCCGGCAGCGCTCCTGCAGGCCGGCGCGTTCCAGCACGCCCACCATCGGCAGGACGAGATAGACGATGGTGATGAACTTGTTCTCGTTGAACGCCTTGCCGAAGGCGGCCAGCACCTCCAGCGGCGAGAGGCCGGCGAAGAGGCCCGTGGTGAAGGCGGCGATCAGCACCACCAGCAGAGGGTTGAGGCGGGCGGCGAAGCCCACGACCACGACCACGACGCCCAGCAGGGTCAGCATTCAGGGGCCCCCGATTCCGAAAGCGCATTGGAACGGCTGGAGGGCGGTTCGGCAACGGCGTAGGCTCCGCGCCATGAGCGGACCCAAGACCCCTGACGACGAGGACTTCGACCTGGTGGAGGAGGCGGGCGAGGAGAGCTTCCCGGCCAGCGACCCGCCGTCATGGAGCCCGCCGGGGCACGACGAGCCGATCGAGGACGGCGAGGACTAGACCCCGGCGCTACCGCGCCGCCAGCCAGGCGTCGGCCAGGGCGAGGAAGCCCTCGACGGGGATGACCTCGGCGCGCGCTGCGGGGTCGAGCCCGGCCGAGGCGACCAGGGCTTCGCCGCCCAGCGCCTTCAGGCTGGAGCGCAGCATCTTGCGGCGCTGGCCGAACGCGGCGGCGGTGATCTTCTGCAGGGCGTCGAGCCGGTCGGGCGCGGGCCGGTCGGCGCGGGGCTCCACACGGACGACGGCGGATTCCACCTTGGGCGGCGGGGTGAAGGCGCGGGCCGGCACGTCCAGCACGGGCCGGGCGTGGGCCGTGGCCTGGGCGATGACCGCGAGGCGGCCGTAGGCGTCGTCGCCGGCCTCCGCGGTGATCCGGTCGGCGACCTCCTTCTGGAACATCAGCGTCAGGGACGCGGGCGTCCACGGACCGGTCAGCCACTTGATGAGCAGCGGCGTGCCGACGTTGTAGGGCAGGTTGGAGACGAGGTGCGCGGGCTCGCCGCCGGCGATGTTGGCCTCGTCGGCCGTGAGCGCATCGCCGAAGATGAGCGTGAGACGGCCGGCGGAGGCGGCGGCCAGCTCCTCCAGCAGCGGGCGGAAGCGTTCGTCCTTCTCGATGGCGGTGACGCGGGCGCCGGTCTCCACCAAGGCGCGGGTGAGGCCGCCGGGGCCTGGGCCGACCTCGATCACGTGGTCGTCGTCGCCGACCTCGGCCAGGCGGGCGATCTTCCGGGTGATGTTGAGGTCGAGGAGGAAGTGCTGGCCGAACGCCTTCTTGGCCCACAGGCCGTGCGCCTCCAGCGTCTCACGCAGCGTCGGAAGCTGATCGAGGGTCATGCCCGGCGGCCCGCGATGTCGGCGGCGAGGCGGATGGCGGCGATCAGGCTGTCGGGCCGGGCGATGCCGCGGCCGGCGATGTCGAAGGCCGTGCCGTGGTCGGGCGAGGTGCGGACGATGGGCAGGCCCAGGGTGACGTTCACCCCGCCCCAGAAGTCCAGCATCTTCACCGGGATGAGGGCCTGGTCGTGGAACATGCAGAGCGCGGCGTCGTAGCCGGCGCGCATCTCGGCGGGGAACAGACTGTCGGAGGGGTAGGGGCCGCGGGCGTCGACGCCCAGGTCCTTGAGCGCCCGGACAGCGGGGTCGACGATCTCGATCTCCTCGCGGCCGATGCCGCCGCTCTCGCCGGCGTGGGGATTGAGGCCGGCGACGGCGATACGCGGGGCGGCGATGCCGAAGTCGCGGCGCAGCGCCTGGGCCGTCACCAGGCCGGCGGTGACGATCTTCTCCACCGAGAGGGCGGCGGGCACCCGGGCGATCGGCTCGTGGACGGTAACCAGGGTGACGCGCAGGTCGGCGGCCGTGAGCATCATGACCGGGCCGCGGGCGCCGTCGAAGGCGGCCTGGGTGGTGAGCTCGCCCAGGAACTCGGTGTGACCGGGGAACTTGAAGCCCGCCTCGTAGAGCGGCGCCTTGGCGATGGGGGCGGTGACGACGCCGGAGACGGTCCTGGACAGCGCCAGGCCGACGGCGGTCTCGATCCAGCGGATGATCGCCGGCGCGGCGGCGGCCGACGGCTGGCCCGCCACGACGGGCGCCTTCAGCGGCAGGTCGAGGACGGGTAGGGCGGAGGCGAAGATGCGCGTCGCCTCGTCCGAGGAATGGACGGCCCGGACGGGCGCGGCGCCGGGGGCGGAGGCCAGCGCCTGGGCGTCGCCCACCACGACGAACGCGGGGCCGCTCTCACGCAGCGCGGTCCAGGCCTTGGCGACGATCTCGGGGCCGACGCCCGCGGGATCGCCGAGTGTGAGGGCGAGCGGCGGGCCGCTCACCGCGTCTCGATGGTGGCCGAGTTGCGCAGGTCGCGCATGTACCGGCGGGCGATCATCGAGAGCTGCTGGCCGTAGAGGCGGTTCTCGATGGCGTCGCGATCCATGTTGGCCCCGCCGGCGGTGCGGCGGCCGCAGACGGCCACGAGGTGGAGACCCGCGCCGGTGCGGATCGGCTCGGACACCTGGCCGACCTGCAGCCCTTCGGCGGCGGCCTTGAACTGGGGCGCGAGATCGGTGAGCTCGGCCTCGCCCAGGTCGCTGGCCACCACGCCCTCGACCTTGCCGGCGGCGGCCTCGAGGGCGTCGCAGCTGGTGATCTGGGGCCGGAGCTGCTCCAGCTTGGCGCGGGCGGCGGCCTCGTCGGCGCCCTGGGGCAGGGCGACGGCGGCCTGCTTCAGGTGGACCAGCGTCGCTCCGCCGCCCGAGCGCTTGTCGCGCAGGTAGACGATGTAGACGCCGTCGCGGACCTGGATCGGCTGAGAGAGCTGGCCCGGGCGCATCTGCTCCAGGACCTGCTGGACCGCGGGCGGCATCTCGCCCTGGCCGACCCAGCCGGCGTCGCCGCCGGCGGCGGCCGTGGGCAGGGCCGAGAACTGCCGCGCGACGGCCGGGAAGGGCGCGCCCTGCTGCATCTGGGCGACGAGCTGCTGGGCGCCCTGCATGGCCTGCTGCATGCCGCCGACGCGGTTGGCGTCGATGAGCACTTCCGAGACCTGGTACTGCGGCTTGGCGGCGTCGGCCTGCATCCGGGTGAGCGTTGCCGAGATCTGGTCGTCGCCGATACGCAGGCGCGAGCCGTAGCGGCCGCGGATCCAGCGGGCCCAGGAGATCTGGGCGCGGATCTGCTGGCGCAGGGTGTCGACGCCGATCTCGCGGGCGCGCAGGAACTGCAGGAACTGCTCGGCCGACATGTTGTTGGACTTCGCCATGTCGGCGATTTCCGCATCGACCTCCTCGTCGGAGGCGACGATGTCGATCTTCTGCTCGCGCTCGACGCGGCGCAGTTCCTGGAACTGAAGGCGCTCATCGACGAGGCTGACCAGGGCCTCGCGCTGGAACTGCGGCAGGGTCTGCTCGGTGGGCTGGACGCCGGAGGTGGCGATCAGCAGGCGCATCCGCTGGCCGAGATCGTAGGTGGAGATGATCTCGTCATTGACCACGGCGGCGACGGACTCGGACATGCCCGAGCGCGGCGCGGGCTGGGCCGGCGCCGGCGGAGCCTCGGCCGGGGCCGTGGGTTGCGGAGCTTGGGCGTAGGCGAGCGGCGAAGTCGCCGCGGCAAGGGCGCAGGCCAAGGCCGCGCTTCGCGCCAGGCCCGGGAAGGAATGGGGGCCCGAGACGAGAGACTTCATGGACGGGATCGTTTCCTTGAGGGGGCGGTCAGCGCCCATAGTTCTAACGGCCATCTGTGCCGCCCAATGTGGCGAGCGTTAGGCGCACCGAGACGGTCTCGCTGGGTAGCAGACGGCCGATGATGATGTCTTCGCGGCGATAGATCACATCCACCCGGATGCAGTCGTCCCGATAGAAGACGCCGACGTCGCGGACCACCCAGGCGTCCTGGTTCAGGTCGCGGCTGCCGTAGAAGCTGACGCCGTAGCCCTTGGCCAGGTAGAGTTCGCCGCCGAGATCGAGGTTCTCGCGCTTGTCGCCGTTGATGTCGAAGTCGTCGGTGAGATAGCGGACGAAGCCGTTGCCGTACTTGTTGTAGACGTTGGCGCCGGCTTCCAGGCGGTGGATGTCGAGGTTCTCGCTGTCCAGACGGGCCCGGGCGAACATCGAGACGCCGCGGAACGGCTGGGCGTCGGCGGAGACGATCCAGTCCGACGACTTGCCGCGCAGGCCCGAGCGTTCGGGGAAGACGCGGTTCTCCTCGGTGCGGAATGACCGGCCGACCAGCAGGTTGGCGCGGCGGCCGTCGTCCCACAGCACCATGGCCCGGCCAGCCACGTTCAGGCGCACGCCGTCCTCGTAGAGGTCGTAGCCGGGGAACTTGTTGGGCCGGAAGAGGGTGGTCTCGTCGAACTCGAAGGCGACGCTGTCCTCGTTGAGGTAGACGGGCTTGCCCGCCGTATCGGTCCCGATGACGACCTGCTTGGCGTTGGGCGAGGCCAGGACCTGGACGACCGGCTCCAGCACCACGGTCTTGTCGCCGAAGCGGCGGAACACCGGATAGGTGATGTCGGCGCCGACGGTGGCGAGCGCCCGGGTCATGTCGTCCTTGCGGGTGGCCGAACCCACGCCGGTGAGGATGTCCTGGATGCGATAGGCGTCGGCGCGGACGTTGACGAACGGCGAGACGCGGACGCCCGCCTGGGACGTGAAGTCGCGCCGCCAGTCCAGCTCGCCGGTGACGCGGGCGCTGTCGAGGCCGGGCAGGCGGACGGAGAGGTCCGTCGGCGACTGCTCGCGGCTGAGCACCACGGCCGAAGTGTTGACCCGCAGCCGGCCGCCGGCCATCCGGCCGACGTCGTAACGGCCCTCGACCAGCGGGCCGATCACCGGGAAGACGCGGTCGTTCTCGCCGGGCGAGAAGCCGGTCACGGGATCGACGATGTCGAGCGAGGACCGCAGGCCCTGGATACTCATGGCCGCGACCGAGAAATAGGAGCGCTGGTCCTGCCGGACGGCGTAGAGCTGGGAGATCAGCCGCCGGTCGTCGGCCACGTAGGGACCGCGGCTCTCGTAGACGCTGCCGATCTCGTACTTGTCGAAGATGAGGTCGTCCGAGGCGCGCTCGGCGGTGAAGCCCCAGCGCCAGTCTTCGTTGATCTGGAAGGCCCCGCGGCCGAGGATGTAGCTGCGGTCGGTCTTCTCGCCGAACTCGTTGCCTTTGCCGTCGAAGTCGCGCTCGCGGGTGTAGCCCAGCCGCAGGTCGACCTCGCCCGAATAGAAGCGCTTGCGGGCGCGCAGGTTCAGGAAGGGGTTCACCTTCGAGTTGAACTGCGGGCTGATGGTCAGGTCCGAGTAGGGCGAGATGGCCCAGTAGTAGGGCTGCTCGTACGAGGCGCCGCGGCGGTCCGAGGCGGAAGCCTTGGGCGGCAGGAAGCCCGACGAGCGGCCGGCCTGCGGGTCGGCGTGCCAGAAGACGGGCAGGTACAGCACCGGCACGCCCAGCACGTGGAAGCGGGCGTTGCGGTAGGTGATCGTCTTGCGCTTCTTGTCCTGGACCACGCGGTCGGCCGAGATCGACCAGGTGGGCTTCTTGTAGGCCCCGTCCTTCGTGCAGATGTCGCAGGGCGTGTAGATCGCCCGATTCAGTTCCTGGATGTTCTCGTTGCGGCGCACGGCCGAGGCGGCGGCGACCTTGACGTTCTCGGGCAGCCGGGCGGCGAAGCCCTGGGCCACGCCCGCGCGCATCTCGTCGTCCAGCAGGATCTCGTCGGCGAATTCGGACGAGCCGTCGGCGTTGACGATCGCGATGTTCCCGGAGGCCCGGATCGTGCCGGCGCCTTCCTCGTAGACCATTCGGTCGGCCCGGAGCGTCCGGCCGTTGTAGCGGACCTCGATGTTCCCTTCCGCCGTCGTGCGGCCGATCTTGTCCTCGCGGACGACCTGATCGGCCTCCATGTAGAGCTCGCCCTCCTGAAGGCCATCGCGCCCGATGAGGCCCTGGGCCGGGGCGGCGGCCGGGGCCGGCGCGGCGGCGGTTTGCGCAAGGGCGGCCGACCCGCACAGGATCGCCATCGCAGCCCCGGCCAGGAGGGCGCGCTTGCCTACTCGTGGCGGCGTAAGCCGGCGCGGACTCATGACGCTCTCGTATCCCCTCTCGCGACGTTGCGCGGCGAAGCTGGCCAAGCCGCGATGCATAGCCCGGCCCGACAATGATTCAACCGTCTTCGGTGTAGCAAAGCAGGGTCAGGCCTGCGAGCAGCGCGACGAGAACCGGCGCCCAGGCGGCCGCGGCCAGCGGGATGATGTCGGCCTTGGCCAGCGCGCCGGCGAACTGGTTGAAGAAGAACATGACGAACCCCAGGGCCACGCCGACGCCGGCCAGGCCGGCCAGGCCGCCGAGCCGCACCAGCCGGAGCGAGAAGGCGGCCGCCAGGATCGACATGGCCGCGAACAGCACCGGGGTCGCCAGGAGCTGCTGCAGCCGCAGCCGGTAGCCGGCGGCGGAGAACCCGGCCTGCTCGGTCAGGCGGATGGCGGCGGGCAGGCGCCAGAAGGCGATCGCCTCGGGCGAGGCGAAGCGTTCCATCGCGGCCTCGGCGTCGAGGGTCGAGCGGATCGACAGGCTCTCGGAGCGAATCGAGCTCTCGCCCGCGCCGGCCTCGGCGACGTTGCTGAGCTGCCAGAAGCCCGGCATCAGGCGGGCCTCGGTGGCCTCCAGCCGGCGGCGGAACTCGGGCGCGCCGCGACCGTCCTTCTCGTACACGAAGACCGAGACGCCGCGCAGGATCACGGTGCCGGCGCGGGTCTCGCGGTCGCGGGCGTGGATGACGATCTGGGTGCGGTCGTCGCCCTGGCGGATCCAGACGTCCTGCGGCTGGTCGCCGAGGTAGTTCTCCATCAGGCGGGCGCGCTCGGCCTCGAAGCGGGCGTTGAGGGAGGAGGCGACGGGGTTCAGCAGGCCCACCGCCAGAAGCCCCAGCACCGCAGCAAGGCCCGCCGAGGGCAGGATGAAGCGCCAGGCCGAGATGCCGGCGGCGCGCATGGCCACGAGTTCGCTCTTGCGGTTCAGGCCGACGAAGGCGCCCATCCCGCCGAACAGGAAGCAGAACGGCAGCAGGATCTGGATCAGCGAGGGCGCACGCAGCAGCGTCAGGCCCATGATCGAACTCGCGCCCACGTCCGCGCGGGTGCCGACCTGGCTGGAGAGTTCGACGAACTGGATCAGCAGGATGACCGCCGAGATGACGGCCAGGGCGGCGCCGACGCCGCCCATCAGCCGGCCCATCACGTAGCGCTCGAGGCGGCCCACGCCCGTCATGCGGCGGCTCCGGCGATGGTGGCCGGCCGGCGGGCGATGTCGATGTAGCGGCTGACCCGCTGACGGAAGATGCTGCGGAAGGCGACAGCTGTGGCGATCAGCGGCACCAGGTACTGAAGCACGTTGAGCCACGCCTCGTCCTCGGCGGCGGCCTGGACCTGGAAGCCCAGGATCCGCACGAAGACCGCCGCGGCGCCCATGATGGCGATGCGCCGGCCATAGCCGAGGCGCGAGAAGCCGCCCCCGATGATGGCGGACAGCGCCATGGCCATGAAGGCGATGTTATAGAGCGGGGTGGCGATGCGGGCATGGCCCTCGGCCAGGAGGTCGAGCCGGTTGCGCTTCTCCCAGTCCTGCTGGAGGTCCGGGAAGAACAGCTCGTGCAGATAGCGGTCGGACGGCTTGTAGTGGACGAGCTCGTCCCCGCTGGCCAGGGCCGAGAGGTCGAAGATGTACTCGTCGAAGGTCAGGTAGTTCAGGACGCCGGTGCGGGAGAATTCCTGGTTGGAGCCGTTGCGCATGACCAGCACGGGCCGCCCCTGGCTGCGCGCCACGCGGCCATGCTCGGCGGTGTAGGTGGTGGCCGAGCCGTCGGCCTTCTCCTGGTGGATGAACAGGTTCTCGAGATCGCCAGCGCCGTCCACGCCCTGGGCATAGACGGTGAGCCCCGGAGCCGGCTCGGTGAACTCGCCCTCCCGCACCAGGGTAGAGGCCAGATCGGTGCGGATCTGGAAGAGCTCGTTCCGCATCTCGCGGTAGGCCGCGGGCTGCACCCACAGGTTCATGACCAGGGCGATCAAGGCGACGGTGCAGGCCAGCCGCATCGCCGGCGAGATCACGCGCCAGCGGCTCATGCCGCCGGCGAAGCAGACCACGATCTCCTGCTCGGTGTGCAGGCGGTTCAGCGCCACGAGGGCGGCCACGAACACGGCGATCGGCAGGACCATGTTGATGAGCTGCGGCATGGCCAGCAGCGTCACCTTGAGGAACACGAGCGCGCTCTGGCGCTGGTTCACGATCAGGTCGAGACCCGAGAGCGTCTGGCTGAGCAGCGCCACGCCGGTCAGCGCCAGGGTGGCCAGGAGGACCGGGCCCAGGAGCTGGCGCAGGAGGTATCGGTCGATCAGGCGCATTGGCTGGGAGACGGAAAACCGTGGCGAAAAACGGCGAGCCCGCAGATTAGGGCCTGCCCCGGCCGCGGAGGTGTTCTAAATCATGCGTCGCCGCGACAGACAACCGCAGGACGCTGCCTGCGGGGGTCGGCCGGCCGCCCACGAAGACAGTCGAAGACAACGAGAGAGTTTCCATGGACATCGAATTCGTCGCCGCTTCCGCCGCCGTCGCGCCCAGGACGGCCCTGGCGCGGATCGTGTTCGAGGGGGAGGCCCTGGACGGGGCGCTGGCCCAGGCGGCGACGGGCAGCCGGTTCACCGGCGGCAAGGGCCAGACGCTGGATATCCTGGCGCCGGCGGGGACCGAGGCCGCGCGGCTGGTGCTGGTCGGCGCTGGCAAGCGTGAGACCTTCGACGCCCTGGGCGCGGAGCACGCGGCGGCCTCGGCCTATGCGGCGGTGAAGACGTCGGGCCTCGACGTGCTGCGCATCGAGACGCCGAACGGCGACGCCGCGCTGGCGGCGCGGGCCGCGCTCGGCGTGCGCCTGGCCTCCTACCGCTTCGACAAGTACCGGACCAAGGAGCCGGCGGAGAAGAAGCCCTCGATCGTGAAGACCCAAGTCGCGACGGCGGAGGCCGATGCGGCGCTCGCGGCCTTCCCGCCGCTGGCCGCGCTGGCGGACGCGGTGGCGTTCAGCCGAGACCTGGTCTCGGAGCCGGCCAACATCCTGTATCCGGCCGAGTTCGCCCGCCGGGTGAAGGAGCTGGAGGCCCTTGGGCTTGAGGTGGAGATCCTGGGCGAGGCGGAGATGGCCGAGCTGGGCATGGGCTCGCTGCTGGGCGTCGGCCAGGGCAGCGTGCGCGAGAGCCAGCTCGTGGTGATCCGCTGGAACGGGGCCGACGACAAGACCGCCCAGCCGGTGGCCTTCATCGGCAAGGGCGTGTGCTTCGACACTGGCGGCATCTCGATCAAGCCGGCCGATGGCATGGAGGACATGAAGTGGGACATGGGCGGCGCGGCCGCCGTCTCGGGCCTGATGCACGTGCTGGCCGGCCGCAAG
Organism: Phenylobacterium sp. VNQ135; assembly: GCF_049445735.1. Lineage (NCBI taxonomy): Bacteria > Pseudomonadati > Pseudomonadota > Alphaproteobacteria > Caulobacterales > Caulobacteraceae > Phenylobacterium > Phenylobacterium sp. VNQ135. The sequence continues at coordinate 8,248 of NZ_JBMSDS010000001.1, read as the reverse complement.
GCCAAGGTGAACGCCGTGGGCATCCTGGGCCTCGTCGAGAACATGCCTGACGGCAACGCCCAGCGCCCGGGCGACGTGGTGACCTCGATGTCGGGCCAGACGATCGAGGTGATCAACACCGACGCCGAGGGCCGCCTCGTGCTGGCCGATGCGGTCTGGTACTGCCAGGACCGCTTCAAGCCGAAATTCATGGTCGACCTCGCGACCCTGACGGGCGCGATCATCATCAGCCTGGGCAACGACTACGCCGGCCTGTTCTCGAACAACGACGAGCTGGCGGGCAACCTGCTTGCGGCCTCCGGCCTCGAAGGCGAGCCGCTGTGGCGGATGCCGCTGCCCCCGCAGTACGACAAGCAGATCGACTCGATGATCGCCGACATGAAGAACACCGGAGGCCGTCCGGGCGGGTCGATCACCGCGGCGCTGTTCATCCAGCGGTTCGTCAACGGCCTGCCGTGGGCGCACCTCGATATCGCGTCGACCGCCTGGAAGAAGCCCTCGTCGGTTCCCACCATTCCCGACGGCGCGACCGGCTTCGGCGTGCGGCTGCTGAACCGGATGGTGCAGGAGAAGTACGAGGGCTGAGGCGGTCGTGGCGGAGGTCTGGTTCTATCATCTGGAGCGGACGGGGCTGGACCAGGCCTTGCCGGAGCTGCTGGAGAAGACCCTTCAGCGGGGCTGGAAGGCCATCGTCCGCTCGGGCGCACCGGAGCGGATCGAGCATCTGGACGGCTGGCTCTGGAGCTATCGGGACGACAGCTTCCTGCCGCACGCCCCGGCGGGCGACGCCGCGGCGGGGCGCCAGCCGATCCTGCTGACCACCGAGTTCGACAATCCGAACGGCGCCGACGCTCTGTTCCTCGTGGACGGAGCCGAGCCGGGGGAGCTGGATGGCTACCAGCGCTGCGTCGTGTTGTTCGACGGCGGCGATCCGGACCAGCTCGCGCTGGCGCGCCGGCAGTGGAGCGCCGCCAAGGGGCAGGGGCTTTCGGTGTCGTACTGGAAGCAGCAGGCGAGAGGCTGGGAGAAGCAGGCATGAAGCGTGAGATCCGTCTGGGCCTGATGGCCGCGATCCTGGCTCTTGCGGGCTGCGCCACGCCGGAGCCGGAGCCCGCGCCGCAGCCCGCTCCGCCGCCTGCGCCCGCGCCCGTGGCGACGCCGGCCCCCGCGCCCGACGCCTGTGGCGCCCAGGCGGTGCAGCATCTGGTGGGCCGACCCAGGACCGAGATCCCCGTGCCGCTCAAGCCCGAGCTGCAGCGGGTGGCCTGCACGACCTGTCCGGTGACGCAGGACTCCAATCCGAACCGGCTGAACTTCCTCTTCGACGCCGAGACGGGGATCATCAAAGAGGTGCGGTGCGGCTAGGGGATCCGCACCCCCAGCCCGCGCAGCAGGTCGAACCAGGCGGCGCGGCCCTTGGCCCCGTCGAACATGGCCTCGGCCGTCGCCCGGGCGGCTTTCCGGAGCGGGGCGGAAGCCTGCGGGTCGCGGCAGGCGGCGATCAGCGCGCCCGCCAGGGCCTCGTGATCGGTGAAGGGCAACAGCCGGCCGTTCACGCCGTCCTGGATGGCGTCCCGAACCGGCGCGGTGTCGGAGCCGATCACGTAGCAGCCCAGCGCCATCGCCTCCGCCAGGGACCAGGAGAGCACGAAGGGGATGGTGTAGTAGACGTGGGCCGCCCCGAGGCGCAGCGCCGCGTGCATCCGCTCGTGCGGGACCTTGCCGAGGAAGTGGAGCCGCTGCGGGTCTGTGGCCAGGTCGCGGAACGCCCAGGCCTTCCAGCTGCCGCCGTCCGGCGCCTCCGCGCCGTAGCCCTTGGTCTTCTCCTGACCGATCACCAGCACGTGGGCGTCGGGGACTTCGGCCATGAGGCGGGGCAGGGCGCGGGCGAAGGTGTGGATGCCGCGGGCGGGCTCCAGGCTGCGGTTCACGTGGGTGATCACCGGCGTCCCTGGCTGGAGCACCCGGCCGTCCGGCAGGTCGAACGGCTCGGGCGGGGCGGGCCGGATCGCCGCGACGTCCACGCCTTCGTGCAGGACAAGGGCGCGGTCCCGGAACGCGCGCGGCAGACTGGAGGCCTGGAACGGGGTCGGAGTGACGATCGCGTCGGCGTGTGCGTAGGCGTAGGCCATCGACAGGCCCTTGGCGTTGACCCGCTGGACGTCCTTGTCGTCGGGTTGGCCGAACTCCGGGTCGAAGCCGACGTCGAAGCCGCGGCCGTGGTAGAAGAACTCGGCGAACATCACCTGGCGGGCGTCCGGGAAGATGTCGGCCAGGTGCAGGGTCTCGCCCCAGCCGGGATGGCCCACGATCACCGCCGGATCGCAGCCTTCCTCCTTCAGCGCCCTGGCCGCACGATAGGCGTCGGCGGCGCGGATGAGGTCGGCCTCGGCCCGGACCGCAGGCTCGTAGATGCCGGGCGTCGTGCCGCGTGACAGGCCGTAGCGGGCCAGCCGCACGCCCGTCACGCCCGGCGCATGGGCCTGGCCGATCGCCCAGCACGGCACGCCGCGGGCCACCAGGCTCCGGGCCAGATCCGCGAACTGGGCGGGGAAGTTGTTGTGGACGAAGAGGACGCCTTCCGACATGGCGCCGTTTTGCCGGGGCGAGGGGCGGTTGTCACGTCGGACGGCGGCAGCCCTCCTTCGCACGAGGCTTCGGAGGGCAGCCTCCGCCAAGGGTGGTGCGGATGAGAGGAGTCGAACCTCCACGCCTCGCGGCGCTGGAACCTAAATCCAGTGCGTCCAGCAGTCACGCCAGATTCCTCTAACATCTTCAACTGCTTACAAAAACTAAACTTCGCCCTAGGATCGGACGCACCGCGGACACGTTGGATACAAGCCGAAGCCCGAAAGGCGAAAGCCATGACCACGCACACCCTGTTCGACGGCCGCGTACAGATTTATCGCCGCTCCCCGGCCGGCCCGTGGCAAGCCGCCGCCCGCGTCGGCGGCCAGCGCTTCCGCCAGACGACCGGCGAAATGGCCCTGGACCGCGCCAAGGACGTGGCCGAGGAATGGTATCTCGACCTCCGCGGCAAGCTCCGTACTGGGCGCCTTGGGCCACTGGCGCCCAAGGAGAAGACCTTCGGCGAAGCCGCCCAGGCCTACCTGCGCGAGGTCCGCGTCCTCGCGGCCAGCGTACGCAGCCCCTCCTACGTTGAGATGCTGGAGCTGCGGATGAACGCCCACGTCCTGCCGTTCTTCAAGGACAAGCCGCTCTCGGCGATCAACAAGGGGCTCGTGCAGCGCTACCGCGTCCAGCGCGCCGAGGAGACGATCGCCAAGACCACCATCAAGGGGAAGGACGGCGCGCCGGACACACCCGGAAAGCCGCCGGCCCGCAGCACCATGCTCCAGGAGATCGTCCTCATCCGGCAGGTGCTGAAGCACGCCGAAGGGCTCGGCTGGATTCCCTACGTCCCCAGCCTCTCCACGCCTTACATGACCCAGGGCAAGAAGGGTCGGCGGGCCTGGTTCTCCCATGAGGAGTACACCCGCCTCTATCAGGCGACCCGCCGCCGGATCAGGGAGGGAAAGCGGCCAGGATGGAAAGGCCGCTACGAGGACCTGCACGATTTCGTCCTGATCATGGCCAACACCGGCCTTCGCCCCGACGAAGCCTGGGGCCTGGAATTCCGGGACGTATCCATCGAGGACGACTACGTGACCAAGGACACCATCCTCGTGATCGACGTGCGCGGAAAGACCGGCGTCGGCTACTGCAAGAGCATGCCAAACGCCGTTTATCCGTTCGAGACGCTGCGGGCGCGGCGGGAACAGAAGCTCAAGGATGAAGGCAAGTCGGCCGAGGAGATCGCCCGCCTCCTGCCGACCATGAAGGTCTTCCCGGACTACAGCCGCGACCTCTTCAACAAGATCCTTGAGGAGGAGAACCTCAAGTTCGACCGCGATGGGCGCCGCCGGACAGCCTACAGCCTGCGGCACACCTACATCTCCATGCGTCTCATGGAGGGGGCGAACATCCACCAGATCGCCAACAACTGCCGCACCAGCGTGCAGATGATCGAGCAGTTCTACGCCGCCCACATCAAGGACCGCATCGACGCCTCCGCCATCAACGTCATGCGGCCGAAGGCAGCGCGAAAAGCGGCGCGACGAAGCGCGCCCAGGTAGCAAAGCGCGCCGCAGGCGCACCACTGACCTTGTTGTCGGCGGCGGGCCGGATATACACCTGCCCCCATTGCGGGCGTGGCGGAATTGGTAGACGCACTCGGTTTAGGTCCGAGCGCTTTACGGCATGGGGGTTCGAGTCCCTCCGCCCGCACCAGGCTCCGCGACGCCGAACGGCGGCGCCAGATCGCGCCGAACGGCGCAACTCACCTGACGGGCCGAGCCGAACGGCGAGTATCCTTCCCGAACAGGGTGCGTTGATGGATCGAACGTCGATGGCACGAACCTGCGCTGCGGAGGCCTGGTGGTCCTGACCCGGAATTCTGGTCCGGTGTGGACGCGATTTTTCGAGCATCCTGATCCCTGCAGGAGGGGGATGCCATGAAGCGGAAACGGTACTCGGACGAGCAGATCGCCTTCGCCTTGCGCCAGGCAGACGGGGGGACCTCGGTGGAGGAGATCTGCCGCAGGCCGGGCATCTCCGGCGGGACGTTCTACCGGTGGAAGAAGCAATTCGCCGGCATGGGCGGCGTGGATATCCGGCGGCTGAAGCCGCTGGAGGAGGAGAACGCCAAGTTGAAGCGGCTGGTGGCGGATCGGCGGCGCGCCGCAGCTCAGCGTGTTGGACAACGCCAAGGCGACGATCGCCAAGGCGCTGATCTGCGAGCCGGCGGTGCAGCGCACCTACGCCGAGTTCTGCGACCATTACGGCATGGCCGCCCTCAACACGCGGGTCCGCCGGCCGAAGGACAAGGCCAAGGCCGAGGTCGGCGTCCAGGTCGTGCAGCGCTGGATCCTGGCGCGGCTCCGCAACCGGCGCTTCACCTCGCTGGCCGAGCTGAACCAGGCGATCTTCGAGCTGACGGCGACGCTGAATGCGCGGCTGATGAAGAAGCTCGGCGTCTCCCGGCGAGATCTCTTCGAACAGGTGGAGAAGGCCGTGCTCAAGCCGTTACCGGCCGAGCCCTACGTCTATGCGGAGTGGAAGATCCGCCGGGTGGCGCTCGACTACCATGTCGACGTCGACGGCGATTATTTCTCCGTCGCGCACCGCTTCGTTCGCGAGCAGGTGGAGGTGCGCGCCACGACGCGCACGGTGGAGATCTTCCACAAGGGCGAGCGGATCGCCGCCCATGTCCGCGAGGGCGGCTGCGGCAAGCACACGACCGACATGGCCCACATGCCGGAGGCGCATCGCGCCTACGCCGGCTGGACCATCGAGAGCGTGCGCCGTCAGGCCGAAGCGATCGGCCCGGCCACGGCCCTCGCCGTGCAGCTGATCTTCGAGGCTAAACGCCACCCGCTCCTCGGATTGCGCGCCTGCCAGGGCGTGGTGGGCCTGGCGCGCCCCTTCGGCGCGAGCGGCTGGAGCGCGCCTGCGCGCGGGCGCTCGAGATCGGCGCCCGCAGCTACGGCTCGATCCGCTCGATCCTCGACCATGGCCTGGACCGGCGGCCTCTCGCCGCCGACGCCGAGGAGGCCGCACCCATCCATCACGCCAACATCCGCGGCTCCACCTATTACCACTGAAGGAGAGACACTCATGCTCACCCATCCCACCGTCGAACGCCTGCAGGAGCTCGGCCTACGCGGCGCGGCCAAGGCCTTCGCCGAGCTGACCCAGAACCCCGAGGCGGCCGCGCTATCCCACGCCGAATGGCTGGGCCTGATCCTGGAATCCGAGAACTCGCATCGGCAGGACCGCCGGCTGCAGGCGCGGCTGCGCTACGCGCATCTGCGCCACCCGGCGGCGCCGGAGGACATCGACTGGCGCGCCGCGAGGGGGCTGGACCGAGCGCTCGTGATGAGCCTGCTGCAGACCGGCTGGATCGACCGCGCCGAGAACCTGATCCTCAGCGGCCCCACGGGCGTGGGCAAGAGCTGGCTCGCCTGCGCCATCGGCCATCAGGCCTGCCGCAACAACCGCTCCGTCCTCTACAAGCGGGCGTCGAAGCTCTTCGCGGACCTCGCCCTGGCCAAGGCCGATGGCCGCTATCCCCGCGTCATGCGCGCCCTGGGCGGCGTCAAACTGCTGATCATCGACGACTGGGGCCTCGAGCCCCTGAACGCCCAGGCCCGCCACGACCTCCTGGAGATCCTTGAGGAGCGCTACGGCTGCGGCGCGGCGATCATCACCACGCAGGTCCCGATCGACCGCTGGCACGAGCTCATCGGCGATCCGCTTCGGTGCTTCTCCATGGAATGGAGGTCGCCGCGACATCGATCCTGGGCGACACCAGTTCCGAAGCATGGCGAAGCGCAGGGCGGTTCGCATGCTCAGCGACGCGTCTGGCGCTCGTCGCGAGTTCGCTCACGAGGAGCGGGGCGACGCCCGCGATGCAGAAGCGGCGAGCGGATACGCGGGATCGCGGAGAGGCGGCCGCGATCGCGGGGACCTCATCGAAGCGACTGCTGGGATCTCAGGCAGAACCGTCCTCCACGAGCCACTGAAGCGCGCCCGCGATATCGTTGTAGAAGACACGGTGGTCGCCCTGCCCGAACGCAATGCGGGCGAGATATGCGATCCTTGTGGTTGGAACGAGGATCGCGACCCTGACCCCCAGGGCGTGAATCTTTTCGCTATATTGCTGTTGAACAAGCGTGAGTTCGACCGTGGGAGAATTCATCTCAAGCGTATCATAGAGAATCCGGTGAACGCGGGTGTCTTCCATCAGGAGTAGCACCTTGGCTTGCACCTCGGCGAGAAGCTCCTCGGTGGCCTCGCCCCTCACCCGGGCGATGATGACACGGTCATTGAGTTCGACCCATGCGTTGGGGAGCTTGTCCATCTTGATCCGCATATCTGTTCTCGTTCACCGCCGTCTGTCCGGCGCCGTTCAGTTCCGGGACGCCCCAGGGGGCGGGCGCGCCTCGGTGGCGGGCGGCCGTGTTGGTAACATGGCAATGACGAGTCTCTCCGAGCAAGGGCCTTCGCAGCGACGACGACTGCCGTGGCGTCCAAGGAGGCCGTGGAAATTCGTCGTGCGAGCGGCAGCGCTCCGAGGCCGATTGATGCCCGCGGAAGCGCGGTGCGCCGCGCCCACGACGGCAGCATCCCCTGGCCCCACGACGGGCTTGCTGTTATCCTGCAACCGTGCTTTCCGCTGCTCCGAACGTCCCAATTCGTCGCACGCCCGCCGAGCGCGCGGCCGAACTCCGGTTGCGCGCGCAAGCCGTCGATCCCGCACAGAGGGAGTATCTGCTTTGGCTGGCGGCCGAGTGGGACAGGACCGCCATGCGGGACAAGGACCAGGCGGCGCGCCTGCCAATCGCCCGGCGCCATCGCACCAGCTTGCGCCGCAGCGATCATGATCGGGTCTGACCGCCCGCCAGGACTGTCCTCGGCCGGTCGGCGAAAGCTCGGACCGCTGACCAAGCGGGGCTCCGACGCGTGACGCCGCAGACCCCTGCGCCGCCCCCGGTCACGTCCACCTGAGTGGTGGAAATTGGGCTGGCCTGGCGGTGTGACGTCTCAGGCCGAGCGCGGTGTAAGTATGGGCCCTGCGGCGGGTGGAACAAGCAGGATCTGATCCTCGTCGGGGGGCTGGCCGAGATCGGCGAGCGGCTCCAGGCTGAGGTAGCGGTGCTGCAGCTGCCATTCGTCGTTCTGCTCCATGAGCACGGCGCCGACGAGGCGGATGATCGAGGCCTCATTTGGGAAGATGCCGACGACGTCGGCCCGGCGCTTCACCTCCTTGTTCAGCCGTTCGAGCGTGTTCGTGCTGTGCAGCTTCTGACGGTGAGCGGCGGGGAAGGTCATGTAGGCCAGGACGTCGTCCTCGGCCGCCTCCATGGCCTGGGCGAGCTTGGGCAGGCTGTTGTGGGCGGAGGCGGCGATGGCGCGCCACAGCTCGCGGGCCTTCTCCTGGGTCGGCTGGACGAAGACCTCGCGGATCATGGTCGCGACGCGCGACTGCTGGGCCTTGGGCACGCGCGCCAGGAGGTTGCGCATGGTGTGCACGCGGCACCTCTGCCAGGTGGCGCCCAGCACCTGGGCGATGGCCAGCTTCAGGCCCTCGTGGGCGTCGGAGATCACCAGCTTCACCCCCTTCAGGCCGCGCCGGCTGAGCGAGCGCAGGAAGTCGATCCAGAAGGGCGCGGCCTCCGACTGGCCG